>JBDVOA010000019.1:0-113221 GCA_039969355.1 Paracoccaceae bacterium
CAGGCAAATGCGATGTTTGCAGAAATTCGCTGCCGTTCGTTCTTCCGTCCACAATCATTTCAATCAGGAACGTCACCTTTACAAACGAGACAATTTCAAACTTAACCGAAGCGCCGCTCTCTCCGAGTGGCGCCAACTCTGCCCTTGCAAAGGACATTGGCATCTCTCGACAGAGCGTGAACACGTATGTGAAAGAACTCGAAAAGAAAGGCTTCATCAAGATCAAGCGACTTGGCCAAGGGCGTGCCAATCTTTACGAATTGAACCTCAAAGCCAAGGTGTTGAAGCAGTGTTAGCCAAATTCAGATGTCAAAATATTGGACATCTAGATGTCGGCAATTTGGACGACTAGCTGTCAAAATATCCGACACTAAGAATACACATAGAAGAATATTCAGAAATTAATACTCATAAGACTTTAAAGAAAAGAAATGGGGACAACCGACTGGTCATCCCATCTGATTGTTTGACTTTCGTGGACGGCGAACGTTGATGGCAGCGGCGTCGAGGTTGTTCTTCAGATGCACTGCGTAGTGCTTCTCGATCATCTCAACACTTGTCCGACAGTTCTTGGCGATCTGGTAAATGTCCGCGCCTTCAAGCGGCCGGAATTGCCGACCGGCTATGACGACAGTATATGCTTTTGTGGAGGGGATGAAACAGCTATTAGCTCATCCAAGTGGCGACGAATTGAAGCACAAATCCGCAGACAAGCATAGTCAAACCAACAATTGAAACCCATTCATACGTCATTCAATAGCTCCAGTTTGAAGTTCGGTCACCACATCGGCTGGTGCTGATCACCGACCCCCCCCGAAATATGGGTGGTTGCGTAATCGGCTGAAATGATTATGTCTCCAAACTGGACTTGAACCGCCTATGTCGGCGTGATAAATCCCGATGACATAAGACGTTTTTGTGACTAACTTGCGACTAAGGCTACTACCTGAAGTCGCTAAGTTGTTGAAAACTAAAGAGTGCCGCCTTAGCTCAGTAGGTTAGAGCGCCTGATTGTGGATCAGGAGGTCCCCCGTTCGAGCCGGGGAGGTGGTACCACCAAAACCTCTAAATAAGACAGGTGATTAAAAGGTGGTTGACGCGACCATTTCAGGTGTTTTTTCGGTCTTTGGATATGACCTAGGCCCCTATGTGCGCGCTTGCCTCACCCCTCAGACGAAGCAAACACTGGTTTGGTGAATTGACCTCCGTTACCGGGACAGTGTGTGATCTGGATCAACGACAACGAACCGCCTTGCTAAGACCATGAAAGCTGATGAGCGATAATAGTGGTTCTGGGTAGGGGCTGGAGAAAGCACTTGTCGTTCACGATTGGCGGCGCAGTCTACGGGATGCCGCTATGTCGGTTGAACAGATTGGGACAACAATGACTGATACGCTGAGAACTTACATGAGCCGCAATGTGCCGCGTTACACGAGCTATCCCACCGCACCGCATTTTTCGCAGGCGGTTGGTTCAAAAGAGTATGCGCATTGGCTTTCAGAACTATCGCCAAGTGCGCCAGTTTCCATCTATCTGCACGTCCCGTTCTGTCGCGAGCTTTGCTGGTATTGTGGATGCAACATGAAACTCGCCAAACGGGATGCACCTGTTGCCCAATATGCACAGACGCTGACCCGCGAGATCGACCTCTTGTCAGCGCATTTGCCAGGCCGAATGGAGATCTCGCATCTGCATTGGGGTGGTGGGACACCTACGTCCCTGGTGCCGGACGACCTTGAGCGCGTTATGGACGCTGTGCGGGCGAACTTCCACGTCACGTCAGATGCGGAACTGGCGATTGAAAGCGATCCCCGAACGCTTACCGACGAAATGATTGACCGGATCGGTCAACTGGCCTTCACCCGTGCGAGTTTTGGGGTGCAGGAATTTGATCCAAGAGTTCAGGAGGCGATCAACCGCATACAGCCGCCAAATATGGTCCGACGGTCTGTCGAAGGTCTGCGTGCTGCCGGTGTTTCCGGGATCAATTTTGATTTGATCTATGGTCTGCCTTATCAAACGGTCGACACGCTCCTCGAGACGATCCGCCTTTGTGTTGAAATGCGGCCCGACCGGATGGCGCTTTTTGGGTATGCGCACGTGCCGTGGATGGCCAAGAAGCAGAGGCTTATTGATGAAGCCGCGCTGCCAAGCGTGGATGAGCGGCTTGCGCAATCACTATCAGCGGGTCAGGCTTTGACAGAGGCAGGCTATGTTCCCATCGGGCTTGACCATTTTGCGCTCCCTTCGGATTCCATGGCCAAGGCCGCTTGGTCAGGCAACCTTCGCCGCAACTTCCAAGGCTATACGACGGACAAGGTGGAGACGATACTTGGCGTCGGATCAACGTCCATCGGTCGCACGCCGTCGGGCTACGTGCAGAACTTTTCAGAAACGGGCGCATGGGCGCGAGCAGTAGACGCTGGCGAGCTGCCAGTCGGAAAAGGCGTCGCTTTCACACAGGACGACAGTCTGCGTGGTTATGTCATCGAAAGACTGATGTGCTGTGGCGAGATTGATCTTGTCGAAGCAGCGCTGCGCAGTGGCGTTTCGAAGGATTGGCACCGTGAGCTTGAGCCCGACCTGGTCACATTGGAAGCGGACGGTCTGATAGCACGTCAAGGCGGGCGCATATCGGTGACGAAGAAAGGCGCGCCGGTTGTACGTGTGGTTGCGTCGGTCTTTGACGCTTATCTCGTCGCGAATACCACGCGGCATGCGGTGGCCGTCTGATAAGTTCTGCAATTCTGTGTTGTAAGGCCCCCGGTGGAATCTTCCGTCTCTAAATTCGACAGGCCCACTGGTGCAATTTCGGATAAACAAAAATGTTGAAGTTGTCTGGCGGCCTCAAACATAAACTGCTGTCAAAGTGCGGTGCGCAGGTGCCACAATTCGGGAAACAGTTCCACTTCGAGCATCCGCTTGAGGTAACTCACGCCTCCGGTGCCGCCGGTGCCGCGCTTGAAGCCAATCACGCGCTCAACGGTTGTGACGTGATTGAACCGCCATCGCCGGAAATAGTCCTCGAGGTCGATGAGTTTTTCGGCCAGTTCGTAGAGTTCCCAGTGCGTTTTCGGATCGCGGTAGATTTGTGACCATGCGTCTGCGACGGCCTGGTTGGGAGTGTGGGGGCGGGACAGATCACGGGTCAATACGTCGGCGGGCAGTGCAACTATCTTGTTCAGAGCGGCCAGTGACACATCGTAGATCGAGCGGTGCTCAAGTTCCGTTTGCAATATTTTTGTCACGGCAGGTCGATGCGCATGTGGGCGCATCATTGCGGTGTTGCGATTGCCCAGAATGAACTCGATCTGGCGGTACTGATGAGATTGAAACCCGGAAGACTGACCAAGCGCCTCGCGGAAAGTGGTATAGTCGCTGGGCGTCATCGTGCGCAGTACATCCCATGCGTTGTTGAGCTGTTCAAGAATTCGAGCTACGCGCGCCAGCATCTTGAATGCAGGCCGCAGGTCGGGGCCCTCAAGCGCGGATCGCGCCGCAGTCAGTTCATGGACGGCAAGTCGCATCCAAAGTTCAGAAGTCTGATGCTGGATGATAAAAAGCATCTCGTCATGGGCATTCGAGAGGGGCCTTTGCGCGCCCAGGATTGCTTCCAACCCTAGGTAATCCCCATAGGACATCCGCCCGTCAAAAGACATCTGAGCACCTTCGTCCTCCGGGTCATAAGGGTCGGTCATTGGGGACCTCCGTCAAATCAAGCGACATATGGAAACGCTCAATTACCTGCCCATTCAAGGTATGGTTTTCGGCGTAATCCTCTTGCCATCCATGTTTGGCAAGAAACCGGCGGGCAAGGTGGCTTGCATGGACCGTAAGAGTGCCCAGACCGCTGGCCGTGGCCTGCGTGATCAGCGCCGCATAAAGCGCATCGGCGACGCCGGAGCCTTTCGCCTCTGGCATCACAAAGGCCATGTCCAAATAGCCGCGCGGGGTGAGAGACATGAATCCGGTGATACCATTTTCCATTTCGGCGACCCAGCACCACTGGTCAAGCAACTTGTCCGGTTGCAACTGATCAGGTGCGTCGCTTGGCGCCCATGCCGCGCGCTGGGCCTGACTGTAGAAATCGGCGGCGCCGGACCGCACAGCGTGGTAGAACACTTTTTTGCAATGGGCCCTGTCCTTAGGGGCATATGGACGAATGGAGAGTGTCACGTCACTGTAGCCCGGACCTTGTAATCGTCCCTGTCCCAAAGATCGTTTTGCATAACTTCGGCGATGATACCAGCTGCTGCCTGCACATCACTTTCATCGATGAACAAGGGCGCAAAACCAAATCGCATAATGCCGGGTTCGCGGTAGTCACCAATGACGCCACGTGCGATTACTGCTTGCATGGCAGCGTAGCCTTCTGAAAACTGGAACGAAACCTGACTGCTGCGCTGAGCGCTTGCGCGGGGACTAACCAGATCGAGCATTGGGCAGGCTGCTTCTACCTCGGCGATGAACAACTCGGTAAGTTTGATCGATTTTTTGCGTACATCATCCATATCGACCATGTCCCAAATATCCATGGCGGTTTCTAGTGCTGCCAATTGGATTACAGGCGGGGTACCGATGCGAAGCCTTTCAGCCCCGGTTGTCGGGCGGTACTCAAGATCAAAGGCAAATGGCGCCGTGTGTCCATGCCACCCCGAAAGGGCGGGTTCCATAGTGTTCGCATGTCTTGGCGCAACATAAATGAATGCCGGGGCACCGGGACCACCATTGAGGTATTTATAAGTACAACCAACCGCAAAATCAGCTTTTGCGGCGGCAACATCAACTGGCACAGCGCCCGCGGTATGCGCGAGATCCCAAACAGTTAGTGCACCAGCTTCATGGGCCTTGCGCGTCAAGGCCATCATGTTGTGCATTCTGCCCGTACGATAATCTGCCTCTGTCAGCATTACGACAGCAACTTCGTCGGTGATATTTGCCTCGACTTCATCGGGCGAAACAATGCTTAATTCATGCCCTTGGCCAAGGGTTTTGATCAGCCCCTCCGCCATATAAAGATCAGTGGGAAAGTTGCCATTGTCCGACAGAATGACGCGACGGTCCGGGCGCATGGCTAAGGCAGCAGCAAGTGCCTGATAAACCTTGATCGACAGTGTTTCGCCCATCACGACATGGCTGGCCTCGGCGCCAATCAGGCGACCGACCCGGTCACCGACGGTCATCGGTTTGGTGTACCAGCCGGCGTTGTTCCAACCGGTGATCAGCATATCGCCCCATTCATCACGCAGCATCTGATTCACACGTGCAGGCGCTGCCAATGGCAAGGGGCCAAGCGAGTTTCCATCCAGATAGATCAGACCTTCAGGCAAATGGAACATGGCCTTGGTCGCGGCAAAGTCAGTCATCGGGCGGCTCCTGGAGGTATTTTGCCTTAAGGTATCTTTCAGACGCGGGCTGCTCAAGCCCCGCTCTGTTGTTGAATGCCGCGGGAAAAGCCCGAAGAATTCACTTCTAGTGCAGGCCGCTACATCTGTCCGCCAGCGATCTGGATCGCTTGACCATTCACACTCTGCGACCCGGGAAGGCAAAGCCATAGGGCGGCTGCCGCCACCTCGGAGGGTTCGATAAGTTGCTTATGCCGGTTTGCTTTGATCATCGTTTTGCGCGCTTCTTTCTCTGAGATGCCAGCCCGGACAGAGATGCTGACGGCGTTGCGTTCAACGATCGGCGTATCCACGTAGCCTGGGCACAGGGCGTTAAACGTATAGGGATCGTGCATATATTCTTCGCTTAGTGCACGGGTAAGCCCGATCAACCCGTGTTTGGTGGCCGTATAACAAGACGCACCCCGTAACCCTCGAACACCTGCGATTGACGATACTGCAATAACCCGGCCCCAGTCCGTCTGCCGCATTGACGTTAATGCCTCGCGGATTGTTAGAAACGCGCCATCAAGATTGGTTGCCATCATGTTGCGCCAGAACTCCATATCGGTCTTGTCGGTGGGGCGCCCCTCTGCGATGCCAGCATTTGCCACACAAATCTGAAGTGGACCGTGCGTCTTGGTGATGGCTGCGATCTTGGTGACAACATCTGCCTCGTTGCGCACATCCATGGCGGTGCCATGGATGCCGTTGGTTGCCACGGCGTCCAGCACGCGCTGTCGCCGCCCGGTGATGGTGACTGTCGCGCCTTGCTCCGCCAAGGCTTGTGCAATCGCCAGCCCGATGCCTGAGCCGCCGCCGGTTACCAAAGCATGTTTGCCTTTTAGGTGCATAGGGTAATCCTTCCGATTTGGGCCAGCTTAACCTAGCATCAGGTAGTGACAAGATGTCATGGATACGCGGGCCGCATTCTCGCTTAAGGCAGACCAAAATTAGCAGGATTACTAAGGGAGACCCGTCACATTGAAAGTTCTGGACGTTCCTCCAGTTTGGCTGGCTGGTTTCACCGCCTTGGCCTGGGTGCAGTCCGGCTATTTTCCCCTTGGTCTGGGATTTGGCGGTGCCTGGGCAGATTTTGTGGGCGGCTTGCTGATCGGGGGCGGGCTGATCCTTTTAGCAATGGCGATCGTTGAGTTTCGCCGCCACAAAACCACGATCTTGCCGCACGGATCGGCCATCGCGCTTATTCAGTCCGGAATTTTTAGCAAGTCACGCAATCCGATTTATCTCGGCGATGTCTTGATCCTGTCGGGTCTGATACTTCGTTGGGATGCCGTCCCGTCACTGGCATTGGTGCCAATCTTCGTCTGGGTATTGGAAAAGCGCTTTATTATTCCAGAGGAAAACAGAATGCGGCGAACTTTCCGCACTGATTTTGCGCGATATGAAGCCAAAGTGCGGCGTTGGGTCTAGCGGATTGACCCATTTAGCAAATCATTGTTGCCGATTGCTTGCGCAACTTTATTGCGCGGGGTAGGGACTGGACATGGCATGTCGAATGCCTGCTGCATATTTAAAAACCGAACAAGA
The DNA here is from genome assembly GCA_039969355.1 of Paracoccaceae bacterium. Classification (GTDB taxonomy): domain Bacteria; phylum Pseudomonadota; class Alphaproteobacteria; order Rhodobacterales; family Rhodobacteraceae; genus JL08. The sequence goes on from JBDVOA010000019.1 coordinate 6,937, forward strand.
CGGGGGATTTTGAATTGAAGATAGGGACACCACGGGAAGTTTTTGAGGGTGAGGCACGTGTGGCGATGACGCCCGACAGTGCCCTTCAATTGCAAAAACTCGGGCACGATTGTTTGATCGAAGCGGGTGCAGGTGTGCCCGCAGGTTTTTCAGATGCTGACTATAAGGCTGCAGGTGTTGAGGTCGTCAAGACCACCGCCGCACTTTGGAAAGGTGCGGATATCGTTGCCAAGGTTCGCGTTCCTTCTGACGCAGAGATGAAGCGACTTCGCGCAGATCAGACTTTGATTTCATTCTTCAGCCCGGTGGCGGATGAAAAAAAGATGGGGCAGGCGGCCAAGAAGGGTGCGACTGTCGTTGCAATGGAAATGATCCCCCGGATCAGTCGCGCCCAGAAAATGGACGCGTTGAGTTCAATGGCCAATATCGCGGGGTATCGCGCGGTGATTGAGGCTGGCAACAACTTTGGCCGTTTCTTTACCGGCCAGATCACGGCGGCCGGTAAGGTTCCGCCTGCCAAAGTTCTGGTTGTGGGTGCGGGCGTGGCAGGGCTTGCCGCCATCGGGACATCGACGTCGCTGGGCGCGATCACCTATGCCTTTGATGTGCGTCCCGAAGTGGCGGAACAGGTCGAATCCATGGGGGCCGAGTTTGTCTACCTCGATTTTGAGGAAGAACAGCAGGACGGTGCGTCTTCGGGCGGGTATGCCTCGGTCTCTTCGCCGGAATTCCGCGAAGCACAGCTTGCCAAGTTCCGCGAGTTGGCGCCAGAAGTGGACATCGTGATTACCACAGCGCTGATCCCGAACCGCGAAGCGCCGGAATTGTGGACCGAGGACATGGTAAAATCCATGAAGCCGGGGTCTGTCATTGTCGATCTGGCGGCGGAAAAGGGCGGCAACTGCAAGCTGACCGTGGCGGATGAGAAGATCGTGACTGAGAACGGCGTGACCATCATCGGCTACACCGATTTCCCCAGCCGCATGGCGACACAGGCCTCAACCCTTTATGCCACCAACATCCGCCATCTGATGACCGACCTCACACCGGAAAAAGACGGCGTGGTCAATCACGACATGGAAGACGACGTGATCCGGGGCGCAACAGTTGCATACGCCAAAGAAGTCACGTTCCCGCCGCCGCCGCCTAAAGTGCAAGCGATAGCGGCTAAACCCAAGGAACCTGTCAAGGAACTGACTGCCGAGGAAGTGCGCGCAAATGAAGTTGCCGCGTTCAAGGCGCAGACCAAAAATCAGGTTGCGCTGCTGACCATTGGTGGCGGGCTGCTGCTGGCCGTGGGTCTGGTGGCCCCGGCAAGCTTCATGCAGCACTTCATTGTCTTTGTGCTGGCGGTTTTTGTTGGTTTCCAGGTGATTTGGAACGTGTCGCACAGCCTGCACACCCCGTTGATGGCGGTCACAAACGCGATTTCGTCGATCATCATTCTGGGTGCGTTGATGCAGATCGGATCCGGGTCATTTCTGGTCATTCTGCTGGCGGCGCTCTCGGTTTTCATGGCCGGGATCAACATATTTGGCGGCTTCATGGTGACACGGCGCATGCTCGCCATGTTCCAGAAGTCGTAAGGGGATAGAGCAATGGAATTTGGTTTTACAACAGCCGCTTATGTGGTCGCCGCCATCCTTTTCATCCTTAGCCTTGGGGGCCTGTCGGGTCAGGAAAGCGCCAAGCGCGCTGTCTGGTATGGCATTGTCGGCATGGCGCTTGCCGTGGTGGCAACGCTGATCGGGCCGGGCTCTGGCTTCTGGCTTTTGTCGCTGATCCTGATCGCGGGCGGAGGAACGATTGGGTATATCGTCGCCCAACGGGTGCAGATGACAGAGATGCCGCAGCTTGTCGCTGCGATGCACTCGCTGGTTGGTCTGGCGGCGGTGTTTGTCGGATTTAACGCGCATTTCGAACTGGGCAATGTTTTGGCCATGGGCCATGACGAACGCGAGGCTCTGACAGGATTTGCTGCCCTTCTGGCCCATAAAACGCCCGTTGAAATCAACATCCTGCGGGTCGAGGTTTTCCTGGGGATTTTCATTGGTGCGGTGACATTCACCGGATCGGTGATTGCCTATGGCAAGCTCGCGGGCAAGGTTGACACGACGGCGAACAAGCTGCCGGGTGGGCATGTTCTGAATGCCGGGGCGGCCGGACTCTCGCTGCTTTGCCTGATCTGGTATTTCAACTCTGGGGGTTTCCTGCCGCTGTTCGTCATGACATTGGCGGCGCTTTTCATCGGATATCATCTGATCATGGGGATTGGCGGGGCGGATATGCCGGTCGTCGTTTCGATGCTCAACAGTTATTCCGGCTGGGCCGCGGCGGCGATTGGTTTCTCGCTTGGCAATGACCTTCTCATCGTGGTGGGGGCACTTGTCGGCTCGTCCGGTGCAATCCTCAGCTACATCATGTGCAAGGCGATGAACCGCAGCTTTATCAGCGTGATTCTTGGGGGCTTTGGCGGCCCGGCGGGCGAACAGATGGCGGTCGAAGGAGAACAAATTGCGATTGACGCCGATGGCGTTGCAACAGCGCTGAACGAAGCTGATAGCGTGGTGATCATCCCCGGCTACGGCATGGCGGTCGCACAGGCCCAGCAATCTGTGTCCGAACTGACTCGCAAGCTGCGCGCCAAAGGCAAGACCGTCCGCTTTGCCATTCACCCCGTCGCGGGACGTTTGCCGGGGCACATGAACGTGTTGCTGGCCGAAGCGCGAGTGCCCTATGATATCGTGCTTGAAATGGACGAGATCAACGATGACTTCCCGGACACGGATGTGGCCATCGTGATCGGATCGAATGATATCGTTAATCCTGCGGCGCAAGAAGATCCGAATTCACCGATCGCTGGCATGCCCGTGCTGGAATGCTGGAAAGCCAAACAGGTGTTCGTGTCAAAGCGCGGGCAGGGCACAGGGTACTCTGGCATCGAGAACCCGCTGTTTTTCAAGGAAAACACTCGCATGTTCTATGGGGACGCCAAAGAGTCGCTCGACAAATTGTTACCGATGATTGACTGATCCAGTTTCCCGACCGGTACAATGATGCTTTTCAATTCCCCGCGCGTCACGCGCGGGGAAATTTCGCGTTGGTCTATATGTATTCTGCAATTGTGACCGTCAAACCAGATCCAAATGGACCGTTGCAATCGGGCGGCGTCCATCAATATCGGCGCGGCCCCAAATCGATTTTCAGCACTTTCACGACCAAGTCAGTGAGTTTGGTGCCTTTTGCATTTGACCCGGAGCACACGCTGCCGTCGCCAAAAGGCTTGGAAAGCCCGGTTAGCCAAAACCTTTTTTAAAGTCGATTTTTCTGAGCCACTCGGGATGATCTATCAGAGGATTCCTGTTTCCCTGAACCTTCGCAATTTCTGCATTTCTGTGTTGTTCGTGCAGTGAAGGGGGTTCCTGTTCGGCCCAAATCAGTAGAGTTTCGACGTTTGATTTCACGAACTCGCTTTTCGAACCGGTCTTTACGTCACCGACAGCGCCCGGATAACGAAGCGTGAAATAAAGCGTTGCCCGCGCGGCCGCACCTTTTCCGGCACTCGGTTCGAACCGACGCTTGTCTCTCAAACCACATTGAGGGCGCGCCGCTTCCAGGGTTGGATCGGCCAGTGCCAATTCCGCCGCGATTTCTGCCGCTATTATTGTTGCCTCTTCCACATCGCTGAACTCTGAATAAGGAATGTTACTACGAAAGCTGTTGCAATCGGATTCGCAGGTGAAGAGATGATGAAGGTCAGATTTCTGAGCACGTCTTTCGGCCTGATCTTTGAACCAGGACTGAGGTACAACATGCTCGCAGTTGAAAGGCGAAGACGCCTCCAGCGCCGCATCTATTTCATCAATCAATTCCTGGCTAACGCCCGTCGCTTCTAGCCCGCGGGACGCGGCAGTGGTCTCAATTGCGTGCTCAAAGGCAAGCAATTCTGCCACAAACAACTCTTCCGCCATTTGCTCGTCTGAATATAAGCTATGCAGGGTTTGGTCTTCATGACGGTCAATCCACGGATACAGATGCTTGTGGCGCGCGGCATCATAGCTGAATACCGTGGTATGGGTCTGGGTTATAAGCTTATTGAGGGCATTGAACCGAGCGACTTTGGAGAGGCTGGTGCCGATTCCGTCGTAATAGGCTTTCGCTTCAGCCTGATCCTTGTCAGCGTTGTAGTATGCTCCGCGTTCCTCAAAGACGCTTTCGACAACCGGCGTTTCCGGTGCGGGTTGAGGTTCTTGCGTATCAATAACCGGCACGGATTGAACAATTGCGGGCGTTTGAGGATTCTGGGTTGCCACAGGTCCAATCGGTCCGAAAGTCAGTTGAAGGTTCCATCGCGCGATCCCATCAGGCCCTATGGTCATACCGGGAGGTACACCGGCACTGCTGGCAAGTGTGCCCGATTGTTCGCGAGCAAGAGACTCCTCGGGCGGTGCATTCAAACTTTCTTCGAACAAAGCGCGGCGATCTTTATCCAATGGCCGTTCACGCATCTCGGCGACAATCCGGCTGATCCTGACACCCTCATTTGCTATCCAGTTCACCTCGTTCATATCGTCGATCCCGCGGCGGAAGCGTTGCCCGTCTTTCTTGATCCATCGCCCGGCTGCGTCTTTTTGGGGCACACCGGCATGGTGCAATGCGGCGAGTTGCCATTGGTCGTTGAACGCCGGGGCACCCGAAGATCCGCGTTTGGTGTCTGCCAGGTAAATCAAATAGTCGCCTTCCGGACCTCTGACCTTGTTCTCGCGAAAGGCTACCTGCAGACGTTCTCCCGCGGGATGCTGGATAATGTTGATGGGTTCTCCGGCAACGGCTTTTCCGGACTGTTCGATGAGTTGAATCCAGCCGCGATCGACTAATTGATCGCCTTCCTGATTTACCTGTTCCACGGCAACAATGGCGAAATCAAGCTTGTTGGATGGGTCATGCTCAAAGAACCGTTGGGGCTGAAGCCGAAACCGCTTCGGTACCAGCGGCTGACCATCGACGCCAAGCGCGTAGTCAAATTCAGCGATGCTATTTGCCGCGTAGTCGTCATGCGACAAGACGTGCCGGTTTGTCATGAGCAGGTTGGGAGAAATCAGAAAGCCGGTACCAAATCCCTTTCGCCGTCCGCTGGAATTTCGAATGGATATTCGGCACACTGCTCTTGCCGCTTGCAGACCGCGATTGAAAAATGCGACGCCCATAAGTTCATTCTGTTCAATGATCCGTTCCAAGGCCACTTCGGGCGTCATCCGAGTCTCAGCTTTAGAATCCACATACTCTGCGGCAAGGTCGGGCCGACCGAGTTGCGTGAAGCGTGTGACGTATCGTCGGGATTCGTCCTTTACCAGCTTTTTGGCTTTGTTGTCTTTGCGCGCATGAAACCGGCATGCAGCGGCTTCACAAATGGATGGATCAAAAATCTCGCTCATCTCAAACCTCCTGAATCAGGTAATTATATCGCGTTGTTATTCTTATCGACACGATACACAGCTATCAAAGTGAACCGCATGCAATTTCTTCTATGCCACGGCATAGTATGGAACTTCTGGCATTTTGCAGTCGTGTGGGCGCTGGATCCGCTCTCAGTGGGCAAAAATGTACGGGTCACGAAGGTGCCATGAGGCGGCTCACAAAGGCGTCCGTCATCTTTTGACCAGTTCGATCTTCGATAAACAACCATTGGCCAGAGGGATTGATCTCAAGAAACACATACTCTCCGTGCGGGGTCAGCCGCATGTCGATTGCACCGTAGATGAGCCCGAGTTTTTTCATCAATTTCCGCAGCTTGGTTACGATTTCGTCAGGAAGAACGTGGGCTTCAACGCGCGCGTCGTGAAATGTCATGCGAAAATCCACTTTGTATTCCGTCTCGCCGGAGTAGACAGCGGCGGGAAAGATATCTTCTCCGATCATTGTAATGCGAAGATCGATATCGGCCTTGATGTACTCCTGGAAAATGACCGGGGCGTATTTGACCTGGTCTAATTCGCGCTTTTCTTCTGGCTTTAACAATCTTGTTTCGCGCCAGTCTTCTTCGGTGGCCGTAAACGCCTTGTATATTGTGCCTTTGTTGCCTTGCGCTTCTACAAACCTCATTGCGGCCTGATTGTCGTTGGTGATCAAGGTTTTCGGTGTTCTCAGACCCAGCTCATTTGCGACTTTAAGCTGCCAGACTTTGCGCGCTGCTGCCTCATCCAATAGCGGATCATTGATCCATTCGGCGTCGAGGCTTCGCCACAGGCCGCCAATCGCTGCATGGCTTTCATTGTGCACGAAATTGAAATCTTCCGGCCGGGTCAGAGCTGCATCTGGAGTGAACCCGCGAGGGCGCCGCCACCATACGCGGCGGACGGAGCCCATATCGAGATTGGCGCCCTCAAAGGAAAGGTCGGCCTGTTGCCCGCCGCCGGTCTGGTGGATGGACAAAGATGCATTGTTTGGAAAAACGGCGGTGTCAAACATGGCAGCGGGAACGCGGTTTTTCGTGAGCTGTTCCAGCACGACAACAGCGTGCTGGTCACCTCGGTGCGATAAAATCAGGATCATTGAGTGTCTTTACTGTCCCGAATGGGCGGCTTCGTACATTGCAATGAGTTCCTGATAGTAGGCGTCAAGTTCTTCCATCTGGCCCTGCGCTTCTGCAAGGGAAGCCTCGACCTTTTCGATTTCGGATTGCAGTTCTGCGAATTCGCCTTGACTACGCGGCGCATTAGACCCCTGACCGGCCTGTTGCCATGCAGAGGAATGGTGCGGTGTGGACATCACAAAGGGTCGCGGACCAGCATTCTGGATGGGTTGGCGCGAGAACCCACCATCTGCGGCCGGAGGTTTTCCATCTACGCTTGGGTTTTTGTCCAGCGCCGGGGATTTCGCGTCATCAAGTGCCTTCGTTGAAGGACCGTCGTCAATGAACTTGAGCGAGCCGCCGCCGCCATCGTCACTGAACTTGCGAGTAGGCGGATTGCCGTCGTCGCGGAATTTCAAGGTTGGCTGGTTATCATCGCGGAACTTGAACGTGGGAGGGATATCATCGCGAAACTTCAGCGTTGGCTGGTTATCGTCGCGGAACTTGAAAGTCGGTGGGTTGTTGTCATCGAGGATTTTGAGCTTTGCGCCCCCGCCGTCATCAGTGAACTTGATGCTTGGCGCCAGAAGGCCTTGAAGGGTGGGCGAAACATTTATGACCGCCTCGATGCGCTGGCCGAAATTGAACCCTGCTGAGTTGCAACCGCCATTAGTGTGAACGCCGACAATGCGCCCGTCCGTTTCGCGAAAAATTCCAGATCCGGAGTTCCCGCCAAGTGTGTCGATATCATTGTATTGAATTTGGCTGCCGGAAATGCCCGACACCGGACCAGCTTCGATGCGCTTTGGCTGTCCGGCAGGATGGCCTATGACGCAAATCATTTGCCCGTCTGATGCGTCAGCTCCGGACACGGTTTCGGTGCCAAAGACCGCACCGGGATTGCCTGTGACACGGCAAATTGCCATGTCGATGCTTCCAAGGCGATATTCGATCAATTCGACAATCGCGAAACTTTGCTCGGGGCGTAGAACACCGCTGGGATCGATCTGAAAATTGAAATTGGCCTTCATATGGGTGGCAATTTCCTGCGGGCTGATAATGTTTGTCGTGCCATTGACCCGGGGACGTTCCCAGCCGCCTCCGGTCTGGTCAAACAAATGGCCGCAGGTCAAAATGATGTCATCGGCAATCATTGTGCCGGTGCCCCAGCGTGCGCCGCTTACCGTGCCGGGATTAGAGTAAATTGACGCGAGATCGTCATTCCATTGAAACTGACAAACGGCAGCCTGGTGGGCGTTCACAAACGCCTGCGAGACGCCAAGCGTGCCATCATATTGTTCAACGGGTTGCGAGTCGTCCGTCGTGCCGCATATCGACTCAAGAATTGCACTGTATTCATCGCCCCCGGATTCAAGGGTTCCGATCGCCTCGTTCAACGCGTCTGGCAGCGGGACATATAGTGGATCCGATGATCGATCTGCAGCGCCGCGAGACTCGCCCAATGCGGCGGATTTCGTGTTCTTTTTTGTTTGCTTAGCCATAATATCAAATCCAATTTCAAATAAAATAATGGGCTTATGATACACAAAATCGGCGTCCAGGTAAATCTGGGGCGGACTCAACCGCTATGGATCACACGAAACTTGGGACTGGAGGCGTGATGCTATCTACATGTTTTTGCAACTCGCCAATCGGATGGGCGTAGTTCTTGTCCTCAAAATAACCACCGTAGTGAAGCCCCACTGCGCGGTCCCCGAACGACACCAGATCCAGGACCGGCGAACCGGAGTTGCCGCCAAGAGTTGACGCATCATGGGTCATCACATGGTTGTTTATGTCCTCGGGCAGACTGCCCGGCCCAATCTGGAGGATGCCGGGCGACCAACGTTTGACTCCAAAAGTATCACCAAAAACGCGTGCGCGGATCTGTTCGAATACGTCACTTGTCGTATTTCCAAAAGCCAGAGGTTGCTTGGGATGACCGATGACATGGATCATCGGTTCCCCCGGAGGAAATTCAAGGTTGGCGGCAAGGCTCAGCGGTGCAGGTCCCTCTGTCTCCAGTTCAAGCACTGCCATGTCGAGATTGGCCAGATCAAGCCTGAAACCAATCGTGTCCGGGCTGTACCAGCGCACGGCGCTCACCTTGATGCCGGGGGTCGCTGGCGCGTTCGCTTCCACATCGAAATTGAGTGTGACCGGGGCGTTGAACCGATTCACCCAATCGTCGCCATGGCGTACAAAAGCGCCCTCGACCACATGTTTGGCCGTCACCGCCAGGCCAGGTGCGATCATCCAAGCGGTGCCCGCCACGCTGTTGGGCGAAAGATCGCCCGCGATCACGACGCGGGCCGTGGCACGTGCCGCCCTCTCGATCTCTGCCGTGAAATCGCTGACTGATCCATTCCAGTCACCAAGACGGAGATCGTCTGTCTCCACCCGGTTGTTCTGCACCAGCAATGATGGACGCGATCCATCCGTCTCGATCACAGCTTCAAGAACAGAGATTTCTAGATTGTTCAGCGTCGCTTCATGACCTTCATCGGCGAGCTTTTTCATCGTTCTGTCCGCTTCGTGGACAAACGACCTCACTTCGTCTGAGCCTAGTTCTGTGCTTGTGTCTTCTACGACGGTGCGATGCAAAGTCTCTTTGAGGATTTCGCAGGAGCTACGGCGTCTGCTCGCTGACAGATCCACGCCATCACTGCTTTCCAATCCTTTTAAAGATGTAGCACCGCCTTTCCCCTTCAGACGTCTGAGATATTCACCCGCCTCAACTGGGCATTTTTCTGCTTCATGCATTTTAGGCCAGTCTTTCGCGCCAGACTTCGCAGAGTTCTTCTACGGCGGCTCCACCAAAACGTTTGACCAGGATCGCGGCCAAAACACCTGCCAGCAGGGCAGGTACACCCAAAGGTCCCACTGCAAGCCAGGCGCTAAGAGCACCAATCAGCGCATCGGGGCTTACTCCCAATGCTTCGCGCAGTTTGTCTCGCTCGTCTGTATCCGAGTCATTGTCGCCACACATCAGAATAAAGAGTTCACGCTCCCATCTTCGCAGGAGCCGCTGTGCCGTGGCGCCGACTGCGGGAAAGCTTCCTCCCTCCAGTCCGCCCGCGAGGATCAGCAAATCGGAAGACGGCAGGTCGCCGGATTGAGGATGTCGTTCGATGCGATCCAGGCGCAATTGCAGTTCCGCCATCAAGGCAGGCTCGTCCAACGCTGAGAGTTCTACAGCATGTGCAGAAATTGCCGTGACCGGAACCTCGGCGGCGGGCAGTGCGGCGGACGTCTCTAACCCACTTTCCAAGCCACCTGGTTGCGCATTCTGTTTGATCGCCTGCACAAAAAGAGATGCTGCCGCCTTGTTAGCCGCACTGGCCATATGAATCTCGTCAAACCATTCGAACTGGTTTTTTGCGAGGCCGGTCAGATCCACATGCACCAGCTTGCCGCCAAACACGGGATCCGCCGCCATCTCTTTCTGTGCAGCGTTGAACTTTTGCACCATGACCTGAACCACACGGTTTTGCACGGCAACAGGGCGTACCCCCTTGTCGTCCAGCGGTTTTCCGATCCAGCGATCCATCTGCGAGAAAGCACCTGAATATCCATGGATCAAGATTGCGAGGCCGGGGAAACTTTGATGAAACCGCAATATCAACCGCCGATAGTCTGACAGGATTTCGCGCACAAAGCTGTCAAAGCGCGGACCCACCAGTTGATGCGCTGTCATACCCGGGCGCACGTCCTCGATGAGTTCGCCAAGCTTTCCGTTGTCAAACAGATCATTGCCGCCGGCTGACAGCAATAGCGCATCGGCCTTCTCGCTTTCTACTACATTAAAGACCTCATCCTGCTTGATCATCTGTTCAAGCGTGTGGCCCGCGCCGCTCAGTGAATAAACCGGATACGTGTGCATCACGTGATCGATGATATCCTCTAGCCGCTTTGGATACTGAAACCAGCTGTCGCCCTCATCGACAATGCGCAACCCGTTCCAGCCTGCCGCCAGCCGTTCCCGATAGTCTTTTAGCCGCTTCTTGCGGTATTTCTGGTTGAAAAGCCCAATTACGAAACCGCCTTCAAGTCCCCGGTCGATGTCTGTGACAAGAGACGGGTTAGGTTGGAAAATAGGATCAATTGAGCCGTCCGGCGACGGCACATGGATCATATATGGGGCGACCTGTTCCGGAGGGATTTCGTCATCTCTCAGCCATTCGACGAGTTTGGCATATGTAATTTTTGAAGGGGGATTTTCGTTGGTCATAATCGGTCCTCAAAGTAACATTCAAAAAAATTTATAGTTAATTCTACCGCAGGCAGTGCCTTTCGGTCAATTTGCACCATTTCTACAAGGCGGTAATTCAAGGCAACGCGGTTTGCAAAATGACGTCGCTGTTGGCGAGACTAGTAAGATCAGTCCATGGCAACTCGTCACGCATTCGTGACGGTTTTTCAGTTCACGATGAAAGAACTTTTTATCGCGGGACGTTGGCCATAACCCTGATGCCGCGGGCAAAGGCCCTGAATCCGCTGCAACATCTATCGGGCCAGCCCGCGTCGGTCTTTAGCGTGTATCGTATGCAGGTCCCGGTATCAGCGGGCAAAACATCTTGGCATGTCCGACGCTGAGGCTCTCACCAGCTCTGTTGATTCCTACAAGATGAAATTTGTTTGGGGTGCCGCTTAACTGTCCGGGATCAACAGTGAAAACGACCCCGTTGCGCCCGGGATTTGTGACGCTCGGACCAACTGCTGATTTGATGATAAGGTCGGTTTTCTTGTATTTTCCCAAACGCTTCCAGCTGTAATCGGATGCAGCACACCAGACACCAGGCGCGCTGGCGCCCGCTTTCAAGATCACTTCAAACTCGGTCTCTGCAATCCGGTTGACGGTAAGCCAGTTGATCGCGCGGTAGGACTCTGCAGCAGCGGGAAGCGCACCCAATGCCAAGGCAACAACCGCGTAAGATATCGTTTTCATGGTGCGCATACCTCGTGCTGTAAGCCCTATTCCGGGACTACGACCAAACTAGGCCCTTTGGCGAATTGATGGCAAGTGCAATTAGATCCTAACCGGGTTCTTCCTTGATTCTTGCGTTATCGCTGCTCTCTTTTCCAAATGATGAGGCCAGCCGCCATGATCACAATTGCGCCCATTATCGTGGGACTATCGGGGATCGTGCCAAAAAACAGATACCCAAAAACAGCAGCGTAGATCAAAAACGAATAGGTAAATGGCATTAGTTGGTTTGCGGTTCCAAATCGGTGCGCATTGGTGAGCAGTTGATGCCCGGCCCAACCCAGCACACCCAATGCAATTAGCGCGACCATGCCCCAATTCGTCTCCGGCTGAACCCATGTCCAGATTGCAAATGGCAGCAGGGAAAATGTTCCTACCAGCCCCATATAAAACTGCATCGTGTCAACTGCGACAATACCGGACAACTTACGTGTCATGAGCGAATAACAGGCTAGCGCCGTTGCGTTGTAGATGATGAGAAGCATGGTCGGATGAAACGTCGCACCAAAAGGGCGCACGACGATCAATACGCCGATAAAGCCTAACATGATCGCACTCAGACGCCAGACACCGATCTTTTCATGCAGAACAAATATTGATAAGAAACAAACAATTACGGGACTTGAAAACATAATCGCCGACACGACGGTCAGGGGCAAAAATTGGAGGCAATAGAAATTCAACAATGTGGCCGACACGAGCAACAACGCCCGGCTTACAACTTGCCACAGGTGATCCGTCTTGAAACGATCCGCGTTGAATCCGCCTTTGGCAATGACACCGATCGAGATGATAAAATGCCCGGCGTATCGCATGAACGCGAGCTGGAATGCCGGTATTCCAGCGACCGCCAACCATTTGGCGGCCGTATCCACCACTGAAAACAATAGCCATGCCATCAGCATCAATACGATGCCGAGGCGCGGCAGATCTGCGTTGGATTGGGCCGTGACAGCCAAAGATCAAGTTTCGAATTTTTTGGCGTAATAATCCACCATTTGGCTGACCATATCGTCGGCCTGCCCACTATCTCTGGCTTCATTCAGTGCTGCAAGGGTGCCTTTTGACATGATGCTATCGACACCCGCTTCTTGTGCCATGCGGGCGTAGTACCCCACATCTTTTGCAGCATTTTTGATTGCAAATGCCAACTGCGTGGGATCATTCGCAACGCCATATGCTTTGACAAAGTCCATCATGCCAGAATGCAGTGGCCCGGCAGCCATGACATCATAAAGTTGTTCGCGATCAACGCCCGCGACATCCGCCATTGCAAAGGCCTCGGCCATGGCGTTGGCAACCGTCATCCCAAAGAAATTGTTAATCAGCTTGATCGTGTGGCCGGATCCTACGTCACCCAGATGGAAAACGTTTTCGCCGAGGTCATTGAGCACGGACTTGACAGCAGCAAAGGCTTCTTTGTCACCAGAAGTCATGATGTTGAGTTGACCTTCTTTCGCGTGCGAAGGTGTACGCCCCAATGGTGCGTCCAGAAAACTGCCGCCCGCACTTGCGACTTCCTCGGCCAAAGCACGGCTGCTGCCAGGCAGGGACGTGCCAAAGTCGATCACTGTGGCCCCCCTACGCAGACCTGAAATTACGCCGTCATCGCCGCGCATCCGTGCCTCAACATGATCCGATGTGCCCATGCAAAGCATGACGATGTCGCTGGCCTGTGCCAGGGATCTGGCATTTTCGGCCTCTTTGGCGCCCCGTGCGATAGCGACGTCGATGTAGGTGCGGTCGCGATTTCCTAAAACGTTCAAGTCGTAACCAAGGTCCAGCAGGCGGCTCACCATCGCGCCACCCATAAGACCAAGACCAATGAAACCAATTGATGGTTTGCTCATGCGTTGTCCTTTCGAAGAGTCATTTTAATGTTCCAAAGGCTCGTTTTTCCATGCCTTTTTGAATTTCATAGATGGATATTGGGACGTCTGGCTGTGGCTGCGGAATTCGCACAGGTATGTCTTTCAGCCTTGGGTTCAGGGTAGTCTGACCACATAGCATGCGGCTGTCATAGTCATCTATTCCGTCCCAACGGGTCATTGAACCCATAATTGGAAAGGCATCCGCGGCCATCATTTCAAAGAACAGAATGCGACGTGAGCGCGATGAAGTATTCAGCGCAGAACCATGTACAATGCGACCATGATGGATGCTGATGGACCCCGCAGGGCCGACCAACTTTGCTAGATCTTGGGGAGCCAGGCCATTGCCTTCCGGCAGAATTGCCCCTGCAAATACACCGTCGACATGATGGTCAAAAACCGGGCCCTTGTGGCTGCCGCGATAAACCATCAACGGCCCGTTTTCCTCTTGCATATCGTCGATACAGACACCGATTGCGAGAATGTCGTCGTTGGTATGAGGATAAAACGCATAGTCCTGATGCCATTCAACAGCAGCGCCGTAGCCTGCGGATTTCATATTCAGCTTGCTGGTGTGCAGTCGAATGTCGGGACCAATCAGATCGCGTGCCGGAGCTAGGATCATGTCAGACGTCATTAGATCACCCACTACATCGGAGATCATGTGGGGCAGCTTGATCCGACGCAAGCGCGGATTGTCCCTCGTGTGACTATCTTCGAGATCAAGCCGGTCATTGCTGACAGTCAGCGCCCGGGCTTCCACCTCAAATCGGGCGATTTCGGATCGCAGGCGGGAAAGCCATGTTTCGGGTATTTGGTTTTCCAGTAGTAGATAACCGTCTTCGCTATAGTCAGTGATCTGAGCGCTGGTCAGACATTCAGGCATACGCGATCCTCCCGCCGGTAGCATGAATTGCAAGTTGCGACTCGATTTGCTGTGCGATTGCAAGGTTTCGAGTTGCGTCCGCAACGTCGATCAGCGGGGCTGCTCCGTCAATCACCTCGACAAAGTGATCAAGCTGCGCGTCAAGCGGCGGTTTGGTATTTTGTGCCCGTTCAATAGTAGTCCGACGCGCTGGTGTGCCCCAGTCAGTACCTTTCCATACGGTCATTGACGGGAAACTGATGGCGCCTTGGGTGCCCGTGATCCACATCATATCCTGCCCGGTCTCGCCGATGTTCGGGTTCTCACCTGTGCCGGCCTCAAAACCCCAAGGCGATGGCGTGGTATCTGCAAAACCAATTGTCCCGGTCGCGCCGTTTTCAAACGCCAAGGCAATCGCCCCGCTTTCAATACGTTCAGGACCGCGCAGAGACCTGCCGCGCAATGCAGTCGTTTGTGTAATTTCGCCGATTACGAAGCGCAGAAGGTCGATGTCATGCACGAGGTTTATCATTACGGGGCTGCCGCTAGAAGTGCGCCAGTTTCCTTCGAAATATACGTTCGGCTTGCGCATTGCCCAGAGGAGAGAAACATTGACCACAGTACCAATCATTCCTTTGCGCAGGTTGTCCCTCAACTGCTGCACAGATGCATGGTAACGTCGATGATGGCCAACCAGTGATCGGACCTGCCTCTCAAAAAGGGCTGTTTCCAGCGTCTGAGCTTCTTGCAATGTTCCGGCGACAGGTTTTTCGATCAGCATATGCCAACCTCGGTCAGCCGCTTCTTTGCCGTGTGCCGCGTGCAAATGTGTAGGCGTCGCGATCACAGCCCCGTCAACGGGGTCTGGTACTTCGGCCATGGACGCAAAATGCGGCGCATCAGTTTGAATTGACATATCCGGGTCAGCGAGCCCGACCAACGTGCAAGCCGGATGGGCTGAGACTGCCTTCATGTGGCGGCTGCCTATCAAACCGCCACCAACCACCAGAATGCGTTTCAAATTGCCACTCCCAAATGCCTGAACTTGGGTGCTTCGCTGAGCAGCCCGGGTGACGCGAAGTCAGCAGATCGATCATGAATCACGCGGCACTCGCCATCCTGTTGCCGGAAGGGGGTCGCACGACTGAAACGATTTACTCCGCCGCAGCCCCAAATTGCGAAACCAGAATCGAAGCCGCCTCTTTGTGACGAAGGCGAACCGAAGCTTTTCTGGCTTCTGATGGCAGCGACCTTAGGCGCAATAAGGCGCATCTGATGACCACCTGTGAATATCAATATGGGGGGTTTTGGCCAAAAACGCGCGTGCATTTTCCCACTGGGTCTTACAGGTTTTCCAATCGCGCATCTCCGTTTCTGGGTGGGTGCGGGAACGGGCGATAAAATCGGGAAAATGATCGCGGCCCGAAGGTTGTCCCGTGGCGTTGAAACGAATGTCGAAGGACCAGCGAAACGCGTCTGTCGTGTTTGTCAACGATGCATGGGGTGTCAATGGGTGAAACAGGATTGCACCACCTGCCTTGACCGGCAGCGGTATTGCACCCGCTTCGTCAATAAAACCATCTGCGATACCTGTTTGAGTACGGGGGCAATGCGGCAGAATTTCTTGCGAACTCGTCTGCGGTTGAACCTGTAGACATCCATTCTCGACCGTCGCGTCGGTTATCGCGAGCCAAACGGTGATCATGTCGGTCTGATCTGCGTTCTCAAGTGCAACGGCGCGATCCTGATGCCAGTCAGTTGCAGTAATATGGGCCCGGATTTCGCCTTTGGCGAGCGCAGAGGCTGGCGGTTTGAGGCGAACATGCTGAATGGGGTTGCTCGTCAATTCAGGCCCGATCAACTGTTCCACCACGTCTAGTAGTGGCCCGGCTGTCAGCATGTCAAAAACGGCGGGACCCATGTGAAACGGAGTATCGGCCTTGATGCGATCGCCGGGCAAAGAAATGTCCATTGGCTGAAAGTAGTCACACCCCTGTTTATATGCTGTCAGCAGCTTACCCCAAAAATCCAGGTTATCTGCAGGCGTCTGCACCTGACCTTCGGCTAACCATTTTGCGTATAGTTCATCCAATAATTGGGAATATTCCGCCCGAACTCTTCCCAGTATCTCATGCGGGATGACATCGGGCACGACGAGATACCCGCCTGTTTCAAAATGTTTGATCTGTTCCTGCGTAAGCATTTTGGGTCTTTCAGAGCAGAATGGCGATGATATTTGGCCAGATAAGAAGGATCGACAGAGCCACAAGCTGGATACCGATGAACGGTAAGAAGCCTTTGAAAATGTCGGTCAAACTGATGTGTGGTGGGGCGACGGATTTGAGATAAAACGCTGCCGGCCCAAATGGTGGCGAAAGAAAACTCACCTGCATGTTCATGCAAAATAACACGCCGAACCAAATTGCGACCTGCGATGGCTCTAGCTGACCGATAAATCCGATTTCTTCGATTGGGAGTCTCAGCACAATCGGCAGAAATACCGGAATGATCAACAGGACGATGCCGACCCAGTCCATGAATGCGCCCATAAAGAGCAGGATCAACATCATCATCAGGATCACCAACATGGTCGGTAGTTCCTTACCCACAATTAGATCGGCGACGTATTGCGGACCGCCCGCAATCGTATATGCACCAGCAAGCGATGCCGCACCAATAGTGACCCAGATGATTGTTCCCGTGGATTTCAAGGTCCGCATCAAACTGTCCCAGACAAGCTCAAACGATCCTTCTCCACGCAAGAAAGCAATGATAAGAACGGCAAATGCGCCCATGCCCGCGGCCTCAGTAATCCCGGTGATGCCACCATAGATGGAACCCAGAACAACTCCGATTACGACGATTGGAGCGACAAGTCCTTTACCCATATGCCAGCTAATTCTGGAACGCTCCTTACCAAAAACAACAAAGATCAAAAACAATGCGGCGATGGTGATGCCGGCAAACCAAGGAAGATACTCAATAGTACCAAGACGGGCAGGTTCTCCGTCGTTGGCAGCATTTGAGCCTGAAAATTCAAAGAAAGCTGCGCGAATGAAAAGTGCGGTGGAAAAACCAGCCACGACGATGCTCAGAAAGGCACAAAAAAGCTTGCGCTTTTCTATCGGTTCGGGATCGCTTGGATCGGGTTCCGGCAATGGTGCGTCTTCGGGACGCAACCGGGTGCGGACAATAATATAGAGGATGATCATCGAGGCTAGCATGAATCCGGGAATGAAAGACGCTGTGAAAAGAGCCTTGATCGACGTTTCTGTGATCAGACCATAGATGATCAGAACAATGGATGGTGGGATCATTGTCCCTAAGGACCCAGAAGCACAGATCACACCAATAGCAAGGTTCTGATTGTAACCAAGGCGTAGCATCTGCGGCAACGCGATCAGACCCAGAAGCACGACTTCACCCCCGATGATGCCTGACATGGCCGCCATGATAACTGCCATGATTGAAGTGACAATCGCGATCCCGCCGCGCGAGCGCGACAGCCAGACATTAAGAGAAGAATACATGTCTTTGGCGATACCGGAGCGTTCCAACAACGAGGCCATGAAAATAAACAAGGGGATGGATATCAGCACGTAGTCCGTTAAGAGGCCGTATATTTTTTGTGCAAGAATGTAGAGTGGCCCGGTACCAGGCCGCCCGGTTAGGATGCCATCACCAAAGGTGAACGGGTTTAGTAGCAACGCAGGTTCGAATTTCATCACCAGCACCAGAACGGCAAGCGAGGCAGACGCAAAGCCAAGTGGCATCCCAATCGCCAGCAGCACAATCAATGCCAGCATCAGGATCAGCGAGATTGTTCCAATGTCCATCAGTCTTGTCCCACCGCGCGTTTCAGCATTTGAATCTCTTCCTCATCCGGCTCGTCTGTGTGAATTTCTGGCTCCTTATTCCAATCCGCGATCAGGTTCAGGACGGCCTGTAATGCCACAAGCGAGATCACGATTAACACCATGGGCTGCAGGGTTGCCGGGATTGGTGGATTAAAGGCGGAGCCGTACAATTCCCACTTGTAGAGTTTGTTGACGAAGACCTGTTTGTAGCTGCCGTAAACCAGGAAAAAGGCAAAAAGTACGATCAGAATGGTTGAGATACAGTCAAACACCCGCTGCAGCCATCGCGGCACCACATCGTATAACAGGAATATCCTGATGTGGCAGCGTTGCTGCATCGCATAAAGACCGGCCATCAGAAAAACAAAACTCGCGAACCACAGCGTCATCTCGTTGGCCCATTCGGTGGGTTTCTCGACGATGTAGCGCATGAACACTTCGTAGAGCATCACCATTGTCATGACTGCGATCATCATCATGGTTACCCGGCCAATAAAGAGGGAAACGCGGTCGATTGCGCTTGCCCCCTCGTATTCCATCGCGGCGGCGCGTACTGAGCGCGCTCCAATCACGGCAAGGATGGGTGTCAAGACCAGAGCAGCAAGGTCGAAAATATCGATATGTCCGCCGAAGATGCC
This sequence comes from Paracoccaceae bacterium, assembly GCA_039969355.1. Lineage (GTDB taxonomy): Bacteria > Pseudomonadota > Alphaproteobacteria > Rhodobacterales > Rhodobacteraceae > JL08. Next base: position 25,726 of record JBDVOA010000019.1, read on the forward strand.
CGGCATATTTGGGGTGATGTCACTCCGCAAGTAAATCGCTTCGACCTGTCCGCGCAAGGATTCAGAATCGTAGGGAAGCCAATCCAACAAGAAGGCAGGAAGGTGCCATATCCACCAACTTGCTGCTGCGACAAACGCCAAAGGTATCAGCCACTCTACTATCCCGCCGGTCGTTTTTTGCATGAGGATTTCCTTCGCCGCTATGCGTCTGTCCTGTCGTGGTCAACGAGCTCCGAGTCCGATTCTACACCGGGACCTCGCCCGGACGAAATGGCTACACGCCCTTGATTTGTCTTGAACCGCTTTAGGATGTCCATAGTTTTGGTCATCAGATCTTTGCTGAAATTGCATTCTGTGAGCAGCCCAGCACCTCGGGCATATCGTACTGCAACCCATGATTTGTGATGCGGGTAAATTTCATGGAATCCGGAAACCTGCGGTGAAAACGGCAAGGCCATGAAAACAGCCTTGCCGCAAGTCGTCAGAAAAGCAGATCGCTGCTGCTTATTCCATCGCACCCATGTTTTGCAGGAAGCTGATGTGGCTTTCCAGCAGTGCTTTTGCTTCTGGCGTGGTCGCGAATTCAGTCCAACCTTTTTGAACGGCTGCGCGATACTTGGCCAAATCTTCGGGAGTCCATTCGTAAAGTGTTACACCCTTGGCGCGCAGGTCCTTAGCGGTTTGAGCGTTCTGAACCTCATTGATGGTTGCGTTGTGCAGTGCAAGGCTGTCCATCGCAACTTCCATGATCTTGCGGTGGTGTTCAGGCATCGCCTCCCAGATATCTTTGCGGCAAGCAAGGTGATCGGCAGGCATGGAGTGGAAGCCCGGGTAATTCGTGTGCTCCGCAATGTCATAGAGACCCAGTCCTACGTTATTGGTCAGGTTTGCCGCGTCTGCACCGTCGATGATGCCCGTTTCAAGTGCGGTAAAGATCTCTGTGAAATCCATCACGATAGGTGACGCGCCCATCGCCGCGAATACTTTTGTCGCCAGACCAGGAGGAGAACGGAATTTCCAATCCTTGAAGTCGTCCGCATTGCGGATAGGCTTTGTAGATGCAAGCGATTCCGGACCCGGAATCCACCAGCCGACAAATTGCATGTCGTAACCGTTATACAGTTCGTTTACCTTCGCTCGCCCGTCGCCGTGCAGAAGCCATGCCATTTGCTCATAAGGGTTGCCATAGCCCCCCATCAAATCGCCGACGAACTGGAATGCGGGGTTTTTGCCGGTTTGGTAGGCACCACCTGTCATGTCACAGTCAAGAATACCGGTCGCTGCAGCATCAAAGGTCTCAACCGATTTCACAACAGAAGATGAATAAAACATCTCAACTTCAATTTCGCCGTTGGACATAGTCTGGATGTCATCAACGTATTGTGCCGCAAGCTTGCCAGATAGCTGTTCGGGCGAGAAGTGGGTTTGTATGCGCAGCTTGGTTGTGGCGTGACCATCCGCTGTAGCAGTTCCTGCTGCCATCGCGGCAGCTACGGCTACCGTAGCCGCAGTTTTCATTAATTTCATGTTGTCCTCCCAGACTTTGCAAAAAGCGCTGCCAGAGATCGTTCGGTCTCCGGTTCTTATGTCGCTCGCAAGAGGGTAGGCCGACGAATCGCATACAACAAGTAGAAAGTGAAATTCTTAAAAATTTTGAGATTTTTATGTATTCTCGAAGATTGTTATTCTAACATTGTAAATCGAATCCCAATCCGGGCGCGACTATGCCACCTGAAATTGACGTCTATCATGATCTTGAGAAACGGCTGATCACAGCTGAGTTTCAGCATGGTTCAAAGCTGCGCGCGGAAATTCTGAGCGACGGTTATGGTTGTTCCGCCAGCACCGTACGGGAGATTTTGTTTCGCCTATCTGCCGAAGGGTTGGTGAATTTTCAGGAGCAACGCGGCTTTCGCGTGCCGGACATGGCTCCCAACAAGATGATTGAACTTACTCATTTGCGCATCCTTTTGGAAAGCGAGGGCACAGTATTGTCGATCCGCAAAGGAGGCGTCGCATGGGAGGCACGGCTGACGGCAGCACATTACAAGCTTAGCCATATCGAAAAACGTATCCATGCGCAGAATGATCCCAGCGACCTGATCGATATTTGGTTCAGTTCTGAAAAAGAATTTCATCAAACGCTAATATCTGCCTGTGGGTCCGATACGCTCAAACAAATGCATGGCCGCATATACGCGCAATTTCGCCAGCAGTTGATGGTGGCCGACCGGCGTTTTGACTTCATTTCAGAGAACATCCAGCATCACGCGAGCATCCTTGACGCAGCGATGTCAGGTGACGAAGAATTAACCCGTGATCGTATCCATATTCATCTCGCACGCCATCTCACAGGAATGACGCTGGTAAGCTAATTGGAGTAAATTTGATTCCATCCGGATCGCGCCGAATTCTAGCAATTCCGATCAGGTTATTGACATGACAGACATTGCTCTTTGCCTATTCCGTCAGCGTAACTTCCTTGAAAAACTAAAGAGTCTGATGCTAGCGTGGTACTACAGTATCGGGCAGCGGGGTGTCTTCCGGACCCGCCCGACGTCAATGCGACGCGTGAAATCCCCGTGAAACCGGCTCTCGCAAGCTGAGAGCTTTTTTCGAATGCCGCATGGCTGTTGCTCATGCGGAGAACACGGGAGTAGTTTCTATGAAAACAGTAGGCGTTATCGGTTTGGGTGACATGGGCAGTGGACTGGCCAAAAACCTCATCAAAAGCGGGTTTCAGGTCACGGGATCAGACCTCAAGGCAGACAGGGTGCAAACATTCGTTGATATGGGTGGCATCGCGGTATCAACTCCTGCCGAAGTGGGCCGAGCCAGCGAAGTCGTATTTGTCATGGTTATGACAGGAGCCGCTGCCAATTCGGTGATATTGGGAAAAGACGGTCTGGTTTCTCACCTCCCTGAGGGTGGGGCAGTCATACTGAGCGCCACAATCAAACCGCGTGAAGCACGCGAGATTGGAGCGGCCATGAAGGATTCCGGCATTCATCTGATCGATAGTCCGGTCTCCGGTGGCTACCCCGGCGCGCAAAACGGCACTCTTACGATGATGGCGGCGGCACCTGATAGCATACTGGACAAGTTTGCTCCGGTGATGGAAGCCGTATCAACCAGCATTCACAGGGTTGGCGCTCATCCAGGTGAGGGTCAGACGGTAAAAGCGTGTCTTCAGTCTCTCATAGGAGCTCAGTTTTCTGCCACGTTCGAGGCAGCCGCGCTGGCAGCAAAGGCGGGTGTGTCGGGGCAAGTTTTGCTTGATGTCTTCTCGTCTTCTTCGGCAGGCTGTGGCGTCGTCAACAACGCCCTCGAAAAGATCATTGACCGCCAGTTCGAAAAAACCGGAAGTCACATCAACACAATGCACAAAGATCTGACGATCTCGATGGACCTGGGCGAGGAATTGTGCGTCCCTCTTCATACGGCAGGATCAGCGATGCAGATTTTTCATGCCGGTAAAAGCAAATATCCAAATGGCGACAACTGGGTCTGCACGCGTGTCATAGAAGAGATTGTTGGTGCAGAACTGCACCGGAAGGCCAAGTCATGAAGCTTGGTGTAATTTGTGACGGCATCAGCCGCAATTTGCATCATGCCGTCGATGTCATGGATGAATTCGATCTTGAATATGCGGAATTGCAGTTTGTTGGTGACACCGAAGTCGGCGACCATTCCGACCAGGAAATCAAAGAGATAGATACTCTTCTTCGAGCTCGTGGAAAGCCCGTGTCTTGCCTTTCACGCCACATCTTTGCAGGTATGACGACTGAAAACCGGCCCGGCGACGCACTCCATAATCAGCATATGGACGCGTTAAAGCGCGTGATCGAAATGGCTCATATTGTAGGGTCGCCGTTGGTTCGCATCATGACGCAGAAGAAAGAGCAAATTCTTTGGGGTCTCAACGGGGCTGAAAAGTGGAATGTAGCGCATGGGGCATGGGACACAATGGCACCCATGATCGCCCCCGCAGTGGAATTGGCGCGACAAGAGAAGATCACGCTCGCGGTCGAGACCGGCAATGGGACAATGGTCAATTCAAACTACACGGCCCGCAAACTGATTGATGAATTGGGGGCAAAGGACACTTTAAAGGTTCTTTGGGATCCCGGCAACAATTGCTGGTGCCATGAACGCGCGTTTCCTGAGGGATATGACGAAGTCAAGGAAGGCTACCTTGGACATGTGCATATCAAAGATGTACAGGTAGATACGCCACGCGCGACGCTAGAGGTGCGAAAAATGGGCGAAGGCCAGCTCGGTCCCTTTTTCGAACCAATTGCCCAAGCCCTTCGGACTGACGGGTACGAGGGCGTGGTATCGTTTGAAAGTGTCTATCACCCCGGAAATGGAGATTTTGAAGCTGGTTTCAGACAATGCATTCCCATCTTCAAAAGCATGTTCTCTTAACGGCAACTTCATCTGGCCCATTCGCTGTTATCCGCGCAGGCTGTTCGACCGCAATAGGAAAAACACGTTTGGGCAGCATTCACAGACAGACAATGGGTACCATGTAGCCTGCAGGCTCGCGACGTCCACCGTAGGGATGGATTTCGCGTTCCTGATCGTAAACGCACCCAGTATTTTCCCTGAGGTATCTGTTGAATTCCTTGCTGTCCAATTGCCGAAGTCGTGGCATCTTAGCATCCTGCGACCCTGTTCCAACACCAATGTAGGTCGAATAAGGCGATGGATGAACCAATTTCAGGTCAAACGAGCGAAATTGCGATGTACCTTGGTCCGAAGCACATGCCGAAACCATGAGCGCGCCAAAGACAATAGCATGTTTCACCGATTTCATGTGTGCTTTCCATAAGAGTCATACTTGAGAAAAACTACGGTCAGGCGCTCCGTCGCACAACAATTAGGTTAATACATAGTTAACGATCAAACAGAAACGCGCAGATAGCTTGCACCAAATCTACGGTCGTGTGGAGGCGCTGTTGGAACAAACGGCAGGTGCTTTTTTGCCCCATCGGTCGCACGCTGGACGATCTGAAAGTGCTACAAGTGACTGAAGCCGTAAAGCGCGAATAAATCTGGCGGCATGGTAATATGTCGTTTCGCTATGGTTGGTGGTCGGCAAGTATTTCGTTCAGTCAGCCAGTGTAATGTCGATAGTTTCGCGCAGCGTACCGCTTGCGGGGTCATAGATCAGGATTTGATCCTGATCCGTTACAATCGCGTACCAGTCGGGCCCTTGGGTATACGCCAGTGCCTTGGCGGTACCCGGAAGCGCGACATTCTCTGGTAAGATCAGGGAGCGATCCGAGAAACGGATGACAAATAGTACAATAATGATACATAGCCCACCAATCATTGTGGCGGTCAGCACTGTCACAAGTCGCCGCAAAAACCGTATGTTGGCCGGCTCAACCGTTGATTCAGAAGGGTCTTGCATGGACATTCGCCGTGTTCGTTTCACCATTGCCGCTGATCCGCCGCCGCGCCTTGATAAGGCGCTTGCACGGGATGTGCCAGTGGATGAGGCACTTTCGCGTACCCGGCTCGGGCGTTTGATCGCAGAAGGAGCAGTGCTGGTGGACGGCGTCGCGACAACGGACCCCAAAGGAAAGGTCACGCAAGGCTCTGATATCGAGATCAGTGTTGTCGCGGCACAAGACAGCCATATAGGCCCCGAAAATATCGCATTGAACGTGATTTTTGAAGACGCGGACCTGATTGTAATTAATAAACCGGAAGGCATGGTCGTGCACCCTGCACCGGGTAGCCCGACGGGTACCCTGGTCAACGCGTTGCTGCATCACTGTGGTGACGATCTGTCTGGTGTTGGCGGCGTAAAACGACCTGGCATCGTACACCGAATCGATAAGGAAACATCGGGTCTGCTGGTCGCGGCGAAATCAGACGCCGCCCATCATGGGTTGGCCAAGCAGTTCGAAAAGCACAGCGTAGAGCGTTACTACAATGCGATTGTCTATGGTGTGCCTGATGCGAATGATCCGCGTTTGCGCGGCATCAAAGGCACGAGCTTTGAAGCGGGAAATATTCTGCGGATTACCACTCAACTGGCCCGACACAAATCAGACCGCCAGCGACAGGCTGTCTTGTTTCAAGGTGGCCGTCACGCAGTAACCCGTGCCCGCATTGTTGAGCCGTTTGGATCTCCCCCAGTCGCGTCGCTGATTGAATGCTGGCTCGAAACCGGGCGCACGCACCAGATCCGGGTGCACATGGCGCATGCAGGACACGGGCTGATTGGCGACCCAACCTATGGAGGTCGGCGCAAACTGTCTGCCAAAGCACTTAGCCCGCAAGCGTTGGCCGCTGTTCAGAGCTTTCCGCGACAGGCTTTGCACGCGGCGATTCTTGGGTTTGAGCACCCCGTGACCGGTCAGTCCTTGCGGTTCGAGGCAGATTTGCCGGACGATATGGCCGGGCTTTTGGCAGATCTAAGATACTGTGCGCAATAGTTACGGATAGGTATATTTGGCCTCGCAAGGTATCGGGTGAACCTTCCCTGATAATCGACAACTAAACATCTAACAGCCAGTGACGTTTTGGCTCATCGAGTGCCGAGTCAAAACGATTGGTACTGGAAAGCCCAATACGAGACGGCTTACGTTTTTGCGGCTTCTCACGCGGCTGCCGCGAAGAATTTCTTTCCTGACGCTTGCGACATCAAAGAATTACGGGCACCATTGACAGCAACTCTTTAGATCGCAAGTCAATCGGGGGGTCGAATATGCCCGGTCAATCTTCCTGCGGAACAAAGCGCACCGCATACGAACAACTTATAGCTGGTATATTTGCAGCTCTTTCGACAACTTTTCTGTTTCAAAACCTTGCTTACGGCGAAGACGCATCGGATACTCAGGCGGCGTTTCCCGGTCAGATTGAGGCATTGAACACGCATGATGTTTCAAATCAGGTCGACGGGGTGATCTCCGAGGTCCATTTTAAACCCGGCCAGATCGTTGAAGCCGGGGATGTTCTGTTTTCAATCGAATCTGAGGCTTATGCACTTGCCCTTCAGACCCAGCGCGTGAACACAATTCGTGCGGAAAAGGGACTGGCTTCGGCGCGTCAGGACTTTGAACGCATTCAAGAGCTCAATAACCGAGGTTCGGCCTCGGATGTTCAGTTTCTCAAGGCCGAAGTGGCGTTTTCGATAGGCGATGCTTTGCTGCAACAAGCCAAGGCGGAGCTTAAGATGGCGGAAATCGATCTAGAGCGTACGACCATCCGCGCTCCGATCGGTGGGATCATCAGCCGTTCTGCCGTCAATCCCGGGGCATATGTGGAAACGGGGAATGCACCACTTGCGCGGATCGACCAGATGGATCCGGTGCGGTTATCCTACGCGATACCCTATGTTAAACGTATCGAGCAACTGGCGATTAATGATCTGCGTTCACCTCGCGAATTGCTGGATACGGTCACTCTTCACGTAAAGATATCCGATACATGGATGTACTCGGAAACAACAACGCCCGATAATCTTTCGTCCCGTGTCGATTCTTCTAGCAACACAATCATTATCTGGGCCGAGTTGGACAATCCCAGCTATCAGCTTCGCCCGGGTATGCGGGTCACAGTGATATCAAGCATTGAAACAAAGTGAGGCTGGTGTTTGACCTGAGAAGATCGACACAGTTCATTTCCCGGCCTATGTCGCCGAATACGCCGCCGTCAAGCCGGTCGAGCATGTTCGCGACGACATCAAGCAGCGTTTGCGCTCCTTGGCCAGGGATCAAGAAGACCTCGAAATCGCTGTCTTATCAGGCAAGCTGGGCGTCGCAATCCCGGACCTCGCATCCGAGACCAGCGCCGACCTGATTGTCATCAACTCTCACAAACCCTGCGTCGAAGATTATTTTCTCGGCTCGACAGCTTCGCGGGTCGCGCGGTGATCTCACTGTGCCGTGCTTGTTTTGAGATAGGAATTTCCTCAGGCCTTCATAATTGAGACTGCCAACAAAGGTGCTTGCGACCATTAAGCTTTCGCTTCAGGTAGATATGATTGCCCGCTCAGCTGTCTTCGAGAAAGCGACTTAGTAGTCGTCCACCCAATACAATGAGCCCTTACTTTTCCATCGCTTCCAATTCATCAATGAAGCCAGAGATCATGTTCAGCCCCTTGTCCCAGAATTTTGGGTCTGATGCGTCAAGTCCAAAGGGGGCTAGCAGTTCTTTGTGGTGTTTCGAGCCGCCCGCCTTGAGCATCTCGAAATATTTGTCCTCAAAACCTTGGTCGCCATCAGCGTAAACTGAGTAGAGCGCATTCACCAAGCCGTCGCCAAATGCATAGGCGTACACGTAAAAGGGTGAGTGCACGAAATGCGGGATGTATGCCCAGAACGTCTCGTAGCCATCCATATAGTCAAATGCTGGGCCGAGAGATTCAGCCTGAACCGACATCCACAGTGCGTTGATATCGTCCGGCGTCAACTCACCTTCGCGCCGCGCCGCATGTAGTTTGCATTCAAAATCATAAAACGCAATCTGGCGCACAACCGTATTGATCATATCCTCAACTTTTCCAGCCAAGAGCACTTTGCGTTCAGACTGTGACTGTGCGTTGTCCAGCATTTTTCGGAAGGTCAGCATTTCACCAAACACTGAAGCGGTTTCCGCCAGCGTCAGAGGTGTGGAGGCCAGCATTTCGCCTTGTTCCGAGGCCAAAACTTGGTGCACACCGTGGCCCAGTTCATGCGCCAAAGTCATGACATCGCGTGGTTTACCCAAATAATTGAGCATCACGTAGGGGTGCACGTCTGTGACGGTGGGATGGGCAAAGGCACCGGGCGCCTTGCCCGGCTTTACGCCCGCGTCGATCCATCCTTTGGTGAAGAAAGGTTTGGCGATCTCACCCATACGTGGATCAAAGGCAGTGTAGGCCTCCATCACCATGGATTCTGCACTCTCCCAATCTACGATCTTTGGGTCTTCCATCGGCAAAGGCGCATTTCGGTCCCAGACCTGCATGCGATCCAGCCCCAGCCATTTGCGCTTTAGCTCATAATAGCGATGGCTGATACGCGGGTAGGCAGCGACCACGGCCTCGCGCAGCGCCTCGACAACTTCCGGTTCCACATCATTGGAAAGGTGGCGCCCGATCTGTGCCGTGGGCATACCGCGCCAGCGGTCGATGATCTCTTTTTCCTTGGTTTGCGTATTGTGCACCCGGGCAAATGTTTTGATATTTTCACCCAAAACGCGGGCCAGTTCTTCGGCGCCAGCCTGCCGCTTGTCGCGGTCAGGATCCGTCAGAAAATTCAGTGTTGCTTCTATGCCAAGCGTTTCGCCTTCGACGTCAAATGTCAGGCCCGCGATGGTTTCGTCAAACATCCGCTCCCAGGCATCGCCAACCACGCCGAGATCGTGCATGAATTTCTCAAGTTCATCTGACAGCTGATATGGTTTCATTGCGCGAATACGGTCAAAAACCGGCTTGTACCGGGCGAGATCATTGTTCTGGGCCAGTAACTCAGTGAGATGGCTGTCGTCCAGACGGTTCAGTTCCAGAGTGAAAAACACCAATGGCGTTGAAAAGTTGGTGATTTTCTCTTGCATATCGGACATGAACTTCGCCCGATCGGCGTCAGTTGTCTGTTGATAATACCTTAGACCGGCAAAAGACATGATCCGCCCGGCAATTGCGTTGATGCGTTCGTTACGCAAAACACAATCAAGAAAACCCGCGGCGTCCAATTCTGCTAGCTTACCTTCGTAATCAGCCGCAAACGTGGTGCACGCCTCTTCCAGCCATTTCAGATCACGTTTCAGCTCTGGCGCGTCCTCGCCTGCATATAGATCGTTCAAGTCCCATTCAGGCAGGTCGCCCAGATTGTCAGCGCCACCAGCGGCAATAGCGTCCATTACAGGATAGGGGAGTTTCAACATGGAGACCTCGTTTTGCGTTTGCACGAGACTTAAGACGCCAAAGCGTGCGCCACAAGCAGGCCCGGCCTTAAACTAAGGTCAATTTATCGAAATCTCCCAAAAAGCTAAGACGACATGTTGATCAGTTGGGGGTCAGAATGCTGGCCGATCGAATTATTATGCCTTTGAACCCTACCCATTTAACCAAATGTCATGAGCTTGCACTACCTGCATCGACGGCAACTCGGCCTCAGGCACTACAGGATTCGGCACCCTTGTCACTGTTTTCGGCGAAGAAGGCAGCGCTTGCGTCAAAGATGCGGTTCCGTATCGCAGGGCCTTCCATGATTACCTCGTGTTCGGCCAGCTCGATTACTTCAAGACGGCCACCGGGCCAATTGTCCATGCGCCGCACCAAGCGATCGACATCAACGATACGTTCGTTGCTGCCTACATAAGTCAAGCAAGGCAGAGCAGGAGATGCCAGCGTTGAAAGATGACGGGTTTCGCGTAGGGCCTCGCCCAACCAGTGCAGGCTGGGACCACCCAAACAAAGATCCGGATGCTGATCCAGCTGTCGTATCATGTAAGTGTACATATCGGCGTCACGAGTCAGCATATTGTCTTCAAACGGAGCGGCCTTGACATAGGGATCATGCGAAGAACCGGGCGGTAAGTGGTGTCCCTGACCAGTAAAACCGCTGCCCCAGGCCAGAGCCCAGGCAATCGGGCGCATCACTGCGGAAATACGGATGCCCCACATCGGCCCGGAGAAAACGACCGCTTCTGCCGGAAAACCTTGGTTCAAGGCACGCAACCCGATGCAACCTCCCATCGAATGGGCGATCAGGAAGAAGGGCTTGGGCAGATCAAGTTCGCCTGCGACGCGCAACATTGCAGCTACGTCGTTCTGATAGTCGGTGAACTGATCCACGTGACCCGTACGCGGTTCCTCCAGCATCCTGTCAGCGAGACCCTGTCCACGAAAGTCGATGGTGATCGTCGCATAGCCGCGCTGATAAAGATCAGCGGCAGCACGGCCGTATTTTTCGATGTATTCGGTGCGGCCCGGAAAAAGAAAAACAGTACCCTTGGCATTCGGCGGGGTCCAATGCCCGACACGGATACGTACGCCATCGGAAGTTGTCAGCCAATACGCTGCTCCGCCGTCCGGGCCTTCGGCGATTTCATCGAAAAATGGGGCCGACTGCAAAACCATCAGGCCAGCGCTGAAGCCAACTTCATTGCCATGCCCATGTCGCCATCTACCGTCAACTTGCCGGACATAAAAGCGCTGGTGGGGTTTGTTTCGCCATCAAGGATGGATTTGAAGGTGTCTGCATCGGCGCTTAGGGTGACGTCAGCAGAATCGTCGCCCGCGCGGGCACCATCGTCATCCATGATGATATCGCCTTCACCCTCAATGCTGAATTTGGCGCTGCCGCCAATATCTGCACCCGAAAGTTTCTCATTAAGGATGGTCACGGCCTGTTCGATAACGTCGCTCATTGTTCGCTTTCCCATTACAAGAGCGCACAGGCATCTGGAATTGTGCCTGCACGCGCGCTACATTACCCTTGTTATGGGCATCAAACTGATCAACCTCAAACCTATCGTTGCGGCACTCGCGATACCAGTCATGTTTTCCTTACCTCTACAGGCGGCGGAAAGTGTGGATGAACTCTTGCTAAAGCTTAGAAATGCAGAGGCAGCACAGGCCATACAGCTCGATCGTGCTGTTCAGGCTGAATGGTCCAAAACCGGGTCGGCCTCTATGGATCTGTTACTCAAACGCGGCCGTGACGCGTTGGAGGTAAAAGATTTTCCTGCGGCCATCGAACATTTGACGGCCCTGACGGATCATGCGCCTGATTTTCCCGAAGGCTGGCATTTGCGCGCTACCGCTTACTACCAATCTGACCTCTATGGCCCGGCATTGGCCGACCTGCAAACGGCGCTTAGACTCAATCCCGACAACTATAACGCAATTTTTGGCCTGGCCGTCATGCTGGAGGAACTTGGCGACAAGCAACGCGCCTATGAGGCCTACACGCGCGTTCGCGATATTCACCCCAATCACAGTGAATTATCCGAGGCATTGGCGCGGCTAGAACGCGACGTATCGGGTCAGTCATTGTAGTTATCTCTCAGCAATCATCATTTCGTCCGCGAAGGGGCAATCAAGTGACAACACCGTCGCGGATCATGGCTGTCTTGGGTCCAACCAACACTGGAAAAACCCACTATGCAATTGAACGCATGCTGGGGCATCGTACCGGCGTGGTCGGGTTGCCGCTGCGCCTGTTGGCGCGCGAGGTCTACGACAAGGTTGTTGCGCTTCGCGGCCCGTCGGTTGTGGCTTTGGTCACTGGCGAGGAACGCATTGTTCCGCCTCGCACCAAATACTGGGTTTGTACAGTTGAGGCGATGCCGCAAGGGATGGGATGTGATTTTCTGGCCGTCGACGAGATCCAGCTTTGTGCCGATCCGGAACGTGGCCATGTCTTCACCGATCGGTTACTGCACGCCCGCGGGTTACATGAAACATTATTCCTGGGATCCGATACCATGCGCGGACCCATCTCGGAATTGGTGCGCGAAGCGCAGTTCGTCCATCGCGAGCGATTGTCCCAACTCAGCTACAACGGGGCTAAAAAGATCAGCAGAATGAAGCCGCGCAGCGCAATTGTCGGATTTTCGGTCGAAAACGTCTATGCGATCGCCGAATTGATTCGGCGTCAAAAGGGTGGAGCCGCTGTCGTAATGGGGGCACTTTCTCCACGAACGCGCAACGCACAGGTCGAACTTTATCAGAATGGTGACGTTGATTTCCTTGTGGCGACGGATGCTATCGGGATGGGCCTTAACCTGGACATCGATCATGTGGCGTTTTCCGCACTGAACAAATTTGACGGGCGTCGTATGCGACCATTAGCCCCAAATGAGCTGGCTCAGATTGCAGGCCGAGCAGGGCGGGGCATGTCCAATGGCAGCTTTGGGGTCACTGGAGAGGCCACACCGTTAAGCGATGAGGTCGCCGAAGCGATTACAGAACATCGTTTCTCGCCGTTGCGTAAGCTGAACTGGCGAAATTCGGCGCTGCAGTTCGGCAGTATAAGCGCGCTGATCGGGTCACTCGAAGCTTCGCCAAACGAACAGATATTGATCAAAGCGCGCGATGCGGATGATCTGAATGCACTAAAATCTCTGCGGCAGGTGGCTGAAGTAGCCGCGCGCGCCAGTGACGGCCCATCGGTCGGGTTGCTTTGGGACGTCTGTCGCATACCGGATTTTCGCGGCATCAGCCAAGGCGAACACGCGGGTCTGCTTGAGGTGATCTTTTCCCATCTTCACCAATCCGGATACGTCCCAGATGACTGGCTGGCGCAACAGGTACGGCAGATTGACAGGACAGACGGAGATATCGATGCGTTATCCAAAAGACTGGCCTTTATCCGCACATGGACTTATGTCGCACAGCGCAAGGGTTGGACTCGTGATGAAAGTCATTGGCGCGAGACGACCCGCGCTGTAGAAGACAGGCTGTCAGATGCGTTGCACGATCGCCTGACTCAAAGGTTCGTGGATCGGCGCACATCAGTTTTGCTGCGCCGGCTCAATCAAAAGGAGGCCCTCTTGGCCGAAGTGAATGACAAGGGTGAAGTGACCGTCGAGGGCGAGTTCGTCGGACGGTTAGAGGGATTCCGGTTTTCTCCGGACAAAAGTGCTACCGGCACAGAAGCTAAGACGCTGAAAGCTGCGTCTCTACAGGCACTTGCGCCGCAATTTCATCTGCGGGCCGACCGGTTTTATAACGCTCCTGATACAGAGATTGACTTTACTGAGCAGGGCGGCCTCATGTGGGGCAGCCATGCTGTTGGCAAATTGGTCAAGGGCGCCGATCCACTCAAGCCTCAGGTTGAAGTTTTTGTGGACGACGCCGCGGGAGCTGAGGTTGCCCAAAAAGTGCAGCGACGGCTGCAACATTTCATCGACCGCAAGGTCGCGGCTTTGTTTGAGCCGCTCTTGCTGCTTTCGCGGGACGAAGAACTGACTGGGCAGGCCCGAGGTTTTGCGTTTCGTATGGTCGAAGCCTTGGGTGTATTGACCCGAACCGAAGTGGCTGATGAAGTCAAGGCGCTGGATCAAGACACACGGGGTGCGTTGCGTAAACACGGTATCCGGTTTGGTCAATTCACCATTTTTATGCCTTTGTTGCTCAAACCTGCACCTACGCGGCTGCGGCTGGTGCTTTGGTCTTTGACGCGTGAGCTTCAGGAATTCCCTGAATCACCGCCTCCTGGGTTGGTAACGGTACCCGCCGACGGTGCCGCCCCACAGGGTTATCACACGATGTGCGGCTATCGCGCGGCCGGATCCCGCGCGATCCGCATCGATATGCTGGAACGGCTGGCGGACATGCTGCGTACCGAAGACAGCCGTGGAGGTTTCGAGGCCAAAGCGGATATGCTTTCGATCACGGGTATGACGCTGGAACAATTCGCTGACCTGATGAATGGTCTGGGCTACAGTGCCGTCCAAGGGGAACGCGAAAAACTCAAAGCGCCTGTGGCGAAAGAAGCAGCGACAGAGAAATCAGAGGACGCTGTGCAAACAGACGCTGGAGACGCTAAGCCAGTTGAGGAACCTGCAGATGGCTCTGAAGCGACGGCAGACGATAGCGTGTCAGCGGACAAGATAGGTGCCGCAGACATAGCCAAAGCGGAGCCCGAAGTAGAAGTTTTCTATACGTTCAAATGGGGCGGAAATCGCGCCAATCGGACCCTTGATGGCAAACGCGAAGCCAATACCCGTGGTAAGGGCAAACCAGGAAGCAAAAAGGGCGGCCCACGCCGTGATCAGGGCAATGGACAGGGGCGCAACAAGGGGGCGCAAAAATATCAATCTCGCCCCCCTAAACCCGAAAAACAGATCGACCCGGACAATCCTTTTGCCGCTGCGCTGATGGGCCTCAGGGACAAAACCTGACCAGTGAGCGAAGCGCCACAAAAACAACGGCTCGACAAGTGGCTTTGGCAAGCCCGGTTCTTTAAGACACGTACACTTGCCGCCAAGACTGTTAATTCCGGTCATGTCCGGGTCAACAGTGTCAGGGCCGGAAAACCGGCTCAACTGGTTGGATCTGCTGATGTACTGACTTTTGCGCAGGGGCGCGACATTCGGGTCATCCGCATTGATGCGCTTGGGATCCGGCGTGGCCCAGCGCCGGAGGCACAAACGCTATATACTGATCTTGATCCACCTGAAGCTCGCGAACCAGCAAAAGATAAGGACGCCGTTGCGCCAAATCCCAGATTTGAAGGAAAAGGGCGGCCGACTAAACGTGACAGGCGCCAAACTGATCTTTCTCGAGCGCGGAACCTTGATTGATGGCGCTTGCTGAATTAGCTAGCCGCTATACCTGAGAAAAAGAAGAACGACATGACCTACATCGTCAATGACGCCTGTATCGCCTGCAAGTACACGGACTGCGTCGAGGTGTGCCCGGTGGATTGCTTTTACGAAGGCGAAAACATGCTGGTCATTCATCCCGATGAATGCATCGATTGCGGCGTATGCGAACCCGAGTGTCCCGCGGAAGCGATCCGGCCAGACACCGAACCGGACATGGAAAAATGGGTGGAATTTAACCGGAAATACTCAGAGATGTGGCCGGTGATTATCACAAAGAAAGACCAACTGCCAGATGCAGAGGAACGCGACGGAGAGTCTGGAAAGCTTAAAAAATACTTCTCAGAAGCGCCAGGCGAGGGCGGTTAACCGATTCGCCAGCCGCGTGAATTATTTCGAATCTCGAAGTAATTTGACCTCTTGTTACTGAATAGTAGCGTGATTTACGCAACGTATGCGGTGCTTGCCTTTGAAAAAGCCTGAAATTTGTGCTATAATGTTCGGCACAAATGAGGACACTGACCTGACACCATCCTTTTGGCGGCAGCTTTTAGGGTGGTTCTATTTTTGGCTGAAACACAGACATGGGACATCATATGGCCCCGTGCCTGATTTTTTGTCGCCAGTAGATATGTTGATGGTTGTACATGCAAGGAACACAGAATGAGCAAGACAAGAAAACTTGATTTTCGCCCCAATGAATTCGTCGTCTATCCGGCGCATGGTGTGGGCCAAATCATTTCCATCGAAGAGCAGGAAGTAGCGGGTCTCATGCTAGAGTTATTTGTTGTTTCTTTTGAGAAAGACAAAATGACGTTGAGGGTTCCGACGAACAAAGCAACCGCTTTTGGTATGCGGGCACTGAGCTCACCTGATGTGATTTCGCACGCGATGAAAACGCTGCGTGGCAAGGCCAAGGTCAAACGGGCGATGTGGTCGCGCCGGGCACAGGAATATGAACAGAAAATCAACTCGGGCGACTTGATCGCAATTGCGGAGGTCGTGCGTGACTTGCACCGCACCGACGATCAGCGCGAACAGAGCTATTCGGAGCGTCAATTGTACGAAGCGGCGTTGGAACGGCTGACCCGCGAAGTGGCTGCAGTTGATGGTGGCGACGAAATCGCGGCGGCCAAACAGGTCGGGGACGTCTTGATTTCAAGGGTCGCTGCTTAGGCGCTTTACTAAATTATCATGAAAAAAGCCGCGCCCAATTGCGCGGCTTTTTTTGATTAACGTGTTGGTATCCAAGAGATCAGGACCAGAATGATCGCCAGTTCCGACAATTGCTGAACCGCTCCCAACACATCGCCGGTCTGCCCTCCGACTTTAAGGTGAGCAAGTGCGCCCGCGCAAACTGCTGCGACGGCTGCGGCAAAGGTGGCGGGAAATGCGCCCCAGCCAAGAGTGAAGATCGCGACCAAAAGCGCGACAAGTACCCCAATCGCAGCCGTCTCCCAATTGGGCCAGCCAACAGACCGCGAAAGCCCATCGCGCCGGGCGGGGGGCACCGCAGCCATGACCGAGGGCACCACACCGCGCGACAGCGCGGCAACCGCGATGAACGGGCCAATACCCTCATGAATGAGTGCACCATAACCCAGCCAGCGCAAGCCCGTGATCAATATTAGTGCTAGAGCACCATAGGCGCCGATGCTGCTGTCTTTCATTATTTCAAGCCGACGTACGGGGGTCTTAGCACCCCAAAATCCATCAGCACAGTCGGCAAGCCCATCTTCGTGCATGGCACCAGTTATGATGATCAGAACCGCGAGCGCCAAGCCTGCCGCGATCATATGCGGTAACCCTATCTTCAGCGAAATCCATCCGACCAAACCAGCGATAGCGCCGACCAGAACGCCAACCAGCGAGAAAGCCCAGACGGCCTTTGCCTGCCGATCCCAAGCAGTTTGCGGGATGTTGACAAAGGCCTCTACCGGTAGACGACTGAGCAAGGATACGGCAAGAGCCAAATCAATCAGGCGGAACCGTCCGTCCGTGTCGTTTTCACGCATTCAATCAGGTCTTTCTAAGCTTGCCGGCCACTGGTCATCGGTTAAACACGCATGACATAGCATATGCAATGAGGGTTCAATGGCCGCTGCCTTTTCCACACTTGATGAATTTCGTACGCTTTTGAAAGAGGCTCCAATTCCGGATGCGGAGGCTGTGGCGGCCGCTGGGGCTCGTAACGGTCAACTGACCAAGCCGCCCGGTGCATTAGGTCGGTTGGAAGATCTTGCAATCTGGTTTTCCGGCTGGCGCGGTGCGGCGCAACCTGCGCTGAGCGCATCCCAAGTCGTTGTTTTTGCGGGCAATCACGGCGTTGCTGCGCAAGGAGTGTCGTCGTTTCCACCGGAAGTCACGGAGCAAATGGTTCTGAATTTTCAGCATGGCGGCGCTGCGATCAATCAGCTTTGCAATACCTTTGGCACACAGCTGGATGTGTACGCCTTGTCTTTGGATCGGCCGACGGAAGATTTTACCAAAGGTCCAGCAATGTCTGAGCCGGAATGCGTTGATGCCATCCGCGTTGGCTGGGCGTCCGTGAACCCGGATGTTGACCTCTTGGTGGCAGGAGAAATGGGTATTGGAAACACCACCTCGGCGGCGGCGATTTGTACCGCTCTTTTTGGCGGCGATGCGCGGAGCTGGACTGGGCGAGGTACCGGCGTTGAGGGCGAGGCATTTGAGAACAAATGCCGGGTTGTGACCGAAGGTATCGCATTACACGCCTCAGCCGGTGACGGGCTAGAGATGCTGCGGTGCCTTGGCGGACGTGAAGTGGCCGCTATGGCTGGCGCAATAGCACGCGCGCGCTATTTGCGCATACCGGTTATTCTTGACGGTTTTATTTGCTGCGCGGCGGCGGCATGCCTGCATTCTGTAGAGCAGGATGCTCTAGATCACACAGTTGCCGGGCATCAAAGCGCCGAGGGTGCACACCAAAAGCTGCTCGAAAAGCTTGGAAAAAAACCGATTTTGTCGCTTGGATTGCGATTGGGAGAGGCTTCTGGCGGCGCATTGGCAATTGGCGTGTTGCAGGCTGCAATTGCATGTCACAGCGGCATGGCGACCTTCGCCGAAGCAGGGGTCGCAGACGGGTAGCCTATGCAGATCGCTGGTCGTCTTGCTGCGACCGGTTGAGCAATGCGAGCTCCAGTTCTTTTTCCAACTCTTTGGCACGGTCAATATAAGCAGTGTTCTCGCTGGCTGGAATATCTGAACGCCAGAGTTCAGCCAGTTCTTTGACAGCATAGCGGTCGTGATCATAAAAGGTCTCTTCGGCCTCTGAGGCCTCAAATTCTGAGAGGCCGACGTTTTCCAGCACATACCGTCCAGCCCTGAGCGAGCTGTCGAACATTTCGCGTACGATGTCATTCGCCCCGGCCTGATAAAGCCGGTAGACGTGCCTGCGGTCTCTTGCGCGAGCAACGATGTGCAGATCCGGCCGCTCCCGCTTAGCGTAGGTGACCAATTTTACCGCTGCTTCTGGATCATCAAGTGCCACAACCAGAACGGATGCTTCATGTAATCCTGCTGCGCGTAGCAACTCGGGACGGGTTGGATCCCCTAAAAAGCCCTTGTAGCCAAAACGGCGCATTAGTTGGATGGTTTCCATATCGTGATCAAGCACCACAGTGCTAAACCCGCTGGCCTGGACCAGTCGATTGACGATCTGACCAAAACGACCAATTCCGGCAATAATCACTGTGCCTGTTTCGTCTATCTCATCGGCATCGATTGTCTTAGTGCTTTCTTTCATGCGTTTCGAAAGAATGTCGTAAAGAATGAAAAGCAACGGTGTGATCAGCATGGTCAGGGCGATTATCAGCAACAGCTTGCTCGCCACGTTGGGCGGGATCACGTTTTGCTGTACTGAAAACGAAAGTAAGACAAAGCCGAATTCACCGGCTTGCGCAAGCGACAGGGTGAATAACCACTGGTCCCGGCCTTTGAGTTTGAAGGCACGCCCCAGAACGTAAAGGATCGCGCCTTTGACCAGAATAACCAGAAGAGCGATGCCAAATATTGACCCGAAATCAGAATAGAGCAGCTTGAAATTGATACCCGCGCCGACGGTGATGAAGAACAGGCCCAGCAAAAGTCCTTTGAAGGGTTGTAAATCGCTTTCCAGTTCGTGGCGAAACTCAGAGTTGGCCAAAACCACGCCAGCCAAAAAGGCCCCCAGCGCGGGTGACAGACCCACAAGGATCATCAGGAAGGCAATGCCGACGACAATCAGCAGTGCCAGTGCGGTATACATCTCGCGCAGCCGCGTGGCGTGAATGAATCTGAAAACCGGACGGGTAAGGTAGATCCCAGCCAAGATGATCGTGGCAACAACTGCAAGAGTGACAAGGGTTACTGCCCAACCCGGGAGACCGGCTACAAGCGACAAGCCGGCTCCGCCATGGGCGTCCATATGCTCCCCCTGGCGGTGCAGAGAGCCATCTTCCGAAACAATAATTCCACCGAATGGGAGGGAAAGGGCCAGCAAAGGTAGAAATGCCAGAATAGGGATTACCGCTATATCCTGCGTCAGCAGAACAGAAAACGCGGATCGGCCGCCTTTGGTTTGCATTAAGCCCTTTTCCGACAGCGTCTGAAGAACAATCGCTGTGGATGACAATGACAACGTCAACCCGATGGCCAGCGCCACGCTGAGTTGTTGACGCATTGCCAGCGCAAGGCCCATCACCGCAAGCGTGCTCAGGACGACCTGCAGCCCGCCCAACCCGATCAGACGGTGACGCATATCCCACAGTGCTTTTGGCTCCAGTTCGAGGCCGATCAGGAACAGCATCATCACGACGCCAAATTCTGCAACGTGCTGAAGTTCCTCAGTTTCCATGCCAACCAGACCAAAGACCGGGCCAATCAGCATGCCTGCGGCAAGGTAACCCAGAACAGAACCCAGCCCCAGTCTGGCTGCGATGGGCACCGCTATTACTGCGGCGGCGAGGTAAATGGAGGCCTGATAGAGGAACGAATCCATATTGGGTCCTTAGCAAAAGCCAGAATGGCTTATGTGGGCAGCGGGCCGTCACTTTTGAATTGGTCCATGACAATTTGGCTGTGTACACGCCCAACTGCAGGGTGCGGCAAAAGAATGTCGTGAATCAAGGTGTTCAGGGCAGAAAGATCAGCACAATAGACCCGCAAAAGGTAATCTGCATCTCCCGTGAGCGTCCAAGCGCTTATGATTTCGGGTCGTAGATTGATTAGGCGCGAAAA
This sequence comes from Paracoccaceae bacterium, assembly GCA_039969355.1. Taxonomy (GTDB): domain Bacteria; phylum Pseudomonadota; class Alphaproteobacteria; order Rhodobacterales; family Rhodobacteraceae; genus JL08. The sequence continues at coordinate 46,240 of JBDVOA010000019.1, forward strand.
TGAGTTGCCCTGCTCGGGGCCATGCTGGCTGAGGTGAACCTGAACGAATCCCTGCACGGTCAGGCCCAGTTTCTTGGGGTCCAGTCGCGCTGTATAGCCATTGATGTAGCCATCCGCTTCCAGCCGCTGGCGACGTCGGCCGATCTGGCTGGCAGAAAGATTCAGCATCTCGCTCAATTCAGACGCCGTAAGATGCGCGTCTTTCTGTAAGGCAGCCATGAGCCGTGTGTCTGTTTGATCCAGCATGAATCCCACGTTGGTTGCGGAGAAGAAGCGCAATTTGAGTATATCATGCGCAAACAGCGTGAACAACATCCCATATTCTGGGGAAATTGCGCATAAATCCGGCTGTGCAGCGCCTATAGTGCATGCATACACAATAACATCTGACAGGAGTTTGCAGGATGGGTCCTTTTCCGCACAACGCCCCTAAATCGCAGATCAACGACGAAAACCTCGCCGGCACGGATGGCTTTGAATTTGTAGAGTTCGCCCATCCAGATCCAGAAGAGTTACGCGCGCTGTTCGCCAGGATGGGCTACGCCAAGACTGCCCGGCATAAATCCAAAGATATCGAGCTTTGGCAGCAAGGCGACATCACATACATCCTGAATTCTGATCCCGACAGCTTCGCGGCCCAGTTTGTGCAAGAGCATGGGCCTTGCGCGCCATCAATGGGATGGCGGGTCGTTGACGCTCAGCACGCCCTGGAGCATGCGGTAGCCAAAGGTGGTGTACCCTATGAGGGGGAAGGCAAGGCGCTTGACGTTCCGGCCATATATGGCATCGGCGGATCGCTGCTTTACTTCGTGGACCAATATTACGACACCAGCCCCTACAACGATGAATATGAATGGTTGGAACAATCAAAACCCGCTGGCGTTGGTTTCTTCTACCTAGACCACCTCACTCACAACGTACACAAAGGCAATATGGACAAGTGGTTCAGTTTTTACGGAAATCTGTTCAATTTTCGCGAAATTCGGTTTTTTGACATCGAGGGTAAGTTTACAGGCTTGTTGAGCCGTGCCCTGACATCCCCCTGTGGTCGGATTCGGATACCGATCAATGAAGATCGCGGAGAGACTGGACAAATTGTCGCCTATCTCAGGAAATACAAAGGCGAAGGCATTCAACACATCGCGGTCGGAACGGATGCTCTTTATGATGCTACTGATGAAATTGCGGACCGGGGCCTGAAATTCATGCCACCACCACCGGATGCCTATTATGGTCTCAGTAAAGACCGGGTAGAAGGGCACGACGAGCCGATTGACCGGATGAAGAAACACGGCATCCTGATCGATGGCGAAGGGGTAGTGGATGGCGGCGAGACCAAGATCTTGCTGCAGATATTCTCAAAAACCGTCATCGGTCCGATATTCTTTGAGTTTATTCAGCGTAAAGGAGATGATGGTTTTGGCGAGGGCAACTTCAAAGCCCTGTTCGAGAGCATCGAGCAAGAGCAAATCAACAGCGGTGAGCTGACAGGATGAGTTAAGCTGCCTAACTTTTGGGCATCTTCAGAACAACGGATCGACCGCGTTTTACGTAACTCAATTCAGAATCGCTGATCGCGGATATGCGGCCGCCGTCCAGGCGGTCGCCGACCTTTACCTTTTGGTACCGTCCGCTAGAGAGGCGTACTAGCGCCCGCCGACTGGACGGTTTGCCGTAGACGCCGATCAGATTGATCCGGCCTAAATTGATCGCATTTCGCACTGTTGCCTGTTTCGAGACCGATGCGCTCGTCGGGATTTTGGGAACGACAGTTGCAGGGGCAAATGTGGCCGCAGATGCCACTGTGGTTGACTTCGGGGCCTTTGGCTGCGCGCGCTTCACGATTCGTGCAAAATTCTTGGGCCGCGCCTTGGGTTTGCGCGAGGACACGACCGCCTGTGCCGTGGGTGTTGTATCTCGCTCTTCCTCGACTTTTTCGACTTCCGGGCGCGCTTTTGGACGCAAACCGGACAGTTCGTTCCGGGTGAGACCACCAAGCTGGCTGCGTTCGTTCTGTTCTACTAGGTCGTCCGGGCGCAGGCGCGGGCGCAGTTTGGCCAGGCGGGACTGCAACAGATTTTCAGTTTCCGTTGGCGGTTGTTCTCGGGCCGGCACGCGTGGAGGAACAACCGGTGGTCGGCCCAAATAGACAGTAATCCCACTTGGGGCCAATACACCTTCTTTCGTCGGAATGACTAACCCAGAGTCGTCCAGGGCAAAAAGAGTGCCAGATACCGCAGGCGATGACACTGGCGCCGGTCTATTGTCGGTTTGCAGCGCAGTCGCCGACGGTAGCGCAATCGCGTCGTGGGTGACCGCGACTGAATCAATCGATGCAATATAAAGACCATCGAGGTCGATCACTTCCGGAGTCATCGGTGCATGCGGAGCGGTCTCCCAGATGCCTGAAACAGCGTAGCGGGCCTCGGTGTTCTCCGGTGTCAGCTCTTGCGGTGGTTCGGGTTCGCGCAGGGCGTCCAAAACAGCTGCATCCATGTCCGTCAGGTCCGCATCAGGTGCCTCAACGGACATAACAACGGGTTCGTCACTGTTCTCACCAAAAAGATCAGCAACACCATTGTCAAGAAAGAGCGAAGCCCATGTCGCCACGCCGCCTAGCGACAGCAACAATACTGCCGTCAGAGCATAACCAAGATACCCTGTTTGGCGAGGAGTGTCGGCAGAAGCGCGGGCACCAAAAACGGTCAGGCTTTCGGCTTCGTCTGCGGGTAGGGGGGGCGCCGGTGGCAACCGGTCAGGAGTACGCCGACTTAAGAAATCAACAGGTTTTTTGGCGGGTACGACGACAGTGGTTTTCTTTTCGACCTGATCTTGACCGGCTACTGAAGCACTCTCAGGTGTCGCGACCGGCGCATCTGCCTGAACCAGTTCCTCCGGCGCACTACGCACGCTTGAAAAGGCCGGAATGACGTCTAGTTCCTGAACCGTGGACTCTGAATGACACAAATCTGTTTCGGGATCATCAGGTGGGGCATGGGCCTCTGCCGTGACCTCTTCCACCGGTTCAACCTGGGCTGTCGCGGACACTTCCCCAATTTCAATATCCGGCGCGGACGGGATTTCAGCGGTCCCGACGATGACGACAGCTACGTCGTCCGATTCCAGTGATTCCCCGGGTTTCAGCTGCGTTCTCGCGTGCTCAGTCAAACCGAAATCAGGCGCGCCCAAAAAACCGGCGTCACCCGGTATTGCGGTGAAGCACATGGGGTTAAAATCATGCTCAGCGGCAAACGCCTCGGCCTCAGCCAGCGTATCATATGCGACTGCTGCAATGTGCAGTACGTTGTCGTCAACGGATACGTCATAAGCCAGATCACTGACTATAAGCGAAGTGCCGTTTGCCAAGGCATTCCGTGCTGCGGTGTCGATGTCTTGTTCTGAAGAAGCGTCGTGATCAATTGTCAGGTATTTTATCTGATCATTTGGAATGATGATTTTGCAATGCACGCCGTCCGGCTCGATCAAACCGGCGGATTTGCGCAAGGCGGCGAGTTCTGCGTTCAGGTCGGATGCGTCAAGCCCCAGATCACCAACCAGCCGCCAGCCACCAGCGCCGCGATGCAACAGCTGAATGCCCTTGTAGGACAAGGAAAGTGCGAACATTGGTTTCATATTGGATACTACCATCCACCCATTCGACACGGGCACGTATTCCGCGTTCACCTACTATTTTAAAGCAGGACTGTACGGAGGGAAAGAAAAACACCAAAGTTCCCGTAAAGGTGACCAAGGATCTGCTTGCGGGCCGCGTCATAGGTTGCAATGCACAATGCAATAAAAGGAGAAAAAGATGAAACACATGATGCTTCTTGGGGTTTTGTTGGCTTTTGGAATGGGCACCGTCAGCCTCGCGGAAACAGCTCCGCGAGTGATTACCGTAACCGGCGAAGGTCAGGTGGATGTCGCGCCGGATATGGCCATCATCAGCCTGGGGGTCACCCACGAGGCCAAAGAGGCCAAGGCCGCAATGGATGCGACGTCCAAGGATGTCGCTGCCATCCTCGAGAGGTTGAACGCCAAAGGGATCGCGCCACGCGACGTACAGACATCGCGGTTTTCGCTAAACCCGGTTTGGCAGAACCGCAATTCAACCAGTGATCAGCCGCCAAAGATTTCCGGATTTACGGCTTCAAATGCGGTGACGGTTCGGCTGCGCGATATGGCGGCGCTGGGTTCTGTCTTGGATGACGTAATTTCTGATGGCGCCAATCAATTCAATGGCTTGCAGTTCTCGGTGAAAGATCAAAAGCCATTGAAAGACGAAGCCCGTATGCTGGCAATCGAGGATGCAATGGATCGAGCGGCGCTGTTTGCCAAAGCATCGGGCGTGACCCTGGGGCCGGTTCAATCGGTTTCTGAACTTGGTGGAGGAGGGCGCCCGGTGATGATGGAAATGGCCGCAATGCGTGACGGCGGAGCACCCGTCGCCGCAGGAGAGGTGAGCGTTACTGCGTCCGTCTCGATGGTATTTGCGATACTTGACTAAGAGTATCCGACCTGCCGGGCGGTGTTTTCGCCCTGCCCGGCAGTGGAAATGGCTAGCTCGCGGCCTTGCTCAGAGCCTGATCCAGATCGGCGATCAGGTCGTCTGCGTCTTCAATACCGATGGAAATTCGAACAACGTTCGGTCCCGCACCGGCGGCCTCTTGCTGCTCGGCGGTCAACTGGCGGTGAGTAGTGGATGCCGAATGAATGACCAGTGATCTTGTATCCCCAAGGTTGGCCACATGGCTGAAAATCTCAAGCGCGTTCACCAGTTTAACGCAAGCGTCATAGCCACCTTTCATTGCGAAGGTGAACAGGCCGCCGGCCCCTTTGGGGCAAATCGTCTTGACGCGACTGTTGTAGGGCGATGATTTGAGGCCAGCATAGGTCACGAAGTCCACCCGCGGATCGGCTTCAAGCCAGGCGGCAACTTTTTCGGCATTTTCGACATGTCGCTGCATACGCAGGCTGAGTGTTTCTGTACCCATCAATGTATAGTGCGCGGCTTGCGGGTTCATCGTCATACCCAGATCGCGTAAACCGATTGCGATGCCATGGAAGGTGAAGGCGAGTGGGCCGAAAGTTTCGTGAAATTTGAGGCCGTGGTAGGCTGGTTCCGGCTGGCTGAGCGATGGGAATTTGTCGTTCGCCGACCAGTCAAACGTCCCGGAGTCCACAACGCAACCCCCGGTCACGGTGCCGTTGCCGGTCAAATATTTTGTAGTGGAATGCACAACCAGAGTCGCGCCATGTTCAATCGGCCGGCACAGGTACGGCGTGGCCGACGTGTTGTCGACGATCAGCGGAATGCCCGCCGCATCGGCAATTTTTGCGATTGACGGCAGATCCGTAATGTACCCGCCGGGGTTGGCAATGGATTCGCAGAATACCGCGCGGGTGTTGTCGTCGATCGCGGCTTTGATAGCTTCAGTGTCGTCAAAATCCACGAATGTCGCGCTCCAGCCAAATCGTTTGATGGTGTGGCTGAACTGGGTCACGCTGCCGCCATATAGCCGTGTTGATACCACGACGTTCATGCCCGGAGACATCAATGGAAACAGTGCTATTATCTGTGCGGCATGGCCTGAAGAACAGCACACCGCACCTGCGCCACCTTCAAGCGTCGCAATGCGTTCCTGTAGGACAGCAACGGTTGGATTGGTCAGGCGCGAATAAATATACCCGACCTCTTGCAGGTTAAAGAGTGCCGCAGCGTGATCGGCATCCCGAAAGACATAGGCCGTTGTTTGATAGATGGGTGTTTGCCGTGCGCCTGTGGCTGGGTCGGGCCGCGCGCCCGCGTGAATCTGCAGGGTATCGAAACCGTATTTTGGGCCATCTGTCATCTTTGGGTCCTCCACTGAATAATTTAATTGGCTCAGGTCTAGGCTATGGGCATCCCACTCACAACTGCGCGCCGTATTTTTGTGATCCAATTGAGCGCCGAGGGGTACATTCTTTTTGATTGTTGACTGTTATCTGTATGCCTTCTGGCCTAATGGTTCAGTCTGATTTCAGCGCATCCAGAAACCCTGAGATTTGATTTTGTTGCGGATGGCTTGTTCGCGCCGGGGCAAATTTTGCTGATCGAACAAAGCCCGGACCTTCTTGCCCCGTCCCTGATAGATCATCCTTTTGATGGGATCGTAGGTCTTGAGCACCTTCTTGAGTTTATTGGGTGCCGAGACTTGTTCCAACACGTCGATCACGTGATCGGATTCCCGCGCATAGAGCAGGGGGAGCACTCTGTAGTGGCAGCTGACAGATCCATCGATCAAGCCTCGCGGCAGGGTATCTCGGCCTCCACCAAGTGCATGTATCACCAGCGGTAGCGCAACCTGATCCAGCCAGGGATCCATCGCCTGACAAACCAGCGTAGGCGGTGGATCGTCCCGAATTTCGCGCGCAAATTCCAGAAACTTCCTCCCAAAAACATGCGGGCATTTGTAAAAGAAGAATCCGGCATTGAAATAAAGGTATCGTTGCCAGAACTCGTCGGGCTGGCTGAGATCCAGCGAGCTTTCAAAATCCAGATCGAACTTGTCGTAAAGCGACTTCCAGATTTCAGAGTATCCGGGGCCATAGAGTTCGATCTGAGGCCAAGTTCCGGATCGGCGCAGAGACGCAGTAGGGCGGTCAAAGTCGAAAGGGACAGCCATCAGATCGCCGGTAATCAGCGTATCCGTGTCAAAGAATACAAACGGCTCCCCCTCAGGTAAGGCCATCAGGGCTTCGATTTTGTTGCCATAGGCATAGGACTGGCCGAAATACTGGTTCTCAAATGGCAGGATTTCTGCGCCAAGAGTTTCCAGTGCCGTGCGAACTTCGGCTGGCCTGATCCGCGGGTCGCTGGACCATGTTGCGTTTGGTTGCGGTTCAGCGACAAAAAGGCGGCCCGCGAATTCCGGTGCGCTGTGACGCAGGGAGGCGGCAAATAACAAAGCTTCGTACTGCAACCGGCCAGACTGACCGATTATCATGATGTTAAAGGGCCCTGAAAGGGATAGGTTCTTTGCCATGCGCAGCCTTAAGGGTTTCGCGTTCTTTGGCGCACTATAGGTTGGAATAGGGGCGGCAAAAAGATTGCATTTCGGCAGCTTCCCGAATTTCCGGATTTAGCGCTGCCCGCGTCTTGTGGGATTATCGCCTTTGCTGACGACGAAGGCGCCCCCGTTTTCAAGAGTACCAGATCAACCTCTGCTCATGTTGCCAAATTGGCCTTAGACACTTATGGTTGAGTAATATTATAATAATTCAATCGTTTGGCGGCGCAATTTCGGCAAAGCCCTCCAAGTCGACGACTTTAGTTGACGCCGCATTTGACACCAGTTCTTAAGGAGATTGCAGATGACACGCTGCCAGTATTCAGAAATTATCGACGGTCAATCTTGCGATATTGCGATCATAGGTGCCGGAATATCCGGGCTCTATTGCGCGTGGAGGTTGTTAGAGCATGATCCGTCGCTTCAGATCAGGATTATTGAGCGGCTGAACCGTACCGGGGGGCGGCTCGACACCGATATTATTGAATTTGGCGGTGGCGTGCGTGTTCGAGAGGAAGAAGGGGGCATGCGGTTCAACTATGAGATGGATGAACTGATGACGTTGATCAAAGCCATGGGCCTTTGTGACAAGATCGTTGATTTTCCGATGGGCAGCGCCGATGACACCAACCGTTTTTTCCTGCGTGGGCATAACTTTACCTTGGCTGAAGCGGAGGCAAGCGGAAACATGATCTGGAGCGACCTATATGATCTGAAACCACAAGAGCAGGGACTTAGCCCAAGTCAGATCGTGACCGTGGCTTTTGACACAATCCTTTTTGAAAATGGCAAGGTTCCAAAACACGGGCGAAAGCCGGACGAATGGACGAAATTACGCGAAAAGGCGAAGTGGAAAGGTAAGACGCTGAACCAATGGCAGCTATGGGGGCTGCTACGGGATATGGGCTACAGCGAGGAATGCATACAGATGCTGACTGAGACCATTGGGTTTGCTGGTCCGTTCAAATCGATCGCAAACGCCGGGGATGCTCTGCAAATCCTTGCCGATTTTCCCATCGAACCGGAATATTACACGTTTAAAGAAGGCTTTAGCACTTTGCCTAATGCCGTGGAGAAACGGCTGGAGGACGATCACGGCGACAACGTTCAGATCATGTTGAGTACCAATGTAGATGCACTTGATCAGCAAGACAGTTATGTCCTGTCTCTGACTGAAGCGCCTTGCCAAAGGAATTCTTCGCCAGTTGTTCCTGGGGGAGTATCCAAGTCACTTCATGCCTCGAAGGTGATCGTGGCTGCAGCAACCAAGGGAATGGAAGATCTGTTTCGCCAATCGCCAGCACTGCGAAGTGCGCCAGATGCGCAGAAGCTTTGGGACAACATCCATTCCGTGCTGGGCATGAAGCTGATGAAGATTAACCTCTATTTTGATCGACCCTGGTGGGAAAACGGCATGACCCAACGCCCATCTGTTCAGTTCGGTCCCAGCTTTACCGGCCTGCCCATCAATGCGATTTATCCGTTCTATGCGCTGCAGGAGAAAGTGAGGATTCAGACCTCGGGCGCGGCGCAGGGTGAACCTGACATTCCAAGTGACGCTGCTGCAGCGCTCACAATTTATTGCGATTTCAACAATACGAACTTCTGGCACGGGTTGCAGAATATCGGCCCAATGTTTTCATCCCCCATGCAGGACGAACAAAACGCCAAAGTTCCGCAGACTCTGTTTGGTGCTTCACAGGCTGTGGTAGACGAAGCGCGCAAGCAGATAGGTACTCTTTTTGGAGTGAACTATGTGCCAGTTCCGGTTTTGACCAGCTATCGACTTTGGGACGGGCAGGAGGATTTTGAGTACGCTTACCATCAATGGCGCCTGAACGTCGAGGATAGCGCTGTTCGGGAATATCTCGCCGCGCCCCGCGATGATCTTCATTTTTGCAACGAGGCGATTTCGGACGTGCATGGATGGGTGAACGGATCCTTGCGGTCGTCCGATCTCGTGCTCAAAGCCATGGGGCTGGGTCCAATGGAACATGATCCCTGCCAAAAGAAAAAAAAGGCGCAATCGAAACTGTCGGCAAAACGTTCCCCGGGGCGGGTTGGATTGTGGGGCCTTTAGGTATCCGTTCCGGTGACATTGCTCATTTGGCAATTGAATTTATTCCGAAATGGCGGCATGTGGGCGAAACACCATCAGACGAAAGAAGGGTTCAGCTATGATCGAACGTATCGAAACCGGAGTCAGATCCTCAAAAATCGTCAAACACAACGGTGTTGCCTACATAACTGGGCAGGTCGGTGAGGGGCCCACCATTCAGGCCCAAACTGAGGAATGCCTTCACCGTCTCGATACGCTGCTTATTCAGGCGGGTTCGTCGCGGGAAAAAATGCTGCGGGCCACAATTTGGTTGGCAGATATGGGCGATTTCGTCGGGCTTAATGAGGTTTGGAATGCTTGGGTACCTGAAGGCCATGCGCCAGCTCGTGCGTGCGGCGAAGCAAAACTCGCCCGCCCGGAACTCAAGGTTGAGATCATTGTGGATGCCGCCTGCGATTGAGCAGGATCAGCGAAAGATGATCAAGGACCGGGGTTCGCAATAAGGGCTCTCGCCTCGTCATCGACAGAGATTTTGTCGTTTGGTTCAATGCGGCGACTTTGTAAGCGCCCGTGCCCGCCGAAAAGGATGTAGCCTGTTGCTTTCGTCAGGCGCCCATTCGGCGACCGCTTAGGAACAATGCCCCGAGTCATGAGGCTGTGTTTCTGGCGACTGCTCTGCGATTTCCATCGCACCTTGCCGCTGTCTCCTAAACTGCCTAGAGATTGAACATGACCCCCCAAATTCAGCTATTACGCGTCATGAGCTATCCCCAGCATGTGCGCGCCGTTACCATCCTGGGCCTGCCGCTGATTGGCGGACATCTGGCTCAATTTGCTATTGGGCTGACGGATACTGTGATGCTGGGTTGGTATGGTATCGATGCGCTGGCTGCGATCACATTGGCGAGCAGTTTCTTCTTTACCCTGTTCATCATGGGGGGCGGGTTTGCTTGGGCTGTGATGCCGATGGTTGCGAGTTTCAATGCCGAAGGCGATGAAATCAGTGTACGACGTGCCACGCGTATGGGTATGTGGTTGTCGGTCATATTTGCCGTTCTGGTAATGCCGCCGATGTGGTGGTCATCGAGTGTGCTGCAGACGCTGGGTCAGGACGAACAGTTATCTGAAGCGGCACAGCGATACTTGAGGGTGGCCAGCTGGGCGATGTTTCCGGCGTTGCTTGTGACGGTTATCAAATCCTATCTGGCAGCGCTCGAGAGAACCCAAATCGTACTTTGGATTTCGCTTGCTTCTGCTGTCATAAATGGACTGCTTAACTATGCGCTGATTTTTGGCAATTGGGGAGCGCCGGAACTTGGATTGCAGGGCGCCGCCATTGCGTCGCTCTTAACTCAAACTGCCGCACTGGTGGGGGTTGTTGCCTACGCCGTCGTCGTTTTGCCGCAGTACGCATTGTTTCAACGCCTGTGGCGGGTCGATTCAGAGATGTTTGGCAGGGTTTTTCGTCTTGGATGGCCAATCAGCCTTACTGGTCTGGCGGAAAGCGGGTTGTTTGTTGCCAGTGCGCTGATGATGGGGTGGATAGGGGCGGTTCCGCTGGCCGCTCATGGCATAGCGCTGACCATGGCCAGTGCAACATTCATGGTGCATCTGGGGCTCAGCAACGCGGCAACGATCCGGGCAGGCAATGCATATGGGCGACACGACCCGGATCATCTGGCTCGCGGCGGACGCACCGCAATCGTGTTGTCGCTAGTAGTCTCAGTACTGACTATCGTGGTCTTTGTCTCGATGCCAGAACCTTTGATCAAAGCCTTTCTGGATCCCGCCGATCCGGCCAAACAACAGATCATCAGCATCGGCATCGTGCTGCTCGCCATGGCGGCGTTGTTTCAACTCGTAGACGGAGCGCAGGTTATTGCGTTGGGACTGATGCGCGGAGTGCAGGATACGAGAGCACCAATGTTTATTGCGGCGATCAGCTATTGGATTGTTGGAATTCCCTGCAGCTACCTGCTCGGCTTTGTACTTGATTTTGGCGGCGTTGGTGTCTGGTCGGGTCTAGTGGTCGGTCTGGCTTTTGCTGCCGTGCTGCTCATGATACGGTTTTGGGGGCCAACGATGCGGGGGCTGCGCGCCTGACTGCCCTGTTAGCTTGGCACGGCGAGTTTTTCAGGAGGGTTTGATTATGTATGAAGACGCAGTCAAAAAAGGGGGTCTGGCGGTCGTAACCGGCGCGGCAAATGGGGTGGGCCGGGTCGCAGCACTGCGATTTGCGCAAGCTGGGCTTGGCGTTGTGCTGGCAGACTTACCCGGAGAAGCGCTCGACAGCGCGACCAAGGAAATCTCGGACGCAGCGCGGGACGGCGCACCGGTTCTGGCGGTGCCCACAGATGTCAGTGACGCAAATGCAGTGAAGGCCCTGAGCGACGCGGCATTTGCCACCGGGGAAGTAGCGGTATTGATGAACAACGCAGGCATCGGCGTGCCCTCGACCAGTTGGGGAAAGCCAGATGCGTGGCGTAAGCTGATCGAAGTAAACCTGTTTGGTGTGATCAACGGCGTTCAGGCATTCCTGCCCAGCATGATCGCAGCAGACCGTCCTGCAGTAGTTATCAATACAGGGTCGAAACAGGGTATCACAACGCCCCCCGGCAATCCGGCCTATAATGTCACCAAGGCAGGCGTGAAGGTTCTGACCGAAATGCTGGCACATGACCTGCGCGAAGCAGGCGCGGCAATCTCGGCCCATCTTTTTGTGCCGGGGTTCACCTACACGGGCATGATCGCCCGTCACATTCCCGAAAAACCCAAGGCCGCATGGAGCAGCGAACAGACCGTCGACTATTTCCTGGACCGCATGGCGGCAGGCGATTTCTACATTCTGTGCCCGGATAACGACGTAACCTCAGAACTGGATTGCAAGCGGGCTGCATGGTCTATGGGTGACATCATTGAGAACCGCCCTGCGTTGTCGCGATGGCATCCAGACTTCAAAGAGGCTTATGCGGTGCATGAAAAAGGATAAGTATTGTGTCCCATGCCACCGATTTGGAATAGTCAGGCGCACGACCAATCATTTTCTTTTGAACCATCGGCAAAATACACGCACTTAACATCGGAGAAGGTCTGTGGTTGGCGGGTAATTCTGTTACGTAATGTTCGTGCATTGCAGACACACTAACGTTGGAATCTGAACAATGCCCAAGCCAAAGCAGACGTCCGAAATGTGCCCAAAGAAGTCCATAAAGAGAAATTTGACGACCTTCCTTACCTCTAAACGAACGTCTGGATTTGCTAGGCGAAGCTAATTTCAGGTGCAGTTGCCTTACTTATCACTTCGCCAGTATTCACAGCAGCGTAAATTGATCTAGGCGGGCGAGCAGTCTCGTCAACGCTACGGCACACCCAGCTTCTGACCTCCATCGTTTTCAACGATTGCGACAATGCTCGATCCGTAATTGACGGCAAATTTCGCTTGATATCATTGAAGCGGCTTGGTGTGTGAAGCGACGTCAACACCGGTAGTGTCCATGACCTACGGAGCAAGTCTTGATCTCCATCAGCAGATACACTTTGAATCTTGTTGGCAATTGCAGCGGCGGAAATTCCTTGCGATGTGAGGCGAAACTCTGGGCGCAGAGGATGACCATACCCTGGATTTCGTTCTAACAACCCCATCTTGATTAGATGATCCATGCTTTGCGCGAAAGCGGTCCTACTTGCGCCAGTTGCTGCCAACAGAGGTGCCTGCCGTCCAGCAATACCTGCGTGCAGGTTTGATAGAATGGGTATCGCCCAAGCTCTTGAGGTAATGTTGACAAATGATGCAATGTACATAAAGTATAGTTAATATAATTAAAGCAAAAAGGAAGGACCATGTCTCTTATTTCGCCCGATAAAACCATCAATATCTCTCTGTCCGTTAAAGATCGCCGCTTAAGTGCTCAGTGGTACGGCAGCATGTTGGGATTTGAGACCATCTACCACGCAGACGACGCAGGTTGGTCAGAACTTCAAACGAATACGGTCGGAGTAACAATTGGCCTTGGCGAGCATACCAAGCCGGCACCTGGCAACTGCGTACCTGTCTTTGGGATAGCTGATTTGGACTCCGCTAGGCAGAAATTAGAGCAAGCCAAAGTTAAGTTCGATGGCGAAACTGATGTTGTAGAAGGCATGGTCAAGACAACTACTTTTTACGATCCCGACGGGAACGCCCTCATGCTCGCAGAAGATCTGACAGGAGGATCATGATTAATCCTGATAATAGTTGATAGTCCATGTAGTTGCCACTCGAACTTTTCGCAGCATTCGTTGTTTTGGGCTCAGCCATGCCAATAGCTGCGCACATCTTGAAAGGCCGTTTGCTGACGGTTTTGCTGAAAAATTCTGGATCTGGCGAACAATTGTAAGAAAGGTGGCTGTGTAAAGCTAGTCGAAAAAATTAACCCGTGGGGCCAGCTAAAGCAACGGACTGACAACGCGAGGAACCGTTGTGCCCTGCTACCCCAAAATCCCCGGCAATTTCAGCCCGTGTTCGCGAGCGCAGTCTATTGCGATTTCGTATCCCGCGTCTGCGTGGCGCCATACACCGCTGGCGGGATCATTCCACAGAACCCGCTCAATGCGTTTGGCGGCTTCTGGTGTGCCATCCGCACAAATCACCACGCCGGAATGCTGCGAGAACCCCATTCCGACGCCCCCCCCATGGTGGATGCTCACCCAGGTGGCACCCGACGCCGTGTTGACCAGCGCGTTCAGAAGCGGCCAGTCTGACACGGCGTCTGAACCATCCTTCATTGCTTCTGTTTCGCGGTTGGGCGAGGCAACCGAGCCACTGTCAAGGTGGTCGCGACCGATGACGACCGGCGCTTTCAATTCTCCGCTGGCAACCATTTCGTTGAAGGCTAACCCTGCGCGGTGCCGATCCCCCAGACCGATCCAGCAAATGCGTGCGGGCAACCCCTGAAATTCAATACGCTCTCGGGCCATATCGAGCCAATTGTGCAGGTGGGTGTTTTCGGGAAACAACTCCTTCATTTTCTGATCTGTTTTGTAGATATCCTCGGGATCGCCCGACAAGGCCGCCCAACGAAATGGCCCGATGCCTCGACAGAACAGCGGGCGGATATAGGCCGGAACAAAGCCCGGGAAGGCGAAGGCATCTTCCAGACCTTCCTCAAGCGCCATCTGGCGAATGTTGTTGCCATAATCCACCGTTGGGATGCCTGCATTGTGGAAATTAACCATCGCCGCAACCTGAACCCGCATCGATTGCCGCGCGGCCTTGTCGACCTGCTTTGGGTCACTTTCACGCATGGCCCGCCATTTGGACATGTTCCAGCCCTGAGGCAAATAGCCATTAACTGGATCATGGGCGCTGGTTTGATCGGTAACAATATCGGGGCGAACTCCGCGTTTGAACATTTCCGGGAAAACGTCAGCCGCATTTCCCAAAAGAGCCACCGACTTGGCCTGTCCAGCGGCAGTCCAGCGTTCGATCATCTCAAGCGCCTCATCCAGACTGTCGGTTTTTTCGTCCACATAACGCGTGCGCAACCGAAAATCGATGCTGTCAGGGTTGCATTCGACGGCCAGACAGCAGGCACCTGCCATCGCCGCCGCCAGCGGCTGAGCGCCGCCCATGCCGCCAAGCCCACCAGTCAGGATCCATTTTCCAGTCAGATCGCCACCGTAATGCTGGCGACCGGCCTCGGCGAACGTCTCGTAGGTGCCCTGAACGATGCCTTGCGAGCCGATATAAATCCACGAGCCCGCGGTCATCTGCCCATACATCGCCAACCCTCGTTTATCGAGTTCGTTGAAATGATCCCAATTCGCCCAATGTGGCACAAGATTGCTGTTGGCGATCAGAACGCGTGGGGCATCGGCATGGGTTTTGACCACCGCAACCGGTTTGCCCGACTGCACGACGAGCGTTTCATCTTCCTCTAATTGCTTGAGAGTATCAACGATCAGATCGAAGTCTTTCCACGTCCGCGCTGCCCTGCCAATGCCGCCATATACGACCAACTCATGCGGGTTTTCGGCCACGTCCGGATGTAAATTGTTCATCAACATCCGCATTGGCGCTTCGGTCATCCAGCTTTTGGCGTTCAGTTCCGGGCCTGTCGGCGGATAGATATCGCGGGTGTTTTTACGGGGGTCGCTCATCTTGGCCTCCAGTTGGATAGGGTTTCAAGGACTGTTTTGAGGTGCCTACGGAGTCGCTGTGCTTCGGCGTCATCATAGGTCCAGGGCGGAGATTCTTGCATGTAGGTTGATTGCGCCAGTTCCATTTGGACGGCGTGCATCCCATCAGAGGGACGCCCATAGTGGCGCGTTGTCCATCCGCCTTTAAAACGGCCGTTCGTGATTGACGTGTAGTCGCCAGCATTTTCGCAGACGCCGCAAACTGCAGATTGAATGGCGGCATCGCAAGTCACGCCATTGTTTGTGCCAACGTTGAAATCTGGCAGAGTCCCCTGAAACAGAAACGGAATTCGCGACCGGATTGAATGACAGTCAAAGAGGATTGCAAACCCATACGATTTGTGTGCCCTCTCCAGAGCGTCTTGCAGCGCGGCATGATAGGGTTTGTGATAGATGTCCCTGCGGCGCGCGACCTCGTTCGCATCCGGTTCCTGACCAGCGCGATAAATCGCCCCTCCGTCAAAATCGGTCAGCGGACAGAGGCTAGTGGAGTTTTGGCCGGGATAAAGGCTGGTCCCACTTGGATCCCGATTTACGTCGATTACATAACGATTCACCGTCGTGCGAATGGTCGTTACTTCATCCAGTAAGCCCGCATACAGGTGGTGAATGTGCCAATCGGTGTCCGCCATAACGTGACCCCGCGAGTTGAGACGATCCAGGCATTCCTCGGGTATATCGGTTCCTGTATGAGGTAAGCCCAGAACCAGAGGCCCGTTGCCATGCGAAACTTCAATCAATGCCATAGTGGTCCTCAAAGCTGCGGGCATGGTCTGCATCCATTGGCCTTGTCGCGGCTTGAATCGTCCGCATTTCGCGTGATGTCATATGCCCCTCCGCGATGATCGCGTTCGCATCACCATAAGTCGACAACAAATGTCTCCTCTCTTTGAAGTTCACACTTATTAATATTATGTAAATACATATTAGGTCAATCGAGTCTTGAGGTTGCGAGTTACTTTTTTGAAATAAGCAATGCGTTTGCATCTGGCAGCGGTAGGGGCTGCTGGCTTACCGCGCTGGTGAAAGGCAAATTGCGCTTGAGGGTCTCTTTTGCAAAAGGCCCTGACAGTCGGGGCGCTGGCTGATTTTTCCCAACTTGATCGGTGATTTTTGACTATTTTCTGAAGATCGCTAATCTTGCGGCACGCAAGGGTAATTTTTGCAATGAAGAATTTTGAAGAACTCGATTGGTCAGGCTTTGATGCCGCGCGCCGACCGGCCCAGACATTTGCCAAGGACACATTCACTGCCTTTCGAGAAGATGGTTTGACGCCAGAGTTGGAGGGTTTGCCTGACGAACGGCTGTTAGCCCTGTATCAGCAATTCGCCATGCGCGCCGCGCTCGAGGAATTTGCCGAAGACAGTGCCGAGTACGACCTGATGCTCATGATTTTTACCACAGTACATCAAAGAGGGTTGACGGTCTTAGAGTCAGACGATGAGGCGAAATTTACGCAGCAGGCGTCAGCCGTCATTTCTGAGATTCAAAATGGCCTGAACCACCAGTCGACCGGTGCGCACGAAGAAGCGCTGCAGTTTTTTAACTCTGCGGAAAAATTGCTGAATGATCTGCCGCAAGGGGTGTCGCGCAATAAGGACGCAGACATTCTGTCTTTCGGGGGAATGATTGCAACGGGAAGGGGGGCAATTCTAAGGGATCGTCACGATTATGCGGGCGCTTTGGAGTTCCATGATTTGACGCTTCAACTTGCTCTTACGCGGAGCGACCTGTTGTCAAATGAAGTCATTTTTGTGGACGCATCTCTGCAGTATGTGACCAATGTCCTGGGCCATCACCCGGATAAGGCACTGCAACGGTTGCTTCCGCTGGTGCGGCAAAGAACAGCGGGACGCCCATGTTGGGAGCGGGTCGCCTCGCATGCAATTTTGGGGTCCGCGTATTGGAACTTGGGTGATCGCGCGTCGACGATTGACCGGATGGGCAAGATGCAGGCCGATATGATCGACATCCAGTTTCCTTTGCCTGAGAAAGCGGAGGCCCAAGAGGTTCTGGACCGGTTGGTAGACATCGCTGACACTGCTGCAACGACAACCGTTTGGGTGTCGATATTTTCGACCCTGAACAAAGTGCTTGTCCAGCGGTCAAGTATTCTGTTCATGCTGGACGAGGATGCCGAGATTCATATGAACGCGATGAATCGTCTGGCAGAATTGTCAGATATTGCGATTGCGCGAGGGCAACAGGCAGACGCGGAAACTTTCAGTTTTGACAATCCCGGGATATTCGACCCCAAGGGAGTTGATCCGGTCAAGCTACAACCGATTGACCGGCAAGAGCTGGACCGTTTTGCCCTTGCCGAGGATCAGTACGCCAGAGGAATGCGAAGCCACGCGCTCGTCGAGGAATTCCTGTCGATCGCGCACACAGAGGGCGAGGCAAGTCAGCTTCGCGCTGCCGCACTGCATCAGGCTGGGCAAATCCAGATAGAACTTGGCGAAACCGCACAAGGTCGGGGCACGCTGGCCAGGGCCATTTCCGCCGCGCAAAAATCGATGGATATCTCCAAGGACGCAGAAGTCACCCTTGAACTGGTCCTCAGCGATCCCGAAAACGCGCATTCCGACAGCTCAAGAAGGCTCTTGCTGACTTTGATAGATCGGATCGAGGACCACCGCGCAAAGCTTAATACCGCGTATCTTCAATCCTCTTTCATGTCCGACAAATACATGCCTTACAATCTGGCAATTTTTCAGGCCTGCAAAGCCGAGAAACACGAAGAGATGCTCGCGACGATGGAGTTGCTGAAATCCCGAGACATTCACGGTCCGGCGCTTCATCAACTAACGGATCAGGCACCCGTTGCTACACTTGAGGGCCTGTCACAGGCATTGCATGACGAAAAGCAGCCGGAGGTCCGAGCAGGGATAGAAGAACAACGCCGTCTTGCATGGGACGAGGCAATGATGGCGCGCCCCCGATTGAGACCGCAGTTTTCGCTGGTCGGACTTCAAGCCATTCTGGGCGGCGCGGTGATCGTCAATTACTATAATTTGGCTGATGAGGTTTTTCTGGTCAGTCTGATTTCCGCTGATCTTGTCCTGACCGAAAGGGTAATGACCACAGAACGTCAAGATTTTCATCTGGCGCTCGACGCGGTTCTGCAAATGGATGAACGCAGTTACGGAATGATGGAGCATTTGCAATGTGTCTCTGACGTTTTGCTCCCCATCGCATTCGAACAACATTTGCTGGGTGCGGATCAAGTCATCGTGGCGCCGCATCAAAAATTGCACGCAGTGCCTTTTGGTGCCTTGCCAGTAGGCGGTCGTGCGCTGTTGCACAACTGTCCGGTCGGCAATGTTCCAAACCTAAGTGTTCTATTGAAGGACCCACCGCAACCAGCTGACAAAAAATCTTGTTGTGGCATTGGAACCTGCGCAGCCATAGACAAAAATGGGACGGCGACAGCACCGCTTGCTAACGCAGAGAACGAAGTGACATCTATCTCGAAATGCTATCCGCACGATTGCGTCGCAACGCTGCTTGGTAAGGCCGCGACCAGGGGGAATCTGCAGGTCAATCGTGATGCGATTGGCGGGGCTGCGGCCGTTCACCTGGCGTTGCATGGGGTCAACGTGACAGATCCCATTCTGTCGCGCGCACCGATGGAGGTGTATCTGACGTTGTTTGATGGCGTCACTGACGGGCTGGATGTCGCGTGCTGGCCGCTGTCGGCAGAGGTGGTTTTTCTGTCGGCCTGTTTTGCCGGACGGCGTGCAACCCAGATGGGACACCTGGAAAACCTGCCTGCGGATGCGATCTATGGTATTCAGGCGGCATTTGCGATGGCGGGCGCGCAATCGGTTATTGCCCCGATCTGGCCCGTGTCTGATGGCGTCGCGCCTGAGATTTCAGAGAGGTTCCACACCTATTTTTCGCAGGGCGTTGCGCCAAATCGTGCGCTCAATCAGGCATTGAAGAATTTTCTTGATGATCCGTCGCGTCGGCGCAAGGATCGTGAACCCTGTGTTTGGGGGCAATTCGGTCTGTATGGGTTCTCGCGGCAGGCATTCGGATTGCGGTAGTAAAGGAGTAATTGTCGATGGACACAATCTATATGACGGTGGAGCTGCCCGAAACTTCTGACCCGAAGGCGGCACAGGAACTTGCGCATGCTCTTGAAACCATTGTGGGCGAAGTTGGGGGTGTTTCAGATCCTGAAGTCGACGTGGAGGAGACTGCGCGCGATTTGGGTGCGATAAACCCGGCTGTCCTGATTTCCTTTCTGGGGCAGGCTGCAGGTGTTGCCGGAAGCGTTGTCGCAATTGTCAAAGCGATCACTTCGGTGCGGGACCTTTTGAAATCCAAAGATAAGCCGCAAAAGCTAAACGCGGCTCAGGAACTGCTCCTGAGCCTCGACCTGGAAAAGGTCTTTGTTAAAATTAATGGGGTCAGTATACCGGTTTCAGAGCTGGCCAAAAAGGAAACCGATTAATCTGGCAGCCAGCGATGACTCTTATCCCAAGGCCAAGTCGACTTTTCATGATTTTTTCTGGCATCGGCAACATCAGGTGCGCAATCTGATCAGGTGTCAAATTGATGACAGCACAGAAGATGGGTGCGGCTGAAATTTTACAACAGCGCGGTTTGGCCGTGAAGGAATAGACGGCACCTTCAACGTTCTCGAAGGTAAGCGCGGCGGGAGATAGTTGGAAGGGCATTCCAAGAAAGCCACGCGGTTCAGTTTGTTTGTGTCTCCCGCCTCACAACTGGCCCGCTTCGCCACCCAAGCAGGGGGATTGTAATCACGGTCGAAATTCCCGGCAGGCCGCTCCGGGTGATTGGAATTGACTTGGGATATGTGCATGCTTAATAATATTTTGCAGCATCATAATAAAAGTTGCAAAATGGGAGGAATAAATGAAACGCAGAGAGTTTGTGACAGCTGGTGCCATTGGTGTGGCTGCGACAACGATTGCAGCGCCAGCGGTTGCGCAAGACATTCGTCAATGGAACATGGTTACCGCCTGGCCCAAGAACCTACCGGGTCCCGGAGTTGCCGCGCAGATGCTGGCTGACCGGATCAACACTCTGTCAGGCGGCCGACTGGAGATCAAATTGCACGCTGCGGGGGAACTGGTTCCGGGCCGGGGCGTTTTTGATGCAGTATCTGAGGGAACCGCAGAACTTTATCACGCAGTTCCCGCGTATTGGGGGTCCAAGTCCAAGGGCATCCTGATGTTCGGTTCGCAACCATTCGGTCTACGCGCAGACGAGCAGTTTGGTTGGCTCTTCCACGGCGGCGGGCAGGCGCTTTATGATGAGATTTACGCGCGTTTCAATCTCAAGCCATTCCTTTGCGGGAATTCCGGACCACAATGGCAGGGTTGGTTCCGCAACGAGATCAATTCTCTCGACGACTTGAAGGGTTTGAAATTCCGCACAACGGGCCTTGCTTCGCAAATGTGCTCCAAAATTGGCATGGCGGTTCAGGCCATGGGGCCACGTGACATGTTTCAGGGCCTGCAAACCGGCGCACTGGATGCTGGCGAGTTTATTGGCCCCTGGACTGACAGCGCCGTTGGATTCCAGCAGGTGGCCAAAAACTATTACTGGCCCGGCGTAGGAGAGCCGTCATCGGCCGAAGAATGTGCCGTCAATGCAAGCGCCTATGCCGACTTGCCGGATGATCTGAAACAGGCTGTCAGTTTTGCCTGCGAAAGCCTCTACAATCCGGTCTGGACGGAGTATACGACCAAGCATGCCCAATCACTGGCCCGTTTGGTGGCCGAAGAAGGGGTGCAAGTCCGCAGGTTGCCGGATGATGTAGTTGAGGCCATGGGTGTCGCGGCAATCGAGATCATGGATGAACTTTCGCAGGACGAAGATGAACTGGTGCGCCGGATCACTGAGAGCTTCCTGACGTACCGCGATTCAGTTGGTTCCTACATGAGTTACGCTGACAATGGCCAAATGAATGCCAGAGCCGGTGTTCTGGGATACTGATGGCTGATACTCTGCTCCGGCGTGAACCTTTTGCGCCGGGGCATATGTAATTGAGGCCAACGTGCGACAGCTAATAAGATCGTTGGATGGTTTCAGCCAAGCGGTGGGCGCTGTCATACGCTGGTTGGCGCTTGCTATGGTATTGGTTCAGTTCAGTATTGTCGTTGCCCGCTATGTGTTCGGGTTCAGCGATGTCGCGGTGCAAGAGTCGGTTCTTTATATGCACTCGACACTGTTCATGCTCGGCGCTGGGTATACATTGCTGGTCAACGGACATGTACGGGTCGACATTTTCTACAACCGTTTTGATACGGTCGGGCAACGCCGCATTGATCTGTTTGGTCATCTGTTTCTCCTAATGCCAACCATGTTTGCTGTAATCTACTGGTCCTGGCCAGCGGTGATAAATTCGTGGAGCATTCTTGAGGGGCCCATATCTGTAGGCGGCATAAAGGCCGTGTTCTTATTGAAATCCCTCATTCCGGCATTCTGTGTGCTTTTGCTTCTTCAATCCGTGTCAGAGGTGTTGCGCATCGTTGTCGGGGACAAAATCCGTGGCTGAATACCTTGATCTACTGATGTTCGTGGCCCTGATGGCGGCGGTCCTATCCGGATTTCCCGTCGCATTCAGCATTGCCGGCACGGCCATCGCGTTTGCCATGCTCGGCTGGTCCATGGGTGTCATGAACATTTCTTTGCTGGGGGCGATGTCGCAACGGATATTCGGACTGCTGACAAATGGAGTTCTCATCGCAATTCCGCTGTTTGTGCTGATGGGAGCGGTGTTAGAGAAAAGTCGGATTGCCGAAGATATGCTGGACGCGATGGGTCGCTCATTCGGCCGACTTCGTGGGGGTTTGGGCATTTCGGTAGTTTTAGTTGGAATGCTGCTGGCGGCTTCTACCGGGATTGTGGGGGCAACTGTTGTTGCGATGGGAATGATCGCCCTGCCAACGATGTTGAGGTCGGGTTATGATCCGCGACTGGCCGCTGGTGTGGTGTGCGCATCGGGTACGCTCGGTCAGATCATTCCGCCATCTACATTGCTGATCATTCTTTCTGACGTGGTGTCCAATTCCTATCAGCAAGCCCAATACGAACAGGGGAAATTCGCGATCGACACAATATCTGTGGGCCAGATATTCGCGGCGGCACTGCTGCCTGGCCTGACGATGGTTGTGCTTTATATCCTATATATCCTAATCCGGGGATGGGTGCGCCCCGAGGATGTGCCAGTTGTCGATATCGGTGACGATGCCCCGCCGCTTTCAGAAACACTTGCCGCGATCCTGCCCGCCATCCTGCTTATTCTGGCGGTGCTGGGTGCCATCCTGAGCGGTGTCGCTTCACCTACAGAAGCGGCATCCGTGGGTGGACTTGGTGCGATCCTTATGGCTGCCATCAAGTCGGGCCGCTCGCGGCATTTTTTGCTATTCGGTACCGTCTGTCTGGTCGCCTTGGGAGTCGGTGCTGGCCTCTACCCGGTACGGTTGCAGCGCAGCGACCTTGGCATTGCGGAATATGCTGTGGGCGGCGGGTATATGATACTGTCGCTGATCGGCGCTGCTGCAATTCTGATGGCAGTGAAATCCCTGATCGCGCGAAAGACCCTGCAACCTGCGCTTAATTCCACGCTGACAATGACGTCGATGATCTTTGCCACAATTCTGGCTGCGGGTATCTTTTCCCTGGTTTTTATCGGTCTTGGTGGTGAAGAGCGGGTACACGACATTCTATCCGACCTGCCGGGCGGGCCTACCGGCGCATTGATTTTCTGCATGTTGTTCATCTTTGTCCTTGGGTTCTTTCTGGACTTTGTTGAGATCACGGTCATCGTTTTGCCGTTGGTCATGCCGACGCTCATCCTCATGGGGCATGATCCGGTTTGGTTGTCGGTGCTGATAGCGATCAACCTTCAAACCTCGTTCCTGACGCCGCCATTTGGTTTTTCGCTGTTCTATTTGCGCGGTGTCGCTCCAAAAGAACTGACGACGGGGCAAATCTATGCTGGAGTCGCCCCCTTTATTATCATCCAGATTCTTGCGGTTACCGTCATCTGGTTCCTGCCCGAAATAGCAACCACATTGCCCAAGATCCTGTTTTGAAGCTTTTTCCAACTGCTCAAGCGGAAAGGGTCAGGCGGCAAATCTCTCGGAAAGAGGCGCTGTGCGTATCTTCGGAGGGGGGGCGAGTCGCCTTTAGGGCTATTAGGGTAAGATTGAGCCGCAAATCACCTAGGTTGGCATGCATTCTTCAGCGAAGACCGCCTTCCAAGTTTTGTAAAATGAATGTCGCAATCCTTGCAGAAACTGACGGTGATCCATTGATTTAGCACGCTCCATGCTCGTATTCAGTTTTTGTCAAACTAGCATGTGGATTCCAGAATGCCCGAGACACGCAATGTCCTCTTCATCATAATTGATCAGTTGCGCGCTGATTGTGTCACGGGTGCGCTGGCGGATCATGTTGCGCTGCCGAATCTGCGTGCGTTGATGGAGGAAAGCGTAACATTCACCAATCATTATTCAGTTACCAACCCGTGTGGACCCTCGCGCGCATCGATCCTGACGGGTCAGTACGCGATGAACCACAGATCCGTCAGAAACGGGACGCCGTTGCGGCACGACACTCCAAACTTAGCGACCGAAATGCACAAGGCAGGGTATAACCCAATGCTTTTCGGATACACGGACACATCCCATGATCCCAGGGTACATGCGAGTAACGATCCTGCTCTCAAGTCATATGAATTCCCGATGACGGGTTTCGACGAGAAATTGGAGATGCGCTTTGAAACTTCGCACCCTTGGCGCGACCACCTCACAAACCGCGGCTATACGTTCGAAAATTATTCGGACCTGTTCAAGCCGGTATCACCAACAAATACTACCGCGCAGATTAATGATCCCGCTGTCTATACAGAAGAAGACAGCGATACCGCTTTTCTGACCAATGGGTTCATCGACAAGATGCAGTTCCGTAGCGGGCAGAGCTGGTTTGCCCATCTGACTTACATCCGTCCGCACCCACCGCTTGTCGCGCCCGCGCCCTACAACAGGATGTACGATCCAGCGGCTCTTCCTTTGCCATCCCGGCTCGATTCTCGGGAAGCCGAATTCAAGCTGCATCCCTTTATTGAACCAGCTTTGGCTCACGCGACACCCGACGGGATGGTGGTTGGATTCCCCAAACTTGAGCAAACAGATGACAATATTCAGCGGCTGAGATCAGTTTACTTTGGCCTTGCGACCGAAGTGGATCATCATATTGGACGGGTGATCCGGTTTCTCAAAGACAATGATCAGTTCGAAAATACGATGATTGTGGTGACCGCAGATCATGGCGAAATGCTTGGCGACAGATACGCTTGGGGGAAGATGTCGATCTATGATGCGGCGTATCATACGCCGCTGATCATTCGAACACCTGGGTGCGAAAGCAGCGCGGGGATGAGAGTTAACCGACCAACGGAAGCGATAGATGTCGCTCCGACAATTCTCGATTGGATCGGACAGGATGTCCCCAATTCGATGGACGGGCGGTCCCTCCTGCCGTTCATTTTTGGCGAGGCACCGGAGGACTGGCGCACGCATACTTATTCGGAACTCGACTTTTCCAATCCTCAAACGCCGACGCTGTGGCAAGATGCCCTTGGAACGTCGGCAAGCAATTCTTGTCTTGGCATACTTCGCGAAGAACGTTTTACACTGATTGAGTTTGCGTCAGATTTGCCGCCAATATTATTTGATGCCAAAGGGGATGGGGAAAGAAAAAATGTGGCAACTGACCCGAAATTCGCAACTGATCTTTACCGATTGACTCGCCGGATGTTGCAACATCGCATGCAACATATGGATCATACCTTGTCTTTGGACTCCATTACGTTGGAAGGCCCCAGGAAAAAGCGACGGAGGCCACCAACGCCGCGTCCGGCCTTGCCCTAGGGTCAGTTAGCTCAGGCGCGCGTTACAGTAGGGATTTCTGGCAATTTAGCACCGATCTGCAATCGTGCCGCTGCCGCGAGCACAAGTGCCTGGGAAATGCACATGGGCGCGGCAATTGAGCGTGAAAAAGTGTGGCGATGCTCAGGTACCGAGAAGAAAACATCGGCGGATTTCGCGAGCGGGGATAGGGTGCTGTCCGAGATTGCGACGATTGGAGTCTTGGTGTCCCGCACGGCCTCCACAATGGAAACGACCTCGTTGGCATAGTAGCGGAATGAGACTGCGATCAAGACGTCCTCGTCTGAAATCGTGCGAGCCATATGGGTTGCCAGACCGCCGCTCGGGTCAAGCAACATGCAACGCTTGCCGATCATTACCAACATATATCGCAAAAACTCGACCACTGGTGCCGAGCGCAGTTGGCCCAGTAGATAAACCGTTCCAGCACCACTGATCAGATCAGCTGCCCTCGTCAAATCTTTTCCCGAAACGTCGTCAAGCAGGGCCTGCAGCGACACGATGTCTTTTACCACGAGGTCCCGCAGAAAACCGAAGTCGGTGGGGTCGTCGCGGTTTTCCAAGTCGCCTTCCAACGCGCGAACGCGCGCTTCAAAGCCAGGCGCTGCAGTCTCTAAACGTTTCTGAAAGAGGAACTGCAGATCTTTGAAACCGCTGTACCCCAGCGCCTGCGCGAACCGCACAAAGCTTGAGGCGTGAATACCGCAGCGCTCGGCAAGCGTATTGACGGAATGCACGGCGATTTCATTCGGGTTCTGAGTCAGGTACACTGATATCTGTTGATGAGATTTACTCATGTTGTCGAAACGCTCGTGGATCAGTTGAATCAGCGTTTCGTAGTCCGCTGGGGGTATCTGAGTTCTGTCTGGCATTCTCTTTGCACCCCATTTCGCATCAGCTGTTTTATTGTAAGAAACGAGTATATGCTTCTATTGTGCTGGCTTCGATTGCTACAAAACGAGCCGCCGTGTTGTTGGTTCAATTTGGCGCGCCATGCTGGCATCGGGATGGCGCGCGCGAGGTTCCAGGTTTAGCTTTTGAGGTGTGCCAGTTCGGGCGGCTTCTTGAATCGCGAGAAGTGCCGCAACATCCGCAAAACCCTCTTCGCCATCAGATTCCGGCGCCGTGCCAGCCAATATGCAGTCCGAGAAATACGCCGTTTGCCCGGCAAACTGATCGGTTTGCGCAAACTCGCGTTCGGTGATGTCGCCATTTCGGTTCAGACGTACGGTTGTCGGCGATTGGAAGTCGTAGGCGCGTTCGACCGCGATGTCGCCCTTGGTTCCAGCAATCCGGTACATGTCCAGTTGATCGGCCCCAAAGCTGGCGCAAAACTGGGCAACTCGTCCTTTAGGGAATATGAGTGTAACAGCAAAGGTTTCCTCAACCTCGCGGAACCTAGGATCAGAAGAAGCATTGTGCACCGCCGATACTTCTAACGGTTCACTCTCAAACACATGCCGGGCGGCGTTCAAACAGTAAACGCCAATATCCTGCAATGGCCCGCCCCAATGGATCGAATTGAGACGATGATTGTCGGGGTCAGCCTGAAACGAGAAAAGTGAGGTAAAGAGGCGCGGATCACCAATGGCGCCGTCGCGGATCAGGTCCAGCGTGTGAAGCGTGCCCGGTTCGTTGTGCAGCCGATATGCGGTCATTAAGAGTACCCCGGCCTCTCTTGCTGCGGTGATCATTGATTCACATTCGGCCTCTGAAACAGCAATTGGTTTTTCCACCAGTGCATGTTTGCCCGCCTTCGCCGCGCGGATGGCGTAGTCGGCATGCATTGGATTTGGCAGTGCAATGTAAACCGCGTCGACCACATCGGTAGCCAGCATTTCGTCATATTGATCGTATGAAAAGACATGTGGGATGTCATAGAATTCTGCAAGCATCTGCGCTTTCTTCGCGTTGCCGCTAACCAGTGCAGTGGTTTTGGAGTTGCCTGTCGGGTCAACTCCGGGCAAAAACGCGATCTGCGAGATCCATCCAGCACCGACCACAGCATAGCGAATTGTCATATCATGCCCCTACCGTTCGCCAAGCACGTTCAGCCGATGACTTCTGGATTTCCTCAACTAATGTCTGGATCCGAAGACCTGCGCGGAAATTGAATGGTTCGTCTCCGTCACCATTGATTGCGTTTAGAAACCCGGCGACTTCGATGGCCTTGAGATCGTTGAAACCGATCTGATGACCCGGTGCGACGCAGAACTGGCCATATGGGGAGTGGACAGGGGCGGCTTCGATCCGGCGAAAACCCTGACGTCCCGGTGCATCGTCGGTTGCATAGAAATGCAGTTCGTTGAACCGCTCCTGGCTGAAACAAAGCGCACCTTTTGAGCCGTGGACCTCGAAATCATGTTGCATCTTGCGACCCGTCGCGATCCAATTGCCTTCGATAGAACCGGACGCACCGTTTGCAAATCGCAGGAAGGCGCGACCCACATCATCCACGTCGATTTTGTGTCGCTTGCTGTTGTTGTCGCATCTTTCTGAGATGGCTGTCACGAGATCGCCCATGACTTCGGTAATCGGACCCAGCAGAAACTCAGCGGTGGCAAGGGTATGACTGCCAAGATCAGCCAACGCCCCGCCTCCTGCAGGGTCGTGGCGGAAGGTAAAGGGACCAGTCTCATCCGCCATGTAGTCTTCGGCATGCAGGCCGCGATAGCTCCGGATTTCACCGAGTTCGCCAGAGGCAATCATGTCCCGTGCATGGCGCATCATTGGATTACAGATATAATTGAAACCGACCTGTGTTTTGACGCCGGCGGTTTCTGCCGCCTCTGTCATCTCACGGGCATCTTCGGCAAGAGGGGCCAATGGTTTCTCGCAATAAACGTGTTTTCCAGCGGCAATTGCCGCCAACGACATGGCCTTGTGCAACGCATTCGGTGCGGTAATCGAGACAATGTCGATACTCGGGTCGCCGATAATCTCACGCCAATCGGAAGTTGCATCGCCAAAGCCGAAGGCGCGAGCCGCATCGATCGCCGCTGCTTCGTTAATGTCGGCCACAGTGTGTAGTTCGGTTTCGACCGGTAGATCGAACGCGCGCGCTGCATTGGTAAAGCCAAAAGCATGCGCCTTTCCCATAAAACCCGTGCCGATCAAACCGACATTGAGCTTAGTTTTGGTGTTCGGCACTGATCTGTCCTCTATTTACGATCAACGATTGATCGATTTGTCCGGCGAAGAAATTGAGAATGTTTTCAGCTGAAGAAACGGCCATCCGCTCTGCGGCATCATGGGTCAATCCGCCGATATGGGGTGAAAGGATCACCTGATCGAAACGCGCGAGGGGATGTTCTTCCGGCATTGGTTCGACGGCGAAAACATCGAGCCCTGCAGCCCCTATCTTTCCACTTCTCAATGCGGCGATAAGTGAAGCCTCGTCGATGATCCCGCCGCGAGCTGTGTTGATGACCACAACGCCATCACGCATCCCGGAAATTTGCTCTGCCCCGATCAGTGGAGCGCCAGCGTGCGGCAAGGAAAATGAGATCACGTCGGCCCAACCGAGGCCCTCTTCTAGTGTTCGTACAGGGGGAACAAAGCCTTCTGGCCAACCGTTCTGCATCAGAAACGGGTCATGGGCCCTGACTTCCATTCCGAATGCCTGCATCATCGTGCCCGCAATTCGGCCGATCCGCCCAAAGCCGACCAGAAGCAGGTTCTGACCACGTATGTCGCGCGCTTCCAGTTTGTTGCGCCATTCCCAGGGTCCTCGACGCACAACCGCGTCTCCCTTCAAAAGGCGCTTGTTGGTTGCGAGGATCATCATGGCGATATGTTCAGCAACTGTCGTCGAATTCACGTCACCGCAGACCGCCAGAGCGATACCGCACGCACTCAATGCCTCAACGTCCACCGCGTCGTATCCTACACCGTGGCGCGAAACGATTTTCAGTCGGTTTGCCTTGGCCACGGTCAGTTCGGTGAGTGGCTGGGTGCGTAGCAACACCGCATCGGCTTGGTCGATCTCCGAAGCGAGGCTCTCTTCCGAGGTTTCATCGATGTATGAAACAGTTACGTTCTCTGCAGTATCCAAAAGCGCCCGCCCGGACGGGTGAAGTGGTCCTGCGACAACAACGTGGTACATCAGTAACCACCTTTACTCTCAACGCGTTGGGTCGAGTCCCCGGCCAATTCGCGGAAACGTTTCACGCTAGCCGCCGCCGCACCAGCCAAAAGGCGACTGTCTCCGGAGACAGTTGTCAGGCTGTACCCCCAGTCGATGGCCCTGACAGCATAATCCGGCGTGCCACAATGCAAGCAGGCCTTGATACTGTTTTTGTCACAGACCTCGGCAATACGCTGGATCAACTCAATCATCTGAGGTTCTTCGCGATCAAACCCCGGCGCCAATCGTCCATCCTGTGTCCCAAGGGTCAGGTCTGCGGGGCCAACATAGATCCCGTCGAGCCCAGGCGTGGCCGCGATCTCTTCCAGATTTTCCACAGCTTCTGCCGTCTCGACCATCGCAAGGGCGACCACCTGATCATTCATCTCAGGGCCATAGCCCGGAATGGCGATGCCGGCCCGTGTTGGTCCAAAGCTGCGCTGGCCCTTTGGCGGATAGCGCATGTAACTGACGAAAGCGGCAGCTTGCTCTGCCGTGTTGATCATCGGGCAAATGATGTTCACAGCGCCCGCATCAAGCGCTTTCATGATGATTGCCGGGTCCAGCCAGGGCACCCGCGCACCGATTGCTACGCCAGATGCGCGCATAGCCAGCATCATCGGCAGGGCAGCACTATAGTCGAGCGCGCCGTGCTGCATGTCGATAGAGATTGCGTCATAGCCTTGCGCCGCCATAATCTCCGCCGTGAATGGGTTTCCAATTGAGCACCAGCCATGCAGTACCGGCTTGCCGGCTGCCCATAAATCCTTGACTCTATTTACTGACATGCTGCCCCCTCAGAACACGATCTGCGCGAGCTTGGTATTGAGGGCGCTTTCTATGCTCTTGCTGCCCAAACTTCCTCTCATGAGCTAGTCCAATTCGCTGGTTTTGACAGTCCGACCCTCCGCCACAGACAGGAAACAGGCATCCGCCAGCAGCAACGCCAACCGCCCGTCCTCGAAACCGGCAGGTACCGGCGCGCGGCCTTGGATAGCGTCTACGAAAAGACCTATTTCAGCGTCGAAAGCCTCACCATAGCGTTCAATGAAGAAATGCTGCAGCGGTGCGGAAATACCCGTCGATCCCGCGATATGCTTTGTCACGAGATTCTCACGACGATTCTCTGACATCACCATGCCTTTGGACCCAAACAGTTCCACCCTTTGATCGTATCCATAGGCGGCCTGTCGCGAATTAGTAATGATCGCCTGTTTGCCACTGTCCGTTGTCAGGGTCACGGCAACCGTGTCGTAGTCCTCACATCTCTCCATCAATGCAGGGTCCACAAGGCGGGCACCTGTAGCCGTGACGGTCGTGACTTCCTCACCCAACATGAAACGTGCCAGATCGAGGTCGTGAATTGTCATGTCGCGGAAGATGCCGCCCGATGTCTCGATGTATCCTTCAGGGGCCATGCCCGGGTCACGCGAAGTAATGATGACCTGATGCAACTCGCCGATTTCGCCAGAGGCAGCGGCCTGTTGCGCCGCAGCGTGGCCCGGGTCGAACCGACGCACAAAGCCAAGCATTATCGGCACATCGGTGCCTGCGATTCGCGCCTTCAGTTCGTTCACGCGCTTCAGAGACAGATCAATCGGCTTCTCGCAAAGAACCGGCTTCCCGGCATTCACCGATGCCTCAAGAAAATCCACATGGGTTGTTGTGGGCGTGGCAATTAGAACCGCGTCAACGACGTTAGAAGTTATTGCCTCCTCGGCAGAAGAGAAGTTTTCCACGCTATGTTTGCTTGCTGTTTCAAGAGCAGAGGGCGCGTGGACGTCAAAGACACCAGCCAGTTCAGCAAGCGGGTGTGCCGCTATATTATCCGCGTGCATACGACCAATTCGACCGCAGCCAAGAACAGAGATC
This sequence comes from Paracoccaceae bacterium, assembly GCA_039969355.1. Classification (GTDB taxonomy): domain Bacteria; phylum Pseudomonadota; class Alphaproteobacteria; order Rhodobacterales; family Rhodobacteraceae; genus JL08. The sequence continues at coordinate 77,456 of JBDVOA010000019.1, forward strand.
CTAGGCAAATCATCCTCCCAAATTTTCTTCTTGCAATGATCGTTGCAAAACAGTTTGTTTGTCAATAATCATTTCGAAGGGTGCAGGAAAACTAACCGGGGGGTATACTGAAATGGCGGCAAAGACCGTGCGCATGACGATGGCACAAGCGATGGTGAGCTATCTCTGCGCCCAATTCACCGAGATTGATGGTGCGCGCATGCCCCTTTTTGCTGGGGTCTTCGGGATTTTCGGGCACGGAAATGTCACTTGCCTGGCCGAGGCGCTGGAACGCGTACAGGATCACCTTCCAACCTGGCGCGGACAGAATGAGCAGTCCATGGCGCTGGCAGCGATAGCCTATGCCAAGGCCAAGAAACGTCGACAGATCATGATCGCTACATCCTCGGTCGGCCCGGGGGCGACTAATATGGTGACAGCGGCCGGCGTTGCACATGCCAACCGCCTGCCTGTCCTGCTTATCTCGGGCGATACCTATGTGAACCGTTTACCGGACCCAGTGCTGCAACAAGTCGAGCACTTCGGCAATCCATCGACCACGGTAAACGACAGTTTCCGTGCCGTGTCGCGCTATTGGGACCGAATTGTACATCCTGCGCAGATCATTCAGTCGCTGCCGCAGGCGATCGCCACCATGCTGGACCCGGCGGATTGTGGCCCGGCATTCATTGGTATCCCACAGGATACGCAAGAGCTGGCATACGATTATCCCGCAGAATTTTTCGAAGAGAAAATCTGGACCATCCCTCGCCCGCGCCCTTCACGCGATCAGGTTGCGGTGGCAGTTGAGGTTCTGAGATCTGCTAAGAACCCACTGATCATTTCGGGTGGTGGCGTGCGTTACTCTGGGGCCGAAAAGGCCGTTGCGGAATTTGCTGCTAAACGTGGTATTCCCATGGCCGAGACAATCGCCGGCAAGGGCGCGGTTGTTCATGACGCCCCAGTCTATGTCGGCCCAATGGGCATCGAAGGTACGGAAGCCGCGCGCGAGTTGTCCGAAAACGCCGATGTTGTTGTCGCGATCGGGACGCGGCTGCAGGATTTTACAACCGGGTCCTGGACGACGTTTCCCAAGGATGCGCAATTTATCAATATCAATGCAGCGCGCTTTGATGCCTCAAAACACCGTTCCCACGCCGTCGTCGGTGACGCGCTTGAAGCCATTATCGAAATCGACGCTGCACTGGGAGACTGGTCAGCCCCTGAAGCGCGAATGGAGGAAGCACAGAGGTTATATGCTGACTGGAATACTCTTCTGGATGAGGGTCAAGCACCCACGAACCAGCCGGTTCCAAGCTATGCGCAAGTCATTGGTGTTGTAAATAAAATAGCAGAACCAGAGGATGTAATGATCACCGCCGCTGGCGGCCTGCCGGGTGAAACGATCAAGAACTGGCGCTGTAAGACTCCTCACTCCTTCGACTGTGAGTTTGGTTACTCTTGTATGGGCTACGAAGTCGCAGGTGGTTGGGGTCACGCTATGGCTATGGGGGGTAAAGGTACGCCCATCGTCATGGTTGGCGACGGTTCCTATATGATGATGAATTCAGATATCCACTCTTCGGTCATATCGGGACACAAAATGATCGTCATTGTCTGCGACAATGGTGGGTTTGGTGTCATCAATCGACTGCAAACCGGCATGGGCGGCGCGGGCTTCAACAATCTGCTGAAAGACTGCCGCGTGACGGACAAGGCCAATGTCCGCCAAGTAGACTTTGCCAGACATGCCGAAGCGATGGGAGCATATGCGCGCCACTGCGACAGTTTGGCCGACCTCGAAGCGGCGATGGAATGGGCACAGGGAACGGACGCAACCACAGTGATCAGCATTGCTACAGATGCCTACACTTGGACTCCAGGGGGGGCGGACTGGTACGTTTGTGTGCCCGAGGTTAGTCCCCGTGAAAGCGTTCGGGAGGCCCGCAAGGGTCAGGAGGGTTTCCGAAAGAAACAACGGCTGGGGGTCTGACCATTATGCTGAAGGCAAAACTCGGCATCGCCCCGATTGCATGGTGGAATGATGACCTTGCAGAGCTGTCCGAAGATGTCAGTCTGGAAGAATGCTTGCGGCAGGCTTCTGAGGCCGGGTTGACCGGCATGGAAACTGGTCGTCGCTTTCCGATGAATATGCAGGAGCTCGGTCCAATCCTGGACAAGTTCGGCATCTCGGTCTGTGGCGGGTGGTTTTCGGGCCTGCTGCTTGACGGCGATATTGAAATTGAGAAGGACCGGATTGCCGAGCAGCACACGTTTTTCAAGGCCGCAGCCGCGCCCTGTCTGGTGTACGGAGAAACAGCACGGTCAGTGCAGGGTGAACGAAATACGCCGCTGGTGCGGAAACCAAGGCTGGATGAGGCCGAGATGGCCACCTATGGCCGCAAAATGTCTGATTTCGCTGATTGGTGCGCGCGCGAAGGTATGCCGCTGTCTTATCACCATCACATGGCGGCAGCTGTCGAGACCGAAGAGGAACTTGACCTCTTCATGAAACATTCATCTGTTCTTTTGCTGTTTGATGCAGGCCATATGGCTTTCGCGGGAGGAGATAACTTCCGGGTCATCGAAAAACACCACGCAAGAATAAGCCATGTCCATGCAAAGGACATTCGGGCCAACGTGGTGAATGACCTAGATCGGAGTACCGAAAGCTTTCTCGATGCGGTCATCAAGGGCGCATTTACCGTGCCGGGCGACGGATCTCTGGATTTTGAAACCATTGCAAAAGCGCTTGCCGAGAAAAACTATGAAGGCTGGTTCGTAATCGAGGCCGAACAAGACCCGAAGGTCAATCCGCCACTGGAGATGGCAAAGAAAGGTCGCGCCGAACTGTTTCGCGTTTTGGAAGCGGCTGGGTATGAGGTCGAGACATGAACCGGATCGACGGAAAAGTCGCTGTCGTCACAGGGGGAACGCAAGGCCTTGGCGCTGCTATTTCGCGGATCTTTGCCGAGGCAGGAGCGGCAGGTGTCGCCATTGTCGGCCGAGGCGCCAAGAAAGGTGAAGCAAAAGCTACGGAGATCACTGACGCGACCGGTGTTCCGGTTGAGATGATCGCGGCCGATCTGGAAAATATTGAGCAGGTTAAATCGATTATCCCTACGACTGAAAAGCGAATTGGTAGTGTTGATATCCTTGTGAATGCGGCGGGGCTGACGGATCGCGGCAACCTTCTGAACACCAGTCCTGAACTGTTTGATGTTATTTTTGCGGTGAACGCGCGCGCGCCGTTTTTCCTGATGCAGGACGCGGTGAAAGCGATGGAGCGTGCGGGCAAGGGGGGCCGGATCGTCAATATCGGCTCAACGTCGTCGCAAGCTGGTCAGCCGTTTATCGCGCCGTATTGCGCATCAAAGGCCGCGTTGTCGACGCTTACGCGCAGCGCCGGATATGCACTGATGCGCAACGGCATACATGTTAATCAACTTGATATTGGTTGGATGGCCTCGGATCACGAGCGCGCCTTGCAATTGAAAGAGTCAGGCGATCCGAACTGGGAAGCCAAAGCAAACGCAGGCCTGCCCTTCGGGAGGCTGCTGGACCCTCAAGAGGTCGCGCGTGCCGTGTTGTTCCTGGCTTCTGACGATTCAGGCATGATGACCGGGTCTGTTATTCACTACGATCAGTCGGTTTGGGGTGGCTATGACGGACAAGCCCCGGGGCCCGCGGAGAAATTGACAGAATGACAGTCCGGGTTGCAGTCATAGGTGCTGGGGTTATGGGGGCTGATCACGCAAGTATCATCGCCCATGACATTTCAGACGCTCGGCTGCAGGTGTTGTGCGATGCCAGTGAGGCACGTGCCCGCGCCGTCGGAGAGACCTGTGAGGCCAAAGACATTGCAACCGATCCACTAGCTACGATTACTCGCAAGGATGTCGACGCGGTTCTAATCGCCAGTCCCGACGAAACCCATGCGGACTTCGCTATTACTGCTATCGAAGCAGGCAAGCCCGTGCTTTGCGAGAAGCCATTGGCGCCGACATCGGCTGACTGCTTGAAGGTTGTCAAAGCTGAGATCAAAACTGGGCAAAAACTGTTACAGACAGGCTTCATGCGGCGTTTTGACCGCTCTTATACCGAACTGAAAGCGGCGCTGGACAGCGGCGTGCTGGGCCCGGCGTTGATGATGCACAATTTCCACCGTAATCTGGTTGCGCCTGATTGGCTCACCGCGCCTATGGTCATCACCAACTCGGCTCCGCATGAGTTTGATATTGCCCACTTTGTTCTGGGCGAAGAGTATCGCTCGATCACGGCATTTCAAGGCGCGCGCATGGGAGCTATTGCGCCAGTCGTCATGGTGCTGGAAACTGCTGCTGGCAAGCTTGTTACGATCGAAGTTAATAACAACGCGGCCTATGGTTATGACGTTCGCGGCGAACTGGTTGGAGAAGAGGGTTCGGTCGATCTGACGACACCTGTTCACAGTAGGCAGAATCTAGCGCTGATGTCATCACAGAGTTTCTCCGAAGATTGGCGGCCACGCTTTGCGGACGCTTATCGGTTGCAGAACAAGGCGTGGGTATGCAGCATACAAGTCGGACGACCTGACACGACTGCGGCAGATGCGTGGGACGGGTACCGCGCCTCGGTGGTTGCAGAAGCAGGTGTTGCTGCATTGGAGACTGGCGCGCGCGCCATGGTCGAACTGGCCGAAATGCCCAGCCTTTACGCCAATGGCGGAGAGGAGCAGATCCCGGAGGTAACAGCAAAATGAGCCTTTTGGAGCTCAATAACATCACCAAGAGTTTTGGCGCAATCCATGCGCTTCAAGGGGTTGATCTGTCGATTGCTCCGGGCGAGGCCGTCGGCTTGATGGGCGATAATGGGGCAGGAAAATCCACGTTGATGAAAATCATCGCCGGCAATTTTGCGCCCACAAGTGGATCGATAAGCATCGACGGATCAGACGTGCAATTCACAAAACCGATTGATGCCCGCCAGGCCGGGATCGAAATCGTCTATCAGGATCTTGCGCTGTGCGATAACCTGACCGCCGGGGCCAATGTTTTTCTTGGTCGTGAGCTCAAAAAGAAAATCGGTCCGTTTTCGATGCTTGACTATGTGTCAATGTACAAGCGCGCGGGCGAACTATTCTCGGAACTGAAATCCGAGACTCGGCCGCGCGATCTGGTGCGCCAGATGTCGGGCGGACAACGTCAGGCAGTCGCCATTGCCCGCACGCGATTGAGCGATCCGAAACTGGTTTTGATGGATGAACCGACTGCAGCGATTTCTGTGCGCCAAGTGAAAGAGGTTCTGGCCCTGATCCACCGGCTGAAAGACACCGGCCATGCGGTGATCCTAGTCTCTCACAGGATGCCGGATGTCTTCGACGTTTGCGACCGCGTGGCCGTTTTGCGCCGTGGCGTGAAAGTCGCCGACAAACGCATCACTGACACAACCCCGGAACAAGTAACCGGGCTTATTATCGGGGCGATTGAAGCAGCATGAGCAACACAACAGACAATCAGGAAGATCACGCCGCAATAGATGATAGCATCACCTCACGTCAGGAAGTTTCCGGTTTTGCAGCCATACTGCGGACCCAACCCTTTTGGGTATTTCTGGCATTGATTGGCCTGGCCTTTGTCATGACTTTCGTCTCCGACGCATTCATGACCGAGCGCAATATATTCAACATTACCCGCAACATGGCCTTCTTCGGCATCATGGCGCTGGGCATGTCGGCAGTGATCTGCACCGCAGGAATTGACCTCAGCGTCGGGTCGCTGGTTGGCTTGTGCGGCATCATTACGGGACTGATTATGCAAGCGGGATATGGCATTGGATTGGGCTTTTTTGCCTGCATGGCAGCTGCGGCAGCGGTCGGACTCGTGAACGGAGTGTTGATTGCTTACCTGAAGATGCCGCCCTTTGTTGTTACCCTCGGCATGCTGTCCATCGTCGTCTCTTTGGCGCGCGTCGTTTCGAACAACCAGATGATCTGGAATTTCGGCCCGGATCAGGAACTGTTCGAATGGATCGGCGGTGAGAGCATTTTGGGCGTGCCCAACGTCGTCTGGGTTCTCACCGTTCTTACCGCTGTATTCTGGTGGGTCTGGCGCTACACCACCTGGGGGCGGTGGGTGATTGCCATCGGTGGCAACGCCCACGCAGCCAAGCTGGCCGGTATCCCGGTCGAGCGTATTCTCGTGTCAGTATACATGGTGTGTTCGCTGACCGCTGGCCTCTCGGCGTTTCTGTTTGTGGGGTACACCGGCTCAGTGACCAATGGCATGGGTTTCACATGGGAATTGACGGTGATCGCGGCGACTGTGATCGGCGGCGCCAACCTTATGGGTGGGATTGTATTTGCCCTTGGTGCGCCCATTGGTGCGGCCCTGATCGAGCTAATACGAAATTCACTGCTGCTGGCTGGGATTCCCGCGCTTTGGCAGCAATTCTTTGTCGGGTTGTTTCTCATCCTCGCGGTGCTTTTGGAACAAATCCGCAATCGCGGAGGGAAGTGACTCCGCATCTTCTACTCTTCAATTTAACCAATGGGAGGAAACCATGAAGAGACTACTTGTAACAACCCTTATCGCAACCACTGCGATGGCGGGGATGGCACTGGCCGACGGCCACGCCAAGACTTTTGCGCTCGTGCCAAAGGCGATGAACAATCCATTCTTCGATCTGGCCCGTGACGGTTGCTTTCAGGCGCAGGAGGAACTTGACGATGTGACCTGTGAATACATCGGACCCGGTGAACATACTGAACTTGAGCAGATTCAGATTGTGCAGGATCTGATCACCAAGGGCGTCGACGGGATCGCTGTTGCGCCGTCTAATGCACCAGCTATGGGCAAGGTACTGAAAGACGCCGAAGCTGCTGGAATTCCGGTCATTACCTGGGATTCGGACCTGCTGCCGGAAGACGCTGGATTACGTTCGACCTATGTCGGCACGAACAACTACGACATCGGTGTGAACTTAGCCAAACTGATCCAGGCCCGTCATCCCGATGGCGGTACAGTCTGCCTGCAGACCGGTGGCGCTGCGGCGGCCAACCACAATGAACGTCTGAAAGGCGCCCGAGATACTTTATCGGGTATGGACACCGGCACACCTCCGGGCAAGGCGCTTGCCGGCGAAGGTGGATGGACTGAAATATCTGGTTGCCCGCTGATCACAAACGACGATGGCAACGTCGCCGTTCAGGGTATGTCCGACATTCTGGCCGCAAATGCCGATCTGACGGCCTTTCTTTCGACCGGTGCTTTCACTCAGTGGTTCGATAACGCCTACCGTAAGGCGGCCGAACCCTACAAAGCCAAAATGGATTCCGGTGATCTGACCATTGTGGTGGCGGATACGCTGCCAATGCAGTTGGCACAGACCAAAGACGGGCTTGGCAATGGTCTGGTTGGTCAGCGGCCTTTCGAAATGGGGTATAAGTCCATGTTCGTCTTGAAGGACATCGTCGAAGGCAAGTCTGTCGAAAGCCCGATCTACACTGGCCTTGATGTGTGCGACAATGACAACGTCGATACCTGCGTCAAGTAACGCATATTTGTGCTAGGCTTTGGGCGGCGCGGGGTGCCCCGCGCCGCTCAGTTATTTTTTTGGGAGAGAAAAGTTGTGAATTATTCTGACCTTAAAAAGGGGGACAACTCCAAGGTTGCATCAGTTACCGCAGGTGCCCCATCCACGAGCCATTTTTTGAACGGTTGCGTCGTCGCGCAGGTAGCCGGGGGCAGGGACCGATCATGATCGACGCGCATCAGCACTACTGGAACCCCTCGCGTGGTGACTATGGCTGGATGCCACCAGATGACCCGGTGCTGAGCCGCCTTTATGCGCCGGTAGATTTGGCCAAGCACCTCGCCACCACTGGGGTCACTCAAACAGTGCTTGTTCAGGCTGCGCCGAGCATTGCAGAAACCGACTATTTACTCGGGATCGCAGACGCCGCCCCCAATGTCGCGAAAGTCGTCGGCTGGATTGAATTCGAAGACCCAAGCCAGCGGGAGGTGCTTGCCCGCTTCGCCCAACATCCGAAATTCGCAGGCGTACGCCCAATGATTCAGGACATCGAAAATGACACGTGGATGCTGCGCGATGATGTACAATGGGCGTATGAGGTGCTGATCGAACTTGATCTGACATTCGATTGCCTCGGTTTCCCGCGTCATCTTCCGCATTTTCATAATCTGCTGACGCGCTATCCTGACCTGCGCGCAGTTATTGATCATTGCATGAAACCGCAGGTTCGCGCTCCTTCCGACGAAAATTTTGCAACCTGGTCCGAAGGTATGTCTGCGTTGGCAGAAGATACGAACGCATGTTGCAAACTATCGGGTCTGGTAACAGAAGCTGACGACGATTGGTCTGATGCAAGGCTCAGACCCTACACAGATCATGTTATTAAAGCCTTTGGACACGACCGGGTCATGTGGGGTTCAGATTGGCCGGTTGCGCGATTGCGCTGCGAATACCCAGACTGGCATGCTCAGGCGTTGCGCTTGATAAGTCGTTTTGGTGACGCCGCCAAGCTCAGTGTATTCAACGACACTGCGCAACAGTTTTATCGCATTACTTAATAAAACGGGGACACAAATGGATCTAACACCAATTGGAACCACCGGTCTGAAAGTCACTCCGCTCTGCTTCGGTTCATCTGGGTTGGGCAATATGCCAGACACATACGGCTACGAAGTTGATGACACCCGCGCTCGGGAAACTCTGGATGCGATCTTTGACGGCCCGGTAAACTTTCTTGACACATCAAATAATTACGGGTTTGGCCGAAGCGAGTCTCGGATTGGTGATGCGCTACGCGCCAGAGGCGGCCTTCCCCCGGAATTTGTTCTTTCTACCAAGGCGGATCGCGAAATGGAGTCAGGCAGGCTTGATGCCGCTCGCGTGCGGCAATCGGTGGAAGAAAGCCTGACACGTCTTGGACTTGATACTATTCCGCTGCTGCATTTGCACGACCCGGAACATGCCCGCGATCTGCAGGAAATCACGCGTGATGGTGGCGCTCTGGACGAGCTGTTCAAGCTTAAGGAAGAAGGGGTTGCGAAGGCGGTTGGACTGGCCATGGGTCGGCTCGACATCATGGAACCGCTACTACGCGGCCATCCTTTCGATTCTCTGATCAGCCACAATCGCTGGACGGTAGTGAACTGCTCCGCTGACAAGATGTTTGACGAGGCTCGCAGCCGTGGCATCGCCATATTGAATGCGGCCCCCTATGCGGGCGGCGTGTTGGCCAAGGGCAGCGCCAGCATGCCTCGCGTCACTTATCAACCTGCGACTGAAGAAACACTGGCGCCTATTCGCGAAGTCGAATTGATTTGCCAACGGCATGGCGTTGCCCCCGGAGCCCTTGCCCTGCAATTCTCGATGCGAGACCCGCGCGTAACCTCCACAATCGTGGGTGTGTCGAAACCCGAAAGGGTCGCGCAATCGTTGGACTGGGCAAACGCCGAAATACCAAACGCGGTTTGGGACGATCTGACGAAGCTTACCCCATCATCTGACGATCCTGAGGCTAGCCGCGATTACAAACCAGGTTAAGGTTACGTATCTAAGGTCACGAAACCAATGGCTGAATTCGTACAGGGTTCGCGTGAATATTCAGGCGAGCAGGCAGTGCCATGGTCTTTATGAATCAGCTCCGCCCGCGCCCGATAAAGCGCGGCAACATCGCGGAAAAATCTTTGCCGTCGCCATCTTCATTCTCAACGAAGGTCTCATAAAGTGCTGCTGCGAGTTGCCCCATAGGCGTATCTGCATCCGCCGATTTTGCGGCATCCTGTGACAGGCGCAGGTCTTTCAGCATGAGTTCCGCCGCAAAACCCGGTATGTAATCATTATCTGCAGGCGACGCAGGACCAACGCCGGGGGCAGGGCAATAGGCGTTCATTGACCAGCTATAGCCTGACGATGTTGAGACTACGTCAAACATCTTTTGCCGATCAAGACCCAGCTTGTCGGCAAGGGCAAATGCTTCGCAGGTGCCTATCATCGTCACCCCCAGGATCATGTTGTTGCATATCTTGGCGGCCTGTCCGGCACCTGCGGCGCCACAATGCACTGCCTTCTGACCCATGATTTCAAACAGTGGTTCGACCTTTGCAAAGGCCGCATCGCTTCCCCCCACCATAAAGGTTAACGTTCCACCGGATGCGCCGCCAATGCCTCCTGAAACCGGGGCGTCGAGGCATCCGATCCCACTGCTTTCAGCCGAACCAGCCACCGCGCGCGCGCTGTCGACATCGACGGTGGAACAGTCACAAAGCACCGTACCCGCCGCCATAGAAGGAAGAATTTCTTGAGCTACACTGCGCAAGATTGCCCCATTGGGCAGCATGGTAATAACAACATCCGCGCCATCTGCTGCGCTGGCTGCCGTTGCGGCCTGTGTCAAGCCTTCCGGCACCGAAACTGCAAGATCAAAACCCCGGACATCATGGCCTGCACGCGCCAAATTTACTGCCATGGGGCAACCCATATTGCCTAGACCGACAAATCCAATTTTCATTCTCGTCTCCCCTTCAGGTCCAGCCCGGCGGCGCCAAGCGGCGAAAGCAGTTTTTCGATTACGTCCGGAGGTACCTTGGCCAAATCCGGATATTTCCACTGTGGATTCTGATCGCGCTCAATGACCTTGGCGCGAATGCCTTCCAGTAAATCACTTTCTTCGCTGGCGCGGTAGGTAAAGCGAAACTCCAGTTCAAGCGCCTCTGCGATATCAGGCGCCGGACCAAGCATTTCCAGAACACGTTCTGCGCATAGAATTGCGAGCGGGCTGCCGGAACGTAGCCCACTTTCGGCTTTCAAGGCCCAATCCTGCGTCAGATCAAGTGTTTCCAATGCCAAGGTAACAGAGCGATCGGCGAATACCGCTGCAATCTCGTCTTGGTTTTCGCGCAATACACCCGGGGCGGGCGTTTTGGCCGCTTGTGCGATGATGGATGTATCTCCAAGTGTAATCAAAGCGGACTTCAACGCGGGCCAGTCAGCCTCGTTCACGACATAATCTGCGAATCCGGCAAAGATAGCGTCGTCCGGGTCCATCCGATAGCCGGTGGACCCGATGAAAAGTCCAATACCTGATCTTGCTCGCGCGAGCAGGCTACTGCCACCGACATCCGGAATAAGGCCTATGCCGCACTCTGGCATGGCGAGCTTTAGCGTTTCGCCTACGATCCGATGGCTGACGTGGCACCCCAATCCGACGCCGCCGCCCATGGTAACGCCTTGCATGAACGAGACGATGGGCTTGGCGTAGGTCGCCAGCTGCTCATTCATGCGATATTCGTCGCGCCAGAAGTTGCGACCAAAGTCATGGTTCCCGTTCTGGCCGTGCTCATAAAGTTCAACGATGTCGCCGCCAGCGCAAAAGGCCCTGTCGCCCTCGGCGTCGATCATGACGATTTCGACGCCCGGATCGTCTGCCCAATTGGTCAGGGTCTCGCAGATTTCCATGCACATATGGTGCGTCAGCGCGTTAAGTGCCTTTGGTCGATTTAGATGGATCAGGCCAGCCCGACCAGATCGGGTAATGGCGATTTCGGCGGTATCAATTTTATCAGGCACGTAATTATTGACCTTAAGTTTCCACAAAACCCACGACTTCTGCCAGTTTCGCGCCGTGAGGCAAAGCTGATTGGCCGGGTGACTCGTATCTGCATAGCTCAATGAAATAATGCACACCACGTGTCGCGGGGCCGCAAGGCAAAATTTGTACTAAATCGCATTGACGTGCATGAACAATGCACCATCCTCTACCTCGGAACTATCGGGTTCCGGTTGTCATTTCCAAGGGTATCAGCTCCTTGTGTTGGGTCTCGATGACATCATGCATTAGCGTGCCCAGCTCGACATAAGCGGGGGCTCGGCCCGCACCTTTGCGCCAATGTAACCCGAACGAACGTGACACCCTGCGCCCCTTTAGGGGCAGCGCGACTACGTCGCCGCCACTGGGTATCTCCGATTTCACATAAAGCGCTGGGACAAATGTTGTTCCCATGTTCATGGCCACCATCTGTCGCAAGGCGTCCAGGCTGGTCCCTTCGTAGTCGCGAATTAGATTTGCGCCGTAATCGTCGCACAAGGCATGCACCTGATCATGCAAGTGATATTCGGGAGAAAGTGACAAGACGGGTAACCCTTTGAGGTCGCTGGTCATGACGTGGTCTTTTGTCGTAAGCGAATGGTCCGCAGATACTGCCAACAAAATGGGCTCCTGAAAAAGCGGCGTCGACACAACATCCTGACTCAGCGCAGGCAACTTGCTGAGAACCACGTCATGCGTGCCGGCCAACAATTCGGACTCCAACTGGCTGGGCAGGCATTCTCGGATATAAAGGCTGATATCCGGATGATCCCGGTGCAGTCTTGAGACAACACTTGGCAATAAGTAAGGACCAAGTGTCGCCTGAACGCCCAATCGAATTGTGCCGGCCAATCCGTGACTTGCGGTTTTTGCAAAGTCCGACATGGCTTGCACATCAAGCAAGATCGATCTTGCACGAGTAACAATTTCCCGGCCCGTTGGAGTGAGGTTCACACCGGCACGCCCTCGTTCGACCAGACGAGAGCCCAAATTATCCTCCAGGTTCTGCAATTGAACGCTGAGCGAAGGTTGGCTGATCTCGCAAACCTCTGCGGCGCGACGGAAGTGCTTTTCATCGGCCAGCGCGACCAGGTATCGAAGTTGTTTGAGCGTCAGTTTTGCTGAGGACATGCGTTGCTCTCTTTCGGGCATTCAAGTGATAGATAAATCCTATCAAAACTTTCTTGGTATCTGTATTTTTTAATAAAACTTTCTCCCTATATCTCGAATACGCAAGAGATCCAGAAAATCAATGTACTGGATTTCGATGATGTCAAAGGAGTAGCCCATGTCAAAACTACCATCCCAGATGGAGTTGAAACTGCTTAGATTGAAGGCTCGGATTTCGCGGTACAACGCTCAAATTCGACGTGAAGCAAAGCGTCCGCTTCCCGATTGGCTCCGGATGCGCAAACTCAAGGTTGCGAAGCTTAAGGCGAAAGATCGCGTGGCGCGCATAATGCGAACGCTTCAGTCTTCGTCCCGTGCGCCTCAGGCCGAATGACAGTGGCAATCTCAGTCAACAAACCGGTCTCGGCGAAACCGCCACTCGAAATGACCAATATTTTGTATAAAAAGTAAGGAGTTAACCATGAAAAAGCCAAACTTTCTCAAGACCAGCGTCGCTTTGACAGGCGTCGCGTGTCTTTCAATTACGCTTCCAACACAGTCGTTTGCGAAACAATACGACGTGTGCCAATTGGAGACGGTTCCCGACAATATTCTCAAGAGGATCACAAAACGATCCGACTTTGGAGACATTCTGCAGCAGATGTTTTTGAATTGCCCGGAAAGCGCCTTGGTATTGACCGATGCACCGACAGCTGCGGTTTCTACCAGGTCTCAGCAAAACGCCGAGCGTGACGATGCGAACCAGCGCAGCCGCATTGGTTCTAACGCCAGTGGTAGTGCCGGCCAAAATGACGGCGATAGCGGCAGCGGTGGTGGCAGCAACAGCGGCGGTAGCGGCGACAATGGCGGTGGCGGCTCTGCTGGCGGCGGTGACAATGGTGGTGGCGGTAATGCTGGAGACGGCGATGGTAAAGGCGGTGGCAAGGGCGGCGATGGTAAAGGCGGCGGCAAGGGTGGCGATGGTAAAGGCGGTGGCAAGGGAGGCGATGGTAAAGGCGGTGGCAAGGGCGGCGATGGTAAAGGTGGCGGCAAGGGCGGGGGAAAGAACCGCTAAATGCTGCCCTAAAACCAACACAGACAAAAAGAAGGCGCCCGCAAGGGCGCTTTCTCATGGCATATTGGACTTTAGGTAGTGCGGGTCTTGTGGAGTGCGGTCCAGCAGATGCGTTGGCCGCTCCCCAGACAGTTAGTCGGCACAACAGCTTACCAGTTTAACACTGATCCCATTCTTTACTGGACCAGAAATAGTTCTTGAACGAAAAGGCAGTTGACGGTTTGGTTGCAGCAAACACCTGCAACATTTTGGCAGTAGTCAAAGGTTTCGGAGATTGAATATGGCAAATCCTTTGTATGACGCGCTTTTCAGGCTTCACCAAGGCAAGACAACCCCATTTCTGGAACTAGCCGACGGCACAATCATCAAACATTTTGCATTTCTGCAAATGGCGGCGCAATATGCGCATGTGTTACGTCACCTCGGTGTCGAAACCGGTGACCGCGTTGCTGTTCAGGCAGGAAAATCACCACAGGCTCTGGCGGTTTATGCGGCTTGCGTTCAGGCCGGGTTTGTATTCCTGCCACTTAACACCGCCTACACGGCCCACGAGGTCGCATACTTTGTGAACAACAGCGGCGCACGGGTGATCCTTTGCGAGGATGCAAAAAAAACTGCTCTTGCGCCCATTGCCGATGCGGCTGGCGCCACCATCAAAACGTTGAACGACGACGGTAGCGGCAGTTTCGCGACCTTGTCCGAAAGCATGCCTGATGTGTTTCCCACTGTGGAGAGATCACAGCATGACTTGGCCGCATTCCTCTACACTTCTGGCACGACCGGAAGATCAAAAGGGGCCATGCTTACGCAAGGAAATCTGCTTTCGAACGGTCTGACTCTGACGCGCGAATGGGCTTTTACGTCAGACGACGCTCTTCTTCATGCACTGCCAATTTACCATACTCACGGGCTTTTTGTTGCCACCAATATTGCCTTACTCGCGGGGAGCAAGATCCTGTTCCTTCCTAAATTCGACCTAGATGCCATGATCGATCTGATGCCAAAGGCAACGACGATGATGGGTGTTCCGACTTTCTATACCCGACTTCTTGACGACCAGCGTTTTACCCGAACATTATCGCAACATATGCGATTGTTCGTTTCTGGCAGCGCGCCGTTGTTGGCGGAAACCCATTTGCAATTCGAGCGCCGCACGGGTCATCGCATTCTCGAACGCTATGGGATGACCGAGACCAATATGAACACCTCCAATCCCTATTTGGGTGAACGTCGCGCAGGCACAGTTGGTTTTCCTCTTCCTGGAATCGAAATCAAGATCACCGAGCGTTCCACCGGCGCATCCTTACCTCGGGGCGAGATTGGCGAGATCGAAGTTCGTGGACCTAACGTCTTCAAGGGCTATTGGCAGATGCCCGAAAAGACGGCCGAAGAACTGCGTGACGACGGCTATTTTATTACGGGCGATCTCGGGAAGATTGATGAAGATGGATATCTTCATATTGTTGGCCGCAACAAAGACCTGATTATATCTGGTGGTTACAATGTCTATCCCAAAGAGATCGAGTTGTTGCTGGATGATCAACCCGGCGTGCTGGAGAGTGCGGTCATAGGCGTGCCTCATCCCGATTTCGGTGAAACCGTTGTCGGTGTGCTTGTTGCACAGAATGACACAGAACTCGATCTTCATACGATTAAAACGAATATTGGGCTAACACTTGCACGCTTCAAACTACCGCAGAAACTGATTGTCTTGCCTGAATTGCCGCGCAACACCATGGGCAAAGTTCAAAAAAAGAATCTGCGGCAGGACTACAAGAATCTATTTGCAACCCCTGTGTCTTCCAAAGATTAATGCTCATTCCCAGCTTCGCGGCTTTTGCAGCTAAAGAACCTCAGAATTCTTTGTTGCGCCTCATCGGAAATGTCTAATACATGAGATGTTTGATTGCGGGACTTGATAAAAAGAAAACCTTTCAAATGCCATGATCCGCCGGCACTAACCCCAGATCGATCCACATCAAGGATAGAACTGCTCGGCTCTCTCGCGTGGCGAGGCGGCGGGCACGTGGACCTGCCCCGAATACAAGCCAAGTTGCTGTTCCAACCGGGTTCGTTGATACGGGGTCGTCAACGTCGACGACTGCGGTTGCACGTACAAAGACCGGCGCTCCATTTGGCAACGACAAACGCGCCAGCGGCGTTTCTTCGGAAAAAATTGAGGCAAGCGTATCTCTTGCAGTAGCGCATAGAAATGTGGCGCCAGGGAATGACAAAACCGACTGCGCTTCAGGTTCATCGTCCAGTTCCGACGCCAACGGATCTCTGATGTAGAACAGCCTGTTGGGATTTACACGCTCGTCAGCGCCGCTGGCCAAAGGGATTTTGATGGTCATAATATTACTCACTTAAGGCTTCAAAATATGCCTCTACTGTAAGTCAGTCAGCCCCATTGGGGAAGGTCAGGCGTAATTCTTGATGCCTAGCAGCATAAGAAGCCGTAGATTGGGCTAGCCCAACGGACTAACCGAAACCGATGATCGGACGGGTAGGGAGTTTAAATTCCTGATGGGTTTATGTTTTGAGACGCCTTGTTCCGACAACAAACAACATAAGAGAAACCCGAACTCCTACGGTGCGAAACCATCATCCTGACGGCGCCATTTTCCGGCTATTTCTTGTCCATCGGTTTAAGTTTTTCGATAGCAATTTGTGCACCCGCAACAGTTCGCACACGCATCTGATCTGGATACTGGCCCAGGAACTCATTGATGGCCCGAATAACCCCGTCTCCCCACCAGCCGCGACGATGATAGTCATCAAACGCCATAATACCGCCAAGGGCCATTTTTGGGAACAACGCCTCTAGATCGGCCTGAACGCCTTCATAAGAGTGATCTCCGTCCACGTATGCGAAATCAATGCTGTTTCTCTTGAATTTTTCCAAGGCGCTTACAGACCAGTCGCGAACTATTTCGACCTGACCATCCTCGATCTCATCTTCATATCGTTTCTGGACCTTCTTAAATATTCTCTCCATCTTGCTGTTCTCCGTGCGCCCTACGAAGGCTTCGGTGTGGCTGCCATCCGTTACATTTTCCCACGGATCAATCAGATACAGCTTATCGGGTTCAATATATTCAAGGATAGTTCCAGAAAAATCGCCCTGCCATACACCAATTTCAACCGCGATCTTGCCTTTGGGCAACCGGCTAAGGAAAATCTTTCGTACCTTTTCTTTAGATTGTCGCCGTTTTTTTGTTCCTGTGCTTTTGGCAGAGTCACCTTTAATCGCTTTTTTGGTCTTTTTCGGATCGGTCGTCATTTCACCAGCCTTTTGCCCAACGCTACCTCAACCTTTTGCTCTTAGAAACACCTAAAGATATTCTTTAGCTTGCCAGCTGTGCCGGCCCTTTCAAACGAATGAGCAAGATCAGGGAGTGGGATGGTTGGCATTCTGATTGACCCAGTAGAACAAATGTCGCGTTCGTTTTTGGATTGATAGAAAAGACGCCAGTGTTTTGACGCTGATCCGTAGGTACGATTTCAGACGCTATGCATTCGGGAGGTTAGCGAAACTTCACCTCCAAAGAGGGTAACTGATGGGTCTTCCTGTCCAACGGTCGAGCGGTTTGCATACAACGGTATTCAGTTAACATATTGATAAAGAACAAATTTCTTTCCAACGCTCTTTTTGCCGTATATGAAGGCGAAAAATGTTCATGGATCGCTCCCAATGCCACCCATCCAAGACCATCCATTGCGTTATGCGCTGGCTAACGAGTTGCACGCCCGGCCATTCCCGTCCATGGCAGCGCCTTGCACGGCGGTTTTTCTGGCCGTCAAACAACCTACAGATGCGGCGAACCGTGACCGGTCGCAAGATCTAGCGCATCTTATGGCGCTGCTGGACCGGCATGGCGCGCCGCATCCACAACCCGGTGCCACCCATTATTTTGGTGAAATTGGGCGGCACACGCTCAAATGGGAACAACACACGGAATTCGTGACTTATACCGTCATAATTGACGGCGTAAGCAAGCGGCCCTTTGATCCGACCGAATTTGAAGTGTTTCCTGAAGACTGGTTGGAGCAGGCCCCCGGGCAACGAGTTACTTCTGCGATGATACGGATTGACCTGCGACCTGATGACATCGCGATTTCGCGCCATCTGTCCGATTGGTTCGTACCCGAAAGCGTCGCAGTTGCAAGTGTGGTCGACGATGAGGCGATTGTGGCGGGCGATTTCAGGATTGATCCGGCAGGTCATCAGCGATTTGCGGTGTTTGTCGCACCTGACGTGAGCGACCGCCGCGTGGGACGTGTGGTGCAGAGGTTGTGTGAGATCGAAATTTATAAGTCCATGTCTATGTTCGGGTTTTCACGCGCGCGCACGCTTTCCCCTCTTTTGGGAGAACTGGACTCCAACCTGACCAACCTGATGGGAGACATGAGCCAACAGACTTCACCTGCAGAGCAGACGCTGTCTGAACTGTTAGCAATATCCGCTGAATTGGAAACGCTGGCGGCACAGTCATCGTTTCGGTTTGGCGCAACAGGCGCCTACGAGACAATCGTAAACCAACGCATCGAAGTGTTGCGCGAGGCGCGCTTCATGGGGCGCCAGACCTTGGGAGAGTTCATGTTGCGCCGCTTTGCGCCGGCAATGCGCACAGTTAGCTCAGCGGAGCGGCAGCTGGAAGCGATGGCTGACCGGTCAATCAGAGCGGGTAATCTGTTGCGGACAAGAGTGGATGTTGATCGCAGTGCGCAAAACCAGTTGGTGCTGGAAAGCATGGACAACCGCGCCGACATGCAATTGCGCCTTCAGCGCACGGTCGAAGGATTGTCCGTCGTTGCGATCAGCTATTATGCAGTGTCGCTGGCGGCCTATCTTTTGTATCCGCTTGCCGGGGCAATGGGCCTCGGCAAAAACGAACTCACGGCCTACGCCACATTGCCAGTGATCGCTGTGGTCTGGTATCTGATCCGCCGCATTCGCGCGCGGATGGAGTAGGATCAGCGCCCGCGAATGCGTGGGTCAAGCGCATCGCGCAGGCCATCCCCGATATAGTTGACACTCAGCACGGTGAGCGAAATCGCCAACCCGGGCAGCATCACACGTTCAGGGAACTGCTCCATCCTTGGTACGGAATCCGACAGCATTTTGCCCCATGTGGGAAAGTCCGAGGGAAAGCCGACGCCCAGAAAAGACAGGGCGCTTTCGGTAATGATGGCTGTGGCCAGACCCAATGTCGCTGACACCATGATGGGGGACACGATATTGGGCAGCAAATGCCGGGTTATCATCTTGGACGAGGATGTCCCTATTGAGCGTGCAGCCAATATGAACTCGCGTTCTTTAAGCGCAAGGATCTCACCACGCACAATACGGGCGGTCTGCATCCACGACGTTATGCCAATGACGCCGACAATCAATATGAACATACCCGTTTCGGGCCCAAATGCCGCGCGCAAGGGTTGGCGAAACAGGGTCACGGCCACCAGTAACAAAGGCAGGATCGGCAGTGACAGGACCAGATCGGTAAAGCGCATCAGCACGCCATCAAGGCGGCGGAAATAGCCAGCAACAACGCCGATTGCAGTGCCAATAATCAGCGATAGCAACATCGCGCTCCACCCGACAGCCATTGACGCTTGCCCGCCCGCCATCATGTTGGCCAACCCGTCGCGGCCAAGATTGTCAGTGCCAAAGGGGCGGTTCCACGCTGTTTTGGCATCGCCATCCCACAACAGTGTGTAAAGCGGGCGCAGATCCTTGTTGCGTATGTCGAGCTTTTGCGGATCAACGGTCCAAATCAGAGGCCCGATCAATACCGCCAATGTGATGAAGATCAGAAACCCCATCCCCAGAACAGCACCCTTGTGCCGTCTGAATTGTTCCCACACGTCCTTCCACTGGCTACGTGGAGCTGTGGCAGGCTCCGCGTCTTGGAGTGCGCCGATGGGTGTTGCTGGAGCAGGCTCAGTCATAGCGGATCCTCGGATCAAGAATGCCGTAGAGCACATCTGCGATCAGGTTGAAGACGACAATCAGGATGGCAAAGATGAAAGTCAGTGTCATGACCATGGGCAGATCATTGGCAAAAAGTGCTGTCAGCAAGAGCTGTCCGATACCATTCACCTTGAACACATTTTCGGTGATGATCGCGCCGCCGAAGATTGCAGGTATGCCAAGGGCGATTACGGTTACGACCGGGATCAGTGAATTGCGCAGAACGTGCACCATTACGACGACGCTCTCGCTCAGGCCCTTAGCGCGGGCTGTGCGTACATAGTCCTGATTGAGGTTGTCGAGCATGGCCGAGCGCATGTAGCGGCTGATTTGCGCGGTAGTTTGCAGGGCAAGAACCATCACTGGCATGATCATCTGCTGTAGCTGGACAACAAAACTGTCCCAGTCCGTGACGACATGCGTAGTATCGTAAATCGAGGGAAACCAGCCCAAATTGACGGAAAAGATCACGATTACCAATACACCCGAAAAGAACGGTGGAACGGAAAATCCGATCATTGAGACAAATGTACCGGCCTGATCAAATACAGAATACTGTTTGTAAGCCGAGTAAATTCCAATTGGCAAAGCTATCAGGATACCAACGATGTAAGACATTCCGACAACCCACAGCGTCTGTGGCATCCGTTGCGCTACGATGTCCATCACCGGGCTACGGGTCTGCCAGCTGATAACTCGCTGTTTACCTTCAGAAAAGTCAGTATTGAAAAAGTGATCGATCAGCACCTGAGGCTCGATCCAGAAAAATTGAACCATCCATTTGATATATTGGATGTAAATCGGCTGCCCCATGCCAAGTGCTTCGCGCATCTTCTGTTTGACTTCTGGCGGAACCGTCAATGGCACTTGTGCCATCGGATCGCCAGGGGCGAGTTGCAGCAGCATGAAGATGGCAAGGCTGATTAATATCAGTGTCGGGACCGCGAAGACCAGTCGTCGAATTGTGAAGGTCAACATAAAGGGGCGCCTTTACAGGTCAGTCTTGTTTTTGTTGGCCAGGCTGGTGCGGGGCGAAATCCACATGGTCCGGCGGAGTAGCAACGTCAGGCGGGATTGATTCCGCCTGACGTAAAAGTTCATTACTTGATCCGGTACCAGTCTGCGACATTCCACAGCTCGCTGTCCCAGGTATTCAGGATAACGCCGCCAAGGCTTGTTGCGTGGGCCGAGACACGACCGCGATCAACCAGCGGAACAATGACGTAGCTGTCTTTTGTCAGCATGTCATTCAGTTTCTTGCCGATTTCACCACGTTTGCTCAACTCGCCTGTGCGGCCCAGTTCCGCAACCAGCTTGTCGTATTCCGCGTCGCAATAGCGGTTGATGTTTTCACCCTGCCACTGCGATTCCGGCTTGGGCGCCTTGTCGCAGGTGTGCTGGGCCAGATAGCTTTCCGGATCAGTGCCATCAAAGTTGTTGGCGTACATTTCAACGTCTGCATAAAAACGCTGGAATGTATCGGGCGAACCAGGATCACCTCCGAAATAGACCGACGCATCAAGGTTGCGCAGTTCGGTTTCAACACCGATCTCGTCCCACCACTGCTTGATCAGCGCCTGGAAGTCCTGGCGCACCGCGTTGGTTGAGGTCTGGTAAAGCATCGAAAGCCGCACACCATCTTTTTCGCGCACACCATCAGATCCCGCAACCCAGCCCGCCTCATCCAGCAGCGCATTGGCTCCGGCAATGTCCTGCGTCAGGCATTCAGTGTTATCAGAAGCGTATAGCGCTGGCGCTGGCACGAGATTACAGGTCGGGCGACCAGCCTGACCATACCCAATTTCAACCAGCAGTTCGCGGTCAATCGCCATCGAAAGGGCCTTGCGGACTCTCACATCGGTTAGGAACGGGTGCGGATGCTTAGCTGTTGCACGCTCACCTTCGGGCAGATCAGGCGACGGATTCGTCATATTCATCTCGATCCGTTCGACCAGTGTACCGAAAGCCGCGATCGGGACACCTTTGCCGCCTTCAGCCATCTTGGCCAGAACGTCAGGCGCAAGTTGCAAGTTCCAGCCATAGTCGAATTCACCAGTTTCCATAACCGCACGACCTGCAGCCGTTGCATCACCGCCGCCTTTAAACGTCAGGTTCGCAAACGCAGGCTTGGCCGGATCGCGGTAGTTCTGGTTGGCTTCCATCTGGATTACATCATTCGGCCGGAAATCGGTGACTACAAAGGGACCCGTTCCAATCGGACCAAAGTTGGCGTCTGTACACTCTGGCGCCTTGGCACCGGTACAATCAGCAAATTGCGCCGCTTGAATGATAGGAGATTGCCCACCCATAAAAGGGCCGTATGGGTTTGGTTTTGCCTCGCCAAAAGTCACTTTGACGGTCAAATCATCAACCACGTCGACAGATGAAACACCTTCAAATTTCGCGAGTTGCGAACATCCGCCTTCCGGGTTCATACAGTAATCTGCCGTGAACTTGACATCTGCAGAAGTGACGGGTGATCCATCGGACCAAAGCAAGCCGGATTTAAGCTTCCAGGTAATGGTCGTAAGGTCAGCACTTACACCACCGTTTTCAATAGTTGGAATTTCTTCCGCCAGATACGGAACAAGATCGCCATTTTGATCGTAGCGACCAAGCGGTTCGATCACCAGCGAAGCTGATTCGATGTCCTTTGTTCCGCTGGACAGGTAGGGATTCAAAATTGAAGGTGCTTGCCAATAGATAATCTTGACTTCACCGTCCGAGCCGCGCTCGGCCATTGCGGCAGGCGCCAGCGCCGTAGAGGCGATTGCGCCCATCAATAGCGTTCTTAGTTTCATGTCATACTCCTTGTTGGACACATATGTGTCTCGTTATTCTAGCACGTTACAAAGCACGCGCGTTTAGCTGGCCGCCGGGATTAAGCTGTTTTTACCAAAATAATTTCACACACGAATGCTCCGGGCACTCTGTTCCCCCAGTGGAATGATCCTATCGAAACAGAGTTTGAAAAAAATGCAAGCTTTGCCTGTGTTATTCTCGAGGTGCGGGTTTGACATCTCACACGCAGTGGCTTTAGCGTTCAAGCCTTAGGCAATCCGGGAGTGTTCGCCGTGCTTGACCAGCCAATCGCGCAGATTAAAGGCCTTCAGGTTACATTTCAGACAAAAGACGGCCCCGTCGTTGGCGTAAAAGACGTCTCTTTTGACATCAACTCAGGGGAAACAGTTTGCGTGGTTGGGGAATCCGGATCTGGCAAGTCGGTAACATCATTGTCGCTGATGCGTTTGGTTGAATATGGGGGTGGCACGATAGCAAACGGCAAAATGCTGTTTGATCGCAAAGAAGGTGGTTTGCTCAATCTGGCTGACTCCGGTCCAGACCTGATGCGCCACATCCGGGGCAATGAAATCGGGATGATTTTTCAGGAGCCTATGACGGCGTTGAACCCGGTGTTTACAGTCGGACGCCAGCTAACTGAAGGCTTGCGCCTGCACATGGGGATGACAAAAGATCAGGCTGAGAAACGCGCTCTGGAATTGTTACGGCAGGTGCGCATCCCTGAACCAGAAAGACGGCTCGAACAATATCCGCACGAACTCTCGGGTGGCATGCGTCAGCGTGTTGTGATTGCTATGGCCCTTGCATGCGAGCCGCGACTGTTGATTGCAGACGAACCAACGACCGCGTTGGATGTCACCATTCAGGCCGAAATTCTCGCGCTTATGGATCGCCTGAAACGCGAAACCGGCACGGCGGTGATGTTCATCACGCATGACATGGCTGTTGTGGCCCAAATGGCCGACCGGGTTGTCGTAATGTTCCGGGGCAACAAGGTAGAAGAAGGCACTGTTCAGGAGATTTTTGAAAATCCGCAACATGCCTACACAAAGGCGCTTTTGGCGGCAGTTCCCAAGCTCGGGGAAATGACGGGTACTCAGGTACCATCACCTATGAAGCTTTTGGGACGCGATGATCAGGACCTGTCACCGATCAAAGGTACGGATGATGTGCTTTTGACAGTAAAAAATCTGACGACGCGGTTTGCCGTCAAGGGTGGATTTTTTCGCCAAACTGTCGCCTACGTGCACGCGGTAGAAGATGTGTCGTTTTCCATCAACCGTGGGCAGACGCTTAGCCTTGTTGGCGAATCCGGGTGTGGGAAATCGACGGCTGGCCGATCCATTCTACGTCTTGTGGAACCCATGGCGGGCGAAGTGGATGTTGGTGGCGTCAACATCATGAAACTGGGCCAATCAGAACTGCGAGAGGCGCGGCTGGATATGCAGATGGTGTTTCAGGACCCATTCGCATCGCTCAATCCGCAAATGCAGCTTTCGGATCAGGTGGCGGAACCTATGTGGAACTATGGTACCCACACCGGCACGGACCTTCAGAAGCGCGTGGAAATGCTGTTTGATCGCGTTGAACTTCCGCGCAGTTTCATGCGCCGATATCCGCATGAACTTTCGGGCGGACAGCGACAGCGTGTTGCCATCGCCCGCGCACTTGCCCTCAATCCGAAACTGATCATCGCAGATGAAGCGGTGTCAGCGCTGGACGTGTCAGTTCAGGCGCAAGTGTTGAACCTGATGATGGAACTGCAATCGGAACTTGGGTTATCATTCCTGTTTATTAGCCACGACATGGCTGTGGTCGAACGAGTTAGCCATCACGTGGGAGTGATGTATCTGGGGCGGATCGTGGAACTTGGTCCGCGCAGTCGTGTGTTCGAAAACCCTCAGCATGCCTATACGCAAGCCCTGATGAAAGCCGTGCCAATTGCCGATCCGCGCAAACGCAAGGACGAGCGCGACCTCAATTTCAAACCAATCCCATCGCCGATACATCCCATCGGATACGACCCCGAACCATCAGCATACGCTGAAGTGGAACCGGGTCATTTCGTACTGACCAGCGAAAGCGGATACTAAGGACCGACATATGCCAGCCAGACTAAGCGCCAAGGACATCATGATTAAACTGGTGTCTTTTCCGACTGTGAGTCGGGACACCAACCTGCCGCTGATTGACTGGGTTGATGAATATTTGGCGATGCACGGCATTGAGGCACATCGCTGGCCCGATCCGGATCAGCCGCACAAGGCCGCACTTTTTGCGCATGTCGGCCCTTTTGTTGAGGGCGCGATTGTTCTGTCAGGTCATACCGATGTTGTTCCGATTGATGGGCAGCCTTGGGATACAGACCCTTTCGAAGTTGTCGAAAAGGACGGAAAATACTACGGGCGCGGCACGTGCGATATGAAAGGATTTGATGCGCTGGCCATCTGGACTTTGGTCGAGGCGCACCATCGAGGCGTAAAACGCCCCCTTCAGCTGGCACTGAGCTTTGATGAAGAGGTCGGATGCACAGGCGCACCACCAATGATCGCGGCGATACAGCCAATCTTGCCCAAAGGTTCCGCGGTGATCGTTGGCGAACCTTCAATGATGAAGGCCGTGACTGGCCACAAGGGCAGCCAGGGGTTCGACACCCATGTTATTGGATTCGAAGTGCATTCTTCAATCATGCACACAGGCGTAAATGCGATCATGGCCGGGGCCAAGCTCATTGAGTGGGCCAATGAGGTAAACGCTGCCAATATGGCCAAAGCACCCAGCGATCTGGCCGCGATGTTCGATCCACCTTTTACGACGGCGCATGTCGGAATGATTGCAGGTGGTACCGCGCATAACATCACGGCTAAGGAATGCAGGTTTGAGCTGGACTTCAGATCGGTCGCCGGCGAGAGGCTGGAAGATTGGCGTGCGCGTTATCTAACCCGCGTTCGGGAAGTCGAGGCCGAAATGCGGGCAGTGCACCCCGATAGCCGGATAGACATTAAGGAGAGTTTTATAGTTCCGGGACTCAAGCCGGAAGAGCAGGGTGAAGCCGAAGCACTTGTACGCTCACTCACTGGCGACAATGCAGGTCATGTCGTGAGCTACGGCACCGAAGCGGGTCAATTTCAGGAAGCCGGCTATTCTGCCGTCATCTGTGGCCCCGGAGATATTGCACAAGCACACCAGCCAAATGAATTTGTTACGGTGGAACAATTCAACGCCGGTCTGAATTTTATGGAACGATTATTACAACACCTAAATTTTGAGGATTAGAAATGCCCATTAAGAACCGTCTTGCCGAAATGCATGCTGAAATTACCGGGTGGCGCAGACATCTGCATGAAAATCCAGAATTGCAATTTGAAGTCCACGAAACCGCAGCCTTTGTAGAAGAAAAGCTCCGCTCTTTTGGAATTGATGAAATTACAACTGGTATAGGGCAAACCGGGGTTGTCGGGGTGATCAAAGGCAAGTCTGATACTTTGGGCCGTGTCGTTGGCTTGCGCGCTGATATGGACGCACTGCCAATCCTTGAGGCAACGGGGTTGGAATATGCGAGCAAGGTACCGGGAATGATGCATGCTTGTGGCCATGACGGGCACACGGCCATGTTACTGGGCGCGGCCAAGTATCTGGCCGAGACCCGCAACTTTGACGGAACAGTTGTCCTGATCTTTCAGCCCGCTGAAGAAGGCGGCGGAGGAGGGCGCGAGATGGTTAACGACGGACTGATGGAGCGCTGGAATATTCAAGAAGTCTACGGAATGCACAACGAGCCCGGCGTAACGGCGGGCGATTTTTTGATCCGTCCCGGTGCAGTGATGGCATCGGCGGATGAATTCTTTGTAACCGTCACGGGGCAGGGCGGCCACGCGGCGGCACCGCACGAGGCGATTGATCCCAACCTCGCGGCGGCGCATGTGCTGATCGCCTTGCAATCCATCGCCAGCCGCAACGTTGATCCCTTAGGGCATGTGGTTGTTTCGGTCTGTTCGGTGCACAGCGATACCGAGGCGACCAACGTCATTCCGCAATCGGTTCGAATGGGCGGAACGGTACGTGCCTTAGACGAAACGGTGCGTATGCAAGTGCAGGAACGCGTGCATCAGATCGCAAATGCAACAGCCGAAGCTTATGGCTGTACAGCGACTGTCGACTACAAAAATGGCTATCCGGTCACGGTCAATGCGGAGGAGAACACCAGATATGCCGCCGACGTGGCTCGTTCAGTTGCAGGTAAAGTAGACGAGGATGCACCACAGATTATGGCGGCGGAAGATTTTTCGTTCATGCTGAATGAGCGACCGGGGGCCTATATTTTCCTGGGCAACGGGGACGGGGCAACCGTCCATCACCCAGAGTACAACTTTAACGATGATGTGATCCCCGCCGGTTGCAGTTGGTTCGCCGAAATGGTTGAAACACGAATGCCCGCCAGCTGAGGGTGACGACGTCCCAAAAGGAGAACCGGCACATGCCAGTCAAAAACCGCCTCGCAGAAATGCAGGATGAAATCACCGCATGGCGTCGTGATATCCATGAGCACCCGGAAATCCTGTTCGATACGCATCGTACAAGCGCCTTGGTCGCCGAAAAGCTGAAAGAATTCGGCTGTGACGAGGTAGTGACGGGTATTGGCCGGACCGGCGTTGTCGGAATCATAAATGGCAAAAGCGACAGAAATGGCGGCGTCATAGGCCTGCGCGCGGATATGGATGCTTTGCCAATCCACGAACAAACCGGGTTGGATTATGCCTCAAAAACGCCGAACGCAATGCATGCCTGCGGCCATGACGGGCACACTGCTATGTTGCTCGGCGCAGCCAAATATCTGGCTGAAACCCGCAATTTCGATGGCAAAGTCGTTGTGATCTTTCAGCCCGCGGAAGAGGGAGGCGGCGGAGGCCGTGAGATGTGCCAAGATGGCATTATTGGCCGCTGGGGCATTCAGGAAGTCTATGGAATGCACAACTGGCCTGGCCAGCCGGTCGGGAGCTTTGCAATCCGGCCCGGTGCGTTTTTCGCAGCGACAGATCAGTTTGAAATCGCGATTGAGGGTCTCGGCGGGCACGCCGCCAAGCCGCACGAAACTGTAGATACGACAGTTATTGCCAGCCACATTGTTTTGGCTTTGCAGACGATTGCCAGCAGGAATGCGGACCCGACAGATCAGGTCGTTGTGTCTGCCACGTCATTTGAAACCTCGTCCAATGCCTTCAACGTGATTCCACAACGTGTGCACATCAAAGGCACAGTACGCACGATGACCAAGGACATGCGCAAACTGGCCGAATCGCGTTTGACGGCCATCGCCACAGGCACGGCGGCGACATTTGGTGGCACGGCAAATGTTACTTACCATCGCGGCTATCCGGTGATGACAAATACACCGGAACAGACCGAATTTGCAGCCGAGGTTGCCAAATCCGTATCAGGCAGCTGCGCCGATGCTCCTTTGGTGATGGGCGGAGAGGATTTCGCGTATTTCCTGTTAGAACGCCCTGGTGCCTACATCCTTGTTGGAAACGGAGACACCGCCGCGGTGCACCATCCAGAGTATAACTTTAACGATGAAGCCATTCCTGCCGGGTGCAGTTGGTGGGCCGAAATCGTCGAGCAGCGCATGCCGGCAGCATAAGGTGGTCTGGCTCGCGCCTTATGGCGGTTGCAAAAGGCCGCGATAAAGCGACACCAATGCGTTGGCCTCGGATTCGATTGAGAAATTATCGACGACATGGCTGCGGGCCGTGATAGACCAGTTGGCTAGCTTTTTAGGGTCGCTCAAAATGGTGTTTGTGGCGCTGGCCATCCCATCGATATCGCCAGGATCGATCAGAGCACCTGTCTGACCTTCTAAGATCAGCTCCTCAAAGGCGCCAACGCGGGTGGCGATGACCGGGCATGCACAGGCCATCGCTTCTATTGGGGTCAGACCGAAGCCTTCCCAGCGCTGCGGGGCGATATAAAGGTCAAGCACCCGATACCAATCTGCCATTGCTTCGGTCGGCACTTCGGGTTTGAACAGGATACGCTCGGACAGGCCAGCGCGCGCAACTTGTTTACGCAGATCAGCCTCAAAAGCCTGATATTTTTCGGTAGCTCGCCCCATGACAAGCGCAGTTACATTCGGTTGGTCACTACACACCTGCAGCATAGCGTGCACAAATGCATCCGTTCCTTTTTGCGCCCGGATCCGCCCATAGCAACCAATTAGCAGACCCTGTTCAGGCAAGCCCATCGTCTGACGCAATGCATTTTTGTCGTCTGGAGGGGTAAAACTATTTAGATCAATCCCGTGCATAATTACCTGTGCGGTATTCTCGAGGTAGGCCGCTGTATTGCCGGAAGTTGCGACAACGGCATCCATGCGGCGGATCAGCCAACGTGTCAGTTTGCTTTGTTGGCGTTGCGAGGCTGAGGTGAAGACCAGCTTCAGTCGCTTGCCCAGCAGGTATTTCAGAACCAGACCTGCGATCATCTCGACATTGCGGCGCGCGTGCCAAACCCGAAAACCACTGGGGCCGGGTCCTTTGCGAGACATAAAAGGCAACTGACGAAGGGGCACCTGCGGGACGAGATCGGGAAGTACCGGGCCGGTCGCTGCAATCGCGATCTGCTGCGCCTGCAATGGAACCAGCCGAACAATTGTCGCGGTTACGCCAGACAAGCGCCTTTTGAAATTTGGCGCAATCACATCAGTGGTCTTAAGATCAGACTTGGCGGAAGCGGGCATTATCAATCCTTTGGCAGAAGTGCATCAAGCAAGGTCTGCGCGATATTTTCGAGCCCCTGTTGTTGGGCTGACATGAATGCGCGCGCACCGTCGCACGCGCGTTTTAGCGCCGCTGCATCGTCAAGCCAAAGTTTTGCGTGCTGCGACAGATCAGTGGCTGCTGATACAGTTTGCCAACCGCCAAACTTACCCAGATCCGCAAAAGTCTCAGCAAAGTTTGTAACATGGGATCCGCTCAGAACCGGGACACCCACCTGAGCAACTTCGTAGGGGTTGTGTCCCCCAATGGGCAAGAGCGAACCACCCAGAAAAACAAAAGGAGCAAGCGCATACCAGGAGCCCAATTCCCCCAACGTGTCTGCGAGGTAGACCTGCGCAGTGCCGGGCAGGCCACCTTTGCTACGGCAGGCAACGCTTAGCCCCATCGCTATGATCATCGCCTCGATTTCCGAACCACGTTCGGGATGACGCGGCGCTAAGATCAGGCACAGGTCCGAGTCGGTTTCCAACAATTCCTGATGAGCGGCCAGCACAGTTTCTTCTTCACCGAGATGGGTCGACGCTGCAACCCAGACTGTCCGCGGGCCCAGATCGGCGCGCATTTCCGCAACAAGTTTGGTATCGACTGGCAATGGCGCCGATGTTGCCTTGAGGTTGGCGCCGGGTTTGACCCGATCAGGGTCGGCCCCCAGCGTAATCAGCGCATCTGCCATCTTCGAATTCTGCGTCATGATAACTGAAAAAAGATCGAGCAGGGCTTTGGCGGTTTTGGGTCTGCGTGACCAGCCGTCCAGCGATTTTCGGGACAACCGGGCGTTTACCAGAGCCAGTCGTGCGCCCGTTTCATATGTTCGCACCAGCGTCTGAGGCCACAGCTCGCTCTCAACAATGATGGCTGCCTTGGGTTGCCAATGACGCAGAAACCGGTCGAGGGGTGCGGCGGCGTCAAGCGGTGCGAATTGATGACGGCAGCGTGGCGGCATCCGTTGTTCGATCAACTGTGCTGACGTCGCCGTTCCGGAAGTGATCAGAAACGCTAAATCGGGCCGCAATATGCCGAGCCTCTCGATCAGCGAAAGCACCGACAGGCTTTCGCCGACACTTGCAGCATGAAAC
This sequence comes from Paracoccaceae bacterium, assembly GCA_039969355.1. Classification (GTDB taxonomy): domain Bacteria; phylum Pseudomonadota; class Alphaproteobacteria; order Rhodobacterales; family Rhodobacteraceae; genus JL08. Next base: position 107,841 of record JBDVOA010000019.1, read on the forward strand.
CAAACCAGATATCCATCTGGTTTGGATTGGGTAGCGTGACCTAACCGTTCGCGAATGCGCGCGTCCGGGACACCAGACTGTGCCAACTTCCGAGAGACTCGCCGATACGCGAGCGGCAAGACAAGTCGCGTAACCCAGCCATAGCCTCGGTAAAGCCCCGTCTTTTCTGCTTCGGGCATCAGCCGCCTGTGTGGCTCATGTGGCGGGGCATCTGGCCATCCGGTTTTTGCCGTGAATAATCAAAATCATGGCCTTTCGGCTTGAGCTCAATTGCGGCACGGATCGCTTCCTGCAAGGGCACGTCACTGTCAGGATTCTGACGCATTGGCGCACGCAAATCTGCCATATCTTCCTGACCAAGACAAAGGTAAAGCTCACCCGTGCACGTCAGGCGTACACGATTGCAGCTTTCGCAAAAATTATGAGACAAAGGTGTGATAAAGCCGATTTTTTGCCCGGTTTCCTCTAGCCGCACATATCGCGCTGGCCCGCCCGTACGCTCGGCCAGATCGGTCACGGTGTAGTGCTTGGCATATTCGGCCCGTACGTTTTTCAGCGACCAATATTGATCCAGACGATCCTCATTGCCAATATCACCCATCGGCATGACTTCGATCCATGTCAGATCAATGTCGCGGCTGGCGCACCATTCAGTCATCGTCGGCAGTTCAGGCTCATTGAAACCTTTCAATGCAACGGCATTAATCTTGACGCGTAGTCCCGCCTTTTGCGCTGCATCTATGCCGCGCATCACTTGTGGCAATCGACCCCAGCGGGTGACGTTAGAAAATTTCTGTTCATCCAGCGTATCAAGCGAGACATTGACCCGCCGCACCCCTGCATCAAACAGGTCCTGTGCGAAACGTTCCAGCTGAGAGCCGTTTGTGGTCAGCGTTAGTTCGTTCAGCGCACCACTTTCCAAGTGGCGGGTCATAGAGCGAAAAAACGTCATGATATCCCGGCGCACCAGAGGTTCCCCACCCGTAATGCGTAATTTTTGCACGCCAAGCCCCACAAATGTGCTGCACATGCGGTCTAGCTCTTCCAGCGTGAGCAGATCCTTCTTGGGCAAGAACGTCATGTTTTCCGACATGCAATAAACGCAGCGGAAATCGCACCGGTCTGTCACCGATACCCGAAGGTAGGTGATGGCGCGCGCAAATGGGTCAATCAAAGGTGCATTCATGTGGTCATAGGTAAAGGCCAGCAGGCGTGGCGACAAGAGGGGGAGGCATGATAGTTGGCCATCAAAGTGCAGGGTCTGACTTCAGATTGCGACTTTCGCGTAATTTGTTAATAAACGGCGCAAGAAGACAGGGGTCCACGCGATGATATCAAAAATCTTCAATGCACTTCGCACTCCGGAATGGGTCGAGCGTTACGAAGGCGCCATGATCATCATCGGCATTGTGGGACCATTTGCGACGCTTCCTCAACTCGTCAAGCTTTACCTGACACACAGTCATCACGCGAGCGGTCAGTCCCTGCTGACCTGGGCAATGTATTTCGGGCTGTCGGTTTTGTGGTTCGTTTACGGTCTGGTGACGCGGAAAAAGGCGATCTATTTTGGCAACGGCCTCAGTGCCGTGATGAATTTCCTGATGGTAGTGGGTATCATGATACATGCGGGTATGACGTTTTAGGCAATTTGCAGGGCGTCTAAAGATATTTGGCCGCTTCTTTTCGTGCAAAGGGCTTCATCTGTTCACTATGGTGGCTAAGGAAGGCGCGCACGCGATCAGGGTCACGCTTGCTAAGATCGCGCAGCCACCAGCCGATTGCTTTTTGGATAAACCACGCGCGATCCGATACGTATGATGCGGCCCATCCAAGAACCTGCTCCCGGATTTTGGTATCTTTCGGTTTGGGATGATTCTGTTTAGCCCACGGGAGAGTGATCACCAGTGCTGCGCGTTTGGTCCACAGATGGTTGGACGTAGTCCACCGAGCGACCTCTTCCACCCGGTCGGGATCCGCGATCAGGCGTTTTTGGCCCGCCATGCAAGCGTGATCCGCGATTGCCCAGCTGTCGAAATCCGAAACCCAACTAGCGATCAATGCCCAGACGTCGTCATCCGGACGGATGCGGGCCTGCGTCAGTAACTTGGCCGCGGCCAGACGCGCCTCGTAGATATTGGTTTCCCAAAGCTCTGTGGCCACTTCCACCCGAGTTGGCACATCCAGAGATTGTCGCCAGGTTTTGGTCAAATCGTTCAGCACAGGATTGGAAACACCCAGATAGATACGATCAATCTTGTGATATGCGTCAGCGCCGGTTGCACGTTCTGAATCTGCATGCGCGCGTATTTGGGTCAGGGCGTTTTCGGCGGCCTGGGACAAAGTTGGTTCAGATAACATACCACTTAAAGGACGCTAAAAGCGGAAAAAGTGTGCTGGATAGACTTACTTTGTGCGCTCCGGGTCATCACTTATTCCTCTACTTCAGAAACAAAGGTGTCATCAAGCATTCCCAATAAGCACCAAAGTTTCCGGTTTTTCTATCATACGATGTTAGCTTTACGCCCTACGAGGTTGCAAGGCAGGGAACTACTCTGCAGCAATGTTGTCGTCCAACGTGTTCAGATCTTTTATATAATTCTTGGCTCCGACTGCGGAAGTGAAGCATCGAAATCCTGCTGAACTTGCCACTGAAAGCACCTCGTCACTTTCATCAAACAGCACTGCGACAGGCAAGGTCATCTCGGATTGAACTCCATCGGGCCAAACCAGATCAAGGGTCACTCGCTGCTCACCCGTGTCCGGGTCCACGAAGTCCCACCCCATCTCGCCACGAGTAAATCCTTGCTCCACTAGCCAGTCATTTAGCTCTTTCAATGCTTGCGCTTCTTCTCCGCTGGAAGTCCCTCCCAGTAGAACACGATTGTCAAGTCTTGTCGGCCGGTTCACCTCAGGCAATGAAGCGAGGCACGTATTAGTAGCTTGGGGGAGCAGGAATTTGCGTGCTTCCAAGAAATCACGAAAGCATCTACTTTCCAGAGTTCCGGGTCATCCAGCCTCCATTGAGAGCGTAACGCGCCGGGATGCCTTTCTTCGATCTCGGAGGAATACTCTTCTGACTTCCGATCGCTGATGGCGAGGTTGGTGTCCTAGGTGAGAAAACTGAAATTAGTAAGCCCGTTTACTTCGGTCCGAATGAAGCCAGCCTTGTATAGACGCGATCGCGGAAAGTTATGATGAACCTCACAGGTTGCGCTGTCCTGCAGACTTGGCCGCAGCGCCGCACCTGATTGGCAAGCATTCTCCAATGTCCTGGGATCACATCAACATGTTCGGCTAATACGATCCCTCAGAGGAAAAGCATCGAAAATGCCAGCGGAATCCTCGCCGTGAAACCAGCCGCGTAAAACAATGAAAAATCGGCCCGCAACAATACTGAGGAAATCAATCGCCTATGACAAAAGGGTGATTAACTATGTCGCATCACGCTCCTTTTGTTGCGACGTACCTTTTGGCGGGAAAACCACAATTGGAGATTTCCTACTTTGTCAGTCCAGAAACCAATGGGGTTCGGCATTTCCGCCGCAGACAAGGACAGCAATACGTTCATCCTTGCCCGGCCTGTAGGCACTCGATGTCAGCGCCGCCAATGCGGTCGCGGCACCCGGTTCACCGACGAGCCGGGTACCATCCCACAGCTTTTTCGCGGCGTCGAATACGGCTGTGTCGGGCAATACAATTGTGTCTGTGACCCTCTCCTTCACGATAGTGTAGGAAAGTTTGCCCAGTCGCGGTCCGCCAAGCGAGCCGGCGGAAATGCCGCAGGCGGCCACATCGATATCCGGACCTTCCCTTAGGGATCGGGCCAGAGTGTTGGTACCTTCGGTTTCGACCGAGACGACGCGCACCCGGTCGCCGAGCCAGGCGGCAATGCCACCGATCAACCCGCCGCCACCAGTGGCGACCAAGATGGTGTCGAACCCATCGGACTGCTCCTCCATCTCCAACGCGACGGTGGCCTGACCCGCCAATGTGGGAGCAGTGTCATAGGGGTGGACCGACAGCGCGCCGTTGGCCTCTGCATACCCGGCATATTCCACCATGCAGTCGGCGACGCTGCCTTCGGTCAGGATGACGTCGGCCCCGAATTCGCGCATCCGGCGAAGCTTCTCTTCCTTGGCAATTGCGCGTGGCACGAACACCACGGACTTATGCCCCAGCTTGGTTGCCGCATAGGCCACGGCGGCCCCGTGGTTCCCGCCCGAGGCCGCGACAACGCCTGCGTTGGGCACATCGCGGCTGAGCAGATTGTTGAATGCGCCCCTCACCTTGAAGGAGCCTGTGACCTGCGTGTGTTCCAGTTTCAGTGTGATGGGGTAGGGCAGGTCAAACGCGCCCGGTTCTATCTGCAATACGGGCGTATGACGGATATGGCCCGCGATGCGGTCGGCGGCGGCGGTGATGTCGGCGGAGGCAAGTTGTGTCATGCGCAGACGATGGACCGTGTGCAGACAGGCGTCAATTGCTTGCCTCATAGGCTCACCTATTTAAGCAATTGCAATGAAGAACTGGTATGACGGGCCAGACTGCAAGGGCAGCAGATGATCTTCAACGGCAGCATCGGTCCGTCAGCGCAATTGAACAAGTTTGGACCGAGTCCTGAAAGCAGCCGATCATTAAACGCCGATACTTAAATCGTTTCAAACGGATGGGTCAGAGACCGGTCGTTTAGTGGTCGGAATCGGTCGTCAGGTAACGAGGCCCTGAACAACGACTACCGTCGAGACTTTACATCGGGGCTCTGAATTTGCCCTAACTGCTGATATTCTGTCATCAGTCCCGAGTAGCCATTGAAAGTCTCCCGTGGGGTATACCAAACTTTTGCATTGTTGCTGGATGGGCCGCCAGTAGGTCGCGATGATTGGATTCTTCGGGTCCTGGATTGATTTTCCGATGATCCAATTGACAGCATGAGCAATGCAATAACTCCAAAGAACACCAAAACTGCAAGGAATCCCAAGTAAGTCTGTAAGACTAACAACATTGGGACGTCGAAGAATACCACGCTTATTACGGCCATCAGCGTACAGAAGGCACTAAGTAGCGTAATTGAGATGAGTGCCATAGCCCCTCCATGCAACTCTTGGTAGAGTTAGCGGAAAAAAATAGCAACTTATTAGAGAAGTTAATGACCTATATGGTAGATGTCGCTGGCTGAAGAACAATGGGGGCGCGGGAGCCATCATCGGGCCAAATGTTGGAACCCGGTGTTCTTCTCCGAGACAGCTTCAATGCAGGACGATGTTCGTTTCAGGGTAGGAGCGTGAAGAGATAAAGATAGGCAATTCGTTGCGACGTCTTGCTGATGCACGAATGGGATCACCCAAGATTGACATGTTTGCTGTGCGGCGTGCGGCCCGGTT
>JBDVOA010000020.1:0-44377 GCA_039969355.1 Paracoccaceae bacterium
CTGTTTTCGCGTTAACCCACTGGTCAGCGCGATGCGCACCGCATCTTGGCGGAATTCGTCTGTCCGTTTCAGTCCCATAGTCAGTCTCCTTTGGTGCAGTAAACGCTATCAAAGGAGCGGCATCAAACCGCGACAGGTCCAAAGAGTATAAGAAGTTATTTAACGAATTTGACAAATTCTACCGCGGTTTGGACGTGCAGTTTGCGGGAGGCACAGCAGAAGACCGCAAGAAGGCTCGCAAGGCTCGCGAACGGAAGGCCAATCAGAGGAACCTGTTCTTTGGCTTTATCCTTGGTTTCTTGGCAAGTGCTCTAGTTACATTAATGTTCAACTATGGAATGGGAACCTGGCCGTTCGATGCTCCTCGCGTCCCATATGAAGATGCTGCGGATCAAGCTGTAGCCGATTAGCCGGGCTGAGTTGGTCAGTATAATAAAGTTAGTTTCCCTATACCTTAGGGTCACTACGTTGCTACCGATCTTAGGGCGCGGTCCCAGACTGCTTGGTCAGACGCACCGGCACTTTGTCCGGCGTTTCGGTGAACTACAGGCAAATCTTGGACGTGCGCACCCCAAACAACTGCCTGAACGTGCACAGCGACAAAGCTCGAGTAATCTCAACTCGCTCCTCAGCGACCAGTGCTGCCACTCATCGAGAACACTGCTCCTTTCAGACATTCTTGGGATTGGCTAGAAACGGGACTAGACAGCATCAGCCAATTCTATGCAGATGTGTATTTGCAATAAGAAATCGCCAAAACCAGAAAACTTGTGCCGATCAATTGCGACCATCCAATTCATCTGTTTTCCTCATCCAAAATCCGGTCAGCGTTGGCAGGTTTCGTAATTTGGGTTGCTCCAGGTTTCCAATTCAATTCTGGGTAAGGGAGTTCGGCCCAGAATATCGTTACTCAGTTTCTCGGCTATCATGATGGTCGGTGCATTCGTGTTTCCATTTGTGACCATTGGCATGATCGATGCGTCAACGACCCGAAGTCCAGTTACCCCATGTACCCGCCCGCTTGCATCGACAACGGCACCTCTGTCGGATTGATCGCCCATTCGAGCGGTGCAAGACAGGTGCCATTGTGTGGTTGTGTGGGCGCGTAGCAAGTGATCAAGCTCTGTATCCGATTGCGCCTCATCGCCGGGGAATATTTCGTCCCCCTTGAGCTGGGAAAATGCTGGCTGATTGACGAGATCGCGAACCAGTTGAATGCCTTTTCGCATCAAGTCGCGATCCCGGACATCCTGCAGATAATTGACCAGAATTCGTGGAGGTTCGGCAGGATCGATGGAACGCAGTTCAATTTTTCCCCGGCTATGGGCACGCATCAAACCGACATGAATTTGAAATGCGTGTTGCTTGAGGGGTTCCCAGGTCTGATCGTCGACGGCGATTGGCGAAATAATGATCTGCAGGTCGGGATATTCTACTCCCGGCCCGGATCGCACACAGGCGACGCCCTCAAATAGGTTGGATGCCACGATACCCTTGCCTGTCAGGAACCACTGCAAGCCAGCAGCAACTTTGGCCAGCGGCTTGGTTTTTGGCCAGAAGGAAACGGGTAACTTGCATTTGTATTTCAGTACGAAATCGGGGTGATCGTTCAGATTCTGGCCAACTCCGGGTAAATCCCTCAGCACATTAATGCCCATATCCTCGAGGTGGTGGGCGGGACCTATTCCAGAAAGCATCAGGATGTGTGGGGAACAAACCGCGCCGGCACTTAGAATGACTTCTTTGCGGGCTCGGGCAATGCTGGTTTTGCCGTTACAATCCTTAAAGGCAACTCCAATGGCCCGGTACCCTTCGAATTTCAGTTTTTGTACATGGGCCTGCGGCAAAACGGTCAAATTTGATCGGTCTCGCACCGGGTCGAGATAGGCGCGTGCCGCGCTCCAGCGTTTCCCCTTGTGAACTGTTCGGTCCGCGACTCCGAAACCTTCCTGACCGAAACCGCTGATGTCATCGGTTACTGGGTATCCTGCTTCTTCGCCCGCTTTAAGGAACGCTAGTGTCACTGGATCTTGCGGATCGGCGCGATGCACATGAAGCGGGCCACTATCACCCCGAAACGTATCGCTGCCACCGCCATAATTCTCCATTTTCTTAAAATAGGGCAGAACATCAGCGTATCCCCAGCCTGTACAGCCCGACTGCCTCCAGCCCTCGAAGTCCAAAGCGTGACCGCGGATAAAAACCATCCCATTGATGGACGACGATCCTCCAATAGTCTTGCCTCGATCATGTTGAATCTGACGCCCATTCAATTCGGGTTCCGGCTCGCCCTGAAAGGCCCAATTATGCTTGGTGCTGTTCAGGTTTGTGAGCACCGCTGCTGGCATTTTCAGGGACAATGCTTTATCTTCCGGCCCTGCTTCCAGTAGCAAAACCTTGTTTTCCGCGTCTTCGGTGAGTCGATGAGCCAAAACGCAACCGGCCGAACCCGCTCCCACAATAATATAGTCGTATTCCATTCGGGCTTTTTCCAGTCGGAATGTTTGGCATAAGAGACCACTCGCTACATCAGTTGAGACTGTCATGGATGTACTCGCGAACTGTCGTTTGTGGCTTTCAACTTACTCTTTGACAATAATTTTACCAATAGTTAGTTTTCGATTAAAATCGGTCAGACAGCGGAGCAATAATCGTGAAATGTGAAAAGCGCAGCGCCCTGTACTTTTGCCGCGTGTTGGCGCCGGTGTTCGATTGACCGCTTCCTTAGAATCCAGGGCCAAACTTGCATGTCTTTATGCAGGTGCTGTTTGGGGGTTGTTCTGGATTCCGTTGCGGGCATTGGAAGATGCTGGATTGCATGGATTGTGGATTACGGCTGTCTACTTTCTGGTCCCGACGATCTGCCTTGTCCCTGTTACCCTATGGCGGTGGCGGCACGTCAAGAAAGGAGGATTCCAACTTCAAGTCACGGCAATGGTTTCTGGCGGCGCACTCCTGCTCTATTCGACTTCGATTGTCTACACCGAGGTTGTGCGCGCCATGTTGCTATTTTACCTCACGCCAGTATGGGGGACGTTACTCGCCCGCGTATTCCTTGGTGATGCGATTACGGTGACTCGCATCATTGCCATGATATTGGCTATTGTCGGAATGCTGACAATTTTCGGTCTGGGCGTGCAGTTTCCAATGCCAAAAAACGTCGGGGATTGGATGGGACTGGGTTCTGGCATCCTCTGGGCCATCGCAATGGTGCGCATTCGAGGGGCGCGAGACCACTCCGCTGTGGATATGACAATCGGATTTTTCCTGTGGTCTCTTATTTTTTCAGCAAGTGCGGCACTCATTCTGGCGCCAAGCGACGTTCCAAGTGTTGCACAAGCCCTGCCGGCAATGCCGCTGCTGTTGATATTCATGGCCTTTCTGGTCTTGCCCGGCACCTATGCGTCGCTCTGGGGCCCCAAATATCTGAGCCCAGGCGTAGTCGGCTTATTGTTCATGACAGAAATTGTCGTCGGCGCAATTTCCGTGGCGTTGCTGGCTGGTGAGCCGTTTGGCGCACGAGAGCTCACTGGTGTAATCCTGATTGCCGGAGCGAGTCTGCTTGAACCGATTGTGGCGCTGTATAACGCCCGGTCAACGGCTGCCTGACAAGAGCCACCAACGCATTACCCTTGCAAGGACTTTTCTTTAAATGCGTTGGAACCAAGCGCAATGCTTGCGATTGTCTCGATCTTAGTGCGCGCTTCTTTGTGGCTTGCGGCGCTGATGTCGTCATATGGCAGCAGCTTCGAGATCGCATATTCCATTTCCGAAATTGCCGCTTCGCTGGTCTGTGGTTCAGGTGACAAACCTGCACGCACCCAGATGCCGTCAATCAGTACACCCAAATGGCGCGCCGCCCATTCGGTTTCATCTTCTGACAAGAAGTGACCCAATTCATGCTTTAAATTGCTTCGAATACGTTCGTTGTTGGCGATCTGGATACGCTGGCACTTCTCGTTGTGCGGTACTTCGGAGATTAATGACACCCAGGCCTGACAGACCCTGCGATTGAAAATTGTCTCGAAGAAATTTGCAACGACAATGGCCCAGAGCCGTTCGTACGGCGTTTCAGCATATCGATAAAGTTCGACAACAGATTCACTGAGCAATGAATTCGATCTGCGAAAAACTGCTTCAAGCAATGCGCTTTTGTCTTTGAAATGGTGTAGTACAACTCCTTTCGATACCCCCGCTATGTCCCCCACCTTCTCCAATGTGGTCTTCCGGAGCCCGTAACGAACAACGGCCTCAAAGGCGGCGCGCGACAATTCTGCGCGCCTGATGGAACGAATGGAGCGTGATCGCATATAGCCGAAGCCTCGCATCAAAATTTGTGTATAATGTCAAATTGTGGACGGGGAATCAGGAAAGATCAACCATTGACACAAAAAACTTTCTAATGGTAAGTTTTTTGAACAAAAAGACTGAAGTGAGGGCGCTACGCGAACCACACACGGCATCTACACAAGGGAGAAACCATGAAAATTGTTACAAAAACCGCGAGTGCTGCGGCGCTCGCCTTATTTGCTTCCGGCAATGTTGTTTTGGCAGGCAACGTTCCGGAAAACACTGATGCAATCAAGGTTATCTTGAACGACTGGACCGGACAGCACTTTTCAACATACGTCGCGGGCGGATTGTTGGAAAAGATGGGGTACAACATCGAATATGTCAGCGCCGGCGCCTTGCCGCAGCATTCTGGGCTGTCACAGGGCAATTTGCATTTCCAGACCGAAGTCTGGAGCAACAACGTTGGCGAAATTTACCCGAAGGCCGTAGAATCCGGCGAAATCGTTGTTCTGGGTGATCTCGGTTTGGAGCCAAAAGAGGGATGGATTTATCCACCCTACATGGAAGAAAAATGCCCGGGTCTACCAGACTATAACGCGCTGTTTGAATGCGCTCAGGCCTTTGCCGGAGCAGAGACTTTCCCGAATGGTCGTCTGATCACATATCCGGCGGACTGGGGAACCCGGTCGCGTGACGTGGTTGAGGCCATCGACATGCCCTTCACGGCCATCGCAGGTGGCAGCGAAGGCGCTATGATTGCTGAGCTGACTTCTGCCGTGGCGGCTAAGGATCCGATTTTGATGATGATGTGGCAGCCGCATTGGATATTCGCAGCGCATGATTTCAACTGGGTTGAATGGAACCCTGTCGAAGGTGAATGTAACGAAGAAACCCAGGAAAAAGATACGGCCTGCGGGTTCGCTCAGGCAACGGTCAATAAAGTGGCCTGGAGTGGCTTTGAGGAAAAGTGGCCCGCAGCCTTCAAGATGCTGTCGCTGATGTCGTTAACCAATTCCGATGAGAACGCCGCAATTCTAGCGGTTGACAATGAAGGACGCGATGTGGGCGAAGTCGCTGTCGAATGGCTCGCAAATAACGAAGGCACATGGCAAGGCTGGATCGACGAAGCGACGCAGTAACGTCGTCGATGCTATCCATTGGATCGGGGCGGACATAATACGTCTCGCGCCCCGATCACCTTTTATTTGAACGAAATGACCAAACTGGCGACGGTTCCACCGGGTGTGGCCTATCCGAGGAAGCCTTGACCCTGACCCGTATTTCGACCCGGAGTTCTAAATGAAGAACCAGACAAGTGACCAAAACGAAGTAAAGCTGTCGTGCCGGAATGTCTGGAAAGTCTATGGTGCAAACCCGGAGCAATTTTGTCACGACGCAAATGAGTTTGTAACGGACGCAGGAATCCGGGCCAAGAGTATTCGTGACGCCGATCACATTGTTGCCAATGCGGATGTAAGTTTTGACGTCCATGTCGGCGAGATCTTTGTTATCATGGGGCTGTCCGGATCGGGAAAATCCACCATCGTAAGGTGCCTATCCCGACTTGTAGAACCTACTGCAGGAGAAATCCTGCTGGATGGCGAGGACCTCCTCAAGAAGTCAGATGCCGAGCTCATCGATATTCGTCGCCATAAGATGGGTATGGTGTTCCAAAGTTTTGGTTTGATGCCTCACTTAAACGTAATCGACAATATCGCGTTTCCGTTAAAGCTTCAGGGCGTGGATGAAGCGGATCGATACGAGCAAGCCAAGCGCGTGATTGATCTGGTCGGACTGGAGGGGCGAGAAAACAATTTTCCAAAGGAACTATCCGGCGGGCAGCAACAACGGGTCGGGATTGCCCGTTCATTGGCTGTCGAGCCTGACGTCTGGTTCTTGGATGAGCCATTCTCGGCGCTTGACCCGCTAATCCGGAAGCAGATGCAGGATGAATTCCTGCGCATCCAGTCCAAGCTTCGTAAATCCATTGTCTTTATTACCCACGATTTTCAAGAGGCCCTGCGCATTGCTGACCGAATGGCAATCATGCGGGATGGGGCCGTGGTGCAGATTGGTCGCCCCATTGATCTTATCCTGAACCCGGCTGACAATTACGTGCGGGAATTTACGCAAGACGTTCCTTGGGAACGCATTTTGCGGGCCGAAGATATTCTGGATGATACAGCATCACAATCTGCGGATTTGGAACGCATTGAGGAAGGTACACTCGTCGAAACTTTGCTGCCTAAACTGGCTGAAAGTCGCGACGGAGTGGTTGTAGAAAGTGCCGATGGCTCTGTTCTGGGTGTTGCGACAGCAGGCGGTCTTGCAGCAGCTTTGGCCGCCGGATGCGACGTGGCTCCTGAGGAGGCTTAGGCTTATGCCGTTCAAATTCACCCGCAGCGATGTGCACTGGCTGGGTGTGATCGGCGTGACGCTCATCTGTATCGCCTTTCAGGGAGAATGGGCATGGATGGCCAAATACCCCAAAGACATGATCTTACCAATGTCTGACTGGTTGAACGTGATCATGGACTGGATCGTCAAGTATTTTGGGTGGTTTTTTCTGGGTGTTTCGGGGGCATTGGAATGGCCGATCAAAGCCGTTCGGTTTCTTCTCAACGGGTTGCCGTGGTCCGTGACCACATTCTCGTTTTGCGTCGTCGCCTGGGCCGCATCAGGGCGGAGGTTGGCGATGTTTACGCTTGGCTCCATGCTTTACATGCTGGTCATTGGATACTGGACCGAGAGCATGAATACACTGTCTTTGGTCGCCATCTCTGTGCCGCTCGCGGTTCTGGTGGGTTTTGTCTTTGGGGTCTGGGGGTTCTTCTCGGACCGGGCCAATCGGATCATCATGCCGATGCTGGACGTTCTGCAGACCGTCCCCTCCTTTGCATACCTGTTGCCCATCCTCATGTTGTTCGGTTTTGGTACCGTTGTGGGCCTGATCGCCAGCGTGCTTTATTCATTTCCACCGATGGTTCGGAACACCATTGTTGGTCTGCGTGGCGTGTCGCCCGAGGTGATCGAAAGCGGACTGATGTCGGGTGCGACACCGCAGCAGCTTTTCTGGCAGGTCCGGGTACCTTCTTCCCTGAAACAAATTCTTCTGGGCGTTAATCAGGCGACGATGGCCTCGCTCAGCATGGTAATCATCGCATCGATCATTGGTGGCACGGCAGACATCGGTTGGGAGGTTCTGTCAACCATTCGAAAGGCTCAGTTTGGTGAAAGCTTGCTGGCCGGGATGGTGATTGCCCTGATGGCTATGGTGATTGACCGGATCACCGCCGGTCTTGCCGCGAAGTCGGGTGACTATGATCCGGATGACACGACCTTTGCCAAACAGCACCGATACTGGATCGTCGCACTTTCGGGTGCTGCGCTGTTTTATGTCTTGGCACAGTTTATCGGAATCCTGAACGAGTGGCCAAAAACGTGGGAGATCAGCCCGGCCAAATCGATGAACGATGGCCTGACTTATCTGGTTGTTAACTTCCGGGAACAAATAGAAACTTTCAAGAAACTTGCCTTTTTCTTTGTCATGCTTCCCGCAAAGATCGGTCTTCGGGAGGCAGTAAGCCCGTTCACCTGGGGATTTGAACTCACGCCGGCATACAAGATGGCATACGCAATTTGTGTGATCCTCTTAGCTGGACTGGCGGTATATCGGAAAAAAGCTGGCATCAGCATTGTTGTCATGCTGTTTGCGATCCTGATCTATTTCGGGCTGACAGGTATGCCCTGGCCTGCGCTGTTACTGATTTGCGTAGTTGGTGCCTGGAAAATAGGCGGGCGAAACCTCGCACTTGGGACTGCACTGGGCCTTGGCTTCATCGTTGTCACCGGAACTTGGCCTGAGGCGATGTTGTCAGTTTACCTGTGCGGTATCGCTGTCATCATTTCTTTCACAACCGGTGCCGCGCTCGGTATCTGGGCTGCCCATAACGACACTGTGTCTGCGATCATTCGCCCCATTAACGACACATTGCAAACCATGCCGCTATTTGTGATTATCATACCGTTTGTGATGATCTTCAAAATCGGCGAATTCACGGCCCTGCTGGCGATTATTGCGTACGCGATTGTCCCGGCTGTCCGCTACACCGAGCATGGGTTGCGAAACTTGCCCGACACTGTGATCGAGGCAGCACGCATGATAGGTGCCACCGAGCGACAGTTGTTGTGGCAGGTCAAAATACCACTGGCCCTGCCGGTGATGTTGCTGGGCCTCAACCAGACAATTATGTACGGAATCGCGATGCTGGTGATTGCCGCACTTGTCGGTACTAATGGGCTAGAGCAAATCGTTTATATCGGGCTGAGCGACGGGAACTTTGGCGTGGGTATCATCGCCGGCATCGGCATGGCGATCATTGCGATTATCACCGACCGGATGACAAACGCCTGGAGCCGAAAGCGTCAGGAAGAACTGGGGCTGAGCAGCGAATGAACACGCGCGAAACTCTTCCCTTGACCAGTTCGCACTGGGGTACTTATCGCGCCAGGGTCAGCAATGGCCGTGTGCAGGAGCTGTTGCCGTTTGAACATGACGAGGATCCGTCGCTAATCGGGTCTGGCATCCTCGACGTGCAGCATGGACCAACGCGGATTGACGCGCCGATGGTGCGCAAAAGCTGGCTGGAGGGCGGGCCGGGATACCGGACGGATTTGCGTGGGAGCGATTCCTTTGTCGAGGTCAGTTGGGACCGGGTCAATGCATTGGTTGCGCAGGAAATGAACCGGGTACGCAGTGATTTTGGCAATTCATCGATCTTTGCCGGCTCCTACGGCTGGGCTAGTGCCGGACGGTTCCACCATGCACAAAGCCATCTTAAGCGGTTCCTCAATTGCATAGGCGGCTTCACAAGTTCGAAATTCACTTACAGTTTCGCCGCTGCAGAAGCGATGGTGCCGCATATTTTGGGCAGCTTTCGACCGTTTCTCGACACGTGTACCAGCTATGATGTGATCCGCGACAACACAGAACTGATGGTCTGTTTTGGGGGAGTGCCGCTGAAAAACGGGCAGATAAGCCAAGGTGGAACTGGCTGTCATATTCAGCGCAAAGGCCTAATGGATGCAGGTGCCGCCAACATCAAGTTCGTGAATATCAGCCCCTTGAAATCCGATCTTTTGGATGACGTTGGCGGGGAGTGGCTGGCGTTGCGGCCAAACTCGGACGTCGCGCTGATGCTTGGGCTGGCGCATACGTTGCATGTCGAAGGACTCAGCGATCAGAGTTTTCTTGATCTTTACACAGAGGGTTTTGAGCATTTCCTGCCCTATCTGATGGGCAAAAATGACGGCATCGCCAAAACCGCCGATTGGGCGGCGGAAATCAGTGAAGTACCCGCTGAAACAATCCGTGCGCTGGCCCGGCAAATGGCGGCTAAGCGAACAATGATTTCTGTGAGCTGGTCACTGACACGGCAGGATCACGGCGAACAACCCTATTGGGGGGCGATCACGCTGGCTGCAATGCTGGGCCAGATCGGATTGCCCGGTGGCGGTTTCGGTTTCGGCTACAGTGCAATGAATTTCGTTGGTGGTGCGTTTACCATCATTCCGGGGGCATCCGTACCACAAGGTCAGAACCCGGTCGAAAATTTTATCCCCGTCGCCCGGATCACCGATCTGTTGCTAAATCCCGGTACGTCTTTTGAATTCGACGGGGTGCGCTACGAGTACCCCGACACTCGCCTTGTTTGGTGGGCAGGCGGCAATCCGTTTCACCACCATCAGGACCTCAACCTGATGATGAAGGCTTGGCAAAAACCAGAAACGATCATCGTGAACGAATGGTGCTGGAATCCTCTGGCCAAACGCGCCGATATCGTTCTGCCCTGCACGACGACGCTGGAGCGCGCAGACATCGCGATGACGCCGCGCGATCCTTATGTGGTCCAGATGTCACGGCTGACTGAGCCATACGGGCAAACCCGTGATGATTATGAGATTTTCGCTGGCATCGCGCAGGCCATGGGCGTCGCAGATGCCTTCACGGAGGGCCGCACACAGCAGGATTGGCAGCGCCGAATATACGATCAGACCGCACGGCAGGCATCGGCAATGGGCATAGGCATTCCCGAATATGACGATTTTCTTGAGAAAGGGTGGTTCAAGCTGGCTGCTCCGGAGGAGCCGATCATCATGCTTCGCGATTTCCGTATCGATCCGGAAGCTCATCCGCTGGCGACACCTAGTGGCAAGATCGAGATCTTCTCGCAGACCGTCGCTGATTTTGGATATGACGATTGCCCAGGCCACCCCGTCTGGCGCGAGCCCTATGAATGGCTGGGCAACACCGGCCGATGGCCCCTACACCTAATCTCGAACCAGCCAAAGGATAAACTGCATTCCCAGCTTGATCATGGCAGCGTCAGCAAATCCAAGAAAGTGGGTGGGCGCGAGCCGTTGCACATACATCCCGATGATGCAGCGACGCGCGGACTGAATGACGGTGACATTGTGCGGCTGTTCAATGATCGTGGGGCTTGTCTGGGTGGCATCGTAATCGACGCCTTACTACGCCCCGGTGTGGTGCAGATGAGCACCGGTGCATGGTACGACCCTGTAGATCCTTCAAAGCCCGGTTCGTTATGCAAACACGGCAATCCGAATGTACTGACGCGTGACAAGGGCACGTCGAAATTGGGGCAGGGGCCAAGCGCGCATTCCTGTCTGATCGAGGCCGAACTGTTCAAAAGTGCGCCACCACCTGTCACCGCGCATGAACCACCCCAAATTATCAGATCCGAAACACCAAA
The DNA here is from genome assembly GCA_039969355.1 of Paracoccaceae bacterium. Lineage (GTDB taxonomy): Bacteria > Pseudomonadota > Alphaproteobacteria > Rhodobacterales > Rhodobacteraceae > JL08. The sequence goes on from JBDVOA010000020.1 coordinate 11,067, forward strand.
CGACCCAGAGGTTCAGAAATGAGCAACTTGCAAGAAGCTTCCGATTTGGAAAACAATATCTCAATCAGCGCACGCCGCTTTGAAGAATCCCCGTTTATCGAACGCACAGATAACCCCGGCATGATCCGCGGTGTTTACGCAGGCCGATACTTCGCAATCTACAACGGCGAGGACTATCTGGAAAAATACTGGCGTTTGCGTCAAAAAGCTCTGCTGTTTGATGCGCCGGAGAAACCTGTCGAAATCTCCGGCTCAGATGCTGTTCCCTTTCTCGAAAAGATTTTCGCCCGGTCAGTCGCGAGCATGACCGAAGGACGTGGCTATTATGCCATAGCCTGTACACCCCAAGGCGGTGTGTTCATGGATGGTGTGATGTTCCGTTTGGGTGAGAACAGGTTTTGGTATGTTCAGGCCGACGGCCCCTTCGAGACGTGGCTGATGGCTCATAGTGGCGGCTTTGATGTGACCATTTCAGACCCGAACAGCCGCGCCCTGCAAATTCAGGGTCCCGCCTCAATTGATATCATGAACAAGGCCTCTGGCGGCGCCATCGACGAAACCATGAAATACTTCAGTTCGGGCTATTTTGACCTCGGAGGTCAACGGCTCTATGTCTCGCGCACCGGGTTCACCAATGAACTTGGGTTCGAAGTTTACACCGACGGGGTCAACACGGATCACCTCGCACTCTGGGATCATCTGATGGCCTGTGGCGCACCGCACGGGATGGAGTTTTCTTCGACCCGCGCGCTCACCATCCGTCGGATTGAGGGTGGCATCCTTGGCAACTGCACCGATATGACCCCTGAAATGACACCGTTTGAGGCCGGGCTTGCCCCGTTCATCAACATGGACAAGGGTGATTTCATTGGACGTGACGCGCTGGCCGGCAAAGATGCGCGCTCCTGCTTGTTCGGTCTGACATGTGCTACTGAAACGCCGGCAGCAGGCAGCGCGATTCTGGATGGGGATAAGCAAGTAGGCCGGATCACAGCAGGTATTCCCTCACCGACACTTGGTCTCGGGGTGGGTTACGTGCATTTCATTGAACCGGATGAATGGGTGGGACGCAGGTTGTCTATGCGTTTGCCCGGCGGCGGCGTTCACGACGTGCAGATTGTAGAGGTTCCGTTCTTTGATCGAAAGAAAAACATCGTGCGTGGCGTCGATCGATCGATTCCTGAACGTCCTGTCAGCTGACTTGGCAAAACGATGCATAGCTTGAGCGACGACGCAATTCTGCAGGCACAGGACTGGACGTTCCCCGTCTCAATTGCCTATGGCCCGGGACGCCTGTCTGAAATCGGGGAACAATGCTTAGCGATGGGGCTCGCCAACCCACTGATCGTCACGGACAAGGGCAGCCGCGACTTGCCATTTATTTCGCGACTGCAAGTTTTTTTGGGTGAAGCGGGTCTTTCATCGGGTGTATTCTCTCAAATATCACCAAACCCCCGCGACGATGAAATCGGGGCTGGTCGCTCAGCGTTCTGCGTCGGGGGGCACGACGCGATCATTGCCATTGGTGGGGGAAGCGCGATGGATGGTGGAAAAGCCATCTGTCTTACAGCGAGAAACGAGATCGATCTTTGGGCGTTCGAGTGGGAAGAACCACCCGCCAAAATTGGCATCGATCAAGTGTTTCCAACGTTGATCACCATTCCAACCACTGCCGGTACCGGCGCAGAAACTGATAGCACGGCGATGATAACGCGTGTCGACAAGGGCATGAAACTCTGTATTTGCCACCCGGATTTAAAACCATCTTTGGCACTTCTCGACCCGGAACTGACTGTTGGGTTACCTGCCAACCTGACCACTTGGACGGGTGCTGACGCGATGGTTCACGCAATCGAGGCCTACTGTGTACCCGGATTTCATCCACTTTGTGACGGATTGGCGCTGGAAGGGCTTGCGTTGGTTGCGAAATGGTTGCCGGTGGTGGTGCGTGAGCCGGAAAATCTGGCCGCGCGTGGCGGCATGCTGGTGGGATCCTGTTTGGCTGGCATCGCCTTCCTGAAGGGCCTTGGTCATGTGCACGCGATTTCGCATATGGTGGGGGCCGAGTACAATACGCAACATGGGTTGACCAATGCGATCATTCTGCCAGTTGTCCTGCGGTTCAACCTGCCGGGTATGGACGACAAGGTGAAGCGAATGGCTGACGCTATGGGCCTCAGCGACGGGTCGGTCGACAATTTCATCTCTGAGGTTGAAAGGTTGCTCAACGATATCGGCATCCCCGGTTCACTGAGCGAGATCGGTGTGCCCAATGAGTGCGCCAGGCGTATTGCAGAAAAGGCACTGCAAGACAGTGCAGCAGGAACAAATCCCCGAACTGCGAGTGTCGAAGAAATGCGAAGGTTGGTCGAAACTGCAATCACCAATGCCCGTTGAACCCGTATATGGAAAGAAATGAAGCAATCGCGCACTAAATCTACGCAATCGTTAGCCCGCAAATGCGGTGGGGCACGACTTGATGAATATTCAGATTGGAAAAGACACGATGATTGAACGTTTCCCGCGGCCTCGACGCAGTTTCATTTTTACGCCGGGACTGCGCCCAGACATGTTTCCAAAGGCACTGGCCTCGGGGGCGGATATTGTTTGTGTTGAACTCGAAGACGGAATTGCACCGAAAGACAAGGCTGAGGCGCGCGAAAAGGCGCTCGCTTTGTTTGAGCAGCCGCAGGCAAATGATGGTGTGGAGCGGATCGTTCGGATTAATTCGATGCGAGAAAGCTTCGGGATTGAGGACGTGAATGCGGTCCTTGCAACTAACACGCCGCCCCCTGCGCTGATGATGCCGAAAGTCCGAACACCAGACGAGGTGGTGATGCTGGATGGGTTGCTTTCAGAAGCCGGGCACGTGACCCGCCTCCATGTGATCATCGAGACAAATGCGGGCCTGGAAGCGGCGCATGATATCGCGCAATGCTCTGACAGAATTGATGCTATGTTCTTTGGTGGTGTGGACATGGCTGCCGAATTGCGCTGCAGGAACGCATGGGAGCCGCTCTTGTATGCGCGCTCTCGTGTTGTACATGCGGCTGCCGGCGCTGGGCTCGATGCAATCGATGTGCCCTATCTTGATCTGGACGACCCGGTGGGAATGCGTATTGCCGCCGAACAGGCTCGCGATCTTGGGTTTGCGGGCAAAGGCTCGGTCCATCCAAAACAAGTTTTGGCACTCAATGAGGTATTCACGCCTTCAGAGATTCAGATCGTTAGGGCCCGCCGGATCATCACAGAATTTGAGGCTGCGGATACCGGTCTGGTTGTGATTGATGGCAAACTTATCGAGAGACCGGTCCTGCGCGACATGTACCGTATTGTCGCCATCGCTGATCGGATGCAAAGTTAGGGTGAAAAACCCCTAGCGCAGTTCGCGTTGAATTGGGATCGCGTGTTTGCTGCTTTTCGGTAGCACCTTAAGCGTCATAAGAGATTGGGGTGTCTCATGTTATTGGAGTTGTGCTTTAAGTTGATGATTTATTTCGCTAAAATGGATTATTCTGGGTGTTCAGTATCACAACAAAGCCTTTGCAAGAGCTCTGGATGGTGTTTATCAATGCCCAGAGTGGTCCCGTAGCTCATCTGGATAGAGCGACAGTTTCCTAAACTGTAGGCAACAGGTTCAAGTCCTGTCGGGATCACCAATTTGATCCAATAATTGAGGCCGCCTGAACTTGATTGAGGTTCTCGATTAAGTGTAGCCCATTTTGGTAGTTCCTTGACCTGGGAAATACCTGAGAAGTGAAAATCTATTTAATTATAATCGCTTACCTTGGCGTCGCCAGAATCAAACCTCGGATCTCTCAGATATGAAGGCAAGCCAAAGTGAAACAACTTTGGCTTGCCTTTGGGCATATGGAATAATATGGCCCCGGCGCGACGCTTGAAACACAGGGCATGATTGCGGTAACACCTAAGAAGCAAAAAGAAATTCCCCACACAAGGCAGGACAAGCACGTGAAAGCCGAACCCAAACGCCCACTTACCCTACGTGATGTATCTGAGGCGTCTGGCGTGTCCGAAATGACCGTTAGCCGGGTGCTGCGCAAACGGGGCGATGTTTCAGAAAACACCAAGGTTCGCGTATTGGCTGCCGCAAAGCAGCTAGGGTATGTACCCAACAAGATTGCCGGTGCACTGGCCTCTCAACGGGTAAACCTTATCGGGGTGATCATACCATCTTTGTCCAACATGGTCTTTCCTGAGGTTTTGACCGGCGTCAATGAGGTTTTAGAAGAATCGCCCTTTCAGGCTGTAGTGGGGGTTAGTGACTACCTTCCGGAAAAAGAAGAGCGAGTGCTATACGAAATGCTATCCTGGCGTCCTTCTGGGGTCATTATTGCCGGGCTCGAGCATTCTGATGCCGCACGCGCCATGCTTCAAAACGCTGGCATTCCTGTTGTTGAGATTATGGACGTGGATGGGCGACCTATTGACGCGATGGTCGGTATCTCCCATCGCCGTGCCGGTCAGAAAATGGCGCAAGCCATCCTAAAAGCGGGCTACGAGCACATCGGATTCATGGGTACAAAAATGCCGTTGGATCACCGCGCTCGCAAACGTTTTGAGGGATTTACCGAGGCATTGGCAAAAGCTGGGGTAGAGATTGAAGACCGGGCGTTTTATTCCGGTGGGTCTGCTCTGCTGAAAGGGCGCGAGATGACGCAGGAGATGCTGGAACGCAGTCCTGATCTGGATTTTCTGTATTATTCCAATGATATGATCGGGGCAGGCGGCCTGCTTTACCTATTAGATCAGGGCATTGATGTCCCCGGCCAGATTGGGCTGGCTGGTTTCAACGGAGTGGAGTTGTTGCAGGGACTACCGCGACAGTTGGCCACGATGGATGCATGCCGCGCAGAAATCGGGCGCTCTGCTGCCCAGATTATTGTCAATTCGTTGTCTGAAGAAAAGGCGGAGTTCCCAACCCAGATTACGATGACACCAAAAATTTCATATGGCGACACGCTTAAGCGGCGCTGAATTAAAGCGTAAAGCCTTTAACCTGAGCCATAGGATGTCGCCGTCCGCGTTCAAATCTCAGATTTGAGGCAGCGAAGGGTGTTTCAAGCTAAGGGGCGCGCTCTAGGCCGCAATTTGTCCCCACCCAAGTCAGGGTGGGGACAAATATTCAGTCGTTTGGTCCCAATGCAGACAGACCCGTCAGAATATCAATGGCATAGGCCAACTGGTAATCCTCAATACGTAGGTCCGCAGCGGCTTCTGCCTTTTCGCGATCTGCCTCGATCTGATTGCGCTCGTCTTCGGTCAGGCTGTCATTGTTCAGACTGCCGCGAAGATCCGCCTCTGTTCGGCTAAAGCGATTTGTATCGGATTCTTCCTCTTCGTCGTCAGGGCTGCGGCGGGGTTGTTCGACGATGATGTCGGGCGAAACGCCAAGAGCCTGAATGGATCGGCCGGATGGCGTGTAATACCGTGCTGTCGTCAAACGCATCGCGCCGTCACCACGCAATGGCATCACAGTCTGAACCGACCCCTTGCCAAAGCTCTTGGTGCCAACAACAACTGCGCGACGATGGTCCTGAAGCGCGCCAGCGACGATTTCTGAAGCCGATGCTGATCCACCATTGATCAGTACAACCATTGGTTTACCCTCAGCTAGATCACCGGGTCTCGCGTTAAAGCGATCACCGTCTTCTGGAGCGCGTCCTCTTGTGCTTACAATCTCGCCGGATTCCAGAAAGGCATCGGATACTGAAATGGCTTCGTTCAATAACCCGCCTGGATTATTGCGCAAATCCAGAACGATGCCGTCAATTTTGTCCATGCCACCGGCAGCTTCAACCTGCTCGGCCAGTCCGGCTTCAAGGTTAGGCGTTGTCTGGTCGTTAAATGTTGTGATCCGCAAAACAACGGTATTACCTTGAATTCGGCTGCGAACGGCGACCAGCTTGATCGTGTCCCTAATGATCGAAACATCGAAAGGTTCGGATTCACCTTCGCGGACCACAGTAATCAAGATTTCCGACCCGACTGGGCCGCGCATCATGTCGACTGTTTCATCCAGCGTCAGACCCAGAACGCTTTCGCTGTCAACATGTGTGATGAAGTCTCCAGCCTCGATACCGGCGGCATCTGCGGGCGTGCCGTCAATTGGCGAGACAACTTTCACAAAGCCCTCTTCCTGCGTCACTTCGATGCCAAGTCCGCCAAACTCTCCACGGGTCTGAACCTGCATGGCGTCGGCGTCGTCGGGTGAAAGATAGCTTGAATGCGGATCGAGAGAAGTCAGCATGCCATCAATAGCAGCTTCGATCAGATCGCCAGCGTCCACTTCCTCGACATATTGTGCACGAATGCGTTCAAAAATGTCGCCGAACAGATCAAGCTGTTGATAGACATTTGTGTTTTTGGCGGCTTCCTGGGCCACCAGCGGCCCTGCAATCTGGGTTGTAGCGACAACCCCTGCCAATGTACCGCCCAATGCGGCCATGACGAATTTCTTCATCTTGATCATCCATCCTTTTGGGTTTGGAACCACGTTTCTGGATCCACGGGCACTTTGCCCTCTCTTAGTTCTATATAGAGCGTTTCTGAACGTTCAGTTCCAGTGCCTTCACTGCTTAGTGACATGTTTGCCTCAATATTCGGGGTTTCACCGCCCATCAAGCCTACTGGCGCTCCTTCGCGGACGACTTCTCCGGCTTGGCCAAACACCTGATCAAGCCCGGCCAGAACGATAAGCAAATCTGCCTGCGGCTCCAAGATCACGACGTTTCCCAGCTCAAGAAGCGGTCCGAGATAACGGATTGTGGCAGCAGATGGGCTGGTGACAAGTGCGCGTGGGCGCGTTGCGACGACTATCCCGGGTCTGGTTATCCCGGCTGCATCTGTCTGCCCGGCGCGATGCAACACGCGTCCCCTAACTGGCATCGCCAACGTGCCCTTCTGGATCGATGAGGCCGCGTCAGGCCCGATATTGGCGTCAGTCGCGATCTGGGACAGGCCGCTGGCAAAGCCATCCAGCGTTTCAGTAGATGCAATCAGAATCGCAGTTCGCACCGGGTCTTCAGTAAACCGCCGAGGCAAATCAGTGCGATTGGCAATGGCATCGCTGAGTTGTGTCCGGGCATCCTGAACGCCTTGCAGGCCAGATTGCAGGTCATCGGCCGAGCTTTGTTGTAGCTGACGCAACGTGCGCATTTCATCGATGTCCTGTCGCAATACTGCGGCTTTGGCATTCAGCGTCGGCGTAACATCCGACAAGATCATACCAGAACGGGCGGAACCGGTCGGCCCGTTTGGATGCAACATCAGTGCTGGCGGGGGTGCGGCACCAATCGTCAGCAGTACGCCCATCAGTTGGGCAATTTCATCGTCCCGCGCCCTTAGTTTGAGGTCCAATTGTTCCTCTCGGATGGTTACGCGGCGCAGTCCGTCCCGCATTGCTTCAAGCCCGCTTTCATAAGCTCTGACTGTGTCAGTCAGCGCGCCCACCCGATCGCGTGCTGTCTCAGCGTCTTGAAGTGACAATGACGCCGCCTCCAATGCGTTGGCAGCATCGCGGGCGGAAGTGGCGACATCGTTTCCATCGCTTTGCGCAAAGCCAATGCCAGGCACGAACAGAAACAATAGCAGGGTAAGGCGAATGCTCATGAAATCAGGCTTTCCCCGGTCATTTCTGGCGGTTTATCAATCCCCATAAGGGCAAGCAATGTCGGCGCAAGATCAGACAATCTGCCGCTGCGTAATTTGGTGCCGTTTTTCCCGCCCACCAGTGCAACAGGTACAGGGTTTAGTGTATGGGCCGTATGCGGCCCGCCACTTACCGGGTCAATCATCACCTCGCAGTTGCCGTGATCTGCCGTGACGATCATGGCGCCTCCGGCTTTTTCCAGCGCTTCGATCACGGCCGACAGCCCGTCGTCCACCGCTTCACAGGCCGCAATTGCTGCGGTCAGATCACCGGTATGACCGACCATGTCGGGGTTGGCATAGTTGGCTACGATCAGATCGTACCCTTCGCCGATGGCCTGTACAAAGCGCGCAGTGACCTCAGCCGCCGACATCTCTGGTTGGAGATCGTAGGTGGCCACATTGGGAGACTTTGGCATGAACCTGTCTTCGCCTTCTTCTGGCACTTCTTTGCCGCCGTTCAGGAAAAACGTCACATGCGGATACTTTTCAGTTTCGGCCAGACGGAACTGACGCAATCCATGTGCCGATACCCACGCTCCGAGAGTGTTGACGATGTCAGCCTTGGGATAAGCCGTGGTCATATAGGTGCTATGATCGCTGGAATAATCGACCATGCCCAGCATAGTTGCCCAGTCAGGACGTTGCCCCGAATCAAAGCTATCAAATCGGGGCTGGCCAATAGCCGCCAGAATCTCTCGGGCGCGGTCAGCGCGGAAATTGAGGCAGAATATACCATCTCCGTCTTTTGCGCCCCTATAACCGTTCACTACAGTTGCGCTGATGAATTCATCGGTTTCACCACGTTGGTAGGCATCTGAAATAGCGGCTTTTGCATCAGGGGAGTGAAGTCCGCGCCCATTTACGATGGCGTCATAGCCTTGCTGCACCCGCTCCCAGCGATTGTCCCGGTCCATCGCATAATAGCGCCCGGTAACTGTTCCGATAGAAGAGCCGTCTGGCAGGCTTTGCTGCAAGTCACACACATAGCTCAAAGCCGATTTGGGGGCGACGTCACGCCCGTCGGTCAGGGCATGTATCACCACCGACACGCCTGCACTGGAAATTGCACGTGCGGCGGCGACAATATGGTTGAGATGACCATGTACTCCGCCGTCAGAAACCACACCTATCAGATGCGCAGTGCCACCTGTCTTTTGAAGCGCCGCAATGAAATCAAGCAGGGCATCGTTGGCAAAAAAAGTACCGTCCTCGATGGCGAGATCAATCATACCCAGATCCATCGCAACCACTCTTCCGGCGCCGATATTGGTATGACCTACTTCTGAGTTGCCCATCTGACCGCTGGGAAGGCCTACGTCGGGGCCATGAGTTATCAAAACGTTATGCGGGCACTCTTCCATGATGCGATCGAATGTTGGCGTATTGGCGAGTGCTGGCGCATTCCCTTGGGTCTCATCAATATGTCCCCAACCATCCAGGATACACAAGACAACGGGCTTGGGGACTGTCATGTTCAAATGCTCCGAGCGGATGGCGATGAGGCCTTCTACACGCTCAACCCGGCAGCGTGAACCCGCTTTGATCCAAGGACTTTGCCCTCGTCGATCTGGCACTTCAATGCAGCACGCAATGCGCAGAAAACGGGTCGCTTAGGTCGATTGTGGTGTGCCATCCCGGAATAAGAGGAGTTCAGATGTGATCTATTATACTGCGTTGCCGACTGACATAGTTCGGGCCTATCAATCCGGGGCTCCGGATGTTTATGGTCAACCCGCTGAGAAAGCTGTGTCTGACGGCAGAGGCAACCCTTGCCGTCACTGCCTACGCGATATTCCTGATGGGGATAGTTATCTGATCTTAGCACATCGGCCTTTCGAGGGTTTGCATCCCTATGCCGAGACGGGGCCAATATTCTTGTGTGCGGAACATTGCGACCGATACGCGGGTAACGGAACAATTCCGCCCATTCTGTCGAGTTCACCGGAATATCTTATCAAAGGCTATTCAGCGCAGGACAGGATTGTATATGGGACCGGGGCCATCGTGGCGGCACGCGATTTGCAAGGTAAGGCAGAGGCGATATTTGAGGATAGCAAGATAGCCTACATTCACGCGCGATCTGCCAGAAACAATTGTTATTTGATTCGGATTGACCGTTGATAAGAAGGGCGCTAGCAAACTGTGCGCCAGAATAGTCTCTGGTTGGTTATTGTTTGGAATAGCGCAGCAGAGCGGCGCCCAAAAGCGTCGCCATCGTAGCAAATACCTTGGCCAGATCCAGACGTTCTTTGAGAAAGAAAACCCCGATCAGTAAGGCGAAGACGATGCTGGTTTCGCGCAACGCAGTTACCAGGGCAATTGGTGCCTGGGTGAATGCCCACGTCACGATTGCATAAGCAATGAAGGACGCGCCGCCTCCGATGACAAAGATGCCGCGCCCTTTCGTCGCTATGTCACGTAAAACAACTGGTGAGGTCACGTACAGGTAGATCAAGATTGCGATGCCATTTCCAATAGCCAACCAACTATAGAACCCAAGCGCAGTGCCTGCCAGCCGGGCACCCAGACCGTCAACCAGCGAATAGGATGCAATGAAACATCCGGTTACCAATGCCAACATGGCGGCGGATCCATTGCGTTGACCATCTGCGCGACGCACCATTGAAAGGCTCAAAATGCCAATACCGATCACGCTGACAGCAAGTAGTTCCAGCGGAGCGAGATCTACGCCGAGAGCAGCCACGGAGACCAATGCGACGATCAAAGGGGCTGAACCTCTTGCAATGGGGTAAACTTGGGTCAGGTCACCTGCCCGGTATGATTGCAACAGGAACAACTGATAACCAAGATGTAGAACGATCCCCGCAACCAAATAAGGCAAACTTTCAGCCGCGGGAAGAGGTACGAACGGCAAGACGGCGACTGCATATGGGAGGTGTCCAAGCATTACGGCGCCTATGCTGACCCGTTTATCGGCTGCGCGCTTGGCGATTGCATTCCAGGTTGCGTGCAAGAGCGCCGCACCCAGCACGGCAAGAAAGACCGAAGTGCTCATGATTTTTGCTCAGATTTGCTTCCTCTGCTCGGGAATAACCACGATATTGACAAATGGCATTCGGTCAGGAGCATCGTTACTTCGTTTCCAAACAATGCCGCCGAAAGGCGCGCTTCAACATGTCCAACTCGGCGCGCAAAAGATCAACTTCCGCCCGGAAATCATCTCGCAACGGCTCGCCTGCGACTAAGTGAAACTGCCCCAGTCGGTCGCCGCTTTCGGCATTTGTTATCACAAAAGTCTGCATTCCATCTGAAATCACATCTATCGGGATCTGAACACGCAGAAGCCAATGCAGCCCGTCGGTTCCCTCGGTGATCTCCACAGCATCGATTGTTTGATCAAGATGGGTGACGAGCACTTCAGGCGGCCCGCTGTGCCCTGCCGTGGGTGTCAGGGTGCCCTCCCAAACACCTTGCATTATGCGTGGGTCGGTCAACTCAAATTGACTCATGTGCAAACTCCGCTAGAGAGGCGCGCGAGGGCGACGACTAACTGTGAAATCATAAATGACAAACTGGTTCAATTCTGGATCTTCAAAGATCAGGTCGATCCATGCCTTTTCAAGCCTCTTCTCGTTTAGCTTGGTGTACAAGAGATCGAATTCGACCCACAAATCCTGATTGTCCATCGGCAATTCTCGCACAATCTGCTCCAAGTTCGGACCCTGTTTGATGTTCAACCGCGCAAAAATTTGCAGCGGCTTTTCCACTTTGATAACTGTGTCAATCCGAAGCAAATGGCTGCGTTTCAGCCCTTTGGCGGCGTCATCTGGCAAATCGATCGCAATCGACAGGAATGAACCATCAAACTTGAAGACTTCCATGCACAAACTGTAAGGCGCAAGGTCGGCTAGGCGTTGGTTGCGAAGCTGGCGCATAGACAATTCGGCCAACTTGCAATCATGGAAAAGCTCAACCTCACTTCCCAGTGTCGATTCAGATTGCGCCGACGCCATACCATGGGCGGTCAGTTGGCTGCGCCATAATTCTGGCCGCCACGTCCAGTCAGAATCGTGCGGTGCTGCGGTAGACGTTGAGCCGACAAGAGGTTTGTCCACCCGTTCATCAGCCATCTGGATAAACCGATTCAGTTGGGTTCTCAGCTGACGCGCCTGCTGGCGCAGATTGCGAACCGAACTAATTTCGCTTTTGGCTGTCTCTCGGGATGCGCGAGCCCAGCGTCGCATTGCGCGGCGGTGCAGCAGTTTGTCTAAGATGTTGTCGCCCGTGCCCGCCATGCGGTCTCTTTTCGTCTTTGCCACTAGTTGGGCTGTATTGAATGCAAAGGTTTCAGTCAACTAAACCAGCTATCAACCGATACACGAATATTTTAGTTTTCGTTGCCAAAGACTGCTAAATCAAATGCGAAGTTTGTGGCTGATCTAGCTACCAGTTGCGGTGAAGTTTGAGCCTTTGTCTGTGCAATTGTACGTTTGGCGAGGGCAGACAAAATAGGGCCTCCAGCATTGCCGTTTGCCTGTCCGTCAGGAGGCCCGTAAAGTGCTAGACCGACAAGAATACCGTTCACAACAAATACGCCTCGCCAATGGCGTTCGCTGACACCTTCAAGCCCCGTCGCACTTTTTGTTTGAACCAACGCCAAGCCGTCAGTGTCGGACGTCTGCAAGATAGTATCCGGCTCAAGTGCCGCCGCAAGATCAGCTGAATTGGGTACTTCTACACCAACAGCGAGCGGAACAAGTGTAACAGTGATAAGAGCCAATGACGCATCAGTGTCGGATTCTGCTCCCAATACGTCACACCGCGCCATCAACGCAAATCGCGGCTTTAGAGAACTCTTGTCGATGCAATAATCCGGTGGAGGTGTTAATGCGACAGCTCCGTCCGCCATTGACACCACAGCCAGAGCGTTTGACGGTTTTGGTGTTGTGCTTGACAAAAACTCAGCATTTTTGATCTGAGCGCACCCTGCCATTAGTACACAAACAGCAAGCAAGATTGTGCGACTAAAGATCCGCATATACGTGTTTCTCGGCTTCAGCGCCCGGGTGCGTGACGGCCCCCTTGTAGGTTTCACCAACAAGTTGGGCGTACTTCCAAAGTGCGCCGCTGGCGTAAATGGTCTCGCGCGGGCCGCTCCATTTAGACTTCCGCGCCGCGAGTTCATCGTCGCTCAGCTCAACGCTAATGGTGCCGTTTGGTGCGTCGATTGTGATTTCATCACCATTCTGGAGAAGCGCAATGGGGCCGCCATGCGCTGATTCAGGCCCAACATGACCTACGCAAAATCCGCGAGTAGCACCCGAAAAACGACCATCGGTGATCAGCGCGACTTTTTTGCCCATGCCTTGACCGGAAAGCGCCGCAGTCGTGGCCAGCATTTCCCGCATGCCCGGACCGCCTGCCGGGCCTTCGTTGCGTATGACAAGGACTTCACCTTCCTTGTATGTGCGCGCCTTGACGGCCTCAAATGCGTCTTCTTCGCATTCAAAAACGCGGGCGGGGCCGGTAAATACTATTTCTTCGTCGCTCATACCGGCAATTTTTACAATTGCTCCGCCCGGTGCCAGATTGCCCTTTAGGCCAACAACACCCCCGGTTTTCGAAATTGGTTTTTCGACGGGGTAAATCACGCGACCGTCGGCCTCGCGATCAATTTTGTCCAACTCTTCGCCAATGGAATTGCCTGTAGCTGTCATGCAGTCTTCATGCACCAGCCCTGCCTTGCGCAATTCCTTCATGACAACTGGTACACCGCCGGCCTCATAAAGGTCTTTGGCAACATAGGCTCCACCGGGCTTCAGATCGACAAAATAAGGCGTGTCGCGGAAAATGTCGCAGACATCATCCAAGAAGAAGTCGATACCAGCCTCATGCGCCATGGCAGGTAAATGAAGGCCAGCATTAGTGGAACCACCGGTGCAAGCAACGATACGCGCGGCGTTTTCAAGGGACTGGCGGGTCACGATATCCCGCGCGCGTATGTTCTTCTCGAGCAGGTTCATCACCGCCTCGCCAGAGGCAACTGCATATTGATCACGCGATTCATAAGGGGCGGGGGCACCAGAGCTGTTTGGCAACGCAAGGCCAATGGCTTCTGACACACAGGCCATTGTATTGGCGGTGAACTGGCCGCCGCATGCGCCCGCCGAAGGACATGCAATTTTTTCCAGTTCCGTCAATTCTTCGTCAGAATTTGCGCCGGCCTGATGACGACCGACGGCCTCAAAAACATCCTGAACTGTAACGTCCTTGCCGTGCAGGCGGCCCGGCAGGATCGAACCGCCGTAGATAAACACTGACGGAACGTTCAGGCGGATCATGGCCATCATCATGCCGGGCAATGATTTGTCGCATCCGGCAAGGCCAACTAGCGCATCATAGCAATGTCCACGCATTGTGAGTTCGACTGTGTCCGCAATCGCCTCACGGCTGGCAAGGCTGCTGCGCATGCCCTCATGGCCCATCGCAATCCCGTCGGTCACTGTGATTGTCGTAAATTCGCGGGGCGTTCCCTCGGCGGCCTTGACCCCAAGCTTTACGGCTTGCGCTTGCCGGTTCAAAGATATGTTGCATGGTGCCGCTTCGTTCCAGCAAGTTGCGACGCCGATCAGGGGTTGGTGAATTTCATCTTCTCCCAGACCCATCGCATAGAGATAGGAACGGTGCGGCGCGCGAGCGGGTCCTTCGGTTACATGACGGCTGGGCAAACGGGACTTGTCGAATTGGCGCTTCAGCATTTTAGGCTCCCTGAGATCGGTTTCCCCCCGAATACCCAAGCCCCCGTGTCGCCGCAAGCCCGTTGCTCCAATCCTCTCGGTCTGTCCAGCAATCCTTGCAAATCCTGCATGCTGTAGCTACGTCATGTTTTTGGCACCTGATCATTCAAGCAGGTCGGGTTCCTTGCACAGCCCTTTTCGGAGTTGGCCATATGGATCGCACTCTTTTTAAGTTTATTTGGAAGTATTCAAAGCGCGATCAGATAGTCCTCCTTGTTGTAACGCTCCTGACGTTTCCATTCCTGTTTGCGACGTTGGAACTACCCAAACGCATCATCAACGATGCGATCGGATCGACTTTCGATGTTGTACCATTATTGGGATATGAACTGACGCAAGTGCAGTTTCTCATGGCGCTGTGTTTTATGTTTCTGGCTGCGGTTTTCGTGCATGGGGTGCTGAAAATGCGGCTTAACACGATGAAAGGCATATTAGCTGAGCGTCTGTTGCGCAGACTTCGATACCAGCTGATCAGTCGCATCCTGCGATTCCCGCGCCCTTATTTTCGCCGCACATCGCAAGGTGAATTGGTCTCAATGGTGACATCTGAGGCTGAACCAATGGGCGGGCTAATGGGCGACGCTGTTGCACAACCTGTATTCCAGGCAGGGCAGATGCTAACCATTTTGTCATTCTTATTCCTGCAAAGCGTATGGTTCGGGTTGGCATCCATTGCCTTGATCCCTTTGCAAGCTTGGCTGATCCCGATGTTGCAGCGGCAAATTAACCAGCTGAATAAGCAACGCATCGGAGAAGTGCGCCACCTCGCATCTGAGATAGGCGAAAGCGCCGCGGGCATTGGAGATTTGCGAACAAACGGTGGTTGGCGTTACCGCCTGTCGGGCTTTACTGACCGGCTGGGAAAGCTTTTTGAGATAAGGTTCAAAATCTATCAGAAGAAGTTTTTCATGAAGTTTCTGAATAACTTCATCAGTCAGTTAACTCCTTTCTTTTTCTTTTCGGTGGGCGGATATCTGGTCATCAAGGGCAATATTACGGTTGGCGCACTTGTGGCGGCATTGGCGGCTTACAAGGATCTTTCGTCTCCTTGGAAAGAGCTTCTGACCTATTACAATCAGGTCCAGGATATGTCGTTGCGCTGGCAATTGATCGCTGAAAGGTTCGCCCCAAAGGGAATGATCGCTGATGAATTGTTTGTTGGACAACCCGACGAGATCCCCCATCTGTCCGGCGCGATTTCAATATTGGATGTGACCGTGCGTGATAGTGATGGCAACGCCGTACTGGAGAACCTCAATCTGGAAATCCCGGCAGGTGCGCGGGTGGCCGTAAAAACCAAAAACCAGAGTGAGCGTGCAGCATTTGCTGATTTGCTCACGAGGGAAGTGTTACCGACCCGCGGTAAAGTGATCATGTCGGGACATGACCTTGGCGAACTACACCAGTCGGTAATCGCCGCGCGTATCGGATATGCGCATTCCCGTCCTTATCTGTTTGACGGAACTTTGGGCGAAAATTTGTTGATGCCGCTGAACGTCAGCCCAAGCAGTCAGGACTTTGGCAATACACGTGAAGCGGTTGAGGCCTTCCGCACCGGCAACAGCCCTGATCCATTCAATGTAAATTGGCTGGACCCGTCGCTGGCAGGGCTCAATGACCCGGATGAGATAGGGGCGTGGTGGTTCAAACTTGTCGAGGCGATGGGGCTTGACGATGGTATGTTCCGTCGCAGTCTTCGATCCAAGTTTGATCCCGTTCGGCATCCGGACCTCGCAGATGCAATTGTTGAGTTGCGCCCGGTGGTTCACGATCGCCTGAAGGCAAAGGGACTGGACAAATACATTTGCAGATTTGATCCCGACAAGTTCAACCCGACGATACCGCTGGGCGGAAACTTGATGTTTGCGGCGCCAAAGGTTGATATTTCGCAAGCTGGTTTGGCGGCAAACACGACCTTTATGAACCTGATCCACGAGCAAGGTCTTG
The DNA here is from genome assembly GCA_039969355.1 of Paracoccaceae bacterium. Lineage (GTDB taxonomy): Bacteria > Pseudomonadota > Alphaproteobacteria > Rhodobacterales > Rhodobacteraceae > JL08. Next base: position 27,446 of record JBDVOA010000020.1, read on the forward strand.
CGGACGACGCCATGGCGATTTCCCAGGCGGTGATAGACACTCTGGATCTTACCTTTGGTCTTGATGGCACTGACCACCCGCTTTTCCGAATGTTGGGGATCGAAGAGGAATTGTATGAGAGGCTTATCGGCATTGCCCAGCAGCGACGTACAGAAGGCGCAGAAAGTCTGACGGCTGAGGAAAATGCGCTGATGATGACCGTTCCTTTTGCCTTTACAGCCGAGCAAATCGGAGCCAGCTTTCCCGAGCGGTACAAGAGAAAGATCGTTCTGATAAGAAAGCATCGGGCTGAAGCGCTCCGGTCGCAAGTGACTGACCTGTTCGTTGCCATCACACCGGATCAATATCTTCCGCGATTGACCTTGCTCGAAAATGCTATGTATGGCCGGGTTTCAAACATGGTTGGTGCGCATGCTGAAGAAATTGAAGCGGTTGTCGCAGAAGTCTTGCAGGAACATGGCCTTAAACGCCGGGTTTCCGAGATCATTTACGATATCAAGACGGGACTTGGCGGCGCAAATCTGCCCACGATCATACAAGAGCGGGCTGCCTTTAGCCGTGCCGGAATTAAACGGCCCGATATTTTGATCCTTGATCGGGCCATGGCAAGCCATGACGATGAAAGTCGGGCGGAGACCCGACAGCGACTACGGACCTTGCTGCCCAACACGACCCAGATATTCATGGAGACGGAATTCAGAAACCCTGATGCATACGATTTGTTCGTCGAGATCAAGAATGGGCGCATAGGTGCCATTTCGGACGCTGACGTGCCTGGAGAGGACATGGTCGGGTCAGATGATCTGCGTCAAAAACAAAAGATCATTGCCGAAACGGAATTGTTTTCCCGGCTGGATCGCAAGAACCAGCGACTGCTCGCGTTTAGTGCGCAGTGGTACGAGGCAAAGGCTGGGCAGTTAATATTTGGTGTGGGCCAGCGTGCAGACGCAGCGTACCTGTGCTTGTCGGGAACCGCCGAACTTTACTTGCCCGAACCCAACGGGCCGCCGCGCATGGTGTCCACTGTGGAACCCGGTCGCTTAATCGGCGACCTTTCCATTGTCACAAATGAGACGCGCGCGCTTGATCTTGTTGCACTGACCGACTGCAAGTTCTTGAGGATTGGCGCGCAAGAATATCTCGCGGTTGTGGAAAACGATCCGGCTGTGGCGCTCAGTCTTCTGCAAACTGTGGCGGGATATCTCGCAGATGTCGTATCCCGCACAAGAGAAGAGCGTGAAGCGCGCGAAAACGCAGCAGATAGCCCGGTGTCTGACCGAGAACATACTTGAAGTCTGAAATGCCGGATTTTGGTACAGTCTATGCCAAGCATGAAGCGTTCATAGCGCCTGCACGGGCACGGCCCGAACTGTGGCGCTTGTTGATAGGGCTTGGGCTTGGGGCTATCATAATGTCGGGATTGAATCTCGCATTGATATCGCTGGCGTCTTTCTTGCTTGGCCCGGGCAAGGCTCATGTTTTTTTGGTGGAATTGGACGGGGCAACGACGCCCATGTCGACGCTTTATTCGCTGACTAGTTTTGGGTGCATCACCATCGGGGTGTTAGTGGCGATCTATGTCATGCATGATCGCAACCCGTTGACGGTGTTGGGGCCGATTGGTCCTGCAGTAACGGCGTTCTGTAAGCTTATGCAAGGGCTGATAGTGCTCTACGCGCTGCTTTTTGTATTGCCCCCGTGGAGCATGGGTGCGCCGTTGATTCCAAACCTAGAGTTCAGCTCATGGATCGCGTTGCTGCCATTTTCGCTCATTGCGGTGCTGATTCAGAGCAGCGCAGAAGAGGTGCTCTTTCGCGGGTATATTCAGCAGCAACTTGCAGTGCGTTTTTCCAGTCGCTGGGTTTGGATGGGCGTGCCATCCGTTCTGTTTGGACTGGGTCACTACATTCCAGCGGAGGCGGGCGAAAACGCGTTGTTGATCGCCTTGTGGGCATCGATCTTTGGCCTTTTGATGGCTGATCTTACCGCACGTGCTGGCCATCTTGGCCCGGCCATTGCGGTTCATTTCATAACTAATATTTCCGCTTTGCTTCTGACGTCCCTGCCTGACACTTTGTCAGGCCTTGCCTTGTTTACTGCCCCCTTCGGGCTGTCGAACGTCGCTGAGTTGCGAGCCTGGCTCATCGTGGATTATGCGATGATCATCGTGTGTTGGCTTGTCGCACGGTTGGCCCTTCGGCGCTGATTGCATTTGCGCGCAGAGGGCCTTATCTGGGATGGAAGGATGCCAACTGGGGCGGGAATATGAACTGGATCACGAACTACGTCCGGCCGAGGATCAATTCGATCTTTTCGCGCCGGGAAACGCCTGAAAACCTTTGGCAGAAATGCAATGAATGCGGCACTATGCTGTTTCATCGGGAACTTTCAGACAATCTGAACGTCTGCACCAGCTGTGGACACCATATGGCTATCACGCCGCGCGATCGATTTTCCGCATTGTTTGATGGCGGGACTTTTGCCGAAATCAGTGTTCCGGCTCCAAAGACGGATCCTTTGCATTTTCGCGATCAAAAGAAATACCCGGACCGCATGAAAGTCGCCCAGAAGACAACGGGCGAAAAAGAAGCAATGCTGGTTGCGACGGGCGAAATAGGGCGCACGCCCATTGTTGCCGCCGCTCAGGATTTTTCCTTTATGGGCGGATCGATGGGAATGTATGTCGGCAATGCGATCATCGAGGCGGCTGAGCGGGCCGTTAAACTCAAACGCCCGCTAGTCCTTTTTTCTGCAGCGGGTGGTGCTCGGATGCAGGAAGGTATCCTGTCATTGATGCAAATGCCGCGCACCACCGTCGCCATACAGATGCTGAAAGAGGCCGGATTGCCCTATATTGTGGTGCTAACTCATCCGACGACTGGTGGGGTGACCGCATCTTATGCGATGCTTGGCGATGTCCATATTGCTGAACCCAATGCACTGATCTGTTTTGCGGGCCCGCGCGTAATTGAGCAGACAATCCGTGAAAAGTTGCCTGAGGGTTTCCAGCGCGCGGAATACTTGTTGGACCACGGTATGTTAGATCGTGTTACCGTTCGGACTGACATGCGCGAAGAGCTGATCACGATTATTCGCATGTTGCTAAGCCTGCCGCCCGCAGTCAAAGGCGATTTGCCACCTCCCAGCGAAAAGCTAGAAAAAGAAGCCTCAAAACCAGACGAGCCCAAGCCGGCGAAACCTAAAAAGGCCAAATGACAACGCCCGGTTCGGACGTCATCCTGCAACGGATGATGGCGCTTCATCCTAAGATCATCGACCTGACACTGGATCGTATGTGGCGTCTGCTTGAGGCGCTTGGCAATCCGCAAAAGGATCTGCCACCCGTGATCCACGTTGCAGGTACGAATGGCAAAGGCTCAACACTTGCCATGATCCGGGCAGGTATCGAGGCAGCTGGCAAAACTGCGCATGTCTATACGTCGCCTCATCTGGCGCGATTTCATGAACGCATCCGCGTCGCAGGATCCCTGATTTCCGAACCGGATCTGATAGCAGCGCTGGACGAATGCTATCTCGCGAACAAGGGTGAAACGATCACCTATTTTGAAATTACCACCTGTGCCGCGATCTTGGCGTTTTCGCGTTCTAATGCTGACTACACGTTGCTGGAGGTTGGCCTAGGCGGGAGGCTGGATGCAACAAACGTCGTTGAAAAACCGGCATTGACTGTCATTACGCCAATTTCGGTGGATCATCAGCAATTTCTTGGTGACACTATTGCGGCAATTGCGGGCGAGAAAGCCGGTATTATCAAACGTGGAGTTCCCTGCATCATAGGCCCTCAGTTCGACGATGCCCTTGATGTGATCGAAGACGTTGCTGCGCGCGCAAATGCGCCAGTTTTGGCTTATGGTCAACACTGGCACATTGGCCGTGAAGGCGACCGGTTAGTATTTCAGGATGAGACTGGATTACGTGATCTGCCGTTGCCAAACCTATTAGGTGCTCATCAGGTTCAGAATGCTGGTGCCGCGCTGGCTGCGTTGCGGATTCTGGAGATGGGCGACGTGGCGTGTGAGGCTGCTGTTACCAACGCAGAGTGGCCCGCCAGGATGCAGCCATTGAAGACGGGGCAATTGCCGAAGTTGGCACCGGGACTGGAGCTTTGGCTTGACGGGGGGCACAATCCGGCGGCGGGTCAAGCTGTCGGCGATCTTCTAAGCAAACTACCAAAGCGCCCGACCTACCTGATCTGCGGTATGTTGAATACCAAAGACATTATAGGTTTCCTTGAGCCAATGGCGCGCCAATCTAAGGGCCTTTTCGCGGTGTCGATACCTGGCGAGCCAAACACCGTTCCAGCAGAAGAAACGGCGCGGGTTGCCGCAGGCATTGGTCTGCCGGCCCGGGTTGCCGGTTCTGTTTCAGATGCTCTGGGTTCAATTGCGGCGCAGGACCCTGCTGCGCGTGTCGTCATTTGCGGATCTCTTTACCTGGTCGGATCGGTATTGCGCGAAAACGGCTAGACGTTCTATTGGCCCCAATCCGCAGCTTGCATTTCGCGCAAGCGCGATGCAGTTCGCTCAAATTCAAACGTGCCCTCACCCTCCACATAGAGCAACTCTGGTACCGCCGCTGCCGAACAGATCAGCCTCACCTTTGCCTCATAAAGAGCATCTATCAGGGTCACGAAGCGCTTGGCTTCGTTGAAGTTGGACCGGGACAGGTTAGGTATCTCCTCCAGAATAAGAACGCGGGTCGCTTCGGCCAAAGCAAGATAGTCGGCAGCACCCAGAGGCTTGCCGCATAGATCATAGAATTTTGCCCGTGCAATGCCGTTTCGAAAAGCCGGAATTTCCACTTCGCGTCCTTTGACATGCAAAACGAGCGGTCCAGCAGGCCCTCCAGTCAAGTCGGCCCAGACGTCTGCGATTGCGCTCCGGGCCTCGGGATTGATTGGTGTGAAGTAAACGGCTGCACCTGAAAGACGGTTCTGCCGATAATCGGTGGGGCTCGATAGCTTCCAGACCACCATATGCTCTTTCAGCAACTCTATGAAAGGTACGAAAATCTGGCGGTTCAAACCGTCCTTATAGAGGTCGTCCGGCACACGATTGGACGTGGTGACAACCACAACCCCAGCGGCAAACAGGGCCTCGAAAAGGCGCCCAACGATCATCGCGTCGGTGATGTCGGTAATCTGCATCTCGTCAAATGCCAATAAACGCACAGACGCGGCGACATCTGCAGCAACTGGCGCAATTGCGTCGTTCACGCCGGACTTCCGGGCGATATGCATTGCGCCATGGATTTCCTGCATAAACGCGTGAAAATGAACACGGCGTGCCGGAATCCCAGCCATTTCAAGGGTTTCGACAAACATATCCATAATCATGGACTTGCCGCGGCCCACGCCTCCCCAGATATAAAGGCCCTTGGGTGGGGGAGGCACCTTCTTGAAAAGGCTCTTTTTTACCGGTTCGGCCAAAGCGGATCGCATTCGTTCGAACTCTGGTAATACAGCCACCTGTGCAGAGTCTGATTGCAGCAATCCCTCCGCAATCCGGGCAGCATAATGGTCTTGAACACGCGTCATGAACCCGGGATAGCGCGCACCGTAGTCGATGAAAAGCATGCTTTTGGGTAACTAAGCGCGACTCATATGAGCATTTGCCCACGAACGCCTGGAGCTTGCTTAAATGGGGCGGCGGGATATTGCGCGAAATCCACGATAACATACTGTTGCGCGCTCACATCTGAGCGCCAGTCTGGCGTAGCGGACAAAGCCACGTGGCACATTCGGTCAGCCTATCAATTCAGCTTGCTGTTCCCGGAAGCTGTCTGGAAGAAGGTGTATTTGCGCTTCTTCAAACACAATTTCACCAAGTTGCCGCAGGATCTCGCTCGATTGTGTGCTGGATTGCCAATGCAGTGAAATATGAATTCTCTTGTTGGGGACCAATTCGACTAGTTCACCACTTGCCAAATAGGGTATCCCGGCAACGCCCGGCACGAGACCCCAAGCGGTACCGTTCAGGCAGCATGCTACATATCCTTCGTAAGACGGCACCATATGGATCAGCGTCTTTGCTGACTCACCAAAACATAACGCCATCCACTGATCTTGAATCGTATCTTTTCGGTCGAACGCCAAACACGCTGTATCCTCGAGCGTGTCGAGCGATACTCCTGCCGAAAAATGCGTCTCGTAAAATTCACGCGAGGCTACGGCAACATATTGCATTGCACCCAGTGAAATGCGCCGACATCCTTGGACAGGCTTTTCGACGTCTGTGATGACTGCGAGTGCATCGCCAGATTTGAGGCTTTTCTCAGTGTGTTCCTGATCGTCAGGTATGATCTCAATCTGCACGTTAAGATTGTGCACGGCGCGCTTCACCACATGCGGAAACCAGGATGCAACACTGTCATTATTTACAGCAATTCGTATTGTTGCTGCGTGCACGCCTGGCTTGTCGATCAGGGTATTCATCCGATCCGACAACTCGTGCTGCAGCAAGGTCACCTGTTCTGCATGCTGACATAGGTGCAACCCGATCTCTGTTGGTACACATGGGCGGCCTCGAATAACGAGGACCGACCCGACCCTGTCCTCAAGCTGTTTGATTCGCTGGCTAACCGCTGATTGCGTCACGTCCAGTGATTTTGCGGCCGCATCAAAGCCGCCTTCGCGCACGACAGCGGCCAGCGCGAGCAAAGAATCGTAGTCATACAGCATGCCGGATCAACCAATTCCATTAGCGATGCTAATGAACTGTTAGCAATATGGTGTGAAAATCAAGCTAAATGTTTTTTCCGGGCCGATTTCTTGAATTTGACATAAGCGAAAGTGATTTGCCGTAGGTAGAGCATTGGCTGGCGTGTAGAAAAGGCTTTCAACAAAGGGGCTTACGGGTCATTATTGTTTCTGATCAATACCGGGGGGACACATGTCCGGGCAGCAACTACGTCATCGATACAATCGCGAATTCTTTGGAATGTCTAAATATTCTCGGCTCATTGCCTGGGGTATGGTGGGTTTATATCTTGTGCAAATCTTAGCCTGTATCTTTGCAGGCCATTATCTACTGTCGTTACAGCTATCGATCGGGACAATCTTACTGATGGTCATGACGTCTCTGTTTATCGGCACACGGTTACGCGGATTGAACAATATCGTTCACGAATGCTCGCATTCTACATTTGCCGAAAACCGAGATGACAATGTTGCTATTGGCAGGTTCTGTGCGTCGCTGCTGGTTAAATGTTTTAAGCAGTATAAAGAAGATCACCTTTCGCACCATTCGCATCTTGGAGACTATACGCATGATCGGGAAATGGGGCCGATTGAGAGATTTGGCTTGCATGAGAAGTTGTCGCCAAAAACAGTTCTTCGGCTCATCGCGACGCCAATGCTAGGGCACCACCTTAAGATGTATTCTGGAATCAACCTGTCAAACGGTGACGGTCGGTTCTTCTTCGGTCTTAAAACCGGGCTGCTGATTTCAATAGTCGGTTTTGCAGTGTTTGCCCCATACACAGCCTTGTTCTTTGCAGTATTGCCGCTTTTCTATATTTTCCCGACAGTTAACTTCTGGACGGATTGTCTGGATCATGCCGGAATCATGGGCTCAGAAGATGGGCTTGAGGCGTCTCGCAATATTCTGGCACCGCTGCCGCTGCGGCTGCTATTCTTTCCGCGCAACGATAGTTTTCATTTGGTGCACCATCTATTTCCGCAAGTGCCTGCACGGCATCTGAAGTCTGCGCATCTGACGCTGTGCGAGGAGAGCTCTTACAGTAGGAACGCAAATGCGGTGCGCGATTCACAAGGCACTGACACTCGGTTGGCGAGCGAGCTTTCTTGATCGCCGTCGCATAATTCGACGGGCGTCAAAAGGCAACCTAACGCCAAGCATGCTACCGAAGAATTCAACTGCTCGTAAAAAAGAGGCCTCTTTTTAGAGGCCTCTTTTCATACACTACACCTACTAAGCCCACACAGCAAAAACAGGCAACTCGTAACGAAGACTAAAACTGGACACTAGCTACACTGTTACACATTATAAATCCTAATGTTTAATTAGCAAGCCTTATAGAAATATGTTTGTGAAACAGTTTGTTATTCAAAAAGCTACAATGCTTCATCCTATGATTTTCGAACAACGACCTGGCATGGTGTCGACAGGTCGTCAGTTTCGATCCGTAAGAGGGAAAGATAATGCATGTTGGACTGCCCAATTCTCTTGTTAAAATGTTGATCCAGTAGCAGAAAGTTTCCATGAGACAACGCGCGCCGCTTTTTACTCCGGTCCTCATTGTGGGATGCATTATCATCACGCTCTGCTTTGCAGTGCGGTCGTCTTTTGGCCTCTTTCAGATTCCGATCGCAGACGAATTTGGATGGTTGCGCGCGGAATTTTCGCTGGCAATCGCCATTCAAAACCTCGCCTGGGGAGTCGGTCAGCCATTATTCGGGGCACTGGCCGAAAAAATCGGCGACCGCAAGGCGATCGTTATCGGGGGTCTGGTCTATGTTGCTGGCCTCTTGCTCTCAGCCCAATCCGTCACGCCGGTCGCGCATCAGACTTATGCCTGGTTAATAGGTTTTGGTGTCGCCGGTACTGGGTTCGGGGTGATTTTGGCATGTGTTGGCAGGGCGGCGTCTGACGACAATCGCTCAATGGCCTTGGCCATCGTCACGGTCGCTGGCAGCATGGGACAGATTGTTGGACCACCGGGTTCGGAATGGTTGCTGGGATACTTTCCCTGGCAAACTGTGTTTGTGATCTTTGCTGCCATAATCTTTTTGAGCCTCTTCAGCTTGCCTTTCATGCGGGCACCAGCAGGTACCGACAAAGCCGAACTGGAAGAAAGTTTGGGGCAAATTCTGACCCGGGCATTTCGCGATCCATCCTACACTCTGATTTTCTTAGGTTTCTTTTCCTGCGGCTATCAGATCGGGTTTATCACAGCGCACTTTCCGGCCTTCGTCACTGAAATGTGTGGCCCGATTGTTGCTGGGACTACCTTGCATGCGATGGGCGTCACGACAACGTCGGCCCTGGGCGCTGTTGCCATATCCTTAATTGGACTGGCAAACATCGCCGGGACACTTGCTGCTGGTTGGGCTGGGAAACGCTATTCAAGGAAATATCTCCTTGCCGGGGTCTATGCGGCCCGAACCGTTGTCGCCAGTATTTTCATCATGTTTCCGATTACGCCGACAACTGTCATTCTGTTTTCGGTTGCGATGGGGTCCCTGTGGCTGGCCACCATTCCGCTTACGTCCGGCCTCGTGGCTTACATCTATGGGTTGCGATACATGGGAACGCTGTACGGCATCGTGTTTTTGAGCCATCAACTGGGGTCGTTCCTGGGCATATGGCTGGGAGGGCGCATGTACGATGCCTACGGAGACTACACGCTTGTCTGGTGGATCGGTGTTGGGGTCGGCGCCTTCAGTGCGATAATTCATCTTCCTGTTCGGGAAAAACCCATGGTGCGGGCTGCGCCCGTCTAGGTTCAGTTAAGCCCATCACGCAACGTCTCGCGCATTGCGTTCAAGACTTCGTCAGTGTGGGTGTAAACTAAACCATGTCCTGCGCTGTCGACAACCTCCTGTCGGGCCTTGCGGCTCCATTCTGCCAGAGAACCCACCGCCGACAGGGGAATAACGTCGTCTTCGCGTCCCCATACTGCAAGCACCGGAATGCCTGCGCGGCGGATGGATTTGTGCTCTTTTTCCAGCCCGGATGCCAGCACGCCGCGCATGCTGGCCAAAACGGCGGGGGTAAACCCATGAAGCTTCAGTTCTGCCTGTTTCAATTCGACGATATTTTCCACGGAACTTGGCAGCTTTCGTTCCTTTGCGGTCCCGATCCTGTGCAGTAACGGAAATAAGGACAACATGAGCCAATCCCCGAGAAAAGGTGTATTGATTGCGAAATTCATCAGATGGCTGCGGGCAACCTCGAACCCGGCTGGAGCAATCAGGATCAACTGGCGGATTTTGCCGGGGTTTTGTGCCGCAAAAGAGGTGGCGATGGCTCCGCCCATAGAATAGCCGATGAGCGTAATTTCATCAGTTACGCCTTGATCGGCAAGCAATTCATCCAATTGGTCCAAAAAGAATCCCGTGTCCTGTTTGCCCTTGGGGCGATCTGAGTATCCGCGCCCATAAAGGTCATAGATCAGCACGCGGTATCCCATAAGGGCCAACCCGCGGGCGAGACCCCGCCAGACAAAAGATGGTGTGGTCAACCCATGCACACAAACTGCCACAGGCCCACGCGCCGGTCCAAGCCAGTCATAATAGGTCACACCTTTTGACAGGGTGACGAATTGTCCTGCCGCGTCCTTTCGGCGCTCAGCATTCATCCTTGTGCGCAATTCTTCGATTGCAAAGGGGATCGCCAGTAACAGGCCAACGATCAGCAAAAAGGTTCCGCCGATCATGAGGATGCTTGCCATTTTTCCATGATATAGCGGCTGGTCATCAGATCCAGATGGGCGCCGCCGCCATTCTTAAAAACCGTAATTTCGTCGTCTGATCGACGATTGAATGCATCGAGGTTGTAATAGTCTGCGAGCACGTCATATCTGGTGATGACCCCGGCTTGGATCGGGATTTTGATCTCGCCGATATGATCCAAAGTCGTGTCGAAGCTGTCCACATATATCGACCCTCTGAGCAAGGCGATATCGTCCGTTTCGCGCATATCAGGACGATAGGCGCCGATCAGATTCAGATGCTGGCCAGGCTGAAGCCAGTCGCCCTTGATCAGCGGATCTGTCGACATCGTTGCGCAAACAATAATATCTGCACGCCGCACAGCGCGCTCCAGATCAGTGGCAATAGTAAGCCCTGGAAGGTCAGCGGCCATCGCTTCAGCCCCGGCCGCGGAGCGATTCCAAATTTCGAAGCCGGCGTCAGGAAAGACAGAGCTAAACGCAGCAAAAACCCCACGTCCAACACTACCTGCTCCCACGATCAAAATGGATTTACTGTCTGGGCGCGCCAGTCTTGTGGCCGCGAGCAGGCTGTCTCCGACGGTTTTCCACTTGGTGACGAGATGGAAATCAATCATCGCTTCCAATTCACCGGAATTGTCTGCGAACAGACACACCGCCCCATTGATCATGGATGCGCCTTTTGACGGATTGTCTGGATACACTGTCGCGGACTTAACTGCCACGCCCATCCCATCAATCCACGCCGAGCGTGACAACAGCGTGTCCTTGCCACGATAGAGAAACGTGTCGTCAATCTCTGCCTTGGGCAAATCGTGCCCTTTGACCAGCGCAGTTGTCAGGTCAGTCCAATCGAGCAACTCATTGCCCAAAGTAAATGGGATGTGCGTCAGCGCCATTTCAGGTTGCTTCCTGCGCGCTGAGCAAATCGTTACTCACCAGACATTCGGCCCATCCCTTGGCGTTCTGAAACAGGTGAGTTTGCCACCCGCGCGATGATGCCATGTCAATGTTGTCCTGCCGGTCATCTGCAAACAAAAGGGCCGATGGTGAGATGCCGCAATCCTGTTCGACCAATTCGTAGATTTTCGGGTCTGGTTTGACGACTTTCATGTGACCGGAAATGTAGCGGCGGTCGAACTCATCAAGAAATGGATAATGAGTCACAGCATAGTCAAAGCTCTCGATGCCAAAATTGGTGAGGGCAAAAACCGGGACACCTTTGGCCCGCAGAGCTCGTTGTAACCTGACCGAATAATCAATCACGGGGGACGCAAGTTCGATCCAGTGATCATGCCACATTCGAATTTCGTCCCGCCAGTCGGGATATTCTCTTGCGGTGCCATATATCGTATCGGTGAAATGTTCACCCAGGTCGACCCGTTCGTTCATACCGTGCAAATCGACGTTTTTAAACATTTCTGCGCGCCGTTCAGGCCCAATAATGCGGTCGTAAAAGCGCTCGGGCTGCCACTCGATCAGGACATTGCCAATGTCGAATATTACGGCCTCGGGTTTCATTGTTGTCCTGTCCTTAAGTCCATAGGTATTCTCGTCTCAACAAAAGTTCGCTACGTGCGCGTTGCAGTGCGCAACTCCCGTTCCAGAGCTTCCAGAAAACGGGAGCGGTCCGCTTTTGTAAAGCCTTTCCCACCGCCTTGCCTGAAAGGGTCGGCAGCACGCAGATCTGCCATAAGATCACGAGTGGCCAGAATGTTGCCGATATTGGCCTGAGTCAGCGCTTCTCCATTGTGTTTCAGAACGCGTGCACCGGCCTCTACACACTTGGCGGCCAGCGGAATGTCTCCCGTAACGACAACATCACCGGGGCCACAACGATCAGCGATCCACATATCGGCCACGTCGGGGCCCGCATCAACAATGATGTTTTGCACCAATGGGTTCTGCGAGGGCCTCAGGCCACCGTTTGATACAACAAACATCTCCATCTTATGCCGGGTCGCAACGCGCTCAGACTCTGCTTTGACTGGACAAGCATCTGCATCGATGTAGAGCGCACTCATGCGTAAAGGGCATTAGCATGGAAGCTGATGTGATCTTCCATAAATGTAGACACAAAAAAGTAGCTGTGATCATAGCCGCGCTGCATGCGCAGTGTCGCTTCCTGACGCCTCGCAGCGCACACGGCTGCAAGCGCTTCAGGTTTCAGCAGATCAATGAATTGATCGTCCGTACCGGTATCGATCAGGATGGGTCCATCAAATCCCGATGCTTTCATCATGAGGGTTGCATCATGTGCTTTCCAGCTGGCGTCATCATCACCCAAATACGCGCCAAGTTGTTTGCGTCCCCAGTCGCTTGCGCTCGGATTGCAAATCGGTGCAAACGCCGAAACTGAACGGAAACGCCCCGGCAAACCCAAGGCCAAGGTCAGCGCACCATGCCCGCCCATCGAATGGCCGGTGATCGCCTGACGCTCCATATCAAGGTTAAATTTCTTAGCGATCAGAGCTGGCAACTCGTCTGCGATATAGCTTTGCATCTGATAGTGCGATGCCCAGGGCGCCTGTGTGGCATTCACGTAAAACCCGGCACCTTTGCCCAGATCGTAAGCGTCATCATCTGCTACATTGTCGCCACGCGGTGAAGTGTCCGGAAAGACCAGCGCGATGCCTTGTTCGGCCGCCCATGATTGCGCGCCTGCCTTTACCATCGCGTTCTCGTGAGTGCAGGTCAGGCCTGAAAGATACCAAAGCACTGGTACAGGACCAATGGCCGCTTCTTCAGGCAAAAAAAGCCCAAACGTCATGTCGCAGCCGCATGCGGTCGAGGCGTGGGTATAGACGCCTTGTGTCCCGCCAAAACAACGGTTGATCGATACAGTTTCCATTGCGAACCTTCCTTGGTTTTCTGTGCTATCGCTATCGTTTCATTTGCTAAGCGGCAAGAGCAGGTCTCGTACTTAGAAATATGATTTTAATTACATCGGCGATACCCAGGCAATTACAAGAGAGACCGTAACGATGCTGGCACAGGTGGACAGTAGGATAGCAGCTGAGACCCGGTGCGGCGCGACACCATAATGTTGCGCGAGAATATAGACGTTTCCCGCGACCGGTAATGCAGCGGCAGAAATCACCACCGCCGCAGTGAAAGGGTCAAGTGGTAGCAGATAAAGTACCGCTATCGCGACACAGGCGGGGTGCAGAACTAGTTTGCAAAAACTAAGCCACACGGCGACTTCTACCCGCTCAGCCGATTTTGATGCAAGGGATGCGCCAATTGCAAAAAGAGCCCCCGGCGTCGCTGCTCCGCCGAGAATAGCAAGAAAGTCATTCAGCGGTGCGGGAATTGGAATTGATAATGAGGACCACAACAGACCAACTGAAATCGACATGATCATCGGGTTTTTGACAAGACCCAGCGCAATGCTCCTGACAATGCCAAAACTCATCCGTCCGTCACGCCCACCGGTGATAAGGATTACGATGAGGCTGGAAAACACGATCAGATCGACGGCCAGAACCAGCATAACTGGGCCAATAGCGTCTGGACCCAACAAAAGCACCAACATCGGCACGCCCAGGAAGCCGACATTCCCAATGACTGCGCACTGCGCTTCGATCGCTGAAGTTTCGATGTTCAACCGCCGCGCAAATGCAACGGCGGTAGCTAGACAATAGACGACGACTGTAGCGCCGAGATAGCCGAGAATGAGGCGGGCATCAAAAACTTCGGCAAACGAAAGGTTGGCTGCAAATCGGAACAGCATTGCCGAAAGGGCGAAATAAAATACAAATTTGGTTAGATAGGCGGTGGCTTCAGATGAGAAAAAGCGCGTTTTTCCGGCCCAAAATCCCAAACCGATCAGGGCAAAAAACGGCAGCGTTTTCAGGAATATATCGACCATGGCTCTGCATTAGCTATCGAACCGGCAAGCTGCAACCCTGTCTAGCCACTCCCAATCAGGACACCAGCCGCAAAGACCAGAGCGCCGCCCAATACAACCTGAAACGCTGCCCTGAAAAACGGTGTATCCATGTATTTGTTCTGAATCCAAGCGATGGCCCAGAGTTCTATGAAAACAACAACGCAGGCAATCGCAGTTGCTGTCCAGAAGTCTGGAATCAGATATGGCAGCGCGTGGCCTAATCCCCCAATTGTTGTCATAAAACCCGAAGCTATGCCTCGTTTGATTGGTGATCCCCGACCAGATATCGCCCCGTCATCAGAAGCGGCCTCGGTAAAGCCCATTGAAATGCCTGCACCGACAGATGCTGCCAATCCGACCAAAAACGTTGTCCACGTGTCATGTGTGGCAAAGGCCACGGCAAAAATCGGTGCTAGTGTTGATACTGAGCCGTCCATCAAACCGGCCAGCCCCGGTTGGACCCATGTCAGAATAAACTGGCGTTTTGCGGTCGCATCCTCGCTGTCGCGGGTAGTCTCATCCAGATGCCGGGCCGCGAGTTCGCCGGCTTTGGTCTGATGCCCCGCTTCGGCTACAGCAAGATCTCCCAGCAACTTGCGAGTGGCGGCATCCGATGTATGGGCAGCGGCCGACAGATAGAACCTTTCCGCATCGCGCTCCATTGCGTCGGCCTCGGTACGAATGCGCTCCAGCCCGAGGTTCTCGACCAACCAGACCGGTCTGCGATTATAATACCCGGCAACGTGCTCGCGCCGGATCAACGGGATTGTTGAGCCAAACCGTTCTTGATGCAGGTCGATCAAAAGGGCGCGGTGGTGGTCTTCTTCTTCGGCCATACCATCAAAAACCGCTGCACTATCGGGAAAATCGGAGCGGAGGCTTTCGGCATAGCCCCGATATATCCGCGCGTCATCTTCTTCAGATGAAATCGCAAGAGCGAGTATTTCCTGTTCGGACAAGTCCAAAAAACGTTTGCGCTGGGTCAGAAATCGCATGGGTGTATCCATAGTTTAGAATTATTCTAATATAGTCGCTTAAAACACACTGATTCAAGGAGCGAATGTGGCTACTGGTTGTTGAAAGTGAACTATTCGGTTTATAATGGATAGAGTATAAGGGGAGGCATCATGGGAGAAGCAGCGGACATCGTACGCCATGGCCGAAAATTCGATCAGGTCGTTGACGGTGCCCGTCAAGTTTTCATGGCGGACGGTTTTGAGGGTGCCAGTGTCGATGACATCGCAAAGGTCGCAGGCGTTTCCAAAGCAACACTTTACAGCTACTTCCCTGACAAACGTTTGCTATTTATGGAAGTTGCGACGACCGAGTGTAATCGGATGGCGGACGAAGCTCTGGAATTGATATCCGAAACCGCACCGGCGCGCGAAGCTCTGACAATTGCGGCGTCAAAACTTGTACCATTCCTGTTGTCCGATTTCTCACAAAGTGTTTTTCGCATCTGCGTCGCCGAGCGCGACCGTTTCCCAGAATTAGGTCGCGCGTTTTATGCAGCTGGCCCAAAAATGGGGCACGACCGCCTGACAGAATATTTGCGCGGAGCTGTTGAGCGCGGGGAACTTAATATAGAAGACATAGACATGGCTGCGGATCAGTTTTCGGAACTTTGCAAGGTCAAGCTGTGGATTCGTGCGATCTTGGGTATTCAAGCCGAATTCACTCAATCCGAAATTGATAGCATCATTGAGAACGCAGTAGACACTTTCATGGCCCGGTTTTCCGCTCATTCGGCTTGATTCGGATCTTTAGCACGTTGTCTATTTCCCGGACCTCAAATGTTCCGGCCTTTTTGGCTAGGGTGCTTAGGTTAGGGCAGCCATAATTACGGGCATCAAAAGACGGATCCGCAGCGTTCAACAACTGCCCCAATTGACCCAATGGCACCCAAACACCTTCGGTATCAGAGGTCTCAATTGCGGCCCGGATCATCTGCCGTGCTTTTGAGGGCGGATTCGTTTTTTCCTTGTCTGCTTCAGTGATTTCATCAGACTGCCCAAGGTTTTCAACTAAAATGAACTTTTTGTAAGCCTTGCGAAGGGCATCCGGTGTTTTGGCTTCCCCAATTCCGTAAACATTGAGGCCTTGCTCTCGAATACGGCTGGCGAGACGTGTAAAATCGCTATCAGAGGAGACTAGGACAAATCCATTGAATCGGCCTGAGTGCAATATGTCCATGGCATCGATGACCAATGCGGTATCGGATGCATTTTTTTGGCCGAGTGCGCAAATTGTTGCTGCGGAATAATAGCATGGGCTGACAAGGTGTGTTTGGTCCACCCCTGTGGCCCACCGCCTTCAAAGTCACCGTAAATACGTCGCACACTCGCTTCACCAAGCGATGCAATCTCAAGAAAGATAGCATCGGCATGTTTAGCAGACATATTGTCAGCATCGATCAGGACAGCAAGAAGTGCTGTATCGCGCGGGCTCAAAACTCGACGACGGCGCGGATTGATTTTCCCTGATGCATGAGATCGAAACCGTGGTTGATTTCGTCCAGACTCAGTTTGTGGGTGATCATCGGGTCGATCTCGATTTTGCCGTCCATGTACCAGTCGACGATTTTCGGCACGTCCGTGCGCCCGGAT
>JBDVOA010000021.1:0-76565 GCA_039969355.1 Paracoccaceae bacterium
ACGGTCGCACCGAGCACATATGCCGCGGCGGCCTTCAGCACCTTATGATCGTCCACTGCCCGGCAGGCGCAGCATGCTGCCGAGAGGGGCGATGATCAGGCGGGTGCCGCGCAGCCCGCGATCAGCCAGAGAACGCAGAAATTCGTCCCAGAAGACTTCGTCTTCACTGGGCTGGACAGCGATACCCAGAACATCGAGGCGGGTGATGTCCCGTAAACTCGGGGTCGGTTGTCGGTGTGCCGACATCAGCGGAATCGAAGTGCATGACCCAACCCTCGATCAGCTACAAACGCCACCGCTTCCCGCCCGAGATCATCGCTCACGCGGTCTGGCTGTACGTCCGTTTCAATCTGAGCCTGCGCGAGGTCGAGGAGACGATGTTGGAACGTGGCATTGATGTTTCCTACGAAACGATCCGCCGCTGGACCCGCAAGTTCTGTCCGCTGATTGCGCGCAGCTTACGCCGCCGACAGGCCCGCCCCGGCGATGTTTGGCATCTGGATGAAGTCATGGTGAAGATCGCGGGCCGGTCGTTTTGGCTCTGGCGTGCCGGCGATCAGGACGGTGTTGTTTGTATGAAATCCTCCAGCCCCGGCGGGACAAGCGCGCGACAAAGCGGCTCTTGGTCAGGCTGATGAAACGTTGGGGCTTCGTGCCCAAACGGATCATTACGGACAAACTGCGATCCTATGGCGCGGCAAAACGTGAGGTCGCGCCCGGCCTTGATCATTGGTCCCACAAGGGGCTCAACAACCGCGCTGAAAACAGCCATCTGCCATTCCGCAAAAGAGAGCGAGCAATGCAGGGCTTCCGATCACCGGGTGGTTTGCAGCGTTTCGTCTCCATGCAGTCCGCAACCCGCAATCGTTTCTCTGTCCCAGCCCGCCGCCGCTCTGCCCTCACCATCCGCTATCATCGGCTCGAAGCATTCGAGGCGTGGAAATCCGCGGCACATGCCGCTTGATCAACGAACGGCATGCCAACTTGCAAACTCGGCGAGTTAACGTGACAACACCATCAGTATGTGTATTCAAAGAGCGGCCAGTCGCAAGAGCTTGTGGTCTGGAAACTCGACCGTCTTGGCCGCTCCATGAAGCACTTGGTTGAAACGGTGACAAATCTCGGAGACCGTGGCGTTGGCTTCAAATCGCTGACCGAAGGCGTGGACACAACCACCACCGGCGGTACCTTAGTACTTCATTTATTCGGGGCGCTTGCGCAGTTTGAACGTGACCTCATTGTCGAACGTACACGGGCCGGTTAGAAGGCCGCCGCAACGCGCGGCAGAAAAGGCGGGCGAAAGCCTGTCGTCACGCCCAAGAAGCTGGAGCAAGCCAGAGCCCATCTCGGCGATGGATTGACCGTCTGAGAGGCCGCTGCCCGCCTCAAGATCAGCAAAACAAGCCTATATAAGGCTCTCAGGGACCCGGAATCCGACTGAAGACGCAGACGTTCCCGTAACGTTCGCGCGAGCCGGAAGGGTCACTTTTATGCAGTGACCCCTAGAATTCAACCAAACGTGAGGATTCGGGCAAATCTCTGCCGATGGCGGTTCGGGCGTTTGACCCTGTCTGTGCTATTGCATGTGCAGCACCAGATGCTAAACCCTGGGCTTAATTTGACATTTGTCTTCTCGGGAAAAAGCATGGACACTTATGAGGCCGAAACTGTTGAAACCAAGTGGCAGCAGTATTGGGACGAGAACGCGACAAACGTCACCGATTTGTCCCGGTCGGGGGACAAGTTCTATAACCTGATGATGTTTCCCTATCCGTCGGCCGAGGGTCTGCATATCGGGAATATCTATGCATTCACCGGTGCCGACATTCAGGGCCGTTATCGCCGTTTGGCGGGCCACAACGTATTCCAGCCAATCGGGTTCGATGCCTTTGGCATCAACGCGGAAAACTTTGCCATCAAGAGCGGCAGCCACCCGGCTTTCCAGATTCCGGCCAATATCGAGAACTTCCGCCGCCAACTCAAAAGCATGGGAATCATGTATGACTGGTCGCGTGCCGTGGACACGACACAGCCCGATTATTACCGCTGGACCCAGTGGATATTCGTCAAGTTCTTTGAACAGGGTCTGGTCGAGCATCGCGAAGCGCCGGTGAACTGGTGCCCGGTCGACAAGACCGTGTTGTCCAACGAACAGGTCATTGACGGCATGTGCGAGCGGTGCGGCACCCAGGTCGAACTGCGCCTGCTCAAGCAATGGTTTTTCAAGATCACCGATTTTGCCGAGCGGCTGCTGGACAATGTCGAGCAGGACGATTTCGACTGGTCCCCGTCCACCAAGTTGATCCAGAAGAACTGGATCGGACGGTCTGAAGGGGCCGAGGTGACGTTCGACATCAAGGGGACAGAGCGGTCGATTTCCGTCTTTACCACCCGTCCCGACACGCTGTTTGGCGTGACGTTCATGGTACTGGCGCCCGAGAATCCGGCCGTTGCCGAGATCACCAGCGACGCACAGCGCGCCGCCGTCGAGGCCTATGTCAACGAGACCCAGCAACAAGATCTCAACAGCCGCCGCCGCGCCGAACAGGGTGACAAGTCGGGTGTCGCCACAGGGGGCTTTGCCGTGCACCCCATCACCGGCGAGGACATTCCGATCTATGTCGCCGATTACGTGATGATGGATTACGGCAGCGGCGCCGTCATGGGTGTGGCCGCACATGACACCCGCGATTTCGAATTTGCGCAGCGCCATGGCCTGCCAATCGTGCCGGTGATCGAATGTGGCGAGGATCCAAGCCGCACCAGCGGTGACATGGCCGAAGCCTATACCGACAAGGCCGAGGCCGATCGCCTGATCAACTCGGGCGCCTGCGATGGCCTGTCGATCCCCGACGCGATGGCAGCGGTGACCAAAACGCTGGCCAACAAGGGCGCGGGCAGCACACAGACCACTTATCGCCTGCATGACTGGTGCGTGTCGCGCCAGCGCTATTGGGGCCCGCCGATACCGATCATCCACTGCGACACGTGCGGACCCCAGCCCGTGCCCGAGGCCGATCTGCCTGTGCTGTTGCCCGAGCTCGAAGATTTTCGCCCCAGCGACGATGGCACCAGCCCGCTGAGCAAGGTCGATGACTTCGTCAACGTCCCTTGCCCCAAATGCGGCAACCCGGCCAAGCGCGAAACGGACGTGTCCGACACGTTCCTTGACAGCGCGTGGTATTTCCTGCGCTACCCCAGCGTGGGCACCGATGGCGCTCCGTTTGATCCGCAGGTGACCAAGGATTGGCTGCCGGTCGATATGTATATCGGGGGTCAGGAGCACGCGGTTCTGCACCTGCTGTACTCACGGTTTGTCACAATGGCGCTGTCTGACATGGGCTATCTGGGCATCGAGGAACCGTTCAAGAGTTTCCGCCGTCACGGCATGATCGTGCGCGACGGACAAAAGATGTCGAAGTCCAAGGGCAACGTTGTTGGCCCGGACGAGTACGTGGCGAAATACGGCTGTGACGTGATCCGTTGCTATCTGATGTTCATGGGCCCGTTCACCGAGGGCGGAGATTTCCGGGACTCGGGTATTGCCGGCATCGTGCGGTTCCTGCGCCGTTTGTGGACCCAGGTGACCGAGTCCGGCGCTGCGCCCAGCGATCCCGATGCGCTGGATGACATAGACGCCCGCGAATATAACGCCACCGTCAAGAAGGTCGGAGAAGACCTCGCCAACTTGCAGTACAACACCGCCATCGCCCGCCTGATGGAGTTCTCCAACCATGTGCGTGGTCGTCAGCGGAACTATACGATGGACGAGGCCAAGGCGGTTTGCGTGATGCTGGCCCCCTTTACGCCGCATCTGGCCGAAGAGATGTGGCAGGCCCTGGGTCAAAGCCAATCCGTGTTTGTCGAGGGCCGGTGGCCCGCCCATGACGACACCAAGCTGCACGCCGAAACCGTTGTCGTGCCCGTTCAGGTCAACGGCAAGCGCCGGGGCGAGCTGTCGTTGCCAAAGGGCGCAAGCCAAGACGCGGCCCACGAGGCCGCGATAGCCGACGAAACCGTCAGCCGTGCATTGGATGGCAAGGAAATCCGGCGCGTGATCTACGTGCCGGACCGTATCCTGAACCTGGTCATTTAGCGCCTAGGGCTTGTCCTCGACCGTGGGCGACAATTCGTCGTTGGAGAATTCCAGAAGTTTCGCAAGCGACTTCTGGAAATCCTCGACTGCCTTGTCCGCCTTGGGATTGCCGTCGGCACCAATGGCGCGCGTGATGCTGCCCGAGATGGCCGATGCGACTTCGGTATGCTTGCCGCTGCGCGCGTTGCTGGCGGCCCCCATGAGATCTGGGATCATGCTGGCCATGGCATCGGCCTTGGCCGACGCCTTGCGGAAGGCATCTTCGACCGAGGACGCCACCGAATCCGCGATATGACGGTGTGACATCATCGAAGCAACCCGGTCCGCCAGCGCGCCAACACCGGACACACTTGGGAACTGTTCGGGGGGCATGCTGGCCACCCCGTCAAAGGCCTTGGGCGCCATGAGACTGGCCACAGGGCCGTGCATGCGTCGGGCCACGAGGCTGGCCACGTCCGGACCCAGCCGTTCGGTCACCAGGCTGGCGACATCGGGGCCGAGCCGGGCCGACAGCATCGAGGCAACAGAGCCATGGGTTGCTGCCGGAATCATGCTGGCCACGGGTTGAAATGCGTTGCGGCGGGGGATTGGGCCGGATGTGGCCTTGGTTCCGTCAAAGCCGTCAGCGCCAAGCGAAGAAGCAATGACGTCCGCCATAGATGCCAGCCAAGATGTACGCGGTCCGGCAACAAGCGACATGGTGTTGGGGCCACCTGCCACCGTGCGGGGCATCGCCTTAACAAGCCGCTCTGCAATCAACAGGGATAATTCCTGAACTTGGCTCGGATTAAGATTTTCGGGCATAAATATTATCCGGAAAATTATTAGTCGATACCTCTCTATAGCACAATTTCAGGTGGAATGTACCAAAACCGTAAAATTGGGTTTTCAGCGCCCACCCCAAAGCTTTGGCCACATGTCGCCAAGATCGTTCTCCACCTTGCAATCGGTGTCTGCCGGCACGGCGAGCCGGTCCAGCATTTCGCTCAGTTCGTTACGTGGGAGCGCTCCAAACGCGGTGTCGAGCCGACGCAGAACGTAATACCCCGCGGCCCGCAGATGGTGCTGAGTCAGCAGCGCCTCAAGCGTGTCGAGGGCGACCCTATCCAGTGACGGGACGATGCGCAAAAGGTCGGCATATTGGTACAGCCCAGTGCCGTAATGGTGCACCCCTTCCCAATAGATCTTGAAGATCGTGTGAAACACCAGCACCGGGTCAGACGGGCACAGGACGCCGGAATGCGGCGACGGCGCGGCGCTGTCGATCAGCAAATCCACCGACATGTCGAGCGAAATACCGTGATGCACATCGAGGCTGAGATAGGCACCGGGCGAGTCGTCGAATAGACGGCAGAACCCGACCGGGAATATGTCGGCATATTGCAGGTAGCGGGCGTGTTCGTCAGTCGTCAGGTCGCCGAAAGAGACGTAGCGTACGATGAATCCCAATTCGTGGTGGTGCGCTTCGACATAGCGGCGCAGGTCGGGATCGGCGGTGACATAGCGCCCGCGTTCGTCCGACCATTCCGCCGCAGCGTAGCCCAATTGCGCCACGGCAGCCACGGCGGCGTCAAGATGAGGATGGCGCACCGCGATGTCGATGTCGGACGCGGCGCGCGCCGTGCCCGGCGGATAGACGGATTCGCGCAGGGCCGCCCCTTTCATAAGGCAGTGTTCGACCCCTTGCCCGGTCAGAGTTTCCGCCAGTCGCGACACTTCGCGACGGTGCAGCCGTGTGATGGCATGTGCCGCCTCGGTCAGGGTTTGCACGTCCTCGGGCATGGTGTCGGCGGGTGTGCCAGCCAGCCGCTGTGCGGTTTCGACAATCTGCGGGCTGATCTGCCAGCACAGACGGGCAAAGCGGGCCACGTCATCCGCCGTGATCCTTGCTGGGTCAAGCCGCTGTTCGACCTTGGTCTGCGCGGGCACCAAAAGCGGCGCAAGATAAGCGAGGTCCTGATCCCGGGGCGAAAAAACTACCTGTGGCATGATGCGAATGGGCCTTGTGACAAGAGGTTCAGGATGTCGGTGATGCCGGGCATCGTCATTTGCGAGTCGGTCCCGGATGGGTGCGGGCCGCTTGCGACGCCAACGAACCCGACCCCGGCGGCTGTGGCGGCGGCGTAATCAGAGGGCGCGTCACCCACATACATCACCCGGTCTGCCGTAAGACCGCTGGCCCGCAACAGCGGATCAAAAGCCGCCCCGCTTGGCTTGGGTTCGGGCAGGTCGGCACGGCCATAACAGTAGTCTGGCGCATCCGCTCCGCACAGGCCGATCAAGTCCAGCTTTGGCACAAGCCGATGCGAGGGTGTGTTGGTCAGCACGGCCAGTTGAAATCCGGCCTTGCGCACCGTGCTTGCCAGCTTTGGCCCATCCACGAACGCCGTATAGGGGTGCGCGTCACGCATCCGGGCGTAGGTATCAACAAAGTTGGCGGGGTCAACGCCGTCATACCAATGTGTCACGCATTCGGGGAACGGGATGTTGCCATAGACGCGCTGGAAATCAGCCATGGCGAGCGGGTCATAGCCAAGCTGTTTGCCGGCACTGTCCGTGCGCCGGAACGAGGTTTGAAACGTGTCGATCAGCGTATCATCCACGTCAAAGGCCAAGAGTTGGACATGCTCGAGCCGCGTGCAAAGTGCGTCGTATGTTGCTGGCGCGCCTGTCATTTGAGTGTTCCGGGCAAAAGCGTCGCCAGCACCTGATCCGCAAGATGTTCAGCGCTGTGCAACGCGGTGTCGAGATCAAGCGTGTGTACGTCGGCAAACTGATCTTTGATCAACGTCTGGTCGCGCAGGAAATTGGCATATCGCATCTCGAAATGCTCGGGCGAGCCGTCGGTTCGGGTGCTGAGCGGGCCGCCACAGGTCGGGCACCGGGTTGCGTTCAATGCGGCCGGAACACCCCCGCCCGTCGCGGTTTCGCACGCGGTGCACACCTTGCGCGTTGCGACGCGGTGTTGAAGCGTTCGCTTAGGGGCCGTGACAAATATGCAGAGATCAATCTTGCGCCCGGCGGCGGCCATGCGCGTTTTCAGTTCGCCCGCTTGCGCGGCGTTGATCGGCAGCCCTTCGAGGATGATCGAGATGTCGGCCGCTGCGGTGTCTAGGAACTCGGATATCATTTCGCCCACAAGGGTGTCGGGGATCTGTACCAGCCCCTCGGCCTCGCGGGCCTTGGTAATGCGCGCGGCAAGCGGGTGATTGGCGCGGGTCAGCGCCCCGAGCCGGAGCCGGACGGCCAGCGACCGCGCGCCCGTGCGATCGCGGATTTCACGGGCTAGTGCGCTTTTGCCTGCGCCGGGTGGACCAGCCAGCAAGACACAGAACGGTTGTTGGTCAAACAGCGCCAATCGGTCGCCCAACATGTCGACCCCGCGCGCAAAGGTCTCAAGCCCGGCGTGACGTTGACAAACGAGGTCGACCGCCGTTTGCACCAGTGCATCATGATCGGTGTCTGGCAGGGGACCGGATACAGGAATCGTGACGTCGACCATGTCGTTGTCGCCCGCAAGATCACAAGCGTTGCCGCCGTGTCGCTTGGCCAGAAAGGACGCGCAGTCGGCGCGCAACAGGGTGTGGCCGCATCCGCCGTGGTCCGGGTGCCAGATGGCCACCCCACCCGTGATAGTGACAGCCAGGTGCTTGCCATCGGGCGCGTGCAGGGTGAAATCATCTGCAACGCTGGTGCGGATGCGGTTGGCGTGATCCAGAGCGGCCTGTGGCGTGGCGTCTGGATCAAGCGGCAGAGCGACGATGATTTCATCGCGGGTGCCTTGGGCCAACGCCAGTGCACCCGAGCCGACTGCCTGCCGGATGTGGGCGGCGAGCGCTTGCAGCGCCTTGATCTTGAACTCTACCGAATAGGCCCGCAGCCGCTTGGACTTGTCGACGTCATAGACGATCAGGGCAAGTGGCGTCTGTGTGGCGTGGTTTTCGATCTGGTAGATGGTTTCGCCAACCAACTGAGAATCCAGGTAGATGCGCACGAGGTTATCAATGGCGGCATCCTGGGTCGGGATCGGGATCATGGATAGATCCCCCATGTGGACAATTTGGCTGTGGCCCGCTCCGCGGCATGTGCGGCGCTGTCGAAGGCCGACTTTCCCTGATCAAGCCCGATGGCCAGATGCGCGGCAAATGTGTCTCCAGCCCCGATTGCACAGCGGATCGGCTGATCTGCCTGCGGCGGGTCCAGCCGGTAATGCACTCCACCAGCGGCTTGTATGTCAATGGTCCCGGCGCCCCGTGTGCCAATGACGATTTGCGGGCCCCGCGCCAGTGCTGCGTCAAAGAGGCGTTGCGCATCCACATCGCTCACCCCTTGGAGCGACAACTGCACCACGAACGGCGCGTCCGGTAGAGAATCGAGCGCGCCCGCATACGCATCGACGTCAGGCAGCCACGGCGCAAACCCGGCATCCAGCATCACCCGTGCCCCAGTGGCGGCCAATTGCTGCGCCAACTCGGCGTAACCGGGAAAGAACGGGCACAACACGATGTCCCCTTGCCTCACCTGTGCCGTGCGCGGCCCAAGCAACGCCTGTGATGGCCCGCCCGGTTCGATGACGATGCCTGCAACCGTGCCGCCCTCGTGCCCCAAGTACACGACCGAGGTTTGGGTGTGGCTGTCCTGTACCGGTGCGTCAAAGCCCGCGCTGCTGCACAACGATTTCACGATGGTGCCGACGTCATCTACACCACACAGGCCGTGGAGTTTCACGGCAGTTCCAGCCCCTTTGAGCGCCTGTGCGGCCATGGCCGCCCCGCCCCCCAGCTGAATCGGTGGTTCCAGCATTGGCCGGGGCGCAATCAATTCCGCATCGTCGCATGGATGGAACACGTGAAGCGCAAGTTCGCCAAAACAGTGGAATGTCACGTTCGCGCCCCCAGAAGTTCAGTGATGCGCTGCCCGAGCCCTGCCGCATCGATGCCGAAGAGGGTGCGGAACCCTTCGCGCGAGCGCACCTCGTGCAAGCTGCGTTCGGGCAGCGCGGCGGGGATCAAGTTGCGATCTAGCCTAGCCGCGGCAAGCGTGCTGGCAAGTGCGCCGAACAGACCGCAGGAGGCGCGGTGTTCTTCGACCACCAGTATCGGAATGCCAAGCGGCAGGCGCGCACCGACCTGTGCCGCATCGAGCGGCGCGATGATTGGAAAGCTCTGAACCTTGACCCGAATGCCCTGTTCGCCAAGCGCGGTTACGGCCGCGACCGTTTCGCTTGCGATGGACCCGTGGGTCGCGATCACCACATGCGGATCATCCGCGTCGCGCAGCGGGGGCGGTTGAGACAGGTCGAACGCGGTCGCCTTGTGCAACTGTCCATCGCGTTTCTTAGCAAAACGGGCATAGCTGGGCCCGGCCAAGGTCATTGCATGTTCGGCAGCCAATCGCGCTTCGATCCCATCAGCCGGAGAATAGATGGTCAATTCGGGCAAGGCGCGGGCCACGCCCAGATCTTCGATTGCGTAATGCGTCATCCCGGCCGGACCATAGGTGACGCCCGCCCCAATCCCACACAGGATCACCGGCAAATTGTGCGAACAGATATCGTTGCGCACCTGTTCGAACGCGCGGAACAACAAAAACGGGATAATGTTGTAGAGCACGACTCGCTTGCCGCCAAAGGCAAGACCGGCGGCGACGCCGATTGCGTTCTGCTCGGCAATACCTAGGTTCAGGAAACGATCCGGGCAACGCGTCATGAACGTGTCCCATACGCCCATGCCTGCGTCACCGGTGGCAATGACCATGTCCTCGCGCGTGATGGCTGCGTCCATCAGCGTGTTGATAAAGGTGTTTTTCATGCGACCTGCCCCGCCAGATCGGCCAGAGCGGTGGCAAACCGTTCGTCGGTGATCGGCGCGCCGTGCGAAATGGGGCTGTCTTCGAAATCGCGCACGCCCATGCCCTTGGTGGTGTGGGCGATGATGACTCGGGGCGCGTCTGAATCGCGGTCCAGACATTGCAGCAGTGCCGAGGTGTCATGCCCGTCGCATTCCTGCACATCCCATCCAAAGGCACGCCACTTTTCTGCCAGCGGTTCGGCGGTGCAGATATCGGAGGGGCGCACCTGGTATTGCAGGCGGTTGGCATCGACGATCACGGTTAGGCGGTGCCCGGCAAGGCCGTTGGCGAACATGGCGGCTTCCCACACTGCGCCTTCCTGACATTCGCCATCGCCCATCACCACGAACACGCGGCGATCAGAGTCATCCAACGCAAAGGCATGGGCCCAGCCGACGCCGATGCTGAGTCCGTGGCCCAACGCGCCTGTCGACACTTCGATTCCCGGTGCGGCGCCGCGTTGCGGGTGCCCGGCAAAGATCCCATCATCCTTAAAATATTCATAGATGTCTGGTTTGGCCACCAGCCCGCGCCGCATCAGCGACGCATAAAGCGCCATACAGCAATGCCCTTTGGAGAATATGAGAATGTCCCTGCTGTCCCACGGGTCCAGCCGCATCACCCCGGCATAAAGCGTCGTCATGATTTCAACACAGGACAAGGCACCGCCGACATGCGGGCTTTGGGTGGCGTGCGCGAGTTCGAGGATGTCGCGGCGTAGTTCCGTGGCCTCGACCGACAGGGAATCGTGGGACGTCATCGACCGTGCACCTCGTGTGTTGTTGATCTGGGGGCGATCAGTTCAAATACTGTTTGCGCCGATACAGAGCCGTCAAGATGCTGCACCATGTCCGCGAGGGCATCGTTGCGGTATTGCCCCAGATCGGCCCAGATCGACTGGTCGGGTTGTGCCGTGCCGATGCCTCGCGCGAGCGCGTCATTGGCCGTTTGGATATGCGCCGGGTTCCACTGTCCGCCCGTTCGAACCGACCAATGCGTGGCCAACCCCAACCGAAACGCTCGCAAACCATGTGCCGCAATCATCGTGTCGGGCAGATCCTCGGGCAGTTTGTTACCGCTTTCGGAGCGGCAAGAGGCCGATGTCACCACGGATTGAAATGCATCGCGGCCCAGAACCAAGTGGCCCAGCAACCGCACATAGACCAACAGGGTCGCGCCGTTCTTTGGGCAGCCAAGCCAATGCGCCGGCCCCGGATTGTCAGCCAACTGGCGCAGGTGCGCGGCCGCCAACCCGACCCCGGAACACAGTTGCCAGGTGTCGCCGGTCGCACTGTCGCTGGTGGCCAGAGGAAGGATGCGCATGGATGACAGAGCCAGTTCCTGAAGGTCTAGTACCTTGCTGTCCCAGTGGGCTGGCACAGCGGCCCGCGCGGCGGCGAGTGCATCGGCGTTGAGCGCAAGGACGCGCCCGTGGGCGGTTTGTGTTGGAGCCTTGCAGACAGGGCAGCGTCCCAGCTGTTTCTGTTGCCTGCGATCGGACTGATCGAGTGTTGCGTTCTGCGGGAACAGGCCGTGTTGGGCGCATCGCTGCAGATTGCTGGCAGATGTGGTGTCAAGCACCCCCAGTTCAAACAGAGTTTTGAAAAGGTCTTCGCAAAGCGCGTCCGCCCGCGGTTTGTCGACGACGCCAAAGTCGGTCTCCGTACCCAGCCCGGCCTTGCCAAGTTCCACAAGAAGCGCGTCGCGATGCCCGGCAATCTTACTCTGCGAAAGGTGTGTTACTTTGGGGCCGACCCCATCCAGCGGGATC
This sequence comes from Paracoccaceae bacterium, assembly GCA_039969355.1. GTDB lineage: Bacteria > Pseudomonadota > Alphaproteobacteria > Rhodobacterales > Rhodobacteraceae > JL08. Next base: position 11,718 of record JBDVOA010000021.1, read on the forward strand.
CAGAGCCTTGTGCCGCGACCGGCCGCCCATGCCGCGCGCGCCGCGATATCGGCCCACAACAGAACCAGCCAGTCGCCAAGGTTCAGGTGGCTTTTGTGGAGCGTCAACGGCCCGGTCATCAACACGTCGCCCTTCATGCGCCGTGCCCCTGTGCGACCAGTTCGGCTTCGCACTGGTGGACAAAGTCGAGACCGGCCAGACAGTCCGTCTGCTGATGTGTCCAGTCGGCGCCGGTGCACGCGCCGTCAAGAAAGTGACCCAGCATGTGCGAGAACGGATCAAGGCCATCTGCAATCGGTAGGTTTGTGCACTGATCCACGTACACCTGCACCTGACCGGTGTTTTCATTGTGAAACGGATTGGAAAAGGCCACTGACACGCGGTGATCGGCGAAATAGGTGTCGATGGTGTGGTCCCAGTTCCAAGGGGCCGAAAACATCGGCATGCAGTCGATGTGGATCGGTAGGCCATCCGCCGCCGTCAGTTCGATTGCCATATGCAGTGTGCCTTCCGTCTCACCAAGCGCCAGATGAACCAGTTCCAAGGGGCCGCCAAACAGGTGCAGCACCAGATCGATGTCGTGGATCAGTAGTTCGAGCAGCAGCCGCAACGCCTTGGCCCCGAGCGGCGACAAATGCGTCAACCGGGCCTGCCAACGCGCCGCAAGTTCCTGTTTGATCTGTGTGCGTGCCTGTCTGTCCGGCTTGATATCCGAGTGGCTGGACCGCGCCCGCCCGGCGAATTGGCGTATTGCTACACGACGGGGGGGGGCGTGCGTTAAAAGGTGTTGTTTCAGCGCCGCCGTGACCGAGTCGTGGCGACGCATGAACGCGGGATAAACACCGGCCTGCGCCGCGCTTGCTGATTCAAACATTCTTTGTGCATCGGCCGTGGACCACGCCACTGGTTTTTCGATAAGGACCCGTGCCCCGTCTGTTAGATGTTCGTCCAGCGCGTCGGCGTGGGCATGGTTGAGGATCAACAGCAATGGCGGACAATCGGGCAATTCTGCACCGTTTTTCGGGCCGGTGCCTCCGTTGAGCACGGCGGTCGATACCCGTGAAGCGAGAGATTTGTCACTGTCCAGAACATGCAGGTTTTCCAGCAAAAATCTCTCTGCCAGAAAGGGCAGATACTTGAGCTGCGATATTTTTCCTGCGCCGACGATCCGGACGGTCCCGCGCCTAAATAGTGTTGCCATTAAAAAAACTACTGTGTTAGGTTTCCTCGTAACCATATCATGCGGACTTATTTCTGCACTATTGTTTTGATTTTTTGGGTCGAAATGTGAGCGGAGTGTAATGGGAAAACAGGTTCTTACGAACATCCGCTTTGAGTCCGGACATGGCAGCGTGATCCGCGACGACACGGGCCGCACGCTGATTGATCTGCACAACAATGGTTCGCTGTCCTGCGGGCACCGGCACGAGATTTTGCGCGAGTCGGTAGCGGGCGAAGAGCCGCTGAACATCGGGCGATACAGGTCGGGACCGCGGTCGGAAATGACACGCATTATTCGCGATCTGTTGCCGGGATATGACGCCTATCAGTTGTATTCCTGTGGCACGCAAGCCTGCGAAGGATTGTTGCGCTATGCGTCGGCGATCACAGGCCGGAATGGCATCGTCGGCTTTCGCGGCGCCTATCATGGCAACACGCGCGCGCTAGCCTCGGCAACGGATGTCGACTCGTGGCATGGCGCGCGGATGCCGGATTTTCTGGCGCTGGATTATCCCACCGGTCACGACGATGCGTCGATCAAGGACACGTGCGATGTAATCGCCAGCGCGCTCGATTCATTTGGTGCCGACCGGCTGGCCGGCATGATTGCCGAACCAATCAGCAGCAAGTCGATGCAGGCGCCGCCTGCCGGATTCTGGAAAGCGCTGCAGGACCGTGTGTTGCGCCCGCGCGGCATCCTGTTGCTGGCGGATGAATACATGACGTCCGGGCGCATCGGCCATTGGCTGGGCTTCGAGGCCGACGGGGCGTCACCGGATGCGATTTGCATCGGCAAGGCGATGAAGACCGGTATGCCCTTTGCCCTGCTTGCGGCCCATGCCCGACACGCCGAGGCCGTTCGCGCCGTCAAGGGAGAAGACTCTGCATCAGGCCAACCCCATATCTGTCGCAACGTGACGCTGACCCTAGCCGCACTGGAAGATGACGGCGGGTTGGACCGGCTAGCCGGCCTGTTCGATGTGTTTCATCAGGAAATGATGCCCATGTGCAATCACCCGGCCGTCGAACGGATTGGGGGTGCCGGGGCATTGTGGGGAGTGACATTGCACGATCGGGAATTGGCACGAGCGGTCGGCGAATTGTGCCTGCAGCGCGGTGTTCTGCTGGCGGCTATTCGCAATTGCCTGCGCATGACACCTGCATTTGACATCACCGAGGACACTGCGCGGGCGGCATTGGGCATTGTCCGAGACTGTATTCGCACTGCGGTGTTGCCGATCGAAAAAGGTGCAGCAAATTGAGCGATGTGCCTGACAAGATGGGTGCGCGCCATGCCTTTTATCTGCGGGCCTTGAGCACGCGCACATATCTTTGGCTGCGGCGCTGCGCACAGGGGCGACTAGCCGTTCTCACCAGACAGGCCGTGTCGAGTGATCCGAAAACCCAGATGATGTGGGACAACGCCGCGCGGGTCTGGGCACTGGGCGGCAATGACCGCGCCGCTGGCCTGATTTGGGACATGAAGATTGCCTGTATCCTGCCCGGTGACGAAACGGTTGACACTTTGCTGGCGCAATTGCCTGGCATCTGGGTGCTCAACCAAGAAGCCGACTTCCCCAAAGGCCCACCGACGTCCGTCTTTGACCGGGTGCGCGCGGTGAACCCGCAGATGCCGGGCAACGGCATCGCCGAGATAACCGGACAAATCGCCTTGCATCAAAGTCAACTAATCGACCTTGTCGCGTCAAATCGCGGGGAACCCCGCGCTTCGGTTTTGGCAGAAGCGGGCGGCCTTGTAAGCGAAGCGATGAACCCGGATCCAAGAGAGTGTCACCAGAATGAATACTAGTGCGTATCTCTCACCATCTGCATCTGCCGACTTGGTGACCAAGCCCCCGTGGAAGAAACATTTTTCCGTTGCCGAGGTACCATTTCTCAGGCATGGGCAAGTCATTGGCGACGAAGGCGTGGTGATTGACGGCACGACCTACAAGCAGGTGAACGTCGTGTTCGAGGGCGAGCATGTCTATCTGTTGAGCCAAAGGGCCATTTTGACAGTAACGTTGACGCCGGTGTGCAATGCGGCCTGTGGGTTCTGTTACAATGGCATCACCTTCCTGCCCCAACGCCGCCAACCGCTTATGCCGATGGATGATGCGTTTGAAAGGGTGCTTGCCTTTGCCAAGGCGGGGGTACTCAGGAACATATCGTTGTCGGGGGGCGAGCCAACGTTGAATTCCGAACAGTTGTTGCATTGCGTGCGACGGCTGCGCCCGGACTTTCCCGGTTTCCTTCGGGTGCACACCAATGGATCCCGCCTTTGGGACGCGGATTCGTCAGGTGACCTTTTGTTCGAGCGGCTGTTGTCGGCGGGTGTAACGGATGTGTCCATTTCACGGGCAGCGCGATTGCCGAGTGACAACGACCGGATCATGCGAATGAAGTCGGGGGCCTCATTGCAGGACGACCAGATTGCCACGTTGGCCCGGGCCATGCCCGACCTCAGGCTGAGCTGTTTTTTCACCGCTGACGGTGTGTCATCCGGCGCGCGGATGCAGGAATATATCGAATGGGGTCAGTCGCTGGGCGTGCGCCGCTTCGTATTCCGTTTGAATAGCGGGATACAGTCTCGCTTTGCCCTGCCCGGCCAGTTTTACGACGGCAACAACGACTATCCCGGTTGCGAAACCCGTGAATTGCGCGATCTGTTGCATGCTGACGGATTCCAGCCGGGCTTTAACCGCCAGTGCGAAGACTACGATCTGTACGAACTGAAACGGGATGATGTGCATGTCAGCGTGGACCGGTCGTCGGATGTTGCCGACCCGGACCGCAAGATCCGGCGCCTGCTGCACATGCCCAATGGCGTGTGCTATACAAGCTGGCTGCAAAGCGGCGCGAGCCTATTCCCCGAAGATGCACATCGCATCGCGTTGGCCGCATCCCAGGACGCCAAGGTCGTGCCAACTGGCGGTGCCTTTCCCGCTGCGATGGCCCGTGCGCCGTACTATCGCCGGCAATCTGGTGAAGATGTCGACCTGCACGTGCATTCAACGCTGACCGATGGGTTGGTTCCGGCCAGCGAAATGATTGGCCGCCTGCGCGAGGCCGGGATTGGTGCGGCCTGTTTTTCCGATCACAACGCGGTGCATTCCAAATTCGACCTGTTGCGCAGTCTGGCCAGCCAGCAGGGGCTCGAGATTCCCTTTGCCGCAACAGAGGTCAGCGTTGTTTATACCAGCCCGGACCCGGACGGGAGCGTTTTCAAATGTCACGTACTAGCCTTTGGCGATGGTATCCGGCACCCGGATTTCCAAGATTGGATGTCTGCCGCCAATCGCCCGCGCCGGGATCATTTGCTGACTCTTTACAACAACGCGGTGGCACGTGGCGTTGCCCTGCCCCCGTTTCATCGGGTGTTCCGCACCCACGACCCGGTTGATGCGCTGGATGAACCCAAACAGATGTTCACACGCACGCCGCTGGCCCGCGCCATCGCCGAGGCCACCGCTTTGTCGGTGGATCAGGTGCGGGCGGAATTCCTGCCTCCGATTTCCAAGGCAAGCAATGAGCGACAGCCGCTGGGCATGCATGAACTGTTGGCCCATGCCCGCCGATTTGGATTTGTCACGGTTATGGCCCATCCGGGCTGGGTGCGTGACTATTCGGTTGCCGGAAACGGCAGTTTTCTCGGCGTGTTGGAGATGATCACCAAGCTGTCTGCCTATGGGCTGGACGGGGTGGAGTTGCGCCATCGCCAGAATGACGCACGCCAGCAAACCAGCCTGCTCAACCTTGCCCGCAGCCTGGATCTGTTGACCACGGGCGGTTCGGATTACCATGGCAAGCCGCGCTGTTCGCTGAGTGCAGGGCATCGCAGCACGCGGGCCGAGCTGGCCCGTCTCAAGGACCGAGTGTCCGTCAAGGAATTAGAGCCAGCATGATTTCCATGATCGGTGTTCAACCACATCGCGTCCGTGCCATGGCCGATGGTCAGCGGCGGGCGTCGGGTGCGGTATTCGTGGCCGATGCCTGTTTGGCCGACACGGCGGCGGCGCGTGGTCAGCTGCTGAACACGATGGCCGTCTGTTTTTATCATGCTGCGGGCCGCCGGTTCTGGAACAGTGGACCCCACCTTGCCCCCGTCGCGTTAGTGATCGGGCGGCTCAGGGTGTCGGGGCGGGGTCGCCGCTCATCCGACTTACAGCGCTATGTAACTTCGCGGGGGGACACAGCGCCCTATTTGCGGGTGCGCGATTGCGGCCCGTTTCTATGGAGCGCGCCGCCCGTGGTGGTCCTGTCCCTGACCGTCGCGCGAGGGCCGCGGACGGATCGATCCCGGTTTTTTCGCCGGGTGTCCGAGCCACGGGCCTTGCTGGATCGGTACGATGCGCAGCGCTGCTGCTACGTGGCGGCGCGGCGCCACATGCCGACGATTGCAAAGATCTTGAGGGAGATTGCCCGTGTCTGACCCCCGCCCCACTGTCGTTTTGATTGGGCTAGGCGGCTTTGGTGCGCTATGGAAGGATGCAATCGAGGCCTGCGGTTTGCGCGTTGTCGCCGGGATCGACCCGGACCCGTTTGCGCGCGCGGATTTTCACAACGCTTATGCCGATCATGCCCCAGACGTGTTCGAGCGGTTGGAGAATTTCGCGGGTAGCGTCACGTTCTTTATCGACAGCGCGCCGCCCGCGCACCGCGCCCGGCGGGTTCTCAGTGTCATTGACCGCGCCGAATGCGTCGTCGTTGCTAAACCCGCGGTTGCGTCCTTAGCTGCGCTGGATGACCTCATGGCGACGCTTGGGCCGCGCGCCGACAAGGTGCGCGTCGCCATGCAAAAGCGCCATTTGCCCGCGTTCGAAGCGTTGCAAACCCTGATCGACGAAGATGCCCTAGGCAAGCTAACGTATATCCGCTCGCTGGTCGAACTGGACGGTACCTTTTGGGAGCCGGGAACATTCTGGCGCACCGAGATGGCGCATCCCAATCTGTGGGAAGGCGCAATCCATCAGATCGACCTATTGCTGCAATGGTGCCCCGACCTAGCCGTGACCGAATTGTCGGCCTTTGGCTGGACTCCGGCGGGCAGCGCGTTTGCGGGCATAAGCGATTTCAACGTAATGATGCGTGACGAGTCGGGCTGTGTTGCTCAGATCATCGCCCGCTGGTCCGTGAGCCGCTTGCCGATCACGCATTACTTCGAAGGTGTGCGGATCGAAGGATGCCATGCCACGGCCGAGGTGCATGGCGGCAGAATCTACAAGGATGCGGCCCACCGTCCGGTTGCGGACGAGGGAGAAGTGTTCATGGACGTGGCCAAGCTGAACACCCGGCTTGCACCCACCCTCTTTGATCTTGAAAACCCGCATCCCGAGCTGGGGTTGGCCTGGCATCGCCGTGTCTTGGAACTGGCTGATGCGATCCAGACAGCGCTGGAGCGGTAAGGTGAGCCCGAGACTGTCGTTCAACACGTTTGCCATAGACGATGCCGATGCTGTCGACGCGGTGCAATTGGTGCGCGAAGCCGGTTTTGACGCGGTCGGATTGTCCGCGGGTCATGCCGCGGACCTGACGCCTGAGGCGCTAGATGGCCTGAGCGTCACGGGCGTGTTTGTCGCTTTTGTAGAGGATGACACCGATGTCGCGCCCTTGATGGATCAGGCGCACGCGAATTTTGGGGCACCGCTGACTATATTACCGGCGGCGTCTGCATGGGCGGATATGGCCGATGTTTTCGCCATGCTGGAACGGGCCCTTGATCGCTCGGCGCACGGGCGCGTGTTACTTGAACCGCTGCATCCGTCGCTGGCGCCGGTGTCCCGGCTGACGTCCTTTGCGGAAACGGCCCAAGGATTGGCGGCGTTCGAAGCCCGGCGCCCGGATCTGGTGGGGCGCATCGGCCTTGTCCTGGATATCGTGCATGTGCCGCCCGAGGATTTGTTGGCACTGTCCGACAAAACCATTGCGCGCATCGAAGTGGTGCATCTGGCAGACTACAAAGGGACGTTTTCATCGTGTGATCCCAACCTGCGTCTACCCCTTGGGCGGGGTGATTTGCCGGTAAAATCCTTGCTCGACTACCTTGTTCGGTGCGGCTTCAACGGTGCGTGGGAGTGCGAAACGATTGCACCGCTAGGATCGGCGCACGACACGGTTGCGCGCAACGCCGCTGGCGTGCGGCAGTTTCTGTAACATGCCGGGACTGGAGTCATCCGATATTCGCGGGGTCAGTATAGATTTCGGCATGACATTGGCCGTTCCCGTGCGCCCAGCCCAAGAGATCGTGGCCGACACGTTGAAGGCGCGCGGAATGGATATTGACCCGTCGACCGTGCAGCGCCACGCACCGGCGCCACGCACCGTGCGCCGCCTGATGTATGACGGCGCTGCCGCTGGTCAGGACGCAACGCGGCACATGCTTCACTATATATATAGTGTCTGGATGGCGCGATTGGGCCTTGATGCCGCCCGTGCCGATGCTTGGGGGCGCGCGGCGCTGGCCCGGTTTCAATCCCCGGACAATTGGCAGGCACGCGACGGGGCCCCGGAACTGATCGCAGATCTTGCTGCGATGGTCGTTCCTTGTGTGATCCTTTCGAACTGGCATGACGCGCTGTTCGATCTGGCCCAGAGCTGTAACGTAATGCCGTCGCACGGGGTTATTTCGAGCGCACGCATCGGGGTGGCCAAGCCCAGCCGGGCCGCGTTCCGGGCCGCTGCTGATCATCTTGGACTGGCGCCGGGTCACTTGTTGCACGTGGGCGATGATCCGACCGCAGATGTTCGCGGTGCCCGGCGTGCAGGGATGCATACGTTGCTGGTCTCGCCCTCGGGGTCAATCACCTACCAGTTTCGCCAGCGCTTTCCCGACGTCGTGCGGGCCTGAAACCCGCGGCGCGGTGTTCGATCGCGTACCATCAACAGGCGTGGCGGGGGGCAAGAGTGTAACAAACGCGGCAAAGCGGTCTTGAAAATCGTCCCACCGTCGATGAAATCCCGTCGCGGTATCATCGCGGCGGCGCGTCAATTTCGCGCCGCACCTGATACAATTGTGCCCACCAGAGTCTGCAGTAGCCGGATCGGCTCCGCTATCACAAGACACGCACACCTGCCTGAGCGATGCTCGTTTGGCCGCGACCGCTTTAGACACGTTCACGTGCAGATGAAACACATCCCAGTCCACGCACGCATTCTGCACGCAAGATCGAAGCCATTTGGCCTGACCAACCGTGCCGGGCACACCATCCAGAACACAGTGGTCAAGCGTCGTTTCGATAAACCGGCCCACGGCAGAGTTTACCGTTTCATCATCCAGCAATGTGCCGACGCGAGGCAGGCGTCGCCCGTCGCGCCGTTGTGGTTCGAAATGCTTGCGGACGGAAAACCGGTTGTGATCAGGCACCAACTGCCTCCCTAGCGATGATTTCCCAGACAGGGGTGGACCCGTGAGGATGATCAGGGCCCGCCGAGTCCCGGCTGTCATGGCTGTGCGACGTCCTTGTCATCGCCACTCTTGCGGCCAGACATCGCAGCTCTCAGCCGGGCCAGCGGGCGCAATGTGACCCGGCCCGCGCTTCCGATTGTGTCGGCCATCTCGGCCCGGATCGAGGCGCGGCGAAACGGGGTTGCGTCCGCCCCGAACATCTCGATTAGCTGGCGTTGCACAAAGCGGTTGTATTGGAGCCGGGCCAGACGCCATTCGAAGCCGCCATAGAAAAAACGCAATTTCCAGCGCAGCCGGGCGTCATAGTGCAACGCGGTGTCGACCAGAAAGGCGAGCCCCTTTTTGTTGCGGTTCCGACCGTGGGCATATCGCTGGATCCACATCATGTTTTCCAGATGCCGCCGCTCGGAAAGGGTCAGATACTGTTGGTTGGCGTTGTCATGATAATAGTCGGCCCAATCATCCAGATGCGTGGGCAGGACCTGCCCCAAGTCAAGGGCCTCGGCGGTTTGCGGCGTGCCCGGATATGGCGTGTATATGCCATAGCTGGAAATCTTGGCGGTGTTGGGAAAGTCGCGTTTCAAGCGGTCGATCAGGTCGGCGGTGGCAATCCGGTCGGCCTCGGTCTCGCCAATCAGGCCGATCATCCAGAGAGTTTTGACCTTGATGCCAAAGGTCGCCGCACGCGCACAGGCCGTTTCGGTCAAACTGACATCTATCCGCTTCTTGATGCGTTCTAGTTGCAGTTCTGAACCGGTTTCGGCGCCCATGAACACTTCACGGCAACCCGATTGGTGAATGATGCGCAAAAAGTCGTCGCTGAAAATGCTTAGATCGCTGGCACGACACGTGGCTTCCCATCTGATGTTCAGTCCGCGTTCGATGATCAATTCGGCCACCCGCTGAACGATCTTGTGTTTCTGAAAGAAGTTGTCGTCGACAAACTGTATTTCGCGCGCGCTGTACTCGGTGATCAGATGCGCGATCTCGTCGACCACCTGCTCCGGACTGCGCCCGCGCCAGCTGCTGCCATGCATCTTATGTACGTAGCAAAAGGAACAGGAATGGCCGCACCCACGCGACGCCAGCAATTCCATGTCCTTGTAACGGCTGACATCTATCATGTCCCATGCCGGGATCAGTTTGCCATCAAGTGGTGGCAGGGCAATCCCCTGCCCCTTTGATTCGACAACTGTGCCGTCGCTGTCCTGAAACACGATGCTCGGCACGTCGCCCAGCGGATGCCCGTTCACTAGCGCGGTGGCCAATTGGCGCGACACGTCCTCGCCATCGCCGCGCACCACGATATCGACGCGGGGGTCTGCAACTGTCTGGCGCGCGGCCATCGTCGGAAATGTCCCGCCCCAGACAATCGGTACCGTAGGGGCAAGCCGCCGCACCATGGACGCCACGGCCAGTGAAAACCTGATCTGATTACCGATCATCACGCTCATTCCCACAAACACCGCCGAGTCGAGATGCTTGCGCAATTCCGCCTCGAGGTTGTCCGTCAGGCGTGTGTCTATGATCACAGGTTCGAATTCTGCCCGCAACGCGTTGGCCAGATACATGAGCGACAGGGGCACCCGGGGTTTTTTCCCCCAGTATCGTTCGAACGCATAAACAAGAAGAATTTTTGGTTTATGATTGTCTTTGCTTATCATTATGCTGAATTTAACACAGCGGGAGCATCTATAGAAGGAGTTTTGCGATGATGGTGTCCACGCTTGCCCTGAATGGCGGCACACCTTTCATATCACAGCCCCATCCTCCCGCATGGCCGCAATATGACGAACGGACCGTCGGATTGGTGGCGGAAATGGTGGCGCGCGGCGAAGTGCATTACGAAGATCGCCACCCCATTATTGAAGCCCTGTCGAATCACTTTTGCCAACTGACCGGGATGCCGCATGCGCTTGCGGTGAATTCCGCCTCAACCGGGTTGCTGCTTGGGTATCTGGCCATGGGATTTGGTCCGGGGGACGAGGTTCTGTGTTCTCCGCTCAGCTACTACATCACGGCCACGGCCTTGCTGGCCGTAGGCGCAACGCCGGTGTTCTGCGATGTAGAGCCTGACACGGGCAACATCGATCCGGCGCGCATTGCCGAGCGCGTCACGCCACGCACCAAGGGTGTTGTGGTTACCCATCTGTGGGGGCACCCGGCATCGATGCTGGACATCATGGCACAGGCATCCCGGCACAATCTGGCTGTGATCGAGGATGCCTCGCACGCACATGGTGCGACGCTGGATGGTCGGGCCGTGGGCAGTTTTGGTGATGTGGGCGTGTTCAGCCTGGGTACACGGAAACAGATTTCGGGCGGTGCCGCCGGGATAGCGGTGTCGCGGGATCGTTCGGTGCATGAACGGATGATGGTGATGGGCCATCATCCCGGCCTGCTCGAAGAGGAAATCCGCGACCCTGCCCTGCAAACATTTGTGCAGACAGGCCTTGGATTGAATGCGCGCCCGGGGTTGATTGCGGCCGCGCTTGCGCTGTCGCATCTCGAGCGGTTGCCGGATCTGTTACGTATCCGCGCGCGCAATTTCAACGCGCTGAATGCGGCCTTGTCCGGCCTTGGCGATCTCGACCCGATGCAGACCCGGCCGGGCGCAACGCGGGGCGGATGGTTTGGGTACAAGTTAATGGCGTCGCCGGATTTTTTGCAGCGTATTAACCTGGATCGTTTCGTGGCTGCGGTGCGCGCCGAAGGGGCCAAGATGCGACGCGAGGGCGTAGTGCCCATTCACACCACCCAGACATTTGCCAGCGGCCATAGACCGCCCCTTGGCCCTTGGGCGCACCGCGAGGATGGATTCCCGGCAGTCTGTGGTGACGCTTGCCCAAACGCCATTGCTCTGCATGGCCGCCTGCTAACCCTTGCGGCCAAGTATTTTCACGATGACGCGCCCGATCTGGTGGCCGCGTATGCCGGCGCCATTCGCAAGGTTCTGGAACACTCAGACACCTTGGTCAAAACACACAGCACGTAGACCGATGCGTAGTCGATGCGGATGGTTCTGTCAGCGGATCACGTTACGTTGAACATTGAGTCATTGGGATGGAGGCGTAGAATGTCGGACGTTGGAGCAATCGAACTGACCAGCCCTTCTGCTTCACCCGATAAAGCGCTACCAATTAATGCAACAGCCCTGGTATTTGGCTCTGTTGCACAAATCCTGTGAGGGATTCATCTCGTGAATCCAGCATGGTAGCTGGGCTGCGTGAGCAGACCTCCACCCCCGACCTGCAAGACCAGGAACTCGCCGGCCTATAATGAAGCGCTGAAGCGCCGGGGCTCGCTGACGATCTGGTTCGACCCCGAGATGAGCTGGGATGCCGTGCCGACAGGCAGGCGTTGCCGGCAGCGGACCTATAGCGACGCCGCCATTCAGACATGCCTTTCAATGAAAGTGCCGTTCGGCATGGCACTCCGCCAGACGACCGGCTTCGGATGACCTCCTGCCATACGCCGCTCGCGACAAAACGCGCCGAGAACATCTCGGATCACTGCGCAGGTTCTACGGATACAGGATGTTTGCGGGCAAGCGCGTAAAGCAAATGGGGAATTGGCTGGATCAACATGCCGAGGCCGCTCAGTCCAGCGAAAGCATGGTGCGTGGGTTCGTGGAGGAATGTCGAAGGCGACAGATTATTCTGCCTGGCCTGACGGTCATAGAAAGGCTTTGCGCGGATGCGTTGGTTGCTGCCGAGCGGCGGATTGAAACCCGGATTGCTACACGTCTGGACAGTGCGATGCGCGCCCGTCTCGATGGATTGCTCCGCGAGGAGGTGGACAGCCGAACCAGCGGTTTCGTCTGGCTGCGACAGTTCGAGGTGGGGAAGAACTCCGCTGATATCAATCGTCAACTCGACCGGCTGGAATTTCTGCAAGGGATCGCATTGTCCCCGACGGTTTTGGACGACATTCCTGCCCATCGGATCGCGCGCTTGAGTGTATCGAAATGATCGCTCTGCCAACGCACGGAAAGGCCGCGGAATGACAGCCACGGGTAGCGATCTTGGCATTCGGTGTGCCTTCTTTCTGCGGGCATTGGCGACGCGCACGTATCTGTCGCTGAAAAAACGGGCCAACTTGCAACTCGCCCTTCTAACCAGACCAGCAATGGCTTGGCCCGGGTCCACCTCTGACCGTAAGAAGCCTATGCTCTGGGACACGAGAGCACGGCACTGGGCGCTTGAAGCCCCGGACAGGGCGGCTGGGTTGGTTGGGACCGACCGTATCGCCTGCGCAGTCGCATCGGAATCCGATGCAGAGAAATTGCGCGTTTTCCTGCCCGGAAACTGGCAAATGCGCTGCGAAGCAGCGCCAAGCCTTATCCTTTCGATCTTTGAGCGCATCGCGGCGCTGGACGTCAACTCACATCGCGCAAAACAAATCACGATCACCGGGCAGATCGCGCTGCATCAAAGCCGCCTTGTCGACCTCGTGGCACCTAATCGTGGCGATACTCCGCAGTTCGGTCGCTTCTACCGCGACCGTCGCCGGGGTTTCTCTTTGTTGGCCAGGCCTTAAGACAAGCAGGGGCTGGTGGGCCATTGCTCGGCTAACCGGTCCAGCGTGTGGGGCACTGTGGCAATGCTGATCTCCGTGCCTTCCACAAAGATGAGAGAAACCTGCAAGGGGCCAGGAAAGTTGAGCCCGTCACAATGCAAACGGCGCACTGGTGCACCTTGGGGAGCGGCGGGCCAGTCGCGCAAATAAAGCGCGCCGTCGCTGCAGCGAATTCGCAGCCGCGCCGTCCAATCGTGGCTGGTGACCGGACCGTGCAATTCGACGGTTCCAGGTTGCCCGCTGACACTGATACGGATGCTTTCGGCACGCGGTGCGTCGCCGATAAGACCGCACGCGGGGCAAATCGCCAAATAACGCTCCCCCCCCTCGGCACCAGCCGGCAAGGGCAGTGTGAAGCCGCGCTGCGACACGTCCATGCCGCAGCTATGGCAGGCCGTGGCGGGCGCCGCGTGCCATCCTGTGGCAAAGGGCAGCCAGTCCGTAGAAATCGGCACGCCCCGGCCAGTGATAAATTCAATGATCTTTAATCGCGCATCTGGGGCGCTGCCCGCTTCAATATGGGTGATCGCCGCGTCAAGCGCGGGGTAAAGCGGCGCAGCGCAGCAGCGCCTGGCGGCATGCAAATAAAGGGCGGTGCCGGATCCGCTTTCCGGAAGCTCACTCTGAGGTTCGCGCGCCGACTTCGCCAAGCCGAACATTGGATGACCGGCAGAAAGCCCTTTGCCGTCGGCATCAAACACACGAATTGCCGGATCGCCGAGAACCGCCAGAAGCAGCCCCGCCTCCTGCTTCCGGTTGTAGTGCCGGATCGCACTGCCAAGGCTGTCGCCCGAGTAGAGCGTCGACAGCAACCACTGAAGATCGGCGGGCGCGACAACGGCGGTGGTCCATGTTGTCGTAACCGCGCCGACCGCCGCGCGGTCAAGTATGTCTTCGACAAGCCCCCAGGCCGGACTGATAGCACCCGTCGACAGCAACAGCCCGTTGCAAACGATCCAGTTGAGAACGCGTGTGCGCACTTCGGTCGGCGATATCAGCTTGCCGGACTTTAACGCATCGGCAACTGGCATGTTGTGGCGGAAACAGGTGCCGGTGATTTGGCAAGCTGGTCGTCGCTCGCGGCTCGATAGCCGGTTATTGTCCATCGGGCAGAGTGTCAGCAACGGGTCGACATAGGAATCGACACCGTCCGAATGGGTGAGGAATGTCACGACATCCGCACCTCCCGCAAGCGCCGCGTGTTTCTGACTGGCGGCAGCGCGATTCCCCAAAATCAGCGAATTACCAAGGCTCATCGCTTCAAAATCGATCATCATAAACGCCTCACATGCGATCTGCTGTGGACGTGGCGGGGCGGCGGCGGCGATTGCGCGACACAGCAATTGCCGGTGCGATATCGTGCCCGTTGCGGCAAAGAGGAGCCCCGGCGCGGTCCGGAGAGCGTCGTCGCCATAAAGTGACGATAGCAGCGCAGGATCGAGCTGGTCACGGCGGAGCAGCAGGACTTCGAGACCGGCATCTGCGTTGACATTTCCAGCTTCAAGCAAGCCGATCCAACGCCGCTGGGTCAGATGAGCATAAAGCTGCCCATGCCGCTCCAGTTTAGGCGCAAGCGCCGCGACTGCACCGGCGCCATTTGCGCTCATGACTTGGGTTGCAGGCCGCGCAACAGTCTGCGATAGGCGGACTGTTCCAAGCATCGCCGACATTTTCTGGAGGGCTTGAAGGTCCTGCGGCGCACGAATCGGCCAGACCGGACGGCCGTCGCCATCACACAGGAAATCATCGCACGGTGCCGCGTCGTACGGAATTTCTATCATCCGTTCTCGTTTTTCGGATGTGTTCTGGCGCATGTGCATTGTCTCCCGCTCGGGCAGCCCTTCAACAGGCCTGAAAACCAAAATAATATGGTTTGATAGAGATGGTTTGCTTCGCAACTGTGTCCTTCGCTTTGCTGCCCGTCAATCCTTGAGACCAGCTCGCTGCGACAACCATTTTGTCGACTAAGTCGACTCCACGCCCGATTCGTGGTAAATTCAGCCATACATATTATAAATTTCTGACAATCAAATCGCCTTCTGGCCCGGCACAAGCCGGGTCCTTACTTTCCAATAAGGATTGCATGCCATGACAGATAAAAAGAAAACTCCGGAACAGTCGCTTGGCAATTCAGTTAAAGATAGGAGCAACGTTGTGATCGACGCGCGCAAGGAGCCGCTATCGCTCGCTGCACTGTCTGACAAAGAAATGATCGAACTGACTCGCCGCGCGGAAGATTACAAGTCCGCCCAGATGCGCTTTGCTAAGGCTGTTGGCGTTCTCTGGAACGCACAGACCAGCGCAGCACGGGCCGTAGGGCGTGCGGACTTCGCCGCGGAGTTGCGGCCGCTTCATCTTTGGGATGACTGCAGCTGCTGCTAGGGCCGCGTGCAAGCAAATTTATTTGAGAACGTAGGAGGTTCCGATGGCAAAGGGCGATAAGGGCGATAAGGGCGATAGAAAGAAATCAGATATGCTGAGTGATGAACAGCTCAGAGCACTCCGCGCAGAAGCGGAAACGCATCGCGCTGCGATCGATGAGTTTTGCGAAGCAGCTGGGGTTCTGTGGAACTCGCGGCTCGATATGGCGATTGCCAGCCGCGATGGCGGGACGCTTGAGCGCACGCTGAGGCTGCCACCGCTGAAACTCTGGGATGACTGCAACTGCGGCTGCGGTCCCGTGATTGTGCTGTCTTGGTGAGGACGTGACCGCCGGACCCAAGTGAAGGAACATGAGCATGACCAAACCGCTTCTCAAACTTAAATGGCAGGGGTCGCGCTTTAACCGGCTCTCCGAAGGTGAGCAGGGCGAAATCGTTCTGCACAACAGCTATGCGGGTGCCTTGGCGCGATATATCGGTCCAGAGGCAGAGACAGTGCGCGCGCTACTCAAGCATGGTCTAGACGGGGCGCCGACAGGGGTTGCCGCAGAACTGGCGTTTAATGGATTTCTCGTCCCCGAAGCCGCGGATGAGATTGTAATGGCCGATGACCTGCATCGCCAGGAGCATGCCAGGAGGGATGCATTCGAACTGATCCTCATGCCGAATGAGAACTGCAATTTCCGGTGCGTCTATTGCTATGAGAGCTTTCTACACAACAAGATGCTACGCCCCGTCATCGACGGCGTTCTGCGTTTTGCCGAAAACCGGATTGCTGACCTCGATGAACTGACCGTCGGCTGGTTTGGCGGCGAGCCGCTTACCGCTCCGGAGATCATCGAGGAGATATCGACACACCTTCGGTCGCTTTGCGCTGCCCATGACGTGGCCTATTTCAGCAGTATGGTGACGAACGGCTATCTGCTGGACGAGAAGATGGCCGACATGCTTATGCGCGCCGAGGTGCGGCAATTCCAGATCACACTTGATGGACCAAAAGAGCATCACGACAGGTTGCGGTTGCTAGGCAATAGGCGCGATGGTACATTTGATCGCATTTTCGAGAACCTGATGGCCTTGACCCGGCGCGATGACCAGTTCGATGTGGTGGTACGTGTCAATTTCGACCAGAACTCTTCTGCGGATATCGAGCCCTTTGTGGCTGAGCTCAATGTTGCTCTAGCAGACGATGCACGTTTTTACCTCGACTTTCATCCTGTTGGCCAGTGGGGAGGGCCAAATGACGAACGGCTTATGCCGTGTGACGCATCAAACGGACGTGAGAGCCGCGCTCTATTTTTTGACCGAGCACGGCGCGAAGGTTTCGACCTGAGAAACTTGCGCCAGCGACTTCGACCAAATGGCGCGGCCTGTTATGCAGCTAATCCGAACAGCGTTGTAATCGGATCTAATGGTACCGTATACAAATGTACGGTCGCTTTTGAGGATGAGCGAAACCATGTTGGCCGGATCGACGAGACGGGAGATCTGAACCTCGACGAGGAGCGACTCGCCCTATGGGTGTCCGACCCCGAAAACCTTGATGCCGGCTGTACCTCTTGCCACTTCCGCCCATCCTGCCGTGGCGATGCCTGCCCTTGGGCACGAATTCGGACCGGCCAGACCCATTGCCCGAGCGACCAGATCAATATTGATAAAATCCTGCAGGTGCTGGCGCAAGAAGCCGTCGCGGAAGGATAATCGGCGGAGGGAAAGTATCGTTCCGCAATTCATCCTGGTGATCTCCAAAAACCGACCATACTCTTGGCTGACTTCGCGGGCTTCCTCAAAGGCCCGCGCCCTCTCTTCTTCAAGGCATCTGAAATAACTTTGGATGTCGGCAATATAGTTCTCGAAGTCTCGACCAATCAGATCGCGATACTCTTGAACATCTTGCGGATCGGTCGGCACAAATGGTCTCTCCGGCGCATAGCAGGTTTGACCGTGTGCCTGCCCCGCAAGCGAAACCAACAGAAATACGGGGATGAGGGATTGGCGGCATACCCTTTTGATCATGTCCATGTTCCTTCAATGCTTGAGGAATCCGCACCTGCGTGCGTAATACTGTGCGCGGGTAATAGCGCATTCAGGATGCAAAACCGTATCTTGCGCACATAACCGTATTATTGTAACTATGACGCATCAAAGCAATAGCCTCGGTGCGCCCAACGACAGAAAGTGCGCCACCGTGGACATGGATTTAGAAAAAGAAGCGCCTAATGTGGTTACAGAAGCCGGTTTCCGCGACCTCATTGAGGCCGGATATCACGTCGAAGTCGTATGCAAAGAAGACGCTTACCGCAAGAATTCGGTATGGCATGGCGTCTGGATTCTTCGCGCTGTCAATGATGATGGTGTTGAGAAACAGCTTGTCACTGCGCGCGCGCGCCGGGGTGGCGACTACATCAAAGTCAGAAACTTCAAGACCGTCACAGGCCTTGTTTCCTTCCTCATCGACCTCGGTTTCACTGTTATCGCATTCCCCGTATTGGAAGGTCAGCGCTGGACCTTTACGCTATCTCAAGAGGAAGACGGCGACAGCAACAGCTAGCGCCTTCTTACTGCTGATTGCGCCTCACGCCGCATCAGCTCAAATGGTCTTTACGATGGAATCCGATGGCTCTCTTTCGCCATCGCAACCTCAAGACCGCTTCGCACGAAATTATAATGACGGTGTTGGACAAGGTGACGCAAACGCACCCTTGAACATTTTCGGCGACGGCGGAACCACTGAAACCGACGGTGGCGGTACTGAGGCCGAAAATGGGTCTTTCCGGGTAGCGGCTGTCGCGCCTCGGGTCGCAGTCCCCCGCCCTGAAATCCTCGCTGCGATAGATGACACCGCCATGCGGTACGGAAGCCATCGGGGCTTGCGAGCTGCTGGGCTTACTGTGATGGAGTGGCGGTTGCTGTTCCGCTCAACCATCGAAAGCGAAAGCGCCTACAACGTGAACGCCCGTTCGCATGTCGGCGCTATTGGCCTTGGTCAGCTCATGCCGGGAACCGCCGAAGACCTCGGCGTCGATCCCTTTGACTGGCGGGCAAATCTTGACGGCTCCGCGCGTTACCTCGCCGCACAATTGGAAACCTTCGGAGACGCGCGGTTGGCACTAGCTGCCTACAACGCTGGCCCCGATGCCGTCAGGCAATACGGGGACATCCCGCCTTACCGTGAAACGCAAAACCACGTTCAGCGGGTGCTGGCCGTGTTCAATAGGCTAGAAGGAGAAAACTCATGAGGCCGCTTCCACTACTGATGACCGTCCTGACGGTCTTCATCGTCATGGCCGAACCGGCGATGGCACAATCTATCGACCTGTCGCCCATCCAGAACCTCTTGCAAGGCATCGTCGATGCTCTAACCGGCCCGCTTGGTGTCGTCATCGCGACGCTGGCGGTGATCGGCGTCTTCCTGAGCTGGTTTTTTAACATCATCGACCTGCGCCAAGCCCTGTGGGTTCTGGTTGGGATTGCAGGTGTCGCCGCAGCACCGACGATCGTTGCAGCAGTGTTCGCTTAAGGGAGTGTCGCGTGGCTGAAAGATCGCCTTTGTTTCTTGGCCTCGTGCGCCCTCCGAAGCTGTTCGGTCTGCCGATCATGTATGCCGTTGTATGGCTGTTCGGGACCGTGCTGCTGTTCGTTTGGATACAGAGCTTCCTCGTGCTTGGCATCGCGGTAGTTCTGTATCCGGTCCTCTGGAAAGCGGCAGATTGGGACCCTCGGTTTATCGACGTTGCGATGACCAGCCTTCAAGAAACACCGCCCACCAGAAACAGGAAAATCCATGGCGGAGATAGCTATGCCCCGTGATAATCTGGATGAACGCACGCTGATGCCGAAGTGGTTTCAGCATGAAAAACAACTGGCGCACATGCTCCCGTATGTGAGCCTCGTTGATGATCGCACCGTTCGGACGCGGGTTAACGAATTGTTTCAGTGCATCCGTATCACTGGCATCAATAGCTACACGACCGACAACGATTATCTTGATAGCATTCGGGCGAGCTTCGCCCGGATCGTTGCCCAACTGGGCGAAGAATTCAGCTACTATGTCCACAAGGTCTCGAAGGGGATCAATGCCGACATCGAACCCATCGAAGGTGAGAGCTTCGCCGCGATAGTCGATCAGCAATGGCGCGACAAACTGGAAAAAGGCGGGCTACGTGACAAGACGTTGACCCTGACCGTCATTCACCGTCCCCCCTCCAAGAGCTTCATGACATTCATGCGGCGGCCGTCGCCGGAACGCCTGCGCGAGGAAACCGACAAGCGGATGCGTCGCCTGAATGAAGCGGTAGGGATATTCAAATCGGGTCTCGGCCATTTGAAGCCATCCGTTCTGTCTGCCGAAAAAGGTGAGCTTGTGGGTTTCCTCGGTGCATTAAACACCGGGCAGGAACTGCCGCTCTATCATACATCGAAATTCGGGTTTATGGCGTCCTCTGCGTCCAACACCCGCACAACCTTCTTTGGCGACCATTTTGAACTGAGCGAGGGTGTTGCTGGCCGTCGCTTTGGCAAAAGCTACAGCATCAAGGATTACTCTGAGCAAACGAACTGCGTGATGTTTGATCAGCTTAACCTGCCCGTCGATATGATCGTCACACACTCGTTCACGCCGGTGAACACCAACATGACCATTTCGCGGATCAAGCGGCAAGTGAAGCAAATGCAGGCCGCCGACGACGCCGCGGTATCCTTGCGCGAAAACCTTCTGCTTCTCGCTGATGATCTGGAAGCGAAGCGCGCCAGCATGGGCGATCACCATATGGTTGTGACGGTCTTTGCTGAAACCCGCGAAGAGCTGGAAACCCTTGGCGCTGAAATCGTCAACGCAGCCGCCTCCGAAGGCGTCACAATGGTGAGTGACCGCTTTGGCGCGAACACGCACTATTTCAGCCAGCATCCCGGCAACCAGCCCAAGCGCCTGCGTGCCAGCTCCGTCACCAACCGCAATTTTGCCGACTTTGCCGCTTTCCACCGGACACAGCTTGGCAAGGCTGGTTCCGAAGTGCCGTGGGGCAAAGTTATCTCAATCTTCCCGACGCCGGAAAAGAGCGCTTATCGCTTCTCTTACCACGAAGCCGGTTCGCCTGAGAAAGAACCCACCAGCGGTCACACGCTGATCATGGGTCGTCCTGGCTCGGGTAAGTCGGTCTTTTCGGCCTTCCTCATGACACAAGCCGTGCGGGCCGGTGCCCGTGTCTTCGTCTTCGACTACCGGCAGGGTATGGAAATGGCGGTGCGGGCCAACAGGGGCCGCTACACGACGATCCAGGGCGGTATGCCCACGGGTCTAAATCCGCTTTGGACCGAAGTGGACAAACGCGGTGTCGCGTGGCTGGCAGACTGGTTTGGCTCCCTGCTCTACCGCGAAGATAAACCGCTGACGCCTGCTCAGACCAACCGCATCATGGAATGCGTGCGTCAGAATGCGCAAGCAACAGACCCAGGCTTACGGGATTGGCAGAACTTCGCGTCACTCTTCATGTCGATGGACGATGACGGCGACCTGAACCAGCGTGTTCTTGAATGGGCTGAAAAAGGCCGGTTCGGCTGGATTTTCGGCCATAGCCTCGAAGACACGTTTTCGCTCGATGGCAACTTGGTTGGCTTCGACCTCACCGGGATCCTCGACAGCGAAAGCGACAAGGAACGGATGGCGGTTCTGAGCTACCTGTTCCGCCGGATCGAGCGGAAAATCGAAGACCGCCGCCCCACTATCATCATCATTGATGAGGCGTGGAAGGCGCTCGACAACGAGTATTTTGCAGAGCGGCTTTCGCAGTGGCTCGTGACAGCACGGAAACAGAACACCGTGGCCGTCATGATGACGCAATACGCCAGCCAGCTTGAGCGGACGCGCACGGGTAAGACCATCGTAGAGGCCGTGCCGACGCAGGTTCTTCTACCGAACATCCGCGCCAGTGCCTCCGACTATCAGATGCTCAATCTTTACCAGAAAGAGTTGGATACGCTTCTCAGCACCGGCACGAATTCACGCTTGGCTCTCATTAGAGATGACCAAGGTTCGGTCGTCGTGGACGCGGACCTAAGCGCTCTTGGCGACAACCTGACCATCCTTGGCGGGATGGAAGCAGGTGAAAAACTCGTCGGCCCCGATTACCGGGATCGTCCTGACTTTTGGAGGCTCAAATAATGCGAAAAGTTACCTGTTTCATTCTGCTGTGTGTGGTTGCTGGTTGCGCGAACTATCAAGAGCCACAGGCCAACTGCTTCAGCTTCGTGTCACGCGGTCCTGCCCCTATGGACTGCAATTTCGAAGCGCTGGACGTCCCCAATTTGGAGGACGTTGCCCATGAATAAGCTCACTGTCGCTGCAATCTTACTGATCGGGGTTTCTTCCAGCGCGCTCGCCCAGGGCGTGCCGGTTGTGGACTCTGGGCTAACGGCGCGCGACATCATCGAAACAGCGGATCGCGAGTCTGATCTGGCGGTGCAGGGCGAAACCCAAACCGTCGAAGAACAGATCACCGCGATTGAGCAAGAACAGCTTCGGGTTCTGGATGCGATATTGGACGCGCAGACCAGCTTTGAAGCTGGCGGTGTTGCAATCTCCGGAATGGTCTCGGACCTCGAAGGCGGCAGCGGTGATGCTGACCGCTCTGTAGAGGCTGTTTACGGAACCGCCGACATCGACCCCAACCCAGCTGGCGACCAAATGTTCGGTGATGCAGCTGAGAATATCGAACAGCTTATCATTCGCGTGGCGCAGGAAACGCACAGTCATCCGGGCGTCGGTGCTGCTGGCCTCTCTGTCGTCCAATGGCGCGCGTTGATCCAAGCGCTGATCTGGCAGGAAAGCCGGTTCGTTATCCGGGCCGAGAGCCCTGTAGGGGCTTATGGCCTGACGCAAATCATGCCGGGGACTGCCGGTGATCTAGGCATCTTCCCTGAATATCGCACCAGCCCCTACCTGCAAGTTGAAGGCGGGGCTCGTTATCTGGCCCAACAGCTTAATCGCTTCGATGGCAACATCATCTTCGCGCTTGCTGCCTACAACGCAGGCCCGGGTCGTGTCATTGAATATAGCGGCGTCCCGCCATTTCAAGAAACGCAGCATTACGTCACCGTCATCCCCCAGAAATACAATGAATACCTCGCGCGGATCGGCGGGATCGAAGCGCTCGGCACTATCGACCCTGCCCTATTGGCGAACTCGAACCTGTCGATGATGGGTGCGGGCGCTGCTTTCTACGGCAGTAGCTCACCCACGGCGATCCGCCAAGCGGCCCTCCGCATTCGCGATATCGTCAACCGCATTGGCTCTACCACCGATGTGCAAGAGGCCATGGCATTGAACACTTATGCCCGTGCCGAACTGGTTCGTCTCATTGCAGCGCGAACAAGACTGCAAGCCGCACGGACCCAACCCCTAAGCGCTGAACAACTGCGTCTCGCGGCTGCTCGGATGCAAGAACAAGAATTCCTAAACTTCACCATAGAGGACTTAGAATAATGCGCACTTCAACGCTTCTCACCAACTACGTCCGCAAGACCCTTCGGACATCCGGTTTCGCATTGCTTCTGCCGCTCGGCGTAGCTGCACCCGTCACCATGATTGCATCCCCTGCCCTCGCGCAGGGTGTGCCTGTGGTAGACACGCAAAACATTGCACAGAACATCCAGCAACTTCGCCAGATGATCGAAGACGAGCTTCTGCAGAACGAACAGCTGTTGCAGCTTCGTGAACAGCTCACCACCCTGACCGATCAACTGGCACAGCTACAAGAAACCTATGCAGCTCTGACTCGCCTTGCCGAACTGCCGGAAATCATCGGCACGGAAATGGAGGATGAACTGAACGGCATTCTCGATCAGGAATTCGGCGATATACAGTCTACCATCGCTGCAATCCGTAGCGGTGACTTCTCGGGCCTTAGTGGCTCCGGTGCGGCGGAGATTGAAACCCAGATGGACCGTGTTCTCGCGGACCTGGGCTTTGATGAAGACACGCTTAGCGAAATGGCATCCAGCGGGAACGCGGGTGCTGAGCGCATCGCGACACAAGCGACCACTGGCGCCCTCGTCTCGGCTGCTGCGCAAAACAGCTATGACGATGCCGGTCAATCGCTTGAGCGTGTGGACCGTCTTGTCGGCCTGATTGATGACATGGACGAGCTGAAAGAAAGCGTCGATCTGAACACGCGCGTAACGGCTGAACTGGCGATTGCACTGGTGGCGATGTGGCAGCTCGAAGCCGTGCAGACCGTAGGTGATGGCACAGGCGGTGTCATCGACGCAGCCACCATCGCCGAAGAACAAAACTTCATGGAATTCACCATTCCTGACCTCGGCGATTAACACCCTAGGGGTAGAGACTTTGAACAACGAAAAAGAGATCATTGAGGAAGAACTGGTTTATGGCGCTTTGCGTCGTGAACGGTTGTGGCAGAAACTCGGTCTGACCGGTCTGGCGTTTGGCCTGATCGGGTGTCTGGGTGCTGTCGCCGTTGCCATCCTCGATGTAGACCCGCCCCCCGTGGTCGTGCCCTACGATCCCGAGACGGGTTTCGCGTTGCCGGAAGTCTCTGTTGGCGCAAGCGCGATCACCGGCAATCAGGCTGTGATCGAAGCGGAAATCTATCGCTATGTAACTGATCGAGAGGTCTACAATCAGCTTGACAATGATGTGCGCATCAACAGCGTATTACAGCGCTCCGATGGGCGCGCGGAAGCCTCTGTTCGGGGACAATGGAACAGCGCGAACCCGCAATATCCTCCAACCGTCTATGGCAGCAATGCCACGCTGGACGTTGAAATCCTGAGCGTGAATTTGATCGGTGAGAACCGCGCGACCGTCCGGATACGCAAGCGGCTCACCTCCATTCAAGGCGTCCAAGGTGGCCTCTTCACTGCGACCATGCTTTTCGAGTTTCGACCCGAGGAAGCGCGCACGATTGATCAGGTTTGGACGAACCCTTTTGGCTTCACCGTGATCGAATACTCGATCCGTTCAGACAGATTGGAGAATTAAGATGCGTCGATTTGGACTTGCATTGCTATGTCTGGTTATTACGGCTTCCACCGCTTTTGCAGAGAACACACCCAGACGCGGCCCCAACGACAGCCGTGTCCGTATTGCCACGTATGTCGATCAACAGGTTTATCGCCTGAACGTATCGCTCACCCATGTCACAACCGTTGAATTCGGCGAGGGCGAGACTATCCGCTCGATCCTAGCCGGTGACACCGAAGGCTTCGAACTCGACGGCGTGCCCGGTGGGCAGGCGTTCGCAATCAAGCCTGTGGCGCGTGGTGTCCACACTAACGTGACTGTCTACACCAACCGCCGCAGCTATTATTTCAACGTGCAAGAAGTTTCATCACCCACCTTCTACGTGGTGCAATTCCGCTATCCAGATGAAGAACGCCGCCCGCAAAATGCAGTTGCCGCGCAGGCACCGAACTACAATTACGGGGCTAGTGATCGCACGGAAATCACCCCTTCGCGGGTGTGGGACGACGGAACATTTACCTACTTCCAATTTGCACGGAATGCGCCGGTCCCGGCAATCTTCCGTTACTCGAATGGTCGCGAACGCACCGTAAACACTCAACAGACTGAACCTGGCATCATTCGCGTCTCTGGCGTCAATGCTCAATGGGTTCTTCGGCTCGGTGAAACGGTCGTCTGCATCCAATCTAACACTCTGACCGCAGGAGGCACATCATGAGCGATGATCCAAACCAAGCGGACGTATCCGAACGACTCGCACGCCTTGAAGCTGGCGGAGGCGGCAGCCCTGTGACAGCGCAACGGCGCTCTCCACTAATGGCAATTTTGATTGTGGCTTTGATCGGCCTCGCCGGTGTTGTCTTCTACCTGCTCAACCAGCCAGAAGAGGAAATCGTGTTACCCACAGCGACACCAGACGAATTCCAACCTGAAGGTGACGGGTTTGGTACAATTGAACCCTTCGTGCCACCTGAACCAGAAACGATCACTGTTGTGGCTGACCCTGCCCCTATAGAGCCGAATGCCGAACTGCTGGCACAGATCGCAGCACTTCAAGCGCAGATCGAAGCCATCCAGAACGCGCCTGAACCTGTCGTGGAAGAAGACACGGCGGCGGCTGAGGCAATGAACGCGCTGACGGAACAACTGGCGGCCCTGCAAGCGGCCTCAGAGGCCGCACAAGAGCAATTCACCGCTGAACTCGAAGCGAGGGACCGCGAGCTGCAACAGATGCGCATGGACCTTGATCTTGCGCGCCTTGAAGCTCAGACTCCGGCCTCTGCCCCGGCTGGCCCGACGGAGGACGAATTGCGCCTCCGGGAAGAAGAGCGCTTGCGCCGTGAGGAAGAGGCGCGGCGTCTCGCCGAATTACAGCAACGTGCAGAGGAAGAACGCGCGTTCCAAGAGCGTCGCATCCAGTCGCCGACCATTGCTTTCGGCGGTTCAAGTGGTGGTCTCGGTGGCGATGGTGCCGAACTTGCCGAACGCACCTTTGGCGATGTCACTGACTTCGTGCTGAATGGTGCGCTGCCCTCGACTGTCACGCAATCCGAAGTCATTGCCAATCCTGGCAATACCGTCATTCAAGGCACGGTCATTCAAGCTGCATTAGAGACAGCCATTTCCAGCGAGTTGGCGGGCCAAGTCCGCGCGATCACATCAGAAAACGTCTATAGCTTCGATGGTAGCCGCGTTCTAATCCCTGCCGGATCACGTCTCATTGGCCGGTATCGGTCAGGTGTGCAAATTGCGCAAAGCCGCATCACAGTCGCATGGGACCGGATCATCTTGCCAAGTAATCAAACTGTGCAAATCAGCTCATTCGGGGCAGATGAACTCGGTCGATCCGGCACAACAGGCTTCGTGGATACGCGCTTTGCAGAGCGCTTCGGCTCCGCTGCTCTCATTTCACTGATATCTGCTGCGCCAAGCGTCGCCGCCAATCAGACAGAGGATGAGATTACAGAGGATGTCCTTGAAGACATTGGCGACGATCTGGCCGATGCCACGGACAGTGTGATCGGCGAATACCTGTCGATCGGGCCGGTGATCTATGTCGATCAGGGTGCGCGGATCACTGTCATGGTGGACCGCGATTTGGAGATTTTCTGAACCTATGACCCTCAGCTACCTTCAAAACTCTATCGACAGTCTGGAAGACGCCAAACGGGATGATGTGATTGAAATCTGCATTAACCCGGATGGCACGTGCTGGGGCGAGTTTCAGGGTGACCATTTCATGTCGCGCCTGAAGCAAACTCTTACGGAGGATCAGATTAAGGACCTGGGCAACCAGATCGCATCTGACGCCTCCACGCCTCTGTCAAAAGACCGGCCCATCGTCTCAGTCTCGATCATGTATCGCAACCGTCCGATCCGGGCACATGTCATCACACCGCCCGCTGTGAACCGGGGCATGTCGATCAGCCTGCGCTTCTTTTCCAGTCTGCCCCTCGATTCAATCGAGTTGGATTTTCTCTACGGCAAAGAGCGCAAGCTGGAAGAGCTTCGGCAAGACAAAAACCGCCAGCTTCGTGAGGTTGTCGCCAGTGGCGATATTGATGCGTCGATCCGGCATTGCGTAGAAAACAAGCTCAACATGATCGTCTCAGGCGGGACGTCTACTGGCAAAACGGTAGCCGCACGTAAGATCCTTTCCTATGTCAGCGACGAAGAAAGAATCCTCACCATCGAAGAGGCGTCAGAACTGCTCCCCACGCAGCCGAACGCGGTAACGCTAATATCAAACCGCGACGCGTCGCACCAGACGGCGGATATCTTGCTGACCGCCACCCTGCGAATGCGGCCTGATCGCATCATCCTGGGCGAGGTGCGTGGCAAAGAGGCCATGACCTTCCTCGAAGCCATCAACACCGGCCACGGCGGCTCGATGACAACGCTGCACGCTGAAACGCCCCAACTGGCGGTCCAGCGCTTAGCTATCGCGGCATTAAAGACCGAAGTGCCAATACCTTACCGAGATATGATAGACTATATCGAAAGCTCTATCGACGTGATCATCCAAGCAGGCCGCGAAGACGGAAAGCGTGGGATCACGGAATTCTATTTGCCCGGAACAGAACTAGGAGAGGAGACAAAAACATGAGCAACGGAAAGAGCTACATGCCGAAAGTCTTGACGTTCACCGCTGGCAAAAAATTCAGGACGCAGGACATGGAAGATGAGCTTGCCAAGTTCACAATGAATGGCTGGAAGATCGTTTCCATGACCCATTTTCAGTACAAAGAGCCCACCTATACTGTGCTCCTGCAATACGAATTTAGTGAAAAGGAAATGCAGAAACCGACGGAGAAACGAGCATGAAACAACTGACGATTAGTCTCCTTCATTCGCTAACCGTGATGCCCTTAGCTGCATCCGCTCAAGGGTTAGTGCCAACTATGGAAAGCGAATTTGAATTCTGTGAAGAGCGCCCATTGGAACCAGCCTGGATGCAGAACTTGCCTCCTCGTGAGGCATCAAAGGGAATGCTCATTCAGATGATTTATCGCTTCCAAAGCGCCGAACAGGTCACGGCAGCCGATGACTGTTCATGTGCCACCCGTTTCCCGACGTGGGACGATGCTGTCCAGCGGTATAACGATAACTACCTTGGCGCTGATGAAAATGACCATCGGGAAGCCATTGGGACATTTCGTGCCCGGTATAACGCACTGCGACCATCAGCTCGTGCGATCTGTGAAGTCGTCGGCCATTGGTAGGTGAGGGACAAATATGAGTGCTACAACGTATATTGTCGAAACCGCACAGGGTTTCCTTGATGACGCCGCTGAAACTCAGTTCGGCGCAGTTGCAGCCACAGTAGGAACGGTAACGACACTTGGCGTAACCCTCGTCCTCATTCTGGTGGCAATCAACATGATGTTTCAATATCGGGCCATGGACGGAAGAACCGCTTTCTGGCTTGTAGTAAAGATCGGTTTAATAGGCATATTTGCGCAGAACTGGACGCAGTTTAACTCGTTCGCAACCGCCGTCCTCAACAGTATCGACAGTATTGCAGGTTCGCTGATCGCTTCCGTAGGCGGCGGAACACCGGGCCCTTCTGGCACCTACGCAGAAGAATTTGACGAAATGCTTGGGGCGATGGGTGAATATCTCAATGCGGCTGGGGAGGAACTTAACTGGATGGCTGGGGCCATGCTGTCAATTCTCGGCGTTGTGATCCTAGCGATACTTGGCGGTATCGCTGCATTCCTTGTCATCTTTGCAAAAATCGTGATTGCGCTCCTTCTTGGACTGGCACCAATCATGATCTTCCTGACCCTGTTCGATGTCACGAAAGACTATTTTGCAAGATGGCTGACAGCGCTCATTTCTTTTGGAATGTACCCAATCATTCTGGCAGGCGTTTTCTCCATCATCATTGGCGTATCTCGCTCTCTGCTCTTTGAACTCGGCGATCCTACTGCTGCACCAAACATCGGTGCACTCATACCTTTCTTCATGATGGTCATGATGGCGAAGGGCTTCATTCTAGCGACACCGTTTATCGTTCGTGCGATATCTGGCAATATCATGATGCCAGCAATGGGCGCGGGGATTGGTGGCGGATACGCATTTGGTAGGGCAGCCTTTGGCTCACAACAAGCGCGGAACCGTTACCTCATGGGTAGTGCAACCGGTGCGGAGTATGCGGGTCTACGTGCAAGGTCAATGGTGGGCTTAGGTACAATGCCCGAACGCCGACAGAATGCACCTCAGCAGCCAGTCCCGGCCAATAATCAGCCACAACCCAACCCGAACGCCGGTCAGGCCCCCAACTATCAAGCGCAGATGGATCGCAACAAGCGGATTGGTCGATAGCAGGACAATCATCATAAGACGGCCCGTCATGCGGGCCGTCTTTGTATATGGAGCTGCAACCCATGCACCAGATCGTCGTTGATCAAAACCTTATTCTGCTCGATGGAAAGCCCTTAGCTCTCGTAACTCGATCCGGCTTGGCTCAATGGGAACAGGATGGCATAAACTTCACGTGCCGCTATGATCAGATCGTTGACGAAGGCGACTACTATGGAAAATTTCGCTGCCTTTATGAAAGGGAGGGAACACCAGAAATCTTTGTGTTAGTTGAATCGCCCTCTTCACCTGAAGGGTTCAGCGTGATCCTGGTCGATCACCCACCTCGAACACTACACTAGACCACCCTGCCCTAATCGCGAACGCCACCTTCGCCATCGGAATCAACTTCGCGTTCCTCATGGAACTCGCGCAGCTCTCGAAATTCATCTTCGGTCATCCGACCAGCCGCGACGGCGACCTCGGCCGCACGCAACTGCGCCTCTTCGCGATCTTCCACAGTGACGGCTTTATCTTCCATCAACCACAACAAGCGAAGGGCGTTGATCGTTCATGCTTTGAAGGCGCTGCCTTCATCGCGATACCCCAACTTCTCGGTGCCATGGGCCGTCACGCGCTCCCATTCACCGTCTTCGCCCCGCTGGACAAGCGCGTGACCATTTTCAAGGTCTTTCGCAAACTGACGCTCTTGTTCTGCCGCGAAAGGCGGAACCGGATTGAGCTGGCCGTCCGTTTCCTCAACGGCTGGCATACTGTCTTTCAGCTGCTCCAGCCCGTCGATAGTCCCGCTCAACTCTGCAACATCCGCTTCGGTCGGCGCTGCAAGGCTTAACTCGACTTGCGTGGCGAGGTCCATTTCGATCTGACGTTGCTGATCAGCCTCCACGGCCATCACCGTCTTGGCACGTTTTCGCTTCGGCGTGCGGATCGTGGGCCTGCTCGTGTCTTCAAGCGCCGCCCGTTGGATCGATTCGCGCTTTGGTGCTACACGATCCACCGGCTCATTCGGCAACTTGCCCTGTTCGGGCGGTTGTGCCGGCGTTTCAACCGCGGCCTCGACCATCGCATCTTCCTGCTCGGGTTCTTCCTCAACCGCACCAACCGAAGTGGAAACCTTCTTCTCTGGGAAAGGAAGATCCCCGGTCTGCGCCGCGTGGATGCCCTTGAAATATGGATCGTTGAAATATTCGATGCGTTTTGCTCGGATGGGCATTTGGGCGTCGATCACCATAACGATGTCTTCAAGCGACAAACGCCTGGCTTCGTCCTCCGGAAGCAACGAAACTTCCTCCGTCCTTACCGACTGGCTGCGACCTTCAAACGGGTTCTTGCCGATCGCGCGTGACCGTGTGACCACCTTTTTTGTCGTCTTGCCGACTGCCTTGCTCAATTCCTCAACCGTCTTCTCGTCTGAAGGCGTGAGGTAAAGTTTCACCCCAGCGTTCCCCTGCAAGGCGCGTCGGGTGTTCTCCCCATAGATTTCGTCAAGCGCCGGGATCGTCTGGGTGACGATTGCGAGGTGCCCACGATACGAACGCAGCGTCTCGATGCTCTTTGTGACGATGGGCATTTTGCCAAGGCGATTAAACTCATCGAGCATAATCATCACCGGCCACGGCTCGTCCGGCCCCGGCTCTTTGTCCTGCATCGACGCCAGAAGATCGGAAAAGAACAGCCGGATCAGCGGTGCCATTGGTTCAACCATGAGCGGCTGCACGATCAGATAGACACTGAATGGCTCTTTGCGGATTTTCCGAAAATCGAAGTCTGACACCTGCGTCGCTGCGTCGATGGCCGGGTTTTGCCACTGGTCCAAACCCGATGTCATCAAGAGGGACACATAGGATGTCAGCGTGTCGTTATTGGTCGATGCCAGCCGAGTGAAAATCAGCTTCGCGGCCTCGTTCTGTACCTCCACACCACGCGCCATGTATTCCTTCTGCTTGTTTCCGCCTGATGCGGCGATGCGGTAGATTTCGCCAAGTGTCGGCTTGCCGCGCTGGAACGCCAGCAGACCAGCGGCAACAAACAGGTCGATACCACCTTTCAAAAGGCCCTGAACACGCTCGTTCTCATTCTGCAAAAAGAGCGAGGCGAGTAGCTGCAACTCCATTTGTTGCTGCGCCTGGTCCTTCAACTCGGAGATACGCAACAGCGGATTGTAGCGATGTGTCCTGCGGTCTTCGAAGTCGGTAGGCGCGAAGCGGAAAATCTTGTCGCCCTTCTTGCGCCGATGCCGCGCCGTGGCCTCGAAGTTCTCGCCCTTCACGTCCAGCACAACGGCAGAACCTTCCCATGTGAGAAGGTTCGGGATCACGAAACCCGTCGTCTTACCTCGGCCTGTGGGCGCCACGATCAGAGCGTGCGGGAACTTCTTCGCCACAAGGTATTTGCCCTTGCGCTTCGGCTTCGACATCTTGCCCAGGATAAAGCCTGTGCCCGGCTCGCCGAAGAAACCGTTCTTCGACAGCTCGCCGCTTTTCTGCCAATGCGTAAGGCCGAACTTCGTTAGGGCCGATCCTGACACTGCAATGCTCATCATAAGGCCAGCGATGCCGAACCCGGCCATGATGAGGTTCACAAGGCGGAAATCGTCAGGCCGATAGTCCTGCAAGTAGAAGTAATTCTCGGCCAGATAGAAAAAACCGATATCCGCCTGAAACCCCAAATCCTTGAAAGTCAGAACGGCAGACGACACGACATAGCCGATGGCGATAGCCACCAGCGTGAGAAGAAAGACGCCAAAGGCGATGCGACCCTTACCCATGGACTGGCCCTCCTTCGCGCTCGGAGTCGACCAAGCGGTCTTTTTGCAACTCGTATTGCTCTTCGGCAATCTCCTGCACGACCTCTCGATAGGCTTCCGAATTGGCCGTTGCTGCATCCGATTGCAGATAGGCTTTGGCTGCGTAGAGCCGTTCTAGCCTATCATCAGACACGTTCTCCAAGGCGTCGCTGTCACCTTCGCGCAACCGCTCGATCTGCTCGTCATCAAGCTCTTTCTCGATCTGCTCACGGTAGCTGAGACGCTGTTCATCTGTTGCCAGCGACGGCGACACATTGTCGGACCTCTCATGCTCAACCACGCGCCGGATTTCTTCATTCTCGATGCGGGTTTCGGCATACTCGCGAATAGCTTCCCTATCCCGTGCCTCACTCGCGACCTCATACGTCCGTCCAAGGCCACGCGCCAAATGGTCCGGCATATCTGGATAGCGGGCACGGAAGTCATCAGCGACGGCTGTTGAAACGTCTCCACCGTTGTCACGCTCAGCCATAACCATGTCCACTTCGCGGCTGATCTGATCGACACGCTCGCGATCCTCGATCTTCGCGCCAAAGGGAACGTCGGAATAAGAAAGAAGTCGTTCCGCTGCCAGCTCTGGTCTTTGACTGAGGTATTCCTCACGCTCTTGCAGGATGCGGGCGCGGGCGGTTTGCTCGATGGCTCCGCTTGCTGCCATTGCTTCGGCCCGCTCATAACGTTGATCAAAACTCTGCGTGTCAGCGTTCTCGGACATGATTTCGTCGCGGACCCGCGAACTCATCCGATCAAGGCTGGTCTGATCTATCTCCATTGCGCGTAGATCACGCTCCGCCGTGACACCACCCTGAACACGGGCAAGGTCTACATCGAACCGCTCCAAGCGCTCGGCCTCAAACCGATCTGCCATTGCACGCTCGCCCTCTGGATCGTTTGTTTGCCAGTCTTGGAATTCGCGGGTGTCCTCACGAACCAGGCCATCACGCATCTCGACGCCATAGCGATCCGCTGTATCGCGCAATAGCACGTCCGCCCGTTGCGCCTCGTCGGCGGTCAGTTGACCGCTCCGACGGGCCGCAGACAACGCGAAAAACTCTGTCGCAAGAGCAACACGCTGCTGAACGCTCGCCCCGTTGGCTTCCAGCCGGTCGCGCTCGATCACCAATTGCTCAAACCGATCATCGACGTAGGCCCGGTCATCATCGTTTGCGCCTGCCCGAACGTTCGTTTCAATTTCAGACACCGACTCGCGGCGCTCAGCGGCAGAAATACCCTCAGCCTCCGACTGCGCGACGCCATTGTCCAGCCGGTTCGCTTCAAACGCTTGCTCACGCCCTGCATCAATCTCGGCGACTTCAAGCTCCGCCTCTCGTAACTCCTGCTCATTGTTCAAGCGGAAGCTCGTCTCATAGGTATCACCCAAGCCACGGGCGACATGGTCAGGCATGTCGGGGAAGCGGTCTTTGAAATCAGATGCTACGGCCTCGGAAATGCTCTGATTGGCGGGCGCGCGTTCAAGAATGACCTCAATCTCGCGGTCAAGCCGATCCGCAAGCTCGTGATCCGTGATCCGCCCCCTGCCCTCTTCGTCGGTGCGATACACAGCGCCAGGATCAGAGAGGATTTCAGGCCGCGTTTCGAGATAGGATTGTTGCTTTGCTTCGATCCGGTCGAACGCGCGGTTTTCGATCTCAACAGCACGGGCCTCAAGCTGACTTTCGTTGACCCCCTGCCCCCGCAATTCTTGGCGAATGGTCCGAGCGGTGTCATCCAGACGCTCTTGATCGAAATGGAAACGGATTTCGCGGGCTTCCTCGATCACTCCGTCATCACGCAATACCTCTGCTCGCTCAAGCGCGGTGCCCAACTCAACATGCACCTGGTTCAAACGCTCCCGCGCGGCTTCAAGATCCTCCTTGCGTTCAAGGTTCAAACCCTGCGCCTCGGCAACCTTTGCAAGATCATCGGCCACCCACTCTCGTTCAAGCGCGGCGTTTGGTGCGCCGGTCTCAATCCGGTTCACGACCGCATCAGCGCTGATACCCGTACCACGCAAAGCGTTGTCGATCTGGGCACGTGTGCTTCCATCCTGCAGCCGCCCGACAAGCTCGCTATTGATGTTGGTTTCTGAATAGATGCCACCATCCGAAGGTTTCTGCTCAAGTGTCACGGATCGCAGCCCAAGAGGCTGCATCCGTCTGACACCGACTTGAAGCTGGTTAAGATCACGCTGCTTCTGTGCGCGCTGACCTTCCGGCATTCCAGCAATTCGTGCCTGCACTTCTCCAACCGTGTCGGCGTATCGGCTTCTTAGATCGTCAAAGTCTTCGGCGGCTCCCATGTAGATATCTCCATCCTGTTCAACGTGTGATCCCTCGCCCAACAACTCAGCGGCCTTTTGGAGGGCTTGCGCAATTTCTTCTCGACTGTCTTGAGATGCCTCTGCGGCCAGGGAATGATAGACAACCCGCGTGCTGGCAATTTCGGCCAGTGTGCGAGCCAAATCCTTGCCCACTCGCTCGCGCTCCGCTGGCTCACGGACGATGCCTTGTTCGGCGTCCTCCTTGACCGCGTAAACCTCTCTGGTTCTTGGTGGATAGTGTATGACGCCTCGATCTATGCGGCGGGTCGCTTCTAGTTCTACGCCATATTTTTCAGCCTCTTCGACCATAGCGAGGCGGAAATCGTCATAGTTAAAGCGGTGATCCCGACCCAGATAGAAAAACTCGCCCTCCTGGGACCGTCTGTTCAAGACGATATGGGCGTGGGGGTGGTCGCGATCCTTGTGGACGGCAATCACATAGTCGAAGTGGCCTTCGTCGGTTTCAAAGAACCGCTCACACACATCTGACGCAATGTCGCGCACGTCCTCCGACTTCGTGCCTTTGGGAAAGGACATGAGCATGTGGGTCGTGTTGCCCATCTTCGGGCGGAAACCACTGTCCCACCGCTCGGCAAAACGATCCGTGATCTTCTTGATGTCCTTGTCTTCGAACTTTGTCTTTTCATCAAAAGTGCCCCGGCTATCCACGAAATGCGCCAGCTTATGATCCCGCGTGATGTAGGACAGCTGATTGCTAAGCTGGCCCTTGGTGTGCGTCCCACCGTTCTTGATCGCCTTGAACACCGCTGCGCGATGTCCACGAGCTGCGCGGTAGAGCTGGCCCGCCTTCTTGCTGTTGAGGCCCTGCATCGAACCACGAACGCGGTCCCATCCCTCGCGGAAAACCTCGCCGGTGACGGCTTCGACTGCGCTATTTCGTGCCAAGGGCAAACTCCCTCAACACGTCGTCCACGGTCACGGCCATAGCCGCGCTGCGCCGCCTCACCAAGAGGTCGATCTGATCTCCCATTTCCAAGATCATCCCGGCCAGCGATCGAATTTCCTCATACTGCTGGTCTGACCAGGGTGCAGGCATCCCTCGTTTCTTCGCCTCGTTCATCCGCCGCGCAATCTGCGTGATGTTGTTCCCGACCCGATTTAGCGCTGCGCGGAAGCTCGAAAGATCGCTCGAAAGGACTTCATCAGGAACGAAAATGCCACTGGACCCCTGCATCAAGGCCCGCAATCCGTCCGCACGACTGTCGAAACCATGCTTCGTAAGGACCGCATCGAACGCGTTCATTTCGTCTGGTGTCACTGTAACTGACGCCGCAGCGGTGCGAATGCCCGTGTCACGGCGTCGATCTTTTTCTCGTTTGATCGTGTAGTCGATTGTTCGCCTTGTCACACCAAAATGTTGCGCAAGCTGCTGCTTCCCAACGCCGTTTGCCGCTTTGCGGACAATCACGAGGCGTTCAGATGGAGTGAGGATGCGACCTTTAGGCATAAGAACAAAGAACCCCTATTTCCTGCCATCATCATAACTGATGTTGTTACAATAATGCAGTTGGTGTGACAATGCCTTATTATTGTAATGTTATCAGTTATTCCGTTTCTTGCCGAGATTCACAGAACCGAGACCGTCGAGGCCACGGCGAGACCAGCCAAAACCGAAGGTGACGGTCGATAGCCAAAAATGACCCACACAGGGCCGCAATTGATTGTCCGCCCCCCTACCCTATAAATTTGCTAGATGGGCCTCACACGGCGCGTACAACCGGCCTCACGGCGCAATCGGCCCCACACATCACCACCAATATCGCTATATCCAACAATCTGACCCTGCAAATCGCAAGAAACAGGAAACCCGATACACCACACAAGCGACACAGGACACTAAACACGTGACAGTGTTCAAGAGACACCGCACACCGAACGCCGAACCCGCCCCAAAGTACCCACCACAAGCGACAAGAAACAGATCACACCGAACACGATACCAGACACACGCAACACGGGTTACGCAGCAGTAATCACGCCACCCGTCACACCGACCAAGTAACACAACACCGAACAGGTAACGCCGAACCCTTGACAAGACCACCGCTACAAGGAACACAGGACAAAGAGCAAAAGACAGCAAACACAATACAGGTAACAAAGAACATGCCAAATGATGATCTGAAGGTAATCGCCATCATCACAAGGAAAGGTGGCGCGGGAAAAACCACGTTGACGAGAGCTTTGATCAGCGCGGCAATGGCACAAGGCAAACGGTGTTTGGTTTTTGACGCGGACCCACAGCAGGCATTGGCAAGATGGGCGAACAAGCTGCAAATAGATGACCCGTTGTTCAGCATCGAAGTGCTGACCGTGGTGAATGAACTCTCCGAAAAAACTGAGGCCGCCTATGAAAACGACACCGCCGACTTCATTTTCATCGACACTCTAGGGGCGGCGGGCGCTTGGGCTGATGACCTAGCTGTCGAAAGCGACGCCATCGTAGTCCCCATGATGCTGAGTGACGACGACCTCGAAATCACAACCGACACCTTCAATTGGTATGTTGGATTGCGCGAACGAGCCGAAGACCCGGAAGCCTTGCCAAGTTTCCATGTCGTTTTGGCAAATGTGCCAGCCAAGCAAAGCAAATCTGAGTTGCTGATCGAACGGAAAGCAATCTCACAATTTCCGGTCATGGACGACTATTTCATGCACCGGATACAGCACAAAGACGCATCGGCTGAGGGCTTCATTCACCATATCGCTGAAAAGCGCCGCACCGGCCCAGGCCACCTACGTGTTCAAGCAACTCGATTTGATGAAGCGCTGGAAGAGGCCACGTCCATTCTCGACGCTCTTACAGGGGAGACGAAGTGATGCCGCGCAAGAAGAAAACCGCAATACATGGCACAGACACCGCTTATACATCTGACTTCTCCCAACCTCTGCCGACAAACAAGATTGAGCAAACACCAGCACCAAAGCTGGACCCCACACCGATCACGCCACAAAAGGCCGTGCCAAAGACGGCCACGCAAAAGGCCGAACAGCCAGCCAAAACTACTGAAAAGCCTAAGCTCGTTGCCAAGCCAGCCAGGATGCCAACCGCTGACAAGCAAGTACGCAAGGCAAAACCTGACCTCTCGGATAAACGTGAAATCGCCTTGGCTGCGGCTGTCAAAGTCGAACAACACGACAAGCTGGTTGCATTAGAGGCAAAGGGCATATCAGCGAAAGACGCCATAACCATTGCTGGACGCAGGGCCGTCGAGCAATTTGTACCAAAACCAGATTTTGTTGAAAAATCTGACGATGAGCGGATGCCAATGCGCCAAGGCTACAAAAGCACAAAACGCGTCCCTGCGGCGATGCTTGACGCGCTCCGCGACAAACACGATCCTCTCCGGCTATCTTCGGACAGTGCCATGATGCGCGGCCAGTTCGAACCTCTGTTTTGGTCATGCCTCGATGCGGTGATCGAAGAACTCAACAACAGATTTTGAACCTGGCCGTCCAATTCCGCCACATTTAAGAGACCAGAGAAATACCGCGTTAACGTGGTATTGCATAGAAAAAGAGACAACACGCCCTCCGCTTCGCTCTAGGCGCGTCGGCACTTTCCCTTTTCTTGATCCGCCTGCCATCCGGTCCCGGCTCTCAACAGGGGTTGTGATGTCGCGCAAGCGCGCCAGCCTCCGGACAGAAAATCGGCTCCCCCACGCTCTGCGCGGTCCCCCCCAATTTTCAGCCCTGCGGCCCCCTGTCTTCGATCCGTGTCCGGACGCAGGCCGGGCTGCGCCCTCTCTGCTCTTTCCAGCCGAATGGCATGGGGCCATTCGGCTGGACAGAGCAGCCGAGGCTTCGCCACTGGCGGAAGGGGGCTCAATCCCCGACCGCATCGCGAAAGGATTTGATCATGGTGCGAAAACGGAAGATTGAAGGAAAAGCCGTCGCCCGCATTCTCGATGCCAAAACGCGGGATATCGTAGGATATCTATATGAATGGAACACCGGGGCGCGAACACCGAAATGGAAAGATGATATCGTGCGAGAGGACGTGATTTACCATTATGACTGATATGTTCTCCATGCGCAGCGAGGATGTCGGCGTTGTCTACCCGCCATCACCCGAAACCCTCCGGATGTTTGGGGCGTCTTACATGCTGGATAAAGAGACCTCTGGCACGTTGAAGATCCTCGACCCGCAGGGCACTATATTAGCCACCTTTGATGTCTGGCAAAGTAAGTGGGTTCTCGCCGCTGAACTCGACGCGTGACCTTCCAGTTTCCCTGAAAAAATGCTAGGCTGGCTCCGAAAGGAAGTCAGCCTATGCGTTTCAAAAACCGCCTTGTTTCTATGCTCATCGCTGCCCTTGCCGCGACACCCGCCGTGGCATGGGAACATGAATTTACGCGCGGTCTTGATCTGTATTCCACCACAGACAACGGGGCCACCGTCCGCCTCGTCTGCGATCCCAACCGTGTCTATGGCGGGACCGAAAGCATGGTTCTGATCGTGTTGGGGGGCAACTCCGATTTGACCACAATGGCCACGCTCGCCTTTCCTGACGGTCAGACCATCACCGCACCGCTTGTCCATGGACGGCTGGCAAAGCGTGACCTTGCCGAAAACGTCTGGCATCCGATCCTTGAGGGCCTGCGCAACACGCAACGTGTTGATCTGACCGTGGGGGACACAACCCGGACTATGAACCTGGGCGACGCGCCAGCCTTCACCTGCATCTGAAAAACAAACCTCCGCTGCAACGGTGGGGCAGGGGCCTAAGCGGCCTCTGCAATCACTCCGACTTTTTCCATGAGATAATCAGCGGATCGCTGTGCAGCTGCTGCCGCTTTCACAATCGCCCGCTTATCATCGCGGAGCACCTTCAACCACGACTGGACGTAGGCCGCGCTGTCCTCAATGTGGCCCGGTTGGAAACCAAGCTGCGCACCCATCATTGCCGCCGATATCTCGGCAACAAGCTCTTCCATGGCATAGATCGCATTCCCGAACTTCGACCCGGCCTTTTCCTTCGTTCGGTCGCACCGGCGCTTATGGCCTGTCGCATGGGACAACTCGTGAAAAAGCGTCGAATAGAACAACTCTGCCGCCTTGAACTTCGGCAATTCGGGCATGTGAACCTTATCCAAAGACGGAACATAGCACGCCCGGTCCCCACCTTCCGCATAGCCCACGCCCATATTATCTATCATGTTGGCGGCAATGTGCGAAAGCTGCTCAATAGGCCGCGTTGCCAGTGGCTCGGCCTCGTCAGGTGTCGGGAATTGATCGTCCAGCCCGTCGATCTGCTGCACATTGAACACGCGATAGGCTTTCAGATACCCCCGAGTCTTGGCCTCCGTCTCCCCTTCCGGTGCTTCGTCCTTCGCTTCGAACGTGCCATATTTGACCACAAGCGATGACTTCTCGCCCTTGCGCACCATTCCACCCAGGTCCTTTGCCTGCTTGAATGTCATCCAGACTGGATTGCGATAGCCTTGCGCCCATGCTTTGAGGTTCAACAGAACATGATTGATCCCGCGATAGCTGTCTCCGGTGACCCGCAAGGGCAGGGCGGCGGCGTTCTTCTGCCACGGGCATTCCCACGGCTTCACACCTTGTTCCAGCGCTTCAGTGATCTGATTTGTGACTTCCGTATAGACATCAAATTTCGGCATGACGGTTTTCCTTTGTGGTGTCGCTTGGGTCTGTCGCCCAATGGGTCGGGGTTGAGGGACAGCGCGAATGCGCCTGCTCCTGAAACCTCGAATGCGATGTAAGGAAGGATTAGGAGGATTTGAGCGAAATCGACGGACTGGCGCGGACAGGAGGCGCAGCCGACAACACGGGTCTGTCTATTTCGCTTAAATCCGGCGGCATCCCTGCCGCCAACGTCCCGCAGTGGCGTTCGGCTTGTCCGAACCCCAAGGGACCACGTTAGGCGTGATTGTGAGACGTCAGATGACTTTGACCTTTTCGTCAAAAACTGACCTTATTCTCGAAATCATGATCGACAGTCATTGAAGTCATCACCGAGAATAACAGAAAGCTCATAGGAATTGGCACGTAGACCCGGAAAAACGCTGGAAAAATGGGAAGTGGCAATTGTGAAAGCGATGCTGCAGAAGAACTATGTCCCACAAGACGTTCACGCCTACTTTTCTAGACCAACTCGCTCTGTGAACCAAGCTCGGATATCTCAAATCAAAGATGGGAAGATGCACGCGGCGATCAAACCGGCAAGCGACGTTGAACTGGACGGTTTTCTGAATGCATGGCCGGACATAGACCCGGTAACGGGGCTTCACCTCAAGGGCGATGAGTTAATAATCAAGGCTCGGGAAGCGATGATTGCGGCTGTTCATACTTTTAACAGCGCCGGG
This sequence comes from Paracoccaceae bacterium, assembly GCA_039969355.1. Classification (GTDB taxonomy): domain Bacteria; phylum Pseudomonadota; class Alphaproteobacteria; order Rhodobacterales; family Rhodobacteraceae; genus JL08. The sequence continues at coordinate 52,584 of JBDVOA010000021.1, forward strand.
CTGCATTTCCGCGCAGAACTGTTCATCGTCACAAGCGTCATTGCATGGACGTACCTGATGCATGCCTACTACAAGAGGGAGGGCGTCGATTATCGGTACAAGCAGGCTGGGGTTGTAAAGAAAACAAAACATGGTGCCGACATGTATTGGGAACTAGGGCAATGCCTTGCTCACGGCGGGTGTCCGATTGAAAAAGGCGTCATTGATAATCTCAACTTTTTGACTGAGATCCGGCATGAGATTGAGCATCAATCAACCGACCGGATTGACGATGCTCTAAGCGCCAAGCTGCAAGCGTGTTGCATCAACTTCAATGACGCGATCAAAACCCTGTTTGGCAAAGAATTTGCGTTGGAAAAACGGCTGCCAATATCACTTCAATTCGTTACCTTCGATGGAGCGCAGCGGGCCAGTTTAGTCGGTCAGGATTTGCCGTCAAACCTAGCGGCTGCGATGGATGACTTCCACAATGGGTTGACCGATGCAGAGCAAGCCGACCCGAAGTTTCGCTATCGCGTTGCCTTTGTACCAAAGGTGGCAGGCAAGGCTTCAAAATCCGACTTGGCTGTTGAGTTTGTCAAAGCTGGCACACCGGAGGCGGTAAATGTTGAGAGAGTGCTACTGAAAGAAACAGAGCGGCCTAAATATCGTCCTACAGAGATAGTTGCCAAGGCGAAAGCGGCTGGATTTCCACAGTTTGCCATCTTCGATCATACGCAGCTCGTTAATCAGCTCAATGCTCGCAGTCCAGGGAAAGGCTATGGCGTCGAGATAGCGGGTCAGTGGTATTGGTACGATGGATGGTTTGAGAAGGTCATGGAAAAACTCAATGAAGGCTGGACCCGTTAACACGCGGTGGACTGACTTTCGGTAACGGACACTACTAGGTGAATCCATTAGTGGAATGCGCTAAAAATTGCATTTAGAAGCTGATCCATTTCGGAAAATTCAGCCCGCAGAGAAGTTGGATCTCCACCCTGCATGATCCGGGTCTGAAACCGCTTCGTGATATCATCCTTATGCTCCAACGCTCCTTGATAGAGTTTGATCTGTTTGTTCCATGCAGTCCAACGAATAGGATGAAGTTTACCATTGTGATCAGTCAATGCGTCTTTCCCTAAGAACAGTTCTATCGAACTCGCAGCGCCGTTAACATCCATGCGCCGTGATCCCTCGGGGCCTATTGTTGGATAATCTTTGGCAAGCTCAAGGTCGGGCAGAACCATCGTTTTGATGTTGGTCGGCAGTGACTGAATGCGATCAACATGATGCCGTTCCGCCAAGCCTGCTGCATCGTTGTCAAACAAGGCCAGGATAGATTGATCCATTCTGACACCCGCAAACGCCTTGACCATCTTGGTCAGCATAGAAGCACCACCTTCGATACTGAATTCCTGAAAATCTACAAACTGGAATAGATCGGAAAACTCAGGATACATGGCTTGGATGGCCGTCGATAAGATTTCGGTGTCAGATTTACCCTCAGTCAATATGAGGACAGAGCCAGATTCGCGAACGTACTCTTGATGCTCGTCTTCAAACAGATGCAGTCGTCTCAGGTTTTGGTGCACACTGAGTTTTGGATCAAAGTCATTGCCATAGGAAGCGAGGTCCGTCCAAACGAACTCGGGTTTGAAATACTCTAACTCAAGCGCCAAGCTGGCAAACATGTCGGTCAAATCAAACTCTAGAAAACCGCGTCGCGCCCAATGATCTATGCCCAATGCGTTGATCCGCTGGAGCCAACCGTCGAAGGAAAGACCCTTTTGCGCAGCTATTTCCTGTTGCAGATCAGTGTCAGTTTCTCTGCACATCTCTTCAAGCTTTGCAATGTGCTTCAAGTACTCACGATCCCAAAGGTCGCGGCAACGCTCGTCGGTGTAACCTTGTATATGCAGCCTGCGCCGTACACCCTCAGAGGGTGCGAGCAGGTAGGTTATTTCGATGTCTTCATCATCATCCCATTCGAGCATCGTGTGCCGAACAATGGGGTGCGCAGTTTTAACAGTTCGGTGATACAAATCACCATTAGCGAAACAAAGAGTGCAGGCGTGCTGCCAAGTCATTGATAGGTCACCAAACGACCTTCCATCCAGATATATATCGTTTTCGTCGCTCAAATCATCACCCCGGTTTTCGACGACAATACTCGTGCGAAACAGTCCAAGTCCAATCTTGTTGAAGCGTTGGGCTGTTTGGTTTTGTGCCGAAACGATGCTCAGCGGCTCTTTGGGACAGTAATGCTTGAATTTTGGTCAATATTGCATGATGGAATGGTGGTGTAGATTCAGAAAACCGCTCTCTATCGCGTCAAAGATGCGCGACGTTCCACAGTGATCGCAGATCGCATTGCCCTCTGGATCAACGCCATTTGTTCTGCTTATGTTCTCAGCCATGGGGAGCAAATCGCCGCACCGCTATGAAGTCATGGATCGGGAGTTCCCCGTTCGTCTCAGCGTGCGCGCAGACCCCGCGACAAACGAGCTGACCCGACAATGGCTGCAACGCCATGTCGGGACCGGCAACTATGCCAGCAAACCCCATACGCTATGGTCAACGAACAAGGCACATTGCATCTATTTCCGCTCGCTGCACGCAGCGACTAGCTTCATCTTGGGATGCCCGCACATCCAGCTTGTTGGGGAACCTTATCGCGGCCCGTATCGGTAAAAGGGGGCTGTCTGCCCCCGCGCCCTGCGGGTGCCCCCCGACGATATTTTTGGCAAGATGAAACGCGGTAAGATGCTCTTGGGTGGTAAGATCGGGTTCGAAAAGTGTGCAATCTTTATTCAAACACAACGGCAAGCGAAGCAATGCGGCAGTTGTTCGGGGTGGCGGCAAACCATAACCGATTGGGCAATGCGCAACCGCGGCCCGGGATTCACCCCAAGGGAACAGCGCCCGTTGTTGCGCTTGATGATGACGGCAACCGCGAACTGATGGAAATGTCATGGGGGTTTCGGACTCCGAAAGTTTCGAAACGGACCGGGAAACCGATTAAGCCCGCCGCATGGAACAATGCGCGCGATGACAAGCTGATGAAGTCGGGTCTTTAGAAGGTCAGCTTTTTAGCGCGGCGGTGCCTGGTCCCGGCGTCGAGTTTCAACGAGACGAAGGGACAGAGGCCCGCGACGGATTACTGGTTTGCACTGGCGGGTGAAGGGGACGATCGCCCGCCTTTTGCGATAGCGGGTCTCTGGCGTCGAGAGAACGAAGATCTTCTCGAACCAGAGCACCCGCGCCGTGTGCACACAATGACCACAACCGAGGCGAATGATCTTGTGCGACCGATACATGCCAAAGGGCGAATGCCCGTGATCCTCAGACCGGGCGACTATGAGACATGGCTTACCGGATCGCATGATGACGCGTTGGCGCTGATCAAGCCATTTCCGTCCGAGCAAATGCGGATCGTTCTGCAGGGCGTGGGTGAAAAAAAGGACGAAATCGCTGAAAGCAAGGTCTGACCAATGCTGCTTATGACTGTGCCTTGACCAGCTCGTCAGCGATGAGGCCAGTGATACTCGCATAGGCGAGTGATCCGTCCGGTTGTTCGGCTCGGGCAAGCGACTTCGCAATTTCTTCAGGGCGATGGCCGTGCTGAAGCAAGCACGAGATGAGGACGCAGGCGTCTTGAATCTGGAATTCCAAGGCCGATCCCGATTTGAAGCCCGCCGAGTAGAACACTTCGCGCGGGCGTCCATCTTCGTGCGGATCGTAGCCCACAGACAGATGGATCGTATGCCCGTCGGGCGTCTCGATACGCCGCGTCTCCGTCAGGCGACGCTTGGGCAGATTGTGCCGCGGATCGGGTTTGTCTTTCATGGCGCCATTCTCGCATGTTTTGCGTGTTTGTCGCTGCAAAAAGCCGCCGCCGGGAGGGAGGCGACGGAGTTTGCCATGAGTGACATCCGGGTCTTTGTGCCCGCTGCTCGATGCCTGGGTGGCGGGGGCGGCCTTGGCCGCCCCTTGGCTGGCATTAGGCAGCCAGCGGGACCAGGCGGTATTCGCCTTCGGGGTCTTCGTCGCTGCGCAGGGCGTTCACGCGGACCTGCTGGCCGTTCACCATGACCGACAGAGAGAGGTAGTCGTTGCCCTTCTGGCTGGTCTGCTCCCAGGCCGATCCGATGCGGATCACGCGGTTGCGCGGGGTGCGGGTGGTGATCTCAAAGTCCGGGTGCGTTTCCTTGGCCTTGTGCGGGTTCTTCGTGAGCGTGATATCCACGTCGAAGGTCAGTGATGCGATCCAGCCGGTGATTGCGTCGTCGTCAGTGCGGGTGATTTTTCCATCGATTGCCATTGGTCTTCTCCTTTGTTTCGATGGGGATAAACAAGAAGGGAGCGAATGAAGGATGCAGGTGGAAAAACGGAAGGTTCGCCCGAAGGGTGAAAGCCGAGCCGACGGCGGTTTTTCTGCTTGCTGAAGCTCAAAAGTATCTCGTGATCGCAGCCGCAGGCGGAGATCTTCGAAGACGAGCTAAAGGAACATTCTTCAGGCGTTCCCTTCATCCCCATCAAAAGAGAAACGAAGGGGGTGACCGGTGGTGATCGACCAAATCACTCTGACGACATTTCGCAAGTATAGGTGGTCGCCAGAGCGGCTTCCTTTTGTGGATATCCATCTCGCGCACCCGCAGGGCCAGGGATGAGCGCCTGGAAGGATCAGCACGCGGGTCCCCGCGATTCCGCGTCGCTTCAAAAGATCGGCAGAGCAGACCTGACACGGGCACGCGCCTTGGAATTAAAGTCATAAACGGCCATACTGGACGCGCGAAAAGCCCTGTCAGTGAAGACCCCTAAGGAGGTCCGTAATTCTGCCATGCTGAGACGGCCGAGAAAGAGACCAAGCCGGTTCCCGCCATGGAAAAGGCGGCGGATGCTACGCGGCGCGCTGCTTCCTGTCGCGCTGCTCGTCCTTCTCGGGCTGTGGCTTTATGATCCTGACACGTTCACTCAAGCGACAGCGCGGGTGCAAACCTCCACGGTGGAAAGCGTCAATCCAAGCCGCATGACGGTCATAGACGGGGATACGGTGCGCCTGGCAGGTGAAACCATCCGCTTGGTGGGCTTTGACACACCGGAAACCTACCGCGCCCAATGCGCGGCGGAACGGGCGCGGGGCGATGCGGCGACGCAACGGCTGCGCGAGCTGCTGGCCCGGGCGTCATCGGCAGGACTGGCCTACCTGCCGCGCCGCGACCAATACGGGCGCGATCTGGCGCGGCTCATGCTTGATGGCCGAGACGTGGCTGATATCATGATCGGGGAAGGGCTGGCCCGTCGCTATAGCGGCGGACAGCGCCGGTCGTGGTGCTAGCTGGCCGGGGAAGTGTTCTCGCTCATACCGGTTCTACACTTCATGGATTGCAGGGTAAGGACGTGCCAGCCCGTAGCTGGTGCCGTCCTGCTCGAAAAATCCATGAAAGTCCAAGAACCATGCGCGGTGCAGATCGGTCCCGGCCACCACCCGTCGCGTCCACCGGGGCAGGGTGTGGCCGGTGTAGCCCCAAAGGTAAACGCGATGAAGCACGGCATTAGTCATCATGGCGCTTCACCATGTCCAACTGACCCTTTTTCCCAACCTCGATCAGCACATCGAGAACCCTGTGTATGAAGGACATACTGAACGCGCCGCAGTACCCGTTGGGATCAATGTAGAAGGATGTTTCAAGAAACTCGTGATTGTATTCATCCGCCATCACCCAAAGCGGCAGATCGGATGCAAGGCCCGCACGACGCCGCTCGATTTGCGGAATCTCGATGGCTACCCGGTCTTCTTGAGGTCTTTTGCTGGTGATTGGAAGCCAGAACAGATTGGTGCGACCGCTCTTGTCCACAAATGTGGTGACAAGTGCGGTCGGGCGGCTTTTGCGGGCGTTCTCTTGCCCGGCTTCATGCTCGCGATGCCAGAGATAGTCATAGTGCCAGACATCGCCTTTCTCCGGGCGTTTCATTCGTCAGCGGCTCCCTCGCTGCCTGCTCGACTGGCTTCCAGCATTGCCAGATGCTCCGCGGGCATTTCTGCTGCCAAAAAAGCGCGGCGCTCGTCTTTCTGAAACCGTTGTTCGTAGTCATGGATGCTCATCAGAACGTAACGGGGTTTTTTGTGCTTGGTGATGGCGATGGGTTCTTGGCTGGCCGCATCCAGCACATCGCCGAGGGTCTGTTTCAGGTCTGTAGATGGGAAAGAACGCATGGATATCTCCTTTTCGTCTAAAATAGACAAAACGGACGTAATAGACAAGGATGGAATCTCGTTTCCCCAAAAAAAAGACCCCGCCGCATGATGCGAACGGGATCAAGTTGATCCTCACCACAAGGATACGAAAACTATCAGTCTGTGCCGTATTGGCAGAGCTGCGTCATGGAAACAGCTCCAACTGGACGCCCGTCGCGCGTTCCAGGCGATTGCGTTCGACGCGTCCGGTGGGGTCGATGACCCATTCTTTGCCGACGCGCTCGATGCTGGCATCCTCGCCATGTTGTGCGACAAACAGGCAATCGGCGGCGATGCGGCGGGCCTTGTGCAGATCGGATGCGCGGTGGCCGCTCGGTCGGCGACACCAGACACCGGGGGCTTTGCCGCACTCGGGACACCGGACGGCCAAGACGGGATGTTTGTGGGCGGTGAAGTCAGGCATGGGCGTCCTCCAATTCTCCGAGGCGCAGAAACAAGTCTGAGGCCAACACGCGGTCAGCCATCGCCCGGTCGCGGTCCTTGTTCTTCGATGCAGCGGTTTGCAGGTGGTGATAGGCCGCGTGCCGCTCGGCCAGCGGGTAGCTGTCGGGGTCTTCAGCGATGTCGCGGGCCTTCAGGATCGTGACGAACAGGTCGGACGATGCGAACAGATCGGCAATCCGTGCGCCGCCTGCGTCCGTCCGTGAGAGTGGGAACGGCGGGCGTTTGAGGTCCGGACGGCCAAGGCTGTAGCTGTGCAGCACACTCAAGAGGCGCGACGGATCGGCGGGGTAGGGGGCGCAGTCCCAGACCTGCCGCATGGCGCTGCGGTCTTGGTCAGGCAGGGCGTTGATCATGCGCCGGGCTTTACGCCACTGTGCGGCTCGGTCGTCACGCCACCGGGCTTCCTGCGCGGCAGATAGCACCGCGCGGCATGCCATAACCTCGTCCTCGCCCGGCTGTTCCTCTTCGATCTGCGCGGCAAAGAGGGGCAGGGCGTCACGCTCGCGGCACTGCTTACGCCGCAGCGCGGCCCGTTTGCGGGGCGTGTCGGTGAATTCGTAGGGTGGCGGTCGCTTGAAACGCATGTCACCGGTCCCCGTCATCGTCGTGGGTGACAAGGCGGGCCTGATGCGCCTCAAGCCGTCCCAACAGGGCGGCGGTGAGGTCGCGAAGGGACGCGCGGTTGGCAAGGTGCAGCGCCGCCCATTCACCGGCTGTGAGAGCGGTGGAGGGGGTATCGTTCCCTTCCGGGGCATCGACAGACCCACCCACCACGTCTGCCCGCGTCAGGGCCTCGATGAGCGGGCGCATCATCGCTTGCAAGGCGGCATCGTCCGTACAGTTAGACAGGGCCGATTTCTGGATCAGGCCAAAGATTTCAACCATCTTCTGAACCCGGCCCGCATTGGTGTCGTTTTCGAACGCCATTGGTCTTCCTCCTGTCGGGAATGGGGCAGGGCGCGAACGCCCTGCCGAGGCCTCATTCCATGCCTTCGGGCAACCACGCGTCGATCCGGGTCACTTGCGCCTCGGTGACGCCAAGGGCGCTGCGCAGGTCGGATTGCGCAAACAACGCATCCAGTTTCGCGGCCTTCTCGCCCTTTTTCAGCTTGGCGAAGGTCGTGACGGTGGGGTGATCCTCAGCCAATTCTAAAAGATCGCGCCAAATCTCGACCATGTAAGGACCGCCCACGCGGCTGAAAAAGTTTGCCGCTGTCGGCGTCCAGACCTCGCGGGTGTTGGGCTTCGTGGTCTTTGCGACCAGCGCTTGCAGCTTCTCGTCACCACCTTTGAACTGGGCGGCAAGGAACCGCTCCAACTCACCGCGCACATGCTTTGCGCCTTTTTTACGGAAGGCACGGAAGGATGCGCCAATGTCTTTGGCATCCATCATATTGCGCGGCGGGTTGGTCGTCAGCCGTTCGTCCAGCGTGTAGCCTTCAGCCTCTGTAGAGGGCCAATTTGGCACTTCTGTGGTCGTGATCCCGAAGGGATCATTCCAATAGAGATGGTGGCTCAACTGGTAGGCCAAGAGGTCGATCAGAAGGTCAGGATCGCGCAGGGCCGCGTGTTGTTGCGCTCCCTTGGTGACGCGGTTCAAGTCGTCGCGCAGCTTTTGCGAGATAGGCGACTTCGGACCATCGCTGCCGCTGCTGCTGTGCATCGACTTGCGCAGGACACCGGCCTCAATCGCGGCCTTCTTGTCGTCGGGCTTCACCAATGCGCCGCTGACCGACTGCACCCCGTTGCCATCGACATAGACGTAGACGCCCGCATGGGCGCGCTGTTCGTCGGTGTATTCCCCGTCGATGGTCGCTTGCAGTGCAGCCAATTCAGCCTCGCCTGCCGCGTCCAGCACATCGCCATTTGCCAGTTCGGCCAATGCGTCATAGCGCTCGGCTTCTTCCTCGGACAACTGGCCTTCTTCGGCATAGACCCGGCCAAACTTGTCCAGCCCCATGCTGTAGTGACAAAGGTAGTGGTCGTGGATGGCTTCAACCCATTTCCAGCCTTCGGCCCGCACTGTCTCGATGGCCTCGGTCAGCTTTGCCTCAAAGAGATCGTCCAGCAAAGCCACATCATCAAAGAACGTCTGATCTTGGAACAGATCGGCGGTCTTGCGGCCTCCGGCCTCGTCATAGCCTGCCTCGGTGACATAGATCACGCGACGGTCACTGCTGCGCACGGAATCCGGTTTGAGAGCCTGCTTGATCTGGTGATCGCTGTAGCTGCCACCCCGCGCCCGTTCCAGCACTTCAAGCGTGACTTTCATATCCGTGCTGACGGTGAAGGCGGCGGCGTTGGACAGACTGATTTCATTGGCTGCAAGCGCGTCCAGAACCGGCTCAGGCAAATGGGCCAGAGCGAGGCGGCGATAGACGTGCTTCTCATTGACCGCGAAGGCGCGGGCGATGGCTCCCACGGTGCCGCCTTTGGCCTCCATCTTGCCATAGGCGCGGATTTCCTCGGCGGGGTGCAGATCGCGGCGGGCCACGTTCTCCATATTCGCCCATGCCTCGGCGGTTTCCGCGTCGGGGGCCAGCATCACCATCGGATTCGCCAGTTCGGGGTGAGTTTTGGCCAGATCGGAGTGCTTTGCGTCCAGATATTTCAGGGCACGCAACCGGCGTCCTCCTGCCACAATCTTGGCGGTGTCTTTCTTGCCCGCCAGCCCCGCGATGGACTGGATCATGCCAGCGCTGTAGAGGCTTTCGGCCAATTCGATCACATCCACTTCGGGCACGTTTTGGCGTGGGTTCATGGGGGACAGAGACAGCTTTGCGAGTGGAAAGCGGGCCTCAGTCGCGATGATTTTAGTTTGCTTCGTCATTTGGACATTCCTTGTTTTGTGGTGTTGATTTTGGTAGAGATGCCCCACCCCTGACGGGGTAAGGCAAGGCCGCTTAGGCGGCATTCGTTGGTTCACTCGGACCGATGGCGTTCACCGCCAAATTGTTTCAGAAAGGTGAGGCCGATCTTGGCGGAGAGACCTTCCTTTCTCAAAAGCGCGATTGCTGCGCGTTTGCGCTGCTCGATACCTGCTCTGGTCATGTGTTCACCTCCTCTCGGGCGCAGGCAGCGCCTTTGGCGCACCCCTTTGCGGGATGGCCAATTTCAGTAGTCACTTGGGAAAAGGATCGTCAGAACGCGGCGCGTCTCTGCGAGCGACGTAGGATGCGGCGAACCGCCCCTATAGACGCGGTCATACAGGTCGATTTTCCACCAGACCTTTTTGCCGGACACGTCCATGAACCCCATTTCGTGGGTTCCAAACGGGTCGTTTTCTTCTGTGAAATCGTCATATGCCGCGACGGCGGCAATGCAGGTCAGGACAAAATCCATCCCCTCGGCGTCAACGGCTTGGGTCCAGACCCATTTGCCTTGACCACCGCATTCACGGCGATGACGAAAAGCATCGTTTTGTTCAGCAATGCGGGCGCACTCCCGCGTTCGGTCTTCATCCGTGTCAGCCATCCTTGGCCTCCTTGTGGTGATGCGGTCGGGTCTTGTGACCTCTTTCCGCCAGTGGCGAAGCCTCGGCTGATCTTTTCAGACCGAATGGGCCTCCCATTCGGCTGGACAGAGCAGGTGAGGGCGCAGCCCGATCTGCGTCCCATGGAGTTGGCGTCAACGGGGCGGAACAGAGGGTGGTGCGGCCCGCAGCGAAGCGAGGACACGGCCTCTGTGGAGCCGACGCGGGGACCGCGGCGCTTGCCTGTTTACGCCGGCGCCAGGGGATGGCAGGCGGACAAACAATTGGAAAAATGCCGACGGACCTAGAGCGAAGCGGAGGGGCCGGCGTCCGCTATATCCTCGATCCCGCGCCTAAAGCGGGATCCCCGCTGTCTCTTCTCGCGGCCTTTGGCGTATGAGGCTGGGACGGCCGTGCAATCGCATCTGATCGCTGCTGCCTTGTTTCTGGAAAGATGAAAGGTGACGCATCGCGGGATTGGCGTTCCCGTGGCAAAGCCCCGGCAAGCAGAAAAACGGTTTCCGGGGGAGCCTCCGATTTTCAGCCTGCGCCGCACCCTCGTTCGATGCGTTTGGCCACCTTCATCGAAACAAGGAGCAATCAGATGACACATTACACTCTCACCGTCCCCGTCAAATACGATGACAATGGCACCGAAAAGACCACCTATCGCCGGGTTGGCGCGGTGTTCGAGAACACAAAGCGGGACACGGACGAAACCTTCCTGACCGTCAAGCTCGATTTTCCCGTTGGCGTCACCGAACTGGTCGCCTTCCAGCCATCGGCAAAAGGCGATGTCACGGAATAAGCAGATCGGGTCGCCTCCGGGCGGCCCTTTTCGCTGTTCTCGGGGCTGTCTGCCCCCACGCCCTACGGGCGCTCCCCCGAGGATATTTCAGGCAAGATGAAAGCCTGATCGAATTAGAAAGGGATCTCGTCATCCAAGGATGATGTAGCATGCTCGGTCGCGGCCGGCAGGGCGACATTGGAAGTGACAAACAGGTTCACGATATCGCCGCGATCCATGAACATAATCTGGCTGCGTTTTGTTGCATCGAGCTTATTGCCAATCCAGTTCCGGGCAGCCTTTGTGATCTCGCCACCAGCGATGATGAAAACATGGTCTACCAAGACACGTCGGCTGACCTCAGGATCGAAAATCTCATGACCAAGCATCATGGTCACCTGGTTGTGGATTTCCGCGACATTCGCATTGGAGGACTTCGTCACCCCGGCAGAGTCGAGCTTGCCCCGCTTGGCCTGGATACCAAAGTAGAGGACATGTTGCGTCGGTAGAACATGGCGCATCCAGATGTCCTTTCCATATTCAAGAGCTTTGTCCTTGTGGCCGGCTGCAGTGATCCTTGAAAAGCCGAGCTGACGAAACAGCGGCAAAAGAATGTCTTCGATCAACTCATCTTCGCTGCATTGATCCAGGAAGGCAGTGAGCTGATCTTTTTTCTTAGTTTCCTCTGGCGAAAGCGGGCGATGGGGGCTGCTGACCAGTCCCGCGACAGCTTTCGTTTCGGTATTCTTGAGATAGCAGAGCCGATCGTCAGCAAAGAAAGCTTGAAAGCCTTCGCGGGCCAGATGGGCATTCAGGGCTGTAAGCGCGCCCGGCCGGTTTGCGGGCTCATCTTCGGCATCACCCTGATCCATCAGACATTGGATAACGCGCAGGAACGCGTCGGGCGGAGCTTGTGCATCTTTTGAGGGTTCGGCGAGAATAGTCTCAAGCGTCTCTGCCACCCACCATGACCTCGTCGACCCATCGTGCTCATACGCAGTACCTGCGTCTTTGAAGAATGCCGTCAGATAATAGCTGGACCGGTAAGGAAAGTAGCAGGTTTCTCCTTCGGCGCGGTTGCCGCAGATCAGCTCAGCTATTCCGTCAATGGTGCGCCGACGAAACTTCATTTTGGGCACATCTCCTTGCCTAAGTTGTGGCCGTACGATTGTCTTCATGATACAAATGAGACAACAATAAAATTGCCATTTCGCGATGGCGTATAATCGACCCTACAGTAGGGTCGATTTCTATATATACCCCTAGTGCAAAATACGATAGCTAAGCATCGGTACTCAATGACCGTAATGCCATATAGCGCAATACATTGTAAGGCAGGTGGGGTGCAAAATACACCATCGCCAAGCTCCTCACGGCAGTTGTTTGCGAAAGGGCGTGTCGTTAGGTCATGGGTGAAAGGAAAAGCCGATGGCCAAAGCGACAAAATCTGAAACCGATCTGCCAAAGAAATCTTCAACTGAGAAGATCTATGGTCCGAACGTGATCTCCCATGGTTATACGGCTGTGCCGAACATTCTGGTGCGGGCTCAATCTCGGCTCGGGATCAGCACAACACAGTTCAACATAATCGTTCAATTGCTGAGCTACTGGATGCGGCCTGACAATCCGCCTTTTCCTTCGAAGAAGGATTTGGCGACCCGGATGGGCATCACGCCGGCGACGGTACGGATCAACATCAAGGCGCTTGAAGATGCAGGTCTGATTGAAAGGGAACAGCAGATCACCGCCCATGGAGACTACGGCTCGAACATCTATCGGCTGAACGGGCTTGTGGCAAAGCTCAAGGCTTTGGTGCCTGACTTTGATGATGAGCGGGAAGAACGGCGGGTAGCACGTGAGAAAACCGAGACGCCGAATGCTCGGGCGCGGGCCAAGCGCAAAGGCAGGACGCCCTAGCTTATGACGCGCCTCAATAAGAAAATTCTGTGTTTCGTCGATGAGTACGGCACGGCGGGGGATGACAACTTTGCCCTTGGTTGCGCGATGGTCTGGTCTTCCGAATGTGGAAAGGCCGACAAAGCGTTCAGTGACCTGTTGCCTCAATCTGTCAATGAGGTTCACGCTGCAGGGTGGGCAAAATCTGGTCTTCAAAGCATCTTGGCTCAGTATGCGCAAGCTTCAGCGCCTGCGAGTTTGTTGATGCTCAACAAGCGGAGTGGGGGAATGGTTGGCGATCGGCCTGAAATCTATGCGCGTGCGTTGGTTGAAATGGTAAAGATTGGTGTTCGACGCTTTGCTGCATTCAATGGACTGACGCGCAATGTCGGGAACGTCGAGGTGATCATCGACGTCAGCGAGCAAAATGCGCATCCAACTTTTGGAAAGATGATCGAGAACGCTCAACGTAACGACGGGCTGTTTCGGGCTGTCACGCGGATCACGCCGTTGGATTCCGCAGCGTCTCGTATGCTGCAGCTTGCGGATGTGGTCGCCCATGCCAGGGCCTGGATCGATAAAGAAGAAGAAAACGCCAAAAAGCTGCGAGAGACCTACAAAATCGAGATACTGTGAAGTCAAAAAAACCGCCACAAGGGCGGCTTTTAGGGGTGCGGCTTGCAACCGGCCCTTGTTTGAGGTCCGGGTCACCGCTGCTCCCGTCCGGCACGCGGCCTGACGAGTCACAGTCGTTAGATAGCAAAAGGCCGCTAAGATTTCAATAACTGCCTGCTGTTGCACCTTGTTGATCGATCATCAGATGGGGGCTGTCCGCCCCCGGGCGCAGCGCGCCTCACCGGAGGATATTTGGGCAAGATGAACCACGGAAAAAGTTCTTGGCACTCTAACAATACCGTATTATTGTAAGGGCAGGATACAGGCGGGGACGCCGATGGTCCTGCAAGGTGAAAGTGAAAGTTTCATCGGAAAGCCGGGGCCTCAAAGCTCCGGTTTTCATGTGACGGAGGTTTGGAATGAAGGTCTTGTTGATCATTATCGTCTTCAATTTTGCCAGTGGCTCCGAGCTGAACACGCGCAGAGACTTCGTTGATGAGCCTACCTGCCATGCGGCGGCGCTCCAAGCGTTCCGCGAGGTTGACGAGAATGTCGAGATTCGAGCGATGCACATTCCAGAGGGCCAAGAAATGCTTGAAGGCACGATGATCGCCTATGGGACAGAAGGTGGCGAGATTGGCATGTACGCGTGCAATCCGTTGCGCTCATCGACGGAGTGATCCGGAAAAGGCCCGCGATTTAGCGCGGGCCCCGCCTTTAGGGCGTGTCGGGCGGCATAAGCGTTTTTTCATACGCAACCTCGACCTTCAGAAAGCCCGGAATGGACAGGGCGACGCTGAGTTTCAGCTTGGCCTTGCGAGCCATGCTCCGAAGAACGGCGCGGATTTTCTTCATCAGTTTGGTCACAATGATCTCCTTTTGGTTATGGACAATGACGAAGCCCAAGTGACGCACCGAGGAGAGGAGCTGCACCCGGCAGGTCGCAACGAAATGGAGAAGTGCGCAGCGCTTGCAGCAACGCGACGGTGCATCATGGTTCCGGCTAAGGATTGACCGACTTCCAAAAGGCAGCACGTCACAGACAAATGTGTGAAAACCGCATGCACAGATTGCTGAGAAAGTTGGATTGACTTTTAGGTTTCACAGAACTATATTCTGAAACAGAAAGGTCATACCATGAGTGTCATCGCATTTCCGAAGCAAACGTCAGTCTTTCAACCCGTGGCTCATTATGTCCGGCTCGGTGAAACGAGTTACCGAAAGGTCGCCGATCTGGCTGCTTCGGGTGTTATCCAGAGCAAACGCTTTGTCGTTGATGGGTCAAAGATTGCCTACCAAAAGGATATTATTCAGATGCTGCAGGGCTTGGGTGCGGAGATCGTCTTGGACCCGCGCATCATTGAGCTCTCGGCAAGACGCAAATGCGCGGGGCTTGCGTCGACAGCCCCGTGGGCTTCAGAAACCCGTGGATATCCTTTGTCGCCGGAGGTGTTTCGAAACCGACACCCCGCCGACATATATGGGGCGATTGCCCGTTGCGCGGTTGAGCATGGCGTCAGTGCAGTTCTGTCACCGTCGCATTACCTGGCTGATCCGGGTTTTGATGGCTGGCAGTCGATTGATCATGACGCCTGTTTGTTGCTCCGCCGTGCGCTCGATTCAGAGGGCGGAAAGTCCATCGCGATAGATTACCTCGTCGCGGCGCGTTTGACGGATTTCATGGATGAAAGCTTCCAATCAAAGATGATGCCGAACTTGTCGGACCTGCCCTATGACAATCTTTGGGTTCGCGCATCGATGTCCTTGCCGATTGGGCCGCTGAATGCACAACGACTCGTGCGGACGTTGTCCCGCTGGCACAATATCGGAAAACCAGTGGTGATGGACTACATGGGAGGTCTGGCTGCAGAATCTTTGGTTGGTATGAACGTCGTCTCGGGTATTGCGCATGGCTATGGAGAGCAATCTTCGTTTACGACAACTAAGTGGACCGATCCGCCTGAGGAACGCGATAAGGATAAGCCTGGTGGGCGTGCGACACGTATCGGCGTTTCGGCACTTGGCTGCACCTTCAATTCAGCGGAACTGGATGTTCTGCTGTCGGCCCATGGGGCGAAGTCAGTGCTGTTGCCCAATGACCGAAAGGTGCTGCCGAATGGCGTCGAAGACATCCGCCGCGACCCGCGTCGGTTCAACGTCTATGACGCACAGCGACGGATTGCTGAAATCAACGCCGTACCGACGGCCAATCGGCCGGATCACTTTGCAGACAAGCGCATGCGCGAGGTTGTTGCTACGGCGAACAAAGCAGCGAAGCTGAATCCGAAAGCGGAAATAGCTGAGGCCAAGAATGTGGACTTGTCCAAGCTGCGCGCGCGACTTGTGAAATTCAGCACTGCATCAGAAAAACTCAGGGGGACTTATGAAAATCTTGCGCAAGAACGCACGGAACAGGGGGCAACAGTGAGAGCGATCGGCGATTTGCGTCGGAGCACTTCATTGAACCAGACTGGAACGGAGCGATGACCTCAACAGCAATTGCAAGGAGCATTTCAGATTTAGAAGCAATCGGGGGCCTGAACGGAACGGACATCGCCAATGTCACTGACGTCTCTAAGGCCACCGTGTCGCGATGGCGCAATGGAACGAAGCGTCCTCAGCCCACAAGCGAGCGGGTTCTGTCTGACCTGATCTATGTCGTGCGGCGTTTGGAAGACTACTACTCAAATGACGAAATCCGGCTTTGGCTTTATGCACGTCATCCGCAACTCGAAGGGCAACGCGCCATAGATTTGATCCATGACGGCGAGGTGGTGGAGATCTTTCGCGTCCTCGATCGCCTGGACGCGGACGGGTATCTTTAGCGCATGACCGAAGGTCCCAGAGATCACACTCTCATCGATGCTCTGGAAGGATTGACGACCCAGAGTTATGAGGGTCGGCTATGGCGCGTCACGCGCGACGGTCGCGACCCGGCCCTCTTTTTTGCAGGGGGCAACCGGTGGGATGATGGGACATTTGAAGTGCTTTACACGTCGCTCAGTCGGGAGGGGGCTCTTGCGGAAATGCACTACCATGTAGCGCGTGGACAACCCATTGCACCGTCGAAGATCAAGTATCGCCTCCACGAGCTGCAAGTGAGCATTGAGGGCGTGCTCGATCTTACAGACAAGAGCTTTCTTGCAAATCTTGGGATTGATCTTGCGACCTATGGCAAGCTCCCATATCTCAAGCGTGAAGGCGAATACGAGGCATGTCAGAAGATCGGCGAAGCGGCGCATTTTTTGGGATCAGAGGATGCGACTGATCCATCTGCCATTCTGGTTCCAAACGCTCGGCGGGAAGGTGAAAACATGGTGATCTTTGGTGACTACGTCAGTTTTGAATCCGTCGAACACATCAACGACCATGGCGTGATTGATTGGTCGAAGATCTAGCCGACCTGCTTCATCAAGGCTTTTGCTGACCAACAGGGTTGAAGGGCAGGGGATCCTACCCTATTTTGCTGTCATGGCTGACGCCCCAGCCTCCCCCCTCCAGCGGGAAAGTATTCAGCATGCTGGGTTTGAAATAGAGCTTTTTCTGTTCGAGCGCTCACATAAGGAGGGATTGTGAATTTTTGCTCGCAATAGGAGAAACTCACATGCACCTCTCTGCACCAGTCAATGAACTGAAACGCAAGGCGAAGCTCATTCGCCGCGCTGAAGGCATTCCACTCAACCAGGTACTGGCGCGCATTGCCAAAGAAGAAGGCTATGCGAGCTGGGGGCTCTTGATCAGGGATTATGAAGCCCAAAAGCCAAAGCCAAACGTGCAGCCCCAAACGGGCTATCAGATCACGTCGCTTCCGGTGGATGCAGCCTATCGCAAGAAAGCCATCGAACTGGCCAATAGCACGTTTGAGATGGTTATGCGGCGCATTGAACCAGACAACCCAAAGGGCGCGCGTTCACTCTGGGATGCGGAAGACTATGTCGATAATCATCATTTGAGCGCCGACATGCTGCCAATTGACAGCGACTATGCACTGTCACTGATTGAGGCTTTTCTTGTCCATCACGTGATCGATCTGGCCGTGCGCGCAGATCGCATGGCCGTCGAAGAAACCTAAAAGGTGAGGGTGGGGCATCTGCCCCGCCTTCTGGAGGCAGGACTTCTCGCATGGCGGCCTTCAGGCCGTCCAGGGCGAAGATCGTCACCCGAATGGGCGGAGACTACAGGCTCCGGTCGGCGTGCCGACTAGAGCTGATCGCCACAGGCGACGCCTCCAAACACCCTGAAAAAGACTAAAATCTTATCATCGCACCGACCGGATCCCTTGGCTCGCGCACGGTTTTCTCACCTGACGATCTGGACAAAAAACCTCACAAATGCTACATAGACATCGGAGGCTTTGCTGGCGACGGCATTGCCTTTTTCTATTTTTCGACCGCCGCTCTGAGATCGTTGATGATCTTGAACCCATAATTTGTGTACCCGCCGGGCGTATGCTGCGTGAACCGCAACCGCATGACTTTCCGAGACAAGACATCCAGCTCTGCACGGTGCGGTGCGTTCATGCCTTTCAACCGCACCCCCCAGCTCAAAATATAGGCGATAAGATCGGCAACCTGAACCATCGTCGTAAGGTCGCTGTGAACAAAAAACGGCTCGGGAATGATAAGCCGCGAACGGGTCTGACCCTTCTTCGTCTTCAAGAAATATTCTGCAACCTGGTTGAGAAGAATATGGCTCGCGCTTTTGTCCAGCTCATCAAAAACGACGTATCCCATCGGATCCTCATCGAAGCCGTTCAGAAAGTAGAAAAACCGCTCAAAGAGATAGGCATAGTCCTTACGCAACATCCCACCTGCAGGGCGGGGCGCTGCCTGGGGAACGATCGAGGCAAAGGCTCTGGCGCCGGCTTTCTGCGAAAGATCCAACGCGCGCTCGACATAGGCGAGTTTTGCCTGGGCCAGCGCGGTCAGACGGTCACGGCTGACCGCGGTGCCGTCTTGCAAAATCTCGCGGGCAAGTGTCCTGCGTTGATCAGCTGGAAACGGCGGCATCTGCGCAGCATGGGTGAAAACCTTTTTCTTGAGTAGCTTTTGCGCTTTAGCCTCGCTGCCATAGGCTTCAAAGAGCCGAAGACCGAAAATCTCCTCTTGTGCGTCGGACAGCTCGCGGATCAATCGCCAGAGTGCGCGATCTTCTATCGCGATGCCTGCGAGAACTTCGTAGGGAGATTGGCGCTGATCTTGTCCGGACTCGTCGATGAATAAAGCCCAGCTCAAAACAGAACCTTCCTGATCAGTGGAAACCTAACAGTGCCACGGTGTATGGCCGTTTGAAAGGCGCGGACCCAATTGACCGTGGTGTCGGAAGCTTCTCTGGTCGATCTGGTGCCCATCAACCCAGGTATTTGGGTACGAGCTCGACGACAGAGGCCCGAAAATCGCGGAAAACACCGTGTTTGCTTGCCAAAACAGGTCACAGGCCGCGTCTCCGATGCAGGCCGATCAAGCTGCCGATCAGATTGAGCGTCTGCCGGTTGTGGGCTTTGATCATGCCTCGCAATGCGCCGCCGGGGTTCAACACGGGTTTGGTTGGATGATCGCGGTTCGCGTCAAGCAACATGACACAGAGTGCGGCACGGGTGCGACCCATCCGGTCGCAGGCGGCTGCCCAGGCAGAAATGTTGATCCCTAGGGGGGCGATGCGGGCGTTTGCCGCTTCGACAAAGGCGTATTCTGGTGCCTCGTTTTTGCGCACCTCCATTTCGAATTTGAAATCCGCCGATGCAAGGGAGACTGCATGATCCAGTCCGTATCTTCCTGAAAATAGCCCTTGAAGCGCTTCGGTTTCCGCCTGAAGCTTTTGTTCCCTGCAATCATCGGGGCCGGTAGGCTCCGATGCAATAAATTTAGAGTGCGCGGGCTTGCCCGCGCTCCGTCTGTCCGCGTTAGCGTTACAAACTTCATGAGGAATCTTCTGGTTGTCTTCTTGTATAGAGGACCGGAAGGTTTCTTCCGGTTCACAAGAAGAATCAGCATGGTTTTCTATCCATTCGCTCAATTCCATGCACAGGCTGGTGGCCTCTTCGAGATGCGCTGCGAGACGGGCTTCCCCAAGGCTTAGAAGCGTGTCAGTGCGGGGCCAGGTTTCGCGCTCTGCGATCATGGCTTGGACATCCTCGGTCGCGCGGTCTGTATCAGACAAGCGTGCCAGTTCGTCACGGAAAGTTGCGAAACGGACGCTGCGGGTCGCTTTGAGCTGCTTCATGCGTTCGAATTGCGCGCGACGCTGCTCTCGGATTTCCAAGAACTCGGTGAAGCGCTCGATGATCGGCGTCAGCACGAGGCCAAGGCCGGTATCACCATGGCGTCCACCGTTAGCGAGCGTGCGGCGCTTCACAAGGCCGCGGCGCTGCAAGGTGCGTTCATGGTTCCGAAGCTGCCGGGTGGAAATACACAAGCGTTGCGCAAAAGTTTCCTGACGCCCGTAGAACACCGGCTCTTTCTCTGAATCGGTCCATGCTGCTTGATCTGTGCTGCCGATCAATCTGGTGAGGATATCTGTCAGGCGTGGGCTCAAGCCCAGGTCTCGGCCGATATCAGCAATGATCGCGATCACGTCGCGTCTTGAAAATCCCTGTGGGAGTGTTGGGAACGGTTCTGTTCTCATGGTTTTCATCCTTGTCTCTGCTCGATTGACAAGGCGGCGACAGGCAGATCTTCTCTGTTCGCATAACTGCGTTTTTTCTTGCCTGTATGGTTCGAGGGGGCTATGATCTATCGTGTAGATTGCGATGTCAGAGTTGGCGCTCTGTGATCATAGCTCCCCGGAAGGTCACCGCCTTGCGGGGTTTTGCTTTTCTAGGGTTCAGTTTCTCCTTCGAAGTATCGGCAGAAAGATGCTGCCGGGTTGTTTGGGTTTGCACCCAGGGTTGGTCCAACGCGGTTTCGGTGGGCCAATCCAAGATGCACTTCACCTGTTCGCACAAATGCGTTTTTTCTTGATTGAACTCTTTGGGAGGTGCTAGAACCGCAATTAGATATTGGATTGTCTAGGAAGTTGGCGCTTCCTGGTTCTTGAACCCCCCCGTTAAGGTCTCCGCCTTGCGGGGGTTTCGCTTTCTGGATGTCTCGAATCTCCTCCGATTCTGTTTTCACTCTTGGCTCAGCATACAACACCTCGACCTCTGCGTGAGAGGTTTGTCTAGGTCTTGCGTCTGGGGCTAATTCTTGTGGTTTCGTCAAGAGTTAGGCCAAGATGCAATGGGACTGATCGCACGGATGCGTTTTTTGCTTGTCTGATCGCTGTCTTGGGTGATAAAACCGGGCTTAAGTTATAGCGCCTCTTCGGGATTGCCGTCCCTAGGTCTTATCAAACCCCCCGCTAGGTTGCCGCCTTGCGGGGGTTTGCTTTTTTAGCTGCTCGCTTGCCGCCCCCTTTCGATTCTTGTTTTGTCCCACAGGCATACTATTTATAGGTGCCCGCCGTAAATACGGTTTTGTCGGGCATGTGCATCACCATATCTAGTAGTTCACCTGCTCGAAGCCGTAATTGCCTTCATAGTCACGCCACTCAACAAACACTGACCGGTGGAAAATGCTTGGGCAATGATCGCCATAGCGCTCTGTCCCGACATGCGCCTCAGGCAAAGCGCCAACTGACGAACGACGCCACGAGAAGTCGCCCTGAGTGCCATAGGTGCCGAGATAGATCGTCGCGCTCCGATTGCAGTCGTCACGCCCTTCGTTCTGGCGCACGTAGCGGGCATCGAAAACCCGGATCGACCGGACGAAGTTGAATTCTGCGCCACTGATGTCGATGTCGGCCCGATCCTGAACAAGCTGAAGGGCGAAGCCCTCCGGCAATGGAGCCGCGTTGCCACCGGTCATGCGAACGACAGCGGGTTGCGGCTCCATTGCGTCCGTGAGTGGAGTCGCTTGAAATGTCGGGGCAGGGGCACCGGCCAGCCGACCATCTAGGTCGTTGACCGGATATCCTGCCTCATCCAGAGGGAAGGACTGTAACGGTGCGGACTGATCTAGCTCAAAGAGGATTTCATAAATCCGCTCGCTGGTCAGTGTGTCTGGGTCTACCGTGTACGCAGCACCCATTGGGCACCGCCAGATTTGCAGCGGCGGCTCAACGGGCCAGGGGGTAATGCGGCGGATGAATTCGGCTCTGGCTCTTGCACAAGGTACAGATGCGGGCCAACCGCCGGAGAGACATAGTAGGATTGCGCAGTCGATCTGATACGACTGGGCCTCAGCGCGTTGCGGCGCGGCGGCGAAAGTTGCTGCTGCCAGCGCTGCCACGGTCAAGGCTGTATTTCTGAGTGTTTTCAGCATAGGGCCTCCTTGGATGCGCGTGTGAAAATTTGCGACAATAATGCTGTTTTGGCAAAATAATACGGTTTTGGCAAATCATTTCAGACCGCCAGTCAGATGTTTAACGCACAGGAAAGCATTGTTAGCAGGTACCCGCAGTTCTGAATGGGGTCCTTTGCGGGACGGGGCGAAATGACACTCTAAGTTTATTCGGCAAAGCCGCCCTTCGTGCAAAGCGCGGCGAATTCAACGAGAGAGCCCAATTTGACCGATGCTGCGCTGCGTTCGAATGACGGCAATCGGTCAAACTGAAATTAGATGGTTGTCCCATTGAACTGCTTCAAATTTGGAAACCACTTCGCTAGTCCATGTGGATGACGCCAGTTCACCAGTCGCTTGCGCAGGGCATCATCGCCCTGATCCTGCTTCTGGTACTGAAAGACAGACCTGTGCAGGTCAGCCAACTGACACGCCTGACGCTCGGACAGGCCGTGCCGATCCATCACGTCCGACACAGCCCGTCTTTTGACATCGGGCGTCAGTAGTTTTTTGTCGCCAGATCCTTCAGCGCCGCGTTGTCGAGCATCGCATCGGCCAGCATCCGCTTCAGGCGGTTGTTCTCGTCCGCAAGTGCCCTCAGCATCTTTGCGTCCGACACGTTCATGCCACCGAACTTGGCCTTGTATTTGCAAGAATTGGCATGTTGCTGAAAAGGCAAGACTATTTGTTTAGATGAGCACCCGAATGACTCAGAACAAAGACCGAATGTTTAGAAGCGAAAGTAGTTCGGCGCCGGGTGGCCGAAGTCATTGCCAGCACCTCGGCCCGCATGCGCGGGCGGCTGGTGCTGAACGCACGACGGAAATCCGCGGCTCGATGGGGGAAATCTCCGCCACCGACGTCTCGCTCGCCACCGCGGTCTGGCTGCAGACCATGGTGCCGCTCTCTGCGGCCGATACCGTCGAGCTGCAGGGGTATTTCCAAGCGGCGGACGGGTAATTCGCGGCGGATGACACCTCGATTTAGGGGGTGAAGGTCGGGTGACGCAGTTACACAGAAACTGCTGCGTAGGTTGCTTACGGGGTGCGGACGGCCAGTTACTCATATGCCTCAACATTGAGCGTCGCTCCAATTTCAGCAATCCTTTGGACATTATCGTTATCCAAAAAAAATAGCGACGGATCTTGTTTTGAGATAGTTACAATCGTTAAGATTACTTTTTGAACGCCCGGTATGCATCGAAGGTCGCCTTGATCTCCCAATGCCCCCCAAAGGAAATCCAAGTGGTCTTCAAGTGCGCCACTGTTCAGACGATCCTCGCTGTGCACAACCCATGCGCTAGCTCTCCTAACCGCTTTTCTTGCCGACTTCGAAATGACTTCATCGCCGGTGCGATGGGTGTGGCTGGGAACCATTTCTAGGGTCCTTGTAATGGCGTCCGGATCCAATGCGCTGCCATACAGCCCGAGGGTGTTGTCACGTTAACGGGCCTGAGGTTGCTGGTTCATTGATCTGGGCGTAGGCGTTGTCGATGCAGACACAGAAGATCAGTTACAAACGCCATCGGTTTCCGCCTCAGATCATCGCTCATGTTGTCTGGCTCTACGTCCGGTTCAACTTGAGCCTGCGGGAGGTAGAGGAGCTGATGCTGGAACGTGGCGTGGACGTTTCGTATGAGACGATCCGGCGCTGGATCGTCAAGTTCGGCCCCCTGATCGCTCACGTTCTACGGCGACGGCAGCCGCGCCCTGGCGATGTCTGGCATCTGGACGAAGTCGTTGTGAAGATCGCGGGCCGGTCATACTGGCTCTGGCGCGCAGTCGACCAAAACGGCGTTGTTCTTGAAGAAATCCTTCAATCGAGGCGAGACAAGTGCGCCGCAAAGCGGCTTTTGGTCAAGCTGATGAAACGTTGGGGCTTCGTGCCAAAAAGGATCATTACGGACAAGCTGCGCTCCTATGGTGCCGCAAAGCGCGAGGTCGCGCCTGGCCTTGATCATTGGTCACACAAGGGACTCAATAACCGCGCAGAAAACAGCCACTTGCCCTTCCGAAAACGAGAGCGGGTGATGCAAGGCTTCCGATCGCCGGGTGGATTACAACGCTTCGTATCTATGAAGTCTGCAACCCGCAATAGTTTCTCTGTCCCAGCCCGCCGCCGCTCTGCGCTCACCATCCGCTACCATCGGCTCGAAGCATTCGAGGCGTGGAAATCCGCGGCACAGGCCGCTTGATCAACGAACAGCTTGCCA
>JBDVOA010000022.1:0-59453 GCA_039969355.1 Paracoccaceae bacterium
CAAAGGCCCCTCTCGGCAGATTGCTGCGCAATCGCCTGCCGGGCAATGGGAACACAGGACTGTACTAACCAACCGCGCAATCAACGCATTTTGCTCTTGCAAAGCAGACGCCATCCACACAGGACTTTCCGGACCTATGCGAGCGCAGCGAGATTGATGTTGAACCCGAAGTACAAGTTTGAAATTGCAACACGCGTCCCGCTGCACTGCCGCATGATTTCCCCAGACCGGACGTTTACAGGCAGCCAAGGCTGGAACCGCTCTACCCGTATCCGCACGCATCACGGTTATTGCTGTCAGTCACTGCGCAGCCAAATTCCCGATTTTCCGATCGAACTATGACGCCCTTTTTTTTGGTGTAGACTCAACTTTTCCCGACACAGGCAGGAAAACCCGACTTATTAAGCAATTGCGGCCGCCAGTTGCGCTATGCGCTCGAAAGTCCGGAAAAGGGCGACAAAAATGCATGCGGCAGCCACCGCAATATCGGCAAGCCGCCCGGTGGAAGGAGCAAAGTGTTTCAAAACAATAGACATCGGCCAGATAGCCAGTACGATTGTTATCTGGCCGAATTCCACACCGATATTGAAAGCCAAGAGGCTCAACCAGATGTTTGGTGACGTGACCTGTAGGATTTCCTGTAGGACGAAGCTGAACCCGACCCCATGCAACAGACCGATCAGGATCGTGACAAGAACAGGCCTGTTTCGGGCCGACTGGTGTCCGATCGTCTTTTCACCGCCAGAGCGGCAGCATAGATGATCGACATCGCGACCCCGGTTTCCACGAACGGAACGAACCACGGGCCTTTGGGAACGTAACCGAAGAAACCGAGCGCCAGGGTAAAGCTGTGCCCAATGGTAAATCCGGTCACCCGCCAGAGAAGGCTCTGAAACGTCGAGGCACCGATGACCAGGCACACGACAAACAGGACGTGGTCTAATCCTTCGAGGATGTGGCGAATTCCTTCGTAGATGAACGTGCCCACTGCCGCGAAGGTTCCGCGCGAGATAGCAACCGGGTCGGCCAGCAGCCCACGCGAGCGAAACACCTGCGGGTTGCCGGGTCCATAGTCTAGGATGAGGTTTGCGGTATTCGTCTGCCCTGGCAGACCCGGATCAAGCGTGCTCGAAATGCTATAGGACGAGACCGGGGACCCGAGCGTATACAATATTATCACATCGATTACAGCGTCACCAACAAAGAGTGGCGGCGGGATCTCCGGTATCGCCGGTTCCGAGTTTAGGGTGCCAAATGCTTCGACAAGGGTAGCAAACCCTGGTTCTGTGCCCACACGGTGCAATCTGATCGCCTGGACCTCGCCCCGTATTCGGCTGCCAGCGGCGTCAATGGTGAATCCCTCTTCGGCTAGGCGGCCCAATCCCAATGGATCTGCGGCAATCTGGGCCGGGTTCACAAAATGCACAACTCGCCCATCGATGCGGTCATTCAACGTAAACGGTGCTGGTTCGGGAAGCCCGTCAGCCGCTTCTGGCCCGATCTCGCGCGCCACGAGGTACTGCATCGGCATCCGTATATAAACCCTCAACCCCTCTGCCAGATGCTCAATATGCAGGATCCGGACATTGAGATTGAGCAAGAAATGCGCTGTCGCAGACGTCGCCAGACTCAACGCTGCGGCTATCACCAGTGCGGCGAACCAGCTTGGGCGCTTGACCGACCGGTGGTTCAGATGGATGTGCCGGTCAGGCATCTGGTGCCCTTGCTTCGATCACGGTAATGCCGTCCAGTTTCCAGTTTCCTTCTTGTTCCACGACTTCGACGAGGGCGCGATAGCGCACCAGCCGTCGGTGATTGTGCCCCCAGTGTCCAGCGCTAGCCTCGGCCTCCCATTCCGCAAGGGCCTGAAACCCGTATCCCCCCCTGACCGGGCCAAGTTCGGTGAGGGCCGGGTCGGAAATCGAGGTTACCCTCGCCAATCCGCCGCTTGGAATGCGAATAGCCAAAGCGCGATCCAGTTCGGCCACGACTTCAGACACCGAAGCTTTTGTCGCAACATGGCCCATCTCTCTTGCGCGGGCTTGGGCTGTGACTTCTAGGTTGGCGATATTTACGTTGTCGAGAAGTGCCGCAAAGACAGAACCCGCAGTCGCCGCGTCTGGCGGTTGCGCAAAGGGGTGGGGCGCATCAAAGACCGCAACTTGCGTGGTCAAAGCTGAACCGGCAAGGCCCGCCACCACAGCAACTGCCGCCACCTTCCTGCCAAGTCCCTTGCCGCGTATCGCCAGCACAGCCGCGCAAAGCGCTGCCAAAGCCAGGGCAACTGTCAGGATCGGGATGCGAAGCTTACCCATACCGCCAGTGGGGACGGCTGCAATATGCGGATTTTTGTAGCTGCGAAGGTGGTTTTTCCAGTCGAATTCGGGATCATCTGCACTTGCACCGGTCAGGAATGGGCCAGCGGGGTCAATCGCCGTTGCAGAGATCTTTACCGTTTGCTCATCGAACATGTCCCACGTCACCTGCACGCGGTCTGGGATTTCAACGACAGGAAAAGAAAGGATCACACCTACGAATGCGGCATCTCCGCTGACAGATGTTCCGCTCCCCACAATTTCCAGTGCTTTCGTGTTGATGCGCAGGATCTCGACCTGCTGTGCTTCGGATTGGACGGCTTTTCCGTCAATGCGCAGTGGGTTTCGGCCGGTCAGGAATTCTACGGCTTGCGCCTTGATTACGTCCTGCACTTCGGAGTCGAGGACCTCCCCGGTTTCAAGCCCAAGACCCAACCAAGGGTCAAGATCGCGCACGCGGATCAAGGTTTCGTGCCGCACCTCCCGGGGTTCAACATAGAGATAGGTGGTGGTTCCTGATTTGTGGTGCCGCGTTAGGTTTGGGTTGTCGAACCGAGAGTACCACGGGTCGCTCCAGTTCAGGGTCAATCGCGCAGGGCCTGACAGATACCGGAAATTGATTACCGGCACTTCGCGGTCAAAGACCATCATGCCAATCGTGGCCAGCGGCAGCCCCCCGGTATCGGAAGGCGGCGCAAACTCGATGACATCGGGTCGGTCGCCCTGGAAATCATAGAACAGCTCGACATAAAGCACCCGCGGATCGTCCGGGGGCTTGGGGAATGTCCGACCGGTCACCGGATCACGCTGCCCCGACAGGGCGTTCGTGCGGTCCACACGCATGCGGGTTTCGATCGTCTCAAGGCTGACAGGCAACGCAGTTCCGTCTTTTCGGCGCACTGTCAGGCCGGTCTCGGCGAACTTATCTAGGCGTTCGTCCTGGTTGGCGCGCGCTGTGGCACCCTCTTTGAACCAACTGTCCGGGATCAGGTCTTCGAACCATTTTGCATCCGCGACAAAGATCTCCAGCCCGATGCGGACACCGTCGTTGCCAACGCGGATTTCGGCGATGTTTGGGGCCACTTCGGAACCGTTGAACGGCATGTAATCTGCGCTGGCGGACCCAACCACTGCCAGAACCGCCACCACAACAGCGAAGAACGTGGTCAATCTGTGGCAAATGCACATTCGGGAAAATCTACTCATTGGTGCACTGGTTGTACTGTGCGAATCCCAATCAGTGTACAAGAAAACCCCACTGCTCAAACCGGCGCAAACTGTTGATCCGTTCTAGCACGCATGCGCCTGACGAAATTGGTTCCTCGATCTCCGGTGTCAGTTCTATTCCTTGGAGTACCAAGGTTTCTCGGGCCGCCAGTCGACATCCGCCAGGCCATTTTCCGCGGAAAATTCATCCAGCATTTCATTCTGCGCGTTGAACCCCGGCCCCCATTCGCCTGCGCGGATAAACTCGCTAGTCGGATCCGGGATGCTCGGGTCGGGGGGCGGCTGTCGACTTGATCCCGGGACCCCGCTCGCCCGATCCGGAGACACCGCCATACGCTCGGTCACACCGTCTTTGGTGATATTCCATGTCATCATGTCCATCGCGATCGATAGCGGCCCGTCATATGTTGTGCGAATGTCCAGCAGCAGTTGCTGATGCGCCTCTTCCATGGTGTGGTAACCGACCGCGTGGCCGGGTTGGATCTCGCTCATCACCTTCCCGAAGGCGGGGCCAGAACTGTGAAACTCGCAACAGGCACGCCAGGCAAGCTGTGCGGGTTGACCGTAGTCCTTGAAGAAATACTCCGGCCCGGCAAAAGCCTCGTGGATCACGAAATCCGCGTCCTTGGCGTATTCCACAAACCATTTGTTGGGCGAGGTATCACCGCCAAAGACCAACTTGAGCCCGGCGTATTCAATAATGTAACTCACCGGCCCGTCACCGGCATGGATCGCGGGTATCGAGCGCACCACAATGCCGCCTTCGTCATACACAATGGCGTTCTCGGCACGGTAGTCGAATTCATGCACGGTGATCTTTCCCGGGACCGGTGTGATCTTGAAGGCCCGGGTCTGATAGTCCCAATTGAATGCGCGCAGAAACCCGTCAATGGCATAGGCGGTTCCCATATCGGGTGTCTGTCCGCTTGGCC
Source organism: Paracoccaceae bacterium (assembly GCA_039969355.1). Taxonomy (GTDB): domain Bacteria; phylum Pseudomonadota; class Alphaproteobacteria; order Rhodobacterales; family Rhodobacteraceae; genus JL08. The sequence continues at coordinate 4,475 of JBDVOA010000022.1, forward strand.
CCCAGACTTCCAGCGGCGTTGGACGGCCAGCGGTCCAACCTCCAGCCCAAAGCGCATCAAGATCGCCCCAGTGGTCGGTGTGCAGGTGACTGATGAAAATCTTGGTCAGATATTCCGCCGGAATCATCAGCGAATTGATGTTGCGCATTGAGCCCGTGCCGATGTCAAAGATGAACTTCTCGCCATTGCCGAACTCGAACAGGAAACAGGCCGAGGCTTGCCCGCGTCTCTGATCAGGCATGCCCGTTCCGCAGGCGATGACCCGCACTTCGCCCTCGGCAAGGGCTTCGGTTCCCGGATAATACACATAGCGGTTGGGTGCCGTTCCGGTCGAACTCTCGACCACACCGCCGGCGGCGTGGGCTGCACCGATCAGGTTTGAACGGGTGTCCTGCGCCAAAAAAATGCCTGCCACGGTAGTTGCAGCAAGTGCGGCGAGCCGAATCTTAGAAATATGAGAAAACATGGGACCTCCTGAAGCGACTTCGCGCGAGCGTTGATTGAAGGTATGCGATTATGAACGGTGCCGTCTATAAAAAAGACATCAGGGGACGCAAAGACCAATCTTCTGCGGACTCAGCCGGGTTGGGTGAGCAACGCAATACGCAGCTCTCGCAACCTCTTTCGTTCTTTGGCGGAAAGATCTCCGAAAATCTCACGGTCACTCACCTGATACGCAACATAAGTACGTGTGCGCATCTCGAGATCGTCGCCCTCGAAACCAAGCGCGGCAAACAAGTCTCGGGTATGGTCGAGGCGCTTGCGCATTTCCTTGCGCCAGACGCACCGCACTTTCGGATCCTGCCTTGACCATTGCCGGATTGCTGTGTCGTAGCGGCTCAGGCCAGCCTTGTCGACAATCTCGCTGACGATGCGTAAACGCTCTTCCGGCGGGACATCAGAGGCCATGCGCTCGCGAAAGAACGGCGTGCCGTCAAGCATCAACCAATGGTCCAATAACTTTTCCTGCAGGTCATATTGATCCTGGAAATGGTAATAGAATCCACTTTTAGCCACACCAAGACGTGCGGCCAAATGTTCGATCCGAACAGCGTGAATGCCGCCTTCTTCCAGCGCATCGAGCGCTGCTCTCAGCCAGTCCGACTTGCTGACACGAGGCTTGCGAGCATCGTTTTCGGGTTTAATTCGCGACATTTCCGAAACTTATCCTGATACATGCAGACAAACAACTAGACGGAAGCGTCTATAGTGTGGTTGTGTATTGGCATCCAACCAGATCTGTTGAGGGGGGCAGCATGACATCAATGGGGAAAGCTTGCGCCAACTTTGGGGCTTTGTGTCTCGTTGCGGCAGCGACGGTTTTTCTCGCGGCCACCGCCCAGGCGGGCGAACGTCCCAACATTCTTCTCATTGTCGCGGATGATATGGCCTATTCCGACCTTGGGTCTTATGGCGGCGAGATTGATACGCCGATCCTCGACGCGCTGGCCAAAGAGGGCCTTCGGTTCTCGAACTTCTACGTCCTTCCAACCTGCTCGCCCACGCGCTCGGCCCTGATGTCGGGCAACACCAACCACGTTGCGGGTCTGGGGGTAATGGCAGAGTTCATCTATCCCGACATCGAAGGGCGGCCGGGATATGAAGGCTATCTGTCAGACCAGGTCGCCGCGTTGCCGGAAGTGCTGCGCGACGCGGGTTACAACACCTATATGTCAGGCAAGTGGCACCTGGGCGCTGATGACGACCGCAGCCCTTTCCGCCGCGGTTTTGAGCGCACTTTCACGATGATGCAGGGCGGCGGTAGCCATTGGGCGGATATGCGGCCTTTGACGCCATCCGAACCAATGATCTATCGCCGGAATGGGCAGCGAATTGATGATCTCCCGGCAGATTTCTATTCGACCTGGAATTATACAGACACACTAATAGAATTCATCGACGCGGATTTGCAGGATGGGAAACCGTTCTTTGGCTATCTGTCTTACACGGCTCCCCACGATCCGTTGCATGCACCAGCCGAATACATCTCGAAATACGACGGGAAGTACGACGATGGCTGGGATGATCTTTTGAACCGACGCTTAGCTGCTTTGCAAAAAATTGGCCTGATCCCCCAGGATGTCAGCATTCCCGATAACTTCCTTGCTCCGGAATGGGAGGCGATTTCCGAAGAAGACAAGGCCCTGTTCAGTCGTGACATGCAAGTCTATGCGGCGATGGTTGATTATCTCGATATGTCGGTCGGGCGGCTTTTTGAATATCTCAGATCGGTTGATCAGTATGATAACACGCTGATCGTGTTCATTTCCGACAATGGTGCAAATGGCGCGCCTGCAACGGCCTATCCGGGCAATGCGGACGGAGCTTATCTGGCGACGTTTGACAACACGCCGGAAAACCGTGGGCTCGCCGGTTCATTTGTCGACATGGGGCCTGGCTGGGCTCGGGCTACAGCCGCACCTTTCCGTTTCTTTAAGTCCTTCACGTCGGACGGGGGGATTAGGGCACCTATGATCGTACGCTTTCCCGGCGGAACAAAAGAGAAGGGCGGCGTGACGCCCGCCCTGGCCCATGTATCGGATCTGATGCCAACGTTTCTGGATATCGCGGGTGCAGATTACCCGGACACCTATCGTGGCCGCAATGTGATCCCACCAACTGGTACGTCTCTTCGTCCGGTTTTTGAAGGAATAGCCAGCGACATTCGTGAAACTGGCGGAATAGGCTACGAGCTCTTTGAAATGAAGGCGTTTATTCAGGGGCATTGGAAGTTATCACGCCTGCCCAAACCTTTCGGTACAGGTGGCTGGGAACTTTATGACCTGTCCAGTGATCCTGGAGAAACCTTGAATCTGGCCAACCAGCACCCCGAGCGGCTAAGTGAGATGCGCGATGCTTGGGAGCGATTTGCACGCGACAACGGCATCTTCGATCACCAGGGGCACTTCGACGCGATTTATCGCGCGATTTATGGCGTGAAATGACAACAACCGAACCAACTAATGCACATAGAACGAGGAACAAGCCATGCAATTCAAAGCCAAAGCTATACTAGCGGCCACCGCCTTTGGCGCAATGACGTCAACCGCAATCGCTGAATCCATTCCGCTTGCAGGTCAAAGCGAAACTGAATGGCGACATAGCTTGGCGCTTTATGCATTTTTGCCAGCCCGGACGACCGGAACCTCAACCGTCGCCGGAGCCACCGTTCCGCTTGATTTGGATCTGAGTGAAGCGGTAAAACTGCTCAAATTCGCGGCCTCGGGTCGGTACGAGGGGTGGAAAGGGAATTGGGGCATTATCCTTGATGCCAATTTTGTTGGGTTGGAAGCCGACGGGGCATTGCCGACACCAGCCGGCGCGACGTTCACTGCGGACATTCGGCAGAAATGGTTTGGCATTCTCGCGGCCTACAGGATTTTTGATGGAACGAATTCCAACGGTAGCCGGTACGCATTCGATATCCAGGGCGGTGTGCGATACAACAAGTTGCGGCAGGAAGTTACAATCTCAGCTCCCGCACCGTTGCCTGTCCTTGGCGGAGACGTAGGTTGGTGGGAGCCGGTGATCGGTGCCCGTGGCACATGGGTCCTCAATGAAAAGTGGACGGCCATCGCTTCTCTTGATCTGGGCGGGTTCGGGGCCGGAGGAAACGACTTGCAGGCCGGAGCCAATCTCGGGTTCGACTGGCGGCCTTGGGAGAAGACATCGCTTTTCTTCGGCTATCGCTATTATAGCATGGATTTCAGCACGACACTGGCCACCGGTGCCTTTGCCTATGATGTCAGTCAGCACGGCCCGGTCTTTGGCGTAAAATTCCGATTTTGACCGATAACTTTGGTCGGCACTCCAGTCTTTTCACCGGGACCTTGCTTCACAGATGCAAATGCCGCCCAGACTTGATCACCCAATCATGAGAGAAGTGATGACAAGACCGACAATCAGGGTGCCCGTGCCGGACGGCTCAGGCCAGTCGCTTGGCCGGCTGACAGGACGTTGACGCAAACTTGCTGAACGCCAACAAATTCCGCAACACGAACATCAGCGGCATGAAATTCGCCGCGGGCGAAACGAACGGCAGCTATTCATTCTGCGGGGCAGCTGAGGGTTTCGGTCAACGGGTTGCTGCATCTGCGAGCCTCGGCACTGGACCAGGTCCGCTCTGGGCTCATTGCCGCCGTTAGCTGCGGGATGCATCAAGGTCTGCTATGCCGATGTTCAGCGGTTTGCGGTTTTTCCATTTGTGCCCCTAGCTCAGTTCTCTCGCTTCTTTGCTGAGAAACGAAACCATCCACCGCATCTGCTGCATTTCCAACGTTCGCATCCCGAGTCGGAAATTGGGATGGTTCTTCCCTGCTGGCGCGCCTCCACCGGCACCGTGCATCCTGCAGACGTTCCACCCTCGGACAGCGGGGGATTTGCACAGAAGACCAGTGCGTTTTGAATGGGCAGTGCATCTCGGCGCGTTATGCGCCCATTGCATGGGGTTACCGTTACTTTTCATGCTCAACCCTCCCCCCGGTGCTGACGTCGCCTACAACGGCCTGTCCGCCGCTCTCAACGTTCACACGCTCCACGCGCACGGTTTGTTGCGCCTTGGCACGGTGCCGCTTGAGGGCTTCCATCTGGACCGTGAACGTTCGGGTGAGCTTCGTCATGGCCCGCTCTGCGCTGTCTTTACTTTGTAATGTATCCGCCCAAAGGTAGCGGCGTGATGAATCCATCGCGCAGACATGAACTGCCGCCATTTGCGCCGCCAGCAATGTCTCGATTTCGTTCTGAGGCTCAATGCTCTTGATAAAGCCAATAACGAATTGCATGGAACTTTCCTCCACCTCATCTCTCTTTGAAACCGAATTAGCGATTTGAGAGAGCAAAGGGCTTAGAAATTGCGCATCAAAGGTTCCAAGCGCCTCCATAGGCCGCCGATCTTGCCAACATCGCATGTTTAGCTCTTCGCGGGCACCGTTTGGAAATACTGTAGTAGACACTTGCCAATCCATCGTAGAGATCGCCACGCTGCGGCGATGACGGATCATAAAGCGGCAATTCTGACCGGATTTTGACTTGTGCCAGCGAGCCGAGAGCGGACACATTGCCCAGCAAGAGATGTCCGTGCAGTCCTCGCCAGGCGGATGCTTTCGACCAGCAGCGCAACGCCCGGCTCCAGAGATCAAGTGCTCGCGGATCGCGTGTGTCGTAATAATGCGTCGGCATCAAAGTCCGCACAGCAATCCATGTGCGGCTTAAAACCGGTTGGTTTTGCTTTGATCCTCCGCAAGCTGCAAATAGTTTTCGGCGATATCTAGATTTGACTTTGCTCCTCCAGTTGGTCCGCAGACCGTCCCGTGCAGAAACTGCGGTTCCTGAAACAGGCTTGTATTCGACCAATCGAGGTGACGCGCCTGGATCAAAGCGCCTGTTAGGTGTTCGGGATGCCTAGTTATTGGCAGATCTGCGTCCCGAACGAGATAAGCTGAAATCGTTTCCTCGGCCTCTTTCAACGAGCTCAAACAGCATCGGATCAAAAAGGCGCAAGGCCGGAAAGCCGAGCCCAGTCAGCATTTCGATTGTGGTTAACCGGACCTGTTCCAGTGTGGGTGAAAAGGGTACGCGCGCGCGCGAGGAGCTTGTGGTCTATTTCAACGGGCCGTCGGCGGTATCCATCGAAAAGGCCAAACAATGGTTTGGTGAGGACAATGTCATTTGTATTCATCAGGCCGCCGAATAGGCAGACATCAGCGAGCAATGGCTGCTTTGCCTTAGCTGCACTGCGGCATGATTGAGGCGCGCGAGCGGCAGTTATGGGCCGCGAGCGACCAAATTGAGACCCGAGTCATATCACTCAATGCTGGCAAATAGTGCCGGGTCCGAGAAGGGCACGTAGTAGCCCGTGGCTGAAATAAGGGCGGTCTTCCCCTCCCACATGCCTTCCGGCAAATCAAATAGAACTTCTGTACGCTCGCCATAGCCAAGGATCAACTCTTGGCCATCTATATCTGCCAATGTCTTGGGCCAAACCGCCGGGTATCTGGTTTCACTCCCCGTATCGTCGCGCAAGATCAGCGTAACCTGGTCCAGGTGAGCCAGCTCATGCTCTTTTTCGCGGATCTCAAGCCGTCCTTCGAAATGGCTTAATTCAAGCTCTTCCGTCCGTTTTTTGCCCGGGCTCGTTGCGCCAAGAAGGAAGTGGTTCTCCTCAACCCAGATATCGCCGTCGGAATGATAGGAATAAATGTAGGGGCAGCTTCCAATGCCGCCGCCGGCGAATAGTATGAAATTGTTCGGGTCGTGTTGGCGGAAATCGTATGTCTTGCCGTCGATTTCCAATCCCCGGATCTCCCAGGCCGGACCGTATTCGAACCTTTCCACCAATTCCGGTATGCGACCGGTAGGTAGTTCTCCTGCCCGGAGAGCAAAGAGAGCGTTCCCGGTTTCGTAAGGATGCACAAAAACAATCTGCTTTTTGCCAAGAGAAACGGCCTCTTCCCTGATCGCTTCGCCGCCCGCGAAATTGTCTTGGTAGCCCGCGGCAATCCAGTCGAAGTATTCCGGCATCAGCGGCATTTCTATACGCACCGGTATGATGAGTTTTTCACCCGGCGCAAGAACGCCTGGTGGCCACAAGAGTTTCTCGACAGGCGCCGCAACCTCAAGCAAAGCTTGTGTGTCGGCGTGCTGGCGGAGCGTCATTTCGCCGGTTTCAACGACAGTGAATTCCCCCACATCCATTGGCTGATCGCCAACATTTTCGAGAACCGCTATCAGTAGATCCGCGCTGCGCGTATGAGCTGTGAAGGACCAACCATAGTGAACCCCTGGCTCACCCGTGACGAGGGCATAGTTCTCTGGAAGTCCGTTCCGCGCAACATAGCGCAGCGCCTCCAACGTGCGATGCTCGATCCGCCGACCGGCATCATATCCAGCTCCGGTATTGGCAAATTGCCCGCGTTCGGAACGCTGTCGCAGACCGCTCATGTCTTTTGCATCATTTGAGATGTCGAGAGCCCGGCCTAGATAGGCGTCATACCGCGCTTCGTAGTTATCCAAATCAGCAAGATTTAGAGACCGCCAGAGTGTTGGAGCTGTCATTTGGTGCCCCGGTTTAACCCATTTCATGGCCTCTGATGAGTTACCCCAGAACGCCTCGTAATCTGCAGGCAGCGCCTCGCGCAGAAAGAGGGAATCCGCCGCTTTGAGATCAGGCACAAAGAGCCGCCCTTGTCCAAATACCTTCCAACCTTCGGCCGGTTTAAGATTTGGTATCGCGCCCGCATCACCGTGGGAAACAGCGATCCCGGCATCGACCTGGCGGGCGTAATCTGCCAGGCTCATGCCAAAGTCCCCGCCCTCGAACCCGACCTTTCCCCAAAGATCGCTGCCCCAGATTTCCTGACCAAAACGATCTGTGAGAATACGTATTTCCTCGTGGATGGGATTGTTTACGATGGCCTGTTGACCACCGAGGTATTTTTCCCATTCAGGTGACAGCTTGCCGTTGATGAGAAAGCTCTGACCGATACCACCCAGCCGATAATAAACGACCCGGAACTTGGGCTTCTGGTCGCTGTCCCTGTAGCAGACGACGGTCACGTCGCCCCCCACGTTCTGGACCACGGGACTGCAATCTCCATAGGTGGTTATTTCCTGGGCTCTGGCACCGTATGGCATAACAAATACCGTAAGTATGATTGCCAGCACCCGGATCATTCGTTGCCCGTTATGTTCACATCGCCATCCGTGTTTTGAACAACCGGGCTATTGTCACCAGTTGTTGTGACATCACCTTCGGGTGCGCTCTCTCGCTGCGGTGGGTTGGAGTCACTTGACAAGAAACCGGCCTTATCTACCGCCGTAAGCAGCGCCGCCGTGGCAGTAACGATAGCTGCGATGCCGGTAAGAATACCCGGCACCGTCTTCCAAAAGGAAGTTTTCTCGGGCTTTTTCTCGCCTTCAGATTCTGGCTGCTGATCTTGCATTCTAGATGGAACTCATCATTCCGTTGTCTCAAATTACGGCTAAGTTAAGGTCGAGACAACTATAAGTTTATTGCAATTTAGTGGCGGAAATTTTTTGATCTAATTTCGCACCAAACTGTCCTCGGCTTTTACTGAATGCTGCACCGTGAATGAACGGCCGCTTTCAGGAACATGATCGATAGAATTCAAGTAAAGCCAAATGTCCGTTAAGGGCCGTTCACGTCACTCGAGTAGGTTTTCTTGCCTCGTCCAAATCGCAGGAAACGGTTGCAAAAGCCGCGCCATGGTAACCCTGCATTCTTGCCGCCCCTCAAGGATCGCTTCAACGATGTTCGGCGCGAGCAGTGTCAGACGCATAATACGGGTCATGTAAGATGGCGCGATCCCCTCGCGTTCTGACAGTTCAGCGATGGTGGCAAACTCACCAGATTAGAGCAGTCGTTTCCAGCGGAACGCGCGGCCCAGCGCCTTGATCAACGTGTTGTCTGTCTTGCGCTGGGCGGTTTCACCGGGTGGCAGCAGCAACTCCTTTCTCCCTCCGCGTTTCACAACGCGGAATGGGATGTGAACGGTTGCGGTTTCTGGGATTGCCTTTGCTCTGGTCATGCCGCCGCTCCGAGATCGGTCATCATTTCACGCGCCAGCCCAGTGAGAACGTCCAGGCGGACTCGAAGATTCAACCCGTCATGGCCGATGTCGATCCGCTCGATAAGCAGGGAAACGATGCGCGCCTGCTCGGCGGGGAACAATTCGTCCCACAGCGGATCAAGCTGCTGCAGCGCCTCGCGGGCTGTGGCCTCGGTGATCTTGCTATTCTGCACGTGTGCTGCTTTCCATGTGCCCGCCACGATTTTGGGTTGGCGAAGCACGGTGCGAAGTTGGTTGACGACGGCGGCTTCTATCTCGCCAGCGGGGACACGGCTGATGGGGCACGATCCTGGAGAAGGGATGCCATGCGAGGGCGTAAACTCAAACCAACGGCGTTGAAGATGGTTCAGGGTAATCCAGGCAGGCGGCCCTTGAATGGGCGGGAGCCGAAGCCGCCCGCGGCAATGCCAACATGCCCTTCACATCTCTCATCGACTGCAAAAACCGAATGGAAACGTCTTTCGCGTGTCCTCAACGAGATCGGCCTGTTGACCCAAATCGATCGAACAGTGCTTGCTGGATACTGCCAGTCGTATGGCCGGTGGGTCGAGGCGGAGCGGAAACTTCAGGAAACGCCGACACTTCTCAAAACACCGGCAGGGTATATTCAAACGTCCCCTTGGCTGACGATCTCGAACAAGCAAATGGAACTCATGGCAAAATACATGTCTGAGCTCGGTCTAACGCCGACGTCCCGCGCAAGACTTTCGGTTAATGCGCTTTCGGAAGACGAAAAACAAGGAAATGATATCGCAGCGAAATTCTTCGATTGAAGTACGGCAAGAATTACAAGAGAGCGAGTTCACGGCTAAATTTCTGACAAGAATCCCTGTCTTGTCGGTGGGTTATGAACGCACCCATTTCTATGTATCCTGTAGAGGCGGCAAAGTACGCATCAAAGCTGATGTGGCGGATTCATGCCAATTAGTTCGATCGATATTCATCGGCTAAAACCCAGGCTCAGTTGATGATGGTCCCTTGCGCAGTAAGTAGTGGGAATGTTGCACAATCTGGGCGTCCAACCAATCCGAAGCGTAGATCAGTAACGCCGCCCAGCTTTTTGAAACTCCAAACTGGGCAATGGTCCGCGCGCGCGGTGCGACGCTGTTCGTAGAATTTTGGCGCGCGTTGGAGCTGATTCTGTGATATACTACGAGCCATTATAAGAATTTATTTTTTGATTCAGCATTTAGCACAGGAGTATTTTTATGACTTGCGTGTCTCAACTTATTGTTCAGGTTTTTGACCACGAAGGCGGCTCTCTTCAGAAGGCGAAAGTAACACTTAGGCCTCGTTCGGGGCAGGGGAAATCTCTTCATTCAAGTTTTTCGCCGGAAGGGGGCGGATATATTTTTGAGGGCCTTTCGCGGGGTCATTATGTAATTGACGTCGGATCGCGTGGGCTTGAGCCACAGACCCGGAACGTCGATGTGAACCAGTCAGAACAGCGCGAGCGATTTCACCTGGGAAAGAAGGGCGCGCTATACTATTTCCGCGGCCAAGTGCGCATCCCGGTCAACCCGCCTGAAGGCCTCGTTGCAGCGAGTGTGAGGTCCAAGATTGATAAAAAGGGCGAAGAAGCGCTCTACAAACTCGCGTCGGAACTCGGGCTTGAGGTCGTAGAGACGGGTGAAACCATCCAAGGCGAACTTGTCCGCGTTTTCCGTACGTCCAAGGCGGATTTGGTTGATCGGGGTCGGGAAATACTCGACCGGCTATCTGCCAATGACCTGGTCCGAAGATCGGGCTTTGTTCTTAGCCTGTCTGAGGATAGCGTTACCTTCCTGACCGATGAAATCATTGTCCAATTTACCGAGAAGGGCGATGAAAAGACTAGGAAAGCCAGTTCTGAAGACGGCGGCTATGAAGTCTTGCGTTGGCTGCCCTATTCACCACGCACGGCTGTCATTCGAGTCTCAGCTGCGGCTGATTTCGCTGTGCTGGAGGCTTGCGAGCACTTCCTGAAGCGCGACGACGTCGTGTTTGCCGAACCCAATCTGGTTACGACCGTCGTCCCGGACGTCACCCCCAACGATTTTCTGTTCGCCAATCAGCCGAACCACGGCATCATCGGCACCGAAGACGCATGGGATGTCACTTTCGGCTCGGAAGACATCATTATTGCAGTGGTCGATACCGGCTGCGATGTTGACCACCCGGATTTTGTCACACCGGATTTTACTAAGATTTATCAGCCCTTCGACTTTGCCGGTGTTGACACGAACGTCTTCAACAACAGCAGCAGCCACGGCACACAAAGTTGCGGCATTGCGTCTGCGGTTGCGGACAATGCCGAAGGAGTCTCGGGAGTTGCACCGGGGTGTCAGCTTATGCCGATACGCTGGCCTTCTGGCGGGACGGATACGGATTACGCCGACATGTATGTGTGGATTGCTGGCCTTGACCCTGCAAGTGCAACACCCGGCTTTCCGGCCGTGATCAGCCCCGGCGCGGACGTCATCAGCAACAGCTTCGGTCTTGGTCAGGCCGCAATATCTGGGACGATGTCGAACGCGTTCGATACGATCACGGATGACGGCCGCGGTGGTCTTGGGTGCGTGGTGGTTTATTCGGTGGGCAACAACAACGTTGATTTCACCACAGGAAACGGACGTCGTTGGGCGGAATACGATCGCACCATTGCTGTTGCGTCTTCTCGAAACAGCCCGCCCGATGCCGCCGAAGTTAAGGTGAGCACCAGCAGTTTCGGACCTGCGCTTGATGTCTGTGCTCCCGGCGGCGGCCCTGGTGGTAGTGGTGAAACGCGGGTGATGAGCGCGGTAAATGTGGGCACCGGTAACACCGCTGGCTCTGCCACCGCAGCAAGCAATGATTACCGCACATTCGGGCAAACTTCGTGCGCATGCCCTCAGGTCTCAGGCGTTGCTGCGCTGGTTTTATCAGCATGCCCGGACCTGACCTGGAATGAAGTGCGAGACATTATTCGCGATACGGCCGATAGGATTGATGTCGACAACAACGATCCCGTCGGCCAATGGGTTGATAATGATGGCGACGGTTTTCCGGAATTCAGCCAATGGTACGGATATGGCCGCATAAATGCTGCCGCGGCGGTTCTTGAAGCGAGGCGGTGTCAGCCGATCATCGCCGTCAACCTCGAACAAGGAATGGAATTCAGCCTGGTATGTGGCGGGCCTGGCCATTTGACACTTCAAGTGTTCAATGTCGGTGAGGCAGAGCTTGTCATCAACGATGTCTTCGTGGCTGGTGGCGGCCCTGTTTTTGAAGTCGATCCGCTTCCGTTAACACCGCTGGTCATCGATCCGGGCAGCGAGGTAGATTTCACCGTGCGCTATACACCTTCGGCTCAAGGGGCATCGGATAGTGCCGTTTTGCGGATAGAGAGCAATGATCCTCTTACGCCGGAATATGATCTGGACCTTTCCGGAGAAGGCGGTATCGCCACCGCGGCGCTTGCCATCGCGAATGCGGGTGACTTTGGAACCGTTTGCGAAGGCGAATTTGTTGATCGTGGTCTGTCTGTTAACAACTCCGGCACCTGCCCACTTGTCGTGACGGCGATCAACTCGACCGATCCCGCGTTCATCGTTCCCATGGTCGTTGATTTCCCATTGGTGGTTGCGGCGGGCGACACAATCAACTTGCCGCTTCGGTTCCAGCCGACAGCGTCCGGTGCGGCGTCTTCCACGATCAGCGTTCTTAGCAACGATCCTGAAAGTCCGGCTGCGATTGAGGTCAGTGGAACGCGCGGAGAGCCGCGACTTGTCCTTTCATTTGTAGATGAGGGTGATTTCGGCGCAACCTGCGTGGGCAACATAAGCGACAAGCCATTGTTGATATCCAACAGCGGCGATTGCGACCTGCGGATCAACAGTATCGCATCTTCGGATGCCGATTTTGTTGTCCCGGAAGTAATTGCCTTTCCGCTTGTCATCGGCGCTGGTGCCTCTGCCAGCGTGACTTTGCGATTCCAACCGACATCCTTGGGCGAGAAATCTGCGACCATCATGATCGCCTCCAACGACCCGGCGAGCCCGGCGGCACTCGACGTAAGTGGCACAGCGCCAAGCGGGAAACTGACGCTTACAGGGACAACGCAATTTTGCGAGGTTGAACTGGGTGATTGCGCGCGTGAAACGCTTTCCATCTGCAACACGGGAGATTGTGACCTTCAGGTCGAGCGTGTGGCGTTCAAAGAGCCGGATCCCTGCGTTGCGTTCATGTATGGCAATTGCGGTTGCGATGACGATTGTTCCTGTGGTTGCGACGAAACCCACAAGCCAAAGAAACGGTCCGTTTGCGATCAGAAGTGTCTGGGTTTCAAAATCCTCGGGAACCCTTTCCCGGCAACGGTGAAACCTGGATCATGCCTTGGAGTGACCATCGAATACCGGCCAAATTGTGAAGGTTCCTCCTGTTGTCAACTGATGATTGAAAGCGATGATCCTGACCTGCCGAAAAAATCCGTTTTCGTAACCGGTCGTATCAAACGTACGCTTCATGCAGCGCTCAAATGCTGGGCAGGACAAGAGCTTTCGGATGCATTGAGCAGCAAGCAAAAGTGCTAGATCAATGCGGATGCAATCGTTCGCGGTAGAGAGGCTTACAATCTCTCTTATTGCATCTGGGAAGAGTTAATCTTCTGATTGTTTGAGATTTCAAATTAGAACGAACGGTTATCGCAATGGGAAGAAGATTAGTGCGGCTGATGGTGTTCGGTCTCTGAAACACAGGTCAAGTCCGGTCACCAGAATTACCCGATAACTGACTATATCGTGTGGGGTGTTTCCTTGGCTTTGAGTGTGAAACACTGAAGCGGGATTTGGAACGATCGCATATGTTTGCATTTTACGATCTTGAAACCACCGGTACATCGGCTGCCTTCGACCAGCCGTTGCAGTTTGCTGCCATTCTGACGGACGATGAGTTCAATCAGATTGAGCGGGTAAACATCCGGTGCAGGCTTTCACCTCATATTCTGCCTGCGCCCTGGGCTATGGCCGTGACTGGAATCTCGCCTGAACAGTTGGAAGATCCGAGCCTGCCCTCATGGTTTGACTTCTCGCATCAGATCAGTGGACTCATGAAACGTTGGGCGCCCGCAACCTGGACCGGTTACAATACCATCGCCTTTGACGAGGATTTTCTTCGACAGTCGTTTTACCAAAACCTACATCCCAATATTTACCAGACCCAGTTTGATCACAACGATCGCTTGGACCTCATGCAGGTAATCTATGCGGCCTTTGACCGGGAGCCAAATATTCTGGAATGGCCGCAAGACGAAAACGGGCGCGTAAGTTTTAAGTTGGATCGTCTCGCCCCTGCAAACGGCTTCAAAGCCCATAATGCCCATGATGCGCTCGGTGATGTCGAAGCAACTATTCATCTGGCGAAACTTATTCGAGATCGCGCCCCAGCCATATGGGCTAGATGCCTGCGCAATAGGGATAAAAACGCGGTCAGCGAAGCCCTGAAAAGCGGTCATCCGGTGCGTCTAGTTGAGCGATTTGGCGTGGCTCCGCCCCGTTCATTTATCGGGGTGTACGCAGGCACGAATCCACAGAACCGGAATGCGATGGGATTCGTCGACCTTGATGCCAGCAAGGTCGCAGAGCTCGTCGATGCCGATGATGAAGCGCTCGCTAAGGCAGTGTCCGGCTCCCCCAAATTGGTCCGGACAATTGCCATCAACAAAGTGCCTAGCATCTTTCCAATTGCGAACCCTGATCCGGTTCATGTTGCGGCTGCCAAGCTGGTTGCATCGCGACCGGATTTCCACAAGCGGGCAGGGCAGGCATTGGCTGATCGATTTGAGGGCAGGGAGGAGCCAGAACAGGTTGAGAAACAGATTTACGGTGGCTTCTATAGCGCGGCGGACAAACACCTTCTCGAGGAATTCGAAGTCGCCGACTGGAGCCATCGCGCCGAGCTGATTACCAGACTCGAAGATCCAAGGCTACGTCAGTTTGGTCAACGCCTGATTTATTGGAATGTGCCGGAGCTTGTTCCGGCCAGTTACGCTGCTGCTGCTGAGGCGACTGTCCGGGAACGGTGGTTAACCAATGATCCGGATGCGCCGTGGATGACGAAAGCCAAGGTGGAGAAGCAACTTGGTGAGATTGCGGATGCAGGCGCAATTAGCCAGAGCGAGCTTAAAGCTATCAGTAAATTCTACCGAAACAGGTTATCCAACTAGCTGGCTTGATACATTGTCGTTGGAAATTCAGCATCCCAGCTGTCGTAAGGAAACCCCGGGCTAAGCCTTTCTGTGGTCAGATTCTTCTGTAGAACGTGGGGATAGGTCGAGCCAAAAAGTCTGAGAAATGCATTCGAGCGGGAAACAGAAGATTGAAAGAGGGGGGGTAGCGGGCCTTTTTCTATGGTTGTTTGGATACCGTTATCGAAGTATCGCGCTTTCGGATGCCGGTTTAAGTCTGGCGGCGCGAAGTCTCAAAGACGTGGCATTTTCTGAATTACCCAGTCCTGTACAGGTTACAAGAATTATGGGTTTCACCGCAGTGGCTGTTCCGCTCAAGCACGGTGGCAACATCACCGTGGCAGGCGTGAGGCGCGCTGACGCGAGCACTTTTGTTTCGTCAGTTAATTCCGCCTGGCGTCATCACTTTGCCGATAAAGTTGAAAAGGCCGATACAGAACTACGTGCATTGACCGAGGTTGTCGAACGCCTTAAACAGCCAAGACGCTATCCGTCGGCCTGCCTGCTGGAGCCTTTTTTGATTAGGGCAAGTCAGGTCCTCGAACGTCTCCCAACAAGAATCCCGGACGGTGTTCTCCCATCCGCACAAAGAGAGATGTTGGAGGCTGTTATGGGGTTTCAGAAAGCTCCAAGGCGCATGCGGGAGACCGCGATCAACGCCTTTGTCGATGTCGAGTTGGCGGAGATGCAGGAGTTTTTGGATACGATCGAGTCCAACCCGCTGACGCCCGAGCAGCGGCTTGCCGTCGTTGTTGATGAGGACGCGACACTCGTGCTCGCCGGTGCGGGGTCGGGTAAAACAAGCGTGATTGTCGCCAAGGCCGCATATCTAATTCAGCGAGGTATTCGGCCACCGAGCGAAATCCTTCTTATGGCTTTTGGCAAAGATGCGGCTGCCGAAATGGCAAACCGGATTGAAGAACGATCTGGAGCGGTCGTGGATGCGCTTACATTCCACGCTCTTGGATATGGGATCATTCGAGAGGTCGAAGGTGGGACACCTGCCTTGGCTCCACATGCCAGTGATGATGCGCAATTCAGGGCGCTGTTGCGAGACATCCTGATCAACGACGTGGCTACAAAAGCCGGGTTTGGCGGGCTGCTTTTGAAGTGGTTCTCTGAGTTTTACTGGCCCTACAAGAGCGAGTGGGACTTCAAGACCAAGGACGACTACTACCAGTACGTCGAGGCCCATGAACTCCGAACACTGCAGGGTGACCTCGTAAAAAGTTTTGAGGAATGGGAGATTGCGAACTGGCTCTACCTGAATGGCATCGCCTACGAATACGAGCCGGACTACGAGCACGACCTCCCCGAGAATGATCGCCGCGCCTACACACCAGATTTCCGGCTGACGGAAAGTGGCATCTATATTGAACATTTCGGCGTGCGTAAATCACGGGGGGCGGACGGATCCATCCGTCTGACAACCGCGCCCTATGTCGACCGCGAAGAATATCTCGAGGGTATGGAGTGGAAGAGGAAAGTTCATAAAGATCACGACACAACGCTCATTGAGACATACAGCTATGAGCGCGTTGAAGGCGAACTCACCGAAGCTCTGGTGGAGAAGCTGGCGCACTACGCTACGCCAGCACCAATTCCACAGAATCAGATTTTCGACACCTTATCCGAATTGGGCCAGGTTGATGCATTCACGCAGACGCTCGGTACGTTTCTGCGTCACTTCAAGAGCTCGGGCGGTACCATCGCGCAATGCCTAACCCGAGCGGAAAAGTCCAAGGATGCACCTCGGGGGAATGCCTTTCTGAAGATTTTCGAACCGCTTCTGCTAGCTTATCAGAAGCGCCTAGGTGAGCGGATCGACTTTGAAGACATGATTGTTCGTGCGACAGAGCATGTGACATCCGGCCGGTATCGCAGCCCTTATCGCCATTTGCTGGTAGATGAATTTCAGGACATCTCTGAAGGACGCGCGAGGCTACTCTTGGCTTTGAAGGCTCAGCACGCAGACGCCCGCATCTTCGCGGTCGGTGATGATTGGCAATCAATCTACCGTTTTACCGGGGCGGACATTCATTTGATGCGGGACTTTGGGAAGGAATTTGGTGGGGTTTTTGAGGGTGAGGATGGCGTGCATAGCACGGTCGACTTGGGACGAACGTTTCGGAGCGTCGATAAGATTGCGCTGCCCGCGCGAAGTTTCGTTCTTCAGAACCCCTCTCAAATTAAGAAGCAAGTTATTCCATTCGGCAAAACCGATGCGCCCGCGATAAAGGTGGCGTACTACAATCGTGGCCGCGATGATGCGGCACTTAGGACAGCTCTCGAGGACATCCGAACCTCGGCGGTCGGTGGCAAGACGAGCGTTCTTTTGCTTGGGCGCTACCGCTTTCTTAAGCCTGACAATCTTGCTCAACTTGGTTCCAAATACCCTGAGGTTTCGATGCGTTTCATGACTGTGCACGCGTCCAAGGGACTTGAAGCCGACCACGTTGTGGTCTTGCGGGCTGCCTCCGATCGTGTGGGATTTCCGTCTGAAATTGTGGACGACCCCGTGCTCGATCTGGTGCTGCCCGAACCTGAGAACTTTGATCATGCTGAGGAGCGTCGACTTTTCTATGTCGCGCTAACCCGAGCACGAAAATCTGTGATCGTCCTGGCGGACCGAGAAAAGCCATCTGTCTTCGCACGCGAACTTGTGGAAAAGGCAGAGTATGGAACGGTAGGGCTTGGAGAACCAGGTATTGCCGAACACCGGTGCGGCGCTTGCGGCGGGCGGATGCTGGCCCAAACCTCCAAGAAGGGTCGGCTTTATTTTGCGTGTGAGCATCGGCATCTATGTGGTGAGATGCTGAGGCCGTGCACCGAATGCGGTAGAAACTTGCCGGTAGCGGAAAAGGCAAATCCGGAGAATTTGGTCTGCAGTTGTGGCGCGAAGTTCCCTATGTGCCCGGAATGTTCAGGCGGATGGCTGATTGAACGAAAAGGTAAGTGGGGAAAGTTCTTAGGATGCGTGAGGTATCCAGAGTGCAAGGGCAGGAAGAATCTGCCAAAAGTACGCACATGATCCGGGAAATTGATGCATTCTGGCTAAAATGGCCGAATAGAATCTCCTTCCCGTTTCTAAACGATTGCCTGTTTCCTCAACTGTGCCGGACCTCAAGCAATCCAATGCAAGCGGATAATGAATACCCATGAACAGTCAATCCTATTCCTGATTGATGCACATCAATGCCCTAAGTGGCTCATCTGATCTACAATTCAGATTATTGGAGTAGCGTGTATCTATATGGCTGTGCGCAGATGCACAGTTGTTAATGTTGGAACAGGGCAAAAAGCAAATTTCGTCCGACACATGATGGCTGATCCCGAAGCTAACGAAGATACCCTCTCGTTATGGAGGCCCCCTATGATCCGCACTATTATAACCCCTATCGACGGTTCTGCGCATTCGCAAATGGCATTGGAGCTGAGTACAAACCTTGCGGCCAAATACGATGCTCGAGTCGTTTTATTGCATGTCGTTACACATGATGACAGCGTTCCTGAAGATCTCTTCGAGGAGGCCTTGCGTGAACTTGTGACGGTAGGAAAAGAGACCTACACAGGTCTTGTTGATCGCTCTAAAATCCTGGAGCAGGTCGGAAATACACTCTTGCGCAACGCACTGGATCTCGCCAAACGCAAAGGAGTAAATAACGTCGAGACTATTATCGACGTGGGCGAAGCAAGTCGGCGGATCCTCCACCATGCAGAAAACACGTCTGCGGATCTCATCATCATGGGCAGTCGTGGTTTCGGTAAACTCAAAGGAATTGTTCTTGGGAGCGTCTCGCACAACGTCTTCCATCTGGCTCCCTGTTCCTGCGTAACAGTCCATCGTCCAGACACGAAGTCAGACTACCCTGGAATCGAGAGCATTCTGGTGCCAACAGACGGCTCAAAGCAAGCGGACAAGGCCGTTGAACTAGCCAGCGACATCGCAGTCAAGCTTGAAGCAAAGCTATCGCTTGTTTATGTGACGTCTCGTGGACCATCACTGGAGAATCTTCGAGACTCTATCGACATGAAACAGCTCAGTGAGAGATCACGTAACGAGATTGATCCCACGAAGCATCCGGTCGCCGAACATGTGAGCGCCGCCATCATTCCGCCGGTTGTCTCAAGAGAAGCGCTCAATGAGATCGGTGAACAGGTTCTCGCGCGCGGGCAACAGATCGCCGTAGATAAGGGCGTTCGCTCTCCGAATGTGGTGTTAATAGACGGCGATCCTGCCCGCAAGATATTGCAAGTTGCCAAGCGCGAGCAGACGGACTTGATCGCCATGGGCAGTCGCGGTCTTGGAGGGGCCGAAAGCCTTCTTTCAGGTAGTGTGTCTTACAAGGTGAATCATACCGCGTCCTGCAACTGCATGATCATTCGATGACGACTTCCACTGCGATCCTGCGATTAAGTGGTCATAAGAGTATCACCCAAGCTTACCTAGTCAGCAATGGAAACGAGTTTCTTAGACTTGAACGTTAAGATGGAGATTTTTATGGAGTT
The DNA here is from genome assembly GCA_039969355.1 of Paracoccaceae bacterium. Classification (GTDB taxonomy): domain Bacteria; phylum Pseudomonadota; class Alphaproteobacteria; order Rhodobacterales; family Rhodobacteraceae; genus JL08. The sequence continues at coordinate 23,774 of JBDVOA010000022.1, forward strand.
TCTCGTTATTTTTGAATCAGTTGAGGGTCAAACACGCAAGATTGCAGAATCCGTTGAGCAGCAGATACGTGCCGCAGGCCATGGTGTCCGGTTGTTCAACGCAGCAGACAGATTGGCATCTTTGTCTTTTGAGGGCATCGACAAAGTTGTGTTGGCGGCACCGGTGCATGAACGACGCCATCCCAAAGATTTTGAAGTTCTTGTCTCCGCAAACCTGGAAGAATTGAAGGCGCATCAAACACTACTAATTTCAGTCAGCCTCAAGGCGGCCTTTCCTGAAGGCCTGGAAGAAGCACAGGACTATCTGACCGAAATGAAAATGAGGACAGGATTTTCCCCCGACAAAGAAGCCTTGGCCGCAGGAGCTGTCCGCACGGATAGTTACAGTTATTTTGAGAGCCAAATCGTGCAAAATGTTGCGTTGGCTGGGCGCAATGTCGACCTTGTCGATGGTGTGCGTGAATTCACTGATTGGGATCAGCTGCGAACTGAAATTGAAACGTTCCTGCACGTTTGACCGCCGAATGCCGCCTGAGTGCGTGCCATTTCGTGTGAGCGGTTTGAAGCTTTTGTGGTTGAGGAATTTCTGCTTCCGGAACTTGATACAAATTTGACACGCTGCACCGCTGCAAAGTAGCTTCGAGCGCGTCAACGATATCGACCAGTTGAATCCACCAGTCGTAGTCGATTGAGACAAATTAATTGCTCAGGGCAATGCTTCGAACCAGTCAAGTATTCCATCGCGCCAACCCTCCGGTATTCCGTGCCCGCCATTGGTGAGCTTGAGCCGTATCGAACCGGCTTCGCATTTTGTCCAATCCTTCTGCATTGAGCTATCGTCCCCAAAACTATTCGTCGCGCTCCCCATGCAGTTGTTCTCGCGACGCCAGACATCTACGCCTTTCATTATGCTTCCCTGAGTGTACTCGACCCCCTCCCAAATCAACTCGCGACCTTCAAATGGTACCATCCGGTCTTTAAAGCCGTGCGTATGAAAAAGGTCCACGGATGCGACACAGTCGCTTGTCATAGGCTCCCAAAACGCACCGGCAACCGCAGCAAAGCCTCTCGCTATCTCTGGCGCGTTGCAAGCGACGTCCCAAACCATTGACCCGCCGCGAGAAAACCCGGCGACCAGTATGCGGGACGCATCTAGGTCAAAGCGTTTGACAGCATCAGCGCGCACCGATTTGAGAAAGGCGATGTCATCCCGTGCCCTGTCGTAGCCATCGGCTACGCCCCAATCGAGAGCTTTACTACCCGGCCAAATCTGGCCGCTGGGCATGATCACGGCGAAACCGCGTTTGATGAAAGGGTCCACATAAGAGGGCTTCTGAATCATTGCTTTGCCGGACCGTGCATATCCATGCAGCCACATGACAGCTGGCTGTTCAATCGCGTTCTCGGGCAAGACGGCGTAATATTCGCCGCCTTCTACGTTGCATGCTGTTTCCGGCGCACCGCACTCAACATCAGCTGCCAACATCAAACCCAGACTTGCGGACCAGAGAAGTCCGGCAATGCTAAGTGTCAGAATTCTGCAGCTTGCTCTGCGACACATCTCAAGTCCGCCTCAGTTATTTGATCACACTGTTTTAGTACCACATTGTTGCCAGCTTCCGAAGGCAGTGGGCCGATCGCTCGACCTACCTTCTGACTTTCCACGAAGTTTACCGCAAATCAAAACCTTGAGAATGAGAGATATCTGATCAATGCTCGCAACTCGGCCATAGAACCGTTGAACTTCGCGGCGGCAACGACGAATGGCCGCGTCTGTGGCTGGCTTGAAGCTCCGCTCCCGGATTGCGCGGGGTAGGCGTCTTGCTGCAACAGCGTTCAGAATTGAAGCCAGTCTTGTATCGGCACCAAGCTTGAAGTTGCACGCCTATTTGATGAGTTTGGACCAGAATGACAGCAGACACATTGGTTCTTGATACCGTTTCATGTCCCCGAATATGACGCTGTTTGTGCTAGGAAACGGCCTGATTTCACACCATGCTCACTGAGCGGTCTTCTGAGTTGCCAGACGATCAAACGGATCCGTCTTCATTTTTTCTGGGCGTTCGGAAGTTTCTTCAAAATCGGGTAAATAGAGTCCTGCTGTCCATTTTTCGGGGAGGCGACTAACAATCGCCGAAATGTGTTTGCTCCAGAAGGCGGCGCGGCGACGAATATCTTCGGCTCTGTCGAGATCGCGACATCGTAAGCGCGTATGCCAGGCCGCCACCATTTCGCACACCCTGTCCGGTCCAAGCGAAAAATAAATGATCAGAGTTAATAATATGCCGGACAAAACAAGCGAAAGGATGAACCAAGGCATTATGACAACGACAACAAAAAGGATCAGCATCGCGAGAATACGAGGGGCATCAGGGCGTCGAAAAAACGTTGCTGCTGAACGGACTAGAGTCTGAATAGTCCACCTAAACCAATTCGATGCTATATCCACTTGTAGAACTACACGTTGCTTTTTTTGCAGTGCTGGAGCGTCAACGTGACCGGGCATTTTTCGCCAAGTTGGCAATGCGCATTCTTCTTTGACCAGATTGCGAACAGCTACAATCTCTGGGTCAAATTGATTGTCTGACTCAAGATCATCAATTGTCTGGTCCAATTGTGTTGGCCTCACAGGAAAAGAAGAATCTTCACTCATATTTGCCCCGAATCCGCGAATATACGCCACCGGAATAATAATCTGCCGAGCACCTACTTCGTTCTTGGGCCCATCCTACTAGTGAAAGTACGAGTTGAATGTTTAGCTGACCGGCTGCTTTGACTCTGCAGCAATTCGGTGGCGAAAATATGGCAAAGCGTCAACATGGGTCATGTTTGGAATGGTTGTGGTCGGGACATGATCTGGGCGGCGGAGGTCCGACAGGCAGCAACATTACATACCGGGATGGACTAGTCAGAGCAAACTGGCTTGCGGGAACCCATGACACCTTGCTCGTCCCAGACAATACGAAGATCACCGCAAAAGTCACCGAGGGCGAGCAGCAAACTGGTCGTGGGAAAGATATTCGATACCGTTTCGAAAAAAATTGGCAGTGAACCAACCAAGTGTAGCTTCGGCCGACAATACATTTGTGACGTCAGGGAAGGTTAGACAAGGGTCTCGTCCCCTCCGCCAAGACAATATGCTAAATTACTGTGTTAAAACGATATTATGCTACGAATTTTTCGCTGGTCCCCCGTAATATCCCCCACAAGGCATTGGCTGGGTTGGACCTCATTGTGATTAATGCAGTGACCGGGGCGCACTCTCAAGTACATATGGCGGCAAAAGATTCTCCCATTCCAAGCGCTCGACCGCGGCTGTTGGTGGTGAAGTGTCTTGAGATCGACGAGCAACGCCCCCACCCCCCGAGCCATCCTAGCCAAGTCAACGTTTATCGCTATTAGATGACCCGACAAATTTTGTGCATTTTAAATTTCAGTTTTCGGCACGAGTTCAAAACAGATTAGGGTCGAGGCCAATTAACTGACGCAAAGCGGTCAATCGCTGCGCCATGCATCAATGTCTGCAACGCAGAACATTCCCGCCATTGGTCATAATGAAAGCAATGTCTGCTATCACGCCTTGTCTGTTTCAGGTTTCGAAAATTCCAGTTGGCTGATCGTCTAAACTGATAAAACCAGAACCCGGTTCATAGCTGTTGATCCGCAAAATTGTCTGGAAAAGTGAGAGCGCTTGGCATCCCAATGTACTCAGTTGGCCGAATTAATCTTGATGCCCATTTCTTCGGCTAGCGTCAGAATGTCGAGCAAAATGCTCTCCCGCTCTCCCAATTCGAGCTCATACGTGAGAACACACAGGTGAAAGTGGATTAGTACACCCATACCGCTCTCGTTGAATTGGTTCAGATGAACATAGTGATCTTGACCCGATGTCATCAGGTGATCGACCACAATAACACGGACATCGTTGATGAAAGAACAGACGGTGTCGCGCCGCGTCCCATAGGGGAGCTCAACTATAAACTGCTGACGACGACGCCCGCGCGCTCCGAGGTTGTCGACCATCGTGTTGACGATGTGATTGTTGGGGATAGATATGACAGAGGCTTCGAATGTACGTATTCGGGTGCTGCGAAAGCCCACTCGCTCGACGGTACCTTCGGCATCTCCTACTTTGATCCAGTCGTGACTGCGGAACGGCTTTTCGAACATGATGGTGATTGAGCCAAGCAGATTAGAAAGCGTATCCCTTGCAGCCAATGCGATTGCCAGGCCAGACACTCCAAGGCCGGTCAACAGGGAATATGCCGGAAGTTCCAACTCACTTGTCCCTCGGACAGTGAACAGGATGGTCAGCGCCTGAGCTATCAGTCTCGCGCCGAGACGAATAAGTTGGCTGTCAACACCACCCCTGCGTAGTCTCTGGCGCTTTATGATTTCCTCGGCAATCGCATTCGCGCCCGCGAACGCTACCCAAATTGCCGACACATAGAGCAATACGACCGAAACCTGCCCGACGACGTACAAAAGGTTTCCGCCAATCTGGAGAATTCCCAGCAGGGTGGTAGCAGTCAATGAATAGATGACGACAAAAACAGAAGTTATGAACCATCGCATTTTGCGCGAGGCGCCCAGCCGTCCACCGATGTGCCAACTCATGAAAATCAGGGAAACCCCTACAATTTCGATGAATAAGATTGAGATCCACTGCCACATGGTCGCGCCGAGAAAATGTGCCTTGAGCCAATCGGGCATTTCAAACGACCAGCGCTCTGGTAACACCCCGAACGTTACTGCAGAATTTCGCCAAAGATCATAAAGGGTCGTGTCTGATGAATAGGGCCTGAGGCCATCGAGATAGCGTTTCACGCTAACCTGAATAGGCGGATGGTCGACAACGCGTTGGTGAATCACTGCAAGATTTGCCACGGTCCGCCCTGAGAACAAGTACTCACCAGCGCGCGCCCCTTCCAACACTAAGGAGATCTCGATTCGGGTATTGGGAATTCGCCAGCTTGTTTCGCCAGCGTCTTTCATCATCTCGTGATCGGGCACATCGGAAAGATCTGGAATGTCTATGCGCGCAATGACATCTGTCATCCGAACGAGACTCTCGATTGCAAGCACCCTTCGAAACCCCGAAGGAAGTTCCGAAAGGTCCAGCGTTTCGAGTGCGTTGACGAATTGCAACTCTGCAAGGTCATTCAGCCGTTTTTCGCGCTCGTTTTGGTAGCTCCGGTTCGAGGCTGCATAGGACAACGTCGCGTCCAGCGACAATTCCATGAAGGTGTCAACGCTATCGAGGAATGTCTCCAGCGTTGCACGTGGGCTTGAGGTGTCGGGGGCTGCTAGGCCGTCACTCGTTTGGGCCTGAGCACTGCATGCCGCACCAAACAACAGACTGATGAGCATTAGAAACATGAATGCCGGTTTTGTCCGTTGCATCGCCTTATCCTCCAATCAATAAGTCCAGCAGAAAGTCAGCGCGAAAAACCAACAAGATCAATAAAGTCCTCAAACTGCCACGATACAATTTTGATATTGGTAGCGTCAAAATATAGTACTGCTGCAATCACTCTAGGCCGAGAGCGAGATACTCGGTGACGCCGTCATTTTGGATATATGGGTTTTCCTCTAGGAGCCCGCTGAGGGTTTTTATCGCTTCAGGAGAGGTAAGGCCGACCTGATGGTTAAGGTTCTTGCCATCGCTAAGGCTGCTGAAATCTATAACGGTAACATCCAGTCCTTCAACGTCTTTTGCGCTTTGTATCACGCCTACGCGTTCCCGCCCGGTCAAGAACGCAGACAAGCGCAGGGCTTGATCTTGCTTTGCAACAAAAACGTAAAATTCATCAGGTAACTTACCAATAGCTTTCGCCTGACGGCGGAACACGTCGGGGTCGATATCCGGGGCCACCAAAATGACAACTTCAACTCTTGATAAGAGGTGCCGGTCGCCCGATATAGCGATCTGCCGCAAGGCTTCCATTACAAGTTGGGCCCCCATCGAGTGGCCCATAAGTGCAATTTTTCGGTCGGTTCCTGTCGATAGGTCGCGCATCAGTTCTACCAGATCATCGCGCGCAAACAATACGCTGTCCCGGTCGTAGACATAGGCCCTTGAGCGCGCTGCCGAAGGCCAAGCAAAGAGGACAGCGGGTGACGAATCCTGGAAGTCATGTTTGATCTGCGCCAACCGAAACAGGGCTTCATGCAGCGACGTGTTGAACCCGTGCACATAAATGTTTGTAACGTTGAATGGGCCCGGAGGTTCGGCTTGCAGGTTGGTTTGAAATTGGTCGGAGTTGTTAAACAAATCGAGATCCACAACCGCAAAATGTCGCCTTGGGTTAGGTTTATTTCGCGCCCATTCGATCTGACCCAAAGCATGACTCGGCGGAATTGAAACAACTACCTTGCCGTAATTCATCTTGATCGATCTGCGCGCGCCAAACAGATCTCTGGTCTGATCCGGGGCGCGTTGAGTGGCGACGAACACGCGCTCCAACTGGGCCTCGGGCACAGGTATTGAAATTTCTGGTATCTCGCGATTAGAGCAGTTTGTTGGCAAGGTGAGTGCAACAATGACACAAAGGGACCGGTTCATCTTCACACCTCCTTCAGCATATTGGCATTCCGCCAAAGCAAGAATGCTCAGCGGGCGAACTACGGCAAGCTAGCAAAAACAAAGAGCATTTGAAAGTTTAGCCCTGGCTAGGCGCAGTCGTGTGTGGGCGTAAATTCAGTCACCCCGCAGCAAACGTCGGCGCTCCGTCCTCATTGTCGTATGTTGCGGCCATGACGAATGTCGTAGAAGGGATTTAACCGGCCCACCGTAGCGCAGAATGAAAGCGCGATTTCACTTTTTGTTCATGGTCCGCTCCTGGAATTTGCACCCATCGGGCTTGCGCCCCAGCGAAATTCCACTTTCCGCCCTTAAGGTCGAAATCTGCATGCTGCGGCATCGGTCATTAAGGGCTTATTTAGTTGAAAAACTATTCCTTGGTCGACGGGCAAGTCGCTGATTCAATCGCCGTATTGAATGGGAGATTGAGCGATGATGGGACCGAAGCAGGAAGCTCAGGCGGCTTTGTTCTACGAGTTCTCGCTGGAGGATCATGTCCCACAAGATCACCTCCTACACTCAATTGACCGGTTTGTCGATCTGGGCGGTATCCGCACCTGTCTGGCAGATTACTATAGCCATACGGGCCGCCCCTCCGTCGATCCCGAACTGCTTATCCGGATGTTGCTTGTGGGGTATTGCCTCGGCATCCGGTCAGAACGGCGTCTGTGTGGGGAGGTCCATCTGAACCTTGCATATCGATGGTTCTGTCGCCTTGATCTGGACGATCCCGTGCCCGACCACTCGACGTTTTCCAAGAACCGCCATGGCAGGTTCCGTGACAGCGATCTGTTGTGCCATCTGTTCGAGACGATGGTCGCGCGTTGCATCTCTGATGGCCTGGTGAGTGGCCAGCGCTTTGCAGCAGATGCCAGCTTGATTGAGGCCGATGCGAACAAGCAGAACTTGACGCCAAAGGAAGACTGGAACAGCAGCGCCATCGATCCAGATGATGCGCCGCGCGCTGTGCGAGAATATCTCAGCGTTTTAGATGATGCCGCTTTCGGCGCCGCAACCACCGTTGAGCCCAAGTTCACATCCCATTCCGACCCTTGCAGCCAGTGGACCGCGGCCCGCAAAGGCCCTGCATTCTTTGCTTATTCTGACAACTATCTGATCGACACGGATCACGGGGTCATCGTCGATGTCGAAGCCAGCCGATCCATCTTGAGTGCGGAGGTTGGCGCTTCACGTACGATGCTGGACCGGGTCAAAAGACGCATCGATTTACGGCCCGAACGCCTGATTGCCGATACAGCGTACGGCTCTGGAAAGAACCTGGGCTGGTTGATCAAGCGTGGCATCAGCCCACACATCCCCGTCATCGACAAAGCCGGGCGTACTGACGGGACATGGAGCCGCGCCGATTTCGAATGGGATGCCGAGAACAACCAGTACATCTGCCCGGAGGGCGAGGCGCTCAAGCAGTTCCGGCGAAACTACTCAGACCCGAACCGTGGCCCGACAGGCAAGGGTGTCGCCAAATACCAGGCATTGAAACTGACCTGTCAGGCCTGCCCATCAAAACCAAAGTGCTGTCCGAACGCCGATGCCCGTAAGATCACCCGCAATATCGTCAAAACCGACGACCACGCATGCTGCGTCCCCGCAGACGGGCCAAGTTTGTTTTGACCGAGGTTTCATCAATAAACACAAGCCTGTCGGGATGTGTTCGTATGGTGGGGACGCGGTGTCTGAACCAGTCTTGCCGCAGATGGATTACACGCGCACGAAACCTTTCGGTCGCGACCAGTGACTTTTTTTGTAAGTATATCCGGACCTTAAGGTGAAAACGCTTCACTTGGTCGACCAATGGGATCCGGACCGGGACCTAATTGAAGATGCATCGACAGGTCGCCCGTTGTTTGATGAACTTTTTCTCGACGACCGGCGCTATGATCGGATCCGAGCCGACAAGAACAAGGAAATCAGGTTCAGTGCTGCTTGTGCACCTGTGGAAGAAGGAAAAGTATTATTGCCGTCAGACGCTCCGTGGCTAACCTCGTTCAAACGCGAGTTGCAAGGTTTTCCAAGAGGTCGGAACGACGACCAGGTCGATAGCGTTAGTCAGTTTCTGAATTGGTCAAAAGGGAATGGCTTCTGGCGGGCACTGCCACACAATGATCCGCTTCGGTTAGAGCGGCGCGCACGGAACCGGATCCGGGTGCGACGGTAGCTGCAGATCTGATTGGAGTGCTCCCAGCTTGGTTGGCAAGCATGGTTTTGTCGGCCGCGCACAAATAGGTGCCCCATGATTGCGCCAATGCGGGATACGGCTTCAGAACTTCGGAATCTGTTTTGGCTTAGAAATTGTATCGCTTATTCTTTGTCAAAGTTTGACACCCATAGGCTTTATGACTGGCCTAGTCGTGACAGAACGATTCGCTTCAAGCTGCCGGGGCAAATTTTTGTTAATGAACGCAAAGGGCATTGTCAGAAGGATATCAGTTGAGACGGGCAGGGTGGTCTCGTAGTGTCTCGGTAGGCATTACTAAACTAAAATCTTTTGCTATAATTTTTGCGCGGATCTCGGGCTGGTTTCAATTGCTGATGTTTAGTGAGGACCAATAAATATAAAGATTTTCCCAATCTGTTAGAGGATTGGAGCGGGGGAGGCAGCCGCCCAAGTTTAATCTGACCATACCCAATCGCGCCGTCGCTCTTGCCGAGTGACGTCAACTCAATACGGCAAGAGGAACCGCTTCGCTGTCCATGCATGTAGAAGCTAGTTCCCATTTGTCTGACGCCACCGCTTAGCAGATTACCCAGCCGCCGGGAGATAGGGTATTGCGCCTGCCAAATCAGTGTCATCGATCACGTGAAAACGGCTTACGCTCCCGTCTTGGCGCGCCTTTCCATGCGGCGCATACTCGGGGTCGTTCGCGAAAGCGTCCAAGGCTTCCCTCGATGGGAACTGGATAAGGGCGATCAAGGTTGTGTCCAGGCCTTCGCCTTCAATGGTATCAATGTTGCCGCTGCGGGAGAGGTACTTTCCACCGTGTTTTCCGACGATATCGTGAACCTTTGACGCATAGTCCGGTATCCATGCGTCATCGGTGACTTTTACGTCGGCTATCAAATATACAGTCATTCCTTCACACCCCTTTGAGATTTTTGTTCATTTGAGAGTCTATGTAGCTCACAAAACCGCTTGTGTCTGCCCAAACGCGGAGTAGTGCAACCGACGCGCCAATTTCTTGGTTAAATGTGGCCCTATTTTGTGCCCCGGATTACCATTATCTTAATCGCCCCAGCGAGGATTGCCTGTATGCGGTTCGACAGCGTATGATTCAGCCATTGATCTGACACGGAGGTGTTTCAGATGCGCGCGAAACCTGTTCAGGAGCCGAATTGATGCCTCAATCTTGCGGCCCTAACTCTAGGCCAGTTGACGGCGAAAGCCTATTGTTTACCTCAAAGGGAAAAGATGTAGTTCAGAACGATCTCTCCTTGCAGCAATTAACTGGGGGCGGGCTTGGCGTTGCGTTTTTGCAGTGAGGGGGGAAGGCGGGTTTCATCTTGAAGTTGGTGAGGGTCATGCAATTTGGGTCGAGAGCATTGGCCCAACCGGCGGTGTTCCTGCGTTGTTCCTGCACGGCGGTCCGGGGAGTGGCTGCAATCCTTCACAACGGACCCTGTTTGATCCCGCCAGACATCGCGCGGTATTTGTCGATCAAAGGGGAGCGGGGCGAAGTCTCCCCCATGGGGAACACCGCGCGAATACCACTGCGCATTTGATTGATGATCTGGAATGCGTGCGCACCCATCTTGGTATCGAACGCTGGCTTGTGGTCGGCGGGTCCTGGGGGGCGACCCTTGCGCTGGCCTATGCAAACGCACATCCGAAACGCGTCTCGGGCATGGTCCTTCGTGCCACATTTTTGGGCACAAAGGCAGAATTAGAGTGGGCTTTTGACACTGCCCTTGTGTCATTCCAACCTGAATTGCACGCCCGGCTGATGGCGCAAGCGCCAGATGGGTTGACGTCGCTCTGGCGCCGCATTCTCGATCCTGACCCCTTGGTGCATGCCCCAGCGGCGCGAGCATTTGCAAATGCTGAGCGCGCAATGTCGGAACTGGTCCCCCCCGAAATTAGTCCTGACGCTCCTTTGTCGACAACGGCGTTCATGGAGGCTCATTACTTTCTAAACGACTGTTTTCTCGCGCCGGATGAATTGTTAAAACGGGCACCGGAGATTGGCCATATTCCGGGCATTGTCGTGCAGGCACGTCTTGACCTTTTGTGCCCGCCCCGCACCGCCTCCCGCCTTGTTGCTGAATGGCCGAGGTCGCGGCTGGTGCTCGTTGAGGCCGCCGGCCATTCGCTTGGTCACAGTGCTGTCTTTGAAGCCGTTCGGGCCGGTATCGCTGAGCTGACCGCCTGATTTAATCCGGTTGCATGACGAAGACATTGGGGCGTTCTGACAGGGCGGATTGAAGATCGTCCCTTGGTCCCAGGATGACTGTTCTTGCATTTGGTAGTTCCGCCTCAAACTTCTGAGAGAACAGATTGATGGAGGCTGCACTGACAATTCGGACATCTTCCAGGGCTGATTGCCGCAGGTCATCGGTTTCACCGCACAAATGACGATGAAGCGCGACGGCAAGAACGTCGTCGGGTCGCACGGGACGCACAAGATGCCCGGTTTTTGCGGCGATGCAGCGTTCAAGCAGATCGCCGCGGGCATTGTGTTGCAACCAGATTGATGCCTCCCAGAAGCGATCTAATGTGGCAAGCGGGCGTGGATCACGGATCGACAACATCGTCAATAATCCGTCACCTGCGTCATAGCGGCAGCGGACGGAATATGCGCCGCCAGAAACCCGGACGCTGTCCCAAAGCCACCCGGTTTCAAGCATATGCGCGACCACATGTGCAGGGCCAGTTGCGCCAATCCGCAGGGCCTGACCCGTTGTAAAGTTGGGCGCGCTTGTCGGTATTCCCTCTTTCATCGCCAGATCAAGGGCCAGGTTTAAGGGTTGCTGTGGATTGCCGTGATCTTCGGTGTGGGACAACTCTGCGATAAACTGATCTGCCAAAGAAGGCGTTACGCCACTGACAGCAAGAACAGCGCGCCCGTTCCCCAAAAGACGTTGTTGCAGTTGGGTCAACGCGGCGGATAGCTGCGCTGGATCCTGTGCCAGCAGGTCGTTCAGGGTGGCTTTGCACGCAAGTCCATTCAGCCGTTCCCCCCATGTTCCGGCAGCGGTGCCCAAGGCACGCAGCCGGGTCTCGCAAAAGACGTGCCCAAAGGATGCGATTTGCGCGTCTAGCACCGCAATCTCTGTCGTTATCCGCTGACCGATCGCATCGGCCCCCGGAATTTCATGCCGAAGAGATTCGCGCATTCGATCCAGCAGCAAACCTGCACTAGAGGGCAGCGATCTGCCGCCCAGAGACAACCATGCCCCATCCGACTTTCCATGGCCTGCGCCAGTCCAGCAGCATGCTGAAATCTCGACATTCTCAGGCGGGCTTATAGCCTTGAGGAGTGCAGCAAAAACTGGAACCAGCCCGATTTCACGTGCACTCAGTCCGGTCAGGGGGATAGCAAGTTCGGCCCGGCAGAGGTCAGGTCCGATGGTTGGAACATGCAAAACACCCTGATTGACATCGACGGCAATTCTACTGACCTGCGAAGGCAAGTGGTCACGTTTGATAAAAGGCAGCTTTGGGTTTGCTGCGCGCTTCGTGGGATCAGGCGTTGGTTTTGGCCGAGTTCGACGTGACGTGGTACGGTTAACCTCGGTGCGAGGCTTCAGAGACACGACAACTTTGTGAGGGTTTTCTAAGAGATCATGGGTCAGAAGACGCTCTGCCGCCGCAGGATCAGAGGCTATCGTCTGACGCAGGTGTGTAATCCGTGAGCTGATGTCCAGCAAAGTCAGTGGATCTGCCCCATGACGCCACTGACCAAAGATCATGTGAAGAGCCCGCAGACCTTGCGGCATCTGACTGGGTTGGCCGAAGCTTCGCAACAGCAACTCCAACCGATCCACAGCCCCCAGAAGCCAGTTCTGGCCCATCCCATCCCGGGCCAATTGATCCAGAGTTTTCTCAACTTTGGAGACCACCAAAGGCCCAGCCTCTGGTGGATGGCCCGCCACTGCAATTTCGAACGTACCAAATGGTGTGTCCGACGAAAAACCGCGCCCAATCACGCGGCCACCAACGTCGGACATAGCATTCCTAATAACTCCGTTGGGTTCTGCAAATACCCCCATCGACAAAGCGCCCCACAGATCGACGTTGCCGACCTCAAACGCCCATCCAAATCCTGTCATGAAGGGGCTACCCCTGGGTGCCGCGAACGTCGATTTGACATGCTCGGTGCGTGGAGGCGTTTTGGGCAAAACAGGGCAGGGCGGTGTACTGTCAGATCGCGAACCAAGCAATTGATTCAATTGATCAAGCTTGACTGTCAGGTCAATGTTTCCCCATAGATATATCCTCGCGCGGGCCGGGCGGTAATACGCGACGTGAAAGCGCCTCAGCTCTTCGGGGGTCAGTTGTGCAATAAGCTTTGGGACACCGCCGAAATCTACAGCATAGGGAGTTTCAGGCAACAACGCCTGGCGCAGGGTCTCAAGCATTCTGTTCCTCGGAATGGCGTGATGCCCGACCATTTCGTTTGTCATAACCTCGCGTTCCTCAAGGATATCTTCGTCTCGCAGAAGGGGATAAAAAATGGCATCCAGCAAGATGTCCATCAGATTGGAAAAGTCCACGTGATGCGTGCTGGAAAAATGAAAGAGTGTTGTGTCGGCCCGAGTTGACGCATTTAGTCCCGTCAAAAGTGATCCTTGTGCCAAACCAGCGTAAAGATTGGTGTGGGGATAGCGCTGTGATCCGCGAAACACGAGATGTTCAAGAAGGTGGGCAACCCCATTCGACTGGCGCGGAACGGTCTCAAACGCGATGCCGAAGACCATTTCGGGATCCGTGTTGCACACAGCAAGAACCTCTGCACCCGTTAGACGATGGCGCAATAACGATCCTTCGCCAGATACATCCGGAAGTGCGCGCCGATCAATGAGTTCAAAGCTGTCATCCACTTTGCGCGGCGGTCCTATTTCGGCTCAATTGAGGCTTGGCGTGAGTGTTTGTATTCGGATTTGGATATCAGGCACACTTAGACAAAACCAGCTTACTCGGGGCAAGGCGGTCTTGCCGGTCTGCGATGACGTTTCAGCGAATGGCGCGATCCAGATTCCGGGTATGCAGGAATTGGGTGTCGGTAACGCCGACCAGCGACTTGAGTAGTGCAGAGGCAACATCAGCATCTTTAAAATTGGCGCCGGTCACGTCAGCCCCTGACAGATCCGCGCCCCCCAGTGTAGCCATCGACAAATCCGCGCCGTTGAGCTTTGTGCGATGCAGTTTTGCGAATTCTAGGTCAGCACGGGACATGTTCGCCCCTGTAAGGTTGGCATCGGTCAGGTTCGCTTTACGAAGCACGCCGCGCATCAGACCCATGGATTGGTTCCTCATATCCGCCGAAAAATCAGCGCCTGTGAAATTGGTTCCAGTCAGGTCCGCGCGCATGAAATTCGCCTTTGCATTGGACCCGGAAAGGTTGGCACCAGTCAGATCAGCACTGACCAACTGAGTCTGGAAAAGCGATGCCCCGCGCAGGCTGGCGCCCCTAAGATCGACTCGCATCGCCCAAGCCTGATCCAGAACCGCGCCATCCAGATTGGTGCTACTCAAATTGGCATCATTCATCGCTGTCGCACGAAAGATCGCACCAGAAAAGTCGAGGTTGGACAGGTCCAGACCATTCAGCCACATACCTGAGAAATCCGCCGGCGATTCAGCAGTCTTTGCCGCCAGAATAGCTTCAACCTCGGCGCGGGTGAGTCTGGCCTCAGTCATCCGGGGAAGGGTCATATCTACGCCCGACATAACGTCCTGAGCACGGTTGGGTAGACCCCAACCGAGAAAAAACATCGACAGGAGAAAACAATAAATGACGTGCTTCATATTCTTCAGACTCCGCTGTCTGGCTGGCTGCGGTATTGTACCTTGCCAGTACCGCCCAGAATATACCGGACCTGCGCCACTATGCCTATTTTGATGTAATTGGGAAGGAATAAGCAATTTTGCGAAGAAGCTCAGTGCCAACGGATTCTTGGCAAAAAAATATTTTTGCACTCGGTAAGCATCGCAGTGCCGGGCAACACATTTTTCGCTTGCCCTAGGCTGCAGGCCTGACACTCTGGCATCAACTCAGTCGGGATGGGAGGTAACAGAATATTTAAATCGTTGAAGTTCAAACTGGGATTCGGGGCAGGGGTTATTGGTCTTTTTGCGATCCTCGCAAGCGCGTTGACCCTCTTTGGGGCGTCGCAAATGTCCGCGCGGATTGAAACCGCCATGGAGGCTCAGCAACGAATGCAGCGGTTTTCGGTACTGGCCACGCAAGTCGGATCGTTCATTGTTGTTGCATTCGAGGCATCACAGGCCGAGGGCGATCTTGATGCAACGGCCTTGCGTCTGGACGGGCTGACACAGGCGATCCGTACGACTTTTACCCACACGCGACGGGATCTGGACGCTGCCTTGAAATCTGCCGAAGACCTGGGCCTTGACGAACAGTCGCTCCGCGCGACGCGCAGCCTTGGCATTGCCCGTATGGAAGCGCTGTTTAATTCGACGGTCCAATCGGTGCTTGATGCGGCACAGCAATCAGACCCAACACGGTTGCAGGGTGTGATCAACGCGTTCTCGATCGGGTTTGATCCGCTTTTGAACGGGGCCATCTCGGAGGAACGCCGTGCACGCGACCGCGCGATTGCGCAGGTCACGGTTTTGCGTCGTCAACTCAGCTTTTCCGCGTTTGGTGTTGGGGCCAGCGTCGCTTTGCTGTTGTTGGGATTTTATGTTGGGCTTGTGCGACCACAAATGTCTCGCCTCGATGCGCTGCGCCGTGCCGCCCAAGAGATCGGACAGGAGAACTTTGCGATCACATTGCCCCGCCAAAGCCCGGATCAAAGCCAAGATGAAATTGGTCAGTTGTTTGCCGCAACTCAGTCAATGAGCCGCGAACTGGCTGCGCGTAAGGCTGATGTCGAACAAGACTGGGCGCGATTAAACTCATTGGTCGAGGAACGCACCGAAGAATTGCGCGATGCGAATGCAATACTGGCCAAGACCGACGAAGACCGTCGCCGGTTTTTCGCGGATATCAGCCATGAATTGCGCACACCGTTGACCGTTATTCTGATGGAGGCCGAGCTTGGGATCAAGGCGGGTGGCGGCGACGCTTTTTCGACTATTCACACCCGCGCCACGCGTCTGAACCGCCGGATCGACGATCTGCTTCGCATTGCGCGCTCGGAATCCGGGGTGATTTCTCTGGCATCCGAACCGTTTGATTTGAATGACGCCATCTGTGAGGCCGCTGAGGATATGCGCGCGCCGCTGAAAAATGCAGGTCTGACTCTGCGCCATAATCCATCACCCGGACTAATGACCACAGGGGACAAGAATTGGTGCCGTCAGGTCATTACCGGCCTGTTGGAAAACTGTATTCGCCATGCGAGTGACGGCAATCTCGTGGCAATTATGGCCGAAAATACGGCTGATGGGCCAAGTGTGCAGGTGGTTGACAACGGGCCGGGCGTGACACCTCAGGATCGGGCGAATGCCTTCAAGCGATTTGCGCGGGGTGGGACACAAGTCAAAACGGAAGGGTTTGGCATTGGGCTGGCGTTGGCAAACTGGATCATTGAGCAACAGGGCGGGCGGATCGAAATGACAAGTCCGGTGCCAGAGTCGCTGCGTCTGGGAACGCAACCCGGGACTTTGGTCACGGTTTTTTTCCCACCCTTGTCGACTTAGGTTGAGGCCATGACTACACCGACTATTTTGATTGTGGATGACGACCCGGAAATCACTTCGGCCCTTGGGCGAGGATTGCAGCTACATGGGTACAACACGCTTTGCGAAAGCTCTGTAGGGCCTGCGTTGATCCGGTTTCGTGACGACGCGGTATCAGCCGCAATCGTCGACGTGATGATTGGCCGCGAGAGTGGAATAGACCTTGTCAGGGCAGTACGCGCAGAAGGAAATCTAAAACCAGTTTTGATGCTCAGCGCCTTGTCAGAGGTCGAGGATCGCGCCTTGGGCCTTGAAGCAGGGGCCAATGACTATGTTGTGAAGCCGTTTTCCTTTGATGAACTGGTCGCGCGCATGCGGGTGCAGGAACGCCGCGTGGATGTGGTGGAAAAAACCACTTTTGAACTGGACCCCACTAGTCGGATGGTGCGCGGTCAGGGACGTCAAGTCATTCTAACTGAACGAGAATACAAATTGTTGGAAAAACTGAGCGTCCATCAGGGCAGTGTTTTGTCGCGCGGCGAGATCTTTGACGATCTATGGGCCGACAATGGAACGTCTTCAGAAAACATCGTTGACGTCTACATCGGTTATTTGCGCAAAAAGTTATCTCCGATGGGTGATTTTCGGTTTGAAATCAAAACGATACGCAGCAGAGGCTTTGTGCTGAATGAAATCGATTCTACCTGAGCATTATTGACGTTCTTATTTTTCTCTTAGAACATAAGCTTTGACCAATCCCCGATGGCGACGAATAATCAGCATACAATCAATGAAGCAAAAGGAGCCAGAACATGGCGTGGAAAACACCTGTATTGCGCGAAATCGAATGCGGCATGGAAATCAATATGTACGCATCGGATGGCGGCGACCTATCCTAAGCAGATTGCGCGCGGAGGGCTGACCAGTGTTTCGCGCGCGCATCTTGGGGGCTGCAGCCGGTGGCGGGCTACCCCAATGGAATTGCGGTTGCGAAAACTGCAATCTGGCCCGCGCCGGATCAATTCCGTCTCAATCCCAAAGTTCAGTAACAGTCAGTGCAGATGGCACCCATTGGGCTATTCTGAACGCGTCGCCGGATATGCGTGAGCAATTGGCAGGCGCGCCGCAGTTGCATCCGACGGACTTGCGCAAAAGCCCGATTTGTTCGGTTCTGCTGACAAATGGCGACATAGACCATATTGCTGGGCTATTGACCCTGCGCGAACAGCAGCCCTTTACGTTGTTTGCAACCCGCGAGATTCACAAAGTTCTGGAAGACAATCCCGTATTTGACGCGCTCAACCCGGCGTTTGTAACGCGCTCAACGGTTGAACTTGGGCAGGCGACGGAAATTGCGCCCGGCCTGACAACCACCCTTTTTGCAGTGCCGGGCAAGGTGCCGCTTTATCTGGAAAGTGAGACTGTAGAGACCGATCTGATCGGTGAGCAAACCGTCGGCGTGCATTTGGCTGCGGGCCAAACCGATGTTTATTATATCCCTGGCTGCGCCAAGCTGACCAGCGATCTGAAGAGCCGATTGCGTGGAGCGGCGGCGGTTTTCTTTGACGGCACGCTTTGGCAGGATGACGAAATGGTGCGCGCTGGCCTTAGCCAGAAAACCGGCAAAAGGATGGGGCATATGTCGATGTCCGGTGCTGACGGTTCGATGGCGGCGTTCCAGGGGCTTGACGTCGCCCGTAAGATTTTTGTCCATATGAACAATACAAACCCGGTTCTGCGTCCCGATGCACCCGAGCGCGCAGTCGCAGAAAAAGCAGGCTGGACGATTTCATATGACGGTATGGAGATAGAGCTATGACGGCCGCCACCAAAGCGGATTTTGAGGCGCGCCTGCGGCAAATCGGGGCAGAGCGCTACCATGACAAGCACCCTTTTCACGAGTTGCTGCATGGCGGCGGGTGTACGCCTGATCAGGTCCGCGCCTGGGTGATCAACCGATTTTATTATCAAGCCAGCATCCCGATGAAGGATGCCGCATTTATGAGTCGTGTCGATGATCCGGCCTTGCGCCGTGCATGGCGGTCCCGAATTGAGGATCACGACGGAACTGCCGAGAATGAAGGCGGGATCGAGCGTTGGTTACGGTTGGCCGACGCGGTTGGGCTGAATCGCGATTACGTCGCGAGCAAGCAAGGCGTGTTGCCCGCGACGCGCTTTGCGGTGGATGCCTATGTACGTTTTGTGCGCGACAAAACCTTGCTAGAGGCGGTGGCGGCCTCGCTCACCGAACTATTTGCGCCGAAAATCCACGCGCAGCGGATCGAGGGGCTATTGGCCAATTACGCCTTCGCCAACGATCAAAGCTTGTCGTATTTCAGGAACCGCCTGAATGAGGCCCCAAAAGATGTGGCCTTTGGCTTGGCCTGGGTGCTTGAGCATGCGGATACGGCCGAAAAGCAGGACGCCGCAGCGGCCGCGTTAGAGTTCAAGACGGATGTGTTGTGGTCGCAGCTTGACGCATTGCATTCGGCATATGTCACCCCTGCGCGGATCCCGCCGGGGGCCTGGATACCCGATACGCATGTGAGCGACCCGCAAGCGCAGGCGTCATGATGTTGGCCGCAAACGCCATCCCGGCAATCCCGCGAGGGGTGCGCATTCGACACGACAAAGTCCGCGCGCGATGGGTCCTTCTGGCACCCGAGCGTACAATCACATTGGATGACATCGGGTTGGCGATTCTGCATGAGATTGACGGCGTGCGCAGCTTTCAGGCCATCGTTGCGGGACTGGCCGAGAAATACGCAGCCCCCGTTGAGGCAATCTCTGTTGACGTCAGTGCCTTCATTACCAAGTTGGCTGACAAAAGAATTCTGGAGGTCAGCTGATGAATATTCCAGCCCCCATCGCAATGTTGGCAGAACTGACGCATCGCTGCCCGCTTTCTTGCCCTTACTGCTCAAACCCTGTCGCTTTGGCCCAAAAAGAACGCGAGCTATCGACTGATCTTTGGGCGGATGTTTTCAGGCAGGCCGGAGACTTGGGCGTCCTGCAACTTCATCTGTCAGGAGGAGAGCCCGCATCCCGCCGTGATTTGGTCGATCTGGTGCGCGCCGCGCGCGATTCGGGGCTCTATACCAACTTGATTACGTCCGCGATTGGCCTGACCGAAAAGCGTCTGAAGGAACTTGATGCGGCGGGGTTAGATCATGTTCAGCTTTCTCTGCAGGGCACGGATGCTGGCATGGCCGACCGGATTGGTGGCTACAGGGGCGGGTTTGATCGCAAGATGGCGGCAGCCAGGTGGATCTCCGATATCGGTTTCCCTTTGACACTGAATGCCGTGGTCCACCGCCAAAACCTGCACCAATTGCCGCGCGCCATCGAAATGGCTGTTGAAATGAAGGCGCGCCGCATAGAGGTGGCGATTGTGCAGTTCCACGGTTGGGCGCTGCTGAACAGGGAGGCACTGATGCCGACCAAAGAGCAGGCCCAACGGGCCAGCCGGATTGTTGCTGAGGCGCGCGAACGGCATAAAGGGGTCCTGGTGATCGACTATGTCCCCGCAGACTATCACAATGACTATCCCAAGCGCTGTATGGGTGGCTGGGGGTCGACAGGGCTGAACGTAACGCCCGAAGGGGATGTGCTGCCCTGCCATGCGGCGCAGACGATCAAGGGCATGACATTTGACAATGTCGCGACGTCATCGCTGTCCGATATCTGGTACAACGGATCAGCCCTTAACGCCTATCGCGGTGATGATTGGATGCAGGAGCCTTGCAAGTCGTGCGAATTCAAGCACCGTGATTTTGGCGGCTGTCGCTGTCAGGCAATGGCGCTGGCAGGTGATCCGGCGGCAACAGACCCGACATGTATCAAGTCGCCCCACCATGACGCTCTGACCCGATTGGCCAATGATTTTGCCGCTGATGACACAGCGGAACTGTTGTTTCGCGCCTTTTCGTCCGCATAGATATCTGTCTGGAGTGTGCTAAGGATTGGAGATGTATCTCAGGGCGCTGTTGCAGCTTGCATTTGCTTTGATCTGGCTTTTGCCATTGGGGCAGGGCGCGCGTGCGGACATCTTTACTCCGACGCGTGAGATGTATCTGGATCTCGCTCGGCAAGGATGGGTCTATGAATTTGGAAGCTCGCTGAAACGGCGTGACCCGACCCTGCCACCTGTCCATTTTGACGCTAAAAGGACGTCAACAGGATCAGTTTGCATTATTGGCGCCCCTGCGCACAAATTGTCACGCGCTGTTCTGGGTCAGTTCGAAAGCCTGCTGGTCGATATTTTCGAGCGAAAAATACCACTCCATTTCGCGGACCGCCAGATCACCGACTGCCCGCCTGCGCAGCGCGTCTATCTGCGGCTCTATAGCGGGCGGGTGTATGACGGAGTATTAAATGCGGATTTGCGCGCACTTGATCAAATGTTTGATTTAGGCCTGCCGACCTCGCGCCCCGAGCGGATAAATTCACCCGCACAAGGCTTCAGCTTTTTCGGTCGCAACGGCAATGTCGCGCATCTGATGGTGCGTCAACCGGACAGCCAAGACCCGTCCCGTCTGGAGCGGGATTTTTATCGCTCGATCCTGATCGAAGAGCTGTTTCACGTCTTTTCCTTTGGGTTAGATATCCCAAAAATCAGCAGGGAAACGCCGTTTTTGTCCAAATTGCAGGAACATCCGGTCTATCTAAAAGGTCTCGACTGGACCTCGCCCGATTTCATGCGCCGATTGCTTGCCAGCAATCCCGGCGGGCTTTGCGCGTTTGATGTCTTCATGCTTCATGCACTTGCGCAGATGCCGCTTGATAGTTCTAACTCCGAGGCGTTTCTGGTGCATATAAAAGACCAGTTTGACCTGCTCTTGCAGCGTACCCGGGGAACCCTCGCTGATCCGGCGTTTGATCTGCTGCTCGAGCGGGCCTGTCTGATTACACCACAGCCTGCACAGATGACAAAGGTCCACAAGAACTGAGACTTTGGGCTATGTAGCCACTGACCAATGCGCAAGGCACACTGAACGCGCAATGCAAGGGGAAGGGGCGTCGTGACACAGACCAAGGTTGAGGATATTCAGAGTGCGGTACAGGGGCTGAAGACGTGGCTTCTGGGCGGATTAATTGGCAGCGAACTGCTGGTCGAACGCCTGCTTTTGGGCGTATTGACGGGCGGGCATATTTTGATCGAAGGCCCTCCGGGGCTGGCCAAAACGCGGGCTGTAAAATTGCTCAGCTCTGCGCTGAGCGGTGATTTTTCCCGCATTCAGTGTACGCCCGACCTGTTGCCGTCGGATTTGACCGGGACAGATATTTTCAATCCCGAGACCGGCAAATTCGCCTTTGCCAAAGGCCCGGTTTTTCACAATCTGGTTCTGGTAGATGAAATCAACCGGGCCCCTCCCAAGGTCCAGTCTGCCCTGCTGGAAGCGATGGCCGAAGGTCAGGTCACCAGCGGTGGCACGACCCATAATTTGTCCGATCCCTTTGTTATCGTGGCGACGCAGAACTCTATTGAGCACGAGGGGACATTTCCGTTGCCCGAGGCTCAGCTCGACCGTTTTCTGCTGCACATCAAATTGGAACAACCTGATCTGGAAACAGAGCGCCGCATTCTTAATCTGGTAGAAGAGGAGTACCGTAGCGGAGTCCAATCCACCAGGCCGCTTGATCTTGAGGTGATCCGCGCCGCAAAGCAACAAGCGATGTCGGTACATTTGTCGCCGGCGTTGCGCGACTATATTGTGCGTCTGGTGGTGGCGACTCGCGTGTCGCCTTTCGGGGATAGCATCGAGCATGCCGCCTCGCCGCGCGGATCGCTGGCTGTGGCGGCCTCCGCGAAAGCGCGCGCATTCCTGGAAGGGCGCGACCATGCGGTTCCAGCCGATGTGGACGCGGTCTGCGTCGATGCATTGGCCCACCGGATTTCGTTGACATGGAAATCGACGTCACAAGGGCGCACAGCACGCGATGTCATCCGCGAGATCATGGACGAAACAGAGGCGTTATGAACAGACCTGAGATCACCGGGTCAGGCGTCACGGTCAAGGCGGAGGACCTGATCGCGTTGCGGGCCCATCTGGCACCGGGTGCAGAGCAGAGCATAACCGCGAGCGCGCTTCCGGGTGGGTTTGCCGTTGCGCGGCGCGGCAACGGTCAGGTGATTGCCGATAGCCGCCTTTACATCAATGGCGACGATCTGCGTCACATAGATCGCGGTGCCACGGCGCGCACGGGTGACCTGCATGTGCGCACCTTTCATGAAGAGCGCGATAAGGTCACCTTTCTCGTCGCCGATTTCCGTCCCTCCATGCTTTGGGGTATGCGGCATGCGCTCCGCTCGGTCACGGCGGCCCATGCACTGGCGTGGCTGGGGTGGCAGGCCGTCGAGGCAGGAGGACGTGTCGGCCTGCTGGCCATAACGGCCGATGAACGGTTTCTGGTCTCTTCGCGCCCGCGGGTGTCGGGAATGCTTGCTGTAATCGGTGGATTGGTGCGTTCCCATGCTCATGCGATTTCGGGATCCATAGAAACGACAATGGACCCGGAACTGAGCGACATGCTAAGCGGGCTTGATCGGTTGGTTCCACGCGGTGCAGAGGTTGTGATCGCTAGCGCTCTTGATTATCGCGGAGCAGAGTTTGCTGCAACGCTTGGCGGTTTGTCGCGCCATCGCAGCGCTCGGTTTTTAATGATTGAGGAACAGGCGCTGAAAGACTTGCCTGCGGGCACCTATCCGCTTCGTCGGAGCGACGGGACCAAGTCTCATGCTATTTTTCGCAAAGGTGCAACAACAGCCGGGCCTGATAACAGGGAATTGGAAGGCTACCAGATTGACTACATAGACACAGGGCGACCCGTGCAGGGCAGTGGGGGCGCGTAGATGGCAGAGCCGAACATTCCCGACGAGATGCTGGCGGGGCTGCGTGATATTCGTTTGCCCGATGTCGCCCCCGGAGGTCTGATCGCCGAGATCGCCGTTGCCGTAGGATTTGGTCTGCTCGTTGCTTGCGCCATCAGTTTTTTGCTGCCCCTCATCAGCCGTAAAACGCGCGAAACCGCAAACAGCCTGCGGGATCAGCTAAGCCACATCAGCACTTTTCCCGAACCTCAACGCAACGTCGCTTTGCTGCATCTCATACGTCGAATGAGCCCCGAGGCGGCAGCTTCTTTGAAGGACAGATTGTATCGCCGCGACGGATTTCCTGCCTCTGGCGAGTTGGAGCAATTGGCGCTGAAACTTGAGGCCGATCCACATGCCTGAGTTCGAACAACCTTGGTTTCTTGTCCTTCTGGGCCTGCCCGTGCTGATTTTTCTTTTTGGACCGCGCCATATGCCGGGCGGTGCGGCGCTGATCGTGCCCGAAGGGGTGGGTCGCCACATCTTATCTGGCACAGCGGAATTGGGCCAGTTTAGTAAGCGCCGCTACGGTACACCTGCGGTGATCTGGGTGCTCATGGTGATCGCGTTGGCCGGACCGCGAGTCGTTGCGCCTGTCACGGCGTTGCCCACATCAGGGCGCGATTTGATGCTGGCGCTGGATCTTTCGGGGTCAATGGTGCGCGACGATTTCTTTCTTGACGGCAAAGCGGTGACACGGCTGGATGCGGTTAAGGCGGTGGGAACGGATTTCGTGCGCACCCGTGGTGGGGACCGGGTTGGGTTGGTCGTGTTCGGATCGGAGGCCTATGTCGCAGCACCGCCGACATTTGATGTCGAAGCGGTCGCGCAAACCGTCGAACAGCTTGTCATTGGCATTTCGGGGCGGGCCACCAACATCAGCGATGCACTTGGTATATCGTTGAAACGGCTGGCGGACACTGATGCCAAAAGCAAGGTGATTATTTTGCTGTCAGACGGGGCCAACAATGCAGGTGCTGCCACGCCGCGTGATGTTGCCAAACTGGCGCGCGATATGGGGGTACGGGTGCACACGATTGCGCTTGGCCCCAAAGAACTGAGCCAATCGCCGGGCGAGCGTGGCGTTGTCGACGCGATTACTCTTGGCGCGCTGGCAGATCTGAGCGGCGGCGAGATGTTTCGGGTGCGCACAACAGAAGATCTTCGCACAGTGATTGACGCCATAAACACGTTAGAGCCAGTCGCACGGGCCGGGTTGTCGGCGCAAGTGTACAAAGATTTGTGGATTTGGCCTGCCCTGCTTGCTGCACTGGGATGCCTGTGGCTGGGGTGGCGATCACCGCAATGAGCTGGCTGTCCGACATATCCCTTTTGCGCCCGTTCTGGGTGCTAGCTTTGCCAGTGATTGCGGCGCTGGCCGTGTGGTCGATGCGGCGCCGCGCAGTGCTTGGCGATTGGGGCGCGCATATTGATCCACATCTGATGGACGCGATGCGCGCGATGGGCAAAGTTGATGTCGCCAGCAAAGGGCGTGCGCGCCAACTGCACTTCTGGATTGCAGGCGGGATATGTTTGGCGCTGACAGGTCCTGCACTTGAGCGCGGCAATGGGCAGACCTTTCGCAATCTGGACGGCGTGATATTCGTTGTTGACGTGTCAGGCTCGATGGCGCGTGACCCCATTTGGCCACGCGCGCTGACCTCTGTGCGGGCGGGGCTGAGCGGGCTTGGCACCAAACCTGCCGCGCTGGTTGTTTATGCCGGCGACAGTTATCTGGCCTCGACGCTGACGTTGGATCATCTGCAATTGTCCCAAACCGTTGCCTTGCTGGATGACGAAACGGTTCCGGATCGCGGCAGTCGTCCCGCGTTGGCGTTGGAGCAGGCTGCAGACCTGTTAAAGACCACCCAGGTTTTGGCGGGCGATGTGGTACTATTGAGCGATGGGAGCGGGTTCGGTCCCGAGACTTTAAAGGCGGCCAGCGCGATTGCGCAACAGGGCGGGCGCCTCTCGGTGGTGCAAGCGCTCACGACCGTGTCGGGCGAAAAGCCTGTTGCTGGGGAAGTTTTTGATGCTTTGGCGCAGCAGGGCGGCGGGGCGGTATATTCCGTTGATCAGCTTGAGGAACTGCGCGATGTGCTGGGCGAAAGCGCCGAACAGCGGTTTGCGAAACAGGATTTTCAACTGCTCTTTTGGCGCGACTATGGGCGCTATCTTTTGTTGCTTGCGTTGATCCCGGCTGCTGCACTTTTTCGAAGGGAGCGGAGGTGATGCGCGTTGTATTTGGGGGGCTCGCGTTATTCTTGCTGACATTTGCCGCGCTCAGCGGCGGAACGAATGCGTATGGTCGAGTAGCCTTGGGGCTGGGACTACCGCGTGTGGCAGCGGCTGTGTTTCATGATCCGGCGTGGCGCGGCGTTGCGCATTTCCGCGCGGGTAATTTTGCGACGGCAGAGATCGAATTTGAAAAGGCCGGACCCGAGGCCGCCTTCAATCTGGGCAATGCGCGGGTGCAGCTTGTGCACTATCCGGCAGCATTGGAGGCGTATGATCTGGCTGTTGCGCACAATCGCCGGGACGCAGCGGCAGAAGTTAATTTCGACATCGTCATGGCACTTTATGCAGGAACCCGGATTGACCCCGACAGCATCGCGCGGTGGGGTGAAGAAAAACTGGGCACCACCATGGAAGCCGACGTCGCAAAAGGTTCCGCGCGCGCTGCAGGGACTGGAGACGCCGTGACAAACACCGGGGCCACAATCGGCGTGCCTGCACTGCAAAGCCGCGAGCAGGCCGGTGTTCGCAAAGTGTTTGATGACAAGTTTGTGACAGCAAATCCGAGATGGCTGGCCACACTGGCTGATGTGCCCGGTGCCTATCTGGCCGCGCGCATCTCGCATGAATATAAACGGCGCAAGAAGGCGGGAACCGGCCAACCAGAGTTGGACACGGAATGGTAAGGCTGCTCATCACGATTGTTATTTGGATCTTGCCCGCTCTGGCACTGGCTCAGACACGTAGTGTGATCCCGGATGATTTGGACCTGACAATCACGCTCGAGCAACTGGACACCACGCCGTATGAGCGGGAAATGCTGCTGTTGACCATACACGGCGTCTACAAACGTCACATCACGCTTGAGAAATTAGTGCAGCCCGAGCTGAAGGGCCTAAACTGGATGCAACTGGGTGAAGACGATTGGTACGAAAGCGAAATCGACGGGTTAAAAGTCAAGAATATGCGTCGTCGTGTGGCAATTTTTCCAGAGACGGCTGGCCGGATCGAAATAGAACCATTCACGCATCATCTGACGTTGCTGGATGAGGAAAACAAGTGGTTTGAACACGCAATCCAATCTGAATCTGTTAGCTTTGAGGTCGATCCCGCCCCTGCAGACAGCAATTGGTGGTTCCCGGTGCGCCGCCTGCAAATATCGGATGATTGGTCGAATGCACCAGACCAGTTGGCGCCGGGTGAGGGAGTTCTGCGGGTGGTCCGCGTCTCGGCGCTTGGGGTGAGCCCGGATATGATCCCACCAATGCCAGAGTTGAAATCCCCCAGCGCACTAATCTTTCCTCATCCAGAAAAGCGGCTGGTCGATCTGTCGCCGCATGGCCCGGTGTCGATCGCCTACTGGCGTTGGACGATCCAGCCACACAATGGCGTTTCGGCCATTCTTGAACCGATCGAGTTCGACTATTTTGACACGACTCTGCGCCAACAGTTCAACGTTGTGATCTCGGCGCAACGGATCGCGTATTCGGCTGAGGAAACAACCCTGGCGACCCAAGCAGCCCCGCCAGACGCGGCACCGCTGCGATCCGGCCTGATTGCGGGGTCCTTTGGGATTTCGGCGCTCGCCGCCTTGGCGCTATTGTTCGGATCCGAGCGGCGCCTGTCCGGGGATTTAATGGTAAAGTGGCGGGAGCGCATGCGACTCTTGTGGAAACTCAGGTGCAGCAGCAGGCAAGGAGACCTCAAAGGGCTAAGAAAATGGGGTCGAAAGCTTGATGAAATCGCCGAGGAAAATGTGGACAGAACAGCGCTGCTTGACGCGCTGGATCGGCAGATTTACAGCCAAACAGACCAGAATTTCGACGAAAGCAGCTTTTTTGCCCGGTTTCGCCGCACACTTCACTAGCGTTTCGGGCAAACTTGAAACGGAAATTCGCTGCCTCTCCCGTTGGTCGAACGCGACTTCAGATACTGTGTTTGTCAGGTCAAATCCGAAACGCTTCAGCAACAATATTCAAGTCGTTAACATTCGTGACTTGCTTGATGGCATGACTGTTTGATAACCTGCAAGTCGGGGGTAAAGCTGCCAGGTGGGAAAGCTATCCAATATTGAAGAAGTGGTTTCAATCAAGTCAGTGTTGGTCATAGATGACCATCCACTTTATTGCGACGCTTTGGTGTCTGTGTTGTCGAATATGTTCGGCTCAAAGAAATTTCATGCCGCGAACAATCTCAAAGACGGGTTGGATTTTGCCGCTTCCGACAATGCGCCGGATCTGGTTCTTTTGGACCTGAAGCTTCCCGATGTTACCGGACTGGCCGGGTTCTTCAAAATAAAGGAAACCATCCCGGAAGTCCCCGTTTTGGTTATATCCGCGGAATCATCTTACGAGATGGTTCAGGCGCTGATGGACGCGGGGGCGGCAGGTTTTGTACCCAAAGACGCGGATCAAACCGTGTTCAAAGCGGCAATTCAGCGGGTAAAAGAAGGTCTGAAATATGTGCCCGACGGGTTGTTGAAAGACCCCGAAAAAGGCCAGCAAAGCGAGATGAATGCCAGCGATTTCTCATGCCGGATCGCCGAGTTGACGCCACAACAGAACCGCATCATGCAATTGATCTGTGCTGGCAAACAAAACAAACAGATCGCCTATGAGATGAACCTCGCTGAGGCCACTGTCAAAGCACATATCACGGCACTATTGCGCAGGCTTGGTGTTAACAACCGGACTCAGGCAGCCGTGCTGGTCAACAGTACCAACTGGCCGCACTTTTCCCCGATGAGCGACGCAGACGCGCGGGCTTTGCTAAGCTAGCATCATAATGGACCAGGTAACGCCTCCGCCTTCCCAAAACATTTCGAAGATCGTCGGCGTCGGGTTTTCGACTGCAAAAGACGCGAAGGAGGCTGTCGCACAAGCGCTGTTGCCGATCTCTCGCTCCGGTATTTGTTTCGTTCTGGTTTTTGTGCCCTATCATTTGGATCATGATCTCGCCGCGGAAGCGTTAAAAGAGCATTTGCCCAACACGCCCGTCTTTGGCTGTACGACCGCAGGACAGATCACGCCGAACGGCTACGAAGACGACGCGCTTTTGATTGTGGCGTTCCCACGTCAGCATTTTCGCTGCGCGTCCAACCTGATCCAGCCGCTCAAACCGGTTTCGATTGAACAGACGGCTGTGCAGGCCAAAACGCTGAATGAAAGATTTCAGCGTGCTGCTAATTGGAACAGGTTTGCCATCACGTTCGCCGACGGGATGTCCAAGCAAGAGGACGTTCTGATTGCGGCGCTTGGCGCGGGTCTGGGCGATTTGCAGATTTTCGGCGGTTCGGCCGGGCGTGGATTAGAGTTCGATTCGACCTTTGTACTGCATAGTGGAAGCTTCCAGAGCGATGCGGCGGTGTTGATTATTGTCGAGACCGATCTTGAATTTGTCGGGCTAGAGTTTGACCATTTTCTGCCAACAGAAACTCAGTTGGTGGTTACAGATGCACAACCGCAGGATCGTATCGTTAAAGAAATTAATGGAAGCCCCGCTGCGACTGAATATGCCCGGTTGATTAAACATGATGTCGCAGATCTGTCGCCGCAGGTCTTTGCGGAAAACCCGGTACTTGTGCGCAATCATGGCAGTTGGCATGTGCGCGCGATCCAGCAGGTGAATGACGACAACAGTCTGTCGTTCCTGTCGGCCATTGAAAGCGGGCTTATTCTGACTCTTGGGCGAGGCAAGGAAATCCTTGAAACCCTAGACACTGAGCTATCTGTAAAAGGTGTAAATGCGAACTCGCCGGATTTCATTCTGGGCTTTGACTGCGTGCTCCGCCGCCTTGAGATTGAACAAAACCATTCCGGGAAAGAGGCCTCTGCGATCCTGCAATCGCACCGTGTGCTTGGCTTCAACACATATGGCGAACAACATTTCGGCATTCATATGAATCAAACATTCGTTGGCATCGCGTTTTTCCCACCGGGGCATAGAATGCTGCCATGATTGATCCGCGCGATGATGTAGATGTTCAGG
This sequence comes from Paracoccaceae bacterium, assembly GCA_039969355.1. Taxonomy (GTDB): domain Bacteria; phylum Pseudomonadota; class Alphaproteobacteria; order Rhodobacterales; family Rhodobacteraceae; genus JL08. The sequence goes on from JBDVOA010000022.1 coordinate 53,273, forward strand.
TCAGTAAACAGGCCAAGATCATCGATGCGTTGATTACCCGGATCAATCATCAGCATGAATTGGGCGGCTCGGCCTATTCGCTATTTCAGTCGGCTATTGCACTGCAATCTAAAGTCTCCGAAAAAACCAGAGATCTTGAGGATGCGCTTAACACGCTGGGTCATGCCAGCTACAAGTTGGAAACATCCGAGGAAGCGCGGGCGCAGACCCAGCGCAGTCTGTCAGACGCGCTTGAAACCATGGACGGCGGGTTTGCGCTGTTCACCGAAGGTAAGTTGCAGGTCTTCAATGAGTTCTTTCGCAAACTTATCCCCGACATCAAAACACGGATCAAACCGGGCCTTGATATCACGGACTATATCGAGGTGGTCAAAACCAGCACCAGCATCAAGTCGCGCGAGACCGATGACATGAACAATCTGGGCAGGCGGGTCTTGCGGTCAAATCTGGAACGTACAGCCCCGTTTGTTTTTTCGCTGACCAATGACCGCTGGTTTGTCATCGCGTCGCGCCAGACGAGTTCGAACAACACGGTCATCCTGCAGACCGAAATAACATCTGTCGTCCGTCAAAACCGGCTTGAGAAAACCAGATTGATTGATGAGCAGGAAAACTTCCTGCACGCGACCTTTGACAACATGCCCCAGGGGGTCGGCACATTTTCTGCAGAAGGAACGCTGTTGATTGCCAATTCACGTTTCGGGGATCTGCTGACTTTGCCGATCTCGCTGAGTGCTGCGGGCACCTCTATGGGTCAGATTGTCGATTATCTCCGCGAAAAGGCGCTCACCGGACCGTTCTCGAATAATCGGTTTGGCGGGTTGCAGCGGTATTTGAGGCGGCATCGATATTTGCGGCTGCGGGTGCAGCAAGTTAATGAACAGGTTCTTGATATCGACGTTCAACCAATGCCGAATGGTGGGTTCATCGTCAATGTTATGGATGTGACAGCGGAATTTCAGGCGACAGAAATGCTAGAGGCGCGGGTTCGTGAACGGACGGCAGAACTGACCACGGTTAATGCGCGGCTTCGTGTCCAACACGAAATACAGGCCAGCGTTGAGGAGGATTTGCGGATCGCGAAAGCCGAGGTCGAGGATGCGATGAGTTCCAAGACCAAGTTTTTTGCTGCCGCAAGCCATGATCTGTTGCAGCCGGTGAACGCGGCCAAACTGTTTATTTCGACGCTTCTGGAGCAATCACAGGGTACAGAGATGCACCAGACAGCAGGCAGGCTGGACAGTTCGTTCCGTTCAATCGAGAGGCTGCTACATGCACTGCTTGATATTGCGCGGCTGGAATCGACCGGGACCCAACTGGCCGCAACGACGTTCCCGCTTGACGAAGTCTTGCGCGGGATCGCTGACGACCTGGAACCTCTGGCGCTTGAAAAAGGCCTTGATTTGCGTGTTATACGCTCACGCCTTTGGGTCGAAAGTGATCCGCTTTATCTAACGCGTTCGGTACAAAACCTTGTCGACAACGCAATCCAGTACACGCAATCCGGGCGCATCCTTGTCGGATGCAGACGCAAAGGCGGTTCTGTTGTTATTGAGGTATGGGATACTGGCGTTGGTATTCCGAAATCCGATCAGGGGCGAATATTCAAAGAATTCACCCGCGTTGGCAACATCGGCCGTAGCGGTCATGGCATGGGTTTGGGGCTGTCGATCGTAGACCGAGCCTGCAGGCATCTGGGGCATAAAATCGGCGTCCGTTCTAAACCCGGCAAGGGGTCGGTCTTTTCTATTGAACTGCCAATTGCCAATCCCGCATTTGAAGATCAACGGCCCGGTATCAAAGACATAATTCCACCAGCGTCAGAGATGGATCTGATTGTGATGTTGATCGAAAACGATCCCGGTGTTTCATTTGCGATGACCCAGAAACTGGAAAGTTGGGGGGCCAGCGTACTGGCCGCCGAAGGTACGTCTCAGGCGCTTGATATGGTGTCCGATCTTGGCATGGCCCCCGACATCATCCTTGCGGATTATCAATTGGACGGGGATGACAATGGCATCATGTCGATCAAAGCGTTGCGGGAAACATTGGGGCAGGACGTGCCGGGGATCATGATCACAGCGAACTACGACGAACGGATCAAACAGGCAGGGGTCGCCAACGGGTTTTCGGTGCTGACCAAGCCCGTACAACTGTCTCGCCTGAGATCGCTCATGGATTGGAAAACACGACGGGCCGCAGAGCAAAGTTGACGGCACCTGACAGGATCGGGACCGACCAAAGTATCCGGTGACTATCAGCCCAGAAGGGCTAGTTTGGTCCCCCAAAACAGGAGAGAAAAGATGCGTAGAATTCTGGCGGTCATGATTTGCGCTGTAGGGCTCTTTGGGGGGCCTTTGTTTGCCGCCGAGACCTACGATCTGATTTTCAAAAACGGGACCTTGGCAGATGTGTCCAAAGAGGATGGATTGGAATATGGTCGCGAGGTCCGTCTGGCGGCAGATGCCGAACTGGGCGCCCGAAATACCGGCATCATACGGTTGAGTTTTGGTGCCGAGGAAATGGCACACCTGAAATTCGAACAAGGCGATAAATTCCGTAGTGTCGGGGCGTTCCCGGCAACGGTGGGCAATCCGATCATCATGTATTTCGTCGAGACGGTATTGCGCGATGTTGCCCAGCAGGCAGGTGGAAGCCCCTTCTATATTCGTAATCGGATAAGGGAGTCGCTGGTTCAGGTGACCGAGATCAATGATGTTGCGGTTTCACTGGATGGCGAGGCCGTCAAAGCGCGTCAGATCACGTTGCGCCCCTTTGAAAATGACAAGAACCGCGACCGGATGAAAGGATATGGTGACCTGACGCTGACATTCACGATGTCGGAAGGTATCCCCGGCTGGTATCAATCTCTGGTGGCTAATGTGGCAGGCAAAGACGCTGATGTGCCGCTCTACAAAAACGCGCTTGTTCTGCAAGGCAGCGGAATTTCCCAATGAAGATGTTGGTTATCGCGCTTATTCTCGCAGGACCGGCTGCTGCGCAATCCGTGCAAGAGCGATTGAATGACTACCCGACTGCCGCACGTGCCGATTACGTTTTCGGATGTATGGCCGCAAATGGGCAAAGCCGCGCCGCATTGGAAAAATGCGCGTGCTCAATCGACAGGATCGCTTCGATCCTGCCTTATGAAAAATATGTTGAGGCCGAGACCGTCCTTTCGCTGCGCCAAACCGGCGGTGAGCGCATGGCGATCTTTCGCACCGCGCCTCTATCTAAAATCCTGGTAGCCGACCTGCGTCGCGCGCAGGCCGAAGCTGAGATCAGGTGTTTTTGACGGGATTGCCTTTAGAGTGAAACGTTGGTTTTTGGCAAGGTTTGCTCAAAAATGTTGCCCTCGGTGTCTTCTGCCCTGATCCGCAGATCTGTTGCCCCGTTGTCAGAATAGCTGAACCGGAAGACTGGGTTCTCACTGACCGAAATGCCGCCTTCCAGCTTGAACAACAGCTCATCGCCTTGGAAAACTTCGAGATAGTCGATGAAATGGGCCCCAATAAACAGTTGGGTGATCTGATCGCGCTGCAGCCCCGAATAGTTGGGGTGGCGGATCATGATTTGGGCGTCGCGGCGCTGGCGCGTCATTGCAAGCGGCTCATCAAAGTGCTTCAGACGCATCTGGCCCATAGATGAAAGCGCGGCTTGTGGATCTTTGCTGGCCGGTGCAGAACATCCGCCTGACGCTTTCACGAAACGACCATTCATGAACGCACCGTCTTCGTTTTGTGCAATGACCCTTATGTTTGAATATTGATTCACCCGCACCCGCAGTTCAAACTGCAGTGGCGTCATGCTCTGGCCAAATGTCATCTCAGCTGCGACCGGTGCCGGGTTTTCGTCTACAACGATAATCGCCGATGTGATTGGTGAAGCGTTCAAGTCAGTCTGCGCGATCACAAGTGGCACGGTCGCTGCGTCATGCGCGCGATAAGGTGCCCCGACAGAAAACAGCCCGGAGCCATCTTGCAGTGTAACGTCGCTGTCAATGACGTCCTCGTGCAATTCGGTCCATGTCGCGCCGTCAACCAGCGGATTGTCTCGTTCGGCCGCGGTGGCCTGAGCGCCAATTGTCGTCAGTGCAATTGCAGTCGCCAGAAAGAAAGTTCTCATGTGATCCTCCGAAATTGCAGGATTCATAGCAGAAAATCCTCGTTTTACGAACTCATACTTTAGGCGCTGTCGTGTGGCGAATAAAATGCGCTATCGTATTTCCGATCAAAGCAGGGAGAATTGCAATGTTTGAGGCCATCGCCACTTTTTGCTTATTGGCCGCACCGGACATCTGCCGCGACGTGCTTTTGCCCGGTTACGAGGCGCAAACCCAGGCAACCTGCGAGGCGAAACTCGAGGGACATCAACCAGAGTTAGCCGACAGCACACCAGTGTCACAACCCCGCTGTCAGATGGTGGGCCCAATTGGAAGGTTCGAAGAAATTTCCGGAGGTGTCTATGCCCATCTTGGGGCCATCAGTGATGCAGCACCCGAGAATTACGGTGATGTCGCCAACATTGGGTTTATCGTTGGCGAAACGTCAGTTGCAGTGATTGATACAGGCGGCACACGCAAGGTTGCAGAAGAAATCTATCGCGCCATTCGCGCCCGCACCGACCTGCCGGTAAGTCATGTGATACTGACCCATATGCACCCTGACCACGTTCTGGGGGCTGCCCTGTTTGCCCAGATTGGTGCCACGGTTGTGGGCCATGAAAAACTGGGAAGTGCCTTAACCGACCGCGCTGAAACCTATCTGACCAATTTCGGCGAACTTATAGGGCAGGACCAGTTTGTTGGTACAACTGTTGTCTTGCCAGATATGACTGTGAGCGAAACGCCGAGCATCGATCTTGGAGGGCGGGTGATTGAATTGCAGAGTTGGCAAACCTCTCATACCACCAATGATCTGACGGTTCTGGACCCCACCAGCGGTGTCATGTTCACCGGTGATCTCGTATTTCACCAACACGCACCTGCGCTGGACGGATCGGTGCGCGGATGGGTCGAGGTGCTGGACATCATGAAGGGGTTGCCTGTCAAAAGGATCGTCCCCGGGCACGGTGGGCCGGTGTTGGATTGGCCGGGCGGCGCTAAGGACCTTTCCCGCTACCTGCACGTGTTGACAATGGACACCGAAAAAGCCCTGAACGCGGGGCGAAGCCTTAGCACTGCAGCCGAAACCATTGCCACCAGCGAAGCCGAAAACTGGGAATTATTTGAGCTCTTTAATGCGCGCAATGCCACGGTCGCCTTCACCGAACTTGAATGGGAGTAAGCCGCTAGTCCGACACATGCTGCAACAACAGTTGCGCGATGGCGAACGCGCGTTTTTCCAGCAGAACGGGTGTTTCACAGACATAGGTCAGCGATTGTGCCCGGTCGTAGAAAATCCGCTCGTCCCAATCCAGCTTTTCTTCCAGTGCGTCAATCCTGTCAAAATCGGGAGCGTCGGCTTCCATCAATGCCGACATCTTCACTCTGGTCTCATCAATGGCTTCAGAAAGCGAAATCTGTCGCAGCGAATACCGTGTAATCCCGCGCATAATTTCAGTTCGCTCGGTTGAAATACGCTCAAATACACCGCGGAACAGATGGCCCAGATCATCGCGTGTCACATCCGGGCGGGCTTTGACAAACTTGTTGATTAATGATTCGGCTTCGGCCAAATCAACGCGACGCAACGCTAAAGAAGCGATAAGCTCTTCGCCACTTTCCGCCAGTCCGTCGTGCAAATTTTCCGCGCTGACAGGATGTGGCCACATAATGCCCAAAGACAGGTTTTCGACCTTGCGCTGGACGCAGGGCCATTCCGGATCATCAAAAGTGGCGGCTCCTGCGGGAGTGCAAAGCGACAGGCAAACCAATGTAGAGATGATTTTCACAATTTGGTCCTCCTTAAGTGCAAAGTACAGACTTGATCCGGCAAGTCTACCGGGGGCGAATACACACCAAGGTCTTAGTTGAAGCACTTCCAAGCCCGCGTATAGTTTTTCTAACGAAATTGAGATTCAAATTTATTAGGAGCTATGGATGCGCACACGTGCGGCGGTAGCAGTTGAAGCGGGCAAACCGCTTGAGATCATGGAAGTGGAGCTTGAAGGCCCCCGCACTGGTGAGGTGTTGGTCGAGATCAAGGCGACGGGCCTTTGCCACACCGATGAATTCACCCGC
>JBDVOA010000023.1:0-15198 GCA_039969355.1 Paracoccaceae bacterium
CCTTGCTGGGCTCCAAACTGGCCGAGCTTACTATATGTATCAGGCCTGACATATCGCCGCCTAGCGTCATCATTAGCCAAAATTGGCTCGCATGCACTGGCGGTTCCATCAGAATTTCAGACTTTCGTCTGAAATCAACCCCGACCATCGACCAATAACGACGTGGACATGCGCCTTACAGCGAACGGCTTCTAAGCCCCATACCTGACGATCGTGCAAAAAGCGGCGAATGCCGGGAGAGAGCCCATATTGCCGGATGCTGCATCATACAGATATCGACACGAAAGGCAGAAAGCGGAAGTCCGCTGCAACTGCAGTATTCTAGAGCACTAATTGAGAGAGCGGATATTCAATCAACTGATCTGAAATCAGTAGGTCCGCGGTTCGAGTCCGTGTAGCGTCTTAGGTTGCGTTTTTCTTGGGCAACCATGCGACGACCGAAAAATGTTTGGCAATGTTACTTATTCGCTCTACTGTTTGGAGGCCGCCTTGCGGCTATCGTGAATTGGTAAACTGATAAAACCGGTCGCGTAGATTTTTTTGGGAGGAAACATGACTACACCTTTGAACCGCAGAAATTTTCTGCGCGGTAGCGCTGTGGCCGGTGCAGGCGCGCTTGCGTCGCCAGCTATCGCAGATAATCACGGCACAACACTCAAAATGCAGGCCGCCTGGGGCGGTGGGATCTGGCTGGAAAACGCCCAGACATTTGCACAGCGCTGCGACGAGATGAGCGGTGGCTCACTCAAAATCGAAGTTCTGCCAGTGAACTCCGTCGTTAAGACGAGTCAAATGCAGGACGCGGTCCATCGCGGTGTTCTGGATGCCGCGCACTATGTTTGCGCCTACTGGTACGGCAAGTCCAAAGCTGCCTCCCTGTTTGGGACGGGCCCATGCTTTGGTTGGTCCAGCCAGGAAGTTCTCGGATGGGTGCACCACGGCGGCGGTCAGGAATTGTTCGACGAATTGATGGGTGAGCTTGGCCTCAACGTTGTCTCTTTCTTCAATTCACCAATGCCGGCGCAGCCATTGGGTTGGTTCAAAGAAGAAATAACGGATGCATCGCAGATGCAGGGCCTGAAGTATCGTACCGTGGGTCTGGCAGCTGACGTTCTTCTGGAAATGGGCATGTCCGTGGTCCAGCTTCCGGGTGGCGAAATCCAGCCTGCGATGAAATCTGGCCTGATTGACGCGGCGGAGTTCAATAACCCGACCTCGGACCGCGAGTTCGGCATGCAGGATGTCTCCAAGCACTATCATCTGGCGTCTTTCCACCAGTCGCAGGAATTCTTCGAAATTACGTTCAACAAAGACAAGTTCGAGGCGATGCCGTCTGAGCATCAGGCGATCATCAAGAATGCGTCCATGGCGGAAAATTCCAACTTCTACTGGAACAACACCACCGCTTACGCTCGCGATCTCCAGACGCTGAAGAACGAGCAGGGTGTGAACGTCTACCGGACGCCCGAAAGCGTGATGGCGGAGCAGCTCAAAGCGTGGGACAAAGTAGTCGAGCGTATCTCGGCTGACGACCCGTTCTTTGCCAAAGTTATTGAGTCGCAAAAGGCCTATGCCAAAGAGGTCATGTACTACCTCGGCCTTAACCAGCCGGACTACCGACTGGCCTATAATCATTACTTCGGCTGAACCCGGCCAAAAAGACGCGGCGAGGGCCCAGCAAACGGTCCTCGTCTTGAATAACAATTGCGGGGGCGCGGCTGTGATCAAGACAATTCATGCCATTGAGGGATTGAGCCAATGGGTCGGCAAGGCCTTTGGTTGGTGCATCATGATACTAACCCTGTCCGTGTCGTACGAAGTTTTTGTGCGGTACGTGCTGAACTCGCCCACGGTCTGGTCTTTTGACATGATGCTGCAAATGTATGGCGCATTGCTGTTAATGGCTGGGCCATATGCCTTGGCGCAGGACGCACATGTGCGCGGCGATGTTCTATATCGCCTCTTCTCGGTTAAATGGCAGGCTCGGCTGGATTTTCTGCTTTATCTGCTCTTTTTCTTTCCCGGCATGCTAGCCTTGTTCTGGTATGGTTGGGAAATTGCGCAAGACAGCTGGCGCTATAAAGAAGTTTCAATCAACAGCCCAGCGGGCATTCAGATTTACTTCTTCAAAACCCTCATACCACTGGCAGGCCTGTTGATGATCATTCAGGGCTTCGCGGAGCTTATGCGCTGTTTTATCGCCATGCGCACAGGTGTCTGGCCGGATCGCATCGACGACGTTAGAGAGACCGAAGATATGCTGATGCATGTTAAAGAAGATCATCCGGAACTTGGCCTAAAGGGCTAAGGGCACAACAAATCATGAAATGAGAATAACTAGATGACAGACCCACAAGTTGCCATCGTAATGCTGTGCCTTTTCATCGTACTGGTGCTGCTTGGGTTTCCAATTGCATTCACCCTTCTCGCAATGGGCGTCGGTTTTGGGTACTATGCTTATTACTCGAGCGCGCCCGAGAGCATCTCGGATATCTTCAACAATAATATCTTCTATCTGCTGAACCAAAACACCTACTCGGTAATGGAGAATGATACGTTGGTGGCGATCCCGCTATTCCTTTTCATGGGCTACGTGGTCGAACGCGCTAACATTATCGATAGGTTATTCTTCTCGTTATACATGGCGGCGCGAAATCTGCCGGGCTCGCTTGCGATTGCCGCGCTGCTGACCTGTGCGGTGTTCTCAACCGCCTCCGGCATTGTTGGTGCGGTGGTGACCCTCATGGGGCTTCTTGCCTATCCGGCGATGGCGAATGCGAACTATAACAAGTCCTTCGCGTCTGGGGTCATTTGTGCAGGTGGCACTTTGGGTATACTGATCCCGCCATCGATCATGTTGATCGTTTATGCTGCAATTGCAGAGCTGTCGCCCTTAAGGTTATACGCGGCTGCAGTCTTTCCCGGTCTGATCCTCGCCGGGTTCTATATCTGCTACGTACTTATCCGTGTCATGATAACACCGTCTCTGGCACCGAAGCCAAATTTGGATGATGTGCCGCCACCTTCCAAGATCTATATGGATTTGCTGGTTTCTTTCGTGCCACTCACCGTCTTGATAATGCTTGTGCTTGGGTCGATCCTCGGTGGCTTGGCCACACCGGCGGAAGCGGCCGCAATGGGCGCGCTGGGCGGCCTTGTTCTGGCTGTCCTTTATCGATCTCTTTCGTGGCAGAAAGTCAAAGAAGCCGTTTTTCTGACGGCGAAAGCGACGGCCATGGTGTGCTGGCTCTTTATCGGCTCGTGGACCTTTGCTTCGGTGTTTTCGGTCCTTGGCGGGCACGACGTCATCGAGGGCTGGGTTGTCGGGATGGATCTGGAACCGTGGCAGTTTCTTGTGATGGCGCAACTGATTATCTTTATTCTCGGATGGCCACTGGAATGGTCCGAAATTCTGATAATCTTTGTGCCGATCTTTCTTCCTATGCTCGAAACATTCGGGGTAAACCCGTACTTTTTTGCGATGTTAGTTGCACTGAACCTTCAGACTTCTTTCCTAACGCCGCCGATGGCGATGTCGGCCTACTACCTGAAAGGGGTGCTCAAAAAACAGATCGAATTGATCGAGATATTCAAAGGCATCATGCCTTATCTGAGTATCGTCGTGCTTTGTATGGTGTTGATGTATCAGTTCCCAGGCATTGCTTTGTGGCTGCCTGACTACCTATTTGGAGTTTGGGTGCCCTGATGAAGGGAGATTTGACACAGCTCTCAGCAGTTCAAGCTGCCGGGGCCATGCGGGCAGCGCAGTTGAGCTCTGTGGCGTTGGTTGAAGCATATCTTGCCCGTATTGAGCAAACGGATGAGGCCATTCGCGCTTGGGTTTGGCTCAACAAGGACTATGCGCTTGAGCAGGCCCGAGAAGCTGACCGTATCCGTCGTGCGGGTCGGGCAATCGGTGCGCTGCACGGGGTGCCGGTGGGGCTCAAGGACATTGTGGACACAGCAGACATACCCACGGAGCGCGGCACTACGATATTCGCGGACCGGCAACCGGATGCGGACGCGCGCATTGTCGAGCGATTGCGCGAAGCGGGTGCCGTGATCATGGGCAAGACCAAGACAACTGAACTAGCCTATTTACATCCAACCGACACAACCAATCCGCATGATACCACCCGCACGCCGGGTGGTTCGTCCAGCGGGTCGGCCGCTGCTGTTGCCGCGCGGCATGTGCCTCTGGCAGTCGGCACGCAAACTGGTGGGTCTGTAATCCGTCCCGCGTCGTTCTGTGGTATCTACGGGCTGAAACCGACACGGGGCGTTATTTCACGCAGCGGGGTCTTGCGGACCTCGGGTTCTCTCGACCAGATCGGCGTCTTTGGCAACACGCTTGAAGACATTGCGCTGCTAGCAGATGTGCTTGGGTGTTATGACCAGACCGACGCGGCGAGCTTTGCCCGCCCCCGGCCAGCAATGCTGGCGGGCGCGCAGTCTGACGCGCCGGTTGAGCCCGACATTGCATGGTTTGATCTGCCGTTCCACGACCGGTTGTACAAGGATGCTGCCGAAGGCCTCGAGCAGGTTATCGAGGCCTTAGGCGCGCGGGTTGAACGCTTCCCCGCGGCTCCCCAGTTGGTGGGCCTGACTGACATACACAAGACGATCTACGATTATGAGATCGCTTGTAACATGGCAGACATTGAGCCCCGTAACGGTGACCAGTTTAGTTCTGAAATGCACGAGGCAATGGCCCGCGGCCGTGCCATAAGCGAAGAACAGTATCAGGAAGCGGTGGAAATTAAGACATCGGCGGATGCGTTCTTTGCAAACCACTTCAATGATTTTGATGCGGTTATGGCACCGTCAGCAACAGGCGAAGCGTTGCCTTTGTCTGCCGGAAATACAGGTGACGCAGTCTATTGCACCATCTGGACATTGGCCGGCCTGCCATGCTTGACTTTACCCGTTCTCGTCGGAGAAAATGGGTTACCAATCGGTATTCAGCTCATTGGCGCGCTTGAGGAAGACGACCGACTACTGCGTACCGCGGCATGGGTTCAGAACACCTTGTCCCCAACCAATCAATCAGGAGGCTGACACCATATCACGCACAATCAACATTATTATGGGCCTGATTGGCCTCGCCTTGATGATGGTATTTGTCTTGGGCCTGTCGCATAGTATCTCGACCGGCTTCGCAGGGTTCTGGGGGGGCTTTCCCTTCATGTGCATCGCGATATGTGTGATCGCCATGGCGATTTATAACTACTGGGAAGATGCAATCCGGAAGGATGACTGATGCGCAGCAAACCGGTCTTATGGTTGCCGCGCAAAGTATCTGATGCTACCGTCGCGCGCGCTCGCGAAAATTATGAAGTCATCCTGAACGAGGCCGACACTCCCGGCAGCGCCGATGAGATCATCGCCATGTCGTCGCAGGCAGATGCAATGATGCCGTGCCATTCGGAACATTTCTCAGCTCAAGTTGTTGGCAAATTGGATTCACGGCTGAAAATCGTAGCGAACCATTCCGTTGGCGTCGATCATTGTGATCTGGACGCTCTGCGCGGGCGGGGCATCGTAGTCACGAATACGCCTGATGTGTTGTCTGATGCCACGGCAGAACTTGCCATGTTATTGATGCTGGGTGCCGCGCGCCATGCAGTCGGCGGAGACCGGCTAGTTAGAACGGGGGCGTGGGACAGCTGGAGCCCGGCGTTCATGGTAGGCAAGCAGCTTACGGGCGCGCGTTTAGGTATTGTGGGGATGGGCCGTGTAGGCTTGGCCTTCGCGGCAAAGGCGCGTGGGTTTGGCATGGATATCCACTATTACAACCGTAGGCGAGTGAGCCCGGAACAAGAGCAGGCCGCGACATACCACGAAACTGTGGAAAGCTTGATAGAGCAAGCTGACTTCTTGTCCTTGCATTGTCCAGCGACATCCGAGACACAGAATCTGATGAACGCGGAACGTTTCTCTCTATTTCCCGACGGGGCTGTACTAGTGAACACGGCTCGAGGCGCGCTTATTGATGAAGACGCGCTATTGAACGCCATTAAATCAGGCAAGTTGGCCGCTGCCGGGCTCGACTGCTTCAAAGTGGAACCCGGTGGAAATCCGGTGTTCGCTGCTTATGAGAACATTTTCATGCTGCCTCATATTGGCAGTGCAACAACACGCACCAGAGATGCGATGGGGTTTCGGGCGCTGGACAATCTGGACGCCTTCTTTTCAGGCGAGCGTCCCAAAGACTTTCTTTGAGACCAAACGAGTAAAAGTCCCACGGTATCAAAGATACCAAGGGTCTTGAGTTGTGGAACAGGAGAACTCTGTCGTAACATGGATTTGCTAGACAGCGATGTCGTTGCCATTGATGGCAGCCGGTTCAAAGCTCTGAATGCCAAGGCCAAGAATTACACGCGCGGTAAGCTGCGTCAGAAGTTGGGTGAGATCGACAAGGCAATCGAGCGTTATCTGGGTGAGTTGGATCGCGCTGACGCCGTGTTTGAGCAGACGGGCACGGTACTGCCATAGGCTCGGAAAGAACGCACCTTGAGAAAGCTGGAACATCTGCAAAAAGAGGCCGTGCGCTACAGATCAATCGAGAAGCGCATGGATGAGACCGGCGAAACCCAAGTCTCGTTGACTGATCCTGATGCCCGATCCATGGCGACGACGGCGCGGGTGCCACGTATCGTTGGATATTATGTCCAAACCGCTGTCGAAGCCGATCATCACCTTTTCGTGAGGCATGAAGTCACGATGCTTGGGTTTGACCGTGATGCTTTGTCGATGATGGCCGTGGCGGCGCGCAATGAAATGACGATAGATCAGCTTACTGCGATCGCGGACAAAGGCTGTTACAAGAGCGAGGAGATTGTCGCCAGCGAAGAGGCGGATAACTCAGTTGTCGTCCCCAAACCCATGACATCAAACGCCGCCGCGCGTGGTCAGTTTGATAAGGCTGACTTTGCGTATGCTCCTGACCAAGACATTTACGTTTGCCCAGCAGGTGAGCATCTGACTTACCGATTTGGGGTGAATGCAGGACATTGCAAACTGCTGAAATGCTATGTTCGCCAATTAGCTCCCCTCAATAATTTATAGGGGGAATTATAAGCGGAAAGAGAAACTCTTTAGATCAGATATTAAACCATTACAATGAGTTGGGGGCGATACATGGTGCCCAGGAGAGGCACCGAACGATTACCGCTTATTGCCGTCTAATGCTGATTAAACCCAATCATATATGCCTATAAGATATGGGTAAACAGGAATATTGCCGGATAGTGCCTTTTAATGCCGTATAATAACGGATAGAAAAAAGGGGATAAATCAGGGGATATAGCCGAATGGCACACAGTCGGTACATTTTGCACCCAAAGACGATACCCACATTGCGCGATGGAAAGCACTCAGATGGTGGTGGCCTCTACTTCTACAAGCTGGCCAGCGGCTATTCGCAGTGGGTGTTTCGCTTCACTTGGCTGGGCAAACGTCAGGAAATGGGTTTAGGCGGATATCCTGCCACGCCGCTCAGCAAGGCCCGTGAATTGGCCGACGCCCATAGAGTTGTGTTGCAGTCCGGCCAGAATCCCAAGGATGTCAGGGATGGCGCCAAGAGGGTGGCGGTAGATGTTGCTGTCAAGAAAGACCCTAAGGCTCTTGAGCGACAAAGATTGAGGTCGATTGCGCCATTGGCATTTGAGGCGCGAAAAAAAGAGTTGAAGGGCGATGGCAGGGCAGGGCGCTGGTACAGTCCTCTTCAAACTCACGTCCTGCCTGCAATGGGAAACAAGTTGGTTTCTGAAATCGACGGAAACGCAGTTCAAAAGGCGCTCAAGTCCATATGGCATGAAAAGCCGGACGTAGCGCGAAAAGCAATAACCCGCCTTGATGCCTGCTTGCGTTACGCCAGGGCTATGGGCATTCCAGTTGATCGCAACGCCATTGCCGATGCGCGGGAACTCTTGGGAAAACAGGTGCACGTTGCTATCCCCATACCGGCTATGGCTTGGCAGGATGTTCCTGCCTTCTATGCAACGCTGGATGGAGGCTCGGCCGTGCATCTCGCCTTGCGCCTACTTATCTTGACTGGCGTCAGGTCCGGCCCTTTGCGCTTTGCCCAGATGTCTCAGATCAAGGGTAGTGTCTGGACTATTCCGGGCGACAACATGAAAGGCAACAAAGGTAAGACGAAAGACTTTCGGGTGCCGCTGTCCGATGAGGCTGTTGCGGTAATCGAGCAGGCGTCAGAGCATTCGCGAGATGGGTTTCTTTTTCCGGGCGTGCGCAAGGGCGTAATCAGTGACGCCAGCATGGCACGGCACATGGAAAGGCTTGGCCTAGATGCCCGCCCGCATGGGTTCAGATCCAGCTTTCGGACTTGGGCGGATACTGAGACTACTGCCACGTTTGAGGTCAAAGAAATGGCGCTGGCCCACAAGGTGGGGAATGTTGTTTCGCAAACCTATCTCCGAACGGACTACCTTGATGAGCGCACGCAGCTTAGTCAGGCTTGGGCAAATTTCGCGAGTCGCAAACCAGCGGATGTGACTCAGCTTTTTGAGCAAAATTAGCGCTTTGGGTGCGTCAAGGGCTGCTTCAATATCGCTACAGTTAGGTGATTTAGGCTCTAAATCCGTCCCATCCAATGGTCCTAATCCTAGAGAATACCCTAGCAAACGAAAAACAATCTGCGAATAGGGCGTGTCCCTATATCTAGTATAGCGCGTTTAGATTACCACAAAACAACTTAAAACCTTCAATATTGCATCTAAGGAGGTCTGAGCGGGCGTTTGGATCAAGAAATCAGGTCAAGACAAAAGTTGTCAAAAAAAATTAAAAATAACGTTGAAGATGTTGGCGCGCGATATCAGAATGCAAGCGCAACATGGCTAACAAGTCATTAAAAATGCAGCGGGCCACCACCGGTCGTCGAAAACTTCGGTGGCCCGCTGCACACATCACAACCCCCCGTGAGAGGAGATGGATTAAAATTCTTTAGGTGATAGTTGTTATTCTCAACCGTACATGAGCTGTTACCGCCCTTGGCCCTAAGTTAGCAAACTTTAAAAACGAAACAAGTCCCAAAATTCACCCTTCGTGAATCGCGGTCTTGCCGAGTTGAGCGGAGTAAGGCTGATCAAGAATTTTTTCCCCATCTCCCCTCACTGCCATCACAGGAGAACACCATGGCAGTAACTGAGAACAACGACGCGAAGATTGAGGACGCAGTAGAGCTTATCAGAATGACCGCAGCGATTAAGCGGTACGACCTTAGCCGGGATACATTCGATACCGCTGCGCGTGATGGGCACATCAAGAAACATAAGTTGGCCCGTGCCACGTTCTTCGACGCCCGAGAAATCGACCGCTGGATAATGGGTAAAACCAAAGCCGCGTAAACGAAACCCGCACCCAATGTAGGGTACGGGCGGTATTCGTTTTTGGCAGTTCAGAATAGTCACAAATGTAACCGTTTTGTCCCTCAGGTGCAAGCTATGAGGCAAATTTAATGAGTAGAACTCAAACAGCAGACAACACCGCACAGAAAAACGCCACAGACACTATAGGCAGGACTTTCATCCGCAAACGGCAGGAGCGACGGATACGTTGGGCACACGGTCTGTCATCGTCACACGCAGCGCTGATAGCTTCTCTCGTTTATGGGGAGGTCGCGTGATGGAACACATCAACACTTTCACCAATCCCGATCACAAAAGCGCTGTGCGAACATTTGGCAACGCCTTGACGCTGGGCGATAGCGAAGCATGGCTGGGTGCCATCAGAGTCTTTGAGGCTCGTCTGACAGACCATGAGTTGGCAGCAGCCAGCTATGCCCTGCTAAAGGCCCAGTGCCCGGATAATGTCGCACTTATCACCGATGCTGTCTTAGGCCACAAGGACACGCCCTTGCCGCCTCTGCTGTCGGAGATGGACGAGGCCACATTCTGGGCCGACATTGCAGACCCAGGGTACATCAAGGCTTGTGTGTTGGCTGGGTACAACCGGATGCCCGTGCGGGATCAAGCTGCCTTCATTGAGTATGTGCAAGGGAGGGCCGCAGCATGACCGCCTTTGCTGAAATGGACAAATTGGACCCGACATATCTGCAGGGCATTGGAGCCAATGGTCCGCTGAGCGCACCCGTTGGCGATGAAGAACCAACGCCGCTGATCCATGAAATCCCTGATGGCGACCCCTTTCCGATTGAGGCCATGGGTCCCTTGAAAGATGCTGCTATGGCCATACTGGACAAAACGCAGGCTCCTTCCGCCATTGGTGCACAATCGCTGCTGGCAGCGGCATCACTGGCGTGTCAGGGCCATGCTGACGTGCAGACCCTTGGTGGTATCCGTCCAATCTCGCTCTACGCCCTTACAATTGCCAAATCCGGTGAGCGCAAATCATCCTGTGATACCTTGGCGATGGAGGCCGTCCGTCTGTTTGAGCGCGAAATGGCAGATGTGTCATCAGATGAACAAAACACATTCCGCAACGAATCCGACATATGGGAGGCGACCCATACGGCCCTTATCCGGGACGCGGCCAAAGGTGACAAAGGCAAGAGCACGTCAGCAAAAGCCGATCTCGAGGCACTGGGGGCGGCTCCTGAACAACCGCTGCTCCCATTCCTGACGGCTACAGATCCCACATTTGAGGGCCTGACAAGGAACCTTGATCGGTCGCGCCCGTCGATAGGCATATTCTCTGACGAGGCTGGCCAGTTTCTGGGAGGTCACGCCATGAATTCCGACAATCGCACCAAGACCATGGCAGGACTTTCCAAGTTCTGGGACGGTGATCCAATCAACCGAACCCGCGCTGGTGATGGTGCAATGACCTTCCATGGCCGCCGTCTCTGCACACATTTGATGGTTCAGCCTGTCATAGCTCACAAGCTGCTAGGTGACCCCACAGCGAGGGATCAGGGCTTTCTTGCACGTTTCCTGATGTGCAATCCACCAAGCACCATCGGCACTCGCCTGCTTGAAACCCACTCGCCCAGTTCCGATGATGCCCTTTTGGCATACGGGGCAAGAATTGGGGAACTGCTGCGTCGGGATATGCCGCTGAGAGAAGGCGCGCGGAACGAACTTGAGTTGCCGATTTTGCGTATGTCCGATGCAGCGGAGAAAGTGTTGCGGGCCTTTGCTAATGCATTGGAGCGCAAACAGGCACCAGGCGAAGAACTCTGTGAATCCACAGCCTTTGCCTCAAAATCGGCGGAACAGGCCATACGCATCGCTGGGGTACTGGCTGTCTATGCAGGTGAGACTAACATCAACCTCGAAACCATCAGCAACGCCATCACCTTGGCCGACTGGTATCTGGCAGAGGCTGTGCGTCTGCGGGATGGCGCGGCGATTGCAGAAGACGTGGCCAAGGCTGACAAGTTGCGCCAGTGGTTGCTGGAACGCTGGTCTGAGGACTTCATCGCAATAACGCCAATCGTGCAGGCAGGTGCCGCCAACATCAAATCAGCGAAGGAGGCCCGCCATCTCGTTCCGCACCTCGTCGCCAACGGCTGGCTGATCCAGATCAAGGGTGGCGCGAATGTCAAAGGCACTCATCGCAAGGAAGCATGGCGGATCGTTGGGAGGAAATATTGATGAGCAGATATTTTGATGCACATGCGGTTCTGGCTGAAATGGAGGGCAACCCTATTCACCCTATTCAGCCTATTCCTGAGAAGGTTACCGCAAAGAATAGCACGAATAGGGTGAATAGGGTCCCTCCCGATGTTGAGATATTCGAGGAACGTGCCGCCATTGCCGAGTACGACGGCGGGCTTTCACGTGCCGACGCTGAGCAACTAGCGGCCCAATGTCAGGGGTTTGAGAACGTCGTGGCCTTTAAGGTGGCGCAGCGAAAAAGCACCGATCCCTGAACCAGTCGTTCGTGACAAGCGCAGCGAATGGCTGCTTTGAGCCCTCTTTGACGAATGCTGCAAGCCGCGCGAAGGTCGGCTTTGATCATTCTGCTCGATCGGGCGACGCAGACATGGCAGTGGCCCTTTAACCCATATCATTCATGGCAGCGGCATCGCGCACCTAAAATTTGTCCTTGCTCACTACGTCGAAAGCGTTACCGTCGCGCTATGGGACCAAAGAGCCTTCTTTCTGTGCAATCATCTGCCAAAAACGCAACCCTGCGTTTGGTTGCAGTGCGTTCAAGGCGTCCGGGTCGTATTCCTTTTTCCAGAATGCGTGCGGGTCCAGGTCACAAGTAACCCGACCCGCCACATCAAGCATTCAAAAGGAAATATCATGTCATCACATGACCGTTCACTCTATCTGCGGTACGCAGAGGCACTCAAGCATCCAAACAATTTTTCTGGCGCAGTTGCCGCATTCTTTGCTGCAGACGCCAACATCAACGTTGTCCACCCGTTCAATGAACTGCAAGGGGCAGACACGTACCTCGAAAAATTCCTGCGTCCGTTACAACACTCGTTCGAGGGGCTTTACAGGCGCGACGACATTTTCATGGCTGGCCAATTTGATGGGCAAGATTGGATCAGTTCCACGGGCTACTACGTAGGGCGCTTTGCGCAAGACTGGATCGGCCTCAAGGCAACCGGCACGCTCAGCTATCTGCGCTATGGAGAGTTTCATCGCATTGAGGACGGAAAAGCTGTCGAAAGCTATATCTATCTCGACATTCCCGAGTTGATGATCTCGTGCAACCAATGGCCCTTGACCATGGGCCCCGGCCTGTCGCGTGGACACACTGGAATGATTCACGGCCCCGCAACCCGCGACGGCGTTATCACAGATGCGCCTGATCCCGCCGAAGGGCAGCGCAGCTACCAGATTGTGACGGACATGCTTGCAGGTCTTGCGACCAAAGACGAAGCATGGCGACCTTACTGGTACGACAATATGATGTGGTACGGTCCGGGTGCGTTTGGAAGCTTTGTCGGCATTGAGGAGTTTGCATCGTTTCAAGTTCCATTCGAGTCCCAATTTGACGGATGGTCTGGCGGGTCCAAGGGCAACGGGATGACCAAGCACTTCACAAGATATGGTGAGGGAAATTATACGTGCTCGGGCGGTTGGCCATCCTTAACCGGTGTCAACGTGAAGCTATTCCTAGGGCAAGGACCCACGCAAGAGCGGGTATTCATGCGTGTCTGTGACTGGTGGCGGCGAGAGAATGACCTTCTTGTCGAGAACTGGGTATTTGTTGATGTCCCGCATGTTTTGCTGCAGCTGGGATATGATCCGTTGCCACATTGGCAAGGCTCGTAGGGTGAGAACCCCGATTGCTTTACCGACATTTGAGACGATGTGTCTCGTGTTAGGCAACAGAATGTCGACAGTTCCTGCCGACATTCCAATTGCAATAGGCTTGGCGTCCGCATTGTTGACATACTCAGTTCGGCGATGAGGCGTCTTTAACCCACAGATTTGGATTGATGACATGGAATTCGATTATATCATAATTGGTGCAGGATCTGGCGGTTGCGCGGCCGCCAATGGCTTGTGTGACGCAAATGTCGGGACCGTTTGCGTGCTGGAAGCCGGGCCATCAGACGCCGTGCCACAGGTTAAAGTGCCTTTCGGGCTCCTTTATACAATGGGCAGCGGGCGCGATTGGCGTTTCAGCTCGTCTGCCCAAGAGGGTGCAGCCAGCCGCCATGTGAAGGTCAGCCGTGGGCGCATGGTTGGTGGATCAAGCTCAATCAACTCTATGGTTTGGTTTCGCGGCAGGCAGGATGACTTTGACATTTGGAACTTGCCGGGTTGGGACACGGCGAGTGTTGCTCAGAATTTTGAACAGATCGAAGCCGCAATTCAACCACAACGCCTTCCTGATCCACATTCCCTATCCGAGGCCTTCGGGCGAACCCTTGGGTCTAACGGTTTGGCACCACCGACGCCCGAACGTGAAAGCGCGGGCGTGTTTCATACCAATATGCGCAATGGCAGGCGGTGGTCCGCTGCCGATGCATTTCTGCGCCCTGCGCAGCAGTCAGGCCGATGTGAAGTTTTGACTGGCGCGAACGTCGACAAGATCGGCTTTGAGGACAATCATGCAAGAATTGTTGCCCTTACGGATGGCCGTAGTATCCGTGCGCGGCGCGGTATTATTCTGAGCGCAGGAAGCATCGGATCGCCCTCAATTTTGATGCGATCAGGCGTTGGGCCCGCCAAACACCTCACG
Source organism: Paracoccaceae bacterium (assembly GCA_039969355.1). GTDB lineage: Bacteria > Pseudomonadota > Alphaproteobacteria > Rhodobacterales > Rhodobacteraceae > JL08. The sequence continues at coordinate 14,134 of JBDVOA010000023.1, forward strand.
GATATGGGCATTGATGTGATCCACGACGCGGCCGGTGTTGGCGCGAATTTGCATGACCATCCGGCAGTGGGTGTCCATCATGCAGGCCCACATTCTGGGTATGGATTGACGGCCCGTCAGATGCCCGCATGGATGCTGTCGCCATTCCAGTGGCTATTTACTCGCAAGGGCCGCATGACGTCGAACTTTGTCGAAGCTGGTGCATTTTTTAGAGCAGCACCTATCGGCGCGGATGGGGACAAACGCCCCGATGTTCAAGTTCACTTCTCCCCTTACATGAGGGGCTACCGAGGCAAGACAATCACTTTGGGATCGGGCTTTATCGCTGATGTTTGTGTGTGCCGCCCTGTGTCACGTGGCCGGCTCTCACTTACATCGAGCAACCCGCAAGATGCCCCTAACATTGACCTTGGCATTCTGCGCGATCCTGCTGATCTAGCAGTTCTGGTGGCTGGTTTCAAAAGGCTCCGCACTATCCTCGCTAGCGCACCATTTGACATGCACAATGCGCCCGAGGTTCACCCGGCGCAATCGGTAAGCACCGATGATGAGATCGAGGACTACGTTCGCAAAAACTGTGCCACCGCCTATCACCCAGTAGGAACGCTCGCCATGGGCTTAGGCTCACAACCCGTAGCACCTGATCTGAAGGTAAAGCAGGTCGACGGGCTTTGGGTCGCTGACGCCTCGGTCATGCCACAAATCACTTCCGCCAATACGAATGCACCCAGTATGATGATTGGCCACACGGTGGCAAAGTTTATCCAGATGAACGAGTCACAAAAACAGTAGCTTTGATTTTCGTCGAGACGCCGCGTTGGAGGAGTCCTACCAAGGTCTCGGCACAGACAAAACAGCCGTTCGAGTTTACCGCTCAGATGGCAGGAATGTCCCGCATAGCAGACCTTCGTGCAGATTGCAGCCAATGGCCGCTTTGAGTCAGTTAATTGTCCTCGACCCTAATCTGTTTTGAACTCGCGCCGAAACTGAAATTTAAAATGCACAAATTTGGTCGGGTAGTCAGTTAACAGCAAAAGGGACAATGTTCGAGGTGACCCGGGGGGT
>JBDVOA010000024.1:0-24142 GCA_039969355.1 Paracoccaceae bacterium
ATCGTCCTTTTGCCGCCAGCGAGCTACGCCTCGTCCATACCAGGCAAACGCTCGCCATGCTGCTCTCGTTGGGTCATCTGTCGGATCGCTCCCGCCATGCCGCGGAAAAGGCTTCGGACGACTTCGGCTTGCAGGTGACGATTCTCAGGCTTTTTCGCGTCTGTACAGGGTTATTCCATCGCATCGCTGAAGATCGATTATGGAAAACGTAGAATCAGTGCTCTACAAGAGTATCTCGTTTACGTTGTGGAAACGTTTATAAGGCAATTTAGTAATTCAATACCTGGATGGACTGAAAATCCTCGTGTCGGTGGTTCAAATCCGTCCCCGGGCACCATTAAAATATTAAATAGCAATAAGTTAATCGATATCTCGAATTGAGCTATTGGCTGAAAATAGGCTTTCACATGCCTTACACATTGGGACACACAATGCGGTGGGTATGACCGGTCAGCTGCTTCCTAGTTTGATAATCGGCCTCGATACGACCAAAAAACCAAGCCGATACTGACTTGTTTTGGTTACGTTTTCCAAAAAGTGAACATCTTACCTCAGCTCAGACGGGCCAACAACGCTAAAAAGCGTTTCCGTTCTTTCGCGCTGAGGGGTGAAAGCGTATTTGCCGTAATAGCATGCGCCTTGATCCGGTCTTGTTCAAATTGGGCCCGCCCCGCGGCGGTGATCTCAACAATAATCCTGCGCTGATCTTCAATATCTCGCGTGGACGCAACCATGCCTTTCTTGCGCAACCGGTCGATCACACCCTTTATCGTCGCGGCATCCATCGCCGTCGCGCGCCCCAGTGCATTTTGCGACGTTGGCCCCATCTCGCAAAGCTTCGCCAATGCGGCAAACTGCGTCGGTGTAAGATTGCGGATTTGATCGGCAAAAAGCGCCAGATGCCGCTGTGTCGCGCGACGCAGCAAAAACCCAACCTGCTCATCAAGGTCATAACCAGTCGGCTTGGGGTCATTGATTTTATCCATGACCCATGATTCCGTTGATCCCGTCATGCTGCAAGGGTCAATATCAACGTTGGTGGAAGGCGCGGCACAACTTGAGACCAAAACAGACAAATCGCATCAACCGTATTGTCATTGTCGGGACAGGTGACCCATTCAAAACGAAATTGCGCGTGATGACCGCACATGGTTTAGTTGTTTCGCAATTGGCCAAAGGACCCCAACTGATGGACCCGGCGCAATGACTTCGGTTCGACTTCGCCTTTTGATCCTGGCGTTGTTGCCCCTTGTCGTCTTGCTACCTTTGATGCTGGGTGTTGGAATAAGCCGATGGGCTGCAAGATATGACTCGCTCCTGATCGCAAATGTGGCGAGTGACCTGCGTATCGCCGAACAATATCTGCAGCGTATTCTCGACACTAGTGAAACCGAAGTACAGAGCCTTGCTCAGTCTACCCGTTTTGCAGACATACTCACATCAAACTCAGGCACGCTTGACCAGCAACTTGAAGTCTATCGCGATAAACTGGGCCTTGATTTTCTGCACTTCTATCCGCTGAGCGACGCAAACAGTATCAGATGGCCCGTTGTTAAAGACGCCGCGCAAGGTGGATCACATGCGGCCATCGATATATTTCAACCGAATGACTTGAGTGAAGTGTCCCCTGCAATGGCCGATCGCGCGCTCATTCCGCTGATTGAAACCGAAGCTGCAGTACCCACAATCCGCACCGACGAAGATCGCGGCATGATCGTGCATACTGCAACCCATGTTGATGTTGCCGGACACGAGGGTGTGTTGGTTGGCGGAACGCTGTTGAATCGGAACCTTGGTTTCATCGACACGATTAACGATCTTGTCTACCGCGTAACGGACACAACCGAGGATCGGCAAGGGACGGCGACCCTGTTTCTCGAGGACGTTCGCGTAAGCACAAACGTGCGTCTGTTCGAAGACGTGCGTGCACTTGGAACGCGCGTGTCTGCTGCGGTACGCGGCACAGTGTTGGACGAGGGGCGCACATGGCTCGACCGCGCTTTTGTCGTCAATGACTGGTACATTTCGGGATATCTACCGATCGAAGACAGCTTTGGCACACGCGTTGGCATGTTATACGTCGGCTTTCTCGAAGCGCCGTTTAAGGCGGCAAAAACATCGGCTTACTGGTCGGTCTTCATCGCCTTTCTGGCGGTTGTAGCCCTGTCAGTACCCTTGTTTTTGCGTTTGGCGCGCGGCATTTTCGCGCCGCTTGAACGCATGACCAAAACCATGAGCCTTGTCGAGGCTGGCGACCTCGACGCGCGCATCGGACCCACTGGAACGCGGGATGAGATTGGTCAGGTTGCCTTTCACCTTGATACGCTGCTCGATCAGGTGCGCGACCGGGACCGCACACTGCGCGACTGGGCGGATGAACTGAACACGCGTGTCGATCAGCGCACAGAAGAATTGCAGGCCGCCAACAAGAAACTTGAAAACACCTTCCAGCAACTGGTCATGTCAGAGAAACTGGCATCCATCGGCGAAATCACAGCGGGGGTCGCACATGAGATCAACAACCCGGTCGCCGTCATCCAAGGCAACGTCGATGTCATGCGCGAAATTTTGGGAGAACAGTCGGAACCGGTCGAAACCGAACTTGGTTTAATTGACCGGCAGGTGCAGCGGATAGCGGCAATTGTCGGTAAATTGCTTCAATTCGCCCGCCCCAGCGAATTTGGCACCCAACGGGAAGCTGTGGCATTGGACGGCGTTGTCGAAGATTGCCTTGTACTTGTGGGTTACGGCATTGGTCAAGGCGAAACCGAAGTTGTCCGGAGCTTTGAGCCCGCCCCCGATGTCGAGATTGATCCCGGCGAATTGCAACAGGTCATCATCAATCTGATCATCAATGCCTTGCAGGCCATGCAAGGCGAAGGCGCATTGCACCTGAGCGTGTTTCCGAAACATCATGAAGGACGCAGCGGTGCCGCGCTGGTGGTGGAAGATAGCGGCCCCGGCATCCCTGCAGAAATCATAGACACGGTGTTCGACCCCTTCTTCACGACAAAACCCGGCGAAGGCACGGGACTGGGTCTGTCGATAAGTCAGACCCTTATTCAGCGCGCTGGGGGGCTGATTACCGCCAGAAACCAGGCAGGCGGCGGCGCAGTATTCACCGTCTGGCTGCCCGCAGCACATAGCAGAATGGCCGCCTAGGATCCTTCGGCCAAAGCACTTCCGGTTTGCCCCGAGACAATCGGACTCAAAATGCGCGTTCGAATGAAGGGAGAGGCTTTGTATCTCCGTTTCAAGTTTCAACGGAAGGCCTGTGATTCAGAGACTCCAAGTCAGAAAAAACAATATCATCCTATTAAAATTGAGTTCCGGGCAGACGCTTCAAACGACCGTTTAACGGGACAAAACCGACTTTGGCTGAAGGTAGGGCCGATGAGACACGCACCCAGTTTTCGGTTACGCTTTGAGTTGGAGTTTAGGGAGTACAATTTGTGACGCAAAAAAGAGAATTGATTTCAAACGGAAATCCAATGGAGGCCGTTGTCGGTTTCAGCCGCGCAGTTCGGGTTGGGCAATTCATTGCTGTTGGAGGCACTGCTCCGGTCGACTCGAATGGCAATACTGTAGGAGTGGATGACGTTTTCCTTCAAACAAAACAGTGCTTTGAAATCATCAAGTCTGCGCTGGAAGAGGCAGGATCAGGACTTCATGACATCGTTCGCACGCGTGTGATTTTGACCGATATCGACAATTGGAAGCAGGCGATTGAGGCACGAAAAGCCTACTGTCAGGATGCGCGCCCTGTAGATACGATCATGGCGATTGACCGTTTTGTGAATCCAGAATGGCTTGTCGAAATAGAAGTCGACGCGGTAGTCGCAGCCTCAATCTAAGACGTCAATCTGAGCTGTGTGCCGTCAATAAAGAATTTCGGGTTTGCAGCGAGACATTCGGAATCGAATTGCGCGTTCGACCGAAGTGAGAGCCAACGTGTGTCCAAATGATATTTAGCCCGAAGCGCTTTAGCTGTCCCACATGGCGCATTTGCGATCTATGGTTTTGCGTGACACACCCAGCCTGCGTGCAGCCTCTGCCCGGTTGCCGCCACAGGCATCCAGCACATGCAGGATGTGGCGCTGCTCAACCAGTTCAAGCGAATCCGCAGCCTCGGCACCGGCTACGCTGCCAGAACCTGCAAACTCCTGTGGAAACTCTCCCAGAATGACGGATCGCTCAATCAAGTTGCGCAGCTCGCGCACATTCCCGGGCCAGTCGTAGCGGCGCAGGTTCAAAAGGATACGATCATTCAGTTCCAGCGACTGCATGCCAAGACTGCGTGAAATTTGCCCCATAAACAGCGCCGCCAGTTCGACAACGTCGTCAGCGCGATCTTTGAGCGTGGGCATCTCGATATTCACAATATTGATCCGGTGATAAAGGTCCGCACGGAACCGCCCTGCGTCGACCTCGGCATGCAGGTCCGCATTTGTCGCGAACAGGATACGCAGGTTAAGCGGTACTTCACGTTCAGAGCCCGACGGACGGATGCGGTGATCTTCCAGCACCCGCAGCAGAGTTGCCTGTACCTGAGGCGGCAGCTGCGCAATTTCATCCAGAAACAGCGTGCCGCCGTCCGCATGCATAAACAGACCTTCTTTGCGCTGGTCCCCATCGTCAACAGCGCCAAACAGCACTTCTGCTATGCGGTCCGGTGAAATCGCAGCGCAGTTTATGGGTACAAAAGGCTGATCCGCGCGATCAGATAGCGAATGCAATGTGCGTGCAGCCACTTCTTTGCCAGTTCCACTGGCTCCGGTGAACAGTACTGAAGTCGGAAGCAATGCCATCCTGACCAGAAGTTCGCGCACGCTGCTAATTTGCGGCGATGCCCCAAGTAATCGGCCGCGCACATCCGACCCACCGGCCAGCAGTTCGTGCCGCAGCAGGTAGTTTTCGCGCCGAAGTTTCTGACGATCCAGTGTACGGGCAACCGCATTTGTGATCTGATTGGCTCGAAATGGCTTTAGCACGAAATCGGCAACGCCAGCGCGCAGAGCGGTGATTGCAGTTTCAAGGTCGGCATAAGCCGTGATCAGGATAGCATCGCCAAAAAATCCAACCATGCGTTGTTCGCGCAACCAGTCGAGCCCGGTTTTACCCGGCATGATATTATCAAGAATGACCAGATCGAAATAGTTGGTATCCAGCAGCTTTGCTGCCGCAGCGGCGCTGTCCGCTTGTTCAACCCGTTTGCAGCGCGGCCCAAGTATCTTGAACAGGAAATTGCGCATGCCCGGTTCGTCATCGACGATCAGGATCGATGCACGTGACAGGCTTTCGCCGTACGCGTCGGCATCGGGCGGCGTGGTCTTTGCGGTGATCACTCGTCCAGCCTGACGTCAGCCCCACTGGTTTGATCCTCGGCAGAAAAACCGATTTCCTGCAACGAGTAAAAAGCACCCACCGCAATCACGACGGTTAAAGCAAAGGCCAAAAGCATAGCTTTCATATCATCTCTTCCCTGCCCGCCTCACTCGGCGGGTGTCCCATTTGCGGGCGCCTGCGTCTGTTTTTCTTTCACGCTATCCACCCACAGACTATGGTGCTCGCGCGCCCATTGTTCTTCAACCTCTCCTGATCCCATCGCATCGTAGGCGCCTTCCATGCCAACAGATCCGATATAGATATGGGCAAAAATAATTGCCATCAGTGCAAGTGAAACCATCGCGTGCCACAACTGAGCGTATTGCATTTCCTGATGGGGGGCGAGAACGGTTGAAAGCTCTCCAAATCCAAGCAGCTGTGGCAAGCCAGTCGAGTTGAGCACATCAAAGGTCTTGGCAAACATCGGCAGTTCAAAGGGGAACAACAACGACAGACCTGTTAGCGATATAGACGCGCCGAGCAAAATAACCGCCCAGAAGATAAGCTTTTGCCCGGCATTGAATTTACCGGCAGGCGGATGCACACCTTTTTTGAAGATACCACCCCCCTGCGCGATCCACTTCAGATCGGTGCGGCTGGGTATGTTGTGCAGAACCCACATAAAAAACACCATTGTCAGACCCAGCATGAAAGCCCAAGAGACGTTGTTGTGAACCCATTTGGATCCGATCGCCAGCACTGAAAAGCTCTCATGCCCAAAGAGCGGGATCATGACTTTTCGCCCGAACAAGGACACCAGCCCAGTGATCGCGAGCAGGATAAACGATCCCGCCATCAGCCAATGAGCAAACCGTTCAATTGGCTTGAAGCGCGTGATGGTCTGGCCGGTTTTTTCGCCATCAATGCGGATACGGCCCCGGATGAGGAAGAACAGCGCCAGCAGCACCAGTGTTCCGCCCAGCAAATAGGCACCATATCGGTTCAGCGGTCCCTCGCGAAATGTCAGCCACCACATGCCGCCGTCCTGAACCAGCACATTCGCCGCAGGTCCTCGCGCCTGCGTAGTGATATCAGCCGAGCCGTATCGAAACGCGCGCCATAAATCAGGGTCAGAAGATCCACCCAAAGTGCCTAATTGGTTGGCCATGCCAGCTGCACTGTCCGGGTCGCCGGTCGTGCCGCTGCGAAATGCGTCGTCAATGGGCTCACCGCGTTGGCGCGCCATGATGTCTTCCAGGGTTTGGGCCCCGCCCGTGGCGGTGCGATCAACCTCTGGAGTATCCTGTGCCAGCATCGCAGTGCCTAGCAGGACGCTCAGGATCAATCCGAAAACGGGTGCAATCAATGTGCGGGCCATTGCGCGGCTCCTCAGGATTTTGTCAGGACCCGAACACGGGTAGTTTTACGTCAGCAACACAGGGCGGCCCAAAGTGAACCGCCCCATGCTGTATCATAATGGCGCGAGGCCATTAACCGGCCTTAGCCGCCTTTTTGATCGTAGGCTGTGCCCCAACCCCATGCACCGGATCCGAAACCGCGTGCAACAACACGTTCGCGGTAAATGCCCGAGACAATATCGCCGTCCCCGGCGAGCAAAGCTTTAGTGGCACACATTTCGGCACAGATAGGCAGTTTACCCTCTGCAATCCGGTTGCGACCATACTTGGCGAACTCTGCGGTCGAGTTGTTTTCCTCGGGCCCGCCAGCGCAGAAGGTGCATTTGTCCATCTTGCCGCGCGACCCGAAATTGCCCGCCTGCGGGTACTGCGGCGCGCCGAACGGGCACGCATAGAAGCAATAACCACAGCCAATGCACAAGTCCTTGGAGTGCAGTACGACACCTTCTTCGTTCTGATAGAAGCAGTCGACCGGACAAACCGCCATACAGGGCGCATCTGAACAGTGCATGCACGCCACCGAGATCGATCGTTCACCCGGATCGCCATCATTGATGGTGACGACCTTCCGGCGATTGATGCCCCATGGCACTTCATGCTCGTTCTTACAGGCTGTTACGCAGGCATTGCATTCAATGCAGCGTTCAGCATCGACGAGAAACTTAGCTCTTGCCATCTCTCATACTCCCTTATGCTGACCAGATTTTGCAAAGAGTGGCCTTGGTCTCTTGCATCTGTGTCACTGAATCATAGCCATAGGTTTGTGCCGTGTTCGAGCTTTCGCCAAGCACGTAGGGATCGGCGCCGGCGGGATACTTGTACCGCCTGTCCTCTCCTTCAAAGTGCCCGCCAAAGTGGAACGGCATAAAGGCAACGCCTTCGCCGACGCGATTGGTCACCATGGCCATCACTTTGACCTTGGATCCTTCCGCGCCTTCCACCCAGACCTGCGCGCCATCGCGAACACCCAGATTGTTAGCGTCACGGGTGTTGATCTCGACGAACATGTCCTGCTGAAGTTCCGCCAGCCATGGATTGGACCGGGATTCATCCCCGCCCCCCTCATACTCCACAAGACGACCTGACGTCAGGATCATTGGATAATCCTTGGAAAAGTCGTTTTTCTGGATCGAGGCATACATGGTTGGAAGACGATAGAACTTCCGATCCTCGTAAGTGGGGTAATCCTCGACCAGATCGCGCCGGTTTGTATAAAGCGGCTCGCGGTGAACAGGTATCGGATCGGGGAAGGTCCACACAACGGCACGGGCCTTGGCATTGCCAAAGGGCGCGCATTCATGGGCAATCGCTACCCGCTGGATGCCGCCCGACAGGTCGGTTTTCCAGTTGGTCTTTGGACCTGCCACAGCATCTATTGCAGCGCGCTCGTCATCCGTAAGATCGCCGTCCCAGCCCAGATCCATCAGCATCTGCATCGTGAACTCAGGGTATCCGTCCTGAATATCCGAATCTTTGCTGTAGACACCTTCGGCCAGCAGATTGTCACCATCACGTTCTACGCCAAACCGGGCGCGGAACGTCAGACCACCTTCTGAGACACGTTTGGACATGTCATAGAGGTTTGGTGTGCCGGGATGGCCCATTTCGGCAGTGCCCCAGCAAGGCCACGGCAAACCGTAGTAGTCCCCGTCTGCGGGTCCGCCGATCGCTTGCAATGTGGTTCTGTCGAATGTGTGTTGATTGGCCATATGGGTCTTGATCCGGTCGGGATCCTGACCTGTATAACCAATCGTCCACATGCCTTTGTTGAATTCACGTGTGATACTTTCAACATTCGGCGTTTCGGCGTCTTCCATTTCGATATTTCGGAAGAAGCGATCTGCCCACCCGAACTTGTTGGCGAACTTAGCCATGATGACCTCATCCGGCAGACTTTCGAACAGCGGCTCCACAACGCGGTCGCGCCACTGGAACGACCTGTTTGACGCGGTGACAGAGCCACGTGTTTCAAACTGGGTACAGGCCGGTAACAGATAAACCCCGTCTTCGCGGTCATGCAGAATGGCGGAAACCGTCGGATATGGGTCGACCACGACCAGCATGTCCAGTTGTTCCATTGCCGTCTTCATTTCCTTTTGTCGGGTCTGCGAATTCGGCGCATGCCCCCAAAGCACCATGGCACGCACCTTGTTAGGATTGTCCATGTTATCAGGATCTTCCAGCACGCCATCAATCCAGCGTGACACAGGAATACCGGTGAGGTTCATCAGGTTTGAATCTTTTCCGTCGGCACCTTTGACGGTTGCGAACTGACCTTTCAGCCAATCCATGTCTTCATCCCAGACACGACCCCAATGGGCCCAAGAACCGGGTTTCAGACCGTAGTAGCCGGGCAGAGTATGGCTGAGAACACCAAGGTCGGTAGCACCCTGAACGTTGTCGTGGCCACGGAAAATGTTGGTTCCGCCACCGGATGTACCCATGTTCCCCAGCGCCAGTTGCAGCACGCAATACGCACGTGTGTTGTTGTTACCGTTGGTGTGCTGCGTGCCACCCATGCACCAGATCACGGTACCGGGGCGGTTGTTGGCCAACGTCCGTGCAACGCGGCGCAATTGTTCGCCGGGTGCGCCGGTGACGCGTTCAACTTCTTCCGGGGTCCAGTTACGTACTTCTTCCTGAATTTGGTCCATTCCCCAGACACGGGTCCGGATGAACTCTTTGTCTTCCCAACCGTTGTCAAAAATGTGCCAGAGGATACCCCAGACAAGTGCGACGTCCGTGCCGGGCCGGAACCTGACATATTCGTCCGCATGGGCCGCCGTGCGTGTGAAACGTGGGTCACAAACGATCACCGGTGCATTGTTTTGCTCTTTGGCTTTCAGCAGGTGTAACAGCGAGACCGGGTGCGCCTCAGCAGGGTTACCCCCGATGATAAATATCGCCTTGGAGTTATGAATGTCGTTGTAGCTGTTGGTCATGGCGCCGTAGCCCCATGTGTTGGCAACACCTGCGACGGTGGTTGAGTGGCAAATACGCGCCTGATGGTCGACGTTGTTTGTCCCCCAGTAAGCGGCAAATTTGCGGAACAGGTAGGCCTGTTCGTTGTTGTGTTTGGCTGATCCTAGCCAGTAAACAGAATCCGGTCCGCTTTCTTCGCGGATTGTGTTCATACCGTCGCCGATCTCGTTGATCGCGGTTTCCCAGCTGATGCGTTTCCACTCACCACCTTCGCGCTTCATCGGATACTTAAGACGGCGTTCTCCGTGTGCATGTTCACGCACTGCCGCGCCCTTGGCACAATGTGCGCCCAGATTAAACGGGCTGTCCCAGCCGGGTTCCTGTCCGGTCCAGACTCCATTGTCGACTTCGGCAATTACCGTGCAGCCAACTGAACAGTGGGTACAAACCGATTTCACGGTTTCCACAGCAGTGTTTGCTGCTGTTTGCGCATTTGCCGCAGTGACCGTGCCACCTGTGGCAGCAATTGCAGTCAGACCACCAATGGCAAGACCGGAACCGCGCAAGAATGCACGGCGGTCAACAGATGTCTCAGACATTGTTGACAGGATACTTGTCCGCTGGGAGCGTCGCGCAACCCCGTTGGTCTTTTTCCTAAGCATAGTTATTCCTCCCTAAGGAAATCCGCTGACAGTCGGGCGTCACGCAACCAGTCGTCGTTGGACAATATTGGCGTCCGGTTCAGAACCGGGCGCTGTCGAGATAGGCACGCGTGTGCGTGGTGTCCTGCATCTTGTCCGATGCCAGATCAACGGGCTGCGCTTCTGCAGCCGTGCCGCTGACGGCAACTGCCGCCACCGCAGCGGGCGCCGCTGTGCCCGCCAGTTTGAGAAAATCGCGACGACTTGTGCCGTCTTCGGTCTTCTTGGTCATGGAAAGTGTCCCTTCCTGTTGTTGTGGCAGGTCACCCTGCCGATTAAAGCGGATCAATCCGCAATCATTCGAAATGCTTCACGCTCGATCTCCATGAATGCCTTGCCGACCGCGCCGACAGAGGCATAGAGAACTGAGTTCTTCGCTGCTTCCAAATCCGAATAGAAATGCCCGGCCCACGGCCCGACATGTTTGTTGAAAAACTGTTTTTGAGCGTCCAACCCAGTCGCGGTCCCAAAACGCCCGACCGTCATGCCGCCCATGATTTCCATCATCGAGGCAATGTTATCTTCGGGTTCAAACACATTTGGCGCACGGGTTACACCTTGCGCCGCCATATCACGGCGCAGCGCTGCAAGCGGTTTCTCGTTCAGAAACCCGGTCAGGTAATAGCTTGCATAGGGTAGGAGTTCGCCCCGGCCTAATCCGACGAACAACGCATTGAACTCGGACTCCACGGCCTTGGGCTTGGACACTTTGGCGACCCGCGCGAGCGTCGATATGGCCTGCCCCAGTTCGCTGTCATCCCCGGTCAGTGCTGCAGTCTGATCCAGCAACACCTGATCCGGCGGACCGGCCAACATCAGGCCCAGATAGTTATAAAGATCGGCGCGCAGCCGGTCCTCGGCACTCATTGCAGGAAGATCAGCAGCCGCATTCATGCGCAAGCCCCCGGGGATTGTGCATAGTGAAAACGCATACGGCGGGGTGTGCCATTCGCAACGTCTGCGTCCAATTCCAAGTCCGTGGCCCCGTCGTCCCTGACTAGGGGTTCAGGCGTATCGGATTGCTCTTCGTGGGGCTCGGCGGCCTCGACATCGGCTTCAGCGGCTTCATCCTCTATCGCGACATCTTCGCTGTTCTCGGCCTGAACTTCGAGCCTTGCTTCAGCCTGACGAGCCATTTCCTCGACGTGCTTCAACATGCCTTTGCCGACCTGATAGGCCGTCTGCAGATTCTCAATGACCGTCGCACTGTCGGTGAAATCTTCGCCGTAATCCACCAGACCATCAACATTGGCCAATACCGGGTTCAGCCGCCACAACTGTCGCAAGGCGCGGCGACGCAGGCGATCGGGCACGGCCTTGGACATGAAACCCTTGATGTCATCGCCCAGCTTCAGTTCATCCGGATCGGGCAACCCCAGTTCTTCCAGCAGAACTTCGTCGCTCTTGGCTTCTTGTTCCGCCAGTTCCGTAGCTTCGACTTCAGCGACGACGGCTTGTTCTTCGGCCTGCTGCTCCGCCAGCACCCGTGCTTTGCGATCAGACCAGAAGTTGCGTTGGGGGGCAGCTTGGCTCAATGCACCTGCTCCTTGCGGGTCGATTTAGCAGGCGCGCGGTATACGTCCGTGAGCTGTGCTATACGCGCATCTCCGACCCCATCGTCAATTTTGTCTGTCCGATGCTTGTCGCGGCGGCGCTTCACAAAAACTTCTTCCTGATAGTAGGCTTGCGCAAAGTCCCGCACCCAGGCGATCAGCCCGTCCGGCATCGCGACTTTCTCGACCAGATCATCCCCGTTATCCGCATAATCCTGCGCCTCATAGGGTGAGGCCGTCACAAGGAGTACACTATAGGGCCTGTCCGCGTCCTCAGTTTGACGCAAAACCACATAAACCGCTGGCACTCGATCCGATAGCCCCGTCAGATAGGCCTCAGAATCGGCGCCATGCAACTCAAGAACCGGCGTCGAAATGTGGTAATCCGTGATTCCTTCTTCTTCGCGCAATATACGCCATTCCGAAGCTGCAGCGCCTGGTAGGACTGAGACGACCGACCAAGACCATTTCGCCCAGCGGGTGACGCCCGGCGCTCGGCGCAGGATAACGCCTATCGGCATCGTCTTGTACTGGTTTGGATTGTGGATCAAAGCTCCTCCCCGAAAGCTTTAGCCAATAGTCTTCTCTATGCTGGACCAACTTCGCCGTTCTGCAAAGCAATTTCGAGAATTTTTCGCTGTTGGCGCTCGAACTGGACAAATTGGGGGCCCCGCGGGGCCTTTGGTTACCCAAATGGACGAATTGTCCCCGACCCTGCTTGGGTGCCTGTATGATCTGTATGTCAAGGCACGATTGATTCGACCGGCTTGCGGCTCTTTTAGAGATCGTTTTGACAGGCACCGACATCTTTTTGCGGTTTACGACACCGCAAATCCGTGCCTACATTTGCCCGGAATCCCGCAAGTGGACCGGGCATTTTTCGAAGAATGGAAAAGTTAATCTCAATGCCTAAGAACTTGATTTTATGTGATTGTATAGGAAGTCAAAGCATAGATGGCGATGCACTTGGACATGCGACCGGAATGGTCTGCTCAAAGCTGCATACCAGTCTATGCACAACGCAGATGGACAGTGCTGCCGCTGCAATTGCGGCCGGCGATGCAATCATCGCGTGCCAGCAGGAGCGCGCACGCTTTGAGGAACTCGCTGACGAAATCGGGGCGGATATGCCCGGATTTGTCGATCTGCGAGATCGGGCCGGATGGTCAGATGACCCGGCCTCGAAACTACCCAAAATGGCCGCCCTTACGGCCGAAGCACTTCTGGTCATGCCCGATGCCAAGACGCTTGATGTGGTATCAGAAGGCACCTGCCTGATCATTGGCGCTGGTGATATTGCTATGAACGCGGCGCGCGACTTGCAGGGCACGCTTAGTGTGACAGTCTTACTGACCAAGCCTACCGCGCCTCCGACAGAGATTGAATTTGATGTTATCCTTGGCACATTGACCCATGCGACCGGTGCGCTTGGCGGGTTCCAACTACAGCTTGACGCTGTCCAGGAAATTGAACCGGGCGGGCGTGGTTCCCCTGCTTTCAGCGCCCCAAAAGACGGCGCGACGTCGCAATGCGATATCATTCTTGATCTTAGTGGGAACACGCCCCTGTTTCCCGCGCCGCAAAAGCGCGAGGGATACTTGCGAGCAGACCCACGCCATGTCCCATCGGTCGCCACCGCAGTATTGCAGGCATCCCAATTGGTAGGGACTTTTGAAAAGCCGCTCTATGTCAGGCTTGAACCCTCCCTTTGCGCTCATTCACGTGCAGAGCAGCCTGCATGCTCAAACTGCCTGAATGCATGCCCAACGGGTGCTATCACTTCAGCTGGGGAACATGTGAGCATTGATCCGATGATATGCGCAGGCTGCGGGGCATGCGCAGCTCTCTGTCCTTCTGGCGCCATAAGCTATGACGCCCCTTCGGTTGAGACAGTGTTTCGCCGGATCCAGACGTTGGCTTCAACATATCGCGCCGAGGCCGGAACCGCACCCCGCCTGCTGGTCCATGATGACAACTATGGGCTTGAGTTGATCACTTTGGCTGCACGTTTCGGGCGTGGTTTACCAGCTGACGTTATCCCGTTCGAAGTATCTGCACTTGCCGGGTTTGGGCACGCGGAAATGCTTGCCGCCCTCGGCGCAGGTTTCAGTACGGTTGATCTGATATTGAGTTCAACATCAGATCGTAACACATTGGAACAAGAGGCAGAACTTGCAAGGGTAGTCTCAGGCCGACTCATTCGACTGCTCGATCTTGCAGACCCTGATGCCTTGCCGGATGCGTTGTTTGACGTCGAAACACCCTATGCCGATGTGGCTCCAATACTGCCCATTGGCACCCGTAGGCAGGTCACCCGAACGGCAGCTAAAGCACTAGCGCCCGATGCCACGGTTATCGACCTTCCGGATACGGCGCCTTACGGTGCGGTTTTAGTGAACACCGACGCCTGCACCTTATGCCTTTCCTGCGTTTCGCTTTGCCCGTCCGGCGCGTTGGGCGACAATCCGGATCAGCCACAGCTGCGGTTTCAGGAGGACGCCTGCTTGCAATGCGGCCTCTGTTCCAACATTTGTCCGGAGCAAGCGATTACACTAAAGCCCCAGCTAAACCTAACTGATGCAGCATTTAATCAGGTGGTTCTGCACGAAGAGGAACCCTTTGCCTGTGTCGAATGTGGTGCGATGTTTGGCGTCAAATCTACCGTCGAACGGATACTTGAGAAACTGGCTGGGAAGCATTCGATGTTTGCAAGCGCAGCGGCGGCTCGGATGATCCAGATGTGCGACAACTGCCGCATTCAGGCGCAATATCATTCGGATGACAATCCGTTTGCGGCAGGCGAAAAGCCCAAAGTGCGCACGTCAGAGGATTACTTCTCGAAGCGCAAGGATCATTGATTTTGCAGCGGCGCACCCAGATCAGCCGGTGCAATCGTCGCCACATAGGCGAGAATTGCGTCAATCTCGTCCGTCGTGACCTTGAGCGGCACAATCGGCGACGGGCGCGCGGGATCAAACGGGTCCGTCACATCTTTGACCTGAGTAAAAGAAGGATGGGGTTTGAGAACATAAAACGACTGGAACCGGCTGTCCCAATCTTCAAAGGTTCTCAGCAGCGCAAAAGACGGGGTCGAGCCGATGGCCTTCATTCGGTTCGTTTCGTTGATCACATGGCAGCGCCCGCAATTGGTCAGCGACAGTTTTTCGCCGAGCGCAGCGTCGCCGGATATCGCAATTGCATCTTCTTCGGGTTCTTCAACCGTGGGACGTGCAAACAGCGCAACCCCTTCTGGCTGAAACCCAGTTATGGTCCGGCTGCCGACATCAGACGCCAGCCACGTTACAAACCGCTGTACGTCTGGCGTGTCATTGACAACGTTCAGATGCCAGAGGACGTCTGGTCCCTGAAATACTGCCGCGCCCTGCCCTTGCGTATTAAGCGCCAGATCAGCCGCTTCATTTTCGCCAACCCGTTTGATGCGGATCGCTGTCTTGAGCGAAAAACGCGGCAAAAAGTACCTTGGAAAACCAGTTGTCTCCAAAGCCTCGGGTATAATCAGACGGATGATTTTGTCTTGTGCATTGCTCTGATGCGGCAAGACCGACAGGATCAGACAAATGAACACCAAAATACGCACCAGAGCCTCCTCCCCAATCCGGTCAAACCTATGGGCATAGCGGGTCCGCGGTCAACAAAATGAGCAAGCCATAAGGATAGTCTAAAGATGAGCGAAGAATTCAACATGTCGATGCGTAAGTTCCTCAAACAGGTCGGTGTGACATCACAACAGGCCATCGAAGGCGCGATGCGCGAGGCCGGAAGCGCTGGCAAAAGCTACGAGGCCAAGATTGTTCTGACGGTGGATGGTCTCGACTTGGAACATGTCGTGACCGGCACAATTACAGGACAGGACAGCTAGGGTGAGCATCTCAAGAGACGAGGTTCTGGCGGTCCTGAAAACGATTTCGGACCCACAAAGCGATCAGGATATCATGGCAGCAGGGCTTGTCAGGGCGTTGTCGGTCGAGGACAGCAATGTCCGATTTGTGTTCGAAGTGGCCCCAGCACTGGCACCGAAACTGGAACCTGTGCGGGCCGCCGCTGAGACAGCTTTGAAGGCCCTGCCCGGCATCGGGACAGTGTCAGCCATCATGACTGCACACACCTCACCATCAGCGCCACCCGATTTGAAACCCGCGCGCCCAGCCGAGCCAAAGGGTCCGCAAAAAATTCCCGGCATTGACCGTATCATCGCCATTGCATCCGGCAAAGGCGGCGTTGGGAAATCAACCGTTTCGGCCAATCTGGCTTGTGCGCTGGCCGCCGAAGGGCGACGTGTCGGACTGCTGGACGCGGATGTCTATGGTCCGTCCCAGCCTCGTATGTTGGGCGTCTCGGGGCGCCCTGCCTCGCCGGACGGAAAAACCATTCTGCCGATGCGCAATCACGGTGTGACCATGATGTCGATTGGTCTGATGACCAACGATGATCAGGCTGTTGTCTGGCGCGGACCGATGCTGATGGGCGCGTTGCAGCAGATGATGTCGCAGGTTCAATGGGGCGCGCTGGACGTTTTGCTGGTTGATCTGCCGCCGGGCACCGGAGATGTTCAGATGACACTGGCGCAAAAGGCCGAACTCAACGGCGTGATCATCGTATCAACCCCGCAAGACGTTGCCCTGATGGATGCCCGCAAGGGCATCGACATGTTCAATCAGCTTGGCACGCCAATTCTTGGCATGATCGAGAATATGAGCACGCACATTTGCTCAAAATGCGGCCATGAGGAACATACATTTGGACACGGCGGCGTTGCCAAGGAGGCGTCAAAGCTGGGTGTGCCACTGATGGCGGAAATCCCGCTTCACCTTGATATCAGGCTGGCTGCGGATGGGGGGGCACCCATTGTGGTGTCCAGCCCCGAAAGCGCTCAGGCGCAGGCCTTTCGCAAAGTGGCGCGCGCGATGATTGCGGACGGCAGCGCATGAGTGGACCGACCTTCCCACCGCTCCTAAGCGGGCGCGCCGTCTCGGATGATCCGTTTGGTGCAGCTATCGCGCAGGCGGCGATGGGATGTGATGCGGGGTTGGTCGTATATACACTTGGGGCTGACGCGCTGCACGCGGCAATCGTCTTTGCGCCCGAGGTGCCGCTGCAGGACGCCATGGCGATGTTACCCGCCTGTGGTATCGGATTTCAGAACGCTCTGGGCGCACTCGCCCCGCCCGAAGTTGCGGTGCATCTGGATTGGCAGGGCGGTATCAAGGTGAACGGCGCAACCTGTGGTCGTTTGCGGGCGCGGGCCGCCAGTAGCGATCCGGCAGAGATACCGGATTGGTTGGTGATAGGACTTGAATTGCCGCTTTGGCCTGCCTCAGACGATCCCGGCAATGCACCGGATCAAACCGCGCTCTATGCCGAAGGGTGTGCCGATGTAGATGCGCAAGCCCTGCTGGAAAGCTGGGCGCGTCACACACTGGTCTGGATCAACCGCTGGTCCGACGAAGGGGTTGCGCCGCTCCATGAGGAATGGCGTGGACTGGCACATGGGATCGGCGGCGATATTGTGAGTAGCAAACTGCGCGGTACATTCATGGGGGTGGATGAACGGTTCGGCATGCTGTTGCGTGACGCCGAAACAACCCATCTCATCCCGCTGAGTTCTGTGTTGGAGGACGACAATTGACCGATGTACCTGGCGCCTATCTCGCCCGCGCCATCCATTTTGATGAAAGCGATATGAACATCTATCACACACCGGCTCGTACCGGAGAGTGGTGCATTTCGGGCGGATTTGAGTTTTCCAACTGGTCCGAGGGAGACTTGACCGGCAAGGCGCGCCAGGCCTTTTCCAACGGCTGGTTGGGTCTGGAAACATTCGGGCGTGTGTCCGTTGTTGCCATCACCAAGATTGAACCCTCTGAGGTTTCAGTATTGGTTGACCTCCTCGCTGCCCATTATGTTAGCCACTACGGTGCCCCCTCTGTGGAGGCAGCACGCCGCGTTGCTGAAGGCGAACTCGCTCAGATGGCAGAGTTATGCGATGGCCAGCCTGCCAATACCCTTCTTACTGTTACACGTGAGCTGACCGAGGCAGGTGTCAAAGAAGGATACCGCATGATCGAGGCACAGGACGCTGGCCTTGACCTATTTGCGATCCACGGCTCATTGGATGATGAGCCACATCAACACTAATTTAAGAATTCGGCATTGTGCTTTGAAGACAGCGTAAGCAAGCTGCAACAATCGTTCGGACATTCGTGTCGTTAGTAGCGGCGTAATATCGTCAAGAAAAACGCTCTCCAATCCATGGTTGCTATCGTCAGCGCCGGACTCACGGGTTGCGGAAAAGGGTCGACCACCACAAACATCCAGACCACCACAACCGGCCAACAATTGACATATCTGCAAGCTGCATCGGACAATGGTGCAATTACCCAAAATGAATTTGATAAAAAGCGAAAAGACATATTGAAGAATGGCTTGTTGAGTTGGCCCCGAGTGTACCATCATAATTTGGGGATCGGCTGGATTGAGCCAGCACATCTACAACGACGGTTACTTGCCTGCTTAGCCCTGTACAGAGTGATTCCAAGACCCGGCGTATTTTCGGTAACCATGTTGATGACGGGAAACATGCCTTATCAACGGTAAGATGTTTGGTCGCTACCTTTTTCGTGACGTACAAGCCTAGCACTGCGAGCACCTAGAAAACCCAATGTCCTCCTAAAAAAGGGGAAGATCAGTAGTATAAGGCTCTGCTGTGACCAACTTTTGACTGGAAGGGCGGCTTCGCAAAACCTCAAGAAAGTCTCTGCCTTGCCATGATCTGGTCTCAATTGCGGCCGACACAAGGCCAACTCTGATTTTCTTAAACTCTTAATGATTTGGGATGAACACTATGTCAAAACGGACCTTTCTTGCCGCACTCGCTCTTGTGACGACGGCCTATGGGGCAAATGCTGCAACGCTTGTCTCGCTTTCCAATTTTGGCACTGATGCAATAGTTGAGGATTTCAATGCCGCCCCACTTGGTATTGTACAGCCGGACAACGCCATCTTCACGAATTTGGGCATCACAGGTCTGAGGAGTGCAGGTTACAACAGAGATCGCTTTAACAACCGCGCAAACTCAAGCCGAGCACTTGGGGTAGACTCCAACGGAAACCTGAGCATCATCGACCCGGGAACAAGAGGACTGTCCTCGAGCTACTCGCTGTCTTTTGCGAGCACAACGACCCGTTTCGGTTTCGGAATTCACGATCAGCGTACCCGCTTGAACGTCGAATTCTTTAACAATGGTACACTCGTTGACCAACTCAGAGTCCGTACCAGGACCCGTGACCTGGCACAGTTTTACATTTGGGCTGCGGAGTTTGATATGGTTAAGATATCTTCGCGTAGAGCCACACAGGCCTTTGCTCTAGATAACCTTACGATTAGCCCAATCCCAGTTCCAGCTGGATTGCCACTGTTTGTAACTGCGCTCGGCGCATTCGCCTGGACGCGTCGCAAATCGAAAGTGTGATTTTACAACCCGGTTCACCCTACTGGAACGATGATGTCGTGAACCCTTAGTCTGTTGGCCCGCCCCCCTAACGGGAAATAACGATGTCGGCCCTAAGGCCGCCGAGCCGATGACTTTGATCCAATCGCAAAACGCCCCCGTGTGCTCGCGCGATATCTGCTGCAATTGCCAACCCTAACCCGACACCGCTACCTTTGTCTTGATTGCGCGACGGATCTAATCGAGTGAAAGGCTTAATCGCATCGTCCCGCTGGTCGGGGGGTATCCCGGGTCCGTCATCTTCGACCTGAAACCGCAAAGATTTCTCCGTCAGTACAACGGATAATTCCGCTCTTGTGCCATAGCGCACCGCGTTGCCAATGAGGTTTTCAATTGCCCGCCGTATGGCCATTGATCGCAGCAGGACAGTGCCATTCCCTTCGCTCTCCACGATGATCACATCCTTGCCTGATCGTTTTGCGTCGGCAGCAACCTCAGCCAGCAAGACTTGCGGATCGACCTTTTCGGGCTCGCCTTCGGAGGCACCTTTTGCGAAATCCAGAAATTCATCAACCAACCGTTGCATGTCATCGACATCACGCTGCAATAAGGCCGCGTCTTCGCCATCCATCATCGACAAGCCCAACCTCAGCCGGGTCAACGGCGTGCGCAAATCATGGCTGACCCCCGATAGCATCAACGTGCGTTGCTCTATCTGACGTTCAATCCGCGCGCGCATATCAACAAAAGCGCTGCCCGCAGCCCGCACTTCAAGCGCTCCGGACGGTGAATAAGGTGCGTGCCGCCCCCGCCCGAAGGCCTCGGCGGCTCTGGCAAGACGCCGGATAGGACGCAATTGATTTCGCATATAAATATACGCAATTATTGTCATAAGACCGCTGAAAAATACCATGCTCACCAAAAGCTGGTGCGGGTTCGAGGCCGACAGCCGGCGACGATCAAACGAAACCTCAACGATCCCCAAAGCCGTCTCTGCAAACACAATCACGTCTCGCGAATCCGGCAACAACACCCGTTGAATCTGAGGCAAATCCGCCTTCAGTTGGCGTGTCACAATCGAGCCGGTGAAATCATACCAGCGCATCTGATCCTGTGCTGGAACAGCTTGTGGTGAAACGAACACAACCGTCATTGCCAGAGCATCCGTCGTTTCACCCATAACTTCAAATGCCGCAGATTCATCTGATACGCCGCCCAGAGCTGTAAATACCAACTGCAGTTCTCGCATCGTCGCGGTGGTCATCTGATTTGTAACGCCTTCAAAATGCCGTTGGATAAAAACCACAAATACAACCAGTTGAAGGACGACAACCGGTAGGATCAGAATAAGAGCCGCACGACCGTAGATACCGTGCGGCATATAGCGTTTGAGCCAGGCAAAAAACATGAGGTATACCTAACTGCGCGGTCGCCCATAAGGAAGAGCAATGAACCAAACCCCCGATAGTTTTGATCCCGCTATTGGCGTAGCAGAATTGCTGGAGCCCGGGCTGCGCAGGATTGTGGCCCCTAACCCGTCACCCATGACCTACAAGGGCACCAACACCTATTTGTTGGGGGAACGCAAATTGGCGGTAATCGATCCCGGTCCGATGTCGCACTCACATCTGAATGCCATATTGGCGACCATACATCCAAATCAGCGCATCAGCCACATTGTCGTGACACACTCGCATCTGGATCACTCTCCGCTCGCCGCCACGCTTTCGGTCAGAACCGGGGCACCCGTCTATGGTTTTGGCCCGGCCACGGCGGGGCGCAGCGCTGTCATGACCCAATTGGCCAACGCTGGTCTTGGTGGAGGTGGCGAAGGCGTCGACCGGGATTTTGACCCGGATGTCACTCTGGCTGACGGAGACGTCATCAGCGGCGACGGCTGGAGCCTTCACGTCATTCACACCCCAGGTCACATCGGAAATCACATTTGCCTGGGCTGGAACGACGCCTGCTTTACAGCTGACCATGTCATGGGATGGGCAAGTTCACTGGTCTCACCCCCCGATGGAGATCTGACCGATTTCATGACGTCCAGTCGCAGGCTGCAATCCGTAGACTGGCGCGTCTTCCATCCCGGTCATGGCGGACCTGTCAACGATCCGACTGGGCGGCTTCGCTGGCTAGTCGACCACCGCCTGGCCCGTGAAACCGCAATTCTTTCGGCCCTCACTATCTGCCCGGCAGATGCTTCCACTCTTGCTGCAAATATTTACGTCGATACCCCGGCAGCACTTATGGGCGCCGCTACGCGAAATGTTCTCGCGCATCTGATTGATTTGACAGGTAAATCGGTAATTTCCCCAATCGGCGATCTTTCAGCCGCTGCCAAATTTGAACATCGTTCTACTGCCAACTGGGTTAAATGACCCAAATCCATCAAATCCCTCTGGACGTGGCAAATCCAGATTGCTATATCGCGCAAACCGTTCCGGCGTAGCTCAGCGGTAGAGCAGTTGACTGTTAATCAATTGGTCGTAGGTTCGATCCCTACCGCCGGAGCCAATAAACCCCTGATATCGTTGAATTTCCTTAAGCCATTTTGCCCACCGCGTGGTGGGAAAATCGCAGGGCGGGCGGATTGTGGGCAAATTTGCATTACATTTGGTGTGGCATTCAGGACACCAGTGATTTGCCGCATGTTGGGCAGTCGTGGGCCGATTGGCTGGATGAAGCCGGGCGGGCAATTCACATTTTTGCGGTCATTTGGGAAAGCTCAAGTAAACAATCTGCCGATTACCCAGAATATAGTCCCGTAGACTACTGCACCTAGAAAAGCTGCGAAAAGCAGCCCCTGTATCGGATGGTTCGCTTGGAGTGTCTGTATCGGACGTGTAATTACCGTTTGCAAGACGGCGACGATTGCGCCCGCAATGAAAAACCACATAATTCGACCCTCCAAAGGTGATCTAATATTTTTTTTCACGAACAGATTTTGCCGTCAATGAGCAGACACGGTGCAGAAACTGCCGCTATTTGATTGTGCGGGGCCTCGTTTATAGTTCGATGCTGCGTGATATTTGGCAGCCATCATAACCTATCATGTCGACTTGCATATCTCATTTCAATTTCCGCTGTAAGTTGCCGATATTCTTTCAGATCATATTGCATTGTAGAATTGCCGGGGTCAGACATTTAGAGCTGTTTTCAGAAGTACAACCATGCAATTGCGTATATGATTGCGCAGGCGGCTGCAAATTTGGCTGCGATTTTGGCTTTTTTTACTAATGCACCAAACTCCACACAATAAAATAAGTGTTCCTCGAAGATTAGGTTTCCACCAAGTTCAATCGGGGCTTTGTCACCGTCAGCCGCGTTCAATACGTAATACTCACCATCCTCTTTGACCACTGTATACTGTTGCTTGGCCCAGTGGACGGTCATGCCTTTATCAACCGCGTCTTTGATTTCCTGAAATGTCATACTGTCTCCCGCACTACGTCCTCATCTTTTCCCGATCCCAATGTGCATGGATGACGCAGAAATGGCTTTAGTCACCACTTGGTGTCGCTTCCTTAGCAAGCCCCTAAACTGCTCTTGGATCTTGAGCAAAGCGGTCCAACTCTATCTTTTTCAACTTCAGCCAGCTTACCGACTGCGCACAAAGCTACAACCCACTTTGGATGTGGGCGTCACTGACGAGGCTATAATTCGATCACATCAAATTCGTCTTCGACGCCGCTGGTGAACCATTCGAGGTATTTGTCATAGGCGATCTTGACCATTCGCCATTTCGCGCGGCGGTGCCAGTTCAGGCGGTTCTGGTAGAGCCATGACCGTTGCACATCGTCGTGGTCTGCCATCGCCATCAGCGATCCTTCCAGCATGGCGATGGTGCCTTGTTCGTTGCCCCCGGCTTCGATGGCGTACACCGACGCGAGCCACAGGTTCTGTTGCAGATCGTCGATATCGTTGGCGATCCACATTGCGGCGAGTTGCTCACCCAATTGTTCGGTGCGCTGATGCGTGCTGTGATACGCCGTTCGGGTGTTTGGGAGTTCCCTCAGATGCTTCATTTGCCCACAGCCTGCCCATCTGGTCGCCTTGCCGCCGTGATGGTTTTGTTTCGTGGGGTGGACGATTGATTGCGGGTCATTTGGTCTGCATCGTCCTGTTCATTGCGGCCCCCTCCGATGCGGTGTCTGACTTCGATCAGAGAGGGCCGCGTCGTCACCGATGGCAAACCGGATCAGATAACCATCGGCAATTACGTTCAGGCAGCGTCAGCCTTTGCCTGTTGCGCGCGCTTGTAGTCGCCATGGGATCGTTCGCGCCGATCCAGTCTGGCGAGTAGATCGTCCTCGGCTTTTGTGATCTCGTCGTCTGTCAGGACGCACTCCCCGATCAAATGTTCGGCGATGCGCCGATTGTTCGGGACGCTCATGTCCCCTGCGTTCATCGCTACGCGTACTGCAAGCAGCCGCGCCAGTCGTTGTTCTCGTGCCGTCATTCGTTCCATCGTCAGCCTTTCTCGCAAAATGTGCGCCATTCCTTCAGATTGAAGTCGCGCGTGGTGATGGCCTCGGCGACGATGCCAGGAAGGTCACGCTTCGCGTTGGCCGTGTGACGACGTTTGATCACCGTATCGCCCAAGAAGGCGAACCTCATGGCTTTTGGCCCGCGAAGAACTGCCTTGCTTTTTTTAAGATTTCCCTCTCCTCCTTGAGAATGCGGTTCTCACGTCGAAGCCGATCATTCTCTTGGGCGAGGCTTAAATCCTCTTTCGACACCACATCTGTG
>JBDVOA010000025.1:0-31478 GCA_039969355.1 Paracoccaceae bacterium
CCTTGCTGGGCTCCAAACTGGCCGAGCTTACTATATGTATCAGGCCTGACATATCGCCGCCTAGCGTCATCATTAGCCAAAATTGGCTCGCATGCACTGGCGGTTCCATCAGAATTTCAGACTTTCGTCTGAAATCAACCCAGACCATCGACCAATAGTTGTTGGACGTTCAGCAGATGCAGGTCGGGTGTTTTGACTTCATATTTGGCTTACTTTTCGAAATTGGAGAACGAAAATGGCACGCTCAAAGCTTTTGATGACCACTTCACTATGTATGGCATTCTCACTGCCAGCCTATGCGCAGAACAAAACATTCAGTCAAATCGATGCCGATAATGATGGCACGCTGAGCCGTGGCGAGCTTGCTTCTGCCTTTGGATCTCGTGGCGCTAATCAGGTACTGAGACGTGACGACGACAACGGCGATGGCAGCTTAAGCCTAGCTGAGGCCAGATCGTCAAACGACGGGAACGAAAGTGACGACGATGATGGTGGCGAAAGCAGCGAAGACGACAGTGGCGAACGCGACGATGGCGAAGACGACAGTGGTGAACGCGACGATGGTGAACGCGATAGTGGTGAACGCGACAATGGTGAACGCGATAGTGGCGAAAGCGACAGTGGCGAAAGCGACAGTGGCGAAAGAGACGGCGGTGAAGGAGGCGAAAGCGACGATTGAGATCCAGAATCCAATAAAATCAGCGCTTTGAATACTTGCCGACTGATTTCAATATGGCGCCAGCTGGACCAATTTTGTTGCCTTGTCGCAGGCAATATGGGAACAACCTCAGAACCGAGTCCCGTCGTTCAGCAGTTCTCATGCGTGCTTTCTAGCCCACATTGCTAAGAAGATGACTGAAGTGATCACAGAAACCAAATTTGAAAAGTTATTCTCGTCACCGCTGTTCCGGTACCGCGTCACAAATCACGAAGCACTCTGCAAGGCGCTTTTGGCGGAAGGTGTCATGATGCGCAGTGAAGACGAAGGCGTGACCAAATCAAACCGACGTGGCTGGCATTCGACTGGCAATCTATTTGTCCGAAAGTCAGATTGCATCACAGATTTGCGCGTGGCAGTCGAGATGTCAGTTCTCAACGCAACTCGCAAAATGACAAACAAGGTCGATCCTGAATCGCTCAAAATGAAGTTGTTCGGCTGGATGAACGTAAGTCCAAAGAATGGCTATAATGCCCCTCACACGCACCCGGGCGCTCACTGGTCAGGTGTATACTATGTTGCTCAGCCCGAATCGGATGTGGGAGATTCGGGCAAGATCGAGTTTGTCGCCCCGCGGGTTGATCTGCCCCATTGGGAGATATTGCAGACAAGTGCTTTCCGATTGAAAAGGCGGTTTAGGCCGGTTGCCGGAGAAATCATCTTGTTTCCATCTTACCTATTGCACTGGGTTTACCCAAACGAAGCAGATGCAGATCGGGTCACCGTTGCTTTCAACGCCACCTTTCGAAAGCAAGCATGACAAAAATTCAGTTGGCCGGTTGGGCGAAACCGTAACGCGATGTGGTGAAAGATTTTTGGACTAAAGTCCGATGGAAAGAAGCACCGATACTTTAGTGTTACGCTTGACATGACACGGGTACCGAAGAGCCATGAAAACGCAGACGACTGCAAGATACCTGCTCATCGCGACGTTGTGCGTGGTCTTCCCCTTAAGGCTGGAAACTGATGAGTCTGGAAAGCTGATACTCGTTGCTCCTTACGCGCATGCAAAAAGTGGGTCCGGAAAGGATGGCGATGGAGGAAGCAGCGGCAGCGGCGGAGAAGACGATGGCGAAGGCGGTGATGGGGAGAGCGACAATGACGGCAGCGAAGGAGGAGAGGGGCGCAATGACGGCAGTGAAGGCAGTGATGATGGGGAAAGCGACAATTCGGGAGATGGCGGGGAACGCGATGATTCTGGCGACGAAGGCGAAAGCGGCGAGTCAGACGATGACAGCGAAGGCGATGACGATGACGAGGGACGAAACGGAGATGAACCTCGCCCAACAAAGGTTGAAAAACTAGCGAACGGCGCGCGCATTTTTTTCAGTGACGGTAGTCAAGAAGAAATACGAGATGGCCAATTTGTCCGGACTGACCCAAGTGGGCGCGTTGTTGATAGACGACGCGCACGCGGCAGCGATTTGGCCCGTATGCGTGCATTGTATGGTGGTCAAAAAACTCAATCGGGCATCGCGCAGACTACCGTTAACTCCCGCGCCTTGAAAGCAACATATCGCGGAAAGAATGTCGAAATTCTCTATTCGAATGGTTGGCGAGAAGAAATATCTTCGGGCCGGTACAAACTGATCGACCAGTATGGCAGAGCTGCAGCTTCGCGTCGTGCGACGCAGGCTGACCGAAATCGACTAAACCGCTTTCGAAAGTAATGATGGTAAGGGTTTGTTGTTCAGCGGTTCCATGCCTCATGGGCAATCAGTGCCGCTTCGACTCTATTCCGTGCATGAAGCTTACTCAAAATAACTGTCATGTAGTGTTTGACCGTCTTTTCCCGAAGTTCCAAAGCATCCGCGACCTCCTGGTTGCTTTGACCCGTGGCGACCAATCGCAATATCTCTTCTTCCCGTTTTGTCAAATCATCGATCGGGTTAAGCACCTCCTTTCTTGGTGCCTGCATTATCTTCAGGACCTGCGCGGCAAGACCAGGAGAAACATGCGCGTCGCCCTTTGCAATACCTTTTAGAATCCGGCGAAGCTCCTCTGCCGACACGCCTTTCAGCACATACCCAATTGCCCCAACCTGCAGGGCTCTGGTGACGTCTGCATCGTCTTCAGACACCGTGAGCATCGCTACATTTGCAGCGAGGTTTTCGGCGACTATCTCTTTAGCCGCATTTATTCCGTTGCCCGGCATCGACAGGTCTAACAGAGCCACATCTGGCGCATGTTTGCGTGCTAGCGCCACAGCTTCTTCGGCGGTTGCACCTGTCGCGACGACATCAAATTCTCCGGTTTCCGAAAGGCTTTGGACTAAACCGTCCCGAAAAATCGGATGATCGTCTGCCACAATCAACTTGATGGTCATACTTTTTCCTCCGTTGCAATTTGGAGAGTCAGGATCGTGCCTCGTCCAATAGTACTTTCAATACTAAGCGACCCGCCAATACTCTCGGCCCGATCTTTCAGGCCGATCAGGCCCTGACCGCCCTCAGCATTAAGTCGGATTGGTTCATTGGCGAAAAATCCAACTCCATGGTCCCTGACTTCTACGTCAACACCATGGGGCGACCCAGTGACAGTAACCTTTGCCGTTTCAACCCCCGCGTGTCTGAAGGCGTTGGATAGCCCTTCCTGCAGGAAGCGATAAATGCAGAGTTTCTCAGTATAGCTCAGTGTTTTGGGTTCTGATCCTTCGAAATAGAGATCAACGGTGTGCCTTGAGTGCTTTTGCCTTTCAGAGACCGCGCGCCTGACAAGAGCCGCCAGGTCGAGTCCCTGCAATTCAGGCAAGGCCAGACCGCGCGAAATTGAACGGAGTTCTTCCAATGCTTTGTCAATAGACGACCGGATTTCCTGCCGAATGTCAGGAGACGCGTCCTTTTCTAGCGCAGAATCGAGCCGTAACGCTGCGAAAGACAAATGTTGTGCGGGTCCGTCATGCAGATCAGATCCTACTCTTCTAACAGTTTGCTCCAGCTGTTCTGTGGCACGCAGATTTGCAGTTATGACCCGCCGCCGCAGATTGTTGTTTTGAGAGGCCAGTTGTTCAGATGCAGAAAGTTGCGCACACAGTTCACTACGCTGTTTTTCAATCGTACGCCCTCCAGCTTTCACAATTCCGAACAGCAGCAAGCCACTTGCAAGGAATGCTGACCCTACCACGAGCCATGTTGTGCGTCGCGCATCCAACAACTCGGTCTGCAACGCGTCGGCGCGTTCGTAGAACTCAGCGACGGCGATGATTTCACCGCTAAAGACCTCATGTATAGGGCTATAAACTTCCAATAATGGCACGCCTAGGAGTGCTTCCTTCGCGTCTTCAAGATCGTTCAAGTCTTCGAACGATGCCGAGACTTCTCCTTGCCAAGCAGCACGTAGATCAGATGATGGAACAAACTTTTGCCCGACAAGTGATGGATCAGAAGCATGAACGATCAACCCGCCCTCCTTCCAGATCTTGTAAGATACAATTCGGCCGCTCAACGCTTCGCTGGCGAAGATCTCGATCATCGCCTGTTCGGCCGGTTCTGAAAGAGCGTCGCCGGTCGCTAAATCTTGAGTTATAGGAGAAATGAAGCTTTCAACGTAATTCGCCGCAATGATCGCGAAATTTTGCAGAGCAGCATGCTCTACTCGGCGCGACACCCATGACCCAACCAATATCATTGCAACCAGCATGACAGTGCCTCCAGCCAGCATAAACTGACCAGGCAAAGTCAGGCGGGACCATTGTTGCGACAAGGCGGGTACTTTCATACAGGCAATGTAACTTCCGCAAAAGAAACCGGAAGGGACTTTCGTCTGATGCAGGTTTGATGGCGAACGGCGATGAGTGTCGGTGGTGGGCCTCAACACAGTAGTCCGCGCTAGTTTCAAGGTCGGCTCTTGGCCGTTCGTTACACCCGATATGAAGGTTGGAAGACGGAATTTCACTGTTGGCGAAAGAAATTTGGTCGACAATGCCAAACCAGACATGGATGGACTTCGAAATTACGCAGTTCTAGGGTCGCTTTCTAAATTGAGCAAATAGTGGGTGTCTTGAGCTGTAGTAACGCCCAAATGAGATATTTTGGAATCGACTGAACTTGCAACCATTCGCCGCCTCGCCGGTTCACGGGAATGTGACGCGGGGGACTCATTGGGCTGTCAAATACTTTATGAATTCCAGTCCCTACTCTGGGAGGGCGCAATGAGATTACTGATATGTTTAATGTAGGCCGGTTTGGCAACTTCGGCATTGGCGCAAGACGTGAAACGAAGCATCGAGTTGTTTGCGGGCGATGTCTATTTGACGAGAAGCAACTTCCACAACTCGCTTCCTGTGGTGACCACAGAGGGTGTTGTCCGTGTTGATCCCATCAATTCCGAGGCTGGAATTTGGCTTAACGCCAATATCGGTCAAACCGGACAAAACAAGGTAAGCTATTTGATCTATTCGCACAGTCACGGTGACCATGCTTCGGGAGGTGGCGCACATGAAGGTGCCACCGTGATCGCAAATGAGGATGCACCGGATGCAATTGATGGGATTACTACAGATGTACGCGTCGGTGACACACACATTGGACCTAGGTCGCAAAACAATCGAACTGACCAATCTTGGGAGTGGACACGATAATCACATGTTGGTCACGATTGTCCGCCCTGAAAACGTCGCTTTTATCGTCGACGTAGCTGCACCAAAACGGCTTCCGTTCCGTGATTTCGCGTGCTCAGATATTGGAGGGTGGTTCAAGCAGATAGAGGCTGCTCAGGCACTAGATTTCGAGATTTTCGCGCCAGGTCACGGCGCTGTGGGGACGAAGGCCGACCTTGATGACGCGTATACGTATATGGTTGAATTGAAGGCTGCCGTTCTTGAAGGTCTGAAAGCGGGGAAAACCGCGGATCAACTGAAGGCAGATGTCAAGCTGGAAGTCTATTAAGACTGGGGGCAATACGGAGCGTGGCGCGAAGAGAACATCGAAGGCATGGCACGCCACCTGAGGGCGACCGGACGGGCCGACTGACGTCAAGAACAGCGGACCGTACAAAGCCGAACTGAGTCCATGAGCCGGGGTTATTCCGCCGCGTTCGATGCAGGAACAGTCTACGTGATTGGCGATTTTGCAGGGGTTGCGTCTGGCTTCCACCAGGCGCAAAAAAAGGCCTACCCTGAAGAATTCGTGCCAGCTGATCCCTCGGCTATGATGGAAGACCACAATTTTCCACCAGAGTTTGGAGCGCTAATTTCAAGAAGCGCGGCCTATTGTCCAACTAACCCACACTGGTACCTTGGCTTGATTGCTGTCGATCCGGCATATCGCGGGCGCGGCGTCGGAACGAAACTCTTGGAATTTTGCCTAACAATCGTGGACCACGATGAGTTGCCTGCCTATTTGGAGTCGACAAACGCGGCAAACCTATCCCTCTACAAACGCTTTGGTTTTCAACAATTGGCGGAAGTAAGTGTTGGTTCATCACCAATTCGTTTCCCAATGTTTCGAGCGGCACGTGCATCGTGAAAGAGACGTTGAAAACCGCCATCTGGTTATGGAGCCAGTTCAACTCAACGTGGAACGAGGCTCAAGAGAACAGAATGCCTCCATTGATGTCCACCGACGTACCCGTCATGAAAGATGATTGATCCGACGCAAGAAACGCTGTCAAGCTTGCCACTTCGTCTGGTGTAGCTTCCCGCTTGACTGGGGCCATGCCTGACACTTTGGCGCGCACTTCGTCTTTGGTGAACGTGTTGTGGAAGTCAGTGTCAATCATACCGGGGCAAATGGCATTTACGCGGATTCTGGGTCCAAATTCTTTGGCCATGCCGCGCATCATTGTCATCACTGCGCCTTTTGATGTGGCATAGGCAATCGCGCCCGGACCGCCGCCATCGCGGCCCGCCTGCGAAGCAAATGCCACGATGCTGCTTCCTTCAGGCATATGTGGTGTGACCACTTTGGTGAGGTGAAAAAAGGATGTGACGTTAAGGTTCATAACGGCATTCCAGTGATCTAAATCCATCTCCGGAAATGTCTTGCGTGCAACCAAACCGCCGGTCACGTGGACCAGTACGTCTATGTTGTCTCCGAGTGTCGAAAGTGTCTGACCAACCAGCTTCTCAACGTCCTTCGGATTGGTCATGTCGCCCTGCAATGCAAAAGCTTCCCCGCCGGCGGCTGTAATCTCGGCCACCGCAGAATCGGCGCCTTCACTACTGGAATGGTAATTTATTGCGACGTTTGCACCGTCTTTTGCCAATCACAGGGCACACGCGCCCAATATCGCGACCACCACCCGTTACAATAGCCGTTTTTCCGTGCAATCCCATTAGGAGCCCCCAGTTTTGAAACTTGCGGGCAGTCGATTGCCCATTATTGAGTCAATCTGGTATGGTAGTATTCTTAATCTGTCAACAACCCGTTGCGACCCGTCTAATCTTCAAAAAAATCTGGATGATTTTCCGAGGCCAAGTCTAGCGTCCCATCGAGGTGAGCCAGATGAATGCGTGTCTTTTCGACGGCTATTTCCTCATCCCCCGCTCGAATTGCATTGAATATGCCGGTATGTCCTTGCAAGACTTCCTTCATCCCGATCGCATCTGCCAGTTCCAGCGTGCAGGCACGATCAGTATGGGTTTTGTTCTCAGAAATGATTTTGAAGGCATGCTCTCGGTCTGCGGCAATGCAAATCAATTTGTGAAACTGATAGTCTAACGACTTGAGCAATTTGGTGTCGCCCGCGTCTACTGCAACAGCCTGTTGTCTCAGGTTATCCTTAAGCTGGGCGAGGTGTTCTTGCCGCGCGACTCGGCAGGCCACACGTACAACCTCGACTTCGACAGCAGCCCTTATAAACCTGGCGTCTCGGATATCTTGGTGCGAGATTTTACGAACCCGAGTTGCCCTCTGCGGTCTGATCTCCAGCAGATTAAGCTCACCCAGGCGCAAAAAGGCCTCCCGAACAGGTTGGCGGGACACATCAAAGGCTTTAGCTACTTCGACTTCCGATAATTTAGCACCAGGTGGCAGCTGCAAAGAGATAATGTCAGATTTCAAACGGCGAAAAATCTCTTCCGTTGCAGTCAGCCTTTTGTTGTTCTGAGACGATTTCAGAGCGATCATACTTCTATCCGATACCTTTTAGATCCGCATTCCTAAGCTTTGTTGGGTTTCAACAGAACCTTCTTAGGTGATAGCTTTTTGTCTTCAATTCTCATTGCGCATCACCCGCAGCCGTCGCACAGCCTGCAAATGCATACTCGCTCTCTTTCAATAAAGCAATGTACCATACTAGTCATCATTTATCTTGACGAACACAGCCTATCCGGCTTATCTCACCCCAGATTTGCTATGAATCTGACTACTCCGCTGTGATGGGCGGGGAGAAAATGGATACTGGGAGGAACAAAATGACGGTTTTTGAAAACACGATGAAAAAGGCTGGCCGCCTAACTGTGAGCTTGGCCATGGCTGCCGGTCTCAGCGCTGTCTCACTCACTGCAGCCTATGCCGCGGACGTAACACTGCGCGGCGCGAGCATGTTTGACAACGACCATGCATTCACCAAAACGATGGTGAGATTTGCCGAACTGGTTGATGAAAACTATGACGGCGAAGTCACGTTTGACTTGCGCTTGAACGGCGAACTAGGCGTGGAAAAAGACTACGTTAACTTCCTGCAGCAGGGCGTTGCGATTGATTACACGATCATGGCACCATCCAATATGGCTAAGTTCGCGCCATCCATCCCACTGATGGATATGCCATTCTTGTTCCGTGATCTGGATCACTGGAACGAGGTACTGTCAAGCGATGCATTTGGCCCACTGGAAGCAGAGCTTGAAGCAAACGCCGACATCAAGATCATCGGCTATACAGGTGGCGGTGTGCGTAACCTCGTGTCCAGCGCACCGATTGGCAACCTCGAGGAATTAGCGGGCCACAAGATGCGCGTCATGGGCGCACCGATTCAGGCCCAGACTTTCTCAGCGCTGACTGCAGCACCGTCAGCAATTGCGTACAACGAAGTCTACAACGCCATCCAATCTGGTGTGATCGCAGGATTTGAAAACGAAGCTGCCAGCATTCAAAACCTCAAGTTCTATGAAGTGGCACCTCACGTAACGCTGACTAAACATACAATCACCGTGCGCCCCATCGTGATGAGCGGCAAGACATTTCGCAGTTTGCCAGAAGACTTGCAGGCCGCTGTTTTGAAAGCTGGTGCTGAGGCCGGTGCATTCGGTCGTGATCTGGAATCTCGTCAAGACGGCGAAAAGTTGCAGGAAATGATCGACGCAGGTCAAATTCAAGTTCAGGATTTCGAAGGCCGCGAAAAGCTTCTTGAAATGGTGATCCCCGTCCAAGACGCTTTTGCGGCTGAAATCAAAGCAACCGATCTGCTGACTACTGTGCGTGGCATGTAATATGCCTTTGGGCATCCCTTGTTAGGGGTGCCCTATTTGCGTTTGGGGTTTATAGCTCCGCTGATTGGAAGTGATACCAAAATGATCGGTCGTCTTCTTGAAACCTTCTGTACCGGATTGCGAATCCTGGTTGGATGCCTGATGGCCGCACTTGCGATCCCCGTGGGGATGCAAGTGATATCGCGCTACACTGGCATCATACCAACTTATCTATGGACTGAAGAGCTGGCGACCTTCATCTTTGTCTGGGTCGTCATGATCGGTTCGATGTTGGCGGTTTGGGACGGTACCCATTTTGATGTGGTCATCACACCAGATGCCAAAATCCCCTTAGGGACGTTCATTCAAAAATCGATTGTCCATGTCTTCGTAATGGTATTTGCCTTGCTGTTTGCATGGTACGGCATCGAATACTCCAAGGTGGGTTCGATCCAAAGTTCGGTAATGATGCGGGCAAACCTGCTGTGGACCTATGTCACCGTCCCGCTCGCAGGCGTCGTTTGGGCCATATTCAGCGCGTACCGGCTGTATGAAGCATTTGCGACCTATCAAACGAGCAGGAGAGTGTCATCATGATCATCTCGACCGGCATTGCCTGCGCCATCCTTGTTGGTGGTTTTCTGGCTTTGATCCTGATCCGTGTGCCGGTGGCCTTTGCGCTTGGCATTGCCACAATCCCTATCGTCGTGCTCGATATTCGGCTGACACCTTTCATCATACTGGACCGTATGTTTCAGTCCTATAACTCCTTCATCCTGTTAGCCGTGCCGTTCTTCCTGTTAGCTGCCAATCTGATGAACTCAGGTAAAATCACGACCAAGCTGATTGATCTGGCACGGGTACTCACGGGCTGGATGCCTGGCGGGTTGGGACATGTGAACGTTGCTGTTTCCATGCTATTTGCTGGCATTTCTGGATCGTCTACCGCGGACGCGGCCGGCTGCGGCAAAATTCTGATCCCGGCTATGGTTAAGGAAGGCTACGATACAAGGTTCGCCATCGCCATCACCGCCTGCTCCTCTGTCATGGGTGTGATCATCCCCCCGAGTATCCTGATGGTAGTTTGGGGCGGCGTGATGCAGATTTCGGTCGGCGCTCTGTTTTTGGCAGGCGCCGTCCCGGGCTTTTTGATCGGATTTGCACTTATGGCAACTGTCTATGGGTACGCCAAAGTTTACGATTACCCCATCGCACTGAAGCCTTCGTTTGCAGAATTCTGGAGCGCCTTTAAGGGCGCGGCGCTGGCCTTGTTGACACCGATCCTTGTGATTGGTGGCATCGTGGGTGGCATCGTCACCCCTACGGAGAGCGCTATCATTGCGGCCGGATACGCCCTGATCCTCGGCGTGTTTGTCTACAAAACCGTGACGGTCAAAGACCTAGGTCACATTTTCTATGATACGGGCAGGTTTGCTTCGATATCTTTGTTTGCAATTGGTACAGCCTCTGCTTTCGGCTGGATGTTGGCCTTTTACAATGTACCCCGGCTAATTGTTGACACGTTAACCGCAAATGAATTTGGTATGATCGGGACCGCCCTTATCATCGCTGTGTTGTTTCTGTTTTTTGGCCTGTTTATCGACGCCATCCCGACAATCATTATCCTTGGAACAGTGCTCCTGCCAGTGGCGACCGCTGCTGACATTCATCCCATCGCCTTTGCCATTATTGGCATCATTTCATTGGCTTTTGGCCTAGTGACCCCGCCCTATGGGCTTTGTTTGCTGATATCTGCAGCGATTGGCGGCATGAATGTTGTCAGTGTGATGAAAGACGTCTGCATCATTCTGGCACCGATGTTGCTGATCCTGATGCTGATTATCCTGTTCCCGGAAATCGCCCTCTGGCTACCGCGCACCCTGATGCCAATGACGTTTAAATGATGATGTGCGCGGGCTCATGAAACTCGTCTGACGTTAGTTTGGGCCGGATGACATAGACATCTATGGTTCGTTTTGTCCCGAATGTGAGACACTTGGCACCTGATCAGCGAACGACCGGTTCAGATTTGGGGCAATTTGACATAGTTCAATGGCTGGTTTGGGGAAACTGTGCTGCGGTGCAGCGACTGGCTCCGAAAAATGGGCGTCGCACAGAAGCAAAACTCATTGCATCCGCATCAGGCGGGTTTGTCCGTAGCTGAGACATTCGCCCAAAGTCCAGCGAACGTCCGTTGCTGGTGAAAGC
Source organism: Paracoccaceae bacterium (assembly GCA_039969355.1). Taxonomy (GTDB): domain Bacteria; phylum Pseudomonadota; class Alphaproteobacteria; order Rhodobacterales; family Rhodobacteraceae; genus JL08. The sequence continues at coordinate 11,277 of JBDVOA010000025.1, forward strand.
GGTCATTCAAGCTGGAAATGCCAAATATTCAAATGCCAAGGACCGCTTACCAGGACACAGCAGACACTCGCCAAAATGCGGCGAAGGTCTGTTCTCAGCCCAAAGGCGACCTATATGGAACGCGCAGCATTCGACAACAATGCCGGTTTCCGAACCTGTGCCACGCATTCCACGATGGTCCGCTTTGTCAGAGTAAAAGCGTAACCTTACCCCGAACACGACCGGACTTTCGTCATCGAAGCCCGGAATTTCAAAAACTAGACATCCGCCGTTAAATCAAGCCGCAGCGAATTCGAAAAATGACATTGCCCGGGTCGCGTACTTTCCGGTAGTTCGCCGCATAGCTTTATCGTGTGAGCATTTCAGTGAATCCGCAGTGACAACTAATCCGACAGTCCATCAGCCACTTTAATAGGTAACACAATGCCGTCTGAGATCAGCCGGAACTCCAATAGCGTGCCACGGATTACCCAAACTGCCTCGGTTCTATATACTTTCAGAACACCCTACAAATCCGTCGTGGGCTGGATGTGGTCATACGATCGGTTTCAACAATGAGGTGTTTAGTGATTACTCCAACACCTCATTACATCGATATCGTAATAAGAAACGTCTCAGAATACATGTCGTTCCTTGGCAAGTAGAGCGGCTTGAGTTCGATTGGCCACTCCCAACTTGGCTAACAGGTTCTTCACGTGAAGCTTAACTGTGACTTCCTGGATATCAAGGTTGCGCGCGATTTCTTTGTTGGAGATTCCAATACACAATTGCTCAAGCGTCTGCATCTCGCGGTTTGATAGGGATGTGAATGTGCTGTCATTGGGTGTCGTCGACGGCGACGTGCCAAAATCAAACGGGAAGTAGCGCTCGCCCGACAGTATGAATTTGATTGCATTGACAAGAGAAGCGGCTGTTAGCGACTTTGGGATGAACCCGTGTGCCCCACACGACATCGCTTTATTGGCGACATCGCGATTGGCAACGCCGGACATCAATGCAATTTTAGCAGTCGGGTAGGCTTTTTGCGCGCGAACCAATCCATCCAACCCATTCATGCCCGGCATGTTGTAGTCCAGAATCAGCAGGTCGATGGAATCCAATCCTGACATCTGCTTCAACGCAGCTTCGAGATTTGGCGCTGTAAAAATTCCAAAGCCGTCTACGGTTTCGAGATATGCTGCGATCGTATCGCGGACCAGATCATGGTCATCTGCAATGAGTATGTTGGGCATGGGGGCAATATCCTTGGTTTCAGCTCTCAAATACACCGGAAAAATGATCAAAAAGTGGCACACCTATACCAAAGTATAGGTGACTATTCCAATGCCCCCAACTCTCGATCGAAAAGCGATTTATACGCGACTGAACCCCAGCCAAGGAAATTGAACCATGATCGAAAAAATCCACTCACGGACATTGGTCGCATTCATGCTCTTACTCACTTTTTCAGTAACGCCAGCCTTTGCGCAGGATGGGATGAAGTTACAGGTCGCTAAGAATTCGTCTAACTCTGAGCCCATCGAACTCAGCATTGAAGCACTCGACCTGCTTGAGCAAAAAAAATTCAGCACAAAAACCATTTGGACCGACGGAATAACAACTTTCTCAGGCGTGCCATTGAAGGTGCTGTTGAACCATTTCGACGCAAATGGTGAAACCGTCGAAATGGTCGCGCTGAATGATTATGCGGTAACAATGCCATTTGCAGATCTGGAAGACGATGCGCCTATCGTGGCCACGCGAATGAATGGAGAATTGATGTCTGTGCGCGACAAGGGACCATTCTGGGTTGTCTATCCTTATGATCTGGACGCCAGATATCAAAATGAAACTGTGTATTCGCGTAGCATTTGGCAACTGAACCGCCTCAAGGTCATGGATTGATCAAAGTCACCATCTTATGCTGACTTCAAGTTGGAAGGTGCGCATGAAAGCTGGCTTGAACCAATACCGGATCACAATACTGGCGGGCATTGTTCTGCTTGTTCTGCTTTTGGCTATCATGGTGACTGGACTACTGGGCCAACTGCGCGACCTGTCCATTGCCGAAGATGACAATATGCAATGGGGCATTTCCCAGATCGACGTCGAATTTGCAAATCTGAATGCGACTATCTCCAAACGATTGAGCGACAATAGCCTCGCAGATAGCGAGATCCGACTACGGCTCGATATTGCGATTAGCAGGCTCAGTATCCTCAATTCGGGCCGCGCGGCCACGTTGTTTGCTGGCAGTGACGCAATTCAAAAGCTGGTAGCCCCGATTGAGATTTTCTCGGAGCGCGCCATCGAGATCTCCGACAAACCCGGTCCAATCACTGACGTGGATTTGCTGAGACTTCGTGCTCTAACTGAAGAAGTTCGACCTAATGTTCGAAAGATCGCTTTGCTGGGCGTCGAATTGAACGCCCTCAGATCCGAAGCACGACGTGCCGAATTCTCTCGTCAGTTGACCCGTACTGGCGGCATAGCGATCGTGCTCTTGGCCCTGATGGCAGTGCTCATGTTGCTGCTCGATCGGATGTTGCGCCGCGCGGCCCGACGGGATGCGGAGCTACTAACTTCATCACAGCTATTGAAATCTACCGTCGCAGCATCGCTCGACGCGATTGTTACGGCAAACGACAAGGGACAGATTGTTGAATTCAACGCTGCTGCCGAGGATGTATTTGGTTGGAAGCGTGATGAGATCATCGGCAAAACGATGGAGGAAACCTTCATTCCCCATCGTATGCGGGACGCTCATCATTCGGGCATGGCCCGCTACCTGGAGACCGGCAAACCCCGAGTGGTTGATGGTGGCCGCGTGGAGTTGGCGGCGTTGCGCAAAAGTGGCGAGGAATTCCCGATTGAGCTGAACATCACCTCGGTCAAGGACGATGACGGGACCAAATTCATCGCGTATCTGCGGGATATTAGCGTTCGAAAGATTAACGATCAGAAATTGATTGACGCGCGTGACCGGGCGGAACGGACAGACAAAGCCAAGTCTCAATTCCTTACTGTTATGAGCCATGAGATGCGTACACCGCTGAACGGCATCTTGGGTGTACTTGATCTTTTGAAAACAACGAAACTGACCGCGAAACAGTCCCGCTATGCTGACATTGCAACGGCTTCTAGCGAAATTTTGTTGGAACATATCAGTGAGGCCCTCGACATAACCCGGATTGAGGCCGGTACGTTTCAATTAACGCCGCAAGACTTTGATCTGCCAGTACTGGTGCATTCCATTGCCGATGTACTCGAACCTCTAGCTCGTGAGAAGCAACTGGGCCTTGGGGTTCAGATCGATGAAATTATGCGCAGAAGTTTTCACGGAGACAGCAGTCGCATCCGACAAATAATGACTAACCTTATCGGCAACGCGATCAAGTTCACCGACGAGGGCAAGATTGGGATCAAAGTAAGCGGCATCCATGGTCCGGCCGACTCTTCACTAAAATTCGCCGTGGCGGATACCGGCGCGGGGATCGAAGCCGAGCATCTGGAACAAATCTTCGAGGATTTCGTGGCACTCGCGCATAGCGAGGGCCGTCAATCACGAGGCGACGGATTGGGATTGTCCATTTCGCGCAAAATTGCGCGGCAGATGGGCGGTGACGTAAGTGTGGTCAGTGAGGTTGGGAAGGGATCCACTTTCACGCTAACAGTTCCTTTGCAACGACAGGAGCATGACCCGCAAGAGAGCGCAACAAATGCAATTAACCCCGTAGGCTTGACTGAAGAGGCGCGGGAGATACTGCTAGTTGAAGACAACAACATCAACCGTAAAGTGCTGCGGGATATGCTGTATGCCATGGGTCATCGCGTAACGGAGGCGGTAAATGGTGTTGACTGTCTCGAACAAGCAGAGGCTAAGCGCTTTGACTTGATATTTATGGATATCAGTATGCCCGAGATGGACGGGATCGAAGCAACGCGAAACTTGAGAGCGGGAGATGGCCCAAACGTCGCCACTAACGTCATTGGACTTACAGCGCACGGGCAGGAAGAGTTTCGAGAGCAAGCCGAGAGAGCGGGAATGAACAGTTTCCACACCAAGCCGATCCGGCTGACGGTGCTGCGCGGCATCATATCAGGGTTCGGTGGGGCGTTGCATTCACCTCTTCCCACTGAGGCATTACAGGAGCTTTGCGCGGCGCTTGGGCCAGACAGAGTTCAGGACACAGGCACCAGTTTCTTTGGTGAACTGAACGCGTTTATTGCAGAAGCGCGGTCAGGTGGAATGCCTGCAGGAGTTTCGGAATTGGCTGAAGCCGCTCATAAGATAAAAGGTGCCGCGGCCCTGTTGGGACTGCAAAATCTGGAAGCTAAGTTGGCGGAATTAGAGTTGCTGGCACGTAACGATGATGTTCCAGACCTTGCAGAACGCATTGAAGAAGTCGAGAGAATCTCACAGATTTCACAGACGGACTTTGCAACCGTTGTCCAAAGCTTCCGCCTTTAGGCACCCATTGGTCTACTGACCTATCCCTTGGGATAAAGAACCCATCCCAATTCCTTGCCAACTATCCCGTCGCCCCCCGGTTTTGTTATCCGGGGAGGCTTAAACCTTTGTTCATACACAACACGGGCCGCCTGGAGGGGCCCCAGACAAAGGAACGAGACTATGACAAACGCAAAGGAAATCATGATTGTTGGAGGCGACGGGTTCTGTGGCTGGCCAACAGCACTTCACCTTTCAAAATTGGGCCACAGCGTCACCATTATCGACAACATGTCGCGCCGCGAAATCGATCAAAAAATGGGCGCCGACAGTCTGACGCCAATTGCCAACATGAATGATCGCCTTGAGGCCTGGAAAGAGCATACAGGCCTGACCATCAATTTTGCACAAATAGACATCGCCCTCGAATTTGACCGCGTTGCAAAACTGATGTCTGCAATCAAGCCGGACACGATCGTACACTTTGGTGAGCAACGCGCCGCCCCCTATTCGATGAAAGGTGTGGGTGAGAAGCGCTATACCGTCGACAATAATATTTCGGGCACGCACAACCTGTTGGCTGCATCGGTGGAACTTGGCCTTGACCCGCATTTCGTGCACCTCGGCACAATGGGCGTTTATGGCTATGACGACGATGGTATTGAGATCCCCGAAGGATATCTGCCAGTCTACATCCCTGGCGATAACAACAAGATCTACCAACGCAATATCTTGTATCCGACCAACCCGGGCAGCGTTTATCACATGACCAAATCCATGGATCAGCTGTTGTTCCAATTCTACGCGAAAAACGATCAGTTGCGTATCACCGACCTTCATCAAGGCATCGTCTGGGGAACGCAGACCAATGAAACCAAGCTCGACGAGCGCCTGATCAATCGCTTCGACTACGATGGCGACTATGGTACCGTGCTAAACCGGTTCTTAATGCAGGCCGTGGTCGGCCATCCGCTGACTGTACACGGATCCGGTGGTCAGACCCGGGCATTCATCCACATCCAAGACACGGTGAAATGCATCGCCTTGGCGGTCGAAAATCCACCTCCACAGGATGGCAAGGTGGCGATTTTAAACCAGATGACGGAAACGCATACGGTTCGCTCCCTTGCCGCTTTGGTGGCAAAGCTGTCAGGCGCAATGGTTGCCAATGTCGACAATCCTCGCAACGAAGCCGCTGAAAACGACCTGCGGGTGTCTAACAAGACTTTTATCTCGCTTGGTTTGGAGCCCGTTACATTGGCTGAGGGCTTGATGGAAGAAACGCAGCAGATTGCCGCCAAATACGCGCACCGCTGTATCTCTGAGATGATCCCTTGCGTGTCCACATGGACGGACAACCAACGCCCCGGCGTTGTTAATCTCAAGAAGAAAGCGGCCTGACCTATCAGATCATGAATGCCGGACCCGCTTGGAGGTGGGTCCGGCACAGACTGGTCTGAATCTGTTTCAACTTATCGGTGAATAAAATGCGTATGATCGGCATTGGGCTTATGGGGTTTCTCCTCGCAGGCGTCGCCCTCCTGCTTTCGACAATGAATATCTTGGAGAGAGGACAACGTTACGTAAGCGAATTGACAGATGGTCCGCAGCTTATCTTTGAAGGCCGTAAAGCGGTTCCAGCCGCGGACGACAACACAGCTACCATCTACCGTTCAAACCCAAGTCATCCTGTAATTCTTTCCGGCTTGCCCGCCTATCAGGGTGTCGCGTTCAATATGCCAATGGATGCGCGCCCTACGTCTGGATACCTCCAAATTGATGCAACATTACAAGCTCTTGACCGCGTTAAGGGGGTGCTACGCATCTCCATCGACAACGTCAAAAGAGGTGAAATATTGCTGCGTCCGGGCGAGGTTGGGCGTTCCTTGCAGATTTCGCTTTCACCGACGGATTTTGCAAGGGACCAGCTGGTCGTTTCATTCTCGCTGCAAGGTGAAGGCGTTAGCTCTCCGTGCAGTACGGACGAGGGCCTCGAGGCCGTCGTTGAGATTGAAACGACCAGCGCAGTTTTTCTGACGTTGGATCGCCCGCTCGCATCAGTGCGCGACCGGGTCAATGCTTGGGGTCAGTTGGTGCGTGTCGGATGGCCGCATTGGTTGACGCCCGAAGAGCGCACACGTCGTTTGATTTTGGCCTCCCAATTCAAACAACGCGACGTCGAAGTCATGATGGTGGACGCGCATTCCGCAGATGCATTGACAACGATGGAGTTGCGCGAGCTGCTGCCTCAGTTTGCGACATCAGAGGCGTCGCACGATGAAACGACATTACCTCGACTGCTTGCGCTTAAAGGAGCGAACGCAGGGCTACGTCGCTTTCAACGTAAGTCCACTTGGCGCACCCGGTTCGACCTGCGCAATGAAAAAGCCAACTGGTTGCCATCCGCGTTGGAGCTTCGCCTCATTTTGGGTCGTCAGTTCAATGGCGGTCGGTGGGCGCTGTCCGTAACTCTGAACAGCCGCCTTGTACATCAAGAGTTGATTGATGCCGGCCGAACGGATGTGAGCACTACCATTGCCTTACCCGAAGACATGCAGTCCGCAGTTAACGTGATAGAAGTGACAGCGGCGTCAAGCGGTTCACCAGAGGGGCGCTGCGGCGCAAGTCCCGAGTTAATTGCGGAAATGCTCCCCGAAACCCGTTTGCTGGTGGGTAAAACACAATTCTCGGACGCGTTGACCGAACTGCGTTTGTTGTTGTCGAATACGGGGCCACTCTCCATTGGAGCAGTGTCCTCGTTGACTGCGGTCGATGCCGAGGCCGCGGGCGATATTCTTGCTCAGCTTATTCCTGCAGACGTGGTGCTCAAGCCTAACCATAAGCAGGCTCAAATCATCGTGCTGCCAATAAACGGCGCAGATATCCTCCTGCCGAAGACGACACCTATTTGGCTGGTAACACGCAACCCGATCACACAGGAGCTAGGCGTGCAATCCTTGGAGGGAAGTACGGAGTTGCCGCGCACCGGCGCGACAATCCTGGTTACCACGAACGCCATCGATCTGCCGGGGGCAGCGTCATGAGCGAAGCAGAGGATAAGCGCGAGCAGATTAGCTTTATTTCCGTGGACAGCGCGCCAAAACGATTTGCTGGTGCGGTGTCCGAATGGCAGGCGCCCTTGATGCTGGCCTTATTCACGATCATGTCGACGTTTTTACTGTGGCTCATAAATACCGACACAGTAGGCCGGATTTTCCCCAATCATGACATCGTATTTTCACCGCACGAGGGGCGGCATGCCATAGCCATTCGTATTTTCCTCATCTCCTTTTTTATCTCTTTTGCTGCGTTTAGCTCTGCGGGGTGGAAGGGCCGGATGTTCTTTGGCCTGGATATGGTACTGGTCTTTCTCATCGGATGCGCTGCTTTCGATCTGGCAAACGCTTTTGCGCACTATATGTTGGGGTCCGCGTTTTCGCTGCACTTCAGCGCAATTGCCTCTGGCCTGTTCGGTTTTGCCGTATATTCGTTCAAGCTTCTGGAACGCGGCTTTATGCCTGCCCGTATCCGAATCGAGCACATCCCGGTAAGCCAGTTCCGCGCTTTCGTCCGTCTTGGCGTCTCGTTGGCCATAGCCGCCGGCGTCGCGTTCTACGTCGGCGGAATGGATTTGTATGTTGTCACCGTTATGCGGGAATGGACCCTGCTCGGCGGTATCGGCCCAGGAGTGTTCCTGTTCCTGCCGGTTTTGTTCGCACAACTTTACTTGTTGGCAATTTATGACGTGCTTACGGCCAAGACACCAAAGTTCACGCCGCCGGTGTCTGTCATTGTGCCGGCCCATAACGAATCCTACATCATCGAGGATACAATCAGCGCCATGGATCGCGCGGCCGAGCACTACGGTGGCGAGGTTCATATCCTCATCATGAATAACAACTCCACGGATAATACTGAAACCATAGCACGCGAGGCGCTCGCCGCCTGCAAAGCTGCCAAGGGGAAGGTTATCAATGTCCCTAAACCCGGAAAATCCAACGCGCTGAACGACGGATTGGACGCCTGCGAAACCGAGTTTCTGATCCGCGTTGATGCAGATACTTTGGTTGGCAGAGATAATTTCACCCGAGCGATGCCCTATTTCAGCAACCCGCAAGTCGGCGTAGTTGGCGGCGTACCGGTCCCCCCTGGTGGCGCGTTGTTTGACCGTGCAAGGCTACTCGAGGTCCTTGTGAAACACGGCTTCTACTCCGTTGCGATGGGCGCGGTTAACGGCGTCGTCGGTATTCCCGGCATGTTTGTGGTTTACCGTACCCATCATCCCCGTTACCTGGGCGGTTTTGTCGAGGGTATGAACGGTGAAGACACTGACATTTCGCTGCGTATTGGCGAGCTGGGTTTTCACTCCGTAGTGGATCCGAAAATTCGCTACATTTCTGAGGTGCCGTCTTCATATAGCCATATGCGTGAGCAACGGATGCGGTGGTTCCGGTCGATTTACCATATCTCATCGCGCTGCCGCGATTTGATTTATGGCCCCAACAAGACACTCCGCGGTAAAGCGATATTACCTTACATGCTGATCAATTCTGCACGCCGCGCCATGCTCGTCCCTCTTATCATCTACGGTACGCTGGAATGCGCTTCTGGCTTCAACCCTGACAGCCCAATCCTATGGCAGTCGATCATCGCAGTGACGACTGGTGCGCCCGCCCTGATGGCAGTAGTTGCGTCGCTGCTAAACGGTGTTCCAAAAGGTATTCTCGCGCTGCCGGAATATTTGATCTTTCGTGTGCTGCGCGCCTATTTCACGCTCGAATCTATGCTAAGCATCTTGGTCGACGTTAAGGGCGAAGACCTAGAGCGCGTCATCCGGCTCGACATCGTGCCTGATAAACTCATTCGGGTGGCTTGAATGAACTGCCTGCCAACCGGTATCGCCGCACAACCGACTGATACCCAACACGTCCGCACCCATGCTCATTTCGGCTACCTTAAGGCAAATGGGCGAAGGGCTGCCAAATCGCATAGCCACCAAACGGCGTTGCTTAGGCTCGCGGCCCGGGTATTTCCGATTGTCTTTGACAAATTCGTACAAGTTGTTTGCACCACTACGATAATGGCGGCTGCAAATCCCTGCTATTCTGAAAGCCTAGAGGAGCCGTCGCGATTTGATTTCTATGGGCAAATCAACCGTGGGATTTTGAGTTTCAACGATGGGCAGGACCAAGGCACCTACGTGTTCGTAGATAATTCCAAGTCGGTTTCGCGCTTGGGTGTTACCTTCGATTCTAGTCTGCAAAACGATTGGCGCGTACAGGCTGTCGGAGAAATAGGACTCATACGGAAGCAAATCAATTCCATCAGCCAAACCAATCCTTCCGACTCTGATTTTGAATTTGGTAAACGCTCGTTACGAAAGTTGGATGTGGCTCTGTCGCACCCTGAGCGGGGAACGTTTTATTTCGGACAGGGAGCTATGGCCAGCGATGGGATTACCGGGCAAGACTTGTCTTTGACGACCGTCGTTGCAGGAGCTGCCGTGAAGGATGTCGCTGGTGGTTTTTACTTTCGAAGAAAGGATGGAGCGCTTTCCTCTTTCAGGATTCTTGAGCGCTTCAGAACACTCGGAGAAAGCAGGCGTTTTCGTGTAGGATATAAATCACCGGATCTAAGAGGGTTTACGTTCTCTGCTGCGGCCGGGCGCGAAATTTTAGTCGAAAAGGACAAGCGTTTTTACGCCGACACTGCAATGAGATATGACGGATCACTCGGTGACTATCGGGTAAAGGGCGGGGCAGCTTTGCGTTTTGCCGGCGGGTTCTCCGGAACTGAATATCGAGACAATGAACTGAACTTCATCGCTTCTGGTAGCGTGCTTCACAAACCCTCGCGATTTAACATCACTTCTGCGTATGGCAATGCGCGCGACGAGGGGCATTACGTATATGTCAAGGTTGGTCGGCGCTGGTACAATCTGTTGCCCTGGGGTTGGACCGCTGCATCTATCGATTATTATTACACCAAAGACGGACCGGATCGCGATCGAATAGGCAATTCTATAGGACTTGCTCTGGTTCAGCGTGTTAAGTCCAACGATCTGGATCTGTATGTGACGGTAAGAAAGTATGAATACGACGACAAGGAAGCTGACTATTTTGACAGCTTGGCTGTACTTGCTGGCATTAGATGGCGCTTTTAAAGGACTGCTTTGAAGAGGTGTGCTGCACTAGCATACAAGCTACGGTGCTTGAATTTACTGCACAACTAGCGCGACGAAGGAGGAGTGATCGCGTCAGCAAAGTTAGCTGCCAAAAACTGGTGTTCAAATGACCGCTTTGTCCTGTGTGGATGGCATTGTCAGTTTAAACCGGCTTGAGAGGGGTAGAGCGCTTTCATAACATTGTCGAATGACAAATCGTGCCCCTTTTCGATATTTCAAAACCAATCCCGATATCATCCGTCTGGCGGTAATGATGTACGTTCGATTTCCTCTGTCCCTTAGAAACGTGGAAGATCTTTTGCACGAACAGGGTATTGAGATCTGCCATGAAACGGTTCGGTTTTGGTGGAACAGATTTGGTCCGATGTTCGCAGCAGAGATCAGCAGTAACAGGGTCAGTCGGATGTGATCTTATTCAAACTGGCAGTGGCATTTGGGCGAAGTTTTCGTGAAGATCAACGGCGAGACGCACTACCTCTGCCGGGCGGCCGATTATGAGGGCGAGGTGCTCGAAAGCTACGTCACAAAGCGTCGCGATCGAAATGCCGCATTGAATTTTCTAAGGAAATCATTGAAGCGTTACCGTCAACCAGAGATCATCGTGACGGACAAACTGCGGTCTTACGGTGCCGCGATGAAAGTCATTGGTACTGTTTCAAAGCAAGAAACGGGGCGTTGGCTGAACAATCGGGCCGAGAATTCCCATCTGCCGTTTCGACGACGAGAGCGGGCGATGCTTCGCTTCCGGCAAATGCGATGTCTGCAGAAATTCGCCGCCGTCCATTCTTCAGTTCACAACCATTTAAATCAGGAGCGCCACCTTAATTCACGCAACAATTTCAAGCTGACGCGCAGCGCTGCTCTCTCCGAGTGGCGTCAGCTTTGTTCCGTCTAAGTTCCGGCATTTGGCGGCGAACTGAGACTGGTTAGAATTCGTCTGACAACACCCGATGGGCGCATCCTTGCGAGGCGGCGCGATGCGATCCAGGCAAAGCCGCAGCGCCGTTGTGTCGCCTTCCTTTGTCCTTTCCGGGATTGCCCTAGGCAAGCTTGCCGTTGTCGTCAGTTTACGATTTGCCCACATTTTTACGTTTGTCTTTTATCCTGTGCCCCTTGCTGCTTTTGCCATGGTCGATTGGCCGCTTTGTCCGCATAGTCGACGTTAGGTAGCATAAGCATGATTTATGAGGTATTTTGTCTGACGCGGTTCACTAGCTGAATTTCGAAATTCTTGCCTATCGAGTCAGGGGGCGCGCCGTTTTCGATCCAAGAAGATCGCGTGCGATGCGTTCGAAGATGGCTGTGCCAATGGGGATCAGATCATCTGGGAAGTCATAATCAGGATTGTGTAAAGCGGCATAACCCTCGCCTGGACCCAGACACAACATCGCGGATTTTGCGCCCCAACCAAATACGCCAAAGTCCTCGGATGCGCGCATTGGCAGGCCCACGTCACCATGTGCCACGCCGATGGCGTTCATTGCACCAGTAGCCACCTCAACGGCGTCTGTGTCATTGATCGAGGCGGCGAATTCATCGCAGATGGCAAAAGACACATTCAGCCCGTTTTTCGCAGCCGCCGCCTCTACCAGTGCATGAGCATCACGAACCAGGCTCTCCATTGTATCGTCAAAGGCGGTGCGCAAAGTGACGTAGATCACGGCCTCTCCCGGAGCGATGCCAAAGGTTGCTTCGCCCATTCGGGTGTGTGTGATGGTCACCAGCTTGAACGCGTCATCCAATGTGCCACCTGTGCCAAGGTTGTTTAAGGCCGGGATCAGTTCGGCCAAGGCAGGCGCGGGGGACGTGCCATCCTCGGGGCTGGCGGCATGGGCTGTCTTACCTGACAGTGTAATTGCCATGCCCTGCGATGCGCAATTGATCAGACCGGCGCGGGTCGCGACAAAGCCAAAGGGGCGTCCCGGTTCTACGTGAATGGCAAAGGCCCAATCAGGCGCGATCCCTGCAAAAGCCGGATCGGCCACCACAGCGCGGGCACCGCTGCCGTCTTCTTCGGCGGGCTGGAACATCAATACGATTCGACCGCGCGCAACTGGTTCGCGTGAAATCAGCCGCCCCAGCGCCAGAAGCATCGTCATGTGCCCGTCATGGCCACACAGATGGCCCTTGCCCGCGGTCTGCGAAGTCCAAGGGACGTCAGACAATTCCTGTATCGGAAGCGCGTCAAGCTCGGCGCGAAACAAAACCGTTGGTCCATCTATGCCGCTGTCAAACACGGCTGCCACACCGTGCCCACCCAATCCGGTCAATATCTGCGTGGGACACAACGGTTTCAGGGCTTTCACGATGCTTCGCGCTGTCTGACGCTCTTCGCCGGATATTTCAGGGTGTTTGTGCAATTCACGTCGAAATGCGGTCAATTCGTTTACATCAGAATTCGTTAGCACAAGCGTCACCTCTTGGGATTGCATGGATTTTGGCTACCTTTTCGTAGGCATCAGCGATGATCAATGGTTTCTGGGCTGTCGCCTGCGTTTCGGGGGAGACATTGCCGTCGCCCTGTTTCATATTTGCTCCCAGGAGGAAATTGATGGAGCAGTTTGACGATTGTCCGGCAACCGCATTGCGGTGGCATCGCGAAGGGATCGGCGCGGTGCTGGCGACGGTAGTTCAGACCTGGGGCAGTGCGCCACGCCGGGTGGGTGCGCAGATGGTTGTCAGTGGTGACTGTCAAATGCAGGGTTCTGTCTCGGGGGGGTGCGTTGAAGGGGCCGTTCTGCTTGAGGCGCAAGAGGCGCTGGAAACCGGCGAAATGCGATTGCTGGAGTACGGTGTTAGTAATGACGATGCCTTTGCAGTTGGTCTGGCCTGTGGGGGAACCATCCGCGTTCTGGTGGAACCCATTGGTTCGGTTCTAAGTGAAAAGATACTGGATCAGGTTGTTGCGGCCCGGGCCGAGCGCACCGCCATGGCCTATGAGGTGAATGTCAAAACCGGCGCGCGACAAGTGCTGAAAACCGGTTTCGCACAACGGTTTCGGATGGATAGCTCTGGGTTCGAAGAAGACGGCGAAAACTTTGTTGCCATACACAACCCGCCCTTGCGCCTGATTGTGGTAGGGGCCGTGCATATTGCACAGGCCCTGGTTCCGATGGCACGAATAGCGGGTTATGACCCGCTGATCATCGACCCACGTGGTGCTTTTGGATCGGAAGAACGTTTTCCCGGTGAAAAAATCATTGCGGATTGGCCGGATGACGCGATTGCCGGCATTGGATTGGACGCTCGCACCGCGCTGGTTCTGCTGACCCATGATCCAAAGCTTGATGATCCTGCACTTCATGCAGCCCTTGCATCGGAAGTTTTTTATATAGGGGCACTTGGGTCCAAACGCACCCATGCCGCGCGGGTGGCGCGGTTGAGCGATGCGGGGTTTGAAGCCTCTCGGATAGACCGCATTTGCGGACCGGTCGGGTTGGATATCGGGGCGGCAGGCCCTGCTGAGATCGCTGTTTCGATTCTGGCGCAAATGGTTCAAACCTTGCGGATGGCCCCGTGAAATTCGGATCGGTCCCGGTGAGCGAAGCCGCAGGTGCCATTCTAGCCCACTCGCTTGATCTGGGTGGGCGGCGTTTACGCAAGGGCGTTCTGCTCGATGCAGAACATGTCTCACAAATGCAGGTGGCAGATGTGTCCGAAGTGGTCGTGGCCCGGTTGGAACCCGGCGATGTGCCGGAAGATGAAGCTGCCAGTGTGCTGGCGCAAGCGTTGGTACCCGATTCGATGGCTGCGGATTTGACAATCACAAAGGCCTTCACCGGTCGCGTCAATCTTTTGGCTAAAGGTTCCGGCGTGGCGGTGCTGGATGTGGCAGCCATTGAGGCGTTGAACCGGGTACATCCGATGATAACACTGGCCACCGTGCCGCAGCACACGCAGATGAATGCGCGGGGCATGTTGGCAACCATCAAGATCATTTCCTATGCGGTGCCCGGAAAGGCGCTAGAGCAGGTGTGCGCCTGCGCGCGGGAATCCGTCAAACTTGCACGCCCTAAAATGCAAAGCGCCAGCCTGATTATCACCGATATTCCCGGAGGCGCGGGTGAAAAGGGGCGCGGCGCAATCGAAGCCCGCATCACGGCGCTCGGGCTCAAGATGGCTGACGTACTTGTGATCCCACATACCACCGCCGGGCTGGCGGAAGGTCTGAAACGGGTCGGGGGGGATCTTACATTGATCCTCACCGGGTCGGCAACATCGGACGAAAAGGACGTTGGCCCTGCGGCCCTGCGTGCTGCGGGCGGCCATGTAGCGCGATTTGGCATGCCGGTCGATCCTGGGAATTTATTGTTTTTAGGTGATCTATCGGGGCGACCAGTAATCGGTTTGCCCGGGTGCGCGCGTTCGCCTGCGATAAACGGCGCCGATTGGGTGCTGTCGCGCGTCGTGTGTGGCATTGAAGTCACCGCGAATGACATCGCGGGCATGGGCGTCGGCGGCCTGCTAAAGGAAATACCAACACGCCCTCAACCGCGACATGTGTTGAAGATTTGATATATTTGATCGTCTTGTCATCACTCAATGCCTGCAGAGAGCCCAAATGCGAACTTGATGTACCGCACAACATTCGACAGCAAGCTCGGTTTCCCAATTGTAGCCGCGCATTCCACCAAGGTCTGCTTTGTCAAAGGTTGAAGCGCAGCCTAAGCCGAAACACGAGCGGGTTTTCATCGTTGAAGCCCGGATTTCCAAGATACTGGACATCCGCTGTTAATGCGACATTGTCGGATATGTCTACCCTAGCTCTGGAGATACGATCAAAGCGATCAGATCTGGTGCGTACAAGAGATATCCTAATCAGACACACAAACGAACCAAAACCTCCAAAACTCAAACCGCTCTGATGCTCCATTTTTATATAATGACGGACAATGCCGATGCGGCTGAACTCAGGTGACCTCGCAGCGGGCCCTTTTGAGGCACCAGTCCCCGACGCTCTTGTGAGGCGGTACCGCCGACCTTGGAGAGAACCATGAGCCCGATGAGATCGGAATACGCCCTTGAATTAACGACCGCAAATAGAGAACCATTGGTCGCAACCGCAGTGAGGTCAAAGGGGGCTATAACCGATTTGCGGACATAGCAGACCATTGTAATCCTATACTCAGCACGGGCTCGCATTCATTTTGTTTTGTTGTTTGAGCAACTCCGCAACGTTCACTTCAAGGATATCGTAACTGATATTGCCAAACAGTGTCTGACGTCCGTCATTCAGAATATAGGTTGGACTTCCTTTGACCCCGGTTTTTTGAGCCAACTCATAATCGGTGGCCAGCTCTGCCATGGCTTCGCCTGTTTCGACTTTCTTGCAAATATCGGAGAAGTCTACGCCGATTTGTTCGCTGATAACTCTTTGAACCGCCCAGTCAGAAATATCTTCAGCGTCTTGGAAGAATGCGGAACGAAGCGTTTTTGCAGCTTTCACAGACAAACGTGACTCATATGTGGAAGCGCCCCCATCTTTTGCCAGCAAGTCGATAGCCTTCAAAAACAAATGTGGGCTGGCAGAGGACAGCGGTCGTGTTTTTGACCAAACATCTTCATGGACGGTAACCCCGTCAAATTCGCGCGCAACTTCTTTTACGTGGTTGGCATAACCTTCAAATCCGCCCTTGTTCTTCCAAAGCCTGGAAAGTTTGGCGCGGGCATCGGGAAACACCGAGCAATAGTGTACCTCAATATCGATGCGGTCTCCAAACTTTTCCGCGAGCCGGTACAATGGCGCTTGTCCCACATAGGCCCAAACACAAAGAATGTCAGAAAAATGAATCAGCTTCAGCGGATGCATATGGATGTGTCCTTTCATTTGACCATCACAGACGTGGGTTGTGTCAAAGGTCGATTCTCTTATTCCATTGTCTTTTTGTTTTGAGGTCGTCGGCCTGTTGAGGAAGTGTATGTCACACCGCGCGTCAGGCCTGCTCCATCGGGCCGCCAGCATCCCTCCACGCAGAAATACCGCCAACGTTTGACACACTCTGAAAACCCAAATCCACAAGTGTTTTACCGCTCAGCGCTGCTTGCCCTCCTGCCGCGCAGACCAGAACGATGTCCGCATCTTTCTTCAAGTCCGGGTTATGGAGTGGGTGGGTGTCATCAGCCTTGAACTCCAATATGCCCCGCGCGACCAATACGGCTCCGGCGATCGTGCCTGACTTTGCAATGTCGCCACTGTCTCGAACATCAATGAAGACGGATTGACCGTCTTTGTGTTTTTCTATGCCCGCTTCCGTTGAAATCCTCGGCACGACAGCATTGGCTTCCTCAAGGTACTCGTTGGCTGTTTTCATTTTCACATCTCCCTGCCAGAAATCTCGTCCTGAGCTATCAATCTCGTTGGCCAAAAGGCAAGTCAGATATTAGGTTCAATGCTGATTCTTCAGATGAACGGAAGTCTGCTTTGAGTTTATTTCGTTGAAAAACTCTTCCTTGATCGACGGGCAAGTCGCTGATTCAATCGCCGTATTGAATGGGAGATTGAGCGATGATGGGACCGAAGCAGGAAGCTCACCTTCAACTCCAAAACCGGGGCCCGGGATCGTCAAAACTGGATTATAGTTGTCGACAATATTCTGGAACCCGGTGCGAAATCCACGCTGGGTGTGGTCAGTGCAAACGCTGCCGTATGGGTATGTATACGTCCTGCCACAACTACGGTCTGAACTACGGCGACATGGACAAGGGCCACCGTGCCAACGGATTTACGACGAATGGTGGATTTGCCCAATACGCGGTCAATAATATCAATACGATGATCAAGGTGCCCGATGATATGTCGGATGCCGAAGCTACGCTGGTTGTGACAGCAGGCACCTCCATGTACGGCCTCACCGAACTAGGCGGTTTGGTGGCCGGTGAAAGCGTTGTTGTGATTGGTCCGGGTCCGATTGGCCTGCTGGCGGTCGCCGTGGCCAAGTCGTTGGGAGCCAGCCCAGTTATATTAGTCGGCACGCGCAAGAATCGCAATCAGATCGGTCTGGAACTCGGCGCTGACGTCACGATTGATGCCCGCAACGAAGATGTACTAGCGCGCGTTAAGGAACTCGTTGGGCTCAAAGGGGCCGATTATGTCATTGACTGCGCGGGCCGCGAAACGACAGTGAATCAGGCCGTTCACATGACCAACCGGGGAGGCAAAGTCTGTCTGGCCGCTTTCCCGAAAAAGCCTGTCAAATTCGACCTGGGCTATCTCGCAGTCAACAACATTTATCTGTATGGCATCCGGGGTGAGGGAAAATCGGCCACGCACCGCGCCATGGCTTTTATGGCCGAAAATCGTTTTGACGCCACAAAGGTGCACACACACACGTTCCCGATGAATGATCTCCCCGAAGCGTTGCGCTATGCGCGTGACCGGGTCGATGATGCCATCAAGGTGGTGGTGTCAAACAAGGAAAACGTCGCCAGTTCGGCGGCTGCAGAATAGGTTAAAAGATGACGAAAGCAATTCGAGGAATTTATGCGGCAGCGGTGTCTCCCTTCCGGGAAAACGGGTCGCTCGACACAGCGAAACTGGTCGCCTATTGCCGCTACCTGACAACCAAGGGCGGATGTGACGGCGTTGCACCGACGGGCACAACAGGCGAGGGCAACTCGATCTCCTTCCGCGAGAAGCTCGAACTCGCAGGAGCGTTCGCCGAGGCGAGATTCGATCCTGCACGCGCCATATTCGGCACTGGAGCCTGCGCCACGCAAGACGCCATCGACCTCTCGAAAGCCGCACTTGATGCCGGGTTTCCCAATGTTCTGGTTTTGCCGCCATTTTACTACAAAAACCCAAGTGACGAAGGGATTTATCGCTATTTTGCACAGATGGTCGAAACCATTGGCGACGATCGTTTGCGCGTCTATCTTTATCACTTCCCGCAAATGTCGGCGACACCGATCCCTGTGGATGTTGCGGTCCGATTGAAAAAGGATTTTGGCCCGGTGATTGCGGGTTTGAAGGATTCGAGCGGAGATATGTCTCAGGCGCTCGCTTTTGCAACGGCCACAGGTGGAGTCGACGCTGACTTTGATGTTTACCCCTCCAGCGAAGCGTTTCTGTTCGAGGGCCTGGCGGGCGGGTGCGCTGGCATCATTTCGGGTTCGACGAATGCTTTTGCGAATTACGCTCAAAAAGGGAGGGTCGACGGGCCGGATAGCGAGGCTTTCGCCCTCGTGAAAACCGCCCGCGCGCTTGCTTCGAAGTACCCGCTTATGGCCGCAATGAAACAGATGGAGGCTTGGCGTTCGGGGGACGATGGCTGGACACGAATGGCACCACCCCTCGTACCTTTGAGCGACGAGCAAAAGGCTAATCTAAAGGCGGATGTCGAACAGCTGAATGCTCCGGCACCTGTCAGCTAGACACTAAGCGACGCGGAAAGTGGCAGACAGGAGAGGAAAACTCAAAGAGCAGTATGATACATGAGAGACCCCGGGCGTAATCCATAGCAATTGGAAGCGCCGAGTGAGGTTTGAAACAACAATTGGGAGGAACAGATGAACAGAATTACTAGAACGGGTGCATCGGCGCTTGCTGCACTGTCCATCGCGACGGCAGTCTCGGCAGAGGATGTCACACTTCGTATCGGCTCCGGGCATCCGCCGGGCTTCGTTTATGCAGGGCTGATGATCGACTACTTTCAGAAAGAGTTGAAGGAACGGGTCGAAGCGCGCACGGATCACACGGTGAACTTCGTCGAAGGTTACTCTGGTTCGATCGTCAAAGTCACTGAGGTGCTTGAAGGTGTTCAGGACGGTATTCTTGACATCGGTGGCTTCTGCTACTGCTTCGAACCGTCGAACTTGCCGCTGCACGCTTTCCAGGTAATGATGCCGTTTGGCACAATGGACCCGGAAAAATCTCTTAAGATCGCGCAAGAGGTCTATGCGGAAGTTCCTTACCTGACTGATGTTTTTGAGGAAAAATTCAACTAGGTGCTGCTTAGCCGCATCGCGGAAGGCGGCTATAACCTTGGGACCTCTTTCGCCTGGTCCGACCTGTCGGACCTTCAGGGCCAGAAAATCGCCGGTGCCGGCCTGAACCTGAATTGGCTGAAGCTTGCCGGTTTCTCGGAAGTCCAATCCTCGCTGGCCACGGCCTATACGGAGATGAACACCAACGTCTACGAAGGCTGGATCATGTTCCCCTCGGCCTGGGTGAACCTGAAACTCTACGAACCTGGTCCGTACTACACTTTGATCGGTTTTGGTTCGATGACTTGGCATGGCCTCACGATCAACAAGGACACGTATGAAGAGTTGCCCGACGACTTTAAAGAAATCCTTCTCGAAGTTGCGGCCGACTACGAAGAGCAAACCGGCATCGTCAATGCGTCCGAATATGATCGACTGGTGGATGAACTGAGAGAGTTGATCACCGTCACCGAGATCGATCCGAGTGTCCGCAAGCAATGGGCGGAAAGCTTGGCCGACTGGCCCCATGGACCTGTCGCGCTTTCGTGCCGCCCCAAGTGCTCGTTTAGGCCACTTTCCTTTCGAAAGCGACGGGGCTTTTCCAGCCCAGTGCTGAATGGCGACGACGCGGATTGTAGAAGCCGTTTATGTATTCGAAGATGGCCAT
>JBDVOA010000026.1:0-197533 GCA_039969355.1 Paracoccaceae bacterium
TCGCGAAGCGCGCTCAAGAGGCAAGAAATCAAATGGAACGAAGCAAGACCGAAACGTGAAAGTTTCAACGGTTGTTTCAAAAATGGCAGTGAAGGAGAGAAAGGATGACGCAAGTCATTGATTTTATTGGAGGCGAGTACCGGAATCGAACCGGTGTACACGGATTTGCAATCCGCTGCGTCACCACTCCGCCAACTCGCCTGAGGGTCGCTGTGGTTCGGACCGATTAGCCGATCTGTCGGTGGCCTGCAAGTGTCGCTTCGAATTTGGATCAGTGTAACCTACGTCCCGTTGCCGCGCGGTCAAAGATGTGCGACACCCGTATGAATAGATTCCGAGCCAAAGAGTTGCCAAGATGCCAGATTTTGCCGCCCGCCGTACGATGATGGTTGACACCCAAGTCCGTCCCTCGGATGTGACGAAGTTTCCGATCATCGAGGCGATGCTGACTGTCCCGCGCGAATTATTCGTTCCAGACGGGCAGCGCGAAGCGGCTTATATGGGCGAGAACATGGGGCTGGGCGATGGGATCATGCTGCTGGAACCAAGAACGTTGGCAAAAATGCTGGACGCGCTGGACATTCAACGTGATGACCTGATTCTGGATATTGGCAGTGGTCTTGGGTATTCAGCAGCCGTCATCTCTAAAATGGCCGAGGCGGTAGTCGCTGTCGAGCCGGATTCGGAACGAGCTACAGAGGCACAAGGACTGCTTTCGGAAATAGGTGCTGACAACGTGATTATGCATGTCGGCTCGCTAGACGCGGGCGCCGCTGAACACGGACCCTATGACGTGATCACCGTTCAGGGTGGCGTTGAAACGGTGCCGTCGACGTTAATTGATCAGTTGAAAGAGGGTGGTCGGATTGCCTGTCTGTTCATGGATGGATCTCTTGGGGCGATGCGTATCGGTTACAAGATTGATGGTCAGATCAACTGGCGCTTCTCTTTCAATGCCGGAGCGTCGGTTTTGGCCGGTTTTGAAAAGAGTGCCGCGTTTGCGTTTTGATCTAGGGGAAATATTGCAATTATGACCGAGACCATCCGCAAATATCTGAGAGACATGCCCCTTTTGATGATGGGGCTGTGCCTCGCTGTTTTCGCGCCCCTTCAAGGTCGAGCAGAGACCCTGGCGGATGCTTTGGTAGGGGCCTATACGCACAGCGGTTTGCTTGAGCAGAACCGGGCGCTTTTGCGGGCAGCTGACGAGGATGTCGCACTTGCAATGTCGGCCCTTAGACCAATTGTCAGTTGGTCGGCTGGATTCGAACAGAATTCCAGCAACAGCCGTCTTGATTTTCCGGGCTCAATCCTCACGAGCAGCAATTCGTCTAATTTTGATGTACGGTTGACCGCTGAAATACTGCTTTACGATGGCGGTAGTTCCAAGTTGGCGGTTGAAGCGGCCAAAGAAACGGTATTGGCGACGCGATATGGTCTGCTCTCGATCGAGCAGGATGTTTTTCTGCGCGCCGTAAATGCGTTTTTTGGCGTGATCAGTGCAGTTGAATTTGTAGACATCGCACAAAATAGCCAGCGCTTGCTGACTGAAGAGCTGCAGGCAGCGCAAGACCGGTTTGATGTTGGAGAAGTCACGCGGACTGACGTCGCGCAGGCTGAATCGCGTCTTGCCGCAGCGCGTTCGACTTTGGCGCGTGCACGAGGGAATTTGTTTATTGCGCAAGAAGAATATCGAAATGTAATTGGTCGCGCGCCGGGACAGTTAATCGCACCATCACGCCTTCCCACCGCACGGTCGGATGTGGAGGCGGCAAAGCTTCAGGCCGTGCGCAGTCATCCTGATATGCTTCAGGTACAACGTCAGATCGCAGCAACCGAACTGAACATTCTGCGCGCTGAGGCAAATATGCGGCCCGTCGTGTCCTTAGACGGTACATTGCTGGCGAACGAGGACGTTTCGTCAAGGCAGTATAACCAAGCGGGCGTTGTCGGGCTGAGGCTCCGCCAGACGATTTATGGCGGCGGTGCATTGACTTCATCTGTACGTCAAGCAAGCGCCAGTCGGGATGCTGCACGCGGAAACCTTCATAGGGTGCGCCACGACATACAACAGGATGTCGGTAACGCCCTCGCACAACGAGTCGTTGCGCGTGCCGCTCTTGAGGCATCAGAGCAGCAAATTGTTGCCGCTCGCATTGCATTTAGTGGGATTCAGGAAGAGGCAACTTTGGGCGCTCGTACAACGTTGGATGTTCTGAACGCGGAACAGGAACTTCTGGACGCGGAGGCGGAGCGGATTTCCGCCCAGTCCGAGGAATCCATCGCCGCCTATGCCGTTCTGGCATCTTTGGGATCGCTGACAGCAGAGCAACTGAACCTTCCGGTTGAACGCTATGACCCGGCAGCCTACTATAATCTTGTCAAGGACGCGCCCGTCGCACGCAGCAAGCAGGGCCGGCAACTAGACAAAGTTTTGCGGGCGTTGGGAAAAGAGTAACAATTTTCCCTACCGCTTGTAGGACGATCAGCTAAACGTTAAGATTAGTTGGGGCGAGAGCGGAAAAACAAAAATGTCAAACCCAGTTTCAAATGCAGAAGTGGAGGATGTGCTGTCCTCTGTTAGGCGCCTTGTGTCCAGCGATCCACGACCTATGAGCCGAGTGTCAAACGAAATGCGTTCCAGAGACGAATCAATACAATCTGGAGTTGATCGACTGGTGCTCACTCCGGCCTTGCGGGTTGCTGACGTACCGAATGGTTTAGGTACCGACAAAGATGAAGTCGAAGATCTGATGGAGGCGGACAATTCCACCGAAGAAGAATTGAATAACACCGAGGGTGCGCCTAGCGCGGGCTCCGATTTGGACTCGCATGAGTCTGTTATCAAAGATGGTCAGGAGCTAGCTGTTCATTTGGATGAGGCTACTGATATGGAGGCGAGCAGGTTTTTTGCGCGTGGCGAATCAGAACCTTCTTGGAAAGGACCCATTACCGAAATTGATCCCGAAGAATTGCGATTTCTATTTAGGGCTCGCAAAAGATCGGTGCCGGTTATCGACGCCATAGAGGATGAGGTTTTAGTTACTGAAACGCAGGAAAACCTGGAAATTGACTCTGTCGATGGTGATGCCGGTGAAGACAAGAAACAGGCCCCATTGCTCCTAATTGACCCCGCACCAAACGCTGCAATGCGCGACGAGCAAGTTGAGTTCGACGCTATCGCTGAACCAGAAAACGTGCAGAGTTCGGTCAATCCTGACAACACAGTACCACTGCATGAACTGACTGCCAAAATTGCTGCCGTAGAGGCTGTCATTGCTGAGACGCATGATAAATGGGACCCTGACGACGATGGTGTGGATGAATATGCCGGTACGCCAACCAGCGGTCTGGACTGGGAGGGTCACGTCGAATTGGATGCCTCTGGTGAGGCTTTGGATGATGACGGCACAGACTCCGCGTCGGAAGTATCCGTGACCGCAAATGAGACAGAGACGCGACCATTGAGGCCCGAAACATGGGTCATACCACCCGATGCACAGGTCGATCAGTCTGAAGAGAGGACGAGCAAAGATCAGACAGAATCATATTCCGAAGACAACCCGAATTTGGCGGATGTTGAACCAGCAATCGCAGTGCAACAGGATGAAGAACCCGGCAACGTTCAGGCATTGGACCATGATGAAATCCTCGAAAAAGAAGCCCCCAATATCTTAGATGAAATGGTGCTTGATGAAGAGGCTTTGCGCGAAATGATCGCCGACATCGTGCGCCAGGAACTGAGCGGTTCGATGGGTGAACGTATCACGCACAACGTGCGCAAGCTGGTGCGCAGAGAACTTCAGCGCGCACTTGTGGCGGAAGAACTGCAATAACTGCTGCCCAGCTCGCGTTTGGGGCTTGCCCTTCTATGTGATTTCTTCCGCGAGCACCCATAGCTGGTCAATATCCATGTGGTTCTCCAGGTGGTCTGCTAGCTCATCTAAAACCGTTTCGACTTGCACCTCGTAGTTCAGATCAGAACGATGCCCTTGTTGGGCCAGAAACTCTCTACGAAAAGCATCCGATTCAAATAGGCCATGAATATAACAACCCCTGATCTTCCCATTGGCTGACGCAGCCCCGGCTGGCTCTCCGCCGATGGTGAGCCACGCGCGAGAACAGTCGGGTCCCTCTGTGCGCCCCATGTGGATTTCGTAGCCCTGCACAGGCGTGGCGCTGGCTGAACAGGTTCCTGTGACTTGTGCCAGCCGCTTTAGTGGTTCCAGCACGGTGTGCACGTCAAGATGGCCTAGCCCATCAACCGTTTCAGGTGGACCCTCTATCCCTATCGGGTCAGCGAGCGTCTTGCCAAGTATCTGATATCCGCCACAGATGCCCAGGACCTGCCCGCCACGCCGGATGTGCGCCGTCAGATCAATGTCCCAGCCTGCCTTCCGGAAAACCGCAAGGTCCGCCAGTGTTGTCTTGCTGCCAGGTATCAGTATCAGATCGGCATTGCCGGGCAGGGCGGTGCCCGGCTCAACAAATTGCACCGATATTCCCGGTTCTTGCGCGAGCGGATCCAGATCATCAAAGTTTGCCAGTCCCGGCAACCGTGGAACTGTAATGTTATAGTCAGATCCCGGTTGCGATTTGATATCCATAGTATCTTCAGCTGGTAGTTTTCCTGCGGCGTCGAACCATGGAATAACACCCAGCGAGGGCCACTGGGTCCGTTCTGATATTTGAAACATTCCGTCATCGAACAGGCTGGCATCACCCCTGAATTTGTTCACGGTAAACCCTTTGATCTGCGCCAAATCATTTGTGTCCAGTACCGCCGCAGTCCCAACTAACTGAGCAATCGCACCTCCCCGATCGATATCGCCCATCAAAACGACAGGGACACCGGCTGCTGTCGCAAAGCCCATGTTGGCAATGTCCCCTGCGCGCAGATTGATTTCTGCGGGGCTTCCGGCACCCTCGACAAGCACCAGATCGCACTGGCTTGAAAGACGATGAAAACTCTCTAACACGGTAGCTAAAAGCTCCGGCTTGAGTTGGCTGTAACTGCGCGCATCATAGCTGCCCAGCACCTGACCCTGCACGACAACTTGTGATCCAATTTGGCTTTGGGGTTTTAACAGAACCGGGTTCATATCAGTGTGCGGTGCGACGCCTGCCGCCCGAGCCTGCAAGGCCTGTGCGCGGCCAATCTCGCCATTCTCAGGGGTCACTGCAGCGTTATTAGACATGTTCTGGGGCTTAAAGGGGCGCACAGTCTTTCCGCGCCGAAC
Organism: Paracoccaceae bacterium; assembly: GCA_039969355.1. GTDB lineage: Bacteria > Pseudomonadota > Alphaproteobacteria > Rhodobacterales > Rhodobacteraceae > JL08. The sequence goes on from JBDVOA010000026.1 coordinate 5,241, forward strand.
AAAGGCTCGAGCGAGCCCCGCAACAATCACTGATTTTCCGACATTGGTGCCGGTTCCCTGAATCATGATGGCCTTGGCCATTTAGCGCTCTCCTACCTTGATTGTTGTGTATCAGGCTAAGCAGAATGGGGAAGGGCAACGAGCCATTCGACGCTCCCGATCCGTTCAACATCCAATGCGCTATAGCGGCGATTTGTCACCAAATTTTTCTTTCTTTATTACGGGTAGCGTCGGTTTTTCTGGGCGGTTTTTTGCCGATCTGCCACTTGATCCGCCCGGTTGCGCCAGTAGATCCCGGCGCTCTCTGCAAATGCGACTAGCCTATCACGCAGATCTCAAGCTGAATCTGTGGCCGACAAAACAAATAATTCTGAGTTTTGCGGACACCAGTCGACTGACGCGGCAGCTGGATTGAAGGCAAATTAAACGACGGAATCGTTAGAGCCACGTTGGTTGACGTTCGGGCTGGTTCAACGGTCGGGCCCGGAACGGGGTTAGGATTAGTGTCATGTGATGGCATGGACATGGATTTCTGCGCCGACCCGAAAATTCGCATAGCTTTGCTGCACGCGCTAGACCAAAGAATTGAAGGGGCGCTGGTTTGGCGTCCTTACGTTGCCTAAAACTAAAAACGCGCCCCAAAGAGCGCGTTCAAATTTTCAGTTTTATTGAATGAAATCAAGCAGCTTCGGCTTGCAAAGCCGCATTTCGTCGTTCGCTTTCTTCGCGCGACAAAGCTACAGAAGTCCGAACACCTTTGCCGACAAAATCCATCAATCCAGTGACAACTCTCTCATTAGGATCAATGCCTGCGCAGGAAAGTACTTCGCGCCCGTCACGAGAACGGGCCCAGCGGGCGATCTGTTCAGGGCCATTGCCATATTTCTTGTCGTCCGCAATGGCGTCATCCAGCGCAGCCAGTACGACGGCTGCAAAAAGTTTACGTGCACGATTGCCTTGTTCATTATTAAAGGCTGTGCCGTCAACGAAATCTCTCATCTCGTTTTCCTTGTTATTCTTGCTCTTGTGTTTTCGGCGTGGCGTTCTTTATGGCTCATCCCAATCGATTCGGATACCCCATATGTGCATACCAGTCATGCAGTTAGTGCATAGCATTCTGCACCTGCAGCACGACATATGGTTGTCTTGCCAGCCTTAGTCCCGCCAGATATAGGTTTGCGCAACAAAACATCAACCTTTTGATATGGTTTATCCACATGCCCAGAATCAACGGAAATGAAATTCGCCCCGGCAACGTTCTGGAGCACAATGGAGGCCTTTGGGCAGCCGTGAAAGTCGATCATGTCAAGCCTGGAAAAGGCGGCGCATTTGCGCAGGTTGAGCTAAAAAACCTGCGCAACGGCTCCAAGCTGAACGAACGGTTTCGGTCCGCCGACAAAGTTGAGCGAGTGCGATTGGAACAAAAAGATCAGCAGTTTCTTTATGAAAACGCAGGAATGCTGGTGTTCATGGACACCGAAACCTACGAACAGGTTGAGATTCCCGCCGACATTTTGGGAGACCGCCGCCCGTTTCTGCAGGACGGCATGACCATTGTTGTCGAGTTTCATGAGTCCGAGGCATTGCATGCAACGCTGCCGCAAAAAGTTGTTTGCAAAATCGTCGAGACGGAGCCGGTTGTCAAAGGCCAGACAGCGGCCAACTCCTTTAAACCGGCTATTCTGGACAACGGTGCGCGGGTTATGGTGCCACCTTTCGTCGGCCAGGATGAAGACATCGTGGTGAACACGGAATCGATGGAATACTCTGAACGCGCTTGACGCCACGTTATGTGGTAGAACCTTTATTGATCAACTCTGTTTCATGCTTTGGTGGAGAAAGTCCTGTCCAGTTTGGTCGCAAGATGGATCAAACTCTCTGAACTGCGCACGCCGCGCGCGTCGCCAATTTGATCCAGCGTATTGTCCAGTTCTTCGGTTGTGTCGGCCGCGATCTGTATCATGAGATCAAATCGACCGGACGTGGTGTGCACAACTTCGACGCCAATCAGGCTGCGCAGCCTGTCCAACACGGCGGGGGCGCATCGGGGTTCAATGCTGACCAAAGCCGTCGCCCTGAGACGGGGCTGCAATTGGCCACCGGTGCGTAGCGTATACCCGTCGATAACGCCGCCGCGTTCAAGACGCTCAAGCCGTGCCTGAACAGTCGTGCGCGCCAATCCTAATGTAAGTGCTATCGTGCTCACAGGCAGACGCGCATTCTCTGTAAGCAACTGCAGCATGTGATGGTCTCTTTCGTCTAATTGCATCCCGCTCTCGTCTATACGCCTAAGATAGACTCTATAATGGCATAATTTATGCGTTGAATCGACGAGAAAATGGGGGATTCTTAAAAAAAAGAAGTGAGAGGCCCAATGCAGCAACAACCGTTTTTGTGGAGCGATCCAGCGACGCATCTGGTGCGCGCGACGCCAGACCATGCAGTACTATACTTCAGCCCTGCTCAATTGCATGCTACTGCAAATACCTTTCAATCAGGGTTTGACGGACTGGTGACCTATGCGGTCAAGGCTAATGACAGTTCGGTGGTGCTGGATAATCTGGTTGCCGCTGGGATCACAACTTTCGATGTCGCCTCGCCTGCGGAAATGCACTCTGTTCGCCAAGTGTTTGAAAAGGCGGTGTTGCACTACAACAACCCGGTTCGTTCCGAGGCCGAGATCGCGCATGCCGTCGCATTGGGTGTAGAGAGTTGGTCGGTTGATGATGCGGGTGAACTAGACAAGCTGAGCGTTGTGCCACGATCCGCGGAAATTGCGGTTCGTTTTGCCTTGCCGGTCGCGGGTGCTGCCTACGATTTTGGCTCCAAATTCGGTGCTACACCCGTCCAGGCGGTTAGATTGCTGAAACGGGTGGTCGCCATGGGTTTTGAACCGTCTCTGTGTTTTCATCCGGGAACACAATGCGAAGATCCTCAGGTCTGGGCTACGTACATTAACGCAGCAGCGCAAATTGTCGCGACATCGGGGGTGACGATCAAACGGCTAAATATCGGCGGAGGGTTTGCGGCGCATCGCGCAGGGGCGGCCCCTGATTTGAAGGCCGTTTTCGAGGTGATCTCCAATACCGTTGCCCACGCCTTTGGCGCGACAACGCCCACGCTTATCTGCGAACCGGGCAGGGCAATGGTCGCCGAAAGCTTTGCACTGTCTACGCGGGTGAAAGGGCTTCGTGGGTCCAACACTGTGTTTCTCAATGACGGAATCTATGGCGGTCTCGCTGATTTACGTGACATGACTTTACCAGATCGCTTAAGCGTTATCTCTCCGGCCGGGGAACATCGGAGTGCACCTGCGCGCGCGCGAGTGGTTTTCGGACCGACCTGTGACAGCCTTGACCGAATTCCGGATGGGCTACGACTGCCGATGGATACGGCTGTCGGGGACTACGTGGTATTCGATGCAATGGGGGCCTATTCCCTCGCGATGAGCACAGCCTTCAATGGCTATGGCCTGCGCGAAGTCATCTGCGTGCAGTCGCTATGTTGATCCAAAAGGGTCCCTCAAATTTGCTGCGCCTTAGCCGGTGCCGGCGGCGATTGGCGTAGCGCCCTCGAAGTTATTCAGCTTCGACGAAGAATGTTAAGCTAATTGCCGCAATTGCGCCCTAACTTTCGAATAAGATCGGCATCCAGGGAAATGCGATGAGATTTGGCGTAGAAATATTTCGCACGTCAGCGATGGCGTTAACGCTACAGTTACAGCAGGCCGTCGATCCTGTGCGGTTCGACGGACGTATGAATAAGTCTCTCGATCAGGACAAAGAAATGCCTCCTAAGCGCACCTGTCTGCACGACTTGCGCATTTCAAAGGTTGTGATCGATTGTGAGGTCGCCACAGTCAGGGTTAAGTCTTGTACCGAGCCTGGTATTTTTTACCGTACTATAAAACAGTTAGTGGTCGGTGTTGGTAAGAAAACAGGCGTCGCTTGTGGGGGCGGTCAGGGAAAGGTGGTCGCAACCGTGAGCGGTTGTGATAGTGGACCGCTCACGGCAAGTTGTCATGGACAATGTGGAGTTGCCTGCTGATATGAAGCCTATGGCACACTCCGCTTTAGAACCGATGCCTTTGTCTGCGCGTTGCATCAGCAGGATAAGCAGGGGCAATATGACCACCAACGCAATCGCTGTTAATACTGCAAGAAGTTCGGGAACTGGAGAACGATGGACCTGTCGCGACTGAGTAATCTAATGCCAGAGTGGCTGCGGGCGCGATTGACCAGCAGTCAATCCCAGCAACCGCGCGGTCGCGGTCCCGTCGCCCATTTGATTATTCTTGACGGTACGATGTCTTCGCTCAGGCCGGGGCATGAAACCCATGCTGGCACCACCTATAAGATGGTACGTGAAACGGGCGCCGGAGTTTCGGTATACTATGAGGCAGGAATTCAACTGCGAAACTGGCGCGATTTTCCTAATGTCATCGCAGGGCGCGGGATTAACCGGATGATCCGGCGGGCTTATGGATATCTTGCGTCGCGTTATCGGCCCGGAGACAAGATATTCTTAATGGGTTATTCCAGAGGAGCATACGCAGTACGTTCGCTCGCTGGCGCGATTGATCAGGTGGGTCTTGTCAAAGCCGAGGAGGCTACCGAACGGAAAATCCGCGATGTCTACCGCCACTATGAATGCAACCCGGAAGGTGAAACAGCGCGGACCTTTGCGACGGCCTATTGTCACGCTGATGTCGAAATCGAAATGATCGGTGTTTGGGACACAGTCAAGTCATTGGGCATCATCGCACCCATTCTGTGGCGTCTTAGTGTGAAACGCCACGCCTTTCACTCGCATGCGCTGGGCAGGCATGTGCGTCATGGATATCACGCACTTGCCCATGACGAGACTCGTGTAGCCTACAAACCCGTGATGTGGAAAAGCGTCGATGCCTGTCTTGATCAAAATGTCGAACAAGTCTGGTTTCCCGGAACGCATGGCGACATCGGTGGCCATTTGGGCGGTTATGAGCCAGCCCGGACGCTCGCCAATATTCCACTGGTCTGGATGCTGGACAAGGCTGAGGGCTGTGGTTTGCCGTTGCCCGAAAACTGGAGAGATCGGTTTCCAACCGACCCCAATGCGCCATCAATGGGAAAATGGCGGGGTTATGGTAGCGTGTTCATCACTCGTCGTTCCCGCATCATCGGGCAAGATCCGTCAGAGCGCTTGCATGAGAGCATTGAGAAACGCGCAGAGTCTTCGGGAATTCGGAGTTGGTGGGGTACCACGCGCGAAATCTAGTTGGACTCGCCTTGCTCCGGATTAACTTGTGCCCGTTTCTGGCATGGTTGTGCGGTTCAGCATCGCGGGGACTAGCACAGTCAATACCAACAGGCGCCCAACATGGCAGGCCGCCACAAAACCGGGGTTTGCACCGAGAAACGCGCCCATCACAATCATAGTTTCCAGTCCGCCCGGCGCAAATGCTACCAGAACGTGGGTGATTGGCATCCCAAGCAGTATTGCCGTTGGCAATGCCGCGATCAGCGCAAACAAAACGGTAAGTGCTGTGGTGCAAAGACCTGCCGACAAGGACTTTGCCAATTCGGAAATGCTGATCCCAGAAAAACGGGTTCCGATTAGCGTTCCCATGACCACGAAGCAAGTGTTTGTTACCGGCGGCGCGAGTACGCCAGGGGTCCAGTCGGACAGATGGGCAAGTGCTGACGCCACCATTGCGCCGATCAACAACGCAGCGGGCACTTTCAGACGTTTGAGGATCAGTCCAAATACAAGTGCCGCACTGAATAGAGCTGCCACCAAGTGGATCGGCATGGTCGGCCCTGCGGGAAGGAAATCTCTCCCCACATCAAGTCCAAAGAACAAAGCAACAAAAGGCACGCAGAGCGTAAGTGCCAGAAGCCGCACGGACTGAACTATTGCGATCTTGGTAATATCGAGATCAAGGCTTTCGCTCATGCTGATAACAAAGCTGAGGTGGCCCGGCGATGCCGCCAGAATCGCGCTGCGTTGCTCAAACCCAAAGACGCTTCGCAAAAGCGTCTTGCAGCTGATCATGGTTACGACCAACATAATCCCCAAGAACAGGAAGGCCAGCGGCCAACTTAGAAATGCCGCTGCCGCGTGTGCATCCACGCCAGACCCGATGCCAATACCGATAAAGATAAATGTCACGTCACGAACAAGAGGTGTGATCGCAAAGCGAAAACCTGCGAGTCCGATTGCACTCACGGCGATGGCGGGACCTGTCAAGAGAAACACCGGCAATCCCAACAAATAACCTGCAAATGCCCCGGCTGCGCCGATAGCGATTGTATAAAATGTGACCCAAAGGTCCGAAAGGCGGGGCAGGTAGGCCATGGCGCACTCGCTAGCATTTTTGCAGACTTGCCAAAAGGGCGTTTCCGGTCAGAAAATCACTGCCGCGCTTTAGCAGTCACGTCGTTGCGCCGCCGGTGCCGGAACCGGGTGCGGCATCTCCTAAACTATAGTTATAGGTCGCTAAACCTCGGGGCAATTGGCGCGATTTGTAACTCGCGGTGGATATGGAAATGCGGGGAGGCTCACAATATCGGGTTGGTGGCGAAGGACGCTGCACAACTTGAAACCAAAACTAAAACAAAGGATATCATCATGAAATCAGGCATCATTTCTACGCTCGCAGTTTGCGCCGTGTTGGCTCTCCCCGTCGCAGGAGCGATGGCATCGGACAATGACATCCAAATCACAGATGAAGTGACACAAAGCATCGAGAACAAGCTGACCGCAGAAGGCTATGAGGTCAGCGAAATCGAATTCGAGGACGGTCTGTATGAAGCTGAGGCCGAGAAAGACGGTCAGGAATACGAGATCGTACTGAACTCTGAATTCGAGATTGTGAGCACTGAACTCGACGATTGATTGCATCAACAAATGCCGCGGTGGTCTCGTGCCATCGCGGTACTGCAATGGACAGGAAACAAACATGCAGAAGGTAAAAGTCTGGGATCCGCTTGTGCGGATTTTCCATTGGTCGCTGGTAGTTTTGTTTACGGCGAACGCTGTTGTCGTCGAGGATGAAAGCACACTTCATATCTGGGTTGGCTATATCGTTGCCGCCCTTATCGCAGTTCGGATCATTTGGGGATTTGTCGGCACAAAATACGCGAGGTTTGACAGCTTTCGGCCCAGTGCGTCGGCGGCCATCGGGCAACTTATGGACATCGCAACTGGACGCAAGCGCGATCACATCGGACATACGCCGCTTGGGGCGTGGATGATTTACAACCTGCTTTTCGCAGTCATTTTGATCTCTGCTTCCGGGGCTCTGATGACAACGGGGATGTTTTCAGGCGCGGACTGGCCAGAAGAGGTGCATGAAGTGGCAGTTGGTTGGGCTGAACTGTCTATCGTTCTTCATGTCATCGCCGTTATCGTTGAAAGCGCACGCTTGAGGACCAACCTTCCCCGCGCCATGGTAACCGGGTACAAGATCATCAACAAAAATAGGTAAAGTGCTTTGATTCCGGATCTGACCCTCTCTAATAAATTACCTTACAGTCTGATGGTTCTGATCCTGGTTCAGGTGCTCTGCGGATTCTTTTTCGTAAGCGATATCATCGCCGATTACCGGGCGGTGAATGAGACGGGCACAAGTCAGTTTTACCTATCGATCGAAGCACTGGCGACGCTGTCAATCTGCGCGGCCATCATTTTTGAGGTCAAATACATCCTCGAATTGCTGCGACGCAAAGCCCATCTGGAACGTAGCGTTTCGGTCGCATCGGCGGCAATGCATGATGTCATTCTTGCCCATTTCAAAAGTTGGGATCTGACACCATCGGAAAGTGATGTTGCGAATTTCCTGGTGAAGGGCTTTGGGATTTCAGAGATCGCAGATATGCGCGGAAATGCCGAAGGTACGATCAAGTCACATCTCAATTCGATCTATCGCAAGTCCGGGACCCGCAACCGTGGCGAAGTCTTGAGCCTGATTCTAGATAGTCTGATGGACGGCACAGACACCTGATGGTGCGCGTCCGATGCCTTCCGTAACTGATCTGTTAGGCGACGTCGCGCAATTCGACCTGCGGAGTGACACCCAAGGCATGACAGACATCGCGGGTAAGATCAGGGCGGTTCAACGTATAGAAATGCAGCGCATCCACACCACCATCAATCAGGTTGCTGCATAGTTCCGCGCAAACGGCAGTGGCCAGCAGGTCACACCGGTCATCACGCATCGCTTTTTCAAAGGCGACATCCAACCATGAAGGAACCTTCGCCCCGCATTGCAATGCGAATTTCCGCGCGCCAACCCAGTTTTCGATGGGCAAAATACCCGGAATGATTGGCGCAGAAATGCCAGCGTCCGCGCAAGCATCCCTGAAACGAAAGAATGTGTCTGCCTCAAAGAAGAACTGAGTTATCGCTTCCGACGCGCCCGAGTCCAATTTGCGTTTCAACCAGTCGACATCCGCTTTGAGGTCCGCAGCTTCCGGATGTTTCTCGGGATAGGCGCCAACCCGGATGTTGAATTTTCCAGTCTCAGCCAACGCGCTGATCAGTTCGCATGCGTTTTCGAACCCGTCGGGGTGGGGGGCGAAGCCGCTGGTACCCTTTGGCGGGTCACCGCGCAGTGCGACGATGTCTGTGACGCCCACTTTTGCAAAGTCCGCCGCGATCTTGAGAGTTTCTTCGCGCGTAGCATCGACACAGGTTAGATGGGCCGCAACGTTCAGACCTGAGGCATTGTGCAAGGTTGCAACCGCATCGCGAGTCAAGTCGCGGGTGGTTCCGCCTGCGCCGTAGGTTACCGACACAAAACGAGGATCCAGCGGTGCCAATGATTGCACTGTATCCCAAAGCCTGAAAGAGCCAGCAAGGTCTTTTGGTGGGAAGAACTCAAACGATATTGCGGGTGGGTTGGTACTGGGCATAGCTGATCACCTTTGATGTGTTGCACCCTTGTGGCATCAGATCGATTGTGAGACAATTTCATAATATTCAAGAACAACATGAGCTGGATCGCAAAACGATGCATATTGAGTTTCGCCATCTCCGCACGGTCAAGGCCATTCATGAAGCCGGTGGGTTGGCGCGCGCTGCCGAACAGTTACATATCACGCAATCAGCGCTATCACATCAAATCAAAGGTTTAGAGGATCAGGCGGGCATTGAATTGTTCATTCGTCGCTCAAAGCCAATGAAACTGACTGCTGCGGGCCATCGATTACTCAGGCTGGCCGATGCGGTTCTGCCACAAGTTGAAGCGCTCCAGAATGAGTTTACCAACTTGAGAGGTGGCAAGACCGGGCGATTGCATATCGCAATAGAATGCCACGCCTGTTTTGAGTGGCTTTTCCCGGTGCTTGAAGAATTCCGTAAGAGATGGCCTGACGTGGATGTGGACATTCGCCCGGGACTGGCCTTTGACGCTATGCCCGCACTCGATAAAGAAGAGGTGGACCTCGTGGTGTCTTCTGATCCCGAAGACATGCCCGGTGTGGAATTTGTAGAGCTCTTCGACTACGCACCTGTTTTCGTCGCCTCCGCATCCCATCCTCTGGCCGCCAAATCATTTGTTGAGGCCGAAGATTTTCGCGGCCAGACTTTGATTACATATCCGGTTGAACGCACGCGACTGGATGTGTTCAGCCAATTGTTAATCCCGGCAAAGGTGGAACCTGCGTCGATCAGGCAGGTCGAATTGACGGCTGTTATATTATTGCTTGTGGCGTCCAATCGGGGGGTGTCGGTCTTACCGGACTGGGTCGTGCGAGAGGTCAAATACAGCTCAGACTATGTGACACGACCGCTTACCGAGACCGGGATCACCCGTCGCTTATATGCGGCCGTTCGGAGTGAAGATCGGCTCAAGCCGTTTATGGCTGATCTTATCCGCCTTGCGCGGGTCGAAGCGCGCAAATTGCAGGCTCAGTGACTGACGGCTTTTGCACTTAACTGGGCACGGCTGCCCCTTGGCAATTGCCAGCGGCACACGTATACGCGCGGCCTGACGTTACAGGAGCCCGTGAAGATGGTCGGCAGTGCAAACCTAAACATTATGATGAAAACCGCCCGCAAAGCAGGTCGTGCTTTGGCCAAGGATTTTCGGGAGGTCGAGAACCTTCAGGTATCAATGAAAGGTGCTGCAGACTTTGTGTCCAAGGCGGATGTTTCGGCGGAAAAAATCATCAGAGAAGAGTTGATGGGCGCGCGGCCGACATATGGCTGGCTGGGTGAAGAAAGCGATGAAGTCGAGGGGGTCGATCCCACCCGCCGCTGGATTATCGACCCATTGGATGGCACTACCAATTTCTTGCATGGGTTGCCGCATTGGGCGGTGTCTATTGCGCTGGAGCACAAAGGTCAGATTGTTGCCGGTGTGATTTATGATGCCAGCAAGGACGAATTGTTCTTTGCAGAAAAAGGGGCAGGTGCCTGGATGAATGAGACACGGCTACGCGTGTCTGGGCGCAACAAGATGAATGAGAGCATTTTTGCGACAGGTCTGCCATTTGCAGGCCGGCCAGGTTTGCCGGATGCTTTGCAGGATGTTGCGCGACTCTTGCCATCTTGCGCGGGCGTGCGTCAGTTTGGGGCGGCGGCGCTTGACTTGGCTTATGTTGCCGCCGGGCGTTTTGACGGTTTCTGGGATCGGGATCTGCAGCCTTGGGATGTGGCCGCGGGTCTCATTATCGTGCGTGAGGCTGGCGGTCTGATCGAACCTATATCGCGTTCAGGCGATCTGCTGACGGATGGCGCATTAATTTGTGCAAACGAACCGATTTTTGACAACTTTGCCAAGCTGATACGAAACTAAGAAACGAGTGCTGGCCAACCATAATTCGGGCCCATTATTTCCGACGCACCTTGGGAATGCGGCTGGGGCTAAATTTGTACTGTGCGTCCGGGTGAGGGGGCTGTCCCTCGGTCTCGGTCCAAAACCTTCGCCCGCCGTGTCGCAACCAGAGCGGTAATGTCAAAAGCACGCCGACTGCAAACCCACCGACATGCGCCCAATGTGCAACGCTATCGCCTGCTGGATCAGAGAACAGGCCGCCTACAAATTGCATCACAAACCAAAGCGCCAGCATCAGCCAGGCCGGGATAGGTACGATGCGGAAAAAGACAATAAAAATGAGCAGGATATCAACCTTGGCCTTCGGGAAAAGTAAAATATATCCCCCCATAACGCCAGCAATGGCCCCCGACGCGCCGACAACAGGGACCTGTGAGCTCGGATCGGACACAATATGGATGGCAGATGCGCCAAGGCCCGCGAATACATAAAAGACGATAAATCCCAGATGGCCCATTTCGTCCTCGATGTTGTCGCCAAAAATCCACAGGAACAGCATGTTGCCGATCAGGTGCATCCATCCGCCGTGCAGAAACATTGAGGCTACAAGGGTCACACCGCCATCACCGTGCACAAGTCGCGCCGGTATCATCGCCCAGTTAGAGTAGAACGCGTTTATGGCGCGTACGTCGTTCATTATGCCGACGTAACTGAGAAAGATGCCGATATTCAGTAGCATAAGCGCGTACGTCACAAACGGCGTGCGTCCCGAAGGATTATGATCGCGGATCGGAAACATAGCGGCACGCTGCGGTGAAACGCGACGGGGGTCAAGCAATGGCTAATTGCGATCATAACGGTCCCGGACAATCCCGGACCGTTAAGCGGAACCGCCCAATAGTGCTGTGTTGCCTCCCGCCGCAGTGGTGTCCACACAAACGTGCCGTTCGGTGCGGACTCTGGCCAGGTCGGGCCGCCCGGTGATCAGCGGAATTATCGGTCCATCCCGATTGGACAATGCTGTTTCAATGTCGCGCCCCGTGACGTCATCGCCCCACCACAGAACACCTGAAATCCCGTCAAGCGCGATGAGGCTCTCCGGCGCAAGTTGCCCTGTGGTCTGCACGTAGGTGCCGCCAAGGGCAGTTATGGCCTTTACCTGTGCCACCACTGCTTTCTTGCCCGGCCCCATACACAAGAGCGGCGGGCGCACCATGGTGCTTAGACGGTTGGATTCGCCAGTCGGGCCCGGCAGCGAGATAGTTTCGATGGTCTTGGGGAGGTGACTGGCAATGCGAATTGTTTCAGGGGCCATCTCATCGGGCCAGACATCACTGGCATCCTGAACATCCGGCGCGCCAAAACGCGGCAGATAGTTCGGCCCTCCAGCCTTTGGTCCGGTCCCTGACAAACCTTCGCCACCAAATGGCTGACTGCCGACGATCGCACCGATCTGATTCCGATTGATGTAGATGTTGCCTGCATGAATGCGATCCGCAACATGTTGGACGCGGTCATCTATTCGGGTCTGCAAACCAAATGTAAGCCCGAACCCGGTTGCGTTGATTGCATCCACCACCGCATCAAGTTCGTGAGATTTGAAGGTCGCAATATGCAGAACAGGGCCAAAAATCTCCTGCTTCAGATCGCCAATTCCATTTACGCGGATAAGCGTTGGGGCAACGAAAGTGCCCTCGGACGAAGAGGTCAATTCCTTGATAATACGATCTTCGCGACGGGCGATGTCGATGTGATCTGAAATGCCCGCCTTTGCAGTCGCATCGATGACCGGGCCGCTATCAGTACTCAGCAACCAGGGATCGCTGATCGAGAGTTCGTCCATTGCGCCTGTCAGCATTTCCGTGAAGCCCTTGGCTATGTCCTCTTGAACATAGAGGCAGCGCAAGGCCGAACAACGTTGACCAGCAGACTGAAAGGCGCTTTCGATCACGGCGGTGACCGCTTGTTCCGGAAGCGCTGTGCTGTCCACGATCATTGCGTTTAGCCCGCCGGTCTCGGCGATCAGCGGTGTGCCGGGTTTCAGATGTCGCGCCATCGCGGATCGAATTTTGAGCGCCGTCGCGGTGGAGCCTGTGAAGGCCACACCGTTGATGCGCTCATCTGACGTCAGGGCGGCCCCGACATCACCTTTGCCCGGCAAAAGCTGCAGCGCAGATGGGGGCACACCAGCACGGAGCAACAACTGAACTGCAAGGTGGGCGGTTAGCGGCGTTTGCTCGGCAGGTTTGGCCAGTACGGCGTTTCCTGCGGCCAACGCGGCCCCGACTTGCCCAGAAAATATTGCAAGAGGGAAGTTCCACGGCGAAATGCAGGTGAACAGGCCAGCGGGCGGCCTTGTCGGCGCATTCGCTCCGTAATAACGCAGAAAGTCGACAGCTTCGCGAAGCTCGGCAACGCAATCCGGCAACGACTTGCCTGCTTCTCGGGCCAGGACTGCAAAGAGCTCGCCGAAGTTTTCTTCGTAGAGGTCTGCGGCGCGGGACAGTACAGCCCCGCGTTCGCTCGCCTCCGCGCTCCAAGGGGTCGCATTTTCAAGCGCGGTTTCAATATCCCGTTCGCTTGCAGCGGCGACAGTTCCGGGGGAGTCCAATGGGTCGGCGGGGTTCACCAGTTCTTGGGAAGCGAGGGGTTTTGCGGATTTTGCCAGTAACGGTACCGCAGCCCATTTGTGATCCCGGAAGGGCGCGCGCGCATTCTCTATCGCAGCCAGAGTTGGCGTATGCGTCAAATCAAAACCCTTTGAATTTGGTCGTTCGGGTTGGTAAAGATCAGGTCCGGCTGGTATGCAGTTTTGAGCAGTTGAAAGCTGTTCAAAGGGATCTGCCGCGACGACTTCGGGTGGGACGTCCTCGTCAACAATTTGGTTCACAAACGAGCTGTTGGCGCCGTTTTCCAATAGGCGGCGGACAAGGTAGGCCAGCAAATCACTATGTGCACCCACCGGAGCGTAGTTGCGGCACCTTGTGTTGTTCGAAGTAAGCACAATGTCATGCAAAGCTTCACCCATGCCGTGCAAGCGCTGAAATTCATAAGACTCTTTATCGTTCGCCATGTGCAGAATGGCCGCGACCGTATGTGCGTTATGCGTTGCAAACTGTGGGTAAATCCGGTCCGTCATGCCCAGCAATTTGCGCGCGTTGGAAATATAGGAAACGTCGGTCGCCGCCTTTTGCATGAATACCGGAAAGCCTGCGACGCCTTCGACTTGAGCGCGCTTGATCTCAGTGTCCCAATAAGCACCCTTAACGAGACGGACCATGATTTTGCGATCCGCGCGTGTCGCCATTGCGTATAGCGCATCAATCACGCCGCCTGCGCGTGGACCATAGGCCTGTACGACAATGCCAAAACCATCCCATCCCGCCAGCGCGGAATCACCCAGGACCGCATCAATCACATCCAGTGACAGCGACAGGCGATCCGACTCTTCCGCGTCGATATTCAGCCCCATTCCCGCTGACTTGGCGAGCAACGCAAGGGATCGCAGACGCGGCACCAGTTCGGTCATAACCCGTTCTTCCTGTGCGACCTCATAGCGGGGGTGAAGGGCGGATAGTTTGACGGAAATGCCTGGGTTCGCGCGGATGTCATCGTGCACGCAGGCTGTGGCAATTGCCGAGATCGCCCGGCTGTAGCTGAGATGATAGCGCTTTGCATCACGTTCTGTACGCGCCGCTTCGCCCAGCATGTCGTAACTGTATGTGTACCCCTTGGTCTCCATTTTCGCAGCGCGATCCATTGCTGATGTGATATCTTCACCCAACACGAACTGGCGACCCATTTCCTTCATTGCACGTCCGACGGCAGTGCGGATTACAGGTTCACCCAACCGCTTGATGGCGCCGCGCAAATGGCCAACCGGACCAGGCTGCTCATCCTGTAGTACTCGGCCGGTCAGCATCAGCGCCCATGTCGAGGCATTTACCAGGGATGAGGTCGAATGCCCTAAATGTTTGCCCCAGTCGGACGGTGCAATCTTATCCTCGATCAGCGCATCGATTGTGTCAGCATCCGGCACCCGCAGGAGCGCCTCGGCCAGACACATCAGCGCAACGCCTTCCTCAGTGCTCAGACCGTATTCAGCAAGAAACACCTCCATCATGCCCGGTGCGGAATGCGATCGAATCCGACGCACGATGTCAGCGGCGCTGGTGCAGATCTGCGCCCGGTCCTTTGGTGTTAAATCCGCCTGAGAGACAAGTTTCTGCAGCATCTGATTCTGATCTGCATAGGTGTCGGCATCAAGAGTTTTTCGGATTGGGGTAAAGGTGCTTTGTGCCATGAGTCCCTCCAGCGATTTTGCCCAGCATACCGCAAGTTATGCAGTCGATTTGACCAAAAATGCTATTCTGGTAGTCTTTCGACCTATAATAATGGGAGACTGCGATGCGATTGGATGTTGTTGATTTGGATCGGTTTGACAAAGCGATCGTAGAGATTCTGTCCGGCGACGGAAGAATGTCGATAACTGAACTCGCCGGTCGTATCGGATTGTCAAAATCGCCCACACAGGCCCGGCTGCGTCGGCTGGAGGAAACTGGTGTAATAGTCGGTTATCGCGCGCTGGTAGATCCAATCAGACTTGGGCTGGATCACGTGGCCTTTGCTGAAGTTCGGTTAAGCGATACGCGTGAGGCTGCACTCGCATCATTCAACGCGGCGGTGGCGAAACTGCCAGAGGTCGAACAGGCTCATATGATCGCCGGGAGTTTTGACTACCTCCTTAAAATCCGAACGCGCTCCATGGTCAATTACAGAACTGTTCTTGGAGAGAAGATTTCGACACTGCCATACGTTTCAGGAACCTCTACATACGTGGCCATGCAGGCGGTGAAAGAAGTCGGACTTGGCGCTGTCACATGACGGGTCAAAACTCGTGGACCGGTCGGGATAAGTCTTGACCCTTAGCGAAACTGCACCACTTATACCTTGGATGCGACTGATTTTTGCAACTTTGGCATTAGCTTTTCCTCTTGTGGCAAGCGCATGCCCCGACGCGCCAGATCGGTCAGCCGATATGGCCGCTCTCATCGACGCGGCGCGCGCTGCCCCGACCGAACAGAAGGGACGCGAGATTGGGCAGAAGATGTGGGAAATTTGGGCTACGGCACCTGACGAGGAGGCGCAGGCTATACTCGACAGGGGGCTGACCCGGCTCTCTGGTTACGATCGCCTTGGGGCGATTTCTGATTTTGACAAACTCATTGCGTACTGCCCAGACTATGCGGAGGGCCACAATCAACGTGCTTTTGCTTATTTCCTGAGCGGTGATTTTGAAGAAGCCGTCCTTAGCCTACATCGTGCACTTGCGCTAAACCCGACCCATGTTGCGGCGCGGGCCGGGCTGGCATTATCCTTCCTGCAACTGGGCGAGTTGGAAAAAGCGCGCGTGGAACTATTGGGCGCTCTGGAGCTTAATCCTTGGCTGTCCGAACGCGCGCTCTTAGCACCGGGCGGGGCACTTGAGCCCACAGGTAAAGATATCTGATCGCAAGACTTGCTCTGCCACTTTACACTTGCCGCGCAAACGGTATTGTCTGGGCGCTGGCGCAGTTCGAAAGTTGGCGGGTGCTTTGGGCAAATCTTGTGTTATTGCGACAGCCTTGAGAACAACGCCAGATGCGGGCGTGATGGAATGGTAGACATACCAGACTTAAAATCCTTGAATCTGTTCTGAGAAGTGCATACGGAACAACGTGTTGTTTAGAAGTGTCCGTTTTCAGGCCCGATATAGGCCCGAAACTGAAATTTGAACACAACGCCGGTTGCGGGCGTGATGGAATGGTAGACATACCAGACTTAAAATCTGTTGGGCGAATGCCCGTGTGGGTTCGACTCCCACCGCCCGCACCAATAAGATCAAAGACTTAGAAATTATCCCACCGTCACGCTAACAAACCAAATAACTAACTCGGTGACACCTCGGTGACAAAACTGCAATCTACCGCAGCGAACGGGCGCAAGGGAGCCAGTGCGGTCATTCCTCGATGACGCAGCATTTGGCACGAAGGCCGGATGCTGCCATTCATTGCAGGCGCGAGCACGAGGGGCAGTACCCTCGGGAGCGAACTTTCATCAGGCGAGGAAATCGCGTATTCGGACAGTACTGCAGAGGTCCGCCCGGAGCCCTTTCACGACATCAGTTCACCCACGGCGAATGCGAATGTCAGTTCGTCCTGATACCCGAACAAGGCGGGCAGACCACCTGTATGAAGCAGGACAACTTTCTGCCCGGGTTGGATCTGACCCCGTTTACAGAGATCAAGAAGGCCAGCGAAGGTTTTGGCGGTGTAGACTGGGTCAAGAAATATGCCCTCAATCCGGGCCATCAATGCAAGTGCGTCTTGCGTGCTCTGGCCCATCATTCCGTATCCCGGCGCCAGTGCGTTATCGCATGTGATAACTTCGCTCATGGTCAGAGCTGGATCAATTCCTATCAAATCGGCCAGTTTTTGCAGTACAGTTTGCATTCTGCTTCGTTGTTGCACGCCGTCGCGTCGCATGCATATGCCATAAACCGGTGCTGCCTGTCCCGACAAGCGCAACCCGGTCAGAAATCCGGCATGGGTTGAGCCACTGCCCGACGGGATGACAGCAGCGTCGAAATCATCCATCTGCTGGCAAAGCTCGGCACCACCGACCACATATCCAAGCGCCCCAAGTGGCGGATGGTCCGACCCGAGATGAATGACGTAGGGCGTATGTCCTTCGGCTCGGAGCTCGTCGGCGCGGGCGTGAAGGGCTGCATCTGCACCGACTTCGTCTTCGCCCTCCGGATAGTTGATATGTTCGGCGCCAAGGATTTGGGCCAAAAGAACATTCCCAGAGCTGTAATATTGCGCACCCATACCAGGGACACGCGCCTCCAGTTGCAAAACGGATTTGAGTCCGAGTCGTGCCGCCGCTGCGGCGGCTGAACGCACAAAGTTGGACTGTACTGCGCCAGTGATCAGCACGGTGTCGGCGCCCTTTTGCAGGGCATCACCGAAATAAAATTCTAATTGTCGGATCTTGTTGCCACCAAATCCAAGACCTGTGAGATCATCACGCTTCAACCAAAGATCAATGCCAAGCCGATCTGACATCCGATCCAGCCGTTCCAGTGGCGTCTCGCTCTTCACAAATTGGGCACGATGAAAGCGCGCCAAAAGCTCATCAATTTGCTTCATTTCTGTGACCTACTTTAGCAAGGCAGGGCCGAACCGCTTATCGAGGCATAATACCACTGTAAGGGCGGCGTACGGCGACATCATGCACCATGCAGGCCAATGTTGTCAGGTCGAAAATTGGCATATTCAACACGCCTTGCAGTTCGGCGGCGTAGGGTGGCAGATCGGTACATTCCAGAACAAGAGCACGAATGTCGGGCGCATCCTGTACAAGCTGTCGCGCAGCTTTCAGAACTTCGGCCTCAATCAGGTCAGTATCCATCGAAGTCCGAGTATTTTTAAGGATAACTGCGGAAAACTCGGGTGCATCATCCAGCCCCATGATCGCAACAGGTATATTGTCAGCACCCACGCCTTTGAAATGGCCGGATGTGAGGGCTGCGGCACTTGCAGTCAATACGCCGACCGGAGCAGAGGCCCCGGTCATCTGATAGGCCAACGGCACCTGTATCAAACTTGAGGCAAATACCGGTATGTTGACGGACGCCGTTAATTCTTTCTGAAACAGAGCAAGAAACCCGCAACTGCCCGTAATCGCACGCACGCCTTCTGCCTCAAGCCGTTGTGCGCCGTTGATAAACGGCTCCAGCAACTCGCGGGACGGGTTATTGAGCAGATCAGGAACGGTAATGCCGTTTATCATTTCGTAAAGAACAGGAAAGGGCAGACCAGATGGGTTTTTTATATGTCCGGGTGGTTTAGGGAAATAACTTTCAAGGCAGAGAACACCAATGGATGCACCACAGATATTCTGCCCGCCCCTGTAAATTGTCATGACGTTTCTCCCTTGTCAGAAATGTGCTGCACTAAGCTTGTGATCTGTCAAAACCGGCTGGGGTGAAGAGCGGTCAGATCAATGTTGGACGGTCGTCCTGACATCAAGTCAGCCACCAGTTCACCGGTCTTAGGCGCCATCATCAGGCCGTAGTGGGAATGTCCGAAGGCGGCAAAAAGACCCGGCGTGCCGTCAATTTCTCCGATTGCGGGCAGGCTGTCGGGAAAGGAAGGGCGGCGACCCATCCAGAACTTCGTTTCGTTTGTGCTCAGATCAGGCAACATGGCAGAGGCCTGTCGCACCAGAGCCGCCTGTTTGCGAGGATCGGGCGGCGCATCAATGCTGGCAAATTCGGCTGATCCGGCGATCCGCAGACCGCCTAACATCGAACTGGCAACGATCTTGGCGTCAACATCCATGACTGAATTTGTCAGGCCGACCGAAGGATGCGGGAACTCAACGTGGTAGCCGCGCTCGGCAACCAAAGGAACTGAGATACCCAATGGTTTCAGCAGATTAGCAGACCAGACGCCAGCCGCCATTACTACCCGGTCAGCGATTAGTGTCTCGCTCTCAGTTTTCATCAGCCAGCGACCATCTTCATCACGCTTCAGCTGCCTGATCTCGGCCCTGATGAATTCAGCGCCCTGACAGGCAGCTTTTGCCGCGAGCGTTTTTCCAATGTTGCCCGGCGATGTGATCCGCGCTTGATTCTTGATCACCACTGCGGCGGCGAAATCCGGGGACAAAGCAGGCTCAAGTTGTTGCAGCGCATCGCGGCCAATCAGTTCAAGCTGCCCGCCTTTTTCAGTACGCAGGCGATAGTCCAAACTATCTAGGCGCCCCTTGTCGGCCTGTCGAAATACATGAACATAATAACTGTCGGTGATCAGGTCTTCACCATCTGTGCCCCGCAAATGCCTGCGGTAAAGCTCGATCGACGGGCGACACAACACTTCCATGGCATCGGATGTGGTGCGTAGTGAATTTTCATTTGCTTTGCTAAGGAACCTCAGCCCCCAAGGGATCATTTGCGGCCAAAACGAAGGCCGCACCGATAGCGCACTATCGGGCCCAAGCAACATACCGGGAATTTTCTTCCAGATGCCCGGCATGGCTTGCGGGATGATGGACCAAGGCGAAACAACTCCCGCGTTCCCAAATGAGGTCGCCTGCCCCGGATCACCTTTGTCGATCAGGCGAACGGCAATGCCTCTTTCCTGCAACGACAACGCACAACAAATCCCGACAATGCCCGCCCCGATAATTGTAACGGAACCGTTCATTCTATCAAGTCGAATTCGCGATGCGATTGCGCGCCAAGAGTTGGGAGACGATCACCGGCGACGCAATAATCAACGCGACAAGATCCGCTGCCAGCGATGGCGCCACAAAGACCAAACCCGATACGGCCAGCATAATCCGCGACACCACGTTCAGCGGCGTGAGCCAATACCCTACAACTGCAGCGGACAATGCAATTACGCCCGCGATGCAACTGCTTGCCGAATAGCTGAATTCCCAAAAGTCAAAGCCGGTGGACGAGACAAACAGCAGCACAGGCGCATACACAAACGCCATCGGTGCGATGATCTTGCCCAGCCCCAACGAAAAGGCCGACATGCCGGTTCGGAACGGATTGGCATTGGCAATTGCCGCCGCCGCATAGGCCGAGGTGCAAACCGGCGGAGTGATTTCAGACACAACGCCGTAGTACAACACAAACAGATGGCTGGCGATTGGGGGAACACCCAGTTGCGCCAGCGCAGGCTGTGCCACGGACACCAGCATGATATAAAGTGCGGTCGTGGGAATACCGGCGCCCATCAGAATGCAGGCGATAGCGATAAAGATCAGCGAAATGAACAATTGCAGGTCTTCGACGGAAAACAGATTAAACGCGTTGAAGGCAAACATATTATAGAGATCCGAGGCGAGGTTGCCGGCACCCTGGGTCACCATGTAGCCGATGCGAAACCCGATGCCGGTCGTGTTGATAACGCCAACAACAATACCCACCGCCGCAGCCGCAGCGCCAACTGCAAGCGAGTATTTCACGCCCAGTTCTACGGCCTGCAACATCTCTGGCACCTGAATGCGATCTTGCGGATTAAGAGTCGCAACCGCCGACAGGACACATAACGTTACCGTCATTGTCAGATCAAATCCGCCGCCGGTGAATTTCCACAGTACAAAAGCGATAAAGGCAGCGGCATATATCAACGTCGGAGGTTGTCTCAGGCGGGACATGCCCGCGATAACCGCGAGGGAGATGCCGCAGAACGCCGACATAAACGGGGTGTAGCCCGAAAAGAGAACCACCAGCAGGCCAATGAGCGGAACGATATTGGCCCAGCCTTCGCGCCAGACCGCTTTGAATTGCGGCAATTGCTCTTTTGTCAGACCTTTGAGGTCCAGTTTGCGCGCCATCAGATGCACAACGGTAAATACGCCGACATAGTGCAAAAGCGCCGGGAATATCGCGGCGATAACGATGGTGGTGTAGGGCACCTCAAGAAACTCGGCCATGATAAAGGCCGCCGCACCCATGATTGGCGGCGTGATCTGCCCGCCTGCTGAGGACGCCGCTTCGACTCCGCCAGCGAAATGGCCGGGATAGCCCAGCCGCTTCATATTCGGGATGGTCAGCGCCCCGGTCGAAACGGTGTTGGCGACAGAAGAACCCGAGATTGTTCCGAAAAAGGCGGACGAGACAACCGAAACCTTTGCTGGCCCGCCTGTGTATCGTCCCGCCAGGATTGTCGCGTTGTCGATGAAAAGCTGCCCCAATCCGGTACGTTGTGCGATCACACCAAACAATACAAAGTGGAACACGATTGTAGAGACGACCCAAAGCGTGACGCCAAAAATGCCTTCTTGCGGAAAGTACATTGACGACACGAAAGTGTTGAAGTTAACACCCGGATGCTGAAGCAGTCCGGGGAAATAAGGGCCCAACAGGGCATAGGATATGAATACGCAGATGATGAGCGGCAGGACCCATCCTAACGTGCGTCGCGCAATATCAAGCACAAGCAGGATAATGACGACCCCAAGGAAGACGTCATAACCGTTCGGATTGCCCATTCGGAACGTTTGCTCTTCGATACCAAGGACAGGAATGCCGCGCCAGGCAACCCCAACATAAAGCGCGGATATGACACCAAGCGCCATAAATACAAGATCGTAAAGTGGGATATTACCGATCCGGAACCGGCTGATTTTAAGTGCATAGAGGTTCTTTGAGCCGACAATTGGGATCGTTGCGTATACTAAGATAAAGAGCCCACAAAGATACCAGCCCATATGCCAGTGATCAGCAGGTAACCCAAATCCGGCAGTGATGAATTCGTAAAGTGCAAAGATCAACGCAACAACGCGAAGGACCTTGGCGGCTGTAGGTGTGACTGGTCGGCTGGCGGCCCCTTCGTCAAACTGTTCTTCGATTTCAGCCAATTCTTCGGCCGTAAGTTCATGATCATCAGTACTAGGTGTCTTGGTCATGATGGTTCCCTGATTTCATGCACTTAGAGAATACGGTGCCCCCGATTGGAGGGCACCGCGTGTCTGTATCGCGATTGCGGTTGGACTATTTGAGAAGGCCCGCTTCTTTGTAAAACTTCTCGGCGCCCGGATGCAGTGGCACACCAAGTGCTTCAACACCATCAAGCGCAGTATCAGCTGTGATCTGCTTACCTTTGGCATGGCCATTGTCCAGCAGCTTGCGGGTGTTGTCATTCCACATGGCCTTGGTCAGCCCATAAACAAGTTCGTCAGAAAGATCTGATGAAACCACAAGCATCGCACTTACGGCGGGGGTTTTGGTTTCCCCATCAATCCCTTCATATACGCCACCCGGAATAGCCGAGGGGATATAGGCCGGTATTATGCCGTTGATTTTTGCAAGGTCTTCGTCCGTGAACGAATGCAGGTTCATACCCTTGGTAGATGACAGTTGTACCATCGCAGCCACCGGCCAGCCTGCAGCATAGAAATAGGCATCAAGCTGACCATCCGCCAGGCGCTCTGCGCTTTGGCTGTTGTTCAGTTCGGCTTCTTCCATGTTGTCGCGATTGATGCCCCAAGCGTCTAACATCTGCAAAACCGCGACTTGCGTTCCTGAACCCGCCTGGGCGATGCCAACGCGCTTACCTTCGAGGTCTCCAAGATCCGTGATTGTTGATCCCTGTGGGAGCACAAGATGCAGGTCTTCGGGGAATAGGTTCGCAACAATTCGTAGTTTTGGATGCGGCTTGCCTTCGAACTTACCTTCACCCAGATACATTGAACGGGTCACATCTGCTGCTGCAAGGCCTGCTTCAAGCTCACCGTTTTGCACAGCCGCGTTGTTGAAAACCGATGCAGTAGTTGATTGCGCGATCGCGATGAGGCCGGGCACACCACATTGACCGCCTTCGTCGCATGCACGCGATCCAGGAGGTGCGGAAATGCCATTAGCGATGGTTCCGCCGATCGGAAAGTATGTCCCACCGGCGCCGCCGGTACCAATTCGGAAAAAGGTTGGGTCCTGCGCCATCGCAGGCGATGCCAGCGCAGTTGCCAATGCAATTCCTGCAAGACTGTTGATCAATTTCATTGTGTTCTCCCAGCTATTGAAACGAGGATTCGGTTTTCCCGAACTTCGATCCGATCAGCCTAGGCATAATTGTCATAAATACAAATTTGTTTTTGTTTACTATACTATAGTTTCTCTTATGAATAACCCATGAACCTAACTCAGCTCACCGTATTTCGCGAGGTAATGGCGACCGGCTCGATTTCGCAAGCTGCCAAAACGCTTAATCGGACACAGCCAGCGATCAGCCTGTCGATCAAAAACCTTGAAAAGAGCCTTGGATTAACACTGTTCGAGCGGCGTGGTCGCCAGCTATTACCGGTTCCAGAAGCCCAATACCTTCTCGCCGAAGCGTCAGAAATTCTGGATCGGCTTTCAACCGTTTCCAGCACAATCAAGGGGTTGCTAGGCGGCGCTTCCGGCACTTTGAACATTGCAACGATGCCCGGACCATCCGCATATTTGTTCCCCCACTTTATCAGCAAGGCGATAGGTGAGAATCCGAATATCAAAATCACATTGTCAACACGCAGCTCTCCCCAGATCATGGAGATGGCAGGCACGCAGAATATCGACTTTGGATTCGCTGACTTTGACCATCCGATTGGAAGAAGACCACAATTCGAAGCCGAGATCATCCAGGCGAATTGCTATTGCGCTGTGAACAGAGAGCATCCACTTGCCATCAAAAAGGTCATAACTATTGGTGATTTGGTCGACGTGCCGATGGGTGCCATGCATGGAACCCACCCGTTTCAACGCAGAATCCATCATGAATTTCAAAAGGAATCCATTGAATACACCCCAACCATAATTTGCCAGTATTTCTTGCCACTCATTCAGTTCGTAGGCTCAGCCCAGTGTTGCACCATAGTTGATCCGCTGACTGTCACAACAGAGCGCGAAATGAACCTGTCCAATGGGAATGTCGTCTTTGTGCCGTTTGAGGCATCTCTTCGATATGAATACGCGATATTGAAGCCAAACCACCGTCCGCCGTCGCAACTGGCGTTGAATATTCAGGCCGATTGGAAAGCCGAAGTACTAAGAATGCTGACTGAAATAGGCGCAGAGCCCAGCACCAACGATTTCGCAGCAGAAAACTCTTGATTGAGCATTGATCGGGAAGGTGGGTTTTGAGAATGCACAAGCACACCGGTCTCTAACATGGGTGCGCGTCAGGGCGGCGAAAGTGTTCCAACAAGGCGATATCTTCCTCTCGTTTCCGAGGAAGCCTAGATGAAAGGGGAACTCCTCCGCGAAGCGCAGAAAGCTACCATTGAAACTGACGCAGCCAAAGGCCGCTTCGTCCCGCAGCCCGGTCACTCACGATTCCTTCACTGAAAGTCCAGAGCTGGTGAAATCAATCATTCAGAACCCAATCTTCGAAT
This sequence comes from Paracoccaceae bacterium, assembly GCA_039969355.1. Taxonomy (GTDB): domain Bacteria; phylum Pseudomonadota; class Alphaproteobacteria; order Rhodobacterales; family Rhodobacteraceae; genus JL08. The sequence goes on from JBDVOA010000026.1 coordinate 29,935, forward strand.
TTTCAGTCGTGAACGGCTGCCTAACGCGACGAACCTGCCATCTGAGTAAAACAGTCAAATGACCGTATCGAGCTTAAACCGGCAGCCGCCGAAAAGCGGCCCGCGAGGGCTTGTGACAACATTTTACACGTAACCTCAAACCACACCTTACTCTTTGAAGACTTCGATTGAGCAGCATTAGAATATGCCGTACTGTACGGACACATAAAAAAGTACTTACGGCACCCTCAGCTTTGTTCGAGTGCTAGGTTAATTTTACAGATAGCGGTGGCTTGATGATCGACGCAATCCTGACGATTACACTGTTACCAGAACTGAGCAGGCAATGTTAAACTGCACGCTCGATAGCAATACCTCGAATTGGGCTGATGCCACCGGAAGCGTCAGCGAATTTCATTATCATTTCAGCTAGGGGGAAAGGTGCAGGTCTACAATCAAACCCGCTTTGTTCATCAGCACACTATGGGCATGGATGAAACTGGTCGGGAATTCTTGTCATTGGTCGTTCGGGGAACGTTTGACTTTCCAACTGACGGTCAAACGGTTCTAGAACCTAGCATCGAACAGTGCCCTCTAGTCATGGCAGACGAGGCAACTGGCGAACCCGGCTATTCAGCGACTATGTGGGAAACCGACTTTGCCTTCCGCAAACCGCACACCGAGGTGATCGCTCAAGGTGCGGCATATTCCCCCGACGGAAAACCAGCCGAGCGGGTCCGTGTCGGCATCAAAGTCGACAACTGGGTCAAACAATTCGACGTAGTTGGCTACCGCGAATGGCGCAATGCGGGGCCCGTCATTCGGTCAACAAAACCTGAGCCTTTCAAAAAGAAGTTTTTCAGCTACGACACGGCTTTCGGTGGCCCAGACCGACTCGACCCAGATGAACCCAAACCATATGTTTACATGCCTAACCCAGTTGGACGTGGCTTTGCTACAGCCCGTAATCAGGACCGGATTTATGGGCTTGCCTTGCCCAACACAGAGGCGGTTGGCGAAGAAGTCCGCTCGCCCTACGGAGACTACAGCCCCATGGCATTGGGGCCCATAGGCCGTGGCACCCCCGACCGATTGCCGTTCGGGGGTACTTATGACGACAACTGGAAAGACAACATCTTTCCCTTCCTGCCTCCTGATTTTGATGAACGGTACTATCAATCGGCGCCGCAGGATCAGTGGGTCAAACCACTGAGAACTGGAGCGCAAGTGATTATCGTTGGCATGACACCTGCGGGACGAGAAGTGTTTACTCTTCCCGACGTGGACCTGCCCATCACGATCTTTCGGGGGCGTGATAAATGCCTTGAGCAGATAGCCAGGGCCGACACGCTCATTGTCGATACCGAAGCACGTACATTGTCACTTGTTTGGCGGGTCGAAGTACGGATCATACGACATATGACCGAGTTTTCGGAAGCATGGGTCGGCGCACCAACAGAGGCTATGTTGCGGGCACGAGCCGCCGGACGTGGCTATATCCGTGCCGTGGAGACGGGCATGCCAGAAGACGAAGACGTATGAGCGCTGAACTCAACATCATTGCGGCGGGCATGGCGACGGCTGTGGGGCTTGATTGCGCATCGTCCTGCGCAGCGATGCGGGGGCGGCTTGATGGGTTTCAAGAGACGCGGTTTGTAGCAGGTTCTGGGAACTGGCAAATCGGGGCGCCTGTGCCGCTTCCGCGCAACTGGATAGGGGCTAAGCGATTGGCGCATCTTGTGGCGGGCGCGATTGTTGAGGTCCAGAACAAAGCGCCAGAAGCTACGGCAGATGCAAGCCTGATCCTATGCCTCGCAGAAGAAGACCGGCCAGGACGGCTGCCCAGCGACGAGACAGCATTCGCAAAGATGGTGGCCGAAATAGTTGAGGCGCGCAGCAGTCAACGCACTGCCATCGTGGCCCATGGACGGCCCGCTGGCTTTGCAGCCCTCGACCGGGCACGGCGCATGCTAAGCGAAGGCGTATCCAAAAATGTGATCGTGGCCGGGGTCGACAGCTACCTGACTGGCCCGGCCATTGCGCATTATTTGGGCCAGGAACGGTTGCTTGGTGAAGATAACTCCAACGGGTTTATCCCGGGTGAGGCCGCAGGCGCGGTCCTGTGCTCAATTGCGGAGAAGGGGGGGCTGGTCTTGGCCGGCCTTGGCCTCGCGCGTGAAAAGGCACACATATACAACGGTCTGGACGAAGATGGCCTGGATCTGCCATTGCGCGGCGACGGGATGACATCGGCTTATAAGGCTGCGATGGACGAAGCGGGGGTCGCGCTATCCGGGATAGAATACCGCATTTCGGATTTGATTGGCGAGCAGTTCTTCTTCAAGCAATCCACTTTGGCGAGCCTGCGGTTGGAACGCGGACGCAAAGAATTTCAAGATTTGTGGAGCCCCGGTGAATCGCTTGGTAATATCGGGGCTGCCACGGTCCCGATTATGTTGGGGATGGCGCTAACTGCGGCCGAGAAGGGCTATACCCCGGGCTGTCCGGTACTGATTGAGGCTTCATCGGATGCAGGTGCATGCGGGGCGGCCGTTTTACAAGCGAGAGAGGCTGCATAGATGGGTGGGGTCTTTGCCAACGGGCTGGAAATTTCGGGCAAGGCGGTGTCCGCCAAGACAATCGCCGCGATGCCTGACGTCTGTTTCACGCCACCGGAAAACCCAGCAACACCACCGGGGGTCCCGGTGCCGTATCCTAGTTTCGGGATGGCCAGTGATACGGACAAGGGCACCGGAACGGTAAAAATTGGCGGCGAGACAGTTAACATTAAGAACAAAAGCTACTTAACTAAGACATCGGGGACAGAAGCCGGAAGCGCTGCAAAAAAGGGGATCATCACTTCCAAAAATACTGGCAAGAAATACTTCAATAGCTGGTCAAATGATGTGAAGTTCGACGGAGAACCCGTCATCCGCTTTACAGACCTAGCGACGCACAATCATGCGTCGCCGGGCGGGCAGACCCCCCCCTGGCTTGAAACTGCACTAGCGAATGCTCCGCCGAACCCAGACGGTACTCCTTGTATGGTCGGCGCTTGGGAAGACATTCGTGACAAATGCAATGCCCAAAAAGATACCACTGACACCGGCGTTAAAAACAACGCGTATCAGGCACACCATATTGTACCAGATCGGTGCTACAGGACCGGCAGAACGAAGCTAAGAGGAAAATTTACGGCAGGAGGTAAGCAAAAAAAGCTTGACAGTCGAATGACCGATTGTCCCTCCCATAAAGAGGGGATTTGCATCTGCCTGCCGCGCCTTAAGCATTCTGCGGGGCGCCCGCCCAGTGGCGATGATGTGACAGTGCACCATCACTTGGATGACGCACTTACCGCACTGGGTGAGCAGGTCGCGACAAGCGACAGCCCACGCGGTGTAGCGAGCGCAGAAGAGGTTAGAGATCAATCACTTGCTGCGCTAGCGGAATTGGTCGACGAGACTGTTACGGAAGAATGCTTTGAAATCGCGTCGCAGGCCGTTGTTGAGCAAGTGGCACCATACGAAGACAAGAAATTGCGTGCCGAAAAGAGCCTCAAGAAGTTGAGCACAACGGCAAGGGGAGTTCTAAACAAGCAATGAATGACAAACTGTTGATCACCGCAGGCGTAATTGATCGTCACGGCGAGTTCTTCGTCTTGTTCGAAGACGACAATTGCATCGATGACGAATGTATCCTCGGACACGCACGTCGGGTCCAAGAGCGACTCGTCATAACTCCACTACTGGAACCGGAAGAGGTCGTTTCGATACTCGCGTTACCAAAAGATTGGGGATTCGATCATTCCGTTGCTTTGCTCGGGGCAGATGGCGAATTTACTCTTGCTAACAGCATCTCTTCGCAAAAAACTATTATTGCTGGTGCAGGATATACAGATGATACCGCCTTGCGGTTGGGTCGGATGACGACTTTGAAACTACTGGGAAGTACCATTTACGCGATGGGCTATGGCGGACAGGTGTATTACAGAACATCCAAAAGTGACTGGTCTTCTATACTTGTGGGCGGAGAAGACGCTGAGACTAAGTCGCCTGCGTGCCTTTATGCAGTTGCCAAAGAATACGGCGAAAAAGTGATGTATTTTGGCGGAACGAATATCCAAAACTTCCTTAGAACCGAGGAGATGGCAGCGGCGGGAAAAGCACGTGATGGTGTAGCGCTCGCTCGATTGATCCTAAAGTCAAAACGCAAGAATTTGATGACGATTTTGAAATATGATGATGGTTGGAGCGATGTAGGCTTTGACTTTCATGGATTGGTGTCAGAATTCTTACGCGCACCGCAAGGGGGGTGGTATATTTTTGCGAGCCGGGGGCTGCTCTGGCACACGAATGATTTTCAGGCATTCGAAGAAGTCATGGCATTGGATGACAAGCAGGCATTTTTTGATATGAAAGCCGTTGGAGAAGAAATCTTAATCATGATCGGTCAAAGATTGCACCGCCTTGTCGATCATTCGCTTGTCGAATTCTCTCCCCAGTTGCCAGTGCTTGAAGCGGGATACACAAACTTGACTAGCTTTGGCAAGCAGGTCGCAGCCATCCATCCTGATGGGGTGATGGTTCTAGAAGATGAAAATTGGGTTCGTTTACATCCAGAAATAAGCTCGTAGAGCAATCATAGGTTTGAGCAAATGTAGCGGCGCACCTTCCCCAAATCCAACCCAACAATCGTCATCCACTCTGCCCCTGGCTGCAACATCCTGACGACAAATAACTCGCCCGGTTCGCGGTACTCTTCCAGCCGCTCCTCGGCGATCCGCAGTCCGTCGGCTCCTGCGATGCGTAATCCGTCCAGATGTGCCTCTAGCTGCTCGACAACCCGTGCCAACCGATCTTCGTCCATGTCGGGGTTTTTGTCTGGTTCCAACATTGCACGGTCATAGACTGTCCACAAAAATGCGGCCTGTTCGGCATGCTGCCGCACGATGTTTTCCAGAACGGGGACGGACATCTAGTTCAGGTTCACCGATCCGCCACGGATACGGTTGCTGGCGGATGCGTGGTTGACCAGATAGGTTCCGCGGATCGTGATGTGCCCATCCTTTTCCATGATGATCGACGCCTTGCCAACTCGCAGTTCGATCCGCTCTTGCGCGTTGATCCGCACGTTTTCACCGTCCCGGATGATGGTTGGCGCGTCTGTTGTGGGTTCTGGCTGTATGATCCGCCCAATAATCAGTGGCCTGTCGCGTTCACCGTCTTCAAACAAGAGTGCCACCTCACAGCCAGCGACAGATGCATCCAGAGTGACGAGTGACCGGGCAGTGATCGCCTCCGGTTTGGAGTTGCCAGCAAAGACGATCAACGGTTTGCCATCCTGCAAACCAAGAAAGACCCCAATAACAACGCCGTCCATTGTATCACCGACGATCATGGCAATCCTCTCTTGCAACCCAATTTTTCTGAACGTTATGGTACCTGATTTTGGTCAAACTTAAAAGCGACTAAGCCGCGATGAATTGCAAGAGCGGCTTCAGGCTTTGAAGTTGAACGGCAGCAGCAATTACTGTTTTTCAGTTTGTCGCCATTGAAGATGGAGACCTAGTCATCTTAATGACGCTCTCGTAATCAAACTGCAGTTTGATGCCGACATTACCACCATTGCGCCTGTCCGTTTGGTCATATTGCGTCACTTTCAAAACTCCTGAATGCCGGAGCGATGTTTGTTGTCCATGCCAACCCTGAAGTTCCTGAACTCATTAAATCCAGGGAGGCAGCCAACCAGACCCGCAAGGATGAAAGTCCGCTGACACTGGACCGCTCCAAAAACATCGACGAGGAAATCTCGACGCAGGTCATCGACTTCCTTGAGCGCAACGACCCCGAAAAGACCGACAAACCATTCTTTGTCTGGCACAATCTTGCCCGCATGCATGTCACCACCGTTCTGAATGAAAAGTATCTGGGCATGGTGGGTGAGCCCTGCGGCAAGGACCGGTGCGCTAACAAAGCTGGCACAAAGGAGATGGACGACAACATTGGCTATGTGCTGAAAAAGCTCAAGGTGATACGTGAAATTGACAAAACCATAATTGCCTTTTCCACCGACAACGCCGCCGACACCATCATGCTCCCCAATGGCGGCGTGACTTTGTTCAAGGGCGGTAAGCTGACCACCTGGAAAGGGGGCATGCGTGCACCAATGGTCTTTCTCTGGCCTGACAAGATCAATCCCGGCACCATGTTGAACGAAACATTCGCGTCGCTCGATTGGTTGCCTACTCTGGTCGAAGCTGCCAATGGCCCCAAATGCAACGATCTGAAGGCCGAACTAGAGAAGGGTGCCTATCCCGGGTTCATTAAAACGACGCTCGATGGAGTCAACCAGATGGCGTATCTGATCGGCGAGCCTGACTCGTCGGCTCGGGATTGCTAAATGTATTACTCAGGCAAGGATTCATCAGCGGTACGCTACAAAAATTGGAAGGTTCATTTTGTCAAAGTGTCGAATGCGCCAGCCGGATTTAAAGAGGGCGTTGTATCCTACGACTAGACCCATGTCGTCAACATCCAGCGAGATCCGTTCGAAGCAACAATCGGGTCCCGGACCAAGGCTCTGTTTTGCATGGGCGGTGCAATTGCCTCTCCTTCAACAGTCTGTGTCTATGACAGGAATCTTCTGCCGATCGGTCGATAGCTTTGGCGCAGGGAACTCGAGAGCTATAGCGACTTCCCAGCGATGCAGGATCCGGCCAGCTAGAACATCGAAGATTGGCTCCAGCGGGTGATGAACATGAACGCCGCCAGTCACGCCGGTCACTGAATTTGGTTGATGTGAACCAGCATCAAGCGTCCGGGACCCGGGCGCCTGTAGACAAAGAGAAGATGGCGGCGCATCGAGTTTCTGCGCCACTAGGTGCGCGACATTACCCATAGCAGCATCTCTGCAAACATCAGTATGTTGGCCGACTATCGGTGCAATGAACACTAAAATATAGTGAAAACGACGTCTGCTCAGTTATCAGTTAACTTTGGATTGGCCCGCGCAATCGACGAACAGCGGCCCTGATCGACTTCCAGTTTTTGGCCTCATACGAATCTCCGGCTTCTTCGCTTTGCTTTTGACGCCGCGCAGCCTCGTATTCGGCCTTGTCGCCATGTGCATTGTAAAGCGCCTGCGCGTGTTCGGTTGCCTTAAGGATATCCATTTTCATACTCCTTGGTTCAAGTCGCATTAAATTTCCATCGTCGCTCTCTTTAGCAATTTAACTTGGAATCAGGACTTGTTGCCTTGATTTCGCTCAAGGCGTGTCGTTGGGCACAAAAATCTGTTGTTAGTTTCGGTTCGTAAGCAGACCTCCAATCCAATGTCTTGGCTGACTGCTATTAAAAATCATTGACGGGTCTGCTATCGGAGCCTTTTTTGGAGAAATCGGATGATTTCGACGAAACCAACCCAGAGTAACCGCTTAGACACGAGCTGTCGGACCGAATTCATTGCACATTGAGTATGGGCCTATTGCCTGCAAAGTTGATCAGTTCTAGAGCTAACCCGGTGCACTTGTTGGCCGCATGGTTGCCAAGTGATCAAAACCTTACCTGCACCAACCGTCAGGAAACCGAATGCCAGACTTTGCGATCTACCCTAGCCTAAAAAATAGAACTGTCATCGTCTCCGGTGGAGCCCAAGGCATAGGTGCTGAAATCGTCAAGGCATTCGCGGCGCAGGGCGCACAAGTTGGATTCCTTGATCTCGACGAAACCGGTAGCGCTGCGTTGGCTGAAAGCACGGAGAGGGTCCACTACGAGATTTGCGACCTGCGCGACATCGCCGCAATGAAATCGGCCCTTGCGAAACTGACCGACCGTCTCGGTCCTTCTCATGTACTTGTCAACAATGCCGCCCGTGATGATCGCCATGACTGGAAAGATGTGACTCCCGAATTCTGGGATGAGCGCCAAGCCACCAACATCCGCCACATGTTCTTCGCAATCCAATCTGTCGCGCCGGGGATGATTGCGAACGGAGGTGGCTCGATCATTAACATGGGGTCGAACTCATGGTGGGAGGCAGGAGGCGGTTTCCCAGCCTATACGACGGCCAAAGCCGCAGTTCACGGCCTGACCCGGACCATGGCCCGAGATCTGGGTGAGCACCGCATTCGTGTGAATACCGTGGTTCCGGGCTGGATCATGACAGATCGTCAGAAAAAACTTTGGGCAACGCCGGAAGCACTTGAAGCACATCGCAAACGCCAGTGTCTTCCAGATCTCATCGATCCTGTTTACGTCGCTCGGATGGTATTGTTTCTGGCATCTGACGACGCAGCTATGTGTTCGGCTAACAACTACATGGTCGAGGCCGGTTCGATTTGAAGTTACTTTGTTGGAAATTCTATTGGTTTCTCCGTCCAGCATAGCAGTCACTCATGCAAACGTCTGCGTGCTGCCGATTCGAGCCCATCGTACTGAATGCTGTGTTGTGCATTGATTCACAAAAATATGCGCGTTTGCTTGCTTCGAGCGATTTTGACCCCGTCGTAGTATTAGAGTGCAAAAAAAGACGTGCTCGCTACGCGCCTTTCTGCGTATGACCCTACCGCCGATGCGTTTTTCGGTTCTTGCATTGTTCTGCGGGCCGCCGCATGTGTTACGCTGTTGGAGGCGCGACTGGGCACGCCGGTTGTAACTTCTAATCAACCATTGGTTTGGCGGTGTATGCATCATCCAGATATCACAACCGAAGTTCCCAATGGCAGTTTGCTTTTTTAAGAATTAAGACTCTATCAGGATACGACGATGAGTTCTGAAATTACACTTCAAGACAGTTTTGCTGCGCGAAGACGCTTATCTGGCCTGTTACGTTCAACGCCGGTAGTCGCTTCACCTAGTCTAAGCGATGCGACAGGCGGTGACATCTGGTTGAAACTGGAGCACACGCAAATAACCGGCAGTTTCAAATTGCGCGGGGCGACCAATGCAGTGTTGTCACTGACTAAGGAACAACGCGTCCATGGCGTGGTTGGCGTGTCTACCGGCAATCATGGTCGCGGGCTGGCCTATGCGGCAAAACAGGCTGGGGTTCGGTGCGTCATTTGCATGTCCGAGCTGGTGCCGCAGAACAAGGTGGACGGTATCATGGCGCTCGGTGTTGAGGTGCGCATCGTAGGGCGTTCGCAGGACGATGCACAGATCGAGGTCGACAAACTTGTGGCAGATGGGATGATTATGGTCCCGCCGTTTGATCATCGCGATATTGTTGCAGGGCAAAGCACCGTAGCGTTGGAGATGCTTGAGCAATTCCCGGGTCTTGAGACAGTTCTGGTGCCGCTCTCGGGTGGTGGTTTGGTCTCAGGCGTGGGAATGGTGATGAAGGCGGTAAATCCGTCGATCCGTGTGATTGGCATTTCGATGGAGCGCGGGGCAGCCATGTATGAAAGCCAGAAGGCAGGTAAGCCGATCATCGTGCCGGAACTGGCCACTCTGGCAGATTCGCTGGGCGGTGGGGTTGGGTTGGACAACCAACACACTTTTGCCATGACTCGCGACTTAGTCGATGATCTGGTTCTGGTGAGCGAAGCCGAAATTGCTGCAGCGATCCGCCACGCCTATTGGCAGGAGCGCGAGATCATTGAAGGGTCGGGCAGCGTGGGCATTGCGGCGCTCCTGGCGGGAAAGGTCAAAGATCCGGGGCGATGCGTTGCGCTGATCTCGGGCCAGAATATTGACATGGCGCTGCATCACCGGATCATCTCGGGCGAAGATGTGGATGTAACGGTGGAGGCGTAAGATGCCGGAGATCAAGATACTGACTGAGGCCGAACTGCGCGATCTGGTGGCGCTTGACCTTGCCGCAATCAACTGCGTCGAAAGGGGCTTTGCGGCGCTCGCCGCCGGAACCGTCGAAATGCCGCCGATCCTGTCGATGGGCATACACGAAAACAATGGTGAGGTGGACGTCAAAACAGCCCATATCAGCGGCGCGGAAAGCTTTACCATCAAGATGTCGCCGGGGTTCTATGACAATCCCAGGATCGGGCTCCCGACAACCAATGGCATCATGGTGGTTTTCTCGGCCAGGACCGGCCAGGTAGAAGCGTTGTTGCTGGATAATGGCTATCTCACCGATACAAGAACCGCAGCGGCAGGTGCCGTTGCGGCACGCCATCTGGCAAAGGAGGATGCGACGCGCGTCGCAGTGTTTGGATCGGGCGCACAGGCACGCCTTCAGCTTGCGGCGATCCATCAGGTCCGCCCCCTTACACATGTGGATGTCTGGGCCCGCAACGCCGACAGGGCCGCAACTGCCGCACAGGATATTTCGGATCTGCTGGGGATCACGGCTGAGGTTGCAGATAGCGCAGAAACCGCGGTGCGCAGAGCGGATATCATCGTCACGACCACCCCCGCAAAAACACCTCTGGTCTTTGCCGATTGGGTAAACCCCGGGCAGTTGGTGATCGCCATGGGGTCAGATCAGGGCGACAAATGCGAGATCGATCCAGCGCTGATCGCCAAGGCAGATCATTACATTCCCGACAGCCTGTCACAAACGCGGTTGATGGGGGAAATGCGTTCGGCCATTGCGGCGGGCCTTGCGGTAGCGGATGCGGATTATGTCGAACTGGGTGACGTGGTGGCCGGGAAACTGGCCGGGTACGATCCGGCAAACAGCCTGACAATCTGCGATCTGACCGGCACTGGCGTTCAGGACACTGCCATTGCCACACTTGCCCGTCAGCGTGCCGAGGCCGCTGGCAAAGGCACCACATTCACAAGCTAACGTAGCGGAGCCACCTATATGCCAACGCCCAAACTCCACTTCACGCACGATGAGTTCAGCCAGCGCATCGCCAACACCCGCGCGGCCATGCAGGAGAGCGGGTTAGACTTGCTGATCGTAACGGACCCGTCCAACATGAACTGGCTTACCGGCTATAACGGCTGGTCGTTTTATGTGCATCAATGCGTGATTCTTGGATTTTCCGGTGAACCTTTTTGGTATGGCCGCGGGCAGGACGCCAACGGCGCGCTCAGAACATGTTGGATGGATTCTGCGAACATCATCGGTTACCCCGACCACTATGTGCAGTCGACCGAACGTCACCCGATGGATTATCTTTCGGCGCAGTTGGTGGATCGCAAACTGGACCAAGGCACAATCGGCGTAGAGATGGACAACTATTGGTTCACGGCTGCGGCCTTTGCTTCACTCCAGCGACAACTGCCGAATGCCAGATTTGCAAACGCCAATGCCTTGGTCAACTGGCAACGCGCGGTGAAATCGGAAACCGAACTGGCATACATGCGCGCTGCGGGTCGCATCGTTGGCCGTATGCACGAACGTATCTTTGAAAGGGTCGAGCCGGGAATCCGAAAATGTGATCTGGTTGCCGATATCTATGACGCGGCGCTGCGGTATGATCCTGATATCGGTGCTGGTGGAGACTATCCTGCTCTGGTCCCGTTGCTGCCCTCGGGCGAGGATGCCTCGGCCCCCCATCTGACGTGGGATGATCAGCCTATGAAATCTGGTGAAGGCACGTTCTTTGAGATCGCGGGCGTGGTCAAACGCTACCACTGCCCGCTGTCGCGCACGGTTTTTCTGGGCAAGCCTACTCAGACATTCCTTGATGCGGAAAAGGCCGTGCTGGAAGGCATGGACGCAGGGTTGGAAGCCGCCAAGGAAGGCAACCTTTGCGAAGATATCGCCAACGCTTTTTTTGGGGTTCTCAAAAAACACGGCATCGTCAAAGACAATCGTACGGGGTACCCGATCGGCGTTAGCTATCCGCCCGACTGGGGCGAGCGTACGTATTCGCTCCGCCCCGGCGACAAAACCGTCCTGCGGGAAAACATGACCATGCATTTCATGACGGGTCTCTGGATGGAGGATTGGGGTTTTGAAATCACCGAGAGCATCCGTATTACCGAGACCGGCCATGAATGTCTGGCCGACGTGCCGCGTAAGATGGTTGTGAAAGACTGATATCAATGAAACCCAACCCGATATCGCCGACGATTCCACTAGATCAGGATGGCATTCATCACGGTTTTCTGCGTTTGCCCCATAGCCGCGATGACAGCGCGTGGGGATCAATTATGATCCCGCTTACGGTAATCAAAAACGGCCACGGTCCAACCGCGCTTTTGACCGGGGCCAATCATGGCGATGAATACGAAGGACCGGTAGCCCTGCAAGAGTTGACGGTTACACTGAAACCTGAAGATATCACTGGCCGGGTAATCATCGTGCCTGCCTTTAACTACCCGGCCTTTCGGGCTGGACTTCGTACATCGCCGATCGACAAGGGCAACATGAACCGCGCCTTTCCGGGCCGTCCGGATGGCACGCCAACCGAAAAAATCGCCGATTATTTTCAGCGCTACCTCCTGCCGATGGCCGATATGGCGGTGGATTTCCATTCGGGTGGTAAGACGCTGGATTTTGTGCCCTTCGCGGCTGCGCATATGCTTGAAGATAAAGCCAATGAGGCCGCATGTTTTGCCGCGATGGCCGCTTTTAATGCGCCCTATTCTGTGCAGTTGTTGGAGATTGACAGCGTTGGCATGTACGACACCGCGATTGAAGACATGGGCAAGGTCCTGGTATCGACCGAACTGGGCGGTGGCGGTTCGGCCACCGCCAAATCCATTGCAGTTGCCAAAAAGGGCTTACGCAATGTGCTTATTCACGCAGGAATATTGCAAGGAGAGATGCAGATCGACCCGACGATCCGTCTGGATATGCCAAGTGATGATTGCTTTGTGTTCTCGGAAGACGACGGCTTATATGAACCGATGGTCGACTTGGGGCAACGGGTAAGCAAAGGGGATGTGGTGGCCCGCATTTGGCCAGTTGACCGTACCGGAATTGACCCGATTGAGTACCACGCCAAAATTTCAGGCCTGTTGATCAGCCGTCACTTTCCCGGACTCGTCAAAGCAGGCGATTGCGCGGCTGTGATTGGGTTAAGAATCAACTAGCCCAACATCGGGGGCTGCCCTTTGCGGCTTGATGCTCGCGATCTTGGTATTCTACCGTTTCTGTCACCCGAGGGACGCATTACCAAAACCACTCTGGCCGACCGGGTTGGGCTGTCGCTCACCTCTGCTGGGAGCAGTCAAAACAGGAAAAAGCGGGGTTGGACGTCGAACTTGGGGATGCTTTAAGTATCTTTGAGATCATCTGCATCTGGGGTTCAGGTGATCGGCTTAGCGCCGTTACGATTTTGGGAGTAGTAATACATCTGGGCTCGGTCAGTGGCGGCAGAGGGCCTTGGGTGGAGTATGTCGGAAGACGCTTTAGTAACCAAATGCTGAGGCTGTTCACGCGCTTTCTGGCCAATGTGCTCTCAATCCGGTGATCACGCGCCTTTTACCAAGTCATCGGCGGTATTTTTGATTGCGTTGTCCATAATATCAAACATCTGATTGATCTGGCTCTCTGTTATGATCAAAGGTGGTGAAAAAACACACATGTTTATTATCGGGCGCAAGATCAGGCCAAGTTTGTTGCAGTGCTCGTCAATCAGGCTGCCAATGTGCAGGTCTGATTTAAGGCTATTCCCCAATTGCTTATGCATGGAACATTCTACACATCCGACCAACCCCATGCCTCTGGTATCGCTGACAACTTCATGGCGACGAAGGGCATGCAGCCTTTCCTGAAACAGCGGCGATACGGAGCGAACATGCTGCAATACCCTATCGCGCTCAAAAATTTCAATGTTTTTCAATGCAGCGGCAGCGGCAACAGGATGACCGGAATAGGTATAACCATTAGAAAATGTGGAACCTTTGGAATTTTCGCCGGACACACTTTCGACTAGGGCGTCAGACAAGATGCACGCGCCCATTGGGATGTAGCCTGAGGTCAACCCTTTGGCGCTTGTGATGATATCCGGAACGATTTCAAAGACATCTTCGGAAGCAAACCAATGCCCGAGCCTCCCCCACGCGGTAACAACTTCGTCCGAGATATACAGCACGTCGTGTTGATGACAGATGTCCAGACAGCGTTTGTGATAACCTTTGGGCGGTACAATGACACCACCACTGGCTAGTATCGGTTCGGCAATGAACGCGGCAATTTTTTCCGCCCCGATCTCCAAAATCGCCTGTTCGAGGTCCGCCACTTTCTGATCCAGAAAATCGGACAAGCTCATGCCATCAGGACGAAGCGCGGGGTTCACATTGGGTAGAAAGTACGCAAGCTCCTGCGCCTGATCCAGCCAGCCTTTATCGCGCTCTTTGCCGCTGACGCTTGCGGCCAGATAGGTCGAGCCGTGATAGGCCTTTTGCCGCGAAATGATTACCTTTTTCTCGGGTCGGCCTAACAGGTTATTCCTGAAGTGAACAAAGCGGATCGCCGTGTCTACAGCCGTCGAGCCACCTGTGGTGAAAAACACGTGGTTAAGATCACCGGGCGTGCGTTTGGCGATTTCATGGGCCAGACGCGCGGGAATTGAATTGGCGTTATTGAATGGCGAGAAATACGCCATCTTTCTGGCCTGATCCGCCATCGCATCTGCGATTTCCGTGTTGCCATAGCCAAGTTGCATGCACCACATCCCGGCCGGGCCATCAATCAGGCGTTGGCCGGTTTCGGTTGTCACGTAAATCCCATCTGCGTCTTCGGTAAATGTCCGGTGGTTGGTCCCGATATCGGCCATGCCTTCCCAGGGATGGACAAAATTCTGATTGTCCCAGTCCCGCACCTCAGCGAAATCATTCTGTAGGGTCATGTCGGGACGCTTTCATCTAATTGTTTCATCAGCCATTCCTACAATCATGTTTTTGTAGAAGGCGTAGAAATCATTTATGGCCCATTCCATGTCGGCGAGCGGACCGGGCTGGAAGAAATGGGAATTCACGCCAGCCTGATTGTGCCGGATGATCCGTTCGTCATCTTGCGAGGTCACATGCCAGAGCCATGTCAACTCGTCGGGGTCATAATCCTCACCGGCCTTGGCATCACCGCGCACCATCCAGACAACCTGAATGTCCGTTTGCTGCACGTCACGTGGAATGAAACGATAGCCGACAACGTGATCCGAATAGACCAGAAAGTAGTTCAGGATGCCCAAAGCGATGTCTGTCGTACCGCCATCGAACCCCTTCAGATCGCCTAATAGGGGTGCGACAGGCGTGCCTGACTTGCTGCCCGTTTTGTAGCCGGAAAAAAGAGGGTAACGTCGATAAAAGACGTCTGCCCCCAGTGCAAGCGCAGATGGTCCTGTCAGGTCCAGCATCTCCGTCGGCAAACCAGCTTCAACAGAGCGCTTGTGCAGTTCTGGCAGCATGGTTTCCATTTCTGCGGGCGACTTCAGGGAGTGTGAGCGGGAGTATTCCTGATGTGCTGGCGAGCAGTGGTAGCATTCCAGATAGTTTTCGACGGCTAGTTTCCAGTTTGCTTGCACGGGATAGGTCGCCTGATGCACGACCTTTAGGTTTTGAAGGCCAAAGGGGGCGATAAGGGGTGCCAGTTGCGAAAGCGCATCATCGATCGGCGGTGCATCCTGTTCGGCGCAGACAAGGATCATCCCCTGAAACAATTTCACCTGTGCAGGCATCAGCCCCCACTTTGAAGGATCAAAGTCCGGGCCCATCTCCCGACCGACCCGCAGATCGCCGGACAATTCATAGGTCCATGCGTGGTAGGGGCAAACAAAGATCCTTGCGGTACCAGACATCTCGGTACAGACTCGTGATCCGCGATGCCGGCAGACGTTCAGATGCGCATGTACATCGCCATCCTTGCCCCGAACGATGATCAGCGACTCCGGCCCGTAGTCGAAAAGAAAGAAATTGCCTGCATGGGGTATCTGGCTTTCATGTCCGACCCAAATCCAGTTCCGATTCCACAGGTGTTTGATGTCGCGATCAAAGATATCTCGAGAAGTGTAGAACTCCCGTGGGAGCGCATGACCAGGCTGGTGCGTTGCGATCAGTGCATCCAATTCATTCTGATCTTTCGTCATCGCAATTCTCCTGATTCAAGCGCCACGATTTCACGGCGGAACCAGTCTTTTTCGATGTCACCGCTTGAACGCTCAAAATTACGCGCCGCCATGTGGCCTGCGTAAACGGCATCTGCAATCAGCGCCGGGCCAGCAGCATCGCCTATGAGTTCAAGGGTCTTGAGCCCCTTGCCCTGCAGCTGCTCAAAAAGCGCGATCTCGCGCAGCCGTTCGGTGACCAATACGATGTTGTTACCCGCTACGCGCCTTTTCCTTTCTGAGAAGACACAGGCAAACTCGGCACCTCTCTCGTCGGTACGGACAAGGGCGTGGTTGCAGATTACCTCCACATCCAACTCTAACAATCGCGACTGAACGCGGTGTTGTTCCAGCGTCAGCTCGGTAAAGCGGGACACAAGGCTGTCGGGCGTCACGAATGTCACGTTATGCCCCGAGGTCACGAGTTTTTCAGCCAACACACCCGCGATATAGGCGCTATCGTCATCAAATACCGTTACCGGTCCAGCTGGCAGTTCCGCTCCGGCCATGATGTCGTCTGGCGTCAAGACCACAGTGCCCATTTCAATCGCAGGGGGATTGCGGCGCGTGCTTCGCCCAATGCCATCGGCACGCCAATGCGCCCCCGTCGCTACAAAGACGTTCGGGATGCCGAGTTCCATGACATTCTCCGCACTCAACCGACTTTGGCGGAAGACCTGCACATTGGCGCGTTGACCAAGGTCATAGAGGCGGTGATCTGCAACACGCATCCATGCGCCCAGTCCCGGTAGCTGGCTTTCGCGCAAGACGCGACCGCCCAGCCGACCAGAGGCTTCGGCCAGCGTTACCTGATATCCGCGTCGAGCCAGTTGCATCGCACATTCCAACCCAGCAGGCCCCCCCCCGATGACCAGCGCGTCGCTTTCCTTACCCTTTGTGGCTATCTTTTCAGGGTGCCACCCGCGCCGCCATTCCTCGCCCATAGTCGGGTTTTGCGTGCAGCGGATCGGGGCACCGATGCTGTCGGCCATGACACAAATATTGCAGCCAATGCATTCGCGAATATCGTCCGCGCGCCCCTGTTCGATCTTTTTAGGCAGAAAGGGGTCAGCAATCGAAGGCCGCGCGGCCCCAATCAAGTCGACGACACCATTGCGGACCATGGCGACCATCATGTCCGGCGATGTCAACCGCCCAACGCCAACCACGGGTTTCGTGGTTTTGGATTTCACGAACGAAATATAGTCGTTCTGATATCCGTCCTGAGGTTGAAACCGGGTCGTGATGGAATCGTTCGCCCAACTGGCGACATTCACATCCCAAAGATCAGGTAGTTCGGCCAACATCTCAACCACAGCACGGCCTTCTTCGGCAGCCTGCATGCCATCAGCGCCCAGCATCTCATCTACCGCGAAGCGAAAGGCGACGGCACAGGTGTCGCCCACGGCTTCTCGCGTGTCTTCGAGTAGTTCGCGGGTCAACCGCACGCGGTTTTCCAGACTGCCGCCGTATTCGTCAGTGCGGGTGTTCATATGCGGCAACATGAAATGCTGGGCGAGTGTCATTTGGTGTCCCGCGTAGACGTAGATGATGTCAAACCCGGCATCGCGCGCACGGATCGCCGCTTGCCTGTGCCAGCGGCGCAGGTCGCGAATGTCGGATTTGTCCATCGCGCGCGCCTGCTTGGGAAATGGATAGTCCACTGACATGTCAGTGGGGGCTAAAATGGGCGCTCGGCTGTACAGGTTCTGCGCGTGATTGCCGTTGTGAACCAATTCGATGGCGGCAAGCGCCCCTTTTTCGTGCACCGCCTCGGTCGTCAATCTGAGGGCTGGAATGTCCCGTTCATCCCAAAGGCGGTTTTCGGCAAAAGGCGACAAATCCGAAGTTGGATGAATTTCGGTTTCCTGATTGCTGACTACGGCCCAACCGCCTTCGGCCTTCATGGCGCGCATGGCGGCTTCAGCCTGTGGTCGGATATGGCCCATGCCATTGCAATGAGGCACTTGGAAAAAGCGATTGCGCGCCGTTACCGGACCAATGGCAACGGGTTCAAAAAGCAAAGAGTATTTTTTCGCTTCCGACATGAGCGCACCTTTAGACTGGGTTTGTCCGGGATCAGATGTGACCCCGGACGCATGGTTTTGGTTTAGAATCCTGCTTTGATCCGCTCGAATTCCTTAAGCATCTTGGCTTCCAATGCCGGATCAACTGCATCAAAGAACAGGCTGCCATCAAAGAACGCCGCAGGGTCGTCGAACCCGTATTGCGCAATCAGATCCTGATCTGAGATGGGGTAAGCATCCGCGTTGGCGTGAGGGTAACCCCAGCTTTCGATGATGTACTTGCCGCTATCGGCTGCGGATAAGGCATTCAGATGATCATAAATCTGATCGACGGGTGTTGTTGAGGACTTGAGATGCACGTAGCCACAGACCCAGGTTGCGATCCCCTTGTCGATGTCGCGCATCATCTTTGCCGGTGTCTCGTTCCAGATCAGGTTCAGCTCTGATTGGTTCCACGCCCAGCCCATTTCCAGCTCACCGCTGGCCATGGCCTGATCAAGTTGACCTGCATCCGCCCAGTAGAAGCGAACATTCGGATGAACGGAGCGCAGAAAATCAGAGGCTTCCTTGAACTGTTCATCGCTCAGCTTGGTGTAATCGGCACCGTTCCCAGTGGCGAGTGAGGCCAGAGCAAAGGCGCTGGACGCCGCATCTGGCATCGACACTTTACCTGCATAGGATGGATCGGCCAGCAGTTGCAGCGAAATCTGATCGCCGGTGATTTTGTCCGTGCGGTAAATCAGGCCCGTATTGCCCCATTCAAACGGCATCATGTATGTCTTGCCATCAATCGTGATGCCGTCAACATCCCTGATCGCGGGCAGCATCGCATCCCAATTGTCCAGCTTTGACGTATCCAAGGGTTCCAGCAGATCAGCGGCGACCCATTTGCGAACAGCATCTGAGCACGGATGGGCAAGATCGGCGGTAAAGCCTGATTGCAGTTTGGTGAATGCTTCTTCCTGACTGCCAAAGAATGTATAGGTCGGTGCCGTGCTGTGTTTTTCTAAGTAGCTGGCAAAGAATCCCGGATCCTCATACCCCGACCAATCAAAGACGGTAAGCGAAGACCCTTCTGCCAATACACTTCCCGCGATCAGAGCTGTGGATAGGGCTGTTGCCCCCAATATCATATGTTCCATCTTCTTTTCCCTATTGCGTTTCGATTTGATTTTGGCCCAGATCGATGACCGAGGCATTTTGCACACCAAGCCAGACGGCATCGCCGGCCTGATGGTCAACTGTGTGAAAGTAGTTCGGAACTGAGGCCGCGATGGCTTGGTCAATACCGTCGACGCCTACGTGATAATGAACATTTTCACCATAAAAGGCGACATTTCGGACGTGCCCCCGCACGGTTCCGTCATAACCTTCGGGCTTTTGCACAGAAATTTCTAACTGTTCCGGTCTGATGCCAACGTCAATCGAGGTTCCGGAGCTGGAAACATTTGGGTTGCAGTCAATATTCAAAGTGCCAAAGCCCGGCACTGAGACCCTTAGCGTTGTGTCAGTCGAACCCGCTACCTGGGCTGGCAAGAAATTCATTTCGCCGATGAAACTCGCAACCGTCCGGTTAATGGGTTTGGCATAAAGCGTCTGCGGTGTATCGACCTGGACAAGTCGGCCGTCAAACATCACGCCGATCCGATCCGACATCGTCATCGCTTCGTATTGGTCATGGGTGACCATCACAAAGGTTATCCCAAGGTCTTGCTGCAATTGGCGCATTTCAAACTGCATTTGCTCGCGCAGTTTCTTATCGAGCGCCGAGAGTGGTTCATCCAGTAGCAGCACCTTGGGGCGCATCACCAACGCCCGTGCCAGTGCCACGCGCTGACGCTGACCGCCGGACAACTCGCCCGCACCGCGTGCCTGCAATCCACCGAGCTGCACCATGTCCAATGCCTCGCGGACTCGGGTGTCAATTTCTGACTTTGACAGCCCGCGATTGCGCAAGCCGTAGGCTACGTTGTTTCCAACATTCAGATGCGGAAAAATCGCATAGCTTTGAAAAACCATATTTGTCGGGCGTTTATTAGCCGGAATCTGCGCCATGTCCTGACCGTCAATGAACACTTTGCCTGCGCTGGGCTCTTGAAAACCCGCAATCATCCTCAACGCTGTTGTCTTGCCGCAGCCCGATGGACCCAGCAAGGAAAAGAACTCTCCCTCAAGCAAATCCAAATTCAGGTTTGTGACTGCCTGAAATTTGCCAAAGCGTTTTTCGAGCCCCTGAAGCTGAATGATATTCTTGGGTGCCATGTTCAGCCCTTTGCCAAGGATTTTATGGAACGGCGGCGGAAATACTCTGCCACTACCAGCAAGAAGACGGAAGCAAGCAACAGCAAAGATCCAAGCGCCAGTGTGTTCGGTAGTTTTGCCGGAAACCTGATCTGGCTCCAGATATAGACGGGCAATGTTGGCTGGTTGCCGGACAGGAAGAACGCCAGCACGAACTCATCAAAGCTGACAGTGAAGGTGACCAGCAAGCTGGCGACAATGCCTGGTGCAACAATGGGCAGGGTCACGCGCCGAAATGTCTCAACAACGCTAGAGCCCAGATCAAATGCTGCCTCTTCCAGAGAGGCATCAAAATCGTCAAAGGCTGATTTCATGATCGAAACTGCAAAGGGCAAGGCCAGAAACGTATGCCCCAATATGATCGCGGTCAGTGAGGGTTTGATCCCAATTGAGATGAACAAGACCAACATTGAGGAAGCCACAATGATGCCCGGAATGACCAGCGGAAGCATCACCAGACCCTCGGAGGCTTCTTTGCCTTTGAACCGGTATCGCACATAGGCGCGCGCCGCGAATAACCCCATGGAGGTCGAAAGGCTCGCCGTAACAACACCAACCAAAAGGCTGTTTAGCAAGGCCTGGATCAGCGTGTCCTGATCTCCAAGTTGGCGATACCACTCAAGCGTCCAACCCTTGATGGGGAAGGCGACAATGGTGCCGTCATTGAACGAAAACAGCGGCAGGAACAGCACCGGTACATAAAGAAATGCCAGATAGAGCCCAGCATATATGGCGAGGCCAGAGGGGCGTATCATCGGATTCGCCTCCCCAAACTGCCCGCCGTCAACACGAACAGGATGGCGACGAAGCCAACAGCCAGCATAGCCAACAGCGACAGGGTGGCCCCCAGCGGCCAGTTGTTCGCCGCCCCAAACTGGACCTGAATGAGGTTGGCAATCATTTTACCATCTGAACCGCCAACCAGTGATGGCGTCACATAATCGCCAACTGTCGGGATGAAGATGATCAGGCAGGCCGCGATTATGCCGGGAATGGTAAGCGGCAAAGTCACACGCAAAAAGCGTTGCAACCTGCTGTTTCCCAAATCAGTCGCGGCCTCCAGCAAGCTGCGGTCAATCTTCTGGATCGAGACATAGATTGGCAAGATCGCAAACGGTGCCCATGCATGTGCCAGCGTCAAAACTACCGCAAATTCATTATAGAGCAGAAAACTAAGAGGCTCATCGATGAAGCCTAAACCAAGCAGTGCCGAGTTCAGCACACCATTGAAACCCAAGATCAACTTCCAGGCAAAAACACGCAGGAGATAACTGGACCAGAACGGGATCGTGATCAACAAGAGCCAAAGTGTTTTTCGCTGGGCTTTCATCGCAATGAAATAGGCGATTGGATAGGCCAGCACGACAGTGGCTATCGTGACCGCACCAGCTATCAACACAGAGCGTTTCATCAGATGATGGACCAACGGATCACCCATCGCCTCGCGATAGTTTGCCAACGTCAGTGTACGTTCGACGGAAACATAGGTCTGCGTCCAAAGAGAATACGCCACCAGAATCGCAAGTGGTGCGGCGACGAGAAAACCGACATAGACCGTTGCCGGAGCGCTTAACAGAAATCCCTTTGACGCCTCACTTTGCATTTCAACTACATTCCCCGGTGTGCATCGTGCCCAAGCAAACACACTAATGGACGATCGTCCATTAAGTATTGTCGAAACTCGATGCCTGTGTCAATCTCTGCGTACTGGAAGCGCAAAATCTAAGCGAAAGCAGCTGTTTGATGTCAGTCTCGGAAACAAAAGCGACCTCAAAATCTACAAAGCGCAACCCTGAACACAGCAAAAAGCTGCTGATTTCTGCAGCGCTCGATACGATTGCAGAGACGGGAATCGGCGACACAACCGTTACCAAAATCATTGACCGCGCAGGCCTGTCGCGCGGCATGATCCACCTCCATTTTGGCGGCAAATCTCAACTCCTCACGGCCGCTGCGAAAACCTTCAGCGAGGTTTATTACCAAGAGCTCGAAGTCTATGTGCAGGCGGCCGGGTCAGACCCCGTGGCCATCATCTTGTCGGTGATCAAAGCGGATTTGAGTGACAAGGTAATGAACGATCGCTCAACGCGGATTTGGCATGCTTTTCGCGGTGCTGCAGGAACAGACCCTGGCATTGCCAGTTTCAGCAACACCCGTGACAAGCGTTTGCGCGAGATATTGAACTCCGCATTCATGGAAATCGCCAACGATTACGACGCCAAAACCGCGCCACAGCAAGCAAAGGCAGCGACTTACGGTCTGTTGGTCATGTTAGAGGGTATGTGGGTGGACTATCTGGCAAACGCCCGTTCGTTTTCGCGGAGCGACGCAACTGCGATTGTTTCTAAGTTTATCGCAGGGTTGTTCCCCAACCATGTTTGGCAAGTCAAGTAGGCCACCCAACTGCTACTAAGCACTCGCCTCAAACTGAAAACCGACATTGAAAAACGCAGAAATACGTCTGTGTCCGAATTGTTGATTCAGATCGCAGCGAAAGGTTGTTTTGCAATCAGCCACAAAAATCAGTTCTATTGACAGCTTTTGGGAAGTGCTGCGTCGCCAAAAATGCGATGCTTTGTAGCCAGTCGGTTGTTGGATGCACCCCATTGAGATTTAGATGACCAATCGTAGCAATTTAAGCTAGATATTTCGGGTTCATGATTAGTACTAATTGGCGGACCCAACTCCCCCTCATACCCCCATTGCTGATTGACTGGGCGGTGCCCTGTCCTTGGCTCCTAGAAGTGTGCTTGCTGCTACAACCCTGTGGAGCACAACCTTCACAAGGTTAGGGTTAAAGGAATTAGGGGTATAAAATAAAACAGTTTTCCCCAGAATTGCGCTTAGCTTTCACAATTGAATGATGTGAAATTGTCAATTTCGGCCCATTGCGGCCATTAGTACTGAATTCGGCTAATGACCACTTGCAGCCCGAAGCAGGCCTTTAGAGTGTTAGGTTCGTTTTGTGGTTCAGACCATCAAAGCCGCCGTTCGCTGAGGTGCGTCGCAGCAGGCAAGCGGAGCTAGATGGCATTACATACAAATGCAGTTCATGTGTCGCAGATATCCTATGGTCCGCGCCTCTCGCCTCTATGCCCGAACCACCGTACTGCGGTTCCAGAAGGCTTGTTTTGAGCGCAAAACAGCGACAAGATGCACGAGAAGGCAATACACTTGGGAAATGTTGAATTGCCTGATGCGACGGGTCAAGGCAAGTTCAACTGAAGCCAAGGCTACTCGGGTTTGCCGGGTCAGGAGTACCAAAGATTGGTTCGTTTTTTTCACAAACTGGTTCGGTCGATTGCGGAACGGATAGCGTTCATACTATTTGCACTCTCCATCATGATTGTAGTTTGGGGATATGGCGTATACTCGCACAAGCATGAACTGTTCCCTTACCCGCAGGTGAACTATGTCGTAGATCAGGCCCGTCAAGGTTTTCGCATCGTGCGTGGACAGTTCAAGCCCGAACTTGGCTGGTTTTTTTACCGCCGCCCTCCTGAAAATATTTCCCTTGTGAATACATATATTCCTGATGCCGTCAGCCCAGAACTGGTGTTGTTTTATGGCATTACCGACAATGAAAAAATGGCGGTTCAAATTATCGATAATCAGGGCAGCGTGCTACACAGTTGGATTTTGGATTTATTCAAACTTTGGCCGGATATGAGCCACATCCCACCAAGAAATTTGCCAAAAGCAGATCCTGGCGGTGAGATAAATGGGCTGGAAATTACGCGGAGCGGGGATATCATCTTCAACTTTTCTCCCGCCGGACTAATGCGGTTGGACTTTTGTGGCAACGTGGTATGGAGGCTGCCCATCAATACACATCATTCAGTGCAAAACGATCACGATGGTGGTTTCATCGTTCTGGAGCAGGTTCTTCTTAGTGAACCCGATCAAGTAGATCAGGATGGGAGTGTCGAAGTATTTGAGGAAAATATTATTTGGGTTGCTCAAGATGGGAGTGTCCTCGATCGGATTTCAATAAACGACTTGCTTTTGGAAAACGGTTTTGACGGGCTGTACTATCTCGCGGCGCAAGATAATTTTGGTATTAGATTTGACCGTAACGACAACCTTCATACGAATGACGCGGAAATGTTTCCGCCCGATATGGAAGAAGGTTATTTTGGTCGAGGTGATGTTGTGGTGTCCATGCGCAACCTAAACACCATCTTGGTGTTCAACATGGAAACTCGGATGGTGAAATACCTGCACACCGGATCGATGGTCATGCAGCACGACCCAGATTTCATTAGTGGCAATGAAATATCAGTTTTTGATAATCACAGCGTTGTTGGACGTTTTATGTATCGGGACAAACGCCCGGAAAATGTCTCAAGCAGAATTTTATTGCTAGACGCTTCAAACGGAACGGAAAAAGTCTTTTTTGAGGGGCGGGAGAATACTCCATTCTTCACCGATATAATGGGGACACATCAATGGTTGCCAAATGGAAATGTTTTGATCACTGAGTCGCGCTGGGGACGTGTTTTCGAACTGACGCCAAATGCGGAATTGGCTTGGGAGTACAATAATATCTTGAGCACCGGTGTTGCTGAGGGGTTATTGGGTGTGATTTTTGAGGGGCGGAGATTACCGCCGGAATTCAACCCTGAAAAACTGCGCAGTCTCGCGGCAGCCTGTATAAGCGGGTTCTGAGTGGTGATCCGATAATCGATTTTCGTATTGGGAGCGTATAGGCGTGTACTAAGTGGTCACGCCCCCTAGCTCAGGGGTAGAGCTAATGTGCCAAAGCTCTGCTTTGCGCATCGTGCCAAGCCACACGTTCACACGTCCAACTGTGAACGTCAGCAAAAATCATTGATTGTGAATGAAGCAACGGTTACAATTTTCATTGTAACCGTTTGTTTTCTAAGGGTTCCCATTGGAGCGGGCGATGAGATTCGAACTCACGACCCTAACCTTGGCAAGGTTATGCTCTACCCCTGAGCTACGCCCGCGTCCTTGGGTGAGGTGTCAGATACTCATGCTCGGCGTTTCCTGCAAGAGGAAAGTTGACTGTAAGCATTAAAAAGACGTTTTTTCGGATATAGTCTTGAGCCTCGCTGCATTAATGTCAGGTCAAAATTCTCAATGCCCTGTGGGATGGATCAACGACTAAAGCTTGCTACGTTAGTGGCGGCTATATCGGTGATGAGGCCCACGGGCTTTGTCGCTGGGATTTGGGTTATTTGCAGAACTGGATCAGATCCCAGCGGTTTCCAAATGGGTCAGCGAAAACGGCGACTTTGCCATAGGGTTCGTCCCTCGGTTCTTCTTGGAATGCGACACCTTTTGACGTCAGCGCTCCGTGGTCGCGACTAAAATCCTCTGTCTCCAGAAACAACCAGACACGGCCGCCGCCCTGTTGTCCAATTGCAGCGGTTTGA
The DNA here is from genome assembly GCA_039969355.1 of Paracoccaceae bacterium. GTDB lineage: Bacteria > Pseudomonadota > Alphaproteobacteria > Rhodobacterales > Rhodobacteraceae > JL08. The sequence goes on from JBDVOA010000026.1 coordinate 55,605, forward strand.
TCGATCCCGACGGCACGGGCAAGGATAAACCCGGTTTGCGCGCCCCGGGGTTGGACCCTTATCCAACGTTTTTCGGCCCCAAGGTCGGCATCCTCGACCAGTTCAAAATCCAAAACTCCACAAAAAAATGCGATGCCCGATTCATAATCTGGCACCAGAATTGAAAGAGCTGAGAGGTGCACTGGTTACTCAAATTCGATTAGAAGGTCCTTGGCATCGATCTGCCCACTCGCCTGGACGTGAACTGCTTTGACCACGGCGTCCCGCTCCGCGTGGATGCCAGTTTCCATCTTCATCGCTTCGATAGTTAGCAACAGATCTCCTTCTTTCACGGCCTGGCCGGCACTGATGCCAACAGTCGCGACCACGCCAGGCATCGGTGCACCCACGTGATTTGGGTTGCCAGATTCGGCCTTGGGGCGCTGAACGGTAGTTGCCTTGACCATGCGATTTGGCACCCGAATGACGCGTGGCTGACCGTTGAGTTCAAAAAATACCCTAGCCTCGCCGTCTTCATTTGTTTCGCCTACGGCCAACATGCGGATTTCCAACGTCTTGCCAGGATCAATTTCGGCAGTGATTTCTTCCCTGGGCTGCATGCCATAAAAGAAAGTAAGCGTCGGCAGCGTGCGCACAGGTCCGTACATCTTGTGCCGGCCCATGTAGTCCAGGAAGACTTTGGGATACATCAGGTAACCATTCAGGTCTTCGTCATCGACGTCTTTCCCATCCATCATCGCACTGACCTCGGTACGGGTCTGTTCCAGATCAATCGGGAGCAGATGTTTGCCGGGTCTTTCAGTGGTAGGCTTCTCACCCTTCAGAACCTTGGCAACAATGCCTTCTGGGAAACCGCCGGGGGGGTGACCAAGATCACCGCGCAACATACCCACCACAGATTCGGGGAATGAGAGATCTGTCTCCGGATCCTCCACGTCCGCGCGGGTCAGGCCCTGACTAACCATCATCAGCGCCATGTCACCAACCACCTTTGAGGAGGGGGTCACTTTGGGGATATCGCCCAGCATCTGGTTAACATCCGCATAGGTCTGGGCCACGTCGCGCCAGCGTTCTTCCAGTCCGAGTGAGCGTGCCTGTGCCTTGAGGTTGGTAAACTGACCCCCCGGCATCTCGTGCAGATAAACTTCGGAATTGGGGGCCTGTAACCCTGTTTCAAAGGCCGCGTATTGTGAGCGAACTGCCTCCCAGTAGTCGCTGATTTCGCGGATCGCGTCGATGTCGAGGCCGGTGTCGCGTTCGGTGTGGCGCAGAGCTTCGACCACCGAACCGATTGTGGCCTGACTGGTGTTGCCAGACAGCGCGTCCATCGCACAGTCGACGGCATCTACGCCCGCCTCGGAAGCGGCTAGAATGGTTGCGCAGGCCACGCCTGCAGTGTCATGGGTGTGGAAGTGGATCGGCAGGCCGACCTCTTCCTTGAGGGCCTTGACCAGCACTCTGGCAGCGGCAGGCTTGAGCAGTCCGCCCATGTCTTTCAGGCCCAAAATATGGGAGCCGGCGGCTTTTAATTCCTTACCCATATCCACGTAGTACTTCAGGTCGTATTTTGCGCGGTCCGGGTTAAGTATGTCGCCTGTATAACAGATTGAGCCTTCGCAGATTTTGCCATTCTCAATCACGGCGTCCATTGCGACCCGCATGTTCTCGACCCAGTTGAGGCTGTCAAATACGCGAAATACGTCGATGCCAGTGGTTGCGGCCTGCCGGATGAATTCCTGAACGACGTTGTCGGGGTAAACCGTATATCCCACGCCGTTGCTGCCACGAAACAGCATTTGTGTCATTACGTTTGGCATTAGTCGGCGCAGGTCGCGCAATCGTTGCCAAGGGCATTCCTGAAGGAACCGATAGGACACATCAAAAGTCGCGCCACCCCAGCATTCAAGACTGAACAGTTGCGGCAGGTTGGCAGCATAGGCAGGTACAGCCTTGATCATGTCGATCGAGCGCATACGGGTTGCCAGTAGTGACTGATGACTGTCGCGCATTGTCGTGTCTGTGATCAGCAATTCTTTTTGCGCACTCATCCAGTCAGCAACGGCCTGTGGCCCTTCGCGCTCTAGCAGATTGCGGGTTCCGTCTACGGGTTCTGTGCGTGGGAGAACCGGGCGCGGCAGTTTCAGATCGTCTGCAGGTTTTGGGCGTCCAACAGTTTCAGGATGCCCATTCACGGTGATGTCCGCGATATAAGTCAGAACTTTAGTGCCCCTGTCACGGCGCTGCCGAAAGACAAACAGGTCAGGTGTCTCATCGATGAACTTGGTATGGTATTCATTGTTTAGAAACGTAGGATGTTTCAGTAGATTTTCGACGAATGCGATATTGGTGCTAACGCCGCGAATTCGGAACTCCCGCAGGGCGCGATCCATACGGGCGATGGCCATTTGGGGTGTCGGGGCTTTGGCGGTGATCTTGGTCAAAAGGCTATCGTAATAGCGGGTGATGACACCGCCGGCATAGGCTGTGCCGCCATCCAGCCGAATGCCCATGCCCGTCGCCTCGCGATAGGCAGAAATGCGGCCATAGTCAGGGATAAAGTTGTTTTGCGGGTCTTCTGTCGTGATCCGCGTTTGCAGCGCGTGCCCAGTCAGCACAACATCACCCTGCGTCGGTTTACCGGTTGCTTCGGCGATTGTCTTGCCTTCCGCAATCAGAATTTGCGCCTGCACAATATCGATACCTGTCACTTCTTCGGTGACGGTATGTTCAACCTGAACACGGGGGTTAACTTCGATGAAATAGAATTTGTCGTCGTCCATATCCATCAAAAATTCGACGGTACCGGCGCATTCATAATTCACATGCTTGCAAATTTTGTAACCCAACTCGCAGATCTCGGCGCGTTGGTCATCACTGAGATAAGGGGCAGGCGCGCGCTCGACTACTTTCTGGTTGCGCCGCTGAACCGAACAGTCACGTTCGAACAAATGATACATGCCGCCGTGTTTGTCGCCGAGTATTTGTACTTCGACATGGCGGGCCCTGAGGATCATCTTTTCCAGATATCCTTCGCCGTTGCCAAAGGCGGCCTCGGCCTCGCGCCGTCCTTCCAGGACTTTTTCCTCAACCTCGTTTTCAGACAGGATCGGGCGCATCCCGCGTCCCCCGCCGCCCCAGCTGGCTTTCAACATCAGCGGATACCCTACCGCAGCGGCCTCGGCCTTAATGGCGGCCATGTCATCGCCCAAGACTTCGGTGGCTGGAATGACGGGGACCTCTGCCTCGATCGCAACCTGACGTGCGCTGGCCTTGTCGCCAAGCGCGCGCATGGTTTCTGCGCGAGGGCCAATAAAAGTTATGCCTGCCGCGTCGCATGCATCAACAAATTCGGGATTTTCAGACAATAGGCCATATCCGGGATGAATGGCATCCGCACCGCATGACTTGGCAACGCGGATCATTTCGGGAATGCTCAGATATGCAGCAACGGGTCCCAATCCTTCGCCAATGCGATAGGCCTCATCTGCCTTGAATCTGTGCAACCCCAGCTTATCCTCTTCGGCATAGACAGCGACTGTCTTTTTGCCCATCTCGTTGGCTGCCCGCATAATGCGGATGGCGATTTCGCCTCGGTTGGCAATCAGGATTTTGCGGAAATCGGTCATGTGCAACAGTGTCCTTCGTAAGGGAGCGCGTATTGTTTGCCATTTGCTATCGCTTTGCTGCAGTGCAGCGCAATACCCTCTGGCACAGAGAATGCAGTTAATTGGGCGAAATGGCGACGTAGGGTCACTTTTCTTGCCAAACACGGCCCGTTTATACCGGTTATTGCGATTTGTGTAGGTCGGTTGGCGAACTTTGGCAGGTGCCTCAAAGGGGCGCGATCAGGCGCCGGGACAGGTCGTCGAGCGACTGAGCGCCAATTTGCGCCATGTTCAGACGCATGTCATCGCTGAGGATGTGCAGCAGATGATTTACCCCACGCTCGCCAAATGCGGCGACGGCATAGTGCCAGGCACGACCCAACATGATCATATTCGCGCCAAGTGCTAATCCACGCAAGACGTCCAGACCAGAAGCAACACCGCTGTCAAAAACGAGAGGGTAGTCTGAACCGACCGCATTCCTAATTTTTGGCAAACAGGTGATTGCAGCTGGGCCCGCCTCGAACTGACGGCCTGAATGGTTCGATATCCAGACTGCGTCTACCCCGGCCTTTTGTAGTCGCACAGCATGTTCTGGGTCCATTACACCTTTGACCATCAGGTGGCCCTGCCATTCATCGCGAATCTCATTCAGGGTGTTCCAGTCGGGCGATCCACGAATGACATGGCCCGCATGGGCAAGCGAACTTCGCGACTTAGTATTGTCAATATAGCTTTCCGGAAGACGCAGACGCGGCTTTCCTTCACGCAAGGTACCAAGGGCCCATGCCGGATGGGTTGCGATCTCCCAGATGACGCGCGCGGTGATTTTGGGAGGCAACTGAAGTTTAGCGCGCCGTTGGCGTTCCCTGCGACTATCGTCTGGCACGTCCACCGTAAGAACGAGCTTTGTAAATCCAGATTCTTTGGCTCGGCGTAAGATGTCGCGTCGAATGTCCGGGTCTGCGGGGCAGTAGAGCTGGAACCACCCCATTTCTCCTGCTATTGGCCCGATGTCTTCTGGCAGGCGGGTCGCAACAGTGCTTAACCCATAAGGAAATCTTTCACGTGCCGCGGCGCGCGCAAATATTTTCTCGGCACCCGGCCACATCAGGCCAGACATGCCCACCGGTGCAATCCCAAAGGGACGACTGTAGCGTGTTCCCAAAAATTCGGTGGAAATACAGGGATCGGGCTTGCCGGTCAGAATATCTGGCGTGAATTGTATCGCATCCAATGCCTCGCGATTTCGGGTGATCTGCGATTCAGTTCCAGTCCCACTGTCCAGGTACTCAAAGGCAAAAAAAGGAATGCGCGCCTTGGCACGGCGACGCAGGTCGCTGACAGCAGGGTATGAAAGATCCAGATCCATCCGCGCATTTGTCGTCGATCACGGCGAATTGTCCAGCCCGACGTGTGGTTATCATGCCGTCGGATTGTCGCGGCGGTGTCCCGCGCGCCGTTGCGTGCGCGCGGGTGTTCCGATGTGTCCGTCTTCCGGGTCAGACGCTGGGCAAGTACGCCCGTTCGCGATCCGGCTCTGATACCTTTTCCATCGTGTTGATGCTGACGTGGGGCCAACGGATCAAGCCCGGCAGCCCATCGCGGCGCGGGAAGAAGTCAAGCAGCACAACCTGAGAGTAGGACAAGGCCATTTTTTGATTTCCCTGTTCGTCCGTATCATCCAGTTCCATGATCCAGAAAGTTGAGACCATTTCAGCTGCATTAGCCTGTTTGACAACAAACGGAATGTTACGGACGCCACCATTCTCGACGGTGGTCGAGACTTCAAGAACTGTGGTGCGTGTGACATTCGGCGGCATACCCAGCGTCAGCAACTCGTGCGGCGAGACGGGGTTAATACCCGGAAATCCCGGCGCTTGGACAACACCTTTGAACGGATCGTCATTGTAGTGTTTGTAGGGCCCAAGATAGGGATTGTTGTCTACATCCATGGACACACCAATTGGCAGCCCATTGATCGGCGGGATCGTCGGCGGACCATCAATCACCCGGCTTTTGCCAAGGGCCAAAAGGGAATCGCCGTGCGGAACGGTGCTGAGTCGGGCGATATCAAGACCATCGGTGCGCTCGTTTATCATATGCAGCCACAAGCCCGGCTCGTGATGTATCGCGGCATTCGGCGCGCCGGCCAATCCGCTGTCCGGCTGATCCTCGGCTTTGATCTGTGTCACCATCTGTTCGAAATCCAGCGTCACGACAAACTGGTCTGTGTTGGTCCCGGCGGCTCTGTCGATGCCCCGGTTAGGGACGGCCTTGTCCACCAGAGAGAATTTCAGTTCTTCGTTGTACTGGTTTACGAGCACCCGATAGTCGAACCGGCTGCCCTCTTTCTCAAACGGCAATGCGATCATGTTCCAGCCGCGCCCCTCAAAGCCCCCAGTGTTTTTCCAGGTGCCGGGCAAGAACTTCAGCGGGCCAAGATCTTCGTCACCGGATTGGGCCAGATCAATCTGGCGGCCGGTTTTCTTGTAGGATTCAATGCGTTCTTGGGTAACCCTTTCAATAGTTCTCCTTTTAAATTCAGTTCCGATAGACGGGCTGATGGCGTAAAAATTGCCGATCCCGAGAGCCGTTCTTAAATGTAATTTGTCTTAGAGCCCGATTTGAAAATGTCCGGGCGCGCCTTGCACACCATAGAATGGCCCAAAAAGCATGGTGATCTTTGCCAGCCTTGACAGATGGTGATTTTTGGCCATCGAAGCGAGGGTGTCAGTTCTGTAGATTGCGTGAACAGAAGCGGAACACCTCTTTCCCTCAGCGGGTGTTGTGGTTAGATTAACCATCATGAGCAGTTTTGATGAAATGGACGCCTTTGAGGGTGCCTCGCTGTCCGCGCGCGCCATGGCTGCGCGCCCGCAGCCCTATCTTGAGGGCCTGAATCCTGAACAGCGCGCTGCGGTGCTGGCTTTGGAAGGTCCGGTATTGATGCTTGCCGGGGCAGGGACTGGAAAGACCAAGGCACTGACGGCACGTATCGCACATCTGCTCCATACCGGCACGGCGCGTCCGAACGAAGTTTTGGCAGTTACCTTTACCAACAAGGCCGCGCGCGAAATGAAAACGCGTGTCTCGGTCATGATGGAGCAGACTGTCGAAGGGATGCCGTGGTTGGGGACCTTTCATTCGGTCTGCGTAAAGCTGCTTCGGCGACATGCTGAACTGGCCGGGCTGAAATCGAATTTTACCATTTTGGATACCGATGATCAGCTGCGCCTGCTCAAACAATTACTATCTGTCGCCAACATCGACGACAAACGCTGGCCTGCGCGAATGTTACTGGGGATCATAGACAACTGGAAGAACCGCGCTTGGACCCCGGATAAGGTTCCGGCGGGGGAGGCCGGGGCTTTCAACAACCGCGGAACCGAGCTCTACGAGCAATATCAAACACGGTTGCGGGAACTGAATGCGGTCGATTTTGGCGACCTGTTGCTACACGTGGTCACTATATTTCAGACCAACGAAGACGTTCTAAAACAATACCAACGCTGGTTCCGCTACATTCTGGTTGACGAATATCAGGACACCAACGTTGCTCAGTACCTGTGGCTGCGTCTCTTGGCGGCTGATCACAAGAATATCTGCTGTGTCGGTGACGACGACCAGTCGATCTACGGCTGGCGCGGGGCCGAGGTGGGAAATATCCTGCGTTTCGAAAAAGATTTTCCCGGTGCGCATGTGGTGCGGCTGGAGCAGAACTATCGCTCGACCCCTCATATTCTGGCGGCAGCGTCCGGCGTGATCGAAGGCAATCAGGGGCGTTTGGGCAAGACGCTGTTCACAGATCTGACCGAGGGTGAAAAGGTTCGCCTGATCGGCCATTGGGACGGCGAAGAAGAAGCCCGATGGATAGGTGACGAGGTCGAGGCGATGCAGCGTGGCACGCGCGGCAAGGCCCCCTTGTCATTGGACAGTATGGCGATCCTGGTACGTGCCTCCCACCAGATGCGTGCATTTGAAGACCGCTTTCTGACAATCGGTTTGCCCTATCGGGTCATTGGCGGCCCGCGGTTTTATGAGCGGATGGAAATACGCGACGCCATGGCATATTTCCGGGTTGTGACCAGTCCGGACGACGATCTGGCGTTTGAGCGCATCGTGAATACACCCAAACGTGGGCTGGGGGACAAGGCGCAGCAAACCATCCAGCGTACCGCTCGTAAAAACGGAGTTAGCCTTGTCGAAGGCGCGCGAATTGTGGTTGAGGCGAAAGCTATCGGCGGCAAAGGTGGGGCGCAGCTTGCTAAGCTGGTAGAAGGCATTGATCGCTGGGGCAAGATGATGCGTGGTCTGGTGCGGCGTGTAGATTTTGGTGATTATGATGTGATCGACGATGGCATTGCGTCCCCGATCGAACATACGCCGCCCGACGTCGGGCATGTTGAACTGGCTGAGATTATTCTGGATGAGAGCGGGTACACCGGCCACTGGCAAAACGACAAGACACCCGAGGCGCCCGGACGGCTTGAGAACCTCAAAGAACTTGTGAAGGCGCTGGAGCAATTCGAGAATCTCCAAGGTTTCCTCGAACATGTCAGCCTTATCATGGATAACGAAAGCGAAGAGGCCGAGGAAAAAGTTACCATTATGACTTTGCACGCGGCCAAGGGGTTGGAATTTCCCGCAGTGTTTTTGCCGGGTTGGGAGGATGGGTTATTCCCTTCGCAACGCTCAATGGATGAAAGCGGGACAAAAGGCCTCGAAGAAGAACGGCGATTGGCCTACGTCGGAATCACCCGAGCCGAAGAATTGTGTACGATTTCTTTTGCTGCAAACCGTCGTGTCTACGGCCAGTGGCAGTCATCGCTGCCGTCCCGGTTCATTGATGAATTGCCATCTAAACACGTCGATGTACTGACCCCACCCGGCCTTTATGGCGGTGGTTACGGAGCTGCCGGGATGTCACAGGACACGCCGTTAAGCTCTGATTTAGGCGACAAGGCATCAAAGGCTGATGGGTACAATTCCCCTGGTTGGCGCCGCCTGCAGGCCCGTTCCGCCAAGCGCCCCATTTCGCAACCGTCCGAGAGTCGCAATACGGTTATTGATCTGAACGCGGTGTCCAGTTTCGTGGTCGGGGAACGTGTGTTTCACCAAAAGTTTGGCTATGGTGCCGTAGTCGGCATCGAAGGTGACAAACTCGAGATCGCTTTTGAAAAGGCCGGTACAAAAAAAGTGGTATCGCGGTTTATCTCGGCAAGCGACGACATCCCGTTCTAAACAATCTGCAAATTAGGGTCCGGGCAATTTTCAGCGCGCTCGTTCTGTTAAAACGCTGCATCTATTGTGTCACGGTATGCGTGCAAGAAGAAAATGCCGAGGAAATCGTAGTTTTGAGTCGGATCCAAATCACTTGATAAAAACAGCTAAAAGCTTTTAGCTCTTAGGATCATAATAGGCGATTTAATCCAAAGTTATATTTCCCAATACTCTATTAAGTGGTTTTCTGCATCGCAGACAAACACGTGCCCCCCAGCACTCAGACAACCACACACGTGCCACACAGCACTCAGACAACCACACACGTGCCCCCCAGCACTCAGACAACCACACACGTGCCCCCCAGCACTCAAATATCAAGTCACATGCACCTGCCCCAGTTTCAGGTGACGAAACAGATGTACCTCACTAGAGGAGCCCAAAATGTCCCCAAAATCGATTCTGCTCGGCACCACATTTGTTTTGATGATCAGCACGGCATTTGCCCAAACCTCGAAAGAGGAAGTCATAGAACGGCTAAAAGAAGACGGGTTTTCCAGAATTGAGATCAGCCCAACACTATTCGGAAATACTCGAATTGAAGGAAAAGGCGATGGTGTAGAGCGCGAAATCGTGCTCGGCAAAGATGGTACCGTGATGCGTGACAGACTGGAACGCGACAGCGTAACAACAATCGCAAACAACAATAGCGATCTGGAAAACGATAAAAACAACGATGGTCGCAGTTCCGGTGGCTCCAACGACAATGGCGGCGGTAAAGCTGGAGCTAGTAGCAGTGAAGGCGGTGATGGCGCTGCAGGTGAAAGTGAAGGAGAGCAGGAAGGTAATAGCGATGGCGACAGCAATAATGATAGTGATGGCGGTGGCAATCGTGGCAGCGACGGTGCTAGTGTTGGTGACAGTAATGGTAAGAGCGGAGGCGATAGCGATGGTGACAGCGAAGGAAATGGCGGCTAAGCCACAGCACATCGATTGAGCTGAAGAAATTCAGCTTTGAGAAACAAGTCGGGAACTGAACTGACTTTCAAAGTAGGTGCTGCGGTTTACGCAGTCTCTGCCTTGGCTTTTACATCTGAACTATATGGCGAGATAACCGGATATTATCTGTTCAGCGCCAGTTGGCTGGCGCACGAAATAATCGCCATCATAACTCTCTTGGGGTTCATTGCGGGTGGCTTCTTAATCTGGAGTGGCAATCGCCTCGTTTTGAAACGCAATCGCGAAGTCGAAAGACTCTTGCGTTCCGCCCAGGGCGAATTCTTCGAAATGCTGGAGTTGCAGTTTGACCGTTGGGAGCTAAGTGCCGCCGAAAAAGACGTCGCTCTCATGACCGTCAAAGGCCTATCGGTTAGCGAAATTGCTGATCTGCGTAGTACCAGCCAAGGGACCATCAAGTCTCAAAACAACTCAATCTATCGCAAGGCAAACGTCAAAAGCAGAACTCAATTGCTTGGGGCTTTGATCGATGAACTGTTGGTCGACGGCTAAGCGCAGCCAATTATTTCTCTAAAAACAAAAAAACGGCGACATCGGGGAGGAGGTCGATGTCGCCGCGTTTGTCAGGCCCTCAAGGGAGGAGAGAGCGCCTGAATTCGTTAACTCTGTCCGTGATCGGTCTTGCGTTAGCTAGCTTGACACGATTCACGGTTACTCGTTCCGTCGATTTTCGTCTGCAACTCTTTATTCTGCATCTCGTTACTTGCCATTCAATATACATCAATGCTGCAAGTGCACAATAAAATTCAACAGCAATGCTGCTATGCAGCAAGTGCATGGGTGAAGTGCTTAACCTTTAGGCAAATGCATCTTTATGTCCTGATCAAAGGGCAATGCCTTGCGCATCGCTAAAAAGATGCCACCTATTGCGGCAACATGAGGAGAGAATGGGCATGGTCGTAACGAAGCAGGATATTGAAGCAACGTTGGGACGACTGGCCTTACCGGACGGCGGCACGTTGGTCAGCCGTGATATGATTCGTGCGTTGACGATTGAAGGGGACGTTGTTCGCTTTGTTATTGAAGCGCCCAGCCCAGAGATTGCACAGCAAATGGAGCCACTTAGGGCCGCCGCGGCAAGTCTCGTTGGTGAGCTAGACGGCGTTGGATCTGTTTCGGCCTTGCTAACGGCCCATGGCCCGGCTCCTAAGTCGCCAGAACCGCCAAGCTTGAAGATTGGTGGGCATCCCAAGCCACAGGAGGGGCCGACCAAACCCTCGGGCGTTGCGCGCATTCTGGCAATTGGGTCGGGGAAGGGCGGCGTTGGCAAATCTACCGTTTCCTCAAATCTAGCGGTGGCTTTGGCCCGCGCTGGTCGCAAGGTGGGCTTGTTGGATGCTGATATTTACGGGCCCAGCCAGCCACGTATGATGGGCGTGAACAAAAGACCTGCGTCGCCTGACGGAAAGACAATTATTCCGTTACATGCCCACGGTGTAACGATGATGTCGATTGGCTTCATGCTGGAGGAGGGAAAGGCTGTCGTGTGGCGCGGCCCCATGTTGATGGGCGCGCTGCAGCAAATGTTGGGGCAAGTAGAGTGGGGCGAATTGGATGTCCTGATCGTCGACCTGCCACCGGGCACGGGTGACGTGCAGTTGACTCTTTGCACAAAGTCACAGGTCAGCGGAGCCATAGTAGTCAGCACTCCGCAAGACGTGGCGCTGATCGATGCGCGCAAAGCGATTGACATGTTTGATACGCTGAAAACACCCATTCTGGGTTTGATTGAAAACATGTCGACTTATGTCTGTCCCGAATGTGGGCATGAGGCGCATCTTTTTGGCCATGGAGGCGTGGTAGCCGAGGCAGAAAAGATGGGGGTGCCGTTGCTGGGAGCGCTACCGATTGATCTGGATACGCGACTGGCCGGAGACAATGGCACGCCGATCGCGGCAGGTGACGGACCTATTGCATTAGCCTATTCGAAGCTGGCAAAGCGGCTCATTTCTGGTGGTATGGCCTGAAATAAGGCCATGGGAAACGATGGGATGACGTAAGATTATTCGTCGGCGGTGACGCGAATCACCTCAAAATGGATATTTTGATGAGTGATTTAATGTCTGAATTGCAAATCAAGCCACATGAATTCACGCGATCTGCAAAATATTTGATTTTTTTGGGAATGCATGGGATCAATCAGGTTAACGAAGTCTACTACTACATGTAGTGAGGAGAGGTCAAATCTCTACCATCTGGTGTGTAAAACTTGTAAAATAAGTTATGATCTGTGAATTCTCTAAACTCCGGAGTCACCGCTCGGGACAGCTAACCCATAAAAAACTGTTGCGTCCCATGAATTCCCATCGTATCCATAATGCACAGATGAGGACGAGATAGCAGGGGCACCAAACGACCCCAAACAGAAAAAACTCTAGCAGGTTTCATACAGGCACCTCGCTTTCATCTAACTGAAGATCTGACGCACGCACTAGCAGACATCCCCCCAAGATGAAGCGTGCAGTTAGACAATCCCGCGCAAGCGGACGAGGGCGGCGGGTTGATCAGTGGCAGCAGATCAACCCGCCGTTTCCACATTCTGGGGGCAGAAATTCAGCGCTGTTTTAACAGAAGGGGCAGTGCAAGGTAGGGGACCAGTACGTTGGGTCGCAGGTTCAGAGGCGAAAGCCATCACAAAGTTGATGCGAAAGGCAGGGTGTCTATCCCGGCCTCGTTTCGCCGTGTGATCGAGGCAGCTGACCCGAACTGGACCGATGGGCTCAACTCTGAGCTTGTCATTGTCTATGGCGATCACCGTCGCAGTTACCTCGAATGCTATACGATGGAGGCGATTGATGAGGTTGACGCCAAGATCGACGCGTTGCCGCGCGGCAGCATGGAGCGCAAGATGCTTCAACGACTGTTTCACGGTCAGTCCTTTCCAACAAACATAGACGAGACAGGCCGACTGGTGCTGCCGGCGAAGCTGCGCCAGAAAATTGAACTGGACGGCGAGGCATTCTTCATCGCTGCCGGGGACACTTTTCAAATCTGGAATCCAAAGACCTATGAGGTCGAAGAACTGGCCAAGACCGAAGTCTGGCTGGATGATCTTCCAGACGACTTCGACCCGTTAGTCTATCTGGATGGCCCAAAAGGGGAGTGACGCCAATGGCAGCTGCGGCGCGCCCCGAACCTGATGTCCCTCATACTCCTGTTTTGTTGCGAAAACTGCTTTCCAGCGTTGCTCCTATCAGCGGTACATGGCTTGACGGGACTTTTGGAGCAGGCGGGTATTCTCGCGGCTTACTTGAAGCCGGGGCTGCGCGCGTTATTGCGGTCGACCGCGATCCGCTGGCGTTTGAACTGGCTGCCGGCTGGTCAGGGGAATTCGAAGGCCGCATCCTGATGCAGGAAGGTGTGTTTTCGCGTATGGACGAATATGCCACAGGGCTTGATGGCGTTGTTTTGGATCTGGGTGTTTCGTCAATGCAGCTTGATCGCGCAGAGCGTGGCTTTTCTTTCATGAAAGATGGGCCGCTTGATATGCGTATGTCCCAAAGCGGGCCGTCTGCTTCTGATCTGGTGAACGAAGCCGATGCCGAAATGCTTGCTGATATCCTGTTTCACTACGGCGAAGAACGGGCCAGTCGTCGCATCGCGGCGGCCATCGTGCGCTCGCGTGCTGAAGCGCCCATCACTACGACATTGCGTCTCGCAAGCATCATAGAGGGATGCCTGCCGCGCAATAAACCGGGACAGTCACACGCGGCAACGCGTAGCTTTCAAGCCCTGCGCATTGCCGTGAACGACGAATACGGAGAACTATTTCAGGGCCTTATGGCTGCTGAGCGAGCACTGCGTCCGGGCGGCAAGCTGGCTGTCGTGACCTTTCATTCCATCGAAGACCGCATGGTAAAGCGCTTTCTGCAAGCCCGCACGGGCAGTGGAGGCCGCGCTAACAGATATGCTCCAGAGATCGCGAGCGAAACGCCGCACTTTAGTCAGACCCATCGTAAGGCAATAAGCCCTGATCCAGAAGAGCTTGCGCAAAACCCTCGAGCGCGATCGGCCAAGCTGCGTGTGGCGACCCGCACCGATGCGGTAGCGGGTGGTGGCGCACAAATCACCGAAAAATCCATTGGAATGCCAACCGTCAAAGGAACCTTATAGATGCGTAGTTTATTGTTTTTGCTTACCGCAGTTGCGGTGGTCGGAATGGCTTTTTGGGCGTACCGCGAAAACTATGCAACGCAACGGGCCCTCTCTGAAACGACCCAGCTTCACGAACAAATCGGGCAGGCCAGCGCACGACTGGCGGTGCTCCGCGCGGAGTGGGCCTATCTTAACCGGCCTGATCGATTGCGCGAACTGGCTGATATCAATTTTGACAATCTGGGCCTATTGCCTTTGCGCCCGGATCAGTTTGGCCGCATTGACCAGGTCGCTTATCCGCGTCCGGTCCTGTTGCCGATTACAAATGCGGTGGACTTGAATTCGACTGGTAACTGGCCATGATACGAACCCCGCTTCGTCCGCTTGCCCGTATTCTGGAGGCTCGCACAAAGGGCGAAAACCCAGATGCGATTGAGCGCGAGAACATTCGCATCCGCCACGAACAGATGCATGACAACGCGCGGGTTCGCGCCGAAGGTCGGCTTTTGGTGCTTGGGGTGTTCTTCTTCTGTGCATTTGCGGTAGTGGGCGCGCGCATGGGGCTCTTGGCTACTGCGGAACCGGTTGAGCCTAGAGCCAGCGCCAGTAGTGCTCCAATCAGTGCGAACCGTGCGGACATCGTGGATCGCAATGGTCGCATCCTGGCGACAAATTTTGAAACGCATTCCCTTTATGCGCAGCCTCCGCAAATGATCGACAAAATCGCGACAGCCAAGGCGCTGGTGGCGATTTTTCCAGACCTTAAGCGGGAAAAGCTCGTCAAACAGTTCACCGGTAAGCGCAAGTTTGTTTGGATTAAGCGCAAAATCAGTCCCGAACAGAAACAGGCCGTACACGATATTGGTGATCCCGGCCTGTTGTTCGGCGCACGAGAAATGCGTCTCTACCCGAATGGCAAGTTGGCGGCTCATGTGCTGGGTGGCGCATCCTTTGGGAAAGAGGGTGTTCATGCGGCAGAGGTTATCGGTGTTGCTGGTGCGGAAAAATACTTTGACGACGAATTGCGCGATCCGGCGCGGCAGGGCACACCGCTGCAGCTTTCGTTGGATCTTACAATACAGGATGCTGCAGAACGGGTGCTTTACGGTGGCATGAAACTGATGAACGCCAAGGGGGCAACGTCGGTTCTGATGGATGTACACACCGGCGAGGTGATTTCGGCGGTGTCTCTACCGGACTTCGACCCAAATGATCGGCCACGCGCCCCTACGTCTGGTGATCCCTCAGATAGCCCTTTGTTCAACAGGGCCGTGCAGGGGGTCTACGAGCTGGGGTCTGTGTTCAAGATATTCACAGTCGCGCAGGCGATGGACCTTGGGCTGGTGAATCCCTCTACCATCATCGACATCCGTGGACCGCTGCAGTGGGGTCGCTTTCGTATTCGGGATTTTCGGAACTACGGCAAAGAGTTATCTGTTACAAAAATTATTGTGAAATCCTCAAACATTGGGACCGCCCGACTGGCGCAGCAGATCGGCGTTGCGCGGCAGAAGGAATTCATGAGCCAAATGGGGATGCTAGAGGCAACACCAGTTGAAATCGTCGAGGCCAAGGGTGGCAAACCACTTTTGCCACCAAAGTGGTCGGAACTGAGTGCAATGACGATTTCCTATGGCCACGGACTGAGTACCAGCCCGATGCATCTTGCCGCAGGTTACTCTGCCATCGCCAATGGTGGTCGCTATGTCAAACCAACGATCCTGAAACAAGACGGTCCACAGCTTGGGCCGCGTGTCATGTCCGCACAGGCAGCGGCGGCATCGCGCTCGATGCTGCGGGCAGTAGTGACCGAAGGCACTGCAAGCTTTGGCGAAGTGCCCGGTTACGCAGTAGGCGGAAAGACCGGCACGGCTGATAAACCCAGATCGCGTGGTGGTGGGTACTACGAGGATAAGGTGATCGCGACATTCGCATGCATGTTTCCCGCGCATGATCCAAAATATGTGTTGATCGTTTCACTTGATGAACCGTCGGAAAACTCTGGGGACGTACCCCGCCGAACAGCGGGTTGGACGGCAGTTCCGGTGGCCGCGGAAATGATTGGCCGGTTGGCCCCACTGCTTGGGGTGCGACCGGACGTTGAACCCGGACAATTGGCTGGTATAACGCTCACGTCAAACTAGACAGATATGGTTTCGGGGGCAGGGCAGATGGGCAAGACATTGGCAGCACTTGGCCTGACCGTTCCCGGCGGAAGAGAAGTACCGATTACGGGGTTGAGTGTCGACAGCCGTCTGGTCAAGCCGGGGCATTTGTTTGCTGCATTGCCTGGCAGCAATGTGCACGGGGGTGACTTCATTCAATATGCATTGCGTATGGAAGCGGCTGCGATACTTACCGACCGAGAAGGCGCCGAAATCGCAAAGACCGAATTGGCGGCATCAGATGCCTCACTGATCGTGACCGAGGATCCGCGCCAGACCCTGGCTTATGCAGCCGCTCTGTGGTTTGGCGGGCAGCCAGAAACGATGGTCGCGATCACAGGAACAAATGGCAAAACCTCTGTTGCAAGTTTTGTGCGGCAGATCTGGACCGAAATGGGCCTTTCTGCAGTGAACCTCGGGACAACCGGGGTAGAGGGCAGTTGGACCGCACCATTGGCACATACAACACCTGAACCGATTACGTTGCACCGTGCTTTGGCCGAAGCAGCACAAAACGGTGTCACCCACGCCGCAATGGAAGCGTCGAGCCACGGGTTGGACCAACGTCGTTTGGACGGTGTGCATTTGACCGCGGCCGGCTTTACCAATTTTACGCAGGATCATCTTGATTACCACGCCACATTTGAAGACTATTTCGCTGCCAAGTCTGGGCTTTTCCGCCGCGTCTTGCCGGAAGACGCGGCTGCGGTTGTCAACATAGATGATCCCAAGGGTGTCGATATGCTCGCCATAGCCACAGCGCGCGGGCAGCACGTAATCAGCGTGGGCCGAGACGGCGGAGATTTACACATCCTGGGTCAGCGTTTCGACGCGACGGGACAGGATGTCCGGTTTTCCTACGATGGCAAAGTCCATCAGGTGAGGCTGAACCTGATCGGCGGGTTTCAGGCAGACAACGTTATGCTGGCAGCGGGCCTGGTTATCGCATGCGGGGCTGAGCCTGCGCGAGTTTTTGAAACACTAGAGCATCTCAATACAGTTCGAGGTCGGATGCAACTGGTGGCAACACGCGATAGCGGGGGCGCAGTATTCGTTGACTTTGCCCATACACCTGACGCCATCGCGACAGCGCTTCAGGCGATGCGGCCGCATGTATTGGGGCGGCTCATCGCCATTGTCGGGGCTGGCGGTGATCGCGATCCGACGAAACGCCCGTTAATGGGCAAAGCAGCCGTGGAACATGCGGATCTGGTGTTCGTGACGGATGACAATCCTCGCACCGAGGACCCAGAAGTTATCCGCGCCGCGGTCCTGCTTGGTGCCGCTGATGCAACCGAGGTTGGAGATCGGGCTGAGGCGATTTTACGCGGCGTGGATGCATTGGGCCCAGGTGATGCGCTTTTGATTGCGGGCAAAGGTCACGAAACTGGCCAGATTGTTGGTGATGACGTTCTGCCATTTGATGACGCCGAGCAGGCAAGTGTAGCGGTGGCTGCCCTTGACGGGAGGCTGGCATGAAACTTTGGACCGGGTCTGAGGCGGCAGAAGCGACCGGTGGCGTTACGAAGGGCGACTGGACGGCCTCTGGTGTTTCGATTGATACCAGAACGTTGCAACCAGGGGACCTCTTCGTTGCGCTCAAAGCCGATCGGGACGGCCACGATTTCGTTGCTCAGGCGCTTGAAAAAGGCGCTGCTGCGGCTCTGGTCAGCCATGTTCCTGACAGCGTGCCCGAAAACTCTCCATTGTTGATCGTGCCGGATGTTTTAGATGGTTTGGTTGCGCTGGGCAGTTCGGCAAGAACGCGAACGAAGGCTCGCGTTATCGCGGTGACCGGATCGGTTGGTAAGACTTCAACCAAAGAGATGTTGCGTGCAATACTAAGGTTGCAGGGCAAAACTCACGCAGCCGAAGCCAGCTACAACAATCACTGGGGTGTACCGTTGACGCTGGCAAGGATGCCCAAGGATACAGATTACGCTGTCATCGAAGTCGGTATGAATCATCCCGGAGAGATTTCACCCCTTGCGCAATTGGCGCGGCCCGATGTTGTGCTGATCACCACGGTCGCCGCCGCGCACCTCGAAGCGTTTGAAAACGTCGACGAGATCGCGCAGGAAAAAGCGGCCATAATGGATGGGCTTCGCGATGGTGGCAGTGCAATTCTGAACGCAGATATCGACCAAAGCGCGATACTAAGGGCCAAGGCCAAAGATGTGGGTGCGCAGATCGTTGATTTTGGCGAAAAAGCCAAAGACTTCAGATTGGATCAGGTAACATTGAACAACGATACGACAGTAGTGCAGGCCAGTGCATTTGGAGAACCGTTGCTGTTCAAGATCAACACGCCGGGGCGGCATTTTGCCATGAACGGTCTGGGCGCGCTTGCTGCTGCAGATGCTCTGGGGGCAGATGTGGCGTTGTCCGTGCAGGGGCTGGGGCAATGGTTTCCTTATAAGGGTCGCGGCGTGCGCGAGACACTCGTACTCGACCCTGTTGAAACTGACCAGACGCTTGATTTGCTGGATGATTCCTACAATGCAAACCCTACCTCACTCGCGGCGGCGCTAGAGGTATTGGCGGTCGCCACGGTTCTCGATGATCTCGGCCGCGTGACCAAGGGACGGCGCATTGCGGTACTTGGTGATATGAAGGAACTGGGTGCAAATGAAGCTGCGATGCATTGTGCGGTGGCCGACTTGCCCGCAATGAAGACCATTGACGTCGTCCATTGCATCGGCCCGCTGATGAACCATCTTTTCGAGGCATTGCCTGAAAGCAAACGGGGTGTCTGGATGAAGACCAGCGAGGCGTTTGTGGAAGCAGGAGTCCGACGTCATCTCGACAGTGGCGATGTCGTGTTGGCCAAAGGATCATTGAGCATGAAACTGGGCCTGATCGTTGACGCGATCCGAAAAATGGGTCATGCGAGCGCACAAGAGATCACACAAGATGATGGGTAGGGACTGCTGATATGCTCTATTGGTTGACGGCGCTGTCGGACGGAGGGGACTTTTTTAACCTCTTCAGATACATCACGTTTCGTGCCGGCGGAGCGTTCATGACTGCCCTGATCTTTGGGTTTCTATTTGGCAAGCCGCTGATCGCTGTTTTGCGGCGCAGACAGGGCAAGGGCCAACCAATCCGGGACGACGGCCCTGAAGGTCATTTTGTAAAGGCCGGTACACCGACCATGGGCGGGTTGCTTATCGTGGGCGCACTGCTCACGTCGACTCTGTTGTGGGCGCGGCTTGACAACCCTTATGTCTGGCTGGTCCTGTTTGTGACCGTGTCGTTTGGGATGATTGGATTTGCTGATGATTTTTCCAAAGTATCCAAACAAAACACCAAGGGGGTATCGGGCAAACTACGTATGGCGCTGGGCCTACTGATTGCAGCAATAGCCGGATATTGGGCGTCATTTTACCATCCTGATGCGCTGCAAAACCAACTCGCGGTGCCGATTTTCAAGGATGCGCTATTGAACATGGGTATCCTGTTTGTTCCGTTTTCGGTGATCGTTATCGTGGGCGCTGCAAATGCGGTGAACCTGACCGACGGGCTGGACGGATTGGCCATCATGCCGGTGATGATCGCCGCCGGCACCCTCGGCGTGATTGCCTATGTGGTTGGCCGGGTCGATTTCGCGGACGATCTTGGTCTGCACTATGTACCTGGGACGGGTGAAATGCTGGTTTTTACGGCGGGTATTTTTGGCGGCGGACTCGGGTTCTTGTGGTACAATGCGCCCCCCGCCGCTGTTTTCATGGGTGATACCGGATCGCTGGCGTTGGGTGGTGCTCTAGGGGCAATTGCGGTGGTTACAAAGCACGAACTGGTGTTGGCCGTAGTTGGTGGCCTTTTTGTGGTCGAGGCACTCAGCGTGATCATCCAAGTGGCCTATTTTAAATCTACCGGCAAACGGGTCTTCCTGATGGCGCCAATCCATCATCACTATGAAAAAAAGGGTTGGACAGAGTCGCAGATTGTTATCCGGTTTTGGATTATTTCACTGATCCTGGCGATGATCGGGTTGGCCACACTTAAGGTTAGGTAGCAAGTCGCCCATGCCTCACGCCGAGTTGAAATATTCCAATGATCTGCAAATAGATGCGGTGGTTATTCTGGCGGCTATCGAGCAGACCATTTTGCGACACGATGCCGGTTCGGGTGAGTGCAAAGGGCGGGCATACCCGACAGACATCTTTCACCACAGCCACCTGATCCTGAATTTATCGATGTTGAAGAAAGCCCATCGGGACAGCGCCTTTACCGCTGCGCTGATGACTGATCTGGAACAGATCGTAAAAGAAAATATCCCGCAAAGCTGCTTCTTTTCCTTTACGCTGGAATATAGCAAAGGGACCTATGTCACGAATTTTTACGAAGGCACATCATGATGTTTGTACTCTTTCATCGCCGGTTTGAGAGTTGATTCCAACGCGTGGATATGCGGGCAAAAAGGTTGCCGTGCTGGGTCTTGGACGTTCGGGTTTGAGTGCTGCCTTGTCGCTTCGCGAAGGGAATGCAGAACCGATCTGCTGGGATGATAACCCGGATGCGCGAAAGGCTGCTGAAAAAGAGGGGCTTACAGTTTTCGATCTCCGTAAACATGGGGCTTTTGAAGATGTCGCGACACTAATTGTGTCCCCGGGCATCCCTCATCTCTATCCGTCTCCCAACCCTGTAGTTACGCTTGCAAATGTGGCAGGTGTCCCCGTCGACAATGACATCGGCTTATTCTTTCGTTCTTTTGCTACCCCTGATTGGAATGGGTTTGATACCACCCCCCGGGTGATCGCGGTAACCGGATCGAACGGCAAATCAACTACGTCGGCTTTGGTCCATCACATCTTGATCCACGTGGGGCGGCCTGCACAACTGGCGGGCAACATCGGGCGCGGAGTTCTGGACATAGATCCGGCAATTGATGGTGAGGTGGTCGTACTGGAGCTAAGCAGCTACCAGACTGAACTGGCCCGCGCGCTGACGCCTGACATAGCGGTTTTTACCAATCTAACTCCGGATCATCTTGACCGTCACGCGGGGTTGGGCGGTTATTTTGCGGCCAAGCGACGACTTTTTGCTGAAGGCGGCCCTGACCGCGCAATCGTTGGCGTTGACGAACCCGAAGGGCAGTTCCTGGCTGGCCAACTGCGCGAAGGACACGCTGACGACAGGGTGATCGACATTTCCTCCGGGCAAAAACTCAGCGGTCCGGGTTGGCATGTATTTGCCCGAAAAGGGTTTTTGTCCGAATACCGAAACGGGCGACAGGTGGGGTCGATTGATTTGCGTTCCGTCACGGGGCTTCCCGGAGCGCATAACCACCAGAACGCGTGTGCGGCCTATGCGGCGTGTCGTGCGCTGGGCATCGCGCCCCGCGTCATCGAAGCCGCCTTTCACAGTTTTGCAGGATTGCCGCATCGCAGTCAGATCATCGCACAGAAGAACGGCGTCACATTCGTCAATGACAGCAAAGCCACCAACGTCGACAGCGCAGCCAAAGCGCTGAGCGCTTTTGATAAGATTCGTTGGATCTGTGGCGGATTGGAAAAAGATGGAGGGTTGGACGGTTTGAAACCCGCAACAGGGTCGGTTGTGAAAGCCTACGTTATTGGGCGTGAAGCAGCTGCCTTTGCGATGCAGTTAGGGGTCGAGGCTGAGGTATGTGGCACGATGGAAGTTGCCGTCGCGAAAGCGGCGCAAGATGCAAAAACCGGGGAAACAGTATTGCTTGCCCCTGCAGCGGCCAGCTTTGACCAGTACGACAGTTTTGAACGACGCGGCGAAGACTTTATCACAAATGTTTTAGCAAGGTTGGACTGACTGAAAGGGTTTTTTATTTTCCATGCAATCCCTTGGAAATAGCGATTCCAGCCGCGAATCCGGAAGACCATGCCCACTGAAAATTATATCCCCCGAGCCAACCAGTCACGTCCACAGCCTCTCCGATGAAGTATAAACCGGGGACAGATTTGATCTGCATGGTTTTTGACGATAACGCGCCCGTATCAATGCCGCCAAGTGTAACCTCGGCGGTGCGATAACCTTCGGACCCATTGGGCGTCAGTTGCCAGTTCTTGAGGCTGGCAATTAATGAGTCGAGACTGGCATCAGACTGATCGGCGAGGTTACCACTAAGATCCAATTCAGCGGAAAGATACTCAACCAGTCTGGCGGGGAGATGACGGGCAAGTTCTGAGGTAAGTTTGCGGCGACCCTTGGTCCGGCGTTGTGATTGGAGCATGTTCAACAAGTCCAAATGCGGTATCAGATCGACGCAAACGGTCTCTCCCTCGCGCCAATACGACGACATTTGCAGGATCGCCGGACCGGACAGGCCGCGATGTGTAAACAGCAATGCCTCTTCAAAACTTGCACGATCATTGAACAGTCGCGCGGGCGTGGCGACTCCGGCAAGCGGGGCAAATCGCTTTTCTGGGAAGGTGAGGGGCACCAGCGCCGGGCGTATCTCGGTGACCGGGACACTGAACTGACGGGCGATATCATAGGCAAAACTGGTTGCCCCCATCTTGGGGATCGACTTTCCACCGGTGGCAACTACGATGTTTTTGGCAACGATCATTTTGCCGTTCTGTAACTCAGCCGTAAATCCAATCGGCGTTTTTACAATATGGCTCACGGTTGTTTTCAGCGCCAGGACCGCACCGGCCCGGGCCATTTCGTCCATCAACATCGCGATGATATCTTTGGCCGAGGTGTCGCAGAACAGCTGGCCAAGTGTCTTTTCGTGATAGGGAATGCCGTATGAGGCGACGAGATCGATGAAATCCCATTGCGTATATCGTGCCAGCGCCGACTTGGCGAAATGTGGATTTTGCGAAAGGAAATTATCGGGCCCGGTGTACAGGTTAGTGAAATTGCACCGTCCGCCCCCTGAAATCCGGATTTTTTCGCCGGGCGCTTTTGCATGATCAATCAAAAGAGTGCGTGGCCCGGCATGCGCCGCACACATCAACCCGGCCGCGCCAGCGCCAATAATTACCGTGTCGTAGTGCTCAGATGCTTCCATGAAGTAGCTGGTGCCGCTGTTTTCTGATCGACGCAAGAGGAAGACTCTGGCGCGACAAACAAATTCGCGCTAAACTATGCCCCAGACCCCGAAAAGGGGCGTTGTTGAGGCAGTGATCGGCGGTGATCCATGACAGAAATGGTCTATGGCGCAGTCCCCGTGCGGGATGGTGAGCCAATTTTACCCAAATGGTGGCGGACCATCGACAAATGGTCGATGTCCTGCATTCTGGCGCTTTTTGTGATCGGGATATTGCTGGGGCTGGCCGCGTCACCACCACTGGCAGCGAAAAACGGTTTTGAACCCTTCCACTATGTGCAGCGTCAGGCGGCGTTTGGCGGGCTGGGCCTGATGGCGATGTGTCTGACATCGATGATGTCACCGCAACTGGTACGTCGGCTGGCGGTGATTGGTTTCGCCGTGGCTTTCGTCGCTCTCGCATTACTGCCCTATTTTGGGACCGACTTTGGCAAAGGCGCAATGCGCTGGTATTCTCTTGGCTTTGCCTCGATCCAGCCCTCAGAATTCCTAAAGCCGGGTTTTGTGGTCGTGGCTGCATGGATGATGGCCGCGAGCCAAGAGATCAACGGGCCGCCGGGGCGTCTGTGGTCCTTCATTCTGTGCGTGACAATTGTGCTGATGCTCGCTCTGCAGCCGGATTTCGGACAGGCTGCGCTAGTTCTGTTCGGTTGGGGTGTGATCTATTTCGTTGCAGGAGCGCCGCTGGTACTGATGGTGGGTATGGCAGGGCTCGTGGTGTTGGGAGGCACGATTGCCTATTCCAACTCCGAACATTTTGCTAGGCGCATTGACGGATTTTTGTCGGTAGACATCGATCCGACCACTCAGTTGGGGTATGCCACAAATGCCATTCGCGAGGGCGGTCTATTTGGTGTCGGAGTGGGCGAGGGAGAGGTGAAATGGTCACTTCCTGATGCTCACACTGATTTCATCATTGCTGTGGCAGCGGAAGAATACGGGCTGGTTCTGGTGCTGGTCATAATCGCGCTTTACTGCGGCATTGTGGTGCGTTCGCTTTTGCGGCTGATGCGCGAACGTGAGCCGTTTATTCGCCTCGCAGGGACAGGCTTGGCCTGTATGTTTGGTGTTCAGGCAATGATTAACATGGGAGTCGCGGCACGCCTGTTGCCCGCCAAAGGCATGACGCTGCCTTTTATCAGCTATGGCGGATCGTCCCTGATTGCAGGCGGAATCGCAGTGGGAATGTTGCTTGCCTTCACCCGAACGCGTCCGCAGGGTGGAATCGGTGATCTGCTCAGGGCTGGACGGAGATGACGCAAATTCAGTTCGGACCTTTGCTGTGAACAGCGAGCCGTTGATCGTAATTGCGGCCGGTGGAACGGGCGGACATATGTTCCCCGCCCAAGCGCTAGCGGAGGCCCTGCTCAAGCGGGGCTGGCGGGTGAAACTGTCAACGGATGCACGCGGCGCACGCTATACAGGCGGTTTCCCTCATTCGACCCAGATAGAAGAAATCAGCAGCGCGACATTTGCCCGGGGGGGGCTGCTGGCCAAAGCACTTGTTCCGTTCCGGCTTGCCGCTGGCGTACTAGGGGCAACTTGGAAAATGTTGCGAGACCGCCCGGCGGTTGTTGTCGGGTTCGGCGGCTATCCGACGATTCCGGCACTGGCTGCCGCATATCTCTTGCGGCTTCCTCGGATGATCCATGAACAAAACGGCATATTGGGAAAAGTAAATAAACTTTTCGCGCGCCGTGTAGACGCCGTGGCGTGTGGTGTCTGGCCGACTGAACTGCCCGAAGGCGCGGAAGGCACTCATGTTGGTAACCCCGTTAGGCAAGCCATACTGGAACGCGAAGGGGCGCCTTATATTCCGCCCGGAGACTATCCGCTGTCTCTGCTGGTGATGGGCGGCAGCCAGGGCGCCCGCATCCTTTCTGACATTGTGCCTGCTGCGGTTGCAACTTTGCCTGGTGACATCTTGAGCAATATCAGGGTTTTCCATCAGGCACGTGAAGAAGATTGTGAAAGAGTCGTCGAATACTATGCCGATCACGGCATTCGTGCCGATGTTAAGCCGTTCTTTCAGGACGTTCCGCGCCGGATGAGCGAGGCACAGCTGGTGATCAGCCGGGCAGGTGCATCTTCGATTGCCGATCTGACAGTGATTGGGCGCCCGTCGATCCTGATCCCTTTTGCGGCAGCGACAGGTGATCATCAAACCGCCAATGCGCGCGGATTGGTGCAGGCAGGGGGCTCGATCCTGATCCCGGAGAAAGCACTGAACGTCGATGTACTTAGCGAACATATCAATACAGTTCTTACAAATCCCAAGGCTGCCACACTCATGGCGAATGCGGCCATGGATGCGGGTCGTCCCGATGCGACGGATCGGCTTGTGGATATGGTTCTCGCGCTTAGTCAGGAGATTGATTAGATGAATGCAGCAACCAAGCTTCCCGGCGACGTTGGTTCGATCCATTTTGTCGGGATTGGCGGCATTGGTATGTCGGGCATCGCAGAGGTGTTGTTGAACCTAGGGTATGTGGTCCAAGGTTCAGACCTGAAAACAAGTAAGATCACCGATCGCCTTAATTCCGCGGGCGCGACCATATTTGAAGGTCAGCGGCCCGAAAATCTGGAAGGGGCCGAGGTTGTGGTAATATCGTCTGCGATCAAGCCCGGCAATCCTGAATTGGACGAAGCCCGCCAGCTTGGGTTGCCGGTCGTGCGGCGCGCCGAGATGCTGGCCGAGTTGATGCGCCTGAAATCGAACATTGCGGTTGCGGGAACCCACGGCAAAACCACCACAACAACAATGATGGCAGAACTCATGGTTGCAGGTGGATTTGACCCCACTGTGGTCAACGGTGGTATCATTCATGCTTATGGGTCCAACGCGCGTATGGGGCAGGGCGAATGGATGGTCGTCGAAGCAGATGAAAGCGATGGCACCTTCAACCGGCTGCCTGCGACAGTTGCAATCGTGACCAATATCGACCCTGAGCATATGGAACACTGGGGCGACTTTGATGCGCTGAGGCAGGGATTTCTGGATTTCGTCTCGAACATCCCGTTCTACGGAGTTGCTGTCTGTTGCACGGATCACGCCGAGGTTCAGACATTGGTAGGTAAGCTAACTGATCGAAGGGTCGTTACATATGGCTTTAACGCTCAGGCCGATGTCCGGGCAGTAAACCTGCAATACAAGGGCGGTGTGGCGCATTTTGATATTGCGCTGCAGGCCGAAGGACAGGTTATTGAGGGATGTTCGTTGCCGATGCCCGGGGATCACAATGTATCAAATGCACTTTCGGCGGTAGCGGTCGCACGGCATCTGGGAATGAAATCAGATGAAATTCGCGCGGCTTTGGCCGCATTCGGCGGGGTAAATCGCCGCTTTACCAAAGTGGGTGAAGTGGACGGCGTCACAATCATAGATGATTACGGCCATCACCCGGTCGAGATTACGGCTGTGCTCAAGGCGGCGCGGCAGGCAACCGAGGGGCGTGTGATCGCAATTCACCAGCCACATCGGTACTCGCGCTTGAGCTCGCTCTTTGATGATTTCTGCGCATGCTTCAATGATGCCGACGTCGTCGCAATAGCCGAGGTCTATGCGGCAGGTGAAGATCCGGTAGAAGGTGCAAGCCGGGATGATCTGGTTTCAGGTTTGATCCGACATGGCCACCGCCATGCCCGCGCATTAGAAGATGAAGTCGACCTGGTCCGGCTAGTGCGGGAACAGGCTAAACCTGGTGATATGGTTGTTTGTCTGGGCGCAGGGACCATTAGCGCGTGGGCCAATGGCTTGCCCGATCTACTGGCCGCACAATGAATGTTCTGATTCTGTGTTGTGTTTGGACGCTGTCTTCAGGTGCCGTCGCAATGCTGCCAGTGCAGCGACAATATATACCGGGGGTTGTTTTGATTTTGTTGGTACCCGTGTTAATTGTTATGGTAGGTTTGCAATACAATTGGGGTGTTGCCGTACTTGGTGCTGCCGCATTCCTGTCCATGTTTAGAAACCCGCTTGAATATTTCATTGCGCGCCTGCGCAATCGGCTAACGGAGACTTAAAAATGAATCTGTCTCTTATCCTCGCCTGCATCTGGGCCGTAACTGCAAATGTCCTGGCAATGACTCCGAGCCGCGACAATCATTGGCGCAACGCCTACGTGCTGATTGCCATAGGAATTCCATTGCTTGGGTATGTCACGATTCAGAATGGTCCATGGGTTGGCATGTTTACACTGATTGCTGGAATGAGTGTTTTGCGTTGGCCACTGATCTATCTCACCCGCTGGCTGCGCAAGATCAGTATCAATGACAAATGACCCGACCCTGATTGTTGCTGTGACGGCCGGTATTGCGGTGCTTATCGGCAGCGTATCAATGTACTTCGGTGCAAAACGTTTGCTAAAGCTTCTGTTTGCCCTCTGGGCCATTCTGAGCGTGGTGTTGATGGTGCTTGCAGTGCTAGGCATGCCCTTTGATCGAGAAGTATTTGTGGTGTTATGGATTTATTTTGCTCTGCCCGCCATATGTGGTGGGCTGGTCGGCGTCTGGCTGATACGCAGATTATCCAAGAAAGAACTGACATGATTGAATTCGCTGTCGTCGTTGGACTTGGCTACGTCACTATCTTCTTGTTTGTTGTTTCATGTCTTGTTGCTGGCTGGCGCCGCAGTGGCATGGGCCTTTTGGCCCTGCTGGTTTCGGGTGTTGTTTTGCTTGCTCTTTGGCTTTTGTTCATTGTGGGCATCTCACCTCTCGATCCATCAGCGATGATGGCTCAAGTTTCGCTGATACTTGGGGGTATTGGCGCATTCCTGATCGGTCATTTAATCTCGCGGTTGCTGCGTAAAAGTGACAGGGCAGATTCACCCCCGGAAAGCTCTGATCTGACGTGACGAGACTACCCATACCAAAAGGCAAGTTGACGCCGGGTCGCGATTTATCAGAGCTGACATGGCTGCGGGTTGGCGGGCCTGCTGATTATTTGTTTCAGCCTGCGGATAACGACGACCTGGCCAATTTTCTCTCGAATTTACCGTTAGACGTTTCCGTTTTCCCAATGGGTGTAGGCTCCAATTTGATTGTGCGTGATGGTGGACTGCACGCTGTCGTGATCCGACTGGGGCGCGGATTCAATCGGATAGATATCAAGGGGAATACAGTCACTGCTGGCGCTGCTGCGCTGGATGCCCATGTGGCGCGCAAGGCTGCGGACGCAGGGCTGGACCTAACGTTCCTGCGTACCATTCCTGGCAGTATTGGGGGGGCAGTACGTATGAATGCCGGGTGTTATGGAAGCTACACGGCGGACGTGTTTGCCAGTGCGCAGGCTGTGACGCGCGACGGTAAAGTCGTGACCCTTGGCGCTGAAGATATGAATTATCAATATCGCCAAAGCGACCTGCCAGACGGCTGGGTGATCACGCAGGCGACGTTTACCGCACCCGCTGGCGATCCCGATGCATTGCATGCGCGTATGGCTGATCAGATTGCCAAGCGTGATGCCACCCAACCAACCAAAGACCGATCGGCGGGTTCGACGTTCCGCAATCCGGCGGGGTTTAGTTCGACTGGGCGCGCGGATGATGTGCACGATCTCAAAGCATGGGCAGTTATCGACAGGGCCGGAATGCGTGGTGCGCGCAGAGGTGGTGCCCAAATGAGTGAAATGCATCCAAATTTCCTGATCAACACGGGTGATGCCAGCGCTGCCGACCTCGAAGGATTGGGCGAAGAAGTGCGAAAAAAGGTTTACGATTCCAGTGGGATCACGTTAGAATGGGAAATTATGAGGATCGGTGAGCCGATCCTTGCAGGCAGAGCCGGAAAACCCAAAAAGGGACGGCAGAAATAACAGGGCCACCAAGGCCCGGACATAAAGGCACCAAAGTGGGTCAGTCGAGCAGGACGTCCCCGAAAGTGGCAGTGTTGATGGGTGGCCCCTCGGCCGAACGCGAGGTGTCGCTTTCAAGTGGGCGCGCATGTGCCGCTGCTTTACGGGAGCAGAATTATCAGGTGGTCGAGGTCGATGCCGGCCGCGACCTTTGTGCCATTCTGCAGGCGGAAACACCGGATGTTGTTTTTAACGCCTTGCATGGGCGCTGGTGCGAAGACGGCTGCGTGCAAGGGATTTTGGAATGGCTGGGTTTGCCTTACACACATTCCGGCGTCCTGGCGTCTGCCCTCGCAATGGACAAGCAACGCAGCAAAGACGTTTATGCGCGTGCCGGGTTGCCATTCGTAGATAGCTTTATTGCTCCCGCAGCTAAAGTTCGCACAGAACACGTGATGGAACCGCCCTATGTGGTAAAGCCGAATTCCGAAGGGTCCAGCGTTGGCGTCTACCTCGTGCATGATCGGGCGAATGGGCCGCCTCAGTTGTCAGAAACGATGCCAGATCATGTGATGGTTGAAAGTTACGCGCCGGGGCGCGAACTGACGACAACGGTGATGGGGGCTCGCGCCCTGACCGTTACAGATATTCTGACTGACGGTTGGTATGACTATGATGCCAAGTACAAAACTGGTGGGTCGCGGCATGTGGTTCCCGCAGAAATTCCTGTTGAAATTTTTGACATGTGCATGGGTTTTGCGACGCGGGCCCATGATGCTCTGGGCTGTCGGGGTGTTAGCCGTACAGATTTTCGCTGGGATGAAACGCGTGGTGGGGCAGGTCTGATACTGCTTGAAACCAACACACAACCTGGCATGACTGCCACATCACTGAGCCCGGAACAGGCGCAGGCCTGTGGCATCAGTTTTGGCGAATTCTGTCACTGGATGGTCGAGGATGCGTCATGCAACCGTTGATCGCCAAGCGCACGAAAGCCGAACCGTCGCATGGCGATCCGGCCCCTTCTCGCTGGTCTTACCGGTTTCAACGCCTGATGCTGACACCCGCCATCGTATTGATGTTGCGCGCAGGCGTTCCGCTTTGCCTAACTCTAGGCCTGGCAACCTTTTATCTTTCGGATCAGGAACGTCGTGATCAAATCACGACGGCTGTTGCCGAAGCGCGCAATGCAATTGAGACGCGCCCAGAATTCATGGTCAACCTGATGGCGGTTGACGGGGCAGGTCATGAAGTGGCCAAAACCATCCGCGACATTGTCCCGATTGAATTTCCTGTGACATCATTTGATCTTGAACTCGAACAAATCCGTCAGACTATCGCCAGTCTTGATCCGGTAAAAGAAGTCTCGGTGCGGATTCGGCCCGGTGGTGTGCTGCAGGTCGATGTCGTCGAACGTGAACCCGCCGTCCTTTGGCGGACCCATGCAGGGCTGCAGGTGCTGGATGCCGGCGGCGTACACGTTGCACCGACGGCCAGGCGCGACGAATGGCCAGATCTGCCCCTTATAGCTGGGGACGGCGCTGACCGGCATGTTCGCGAGGCGCTAAGCCTGATCCGGGCAGCGTCACCTTTGGGCGCGCGCTTGCGTGGCGTCGTTCGCATCGGCAAACGCCGCTGGGATGTCGTGCTTGATCGGGGGCAACGGGTTCTCTTGCCCGAAATTGGTCCGGTTCAGGCGCTGGAAAGAGTGATTGCACTGAGCCAGGCACAAGATGTTCTGGCACGCGATCTTGCCGCGGTGGACATGAGGTTGGTTGCGCGCCCCACAATCAGAATGAATACGGCGGCCGTTGAAGAATGGTGGCGCATACAGCACCTCACAGAAATTGGAAAAACGGAATGATCGATCTTTACGAATCCCAACGTTCGATGCGGCACATGCGCAAGCTGGCGATGCAACGCGGGGTTGTGGCCGTTCTGGATGTGGGCAGTTCCAAAATCGCCTGTCTGGTATTGCGCTTCGACGGTTCAGATGGGCCGATCGACGAAGCCGGCGGCGTAGGATCGCTTGCCGGACAATCGGGTTTTCGCGTGGTGGGCGCTGCAACGACCCGATCGCGGGGTGTCCAGTTTGGCGAAGTCGCAGCAATGCAGGAGACTGAACGCGCTATCAGAACCGCTCTGCAGGCAGCTCAGAAGATGGCCAATATCCGCGTGGACCATGTGATTGCATGCTTTTCAGGTGCTGACCCGCGATCCTATGGTCTGGATGCCCAGTTGGAACTGGAAGGCCAGATTGTGAGCGGGCAGGACGTCGCCCGCGTTCTGGCGGATTGTGATGTGCCTTATTACGGCGAAGATCGAGAAGTTCTACACGCTCAACCGGTCAATTTCGCGCTTGATCATCGTTCGGGTCTGTCTGACCCGCGCGGACAATTGGGTCAGACCTTATCTGTGGATATGCACATGCTGACGGTGAATGCCACAGCTGTGCAAAACCTGGCTCATTGCGTTAAGCGCTGCGATCTGGAACTCGCAGGCATTGCGTCTTCCGCTTACGTGTCTGGCATATCTTCGCTTGTTGAAGATGAACAGGAACTTGGAGCCGCCTGTATCGATCTCGGTGGCGGCGCGACTGGTGTGTCAATTTTTATCAAAAAACACATGATATACGCGGATTCCGTGCGCATGGGGGGGGACCATGTCACCTCTGACATCTCAATGGGTTTGCAGATTCCGGCCGCCAATGCGGAGCGGATCAAAACGTTCTACGGCGGCGTACAAGCCACCGGCATGGATGATCGGGAAATGATCGAAATCGGTGGCGAAACCGGTGACTGGGAGCACGACCGGCGTACTGTCAGCCGGGCAGAGCTGATTGGCATTATGCGTCCGCGTGTCGAAGAAATACTGGAAGAAGTGCGCGCGCGACTGGACGCTGCCGGGTTTGAGCATTTGCCCAGCCAGCAGATTGTGCTGACAGGTGGTGCAAGCCAAATACCCGGTCTAGATGGGCTGGCCAGCAGAATTCTCGGGCACCAAGTGCGTTTGGGTCGCCCTTTGAGGGTGCATGGGTTGCCGCAGGCGGCGACCGGACCAGGATTTGCCAGCGCCGTGGGCATGTGTCTCTTCGCAGCGCACCCACAAGACGAATGGTGGGACTTTGATATACCGGTGGATCGATATCCGGCCAGATCGTTAAAGCGCGCGGTCAAATGGTTTAGGGAGAACTGGTAGCCGCAAGATATGGTCACGATGTTTATATCAAGTGCATACGGCAATTTTTTGCCCATATTTTGCGGCAAATTTGTGTTTTTTAGGTGACGTTTCGCCCCGTGCGCAGTACTATGCGGGGCAGTATAGGCAAAAATACTCGCAAAAGCGGGTCAGCAGCACAGGCGGACAGTAACAATGACACTCAATCTATCTATGCCGGGTCAGGAAGACCTCAAACCTAAGATCACTGTATTTGGTGTCGGTGGGGCAGGCGGCAACGCAGTCAACAATATGATTGAAAAGCAACTTGATGGCGTTGAGTTTGTGGTTGCAAATACAGATGCGCAGGCGTTGCAGCAAAGCGATTCAACCAGCCGCATCCAGTTGGGTATCAAAGTGACTGAAGGTTTGGGTGCCGGTGCACGCGCGACAGTGGGTGCTGCCGCTGCTGAAGAAAGCATCGAACAAATCGTTGATCATCTCGCTGGTGCACACATGTGCTTTATTACAGCTGGCATGGGCGGTGGAACAGGCACCGGAGCCGCGCCCATTATCGCGCAAGCCGCCCGTGAGCTTGGCGTTCTGACAGTTGGCGTTGTGACCAAGCCGTTCCAGTTTGAGGGCGGCAAGCGAATGAAGCAGGCTGAAGACGGTGTCGAAGCACTGCAAAAAGTCGTTGATACGCTGATCATCATTCCGAATCAGAACCTATTCCGACTTGCAAATGAAAAAACAACATTCACCGAAGCGTTCAGCATGGCGGATGATGTGCTATATCAAGGCGTCAAAGGTGTGACGGACCTGATGGTACGGCCCGGCCTGATCAATCTAGATTTTGCTGACGTACGCGCCGTGATGGATGAAATGGGCAAGGCCATGATGGGTACCGGCGAGGCTGAAGGTGAAAGCCGGGCGATTCAGGCGGCAGAAAAAGCCATTGCCAACCCGCTGCTGGATGAAATCAGCCTGCGCGGAGCAAAAGGCGTGCTGATCAACATTACGGGCAGTCATGATCTGACATTGTTCGAACTGGACGAAGCCGCAAACCGCATCCGAGAGGAAGTTGACGCGGACGCAAATATCATCGTCGGTTCAACGTTGGATACCGCCATGGAAGGCATCATGCGTGTGTCGGTAGTGGCAACTGGGATTGACGCGGTTGATGTCAATTCCGAAGTACCGGTTCCGCGTCGTCAAATGGCGGCTCCGCTATCAAAAACAGTGTCTGCCGAGGCGCAGTCCCCTGCCGAACAACAGGCCGATATCGCGGTTGACGTGGAACCTGACGTGGCCCAAGAACGGTCTCTCTTTGCTGAGATGGACGATGACGGTGTTGCAAGCTACGAGTCGAATGAAGACCGTGATCAAGTTGGTCAGGTGCAAGTTGATGATGACGACGATCTACCCGCACCGGCCTACCAGCCGCAGGTTGCCGAGTTTGAGCCACATCAAGATGCAATCGAAGAACCGGTCGAAACATTTGTAGCGCCACAAAGACCGACAGCAGGAACGCCCAGCCCCGAAGCGCTTGAGCGGTTACGCGCGGCAGTCAGCAAGGCACCCAAGGCCAATACGCCCCAGCCAACAGAGCAGCCAGTCGCAGCAGAGGCGGAGGCAGATGTTGAACGCCCGCGCTTTGGTATCAATAGTCTGATCAACCGAATGACTGGGCATTCGACTGAACAACCTTCAGAGCGAGGTGCGCAACCGCTGCGTGCGCAACCACCGGTACATCATGCGCCTGAGGCCCAACCCCGCGCGTCGCAACAGGTCCAGGAGTCGGAAGATCCCAACAAAGAACGGATCGAGATTCCGGCGTTTCTGCGACGTCAGGCTAATTAGTCGGTCACAATTCTGTGGCAAGGGGTCGCTAGGTGGCGGCCCTTTTTGCATTACTAACAAGCTGTTAACCATCATTAAGCGGTGTTCTGCCGACCTCTGCCGCACATGTTTCAGACCGTTACAAAGATTGAGTTGAGGGTCAGAGTGCCTGCATTTACGTACGGCTCAGCGAACTGAGTGGAACAATGCGTGAAAGCGCTAGGGGTTTTTGAGTGCAGAATACGTTGAAGTCAGCAGCAACTTTTGTGGGAACAGGTCTTCACACCGGTGAAGACGTGCTCCTAACTGTGCGCCCTGCATCGTCTTTTCACGGCATTTGGTTCAGGCGGACAGACGTTTCATTGGGCGATCCAATGGTGCCTGCGCTGTGGGACTCTGTTAACCGTTCGCCGCTTTGCACCAAGCTGGAAAATGTGTCTGGTGTATCGGTCTCTACAGTCGAGCATCTGATGGCAGCGCTTGCTGGCTGCGGTGTTCACAACGCGCTGATTGAGATTGACGGCCCAGAAGTACCGATTCTGGATGGGTCGGCCGCGCCTTTTGTCCGTGGTTTTCTGGCAAGTGGCATTCAACGGCAATCGGCGGCCGTGCACGCATTTGAGGTGCTCAAGACAGTCACTGCAGAGCTTGGCGATGCCCGCGCGACGCTGAGTCCCTCACGCAATCTGCGGATCGATTTCGAAATTGATTTTGCTGATCAGGCGATTG
Organism: Paracoccaceae bacterium; assembly: GCA_039969355.1. Lineage (GTDB taxonomy): Bacteria > Pseudomonadota > Alphaproteobacteria > Rhodobacterales > Rhodobacteraceae > JL08. The sequence goes on from JBDVOA010000026.1 coordinate 90,267, forward strand.
GTCATCAGTTCAAGTCACTTAATATGGCAAATGGCTCTTTTGTACGCGAGCTGAGCGATAGCCGTACTTTTTGTCGCCAGTCTGATGTGGACGAAATGCACGCCAAGGGATTGGCGTTGGGCGGGACACTGGACAACGCAGTTGTCGTCGACGGTGCCGAAGTGTTGTCGCCTGGCGGATTTCGCCACGTAGACGAAGCGGTGCGCCACAAAATGCTAGACGCATTGGGGGATTTGGCGTTGGCTGGTGCCCCTATTCTAGGGCATTATTATGGGGTTCGGGCGGGGCACTCACTGACCAACTCTCTATTGCGGACGTTGTTCGAGACACCGGGCGCGTGCCGTATGATCGAATGTGATACGGAAATGACGGCACGGCTTCCGGGCACGGGCGTAGTATGGGATGAAGTTCCTGCTGTCGCGTGATCTGGCTTAAAACGGGCCTTTCCAATATCTTAACATGCATACAGAGCTTCGTATTGACACAAGATACACTATTTGTGCCAAAGGCGTTTTGCGTCCGAAGTTATTGTGTTAGGACCGGTGCAAAGAGGGCTGAATAGCTCGATGATTGGCGGTAAGGAACTCGGAATGTCGGTCAGCGGCTCCCGGAAAAAGGTGATCGGTGCGGTGATCTTGACTGCGATGCTTGGCGCATGTGGCGGCGGCGGCGGTCTTTTTGGAAACACTTTTCGAAACGAAGAAACCTCGCTTGATGCATATACGCCTGAACAGATTTTCGAGCGCGGCGAATATGAGTTAAACCAAAACAAAGGTGAAGACGCGGCGTTCTACTTTTCGGAAATAGAGCGGCTTTATCCCTATTCTGATTGGGCCAAGCGTGCACTGATCATGCAAGCGTTTGCCTATCATCAAGAGCAGGACTACCCCAACAGCCGCTCATCCGCGCAACGTTTTATCGACTTTTACCCTGCAGACGACGATGCAGCGTACGCCCAATATTTGCTGGCGCTCAGTTATTACGATCAAATCGACGAAGTCGGGCGGGATCAGGGCCTCACTTTTCAAGCCTTGCAGTCCCTGCGTACGGTTATTGAGCGTTATCCAGAGAGCGAATATGCTTCTGCGGCAATTCTGAAGTTTGATCTCGCATTTGACCATCTCGCCGGCAAAGAGATGGAAATAGGCAGGTATTACCTGCGTCGTAATCATTTTTCCGCCGCGATCAACAGGTTTCGTGTGGTTGTAGAGGACTTTCAGACCACCAGCCATACTGCCGAGGCACTCTACCGTTTGGTCGAAGCCTATTTGTCGCTTGGTCTTGTGAGTGAGGCACAGACAGCTGGGGCCATTCTGGGTTACAATTACCAATCCTCCGTGTGGTATCAGGACAGCTATGCGTTGCTAACAGGACGCGGTCTTCAGCCCAAAGCCAGCGGCAAGGGATGGCTGGGTCAGGTGTATCGCCAAACCATCAAGGGCGAATGGTTGTAATGGTGTGCCGCGTTCTTCCACCGCGCGCGTAGCGACCCTCATGCTCCGTGGTCTCGATATCAGAGATATGCTTATTATCGACCGGCTGGAGCTAGCATTCCAACCGGGGCTAAACGTGCTGACTGGAGAAACCGGTGCAGGTAAATCAATACTTTTGGATTCGCTCGGTTTTGTTTTGGGGTGGCGCGGCCGGGCGGAACTCGTACGACAGGGCGCGACACAGGGCGAAGTGACGGCGTGGTTTGATTTACCCGCACAGCATCCAGCACATGCGATCCTGAAGGAGGCGGGATTGCCCGAAAGCTCAGAGCTGATTGTGCGGCGGGTCAATACGGTCGACGGGCGCAAGACGGCATGGGTCAATGACCGGCGTTGTTCCGGAGATGTTTTGCGCGCGCTATCTGACACGCTGGTTGAATTGCATGGACAGCACGATGATCGCGGATTGCTGAACCCGCGAGGGCATCGCGCCCTGCTGGATACATTTGCAGGACTTGATGCCATGCGGGCCAAGTTGCGTTTGAAGTGGTCGGTCATGAAGCAAGCCCTTAAGGCCAAGCAGGAAGCGGAGGCGGCGCTGGCCGCAGTGCGCGATGAAGAAGAGTATCTGCGCCATGCGGTTGCAGAATTGGATGCGCTGGACCCTCAACCGGGTGAAGAGGCTGATCTTGATGCCGCTCGGCGGCTGATGCAGGGGGCCGAGAAAATTCGAGAAGACATCGCCCGGGCGCAAAACGTTCTGGGGCAGGACGGTGCCGAGGGGGCATTGGGCGATGCGGTCCGTTGGTTGGAAGGTGTGGCTGACAAAGCAGAGGGTCATCTGGACGCACCCGCCGCTGCCCTTGGCCGTGCGCTGGTCGAAGTGGACAATGCCTTGGATGGGATCGCCGGGGCACTGGATGCTCTGTCCTTCAATGCGATTGATTTGGAAGAAACCGAAGAGCGTTTGTTTGCAATTCGTGCATTGGCCCGAAAACACGAAGTTTTGGCGGATGACTTGAGCCAATTTGGCGCAGACTTGCGCGAAAAAATAACTGCCTTGGATGCGGGTGATGCCCATCTTGCAACGTTACGTTCTGCTTTGGACAAAGCTGAGAGAGATTACTCTGCGGCAGCTTCCAGATTGAGTGAAGCGCGAACCAAAGCCAGCAAAAAGCTGGACAGGGCCGTTACCGCCGAACTTGTACCGCTCAAGATGGAACGCGCAGTGTTCGAAACCCTGATTGAGACGACTGAACCTGGCCCAGAGGGGCACGATCTAGTGTCTTTTTCTGTGGCTACAAATCCCGGAGCACCAGGGGGCCCACTCGCCAAAATCGCATCCGGAGGAGAGTTAAGTCGCTTTTTGCTGGCGCTCAAGGTTTGTCTGACAGGCAAAGACAGCAGTCTTACGATGATCTTTGACGAAATTGATCGCGGTGTGGGTGGGGCGACAGCAGATGCTGTCGGTCGAAGGCTGGCTGCATTGGCGGAAGGGGCACAGATCCTTGTAGTCACTCATTCTCCACAGGTTGCCGCCCTGAGTGCGCACCACTGGCGGGTGGAAAAGCATGTGACAGACGGCACGACAATTTCAACAGTGGTCCCTTTAAAGGGACCCGATCGCGTGGACGAGATTGCACGTATGCTGGCGGGTGACAGTATCACAGAGGAAGCTCGCGGCGCTGCGCGCGCGCTTCTTACCGGATAGCGGCAAAAGTACCGCCGTCAGGACATTCTTGTCACAGACCTGATTTTAAGAGGGCAGACTGGGGTTTCGTACCACCGGCCTTTCGGCCTAAGTAAAGACACCGGACTAAACCCGCAGTGTAAAAATGGCCGAGCCTCTCCGCTCTCTCTTTTTCAGACAGATAAATCAGGCGAAGATCGCCTTCAAAGACGGCTGGCGTGTTCTCCGCCTTCGTGGACCCAGCCAGATTCAATTCTGGTTTCTTGCATTGCTGATAGGGGTTGGGGCGGGATTCGCGGCACTCTTTTTCCGCAAGGGCATCGAGACCTTGCAGGCCACGATTTATGGAACCGATGATATTCAACATCTTCACAGTTTCGTATCTGGCTTGCCTTGGTACATCGTCCTGATTGTGCCGATCATTGGCGGGCTGGTCGTGGGCTTGATTTTGCACAAGTTCACACCGGACGGCAGAGTGCGTTCCGTTGCCGATGTCATAGAAGGTGCAGCGCTTAACAATGGCCGGGTGGAAATGAGGGCCGGTGTCGCGTCGGCGGTCGCCTCTTTGGTAACTCTTAGTTCAGGTGGCTCATCAGGCCGCGAGGGGCCAGTTGTCCACATGGCTGGTGTTCTTTCGACTTGGGTTAGCAACCGCATCAATGCAGACGGTATTAGCGGGCGTGATTTATTGGGCTGTGCTGTGGCCGCTGCTGTTTCCGCCAGCTTTAATGCGCCGATCGCGGGAACTCTGTTTGCGCTTGAGGTTGTATTGCGCCATTTCGCCGTACACGCCTTTGCGCCTATCGTGATTGCTGCGGTTGCCGGCACGGTGATCAACCGCCTAGAGTTTGGGGATGTGACCGAATTCAACCTGCCTGTCGAAGGTGCGCTGCAATTCTATGTAGAACTGCCAGCATTCCTTATTCTGGGGCTGGTTAGCGGCCTTGTGGCGGTTGCGCTGATGCGCTCAATATTCTGGGCTGAAGACGTTGGAACTCATATCCAGAACCGTATCGGGTTGCCGCGCTGGCTGCGCCCTGCTGCCGCTGGTGTGATGCTGGGCGGGTTAGCAATTTGGTTTCCCCACATCATCGGGGTTGGCTACGAAACCACGTCGGCGGCTCTAACCGGAGAGCTTTTGTTGTACGAGGCTATCGTCTTTGCCATTCTCAAGACAGTTGCTGTCGCAATCACAATGGCCGGTCGGATGGGGGGAGGTGTTTTCTCTCCCGCCTTGATGGTAGGTGCGCTTTCCGGATTGGGGTTTGGTATCGTCGCGACTAGTATTTTTCCCGAGTTTTCCGGCGCAACTACTCTTTATGCTCTGGCGGGCATGGGGGCCGTCGCGGCGGCAGTGCTGGGCGCGCCGATTTCAACAACACTGATCGTGTTTGAGTTGACGGGTGACTGGCAGACCGGGATAGCAGTTATGGTCTCCGTTTCCCTTTCGACGGCACTGGCGTCACGATTGGTGGATCGATCCTTCTTTCTTACACAGCTAGAACGACGCGATATCCATCTGGCGGCTGGGCCGCAGGCTTATCTTTTGGCGATGTTTCGCGTCGCCAACGTTATGCGCTACGCTGAGAATCTGGACGCAGAAGAAGTTAAGGCCTGCGAGAAACTGATAGGTGAGGGCATTTACATCGATGCCAACGCTACACTTGAAGCTGCGATGCCCATATTCGACAAGACCGGCGCCAGTTTTGTCCCGGTTACGACACCAACCGGAGATAACGCGGCCACCCGAATTTCTGGTGCATTGTTCCACATAGACGCCGTAAGAGCATATAATCGTGCACTCGCGGCCACTGCGGCTGAGGAACATTCTTAGTGGTGGCTTAGATTTCGCCGTTTCCAAATCATGAATGTTTGCACATAAAACCCGAAGTCTTTTTATGCCAATGCTAGTTTCCGATGAACTCAATCATTGCAGCAATCATAGAATGCCAGCTTTGTTCATCAGGCGATGGATAATGATTGCGGCTTTCAAGCACCAAGAGTTCTGCGTCAGCAATGCCACGGGCCATTTTCTGGCCTTCCGAAAGCGGATGCACCGCGTCGCCCCGACAATGCATCACCAACGTCGGCGCCGACACTTTGGCCAGCAGGTCTTCAATCGAGTGATTGTTGAAAAAATCACGACCGCGGATGGCATTTTCGATCGGGCAGCTGTTTTGCAAGATATTCGCGAGCTGTCGCAGTACTTCGGGGCTGGCTGTGGGATAATAGGCAGCGAGAAAACCGGAGACAAAGGGGCTATCGGGAGTTTCCCAACCCGCTTTCACCATGTTCATGATCGCATCTTCGGACGATGAATCGGCGTTGCCACCTCTTACGGATCGACCATGAACATACCCACCAAGCGTCACCATAAGTGACACGGAAGACGGAAATATCGAAGCGAATTCGACGGCAATCATTGCTCCGCTAGACGTTCCCAACAACGCAACCCGATCTATGCCCATCGTTTCCAGAACCGCCTTCGCATCCTTGGCACTGCGCTCGGCGCTGTACTCATCGATCTCCAGATCCGATAATCCATTTCCACGTTGATCCATTCGTATCAATGTATATTTTCGGCCCAGAGCGTCGAACATCGCCCTTTCTGAAGGCTCTGTCCATTCAAGTTCCAGATGCGTTGGATGATGTGCAAAACGCAATAATGGGGGGCCGTTGCCAGATACGGCAAACGCAATTTTCACCCCGTCGTCGGCTGTAGCGTAGCGGATTTTTGGGGTTTGCGAAGGCGTTGCGGACGTCGGCTGAGGATTTTCTTTTTGGATCAGCTCGGCGGTGAATTGCAGTCCGCGACGCGCGACGGTGCGAATGATTGCCTGCCGTTTTCCATCATCTCCGACGGCCTTTCGTGCCGCAGCAATACGGGCACTGATGGCAGATTCAGAAACGATGCGGCCGCCCCAGATTTCGTCGACCAATTGATCCTTTGTCACCAAAGCTCCGGCGTTCTTCAAAAGTAGAAGGAGGAGATCAAAAACCTGGGGCTCAATTTTCTGGGCTTCACCGTCGCGGAAAAACGAGTGCGTATTGGTGTCTAAAACACAATTTGAGAACTCGTATCGCATGGATTCATTGAACGTTGATTTTGAAGGATGTGCAAGGAAACCAGGGCTTAACGGTACCTTCGCAGCGATTTCGCAAGGCTTTCACAGGAAATCCTTCAAGCGCAGTAATCCTAGTCTGGCTAGATTGTTCTCATATTCAAGGAGCGAGAGCAATGAACCCCATCTTCGATACAGCCATGCTAAAGCATCACCGCGTTGAATACGGCAAGCGGTTCGACACGGAAGGGGCACGTCGTTCGGTAATTGCTGGCCGTCGCAGTCTTACTTTTGCAACGCTCGCAGTTCTCGTCGCGGGTTTACTTACGGGTATCAATTTCCAACCATGAGAATTCGCCGTGATTTCCCTTTTCCGGGGTGTGGTGAAGTTAAAATGCGAGTTTGGCCATGACGGTGTTCTTTTTCCCCACAATAGATAAACATGCCTCATACAGACTGCATTTCTTACTGACTGAATGAGTTAGGAACTGGATGACACTGAAAGTTGTCGGAACGGGTTTTGGTCGAACAGGCACTGATTCAATGCGCAAAGCCTTGAACATTCTGGGTGTCGGCCCGACGCATCACATGTTTGAGCTTGAAGAGGGTTCACCACTCCGACCGCTTTGGCTTGATCTGGCCAAAGGAGGAGAACCCGATTGGGAAAATCTTTTTGAAGGCTACACAGCTTGTGTGGACTGGCCGTCGGCTTTCTATTGGCGCACATTGATTGATGTCTACCCCGATGCCAAGATCCTTCTGACCATGCGATCCGCGGAAAGCTGGTGGAAGAGTTTTGAAGCAACCATCCTGAAATATTTGCAAAGCGGGCACGACCCGGATGGCTTGGGGCAAACGCTAATAAAACCTCAGGTTTTTGACGGGAGGCCAGATGATCGCGATCATGCCATTGCACTTTACAACAGGAATGTAGCCGACGTCGTTGCTACCGTTTCGCCTGAGCGGCTATTGATTCATAATCTTGGCGACGGCTGGCAACCCCTTTGTGACTGGCTTGGCCTTCCAGTGCCTGATGTCGATTATCCTAGTGGCAACACAACGTCCGATATGAAGGCGCGATTAGTAGACGAAGGCATAGAGTCTTCTTAGCAGGGGTCAAAGCTGCTCTACGGTTACGTCATCCCCTGTATAAAACGCGATGTGATCCGCGATCCGCGAAACGTCTTCTTTGGGGGCGGTGTAGGTCCACGCGGCATTTTCGTAGGTCGCGCTTCGGCTGGCAATCGAGTAATAATTGGCGTCGCCCTTGTGCGGGCAATGGGTGCTGTGATCGGTCTCATCCAGCATAGCCATCGCAATGTCCTTTTTCGGGAAATAGATTACTGCCGGGTAATCACCTTCTGTCAGTTCCAAAGCGTTTGAGCTTTCCGCGAGAACCGCACCACCGGCTCTCACTGTCCAGATCCCCGGTGCCTTGCGAATTTTGATGTGATCAGCCATGGGTCTGGTCCTCCGTATTGCGTCAATGCTCTGGGGTGATCGCCCCGCGATGTAACATTCCCATGTCAGATCGGGGCAGTTGCAGCATCCAACCATGTTTTTGCTGACTTGCCTAGCCGAGGGCAGATTTTTTCCCGAACATCCCGGTGGTAACTATTCAACCATTCCCGTTCGGCAGGGCTTAACATGTCCACAACGATCGCGCGCCGGTCAATCGGTACGTAAGTTAGTGTACGCCAATTCAACATCGCTCTTTCCGGATCGCCACCGGGCAGTGCGGGTGCCTCTTGGACGGCGATCAGATTCTCTATGCGGATACCAAAGGCGCCTTCCCGGTAATATCCCGGTTCATTGGATAGAATCATGCCGGCTTGCAATGGCACATGATTGATGCGCGATAGCCGTTGGGGGCCCTCGTGAACGCTAAGATAAGCCCCGACACCGTGACCAAGCCCGTGGTTAAAGTCCTGCCCCGCCATCCATAATGGTATGCGGCCTATCACCTCGATATCCCGTCCTGCCAGGCCCTTAGGCCAACGCAAACGCGACATGGCAATCATACCTTGCAAGACTCTTGTGAAGCAGATGCGAGCCTCTTCAGCAACGTTGCCAATGGGGATGGTGCGCGTAATATCCGTCGTGCCGTCTAGATACTGCCCGCCGCTGTCCAGTACAAGAAAATCGCCGTCTTTCAACGTCCTATCCGTTTCCGTTGTCACGCGGTAGTGCATGATTGCGCCGTTTGATCCCGAACCCGCAATAGTTTCAAAGCTAATATCTTGCAAAGTATTCCCGACATTCCGGGTCTGTTCCAATTTCGTTACAATCGCAGTTTCACAGAGGCTGCCGGGGGGCTGATCGTCCAGCCACGCCAGAACCTCGATCATGGCCTCGGCATCCCTCTCATGCGCGGCAACCATACCTTCGATTTCAGCAGTGTTCTTACAGGCCTTTGGCAATGCGCAAGGATCGTCAGCGTGTTCAATTGCCAGACTTGCACTTTCTAGGGCCTGTGCAACGGCAATCGGAACTGAAGAGGGATCAATTTGTACTGGTCCTTCCAGACGTTTGAGATGTTCAATAAATGCGGCCGGTTCATGCACACGGACATCGTTTCCAAGATGCGCCTCCAGCCCTACTATTTTTGAGGCGGCCATAAACAGATCAACGCTTGCGTTTGCGTGCAAAAGCGCAAAGCCGTGCGCGACCGGATTACGCGGAATGTCGGCACCACGAATGTTTAGCAGCCAGGCTATGGAATCCGGTAGCGTAATCACCGCAACTGACCGACCTGCGTCTCTGAGGTTTGCGGCCAGTCTGGCGCGTTTGTCGGTGTGAGATTCTCCTGCGAACTTCAGCGGGTGCTCTTTTGCCGGTTGCATCGGAGGGTCGGGTTGGTCGTGCCAGATCCGATCGACTAAATTATTGTAAGAACATAGCGTTATAGCGCTTCCCTGAAGTGAACTTCGAACGTCATCGATCTGATTGACCGTATGCAGCCATGGATCAAAACCAACCACACCACCCTTAGGAAGTTGTTGCTTTAACCAATCCGCCAAAGAGATTTCGGGCCACGGTACTGGTGTGAATTCGCTGGCCACCTGTGCCTTGACCTGTGTGCGATACCGTCCGTCAATGAACACACCTGCCGCGTTGCGCAGCGCGGCGCAGAATCCGGCGGAACCGGTAAAGCCAGTCAACCAGGATAAACGTTCGTCGTGCGCGGCCACATATTCGCCCTGATGGGCATCCGCGCGTGGTATCAGAAAACCATCCAGATTCGCGCCCGCGAATTCAGCGCGCAGCGCAGCCAGTCTGGGTGGCCCTTGCTCCGGCCTTGCTTTGACCTCAAAGCTCTGAAACATGGCTGATCCTTATTTGCTCTGGGTTTTCCTGATCCGAGGGCCCTCAACTGGCCCGGCGCATTCCCATGATGCGGGCTCGCGCCCGGGGGTCGTTGTCAAACAATGCGGCTAATTGTTCGGTCATTGCTCCGGCGAGCTGTTCGACATCTGTGATCGTCACGGCGCGATCGTAATAGCGCGTCACGTCGTGCCCGATCCCGATTGCCAGCAATTCGACCGCGCGGCGGCGTTCGACCATCGCGATCACATCGCGTAGGTGTTTTTCTAAATAATTCGCCGGATTTACCGACAAGGTGCTGTCATCAACGGGCGCTCCGTCGGAAATTACCATCAGGATCTTGCGCGATTCAGGGCGGCCCGCCATCCGGCGGTGCGCCCATTCAAGCGCCTCGCCATCGATATTCTCTTTAAGCAGCCCCTCTTTCATCATCAAACCCAGATTTGGCCGCGTCCGGCGCCATGGGGCATCAGCAGATTTGTAAACGATATGTCGCAAGTCATTGAGACGCCCGGGCTGGCCTGGGCGGCCACCAGACAGCCACGCCTCGCGGGCCTGCCCGCCTTTCCATGCACGCGTCGTGAACCCCAGAATTTCGACCTTTACGTTGCAGCGTTCCAACGTGCGGGCAAGAACATCAGCGCAGATTGCCGCAATTGAAATCGGCCGACCTCTCATTGATCCCGAATTGTCCAACAACAGCGTCACCACTGTGTCGCGAAAATCGGTATCTTTTTCGACCTTGAAAGATAGCGGAGTGGTTGGGCTGGCGACAACCCGCGCCAGTCGCCCGGCGTCCAAAATGCCTTCTTCGCGATCAAATTCCCACGACCGGTTTTGTTGAGCCTGCAAGCGACGCTGCAATTTGTTTGCCAATCGGGAAACCGCGCCTTTCAATGGCTCAAGCTGCTGATCCAGATAGGCTCGCAACCGTTCCAACTCGGCTGGTTCGGCCAGATCTTCGGCGGCGATCTCTTCATCGTGATCCGTCATGTAGACCGTGTAATTCGGGTCAGCATCTGAAATCGGTTGTGGGGCAGGGGGCTCCAGCGGGGCCTCGCCTTCGGGCATGTCGGCCTCTTCGCCCAACTCCTGATCGGCCATTTCGTCCATCGACACCTGCGCCTGAGACGCATCCTGCTGTTCTTCCTGACTTTGTTCAGGGCTGGCTTCGGCGTCGCTGTCGTCTTCGTCCTGATCCCCTGTGCTGTCGGGATCCTGTTCCTCTTCGCTACCTTCTTCGGCTTCGTTCTCGTTGTCCTCGTCCAACTGGTCGGGGTCATCACCCAATTGATCGCCATAACCAAGATCAGATATGATCTGCCGCGCAAATCGGGCAAATTCTGCCTGATCCGACAACATGTCTTGCAGGTTTTCGAGCGTGCCACCTGCCTGCTCCTCGATAAACCCACGCCATAGCTCCATCACATTCTGCGCGCCTGCAGGCAGATCACGTCCCGTAGCTAGATGGCGGATCAGATAGCCAGCCGCCACCGGCAACGGTGCCTCTGAGGGTTGTTTGCATTCGCCGTAACCCTTACGCAGCGCTTCATGACCGATTTTAGCGTCGATATTTCCGGCAGTGCCCGGCATGTCGCGGGCGCCCATAGCCTCACAGCGAGCGGTTTCCATCGCCTCATACAGGTCGCGGGCAATGTCCCCCGGAGGTACATAACGCGAATGGGTGTTTTCGTTGTGATATCTGCGGTGCATCGCCAGCGCATCCGCTGTGCCCCGTGCTAGCAGTACCTCGTCCCGGGTCATACGGCGGCTTACCTGTGGCAGGCGCATTGCATCGCCAGACAGGCCTGAAGGATCGACCGTGTAGCTCACGTTCAGTTCAGAATCATGGGCCATGACTTTGGTCGCCTCGGCCAGGGCCTTTTTGAACGGGTCGGCCGGGTTGTCTGAAGGTTTGCTCATCTGGGTTACGGGTCCTTGCGGCAAGTCGGGCGCGTGGCCCGGCGGTCTTTGGTGCAAACTAATACCCTTGTGGGGCGAAAGCCAGAGGCGCTGCGCGTCGAACTGGGTAAGTGTTTGTTTAAAGCGCTTAAACTTTGATTTGGCTCGAGGTCAGTTCTTTGTCGAAGCCGGCTCGCCCAGTTGACTTGCGTCAGTCGCGAGGCGGGCGAGCACGTCCACGTGCACGTCCAGCGCGTCGATGACTTTATAGCCTGTTTCATGCCCGTCAAAGGCCAGGTTGAGATCGGTTCCTGCCAATACAATCGCCTCTGCCCCCTGATCCTGCACCATTCGACGTCCGGCATCGATGAAGGAAACACGCTGTTGGTCGGTGCAAATGCCTGCCACCGCCATATCCTGATAGGATTGGCCCAGCGTTTCAATTTCATCATCAAGAGCAACGGCGATGGTGCGGCTCAGCTGCCCATAAAGACGTGTTTTCATAACTACGCGGGTCCCCAAAAGCCCGATCTTTGACAGCCCTTGCGCAGCAAAGAAATCGTCTAGCGGAGTGACCGCGGAAACGAGGGGCAAAGAAGAAATCGCAGCAGTTTCATCATAACAGAAATGGCCACCCAAAGACGAAATCGCGACGCAATCTGCGCCTGCCGCCTTCAACCGATCAATCAACCGGGCGTAAACCTCAGCTTGTTCGACGCGCTTATCAGCCAGGTTGTTGTGGATCAGTTCGTGGACATCAGCATGAACAATTGTCAAATCCAATGCGCCGCCCATTGCTGCAACAGCCGCAGTAAGGCGCTGATAATAAACCACTGTTGCAGCAACCCCGATGCCGCCGATCATTCCAATATGCATGGTCGGTCTCCAGGTGCGTGAGGGTCCGATTTGCTTAACCCAGGCTAGCGCTCGCGGCACTTTCCGGCAGTTCTTCATCAAAACATCGCTGATAGAATTCTGCAACGGTCTGGCGTTCCAGTTCATCACATTTATTCAGGAACGAAAGGCGGAACGCATAGCCAACATTGCGGAATATTTCTGCGTTTTGCGCCCAGGCAATCACAGTACGCGGCGACATAACCGTACTCAGATCACCCGACATAAACGCCGTACGAGTCAGATCAGCAACGGTGACCATCTGCTTGATCGTTCTGCGGCCCTTGTCGTTGTTGTAGTGCGGGTTTTTGGCCAACACGATATTGGTTTCCGCATCAATGCTCAGGTAGTTCAGCGTCGCGACCAGCGACCATCGGTCCATTTGGCCTTGGTTGATCTGCTGCGTGCCGTGATAAAGGCCGGTTGTATCGCCAAGACCCACGGTGTTGGACGTCGCGAACAGACGGAAAAACGGGTGTGGATCGAGAACTTTGTTCTGATCCAGCAAAGTTAGCTTTCCGTCCACTTCCAGTACGCGTTGGATGACAAACATCACGTCTGCGCGTCCAGCGTCATATTCATCAAAGACAATCGCAGTTGGTGTGCGCAGGGCCCATGGCAGGATACCTTCCTGAAATTCCGTAACCTGGACCCCATCGCGCAATTTGATTGCATCTTTGCCGATCAGGTCGATCCGACTAATGTGGCTATCCAAATTGACACGAACAGTCGGCCAATTGAGGCGGCTTGCCACCTGCTCGATGTGGGTTGATTTCCCGGTTCCGTGATACCCTTGGATCATCACCCGGCGGTTATGGGAAAAACCCGCAAGAATGGCCAATGTCGTGTCGGGATCAAATTTGTAGGTCGTATCCAGTAGCGGCACCCGATCCGATGTTTCCGCAAACCCTTTGACCGTCATATCCGTATCGATGCCAAATACATCGCGAACCGAAATCGTTTCGGTTGGTTTTGCATTAATGTCGATCGAACCGTCGGCCATGGGTCTTTTTCCTTGTCAAGATTGCCCTGAACGCCGGGCATTTTCGTACTGTGACGTCGTGCAACATATCTTGGGATAGGGCAAGGGGAACTGGCCGCTGGATGTATGACTTGGCCAAACTGGTATGCGCGGGGTCAATCCTTGAAGTGACGGCTGACCTTGATCTGATCCCAGGCCCAGACAACCAGTTGAAGCTGTTCTTCCTGTGACCGGTCTCCACCATTCATGTCTGGATGCAGCACCTTGATCAGGGCCTTGTAGGCTTTGCGTACCTCGGGTTTGGTCCAGTTGTCTTTGACCTCAAGAATTTCAACGGCACGCCGTTCAGTGGGCGGCAGTTTGCGGCTGTTGCTCACCCCTTTGCCGGGATTCTGCGTGGCATTTGCACCCAGCACCTGATGTGGGTCTTCAATACCCAGCCGGGCCCAAGCGCGCGCCTCGGGGTCCTGCATCGGTTTGGTTTCCCGCTCCCAAACCTTGTCCTTGGACTGCTGTGCGTTGATTTCGGCCTCGGTTGTACCGTGAAAGAAATTCCACTTCAGGTTATATTCGCGCACGTGTTGCTGGCAGAACCATATGTAATCATCCAGCACATCAGGCGCCTTTGGCGCGCGGTATTTGCCCGCCTCTTCACAACCGTCATGATTGCACTGACGGACGGAGGTTTCTGATGCCCCGGACATTCCCCTGCGCCCACGCGGATTCTTCTTTTTCGCGGAGGACACAGACATGTCAAACCCAAATGGATCGTCCTTACTCATGATTTGGTCCCCTTTCCGACTCGGCCCAGAGAGTTTAGAGTAAACCGCGACAGATAGAAGAGGGCGTCTCCAAAAAATGACAGATAAATTGGCTGAACCGGACTTGACGCCTGTATTGGTCCGCGACGTGATCCATGATCGGCTGGCCGAGGCCTTTTCGCCGACCCATCTTGAGGTGGTGGACGACAGCGAGGCCCATCGAGGCCACGCCGGTTACAGTGAAGGTGGGCAAAGCCACTTCAACGTTTCGATACGATCGACCGCGTTTGCGGGACAATCTCGTATTCAGCGACACCGCGCGGTTCACTCGGCATTAGGGGCCGAACTCATAGCTCGAATCCATGCGCTTTCGCTTGATATTGATGTTTAAGAACGCCTGCTAACCGGTTTGACTAGCCGTCACTTTTATGTGCGGCTCGGTTTTTCAGGGCTTCGGTCATTCCAGCGACATCTGACAGTTCTTCGACACCGTTGTCGCGTAACATTCCTACCGCTCCGGGTTGTCCGGCGGGCCTGTCCACAGGGTCATCTTCGATTCCCAAAGGTGATTTTACCCGGGGCGCGTTTGATTCTTGAACCATAGGCGCAACACCAATCGGAGGGCCGTCTCCTTTGACCTGGACCTGGCGGCCGACGCCGGGTAGCCGTGGTTCACTCGCATCAGCCTGTACTGCGAGGGCGCGGCGAAACACGAGCATATTGCGATAATACGTCGTTGTTCCGGTAAATCCGCTACGCTCTTTGCTGGGAAGGGTCTCGGCTCGTAGATACTCCCAGCCTGCGGCGCCCATCTGATTCATGACTTCCTGCAGTGCGTTGGCAAACCGGTCGTCGGGCGTCTTGATACCCCGTGCTTTCAATCCTTTGTCCGGAGCAGGAATGACTTTGTATTCGTGTTTGGGCATGGTCGGTCTCGCGCATTGATCCGTAGCAACTTATCGCACGTTGGCGCAGGAACACCAGACCGGAAAAGCTGTTGGAATTCATGGCACGAAAAGCTATTTCACTGAGATCGAATTTGGCAAGAAGTTGCGTAATTGTGTGGTGCTACAAACCCAATTTGGCGGTTACCAGTTGGTTGACAGCGGCCGGATTGGCCTTGCCGCCGGTGGCTTTCATCACTTGCCCAACAAACCATCCGGCTAGTTTTGGATTGGCCTTGGCTTTATCTACCTGCGCCGGGTTATCCGCGATCACCTGATCGACAGCGGCTTCAATCGCCCCCGTATCAGTGACCTGCTTCATGCCTTCGGTCTCGACTACCTCTTTAGGGTCACGCCCGGTTGTATAAACAATTTCAAAGACTTCTTTAGCGATCTTCCCGTTGATATCGCCTTTTGTGATCAGGCCAACAATATCGCCTAGCTGGTCTGGGTTGACCGGGCTGTCCTCGATGTCGCGGTTGTCTTTCTTGAGGCGTCCAAACAGTTCATTAATTACCCAGTTTGCGACAAGTTTGCCATCACGGCCATCCGCGGTTCGCTCAAAATAGCCTGCGGCGTCAAGATCTGCCGTCAGTACCGATGCATCATAATCGGATAGGCTGAATTCGGCCATAAAACGGGTCTTCTTTGCGTCCGGCAGTTCTGGCAAGGCGTCCTTGATCTCGTCGACCCATGCCTGTTCGATGTGCAACGGCAACAGGTCCGGGTCCGGGAAATAGCGGTAGTCATGAGCCTCCTCCTTGGAACGCATGGACCTGGTTTCACCTTTGTCGGGGTCATAGAGCCGGGTTTCCTGATCGATCGTTCCACCTGATTCCAAGATCGCAATCTGGCGACGGGCCTCGATGTCGATAGCTTGCTGGATAAACCGCATGGAGTTCATGTTCTTGATCTCGCAGCGCGTCCCGAGGTGCGAAAAATCCTGTGTTTCAGCGTATTTTTCGTACTGACCCGGCAAACAGACGCTGACATTGACGTCTGCGCGCATTGATCCGCTTTGCATATTGCCATCGCAGGTGCCGAGATAGCGCAGAATCTGGCGCAGCTTGGTGATATAGGCGGCAGCCTCTTCAGGTCCGCGAATGTCTGGTCGGCTTACGATCTCCATCAACGCAACGCCGGTACGGTTCAGATCCACGAACGACATGTTTGGGTCCATATCGTGAATCGATTTGCCCGCGTCCTGTTCAAGATGGATGCGCTCTACCCTGACCAGCCGGGCTGTTCCGTCGCCCATTTCGACAAGCACTTCGCCTTCGCCCACAATAGGGTGATAAAGTTGCGAAATCTGGTAACCCTGTGGCAGATCAGGATAAAAATAATTTTTGCGGTCGAACGCGGACGTGAGGTTGATTTCCGCATTGAGGCCAAGACCCGTGCGCACCGCCTGTTCGACGCAATATCGGTTGATTACCGGCAACATGCCGGGCATGGCCGCATCCACAAATGCTACATTTGCGTTCGGTTCTGCGCCAAATGTCGTTGATGCGCCTGAGAACAGCTTGGCGTTTGACGTTACCTGAGCATGGACTTCCATGCCGATGACAAGTTCCCAGTCCTGTTTGGCCCCTGCGATACGCTTTGGGGTCGGAGTGTCATAGCTCAGGTCAAGCATGGTGTTCCTCATCTTTCTCGCAACGATGAGGGTTCTAGGGCAGGCTACCCGGCGGGGCAAGAGCGCTCAGCGCACGTTTATCATGGATTGCCTAGCTGCAAACGCAACGCCACTTCCGCAGGCGAAGTCGTCCCCGAATAACGCAGAAATCGCGTCCAAAGCGTCTCTGCGGCCCCGATCAGCCAGCTTTTGAACAGCCTGCGCGCGATCCGATGCGTCAAAACGCCCACCGGCCCGCGCCCAGACGAGCGGATGAATCTCCGTGAGGTGGTCTCGAATTATCCAGTCTGCACATTTCATCAGCTGGTAGCGAACCAGATCAGCGGCATCATTACTGCCATATCCGGCGCGGATACTGACCGAGCAATATGCGGCGAGCAAGTTTGCCGTATGCTGATCCTGTGAGCGGGCCAGAATATCGCGCATGCCTTCGATAAAGAGGGATGCTTCGATTTGTGCACAGGTTGCATCGTCCATCAGGACCGCTTCCATGCAAATCCAAGTATATGCACCGGCGCCCCAGATTTCCTGCGTGCGTGCTGCCGCACGCCGGGCTTCCATATCCAGTAACGCAGCAGAGTCGCTGGTCTGGCGCAATAGGTGGGTTCCCATTGCTCGCATGTAACCAGCGTTGGCAGGGTCTGCATCGACAAGTTTTTCAAATTCATCAGCGATCTGACGTTGTGACGCGCAACATTCGGCTTGGAGCGTGCAGCGAGTGGCCAAGAGTGACGGTGCAGTTTGATCAGTGTACACAAACTGATCCAGAATCCCCATGGCGCGGGCACAATGAGTGTTGAATGCATCCCTGTTTCGCGACGGAAGGACGGACATCCAACCATCGCCGCGCCAGGCCAAGCCTATATCCAAATGGGCCAATGCGACGATCATTGCGACCGGATAGCTGTCGGGATAATCGGCCAAAACTTCTTCAAGAGCCTCAATGCCGGCAAGCAGGTTCGTGCCCTCGGCGGGGCGACCGTCAAATAGCGCGTGCTCGACAGAAAGGACAACATCGGCGCGGGCGCCATGCGCCAAAAGCTCTGCGATCGGCACTCCCTGGGTAGTTTTTGTGCGGTCCCGATCCGCCTCTGAAATCAGGGTCGCAAGGATGTCCCAATCCTCTTGTCGGGCCAGAAACTGACCTTTGGCCTGATATGCAAGCGATTCATCATGCATAGCCTTTGTTTCATTGATGGGAAAGTCAGGCCAATTTGCGTCTTTGCCGAGTTGAAAACGCTCAACTCCCGTGACCTCGAGGTCGTAGTCGTAAGCGTCCGATTTGCGTGCACGAGACAGCATAGTGTTAATCATCTGCCGCACGCGTTTTATGACCGGCACTGATTTGGCGCCAGTTGGGAAAAGACTGGAAGTGGGTTCATGCTTGTTCATAATAGTCTGGCCGGTTTGACTTGGGTACTTGTTACCCGTTCAATCTTGCTAAGAAATTGGGCCGGAACAAGGCAACGTTACGTTGATAGTGCGCCATCCTTATCAGGTAGTGGGAGACGTGCCGTCAATGTTGCAAAGCGACGTCCGGCCCGACAATACTAAACCCATGTTGCGCTTAGCTCTTTTTCTACTGGTCTTTCCATCCCTTGTATTCGCTCAAGCAGACACTTCGGCGCTGGGCAGCGGAATCTCCGAACAAACTCGGCCGGTGGCGCGATCAGTTAACTTGCCACGTACCAGATGGGAACACCAAAGCGAGTCGCCGCAATGGACCCGCTCCGCGCTTGCCGCTCAGAAAACACACGGCATTGCGTTGCCCTTGTCCGTGCCGAGCGACATTGCAGATTGGTGTCCGACCTACGAGCAGGCGGACATGGCGCAGAGAAGGGCGTTTTGGGCTGGGTTTCTGTCTGCCCTGGCGAAGTTTGAGAGCACATACAAACCTGGGGCAGTTGGAGGTGGTGGGCAGTGGTTCGGCTTGCTGCAGATTCAGCCATCAACCGCCCGTCAATACGGCTGTCAGGCGGGCTCGGGACAGACTTTGAAGAATGGTGCAGCAAATGTAAGCTGTGCTATTCGGATTATGGCAGTGACGGTACCCCGCGATGACGCGATTGCAGTAAAGGACGGACGCTGGAAAGGCGTGGCGGCGGACTGGGGGCCGATGCGAAGCGACAGCAAGCGGCGCGACATGTCGGTTTGGTTGAAACGCCAGACCTATTGTCGGCCTCTATCTTCAGTACGTCCTCGGAAACGACCTTAAGCATTAATCGTAAGACATTGTCATAAAAGCGTAAAATGATGCCGTTCAGTTCTCACATTGCGGGCCTTGAATGCTGCTTCGAACGCGGCGTGTGGCGGCAAAGCATCGTAAGGAAGACGAATGCGCTGTTTGCTGGGTAGCACGGCGCTGACCCGCACTGAAAAATCGAGACTTGTGTCAAATCGCATATGATCAATCTCCGAAAGCTCAATGTCGGCGTGACGACGCCCGCTAAACCAATGCAAGTCGGTATCGGTTAGCGTGACCCCGGCGGTTCGGTTTGAATAAAGTTCCCATAATGCGGGCAGCGTGAACAATCCCAGCGTCGCCATCAACCACCACGCAGCTTCAATCAACACGATCGCCCCAATGAGCGCCACGTAGATTGCCGCAACGATCACCAACGAGCGAGTGTTCCGGCCGTAGTTTATGTGAGAATAAGTACCCTCTCTGCTCATCCAGCACTGATCCGGCTGATCATTTCCTGTGTGTCGGGTGACAGGTTGGGGGCTGCGGCGATCCGTTCCAGTTGGGCCTTGATCATTGCTTGCCGCTTCTGATCATAGCGCCGCCAAGTCTGGAACGCACTGCACATGCGCGCCGTTGTTTGTGGATTGACCGCATCCAGTTTGATCATCCAATCGGCGAGCAGCCTGTATCCTGCGCCATCCAAGGCGTGAAACCCCGCATGGTGCATCGACAAAGCACCCAGCGTTGCGCGGAACCTGTTTGGGTTTTGCCAATTGAAATCAACATGTTCCGTCAGGTTTTTCGCGGTTTTTGCCGCAGTCTCTGGCGCAGCTTGAATGATCTGCAAGCCAAACCATTTATCAATCACCAACCTGTCGTGTTTCCATTGATCAAAGAACGCCTGCACTTCGCGCTGACCTTTTCCTGCGGAAAGCAGGCATGACAACGCCGATAACTGCTGGGTCATGTTACTGGCCGAGGCGAATTGCTGCGCGGCTTGTACCCCGCCATCAATACGGCTGATCAGACCCAGGACAGTAGCTCCCAGCGCACGTTTGCCAGCAGGTTCTGCGTCGGCTGAATAAGGGCCATCCACCTGCATTTCGGCATAGATGCGCGGTAGCAAGTTTTGGGCATGCTGGGCCATTGCCAGCTTGAGTGCCTCTGATGCATTCCAGATTGCCTGTGGATCAGGCGTTACCCCGCTTTCAAAGAGAGACGTGGCCATATCCGATTGCGAAGGCAGCCCCATCATCAGGGCGCGGGTGGCCGGGTCGACAGTGTCATCGCGCAACACTGCCGTCAAACCTTCCAGATACGCGCCATCTGGTGCTGCGTCTTGAGTGATCATGGCCGTAAGGGCCGCCCGTCCGAGGGCGCGCCCGGCCTCCCATCGGTTAAACGGGTCCGTGTCATGGGACAGAAGAAAGCCGCGCTGACTCTCACCCGCCTTGTGGTCCAGAATGACAGGCGCGGAAAAACCGCGCAGGATCGAAGCAATCGGGCGCGCGGATAGACCGTCAATAGTAAAGTCCTGCGTGGCCTTAGTCATTTCCAGAATTTGGGTCTCGCGGACCTCATCGCCGTTTTGGCCCAGTAATCCAATTGCAATAGGTATCACCTGTGGTTTTGGGTCAGTCGTGACCGCGCTGGGCGGCGTGTGCTGTTTGAAGCTTAGCGTCAGGCGTCCATCCTGATAGGCTTCGCTCACCTCAAGACGCGGGGTGCCGGCTTGGGAATACCAGCGTTTGAACTGGCTGAGATCACGACCGGTGACATCCTCAAAGACCTTAAGCCAGTCTTCGATGGTGGCCGCGTCGCCGTCATGACGCGCAAAGTAGAGATCAAGCGCCTCTGTATACGATGCATCCCCGACCAGCGTCTTGAGCATGCCGATGACCTCGGCACCTTTCTCATAAACTGTTGCGGTGTAGAAGTTGTTGATTTCCTGAAAGCTTTCGGGGCGAACCGGATGAGCAAGCGGACCATTGTCTTCTGGAAACTGACGCGCGCGCAGATCGATGACGTCAGAGATACGTTTGACAGAGGCACTGCGCAGGTCACTGGTGAACTGGCTGTCACGGTAAACGGTCAGCCCCTCTTTCAGGCAGAGTTGAAACCAGTCGCGGCAGGTGATGCGGTTGCCCGTCCAGTTGTGAAAATATTCATGCGCGATGATCGCCTCGATGCGTTCGAAATTCGCGTCGGTCGAGGTTTCTGGACTTGCCAGCACTGCGGAGGAATTGAACACGTTCAATCCCTTGTTCTCCATCGCCCCCATGTTGAAATCGTCCACGGCCACAATGTTGAACACATCCAGATCGTACTCCCGCCCATAGACTTTTTCGTCCCATTCCATCGAACGTTTGAGGGCCTCCATGCCAAAGGCACACTTTGGCAAATCATCCTGCCTGACCCAGATATTCAGCTCAACTTGTTTGCCAGACATTGTAGTGAAACTGTCGGGGTGATTGACCAGATCCCCGGCAACCAGTGCAAAAAGATAAGCGGGTTTGGGCCAGGGGTCATGCCATTCCGCCCATCCATTGCCTTTATTGACCGGATTTCCATTGGAAAGCAGCACCGGATGCGGCCCTTTGATGCGAACCGTAAAAACGCTCATCACGTCTGGTCTGTCAGGGTAATAGGTGATCTTCCGAAACCCTTGCGCCTCACATTGAGTGCAATACATCCCGCCGGATTGATAAAGCCCTTCCAGTGCCGTGTTGGCAGCGGGGTTGATCAGCACCTCGCATTCCCACTCGAACGGACCATCCGGGACGTCACATATCAGGCCCTGCGGCGTTACATCAGGGGAAACGGACGATCCATTGATTGCGGCGCACAGCAGATTCAGGTTTTCGCCATGCAAAAAGAATGTTCTGTCCTCGGTGTCCGGGTTGGGGCGAAAGGCAACCCGGCTGGTCACCTTGGTTTCATTCGGCGAAAGCTCAAAGCTTAAATGGACGGACTCCACCACAAACCCAAAGGGTGCATAGTCGCTAAGGTAAATGGTCTGGGGGGCAGCGTCTTTCATGGGGGGGCCTTTCGCATAACTTGTTGCGCAGACGGTAGGAATATTGCGCCCCGCCCGCAAGCGGGGTTTCCTCGTGCCAGTATTATGTAGTGTGCAGACCGGAGGAGGGACTTGTGCGCGCTTGTCCTATAGCGCGGCGCGACCGCATGATCTATAGAATGACCTGTGTGCAAAACAGGAATATCAATGACCCGCCCTCGCAATAAACGCCCGATCGTTGGCATTATCTCTAATCAATATCTCCTCAACGACGAGTATCCGGCCCATGCAGGGGGCACCATGAATTCCGAAGCGATAGCTGAAGTTTCAGATTGCTTGCCAATCCTGATTCCGGCAGACCCTCGTTTTGTATCGGTCGAAGAGATGATGGACATGTGCGACGGTTTCCTGCTGACTGGCGGGCGACCCAATGTCCATCCTGAAGAATATGGCGAGACCGCAACCGATGCACACGGTGCGTTTGATCGCGCCCGCGATGCCATAACACTCCCTTTGGTGCGCGCCTGTGTCGAACGCGGACAACCGTTTCTCGGGGTCTGTCGCGGGTTTCAAGAAGTGAACGTTGCCATGGGCGGCACGCTTTATCCGGAAATCCGCGATCTGCCGGGTAGGATGAACCACCGTATGCCGCCCGATGGAACGCTGGAAGAGAAATTTGAGATACGTCATTCGGTCCGCTTCAGTGATGATGGCCCCTTTAGACGCGTGATGGGCGCAGCGGAAGTTATGACCAATACATTGCACGGTCAGGGGATCAAGAAACCGGGCGCGCGGGTTGTGATTGACGGTCATGCACCGGACGGTACACCAGAGGCGATCTTTATCGAGGGCGCCAAGGGCTTTACGCTCTCCGTGCAATGGCACCCGGAATGGGATGCCTCTAATGATCCGGTCTCGCGCCCCCTGTTCGAGGCGTTCGGCGCGGCAGTGCGCGAATGGTCGGTTGGAAAAACTGAACCAAACCTGCGGTTGGCGTGAGATTGCTTGGAAACGCGACTGCTGATTGTTCGTAACAGCACGTCATCGGCGCGATCCAATCCACGCCGGCACTTAATTCGCAAAGTTGACGTCTTGATCACACGACATGGTGGCATGGAAGCAGCACCATTTTAGTTGCCCACTTCCTGGCGGCCTTGTGGTGAACGTAATGTCTGATTGCGGGCCTGTCTGGATTGCCTTAGATCAACGGCAACACATATTTGCCGAAAGGTCCGACCAGATGCGCCTGTCTCGTTATTTCATGCCAGTGCTGCGGGAAAATCCTGCGGATGCCCAGATTGTCAGCCATCGTCTGATGCTGCGTGCGGGCATGATCAAGCAAGCCACAGCCGGGATTTATTCCTGGTTACCTCTGGGCTTCAAGGTATTGCGCAAGCTGGAAAATATTGTTCACGAAGAACAACAACGTGCCGGACACATCCCGATGCTGATGCCGACGTTGCAGTCGGCTGATCTTTGGCGTGAAAGCGGGCGTTATGACGATTACGGTGAAGAAATGCTGCGGATCACCGACCGACAGGGCCGCGACATGCTATATGGTCCAACCAATGAAGAGCTGATCACGGATATATTCCGCTCTCACATCGGCAGTTACAAAGATCTGCCGCTGACGCTTTACCATATTCAATGGAAGTTCCGTGACGAAATTAGACCCCGGTTTGGTGTCATGCGCGGTCGCGAATTTTATATGAAAGACGGTTACAATTTTGACGTCGATAATCCCTCGGCCTTACACGCCTACAATCGTCATATGGTCAGCTATTTGCGAACCTATGAGCGTATGGGGCTCAAGGCGATTCCGATGCGGGCCGACAGTGGACCCATTGGCGGCGATGATACCCACGAATTTCTGGTGCTGGCGGACACGGGCGAAAGCGAAGTTTTCTATGATGCTGATATCCTGAACCTGTCCCTCGGGGATCGTACGGTAGATTACGACAGTTGGGCTGAATGTGCCGCCATCGTGAAAGAGTGGACCACGCCATATGCGCGGACGGATGAGACCCATGATGCCACCCTTTTCGACGCTATTCCGGAGGAGCGGCGCAAATCATCACGCGGGATCGAAGTAGGGCAGATATTCTATTTTGGCACCAAGTATTCCGAGGCGATGAATGCCACGGTCACCAACGACAAGGGCGAGAACGTGCCTGTGCACATGGGCAGTCACGGCATCGGCGTGTCGCGACTCCTGGGCGCGATCATCGAAGCAAGCCACGATGACAAGGGCATCATCTGGCCAGAGGGTGTCACCCCGTTTCATTGCGGCATCGTGAACCTGCGCCAGGGAGACGCCGAGGCTGACGCGGCGTGTGATGCGCTTTACGCCTCTTTGACGGCACTGGGTCTTGATCCGTTGTACGATGATCGCAATGAACGGGCTGGAGGCAAGTTTGCGACGATGGATCTGATCGGACTTCCATGGCGCATTACGGTAGGACCACGCGGATTGAAAAACGGCGTTGTGGAACTGACCAACCGCCGGACGGGGATCAGCGAAGAGCTTCCACCTGAACAAGCAGTGGAGCGCGTTCATCAGATATATGCAGGTGGCCTCTAGGCCTTAAGTTGTGTGGGCCAGACAGAGCCATGAACACCTAGTCGTGGGCATTCTTGCTGTCGGCGGGGGCTTCTGCACGCTCAAACATTCCATAATTGCGAATGACATGTGCAATACGCAGGTGGTAGTCTGAAAAAACCCCCGCGCGGCCCTTGGCTTGCGCTCCACGATGCGCGCTCAGATTACGCCACCGCTGAATGGCCTCTTCGTGCTCAAAGAACGAAAGTGACAGGAGTTTTGAGGGATCTGTCAGGCTCTGGAACCGCTCAACCGAGATGAATCCGTCAACTTCTTCGAGCAACGGGCGCATTTGGGCAGCGATGTCCAGATAGTCTTCCTTGCGGCCCTCAGCGAGCTGGACTTCGAAGATGACAGCAATCATGGCAAGGCTCCGACTGGCTTGGATATTTAACTGAGTACGATCCGTGCGGATGATCAGCAAGGGCATTCGCTGATCTGCCTCGTGGAGATTGTGGCGCTGGAAATTTGAACGGAGACCGCTAGGCTCATAGGCAAACGACTAATTTTGATATCAAGGAGCCTAGGAATGAGTCGCGCGTACCAGATGATGAGCAACGCGGTCGTTTTGCTTTCAACCATGATCGCATTTGCGGGCACCGGCGCCGCACATGAGATTGCGGACACCGTTTACACCGGCGGCACAATCATAACGATGAATGATAAAACGCCTTCCGCAGAAGCAGTGGCGGTAAAGGACGGACAGATAATTGCAGTGGGGCAGCTTTCAGATATTGCCAAGCATCAGGGCGAGGATACCGCGATTTTTGACTTGGATGGCCAGACAATGCTGCCAGGTTTCGTTGATAGCCACGGTCACGTCATTCTTGGTGGATTGCAGGCTCTGTCCGCCAACCTTCTGGCCCCTCCAGACGGTGAAGTGACCGATATTGCCAGTTTACAGGACACGTTGCGCGACTGGATTTCAGAGAACGAAGCAACGGTAGAGCGCACACACCTTATTGTTGGCTTTGGATACGACGAATCTCAGCTGGCTGAGTTGCGTCCCCCCAATCGAGATGATCTGGACCTGATTTCGAACAAGGTGCCGATCTACCTTGTACATCAGTCTGGACATTTTGGGGTCGCGAATTCTGTAGCATTGAAAGTTGCGGGAATTACCAGAGGGACTGAGGCGCCCGCGGGCGGCGTGATCCGTTTGCGCTCGGGCAGCGATGAACCAAACGGCGTTCTCGAAGAGAATGCGCATTTCTTGGTATTGGGAAAGCTGATTTCGAGCGTAGGCGAAGATGGTTTCAAGGCCTTTGCCAGAGCGGGCAGCAATCTTTGGGCGCGTTTCGGGTACACAACTGCACAGGAAGGCAGAGCAACGCCTGACATATACCCCATTGCTCAGGCCGTGGCGGACGAAGGAAATTTGATTAACGATGTTGTGGTCTATGCCGATGTGTTAGTTGACCGCGATTTCATCCTCAATAATGTCTCGGATACATACAAGAACCGACTACGTGTCGGAGGCGCCAAGCTTACAATTGACGGCTCACCCCAGGGCTTCACCGCGTTCCGGGATCGACCTTATCATGATCCGGTTGGTCTTTTTCCTCCCGGATATGCCGGATATTCATCGGCGTCGATGAAGCAAGTCGTGGATGCAATCGACTGGGCCTACGCAAACAACATCCAAATACTGACCCATTCAAATGGTGAGAGAGCGTCCGACATGTTCCTCGCGGCAATTCAACAGGCAACAGAAAGACACGGGTGGGCGGATCGGAGGCCGGTTCTGATACACGGCCAGTTTCTGCGTGAAGATCAGGTTGATAGCCTGAAGCGTCTCGCTATTTTCCCCTCATTGTTTCCCATGCACACATTCTACTGGGGGGACTGGCATCGCAATCATACGGTCGGGCCGGAGCGTGCAGATGATATTTCACCAACAGGTTGGGTCCGGCAGCGCGGTATGATGTTCGGGTCTCATCACGACGCGCCGGTAGCTTTTCCAGATTCGATGCGCGTGCTAGACGCGACAGTCACGCGGCGCACCCGTTCCGGCGACATACTGGGTCCAGCACAACGGGTAGATGTCATGACCGCACTGAAAGCGATGACAATCTGGCCAGCTTGGCAACACTATGAACAGGATTTGAAGGGCTCAATTGAGGTAACAAAGCTCGCTGACTTTGTTATCCTGTCAGACAACCCGCTATCGGTCGATCCGGAATTGCTCGATACGCTCAAAGTGACGACAACAATCAAAGAAGATACGGTCATTTTTGAACTGGGTGCGAATCCGCAATAATGTGAAGCAGGCAAATTGCTGATGCGCGTTGCACGTTCGAAGATTCCGAAAAATGGTCGGCAATTCTGGTGTGCCGGACTTGTTCCCGTCAGTGCCATGGTCGCGGCCCCTCGCTGCTCTGGTTCACGTTGGGGCTAGGTTCGTAGTCCTTGCTTGACCCCGGCGTTGCAAAGCCCCACCTTCGCGGCCAAAAGAGCAGGACGCCAACATTGGACAATTCAACCCGCCCCTTTGCACCATATGAGTGGATGATCGCCTGGCGATATCTGCGCGCACGCCGCGCTGAAGGTGGCGTGTCTGTCATGACATGGATCAGCCTGATCGGGATCACCCTCGCGGTATTCGCGCTGATCGCGACACTGGCGGTAAGATCAGGTTTCCGCGCGGAATTTGTCGACACCATTCTTGGGACCAACGCGCATGTCACGATCTATTCCTTTGGCGAAGTCAAACCAAACGGCCAACTTGACCGCAGCATTTATGATTTCAACGAAATGGCAGACCGTGTGGCGGAAGTACCCGGAGTCACGCGTGCCGCGCCGCTGATCCGGGGGCAGGTGATGACCAACCTGCGCGACCGGAATGCTGGTGTCGAGGTCTATGGCATCACCGCAGCAAACCTTGCAACCATTCGCCGAGTCGCAGATCCTGAAACTTCGCTGGGCAACATTGCGGAGTTCGATCAGGGTGTGGCCATCGGGTCAGGAGTCGCAAGGGAACTTGGCGCGACCGTGGGCGACAGGATCAAACTGATCTCGCCCAATGGTGTTCGAACCGCCTTTGGCACCAGCCCGCGCGTGAATGCTTACGACGTGAAATACATTTTTACCGCGGGACGCTATGACATCGATCGAACCCGTGTCTATTTGCCTTTCGCCGAGGCGCAATCTTTTTTCAACCGGGAAGGCACGGCTGACGAACTGGAAGTCATGGTTCAGGACCCTGAAAAGGTCGACGCGCTGAGCCTTGAACTCATGCAGGCAGCTGGCGAAGGGTCCCAGTTGTGGAGTTGGCAGGATGCTTCAGGGGGATTTCTGCGCGCGCTTGAGGTTGAGGATGATGTCATGTTCATCATCCTGTCGATTCTTGTGCTAATTGCTGCGATGAATATCGTGAGTGGCCTGATTATGCTGGTAAAAAACAAAGGGCGTGACATTGGCATATTACGCACCATGGGCCTGACTGAGGGGTCTGTTTTACGGGTGTTCTTTATTTGTGGCGCTTTCACAGGGATCATCGGAACCACGTTCGGTGTGATCCTCGGGTGCCTGTTCGCAATCTACATCGATCCGCTGTTTTCTTTTGTGAATTACACCTGGGGAGGCGGCGTATGGGACCCTTCGGTGCGTGGAATCTACAAACTGCCCGCTGAATTACATCTGACAGATGTTTTGTCAGCTGTTGTTCTTTCGCTCGGGCTGTCATTTGTAGTGACGATCTTCCCGGCGCGACGGGCCGCGCGGATGAATCCAGTCGAGGCATTGCGGTATGAATGACGCACCAATCCTTGATCTGACCGGTATTCAAAAAACTTACAATGTAGGAAAACCTGGCGAAGTCAGTGTGCTGCGCGGCGTTGATCTGCAGGTTCAGGCCGGAGAGGTTGTTGCTTTGGTTGCGCCTTCGGGGGCTGGTAAATCCACTTTGCTGCATATCGCAGGTCTGCTGGACACGCCGGACACAGGGCAGGTTCGGATAGGGGGCATTGATATGACTGGCCTGCCGGATCGCAGGCGTACCTTGGCGCGACGCGCCGACATTGGGTTTATTTATCAGTTTCATCACTTACTGCCCGAATTTAGCGCCATGGAGAACATCCTGTTGCCGCAACTCGCCGCATCGACATCTCGCGCTGAGGCCAAGACTCGAGCGCATGAACTGCTGGCTGCCGTTGGGATTTCAGCGCGGGCTGATCACCGCCCCGCTGCGTTGTCAGGGGGCGAACAACAGCGGGTTGCGTTTTGCCGTGCTCTGGCAAATGCGCCGCGTTTGCTGCTCGCGGACGAACCGACGGGCAACCTCGACCCGGGCACGTCAGATCAGGTTTTCGAAACTTTGATGGGATTGGTGCGCCGCACTGGTCTTTCGGCTCTAATTGCGACCCACAACCTTGATCTGGCAGCGCGGATGGACCGTGTTATCAAACTGGATGCTGGTCTGATCAGCAGCACGTAAGACGCCTCTTGACCCGCTTATCGCGCGCCGCGCAGAGTGGCATGACTTTTGTACGTGAGGGATCAGATGGCCGAGATCAGACTTGATGAAATTGAAGCGATAACGCGAATGGCGCTGCTGGCACATGGCGCCAGCGAAGACGCGGCACATCACGTGGCAGATGCGGTCCGCGAAGCAGAAGCCACCGGGAACAAGATCTGCGGCCTCTATTATTTGCAAAGCTATTGCCAACAATTGCAATCGGGACGTGTCAACGGTGTCGTGATCCCGATAGTGACGCTGCCTCGACCGGGTCTTGTCAAGGTTGATGCGGGCCTCGGATTTGCTCAGCCAGCCTTTGCCGCAGGGCTAGAAGCGGCAGTTGCCACGACGCGCGAAAACGGCACTGCGTCACTGGCCATCTGTCATGCACATACCTGTACCTCGCTTGGGTTTTTTACCGGCCAGATTGCTCGCGCAGGGCTGATCGGATTGGGTTTTACCAACGCCTCCGCCATTGTGGCACCTCCCGGCGGGCGTACCCGCGTCCTGGGCACTAACCCGATTGCTTTTTCAGTGCCAGACGGCAAGGGCGGCGTGGCAATGCAGTTTGACCAGTCTACCACAACCGTGGCCTTGGGAAAAATCACTATGGCCAATGCCGCCGGCGAAAAAATCCCTGAAGGATGGGCGGTAGACAAGGACGGCAACCCGACCACTGACCCGGCAGCGGCATTAAAGGGTTCGCTTGTGTCTATGGGGGGATATAAAGGCTGGGGCTTCGGACTGATGGCCGAAATTCTGGCAGCGGGGCTGACCGGCGGGACACTATCGCGCGATGTCGTTGGCCTGAAGACCCCAGAAGGAAAACCGCATGATCTGGGGCAGTATTACCTACTGATTGATCCCGCCAATGCGGACGGCTTTTTCGAACGTTTGAACCTGATTTCCGAACATATCTCGCAGGATGAAGGGGCGCGGATGCCCGGGCAGGGCAAGACGCTGGCCGACCCGGTTGAGGTCCCAGACGCGCTTTGGGCGCAGACGCAAGAGTTGGCGGCTTACGCCAGCTGAGTGATCCAGACGCCTGCCGCCATTACTGAAATGCCCGTAATCCTGACCCAGCTCAGTGGCGACACCTGTGCGCCAAACAGACCAAAATGATCGATGGCCGCTGCGCTGACCAACTGGCCCAATAGGACAAAAAACACGGCGTTTCCGACCCCAAAATGCGGTGCCACATAGGTGATTGACAAGACGTAGAATGCGACCAGTAATCCGGCAAAAAGCAAGTGTTTCGGGGCGGATGCAATCTTGGAAATCGCTAGCGGCCCGGTGACAAACATCGCGATTGCAGTCGCTCCAAGAGCAATCGCAAACAACACGGTCGCGGCAGCGGCAGGGGACCCGATGCGCGCGCCAAGTGCCGCATTCAGTGCCGCGAGAATGGGAATGCCAAACCCTGCTACAAGCATAATGAGTGCATAGTGCGCCATTCCCGATCTCCAATTCAATTTTCTTGACTTGGATCATTGCTCTATGTCGCGTAACAGGCAAGATTGTTCATGTGAAAACCATGACAGGAGACTCGGCCATGAAACCATTCGCCCGATGGGCCGCCGTTGCGATTACATCTATCTTGGCAAGCGGTGCATCTGCGCAAGACGTGGCATCCGGCGCTGAAATCTATTTGGATTACTGCGCCACCTGTCACGGAGAAGATGCAAGCGGGCAGGGGCCAATGGCAGGCGTGTTGCTGATCAAGCCGGTCAACTTGGCGGCACTGTCACAAGACAACGGCGGCGTTTTCCCAACGGCGCGCGTTGTTGCACGTATCGATGGCCGCGATCCGCTGGTCAGTCACGGCAGCCCGATGCCTGTCTATGGCGACTATTTTGAGGGCAATGATACCGCACTCAAGACTCCCGCAGGGCAGCCCATTCTGACCAGCAAGCCCATCGTGGACCTAGTGGCCTATCTGCAATCTCTGCAGATCAAATGAAGCCATTGAACGCGAGCCGGGCCATCGTTAAGAGTTGATATATGAAACGTTATATTGCTCTTAGCGTCGTCGGATTGATCGTCGCATGTACTGAAGCAGAAATGCCCGGCCCCTCTGAGGGCGCGGCGTTGTTTGCTGACAACTGTGCGGCCTGCCATGGAACATCCGCAACGGGGGATGGCCCGCAGATTGGCGATCTGCCCGTGAAACCGTCCGACCTGACCCGGATAAGTGCCCGCAATGGCGGCACCTTTCCGCGCGCAGAAGTTCTTTCTGTGATTGACGGCTATTCAAAAGGCACGCACCCCAACCGGATCATGCCGGAATTTGGGTTGCTGCTTGAGGGGGACATCGTCCCGGTTGATGTTGACGGTGTCCTGACGCCCACCCCGCGCCCGCTGGCCGCCTTGCTGGCGTATCTGGAAGACATCCAGCAATAACGCACTACGCCTTGCCGCAAATACCCTTTACTTCGACCTCGTCCCACGGGAGCCGCACGGCGCGGCCCAGAATGTTTTGATCCAGCCGCGCGACAGGAAAGCTTTGCGCGATCATATCGTGCAGCCGTTGGGTTCGGGGTGCATCGCGGTCCAGCGCGCGGCAACAGACGTATTCCTCAACGATTGAGGCCTGTTGTTCATAGCCAAAGTCCAGAAATTCAGTCTGATCCTCTATTTCAAACAAATAGGGGTCCTCACCCTGACCATGCTCAGACGCGGCTTTCAGCGGGTGATACCCGGTCTGTTTGCGGTTTTGCCACTGCCAGACGTGGATCATCTCGTGCGCAAAAAACATCACTGCAAGCAGGCTGACGTCGTCCGGGTGTCCTTGCATGTAGTCATCCAGGTACAAGTCCTTGCGTACGTAAACCTTGTTGAACAGCGCCACCGCACCGGGTTTGCCGGTCACGATCTTTTCCTCAATCGGCGGCAGGATCAATTCACGACACGTCACCCGAGGCCGCGCAGGGCGGCGAAACGTGATCGCCGTTGCCGGGGTTCCGTCGACCAGACGGACACGATTGGTGTCAATGGTCCCGCCATTGAGGTCAGTGAGGAATTCAACCTCCGCCTCTGTCAGCGGACGTCCGCAGGAAGCGAGAAGAAGGAGGATCAGTAAGGCCCTTAAAATCATACGCGGACTTTAGCGCCGCACGAAGCAGAGAAAAGCGAATAGTGAGGGCCGCGCCCGACCTCGGGCCGAAGGCTGTCTTGCAAACTGTCCAGTGGACAGTTTGAGGCCGTAGGGATGCGTCAGCATCGAGGGGGCACGAAGTGCGCCCTCCCCGTGGGGGAGTTCGGGCGCGGCCCCGGGGGCCCGAGGTTAGCTCACGGGGAGCGGAACTTCATTGCAAGTTGGCATATCTTTCGATCCGCTTAACAAAAGCGGTTATGTCTGCCTTGTAGTCATCTAGTTTTACGTTTTTCGGCCTTATGCACAAACCCAGTTCTCGAACATGAAAATCGCCGGCATTATCAGCTTTCCCCCACATAATTTTTGCTAGGCTCTTCATTAAGACTGCCCCGACCTTGTCTTTGTCGGGCTCATTCACAACAAAACGAAATGACCCGACGACAATGTCAGTTACCGAATTCAAATGCGAGTGTCCTACGCTTGTTGTTTCGATTTTCACCACGTTTTCAAGTCGTTTTCTAACGCCGTCAGGGAATGGTAATCCCTGTTCAAAGACCTCTCGAAGGTAATGCGATTGATTGTAGTCAGTCGTATGATCGAACAAAGCAATCCCACCCAATTTCCCACTTTCTCTCAAGAACTGATCAAACTTAATTAAGAGAGTATTGGTTCCAAATTTCAGACGATTTTCGTGGTTTTGTCCCTTAGCGATAGCGTGTGGAATGATGTAGCAACAAATCTTACAATTGGTGGCGGCAGCCAACTCCAAAATGGAGTTCTTGATTTCTGCATGATCGGCAGGAAGCATCTTTTTGGGTCTGGTTCCAGTTGCGGACTTGAGGACATCGCTGTCAACAAACCCGTATTTATTGCGTAGTGACCCAACTTCATTATGTATTTGGAGCATTTTTTCTCCGGGAAAAAAGACTCCTGCGAAGACTAGAAATTCTTTCGCTCCATCTTGATCAGCCTCATCGGCAATCATTAGATACACAACAACCCCTCAAACATCCAACTCCTCCACAAACCGCGCATTTTCCTGAATGTATTCAAACCGCTTTTCCGGTTTCTTGCCCATCAGCCGCTCCACCAGATCGCCGGTTTCGCCCGGTTCGTCTTCGTCAATCGACACCCGGATCAGTTTGCGGGTCAAAGGGTTCATTGTGGTGTCCTTGAGGTCCTTCGCGTCCATCTCGCCCAGACCTTTAAAGCGGGACACGTCGATCTTGCCTTTGCCGCCCAGACCGGCCTCCAGATGCGCGTTCTTTTCGGCCTCGTCCAGACAATAAACCCGCTTGGCCCCTTGGGTGAGGCGGAACAGCGGCGGGCAGGCAAGGTAGAGGTGCCCGGCGTCGATCATCGGCCGCATCTGAGTGAAAAAGAACGTCATCAGCAGGGCGGCGATATGGGCCCCGTCCACGTCCGCATCGGTCATGATGATGACCTTGTCATAGCGCAGATCATCGACATTAAATTTGGTCCCCAGCCCAACGCCAAGCGCCTGCGTCAGGTCGCTGATTTCCTGATTGGACCCCAGCTTGGACGAGGCCGCGCCCAGCACGTTCAGGATTTTGCCGCGCAGGGGCAGAAGCGCCTGTGTTTTGCGGTCCCGCGCCATTTTGGCCGATCCACCGGCCGAGTCGCCCTCAACAATAAACAACTCCGTGCCTTCGCGGGAATTGGATGAACAATCGGTCAGCTTGCCGGGCAGGCGCAGTTTCTTGGTCGCGGTTTTGCGCTGGGTTTCCTTTTCCTGACGCCGCCGCAGCCGCTCTTCGGCACGCAGCACCAGAAAATCAAGGATCGCCCCGGCAGATTTGGTATCCGCCGCCAGCCAGTTGTCAAAATGATCCCGGACCGAGTTTTCGACCAGTCGTTGAGCCTCGACCGTGGCAAGGCGGTCTTTGGTCTGGCCGACAAATTCCGGCTCGCGGATGAAACACGACACCAGCGCACAGCCGCCCGTGATCAGATCATCGCGCGTGATGTCCTTGGCCTTGCGGTTGCTGACCAGTTCGCCGTAGGCGCGCACACCTTTCAGGATCGCGGCCCAGAACCCGGCCTCATGCGTGCCGCCTTCGGGCGTTGGCACGGTGTTGCAATAGGACTGGATGAACCCGTCGCGGCTGGGCGTCCAGTTGATCGCCCATTCCACCTTGCCCGTGGCGTTGAATTTCTCCTTGAAATCGACGGTGCCTGCAAAGGGTCGTTCGGCATAAGTTGACGCATTGCCCAGCGTTTCGGTCAGATAATCAGACAGGCCGCCGGGAAAGTGAAACGTGGCCTCGGTTGGCGTTTCACCGTCATTGATCGCCGATTTCCAGCGGATTTCGACGCCGGAAAACAGATAGGCCTTGGAGCGGATGGATTTGAACAGGCGTGCCGGTTTGAACTTGTGATGACCAAAGATTTCGGCATCCGCATGAAACGTGACAGTAGTGCCGCGCCGGTTAGGGGCCGCACCGATCTTTTCCACCGGACCCAGAGGAATCCCGCGCGAAAACCGCTGTTCATAAAGGTCTTTGTTGCGCGCGACCTGCACGACCATCGAATCCGATAAAGCGTTGACGACAGACGCGCCAACCCCGTGCAGGCCACCGGATGTCTCATAGGCTTCGCCCGAGAATTTACCGCCCGCATGCAATGTGCACAGGATCACCTCAAGCGCGGATTTGTCTGGAAACTTCGGGTGCGGATCAATCGGGATGCCGCGCCCATTATCGCGGATCATGACCGAGTAATCTTCCAGCAGTTCCACCTCGATCCGGGTGGCGTGTCCGGCGACGGCCTCGTCCATCGAGTTATCAAGCACTTCGGCCACCAGATGGTGCAATGCACGCTCGTCCGTGCCGCCAATGTACATGCCGGGACGCTTGCGAACCGGTTCCAGCCCCTCAAGCACCTCGATCGAAGAGGCGTCATAGGTGACCGGGTTTGCCCCTGTCAGAAGATCATTCATACCGCTGCTCAATTCTTTTTTGTTTGGGCTATTATGGCAGTAGGTCGATGGTTGGGGAAGGCCCGACCTGCAAGCTCAACCTTCAAAAATTTAAGCCACCTACTAACGTCTTGGTTTCTATTGAATTGATCGCTAACTTGCCTTGCATGACTGACGCAAAAACCAAGCGACGGCTCGCTGCAATTGTCGCGGCGGATGTTGTTGGCTACTCAGGTTTGATGGAAAGCGATGAGGTTGGCACGCTGCGCGCCGTGTCGCAACTGATCGACGATGTCATTTCTCCGCTGATTACCGACCATGACGGTAGGGTTGTCAAATTGATGGGGGATGGCATTCTCGCTGAATTTGGCAGCGTCGTTGACGCGGTCAATTGCGCAGATTCTTGGCAGTCCCTGATGTCGTCGGATCATGCTGGCAGCCTGATCAGTTTTCGGATCGGCGTTAACCAGGGCGACATCATAACGCAGGAGGATGACATTTTTGGTGAAGGGGTCAATATCGCAGCGCGACTGGAAGGACTGGCGGAACCTGGCGGCATCTGTATTTCTGGTGCTGTATATCATGAAGTCCGCAACAGGCTCGCGTTGCGATACCGCGATCTGGGCAAAAAGTCGGTAAAGAATATCTCAGAGCCCTTACGCGTTTTCGCCATAGAAAGAGAAATTGAGTTGGATATTGACCTTTCATTGCCGGACAAACCGTCGATCGCCGTTTTGCCCTTCGACAATATGTCTGGAGATCAAGATCAGGAGTACCTGGCCGACGGTATCACTGAAGATCTGATTACGGCGCTTTCAAAAGTCCGCTGGTTATTTGTGATCGCACGCAACAGCACGTTTTCTTACAAGGGAAAAGCAACTGATATCAAACAGGTTGGGCGCGAGCTTGGTGTTAAATATGTGATGGAAGGCAGTCTGCGCAAGGCTGGGAATCGCGTGCGCATCACCGCGCAGTTGATTGACGCAACGAACGGCCATCACGTCTGGGCCGAACGCTATGATCGCCAGATTGAAGATATATTCGACCTTCAGGATGAGATGACACAAACGATTATCGGAGCCGTCGAGCCCGAGATATCAGCGGTGGAACGTGCTCAAGTGGCCTCAAAGCCACCCGAAAACCTTGATGCCTGGGAGTGCTTTCAACGTGGCGTGTGGCATATGTGGTCATATAACCAGGCTGACCACGAAAACGCTTTGAGATATCTGACCAAGGCCAGCGAACTGGACCCGGACTTCGCTCCAGCGCACGCCTATCGCGGCTACGTACACTACCAAAGCGTGGTCATGCACTGGTCGAAAGACTTTGAAAACAGTTTGGATGAAGGAATGAAGGCAGCGCGCAAGGCACTGGCGGCGGATGAGCGTGACGCAGTTGCCTTTTTCTCGATTGGTCGAATCTACATGATGCAGGGCCGACAGGATGATGCCATTGCCGCGCTTCAAAGCTCGATCAGTCTGAATCCCAGTTTTGCACAAGCGCATCACGGCCTAGGAATGGCGCTTTGTCTCGCAGGTCGGCTGGAAGAGGCACATGCAGCCTGCGATATGTGTGAGCGGTTGAGCCCGCGAGACCCGATATTATGGGCCTCACTGGCGGTGCAGGCATTAACCAGCATCCTCGCCGAAGATTATGAGAATGCGCTGATGTGGGCGCAACGGGCGAAGCGCCACCCAAACGGAACCGGATATTGGCCACATGCCATGATGGCCGCGCCTCTTGCCCATCTCGGTCGGCTGGAAGAAGCTAATTTGGCTGTTCAGGAAATGTTGGCAGTGGTTCCGACTTTGACGATTGGTGAATTGGCTAAAACCTATCCCACCACAGAGCCCGGCGGGTTGGAACCTTATCTTCAGGGGCTTCGTTTGGCGGGCTTGCCCGAATAAGCCAGCGCTAATCAAATTGGTTTTATTGAGGTGGGTGCGTTGCGTGGATTTGATCAGGATCAAAGCCACGATGGAGTAAGTCTCTTATGGGGAGGTGATCGCCAAAGGGAGACCCGCCGAATGCCAACTACAGCCAAATCCGCGAATTCAAATACTGCCAGTGCAAAGCCTAACAGCGCCGCGCAAGTTGCCAGCACCAGCACTAACACCGCTGATGCCAATTCTAGCAGCGGGGCGACCGTAGAGGCGACCATGTCACAAGAAGCAGTGTCCCCCACATCAACACCGTCAGCCGAAGCAATTCGTGAAGCTTTTGAAAGCGGGCTCTATCCATACAGTGATCGCATGTCGCGCCGCGACTATGAAAAACGCAAGGCCTTGCTGCAGGCCGAACTATTGAAAGTACAATTGTGGACGCAGGAAACCGGCCAGAAATTTGTCTTGTTGTTCGAGGGGCGCGATGCAGCGGGAAAGGGCGGTACTATCAAGCGATTCACCGAACATCTAAATCCGCGTTCTGCCCGAGTAGTTGCATTGAACAAACCAACCGATGAAGAGCGCGGCCAATGGTATTTCCAGCGCTACATCGACCATCTGCCCACAAAGGGTGAAATGGTGCTCTATGATCGCAGCTGGTACAATCGCGCAGGCGTCGAACGTGTCATGGAGTTTTGTGGTGCAGACGAATATCTCGAATTCATGCGCCAGACGCCGGATTTGGAAAGGATGCTGGTCCGCTCTGGTATCAAGCTTTATAAGTTCTGGTTTTCAGTGACCCAACAAGAACAGAAATCCCGGTTTGACAGTCGCGAGACCGATCCACTCAAACGCTGGAAGCTGAGCCCGATTGACAAGGCGTCACTCGGTAAATGGGATGAATATACAGATGCCAAGGAAGCAATGTTCTTTTACACCGATACGGCGGATGCACCTTGGACCATTGTGAAATCCAACGACAAGAAACGCGCGCGGCTGGCTTGTATGACGCATTTTCTGGCATCGCTTGAGTACCCGGACAAAGATCATGCGTTGGTTGGGCAACCAGATCCGCTTATCGTCGGGCACACCAACCACGTTGTCCACGGAAGTGTGGCAGAGGTCCTGGGAACTGCGCGGCATCCGGCGCATCGCCCTAAAGCAGCTTCGACAGGAGCTTAATAACAGGCGCGAACAGCGCAAAGGACCGGTGAAGCGCTTTTGCAGGGTCGGTGTAATCCTTTTCATCCAACTCTTGCCATAGCGACAGCCCCTTGCGTCGCAGTAACGTCGAATGTCGGTGGTCGGACGAGTAGGGCGGTGGCACGCGTTTCAGATCGGGATCGCGCAAAGTGGCGCCCTGATCCTGCGCTGTCGCAATAGTCTCGCTGATCTGATCTCCATAGGGGCCGTCAATCGCTGCGCGCCAGTCCCTCAACACAGGTTTGTCAAAGGCCAACAGCCCGACCCCCGCACTGACATACCCTGGTGCTATTCCGAAGAAATACCCAATGTCCTGACGTGCGCCTGCCCGCCGACTCCAGAGCATGTGCAAGTGTGTGTTGTAGGGTGTCTTGTCCTTGGAAAACCTCAGATCGCGATGTTGGCGAAACAGTTTTGTGTCGATGTCATCGCCGGTCTGTTTGCCCAGATCATGAGCGACTTGGTCCAGTAACAGCTGCGCGGGCGTTTGGTATGAACTGGGCAAAGCCATTGGTCACGCGGACTCTCCTTGCAGTCAGATAGCCCGAGGTTAGCCCAGTAATTTACCTTGGTCCAATGGAGTGTCCTCGGTTTGCTAAACCTCATAATGCGTCTGAGTAGGAAGGAAGTATTCAACTATCAACCGATGCGCCAAAGTGCGGGTCAATACATATTACGTCGCCATCGAGACAACGATCTCTTGACATATTGGCTGAGGCAGTTGCAAGAGAGTGCTGTTGGTGCCTGCATCCGCAGGTGAAAAGGGAATGTTCAGGTGGCGAAGTGCCACCCAGTTCAGCCGCCCCCGCGACCGTGACCGGAAAAGGTCATCCAAAGCCACTGGCATCTTTTGTCGGGAAGGCAGGAGGACCGACAGGGTGACCCCTGAAATCCGCAAGCCGGGAGACCTGCCAGCGTGACTTTGACGTAACCGGACGGGGTGTTCCGGGTGTCGGGAGGATCGTGACCCACCCGCCATCTGACCTTCGTTCCATGAGAATGGGACTGAGAAATGAGTGATCGAACGACGCCTCCGGCAGAGCTCCTGGTCTGCACAAAATGCCGCCGCGCCGGTGATGTGCCCGACGATGAAATACGTCCCGGCACCCTGTTACTGGAGGCGCTTAACGGCACGGATATTCCCCCAAACATTACCGTCAAAGGAGTTGAATGCCTGTCAAACTGCACGCAAGGCTGCTCAATCGCTCTGTGCGGTCCGGGGCGCTGGTCTTATGTTTATGGCAATCTGGACGCCGCCATCGTGGATGTCGTGGTCGATGGTGCAACACGTTATCAATCGTCCGCCGACGGGCTTGTCCCGTGGCGCGAACGTCCTGAACATTTCCGCAAAAACTGTATCGCTCGCATCCCACCACTGGAGGCCTAATGTCTGATCTGTCCAAACTTCCCGTTACCGTTGTCACCGGCTTTCTAGGTTCCGGTAAAACCACTCTCATTCGCCACCTGATGACGAACCCGCAGGGCAAACGTCTTGCCGTGATCGTCAATGAGTTTGGCGATGTCGGCGTTGACGGTGAAATTCTCAAAAGCTGCGCCATCCCTGAATGCCCGGCTGAAAACATCGTTGAGCTGGCCAATGGCTGCATTTGTTGCACCGTCGCCGACGATTTCATTCCAACAATCGAGGCGATCATGGCTCTCGACCCGCAGCCCGAGCATATCATCATCGAAACCTCTGGCCTTGCCTTGCCTAAACCGCTGCTCAAGGCGTTTGACTGGCCGGATATCCGCTCGCGCATCACCGTTGATGGTGTCATCGCGCTCGCCGACGCCGAAGCGGTCGCCGCAGGCCGTTTTGCCCCCAATGTCGCTGCGGTTGATGCACAACGACTGGCCGATGACAGCCTTGATCATGAAACCCCTCTGTCAGAGGTTTTTGAGGATCAGATCAGCTGTGCCGACATCATTCTGCTGACGAAGCCCGACCTTGCCGGGGTCGGGGGTATTGCCAAAGCCAAAGCCGTGATCGCGGCTGAAGCACCCCGTCCCTTGCCCGTGGTTGAAGTCGCTGAAGGGGTCATTGATCCGCGCGTCATCCTTGGCCTTGAAGCTGCCGCCGAAGATGACATGGACGCCCGCCCCAGCCATCACGACGACGCGCATGACCACGATCACGAGGATTTCGAGAGCATCGTTGTCGACATCCCGGAGATCACCGATCCTGCCGATCTGGTGGCTCGTATTGAAGCGATGGCGCGGGCACAAAACATCTTGCGAGTCAAAGGTTACGCTGCCGTGAAGGGCAAACCAATGCGCCTTTTGGTACAGGCCGTGGGCGCGCGTGTGCGTCATCAGTTCGACCGACCCTGGCAACCAGATGAGGCGCGGCAGGGGCGTTTGGTCGTTATTGCAGAGCATGACGACGTGAACAGCGCGGCGGTGCGCGGCGCTTTGTTTGATCCTGTGCCTGCCGAATAGCCGATTAGAGGACACCGCAGCCGATGCATGTCATTTTCCGCGAAAGCCACGGGCTGGAAGAGACAGAGACGCCAAC
The DNA here is from genome assembly GCA_039969355.1 of Paracoccaceae bacterium. Classification (GTDB taxonomy): domain Bacteria; phylum Pseudomonadota; class Alphaproteobacteria; order Rhodobacterales; family Rhodobacteraceae; genus JL08. The sequence goes on from JBDVOA010000026.1 coordinate 130,784, forward strand.
AGATCTGGGTCAAAGCCCTGCAGATTTGGTGGTGCTCTCTTTTTCTGACAGTGATCTCGGTGCTTTCGCGGCGGGGTGGCATCGTAGCAACGGTAAATTGCCGTCTCTGCGGCTGGCAAACCTCGCAGCCCTGAAACACCCGCTGTCGGTCGACACCTATGTAGAGCAGACGCTGGCGGGTGCAAAAGGCATCCTGATCCGGTTGATTGGTGGCATGCCGTATTGGTCCTACGGTTTGCAGCGGGTTGAAGCGCTGGCGCAGAAAAAGGGCATTGCGCTTGCAGTACTGGCCGCTGATGGGCGGCCTGATGCGCAGCTTGATGCAATCTCTACCTTGCCCACGTCAACGCTCCGCCGCCTTTCGCATCATTGCGACACGGGCGGGGCGGTTGCGGCACAAGCAGCGCTTGCACAACTTTCGCTCGCCGCCGGGCTCTACGCGGGGCCGGTGCAAGGGACCAAAACCGTGCCCGGGGTGGGGGCATGGACGCCGGAACACGGGGTTTGTTGCCCCCTTATTCTGCCGATCTCGGACAAACCGCTGGCCTTGATCACCTTTTACCGGGCCTATCTGACATCCGCCGATCTTGGACCCGTTGAGGCCCTGTTTGCCGCGCTTCGGGATCGCGGGTTCGACGTGCTTGGCTTTTTCGCCCCATCCTTAAAGGCGCCGGGTGTATCCGGCTGGCTTTCTCGTCAAATCCGCCATTTGAAACCGTCCGCAATCGTCAACGCGACCTCATTTAGTGGCAAGGACGGCTCTGGCACGTCGCCGCTCGATGCCGGTGATGTGCCGGTTTTCCAGATCGCGCTTTCTACATCGAACCGCGCGGCGTGGGTCGAGGCTGAACGCGGCCTGTCGCCTGCTGATCTGGCGATGCACGTGGTGCTGCCGGAACTTGATGGTCGCCTGTTTGCCGGTGTGGCGTCTTTCAAGGAACCACAGTCCCGCGATCCACATTTGCAATTCGCGCGCTTCGCCCATAGCCCGGAAGCGTCCCGAATAGCCGCCATTGCCGACAAGGTGCGCGCTTGGACCGATGTTGCCAACCGACCAAACGCGGACCGCAAACCGGCGCTGGTTCTATCTACTTATCCCGGCAAGGATTGGAATATCGCGCATGCGGTTGGTCTTGACGCGCTCGCGTCGGCAGACGCAATCCTTGAGGACCTGAAGGGCGATGGCTACGTCATTCAGTCCGGACTTGCCCTGCAAGAGTCATTGGCGGCACGTACGGCGAAATGGCCGCTGGCGGACTATGAAAACGCTCTTGCGAAGCTTCCGCAGTCTTTGAGGGATGATATGCTCGCGGCTTGGGGGTCTCCCGAAACAGACCCTGACTGCATTGCGGGACACTTTCATTTTGCAGCGTCCCCGCGGGGACAGGCCCTTGTTGCGCTGCAACCTGAACGCGGCACGCCGGCCCTTCGTGATGAAGAATACCACGACCTTTCGCGCACGCCCCGCCACGGCTACGTCGCGTTTTATCTCTGGCTGCGCAGTAAATGTGACGCACTGATCCATATCGGCGCGCACGGAACGCTGGAGTGGTTGCCGGGCAAATCAGTGGCACTGTCCGACGCCTGCTGGCCCGAGGCGCTGATCGGCCCATTGCCAGTGATCTATCCGTTTATCGTCAATGATCCGGGTGAGGCCGCGCAGGCCAAGCGGCGCATTGGCGCTGTCACGCTTGGCCACATCCCGGCCCCGCTGAAACAAAGCGGCACGCCGGGCCGTTTGACGCGACTCGAGGCTTTGCTGGATGAGTTTTCCAACGCGGACGGACTGGACCCGAGCCGCCGGGATCGACTGCAATCTGATATCCGCGCGGAGGCACAGGCGCTGGGCGTCGAGGAAGATCTTGGCGTCACCAACGCGACATGCCCGGCAGAGGCAATCACCCGCATCGATCGCTTTGTCTGTGATATCAAGGAAAGCCAGTTTGGCGATGGTCTGCATGTTTGGGGCCGCACACCGCAGGCGACAACACCTTTTGACATTGGCCCCGCCATTGCGGGGGAGCGGCAGTCTCTGCTGGATGCACTGAATGGAAGGCGGATCGAGGCCGGGCCCTCTGGGTCACCCTTTCGCGGTCGCACTGATGTACTGCCGACCGGGCGTAATCTGTTCACAACCGACCCACGTTCGGTCCCCACGCGCAGCGCCTATGCGCAAGGCGTGAAGCTTGCCGATGAACTTGTCCGACGACACTTGCAGGATCACGGGGATTGGCCGCGTGGTCTGATTGTCGATCTCTGGGGATCGGCGACGATGCGCACGGCGGGCGAAGAATTTGCCATGGCGCTTTGTCTTTTGGGGGTTTGCCCGGTCTGGGATGCAGGAACCGAACGCGTTTCCGGGATCGAGGTTTTGCCGATCACTGATCTGGATCGTCCCCGTATCGATGTGACTTTGCGGGTCTCTGGCTTGTTCCGAGATGTCTTTCCGACGCTATCTGCACTTTTTGGTCAGGCCACCCGTGTTCTTGCCGAACGCGACGAAGCCCCCGACTGGAACCCCTACGTTGGCAAAAATGCCGTGCGTGTATATGGCCCCGCTCCGGGTAGCTACGGTTTGGGCATGGCGTCGGGGATAGAGGATTACTCAGAGGCAGGTCGCGAACGCGCTGGCGCGGCTTGGTTGGCCGCAAGCGCGTGGGCGCTGGACGGCGATACACATAAGAAAGATGAGGAAGGATTGCGCCAGCGCGTCGTGAACGCCGATGGGTTTGTCCATCTTCAGGATTTGCCCGAAACCGATCTGTTGCTGGCAAGTGACTACGCCGCACACGAGGCCGGTTTTGCCGCTGCTCAGGCTGTTACGGGTGGGCAAGCGGCGCTCTATCATTTGGACAACACCGACCCCGACGCGCCAAAAACTCGCGCCTTGCCAGAAGAAATCGCCCGCGTCGTGCAGGCGCGCGCGACACATCCGGGCTGGCTTGCGGGCATGATGCGGCACGGATTTCGCGGAGCGGCGGAAATTGCAGCTACACTCGATCACATGGCGGCATTCGCCCATCTGGCGCGCGTCGTGCCACCACATTTGTTTGACCTATACTACGAGGCGACACTGGGCGACCCTACCGTCGCCGCTTTTCTGGAAACCGAAAACAGCGGTGCATATGCCGCCATGCAGGATCGTTTCGCCGCCCTAGACACCGCAGGGCTTTGGAAGAGCAAGAGAAATTCCATCCGCGCAACACTTCAGGTGGCGGAATGACAACCAAGATCAAAGGCTGGTGCCCGGGGGCCTATCGTCCGATGATGTCGGGAGATGGTTTGGTCGTGCGTATACGGCCGCGTTTAGGTCGGTTTGGCGCAAAAGAAATCGGTGCCATTTGTCATTTGGCGAATGCTTACGGCAACGGACTGATTGAACTCACGAACCGGGCCAACTTACAACTGCGTGGCGTGCGCGAAGAGAGTCACGTCGCGCTGTTGGATGACCTTGCTGCGCTTGGCGTGCTGGACGATGACCCGACACTCGAGAGTCGCCGCAACATCCTGGTGACGCCGTTCTGGCAATCGGGTGATCTGACCTGTCGTCTGACAAAGTCGCTTATCGATCGCCTTGCTGAGCTACCGTCGCTACCGGCCAAATTCGGATTTGCCATCGACACCGGGCCGGTGCCTGTGTTGGCGAAAGACTCGGCTGACATCCGTTTGGAACGCGGGGATGAGGGTGATCTTATGCTGCGTGCCGACGGGGCCAGTTTGGGGCAGGCAGTCACCGAAGCGGAAGCCATCGACGGGATAATCATGCTCGCCAACTGGTTTGCCAGAAAAGCTCCTGACGCCACAACGCGCATGAATCGACTGTTGCAAAACGAAAGTTTGCCGGAGGAGTGGACCGCAGCGGCGATTGCGCCAGAAATCGCCAGACCTGAACCGGGCCAGACGCAACTGGGTCAGCTGGTCGGCATACCATTTGGTCAAATTGAGGCGAGTGCTTTGGCAGAAGTGTTGTCTCCTGTCTCGGCCGTCCGCACCACCCCATGGCGACTGTTGCTTTTGGAGGGCGCTGCCGGCCTTTTTCACGACAGTCTGATCAGCAAACCCGACGATCCACTATTAAATGTGGATGCCTGTCCCGGTGCGCCGCGATGCGGCAGTGCTGCAGTCGAAACAAGGGGCCTTGCGCGACAACTCGCGCCGCGCGTCAAAGGCAGTCTGCATGTCTCTGGTTGCGCCAAAGGTTGCGCCCGATCCAATCCCGCCGATCTCACTTTAGTTGGCGGAAAAGGTGTGTTTGACATTATCCGCAATGGCAATGCACAAGCCTGCCCAGAGCGCGCCGGACTTACGCCTGCGGACATCCTGACCGAGATGACATAGCAATGCCTTACAAATACGAAACCAATGGTGCAGCGATCTATCTGCAATCCTTCGCCACGATCCGCGCAGAGGCCAATCTGGAGCGTTTTGGCCCTGATGAAGAGCAAGTTGCGGTGCGCATGATCCATGCCGCCGGGATGGTCGGGCTTGAGGAGTATTTATGTTTTTCAGATGGGTTCGTAAGCGCGGCCCGCGCGGCGCTGGAAAACGGGGCGCCCATCCTATGTGATGCACGGATGGTGAGTGAAGGCATAACGCGTGCGCGCCTACCGGCCGGTAATGTGGTCATTTGCACGCTTCATGATGACGGGGTGCGCGAAATGGCGGCAGAAATGTCCAACACGCGCTCTGCAGCTGCGCTGGAACTTTGGCGACCCCATCTTGCGGGGGCGGTTGTTGCCATCGGCAATGCGCCCACAGCGCTTTTTCATCTGCTGAACATGCTGGAAGATCCTGATTGCCCGCGCCCTGCTGCAATTGTCGGATGCCCGGTTGGCTTTGTCGGGGCCGTGGAAAGCAAGGATGCGCTGTGGGCCGCACAGCCAACGCCGTGTTGTATCGTGCATGGGCGGCTGGGCGGCAGTGCTATCACCGTCGCCGCCGTCAATGCTATCGCGAGCCGAGCGGAATGAGCAGCGGAACGATTTACGGTGTTGGTCTTGGTCCGGGCGATCCGGACCTGATGAGCGTGCGCTCTGATCGGTTGCTCCGAACTGCCCGCCACGTCGCCTTTTTTCGCAAAGCCGGACGTGCAGGGCAGGCGCGCAGTATCGTGAATGGCATGTTATCCCCGGAAGTAATGGAAATTCCAATGGAATACCCGGTCACAACCGAAATTCCGCTAGGCGATCCGGCATATAATGCCTGCCTCTCGACCTTTTATGCTGAGTGCACCACGACCCTGAAAAATCTGGCCGATTCCGGTGAAGACGTGGTTGTGTTGTGCGAAGGTGATCCGTTTTTCTACGGGTCTTTCATGCACCTCTATACCCGGCTGAAAGACAGTGTTCCGGTTCAGGTTGTTCCGGCCATTACCGGCATGTCCGGTGCCTGGACCGCAACAGGAATGCCAGTGACATGGGGCGATGATGTATTGTGCGTTCTGATGGGCACATTGCCCGAACCGGACCTGACCAATCATATGAAAAGCGCGGATGCGCTGGTCATCATGAAAATTGGGCGTAACATTGACAAAATCCGAACTGCCCTTCGCGCCGCCGAGCGGTATGACTCTGCGTGGCTTGTTGAATATGCCACAATGCCTTCCCAGTCGGTGACCAGACTGTCCGAGGCGGAGGGAAAGGTGACGCCTTATTTTTCGATTATTGTGGTGCACGGTCAGGGACGTCGCCCATGACGGGCCGGATCGCCATTGTTGGGCTGGGGCCGGGGGCGGACGATCTTGTGACGCCTGAAGTCACACAAGCCCTGGACGAGGCGACGGATATCGTCGGTTACATCCCATATGTCGCGCGTGTCCCGCCGCGCGACGGGTTGGCGCTTCATGCCAGCGACAATCGTGTCGAAATTGACCGTTCGCGCCATGCGCTGGAACTGGCATGCAGCGGCGCACGGGTTGTTGTTGTCTCTTCCGGTGATCCCGGTGTTTTTGCCATGGCAGCCGCGGTCTTGGAGGCCATCGAGGCCGGGCCCGCCGAATGGCGCGATCTCGACATTCGTGTTCTGCCCGGCATCACCGCCATGCTGGCGACCGCAGCCCGGGTCGGTGCGCCTTTGGGCCATGATTTCTGTGCCATCAATCTGTCGGATAATCTCAAACCCTGGTCTTTGATAGAGAAACGCCTGCGTTTAGCGGCAGAGGCGGATTTTGCCATGGCGTTCTATAACCCGCGATCAAAGTCCCGACCCGAAGGTTTCGAAAAGGCGCTGCGCATCTTGCAGGATATCTGCGGTGATGCTCGTCCGGTAGTTTTCGGTCGGGCGATCTCGACACCTGACGAATGCATCTCGATTGTTTCGCTACCGGAGGCGCGTCCTGAAATGGCGGATATGCGCACCATGGTCATTGTCGGATCATCGCAGACCAGACTCATCGCGCGTGATGGCACGCCGTTGGTTTACACGCCACGGTCGATTGCGCCATGAATCCAGTCCAACACCTCTTGAACCCCAAAGAGCTCTGTACGATTGGGCAGGGATGGCCGGTCGATCATCAAGACGGGCAAGGCAAGCGCGCGCGCGGCGGCGATTTTGGCGAAGGCGCCGGTGCCGCCCGAATTCTTGGATACCACCAGTTCGATGGCGAATTCCTGCATGAGGGCTTGATCATTTTCTACCGAGAACGGGCCGCGCGACAGCAGCACATGATGGTTCGGAAAAGCGGGCGGTGTTTCGGGTTCATCAACCAGCCGCAGCAGGTAGAAATGCTGCGGGTTTCGGGCAAATGCGTCGAGATGCATGCGCCCCACGGCGAGCATGACACGCCGTGGGGGACAGGCCAGAGAAGTGGCCGCAGCGTTGATGTTAACCACGCGTTGCCAGTGATCGCCCGCTGCTTCGGTCCAGCCCGGACGAGTAAACGCCACCAACGGGATGCTCGTTTGCGCACAAGCGGCAATCGCATTGCGGCTCATCCGGGCCGCAAAAGGGTGTGTGGCGTCAATCACGTGGGTGATCCGGTGCACGCGCAAGTACTCTGCCAAACCGGTTATACCGCCAAATCCGCCAATGCGTCGCGGTACCGGTTGGGATGCAGGTCGCTCGACCCGACCGGCGAGGGACACCGTTGCCTTCAATCCGGCAGCAGCGACCGCGCGACTAATCGCTGTGGCCTCGGTCGTACCGCCAAGGATCAAAAGGTTCGGCTGCATGTCTGACGCTCCTTGGCTGACCATCATCGGATTGGGTGAAGATGGACCTGACGGTCTGGCGCCTGCAAGTCAAGCTGCCCTTGCGCAAGCCGATGTTGTCATGGGCCCGCCGCGCCATCTTGACCTTCTGCCCGATGTCAAAGCGCGCCGTGTTGAATGGCCTGTTCCTTTCACCGATGGCATCCCGCTGTTGATGGGCCACCGGCATAGAAACGTTGTGGTCTTGGCCTCGGGCGATCCGTTCTGGTTTGGCGCCGGAAGCGTCATTGCCCGCGTTCTTGAACCGGGGGAATGGCGGGCCTTTCCGGGATTTTCCACGTTTTCTCTAGCTGCGGCGCGTCTGGGATGGCCGCTGGAGAACACAATCTGCGTTGCATTACATGCCGCCCCTCTGACCCGCGTGCGCCCGCATCTCGTACCCGGCCAACAAATTGTCGTGCTTTTACGGGACGGGGACGCAGTTGGTGAGTTTGGCAGCTATCTGACAAATTTGGGGTTTGGCGATAGTTCCCTGATGGTTCTTGAAGCATTGGGCGGGCCGCGAGAGACCTGCACAGAAACAACGGCCGCAAGCCTTCCAGACCGCAAGTATGTGCACCCGGTGTGTGTTGCGGTGTCGGTTGACGGATCGGGAGAGTCCCTGCCTCGTGCCGCTGGCCTGCCAGATCATGTGTTTGACACCGACGGGCAGATGACCAAACGCCCGGTGCGCGCCCTTACTTTGTCTGCGCTTGCGCCCCGAGCTTTTGAAACTCTGTGGGACATCGGCGGGGGATCCGGCTCTGTCGCAATTGAATGGCTGTTAGCGCATCCAACAACGCAGGCCATCAGTATTGAGCAGGACGAAATGCGCGCCAAACGCATCGCCGAAAACGCGGCCCGCCTTGGCGTGGATCGCCTGCAAGTCAGAACTGGAGTTGCGCCGGATGCTTTGAATGGGTTAGCGGCACCCGATGCCATCTTTGTCGGTGGCGGTTTGTCGGAGGCGCTGCTTTCACGGTTGCAAGGTGATTTCCCGGGCACGCGTCTTGTTGCAAATGGTGTAACGCTGGAAGCCGAAGCGCTTCTGGCGGCATGGCAGATCAAAATCGGCGGTGAATTACTGCGCATCGATGTTGCGCAGGCACAGCCTTTAGGAACAAAACGCGGCTGGCGCGCCAGTTTTCCGATTGTCCAGTGGAGCGTGACGTTATGATTGTTGCCGGGTTTGGTTTCCGCGCAGGCGCGTCGGAACAAAGCTTGCTGGATGCTTTCGTGCGCGCCAGCACCGACCATCTTCCGCAAGCTCTTGCCACGGCGGATGACAAGGCCGACGGGCTAAACGCACTTTCATTGAGGCTGGATTTGCCGGTCATACCGGTTGGTGAAATTGACCTTATAGAGCAGACAACGTTCACTCAGTCCAAGGCTGCGACTGCGGCCCGTAACACCGGCAGCGTTGCTGAGGCGTCTGCGCTTGCCGCTGCTGGTGCGCGCGCGCGGCTTGTGGCACCAAGACATATCTCGCAGGATCGCATGGCGACCTGTGCCATCGCGATCGGAGATCAAAAATGACGGTCCATTTCATCGGCGCAGGGCCCGGCGCGCCCGACCTTTTGACGCTGCGCGGGCGCGACCTGATCGCAGCATCGCCGGTGTGTCTTTACGCCGGATCCTTGGTGCCAGAGGCGATCCTTGCCCATTGCCCGGAGGGCGCGCGGATTATCAATTCGGCGGCCATGGACCTTGACGCCATAATTGCGGAAATTAGGAAGGCAAACACAGAAGGTCATGACGTTGCGCGTTTGCATTCTGGCGACCTGTCAGTCTGGTCGGCCATGGGGGAACAACTGCGCCGCCTAAAAGCAGAGGACATTCCCTTTACTGTCACACCCGGCGTGCCGTCATTTGCTGCGGCGGCGGCATCTCTTGGCGCAGAGCTTACCTTGCCAGGTGTTGCGCAGTCGGTCGTTCTGACCCGTACACCGGGGCGCGCCTCTTCGATGCCAAAGGGTGAATGCCTTGCCAATTTCGCGGCGACCGGTGCGACGCTTGCGATCCATCTTTCGATTGGCAATGTCGCACAGGTGGTCAATGATCTGGCGCCCGCCTACGGGGCAGATTGCCCGGTTGCGGTGGTCTATCGGGCAAGCTGGCCTGACGAGCGTATTCTGCACGCAACCCTTACTACGTTGGAAGCTACGCTGGATCCTGACATCAGCCGTACGGCGCTGATTCTTGTTGGTCCGGTTCTTGCATCGGAGGGATTCACAGAATCCTGTCTTTACGCCTCCGATTATGACCGCCGATACCGGCCACAAACGGCGGACAGCGCATGGGCGAATTGGAGCCACGGCGATGATTAATCCACCGGGCTTGATGATTTCTGCTCCGGCGTCGGGCACCGGTAAGACAACCGTGATGTTGGGGTTGTTGCGGGCTTTTCGCGATCAGGGGCTTGCGGTTCAACCCTTCAAGAGCGGGCCTGATTACATTGACCCGGCCTTTCATCTCGCGGCAGCGGGACGGGCGTCTTTCAACTTTGATACATGGGCTATGGATGAGCCGTTGTTAGGGGCTATCGCTGCGCAAGCCCATAGTGCAGACATCACTGTCGCCGAAGGATCAATGGGTCTGTTTGACGGGGTTGCAACGCGGGGCCAGTCCGGTTTCGGGTCAAGTGCGGAAACCGCGCAGCGTATGGGATGGCCGGTCGTTCTGGTTATTGACGTCAGCGGGCAAGCTCAATCTGCTGCGGCGACAGCATTGGGATTTGCGCAATACTTGCCGGATCTCCCCTTTGCGGGCGTCATCCTGAACCGTGTTGCCAGTCCGCGCCACGAGCGGCTTACGCGCCTTGGGATGGAACGCGCAGGTCTTACTGTTCTGGGATCATTGCCACGTCGCGGCGACCTTAAACTGCCAGAGCGTCATCTGGGGCTTATTCAGGCTGTCGAACATCCTGATCTTGAGGCGGCGATCGCTGGCTACGCGACTTTTCTGACTGAAAACGTGGATATTGGCACGCTCAGATCAGCTGCAGGCGCAGTCATGCCTCCATCTCCGGGGCAATTGCCACCACCGCCTGCGCAGCGCATCGCGATTGCACGGGATGCTGCATTTTCATTTACCTACCCGCATTTGCTGTCTGGCTGGCGCGCAGCGGGAGCCGAGATATTGCCGTTTTCTCCGCTTGCCGACGAATCCCCTGATGCTGATGCGGATATTGTCTGGTTGCCGGGCGGCTACCCAGAGTTGCATGCCGGAACCATTGCCGCTGCAGACACATTCTTGAAGGGTCTGCGCAAGCATGCCGAGACCAAACCGGTGCATGGTGAATGCGGTGGATACATGGCGCTGGGCGCGGCGTTGATCGACAAGGATGGCGCCCGACATCAGATGACGGGGCTTCTGGGGCTTGTGACTAGTTACGAAAAACGCAAGTTCCATCTTGGATACCGGCGCGCGGTTTTGGACAGCCCAATGCCGGGTTCTGAGCCCGGTGTCGCGCTACGGGGGCATGAGTTTCACTATTCTACCATCCTTGAACAGCCCGACGCGCCGCTGGCACAGGTCTTTGATGCGGACGGAAATCCGGTGATTGAAACCGGATCGCATCGGGGAAATGTCTCGGGGACGTTCTTTCATCTGATCACACGGGACGCGGCATGACAGGTTTTGTCAGCTTTGTCGGATCGGGTCCGGGGGATCCTGAATTGCTGACCCTCAAGGCAGTAGACCGATTGAAACATGCCGATGTCGTGCTTTTTGATGACCTGTCATCCGGTCCTATCCTGTCACATGTGCGCGCCGGCGCTGACCTTGTTGGCGTAGGAAAGCGGGCAGGGCGGGCCTCGCCCAAGCAGCATCACGTCAGTCGGTTGCTGGTGGATCATGCACAGACAAACCAACGTGTCGTGCGGTTGAAGTCTGGCGATGGCGGCACCTTTGGCCGTCTTGAGGAAGAACTGACAGCGCTTCGTGGGGCGCAAATCCCCTATGAGGTCATCCCTGGAATTCCAACGGCCTGTGCTGCTGCAGCAGCCGCAGGTATTCCATTGACACGACGGCTCACGGCGCGCCGGGTGCAGTTTGTGACCGGTCATGATGTTAGCGGCAGTTTGCCTTCCGACCTTAACCTTGCGGCGCTTGCTGATCCGATGGCAACCACGGTTGTATTCATGGGTAAACGCACGTTTCCGCTATTGGTCGAGGCGTTGATTAAGTACGGATTGCCCGGGGATACGCCTGCACTTTTGGCCGAAAGCGTCAGCACACCCGAGCAACACCTGCATCGCAGCACGGTTGCTGATTTGGCTGCGCAACTTGCGCTGGAAATCGGCAATGCCCCGGCGCTGATCCTTTATGGACCGCTTGCGGACGAATAGATGTCGCGAACGTACTTGTCGCAGGGTAAAATTGCTGTAATGCTCAACTTGATGGTGGCTGGCGTAATCCAGCCTGAAAAGGGAACCGGGTGTGAAGCCCTGACTGCCCCCGCAACTGTGAACGGCACGCGGCCCGACATGATGCCACTGGTTCTTTAAGGACTGGGAAGGCTCGGGTTCGCAATAATCCGTAAGTCAGGAGACCTGCCATCACTAGGAAACCGCCGGACATCCGGCACCAACAGACCGCCGGGTGGGCGGCAAGGAGAACGAGAGATGCATATTGAACCGGGCGTTGTCGACGGCGCAAAAATGGTTTTTGCCTATGGGACGGCCGCTGCAGCGGCGGGTTATACGCTGAAACTTGCGGTGGATGATCTGAAAACCCATAGTCAGGCGTCATTCGTGGTCCGCACTATACTGTCGGCCATCGGCGTGTTCGTCTTTTTTGAAGTCTTGCCGCATTTTCCGGTCGGCGTCTCTGAAGTCCACTTTATTCTGGGCACAACGCTGTTCCTGTTGCTTGGTGCGGGTCCTGCCGCGATGGGCCTTGCCGCAGGCCTAGCCATTCAGGGTACGTTTTTTGCCCCCACCGATCTTCCAATGTATTTCGTAAACATTTCCACGCTGTTATTCCCGCTTTTTGCAATGACAGCACTGGCAAAACGAGTCGTGCCTGAAGCAACGGCCTATGTTGATCTGGATTACACACAGGTCCTGAAAATGTCCGCAGTCTATCAGGGCGGCGTTGTTGCTTGGGTTGCCTTCTGGGCGATCTATGGTCAGGGCGTTGGCGCAGAAAACATGACGTCAATTGCCAGCTTTGGTGCCGCCTATATGCTGGTTGTGCTGATGGAACCCATCGCCGATCTGGCCGTGCTTGCTGCCGCTAAAACGCTGCGCGGTGCAAAAACCAGTACGATCTTTACCAACCGTCTGCTGAACGCAGCATGATACCATTGAGTGCGGCGGTGAACGTCGCACTCATCCCCCATGACGACGCTTTCCCTCATTGGAATCGGTACTGGCAATCCGGATCACCTGACCGGACAAGCGAAGCGGGCTATTGCTGAAGCTGATCTCATCCTCATTCCGCACAAAGGACGCGACAAGTCCGATCTTGCCGATCTGCGTCAGTGTATTGTAGCGAAGATACGGCCAACGGACGATGCGACCGCGCTGTTTAGAATGCCGGTGCGCGATCCTGCATTATCCTACCTTGATGCAGTTGAGGACTGGCACGACGAGATTGCACGCATCTGGGCCGAAAAAATTGAGCAGAATCCAAAGGCAGAGACTGTCGCGTTGCTGGTCTGGGGCGACCCGTCGCTTTATGACAGCACGTTGCGTATCGCCGCGCGAATACTGCCCATGCCACGGATCGAAGTTGTACCCGGCCTTACATCTTTGCAAATTCTGACGGCTGCGCATGCAATCCCTTTGAACACAGTGGGCGGTGCCGTCGTCATCACAACAGGACGCCGCTTGCGCGAAAATGGCTGGCCTGATGGCGCAGACACCGTTGTGGTAATGCTGGACGGCAATTGTGCGTTCCAGACGTTGAACGCAACGGGAATCGATGTCTGGTGGGGCGCATTTCTTGGTATGCCCGAACAAATATTGAAAACCGGTCCTCTAAAACAAACTGGCCCCGATATTATCAAAACGCGTGCGGCTGCCCGTGCCTCGCACGGTTGGATAATGGATATCTACTTGTTACGGCGAAGGCCTGTTTGACCAAGGTTGGGGGCGCTAAACATATTCTTGACGCTTGGCTTTCGGTTGCTTTGCGCGACGTGAGCCTTGAATTGACCCGCCAACAATGCACGTTTACAGTCTTTTCAAGCGAAAAGAATAGCAGGTACAGCATGGACAACAATGAGATTGATGCCGCGGATGGTCGCTTCGCCAAAGGGCTGAAATGGTTGGGAATTGCCCTTATCATAATGGGTTTTCTCGCGATTGTATTTCCGCTCGCTACAACAATTGCCGCCAAGATATTTATCGGCTGGCTTTTGATCATCTCGGGGGCATTCCAAATGTGGCAATCGTTCTCGGTCCGGGAATGGGGTGGGTTCCTTTGGAACCTGCTGATTGGCCTTTTATATCTGGTTGTTGGATGTTGGCTGGCCTTTGATCCATTTGCCGGCATTATCGGGCTGACGGTTCTTTTGGCCATCACATTTATTGCACAAGGCGCAATGGAGGCCGCGATGGCCAGCAAACTGCGCCCGAACGATGGCTGGGGCTGGATGATGTTTTCGGGTCTGATCGGGATTGCTGTAGGTGTCCTGATCATAGCTGAACTGCCCAGTACTGCGGCCTGGGCGGTCGGCCTCATGGTTGGGATCAATATGATTACTTCGGGATTTGCATTTCTGACTTTGGGGTCTGCAGCCCAAGCGCTGGGCGGAGACGACTGATACCGACGCCTAACTGAACGGAGAAAACGATATGAAACTTCCGCTTTGGCAGCGGCTTGGTCTTACGATTGTTGTAATGCTCATCGCCGGGCAACTGGCCGGTTTTCTCTGGATCAGGATTCTGGGATTTCCGTTGCCGAGTTTTGTGGCGGGGGCCGTCGGCGGATTGGCGGCATTGCCATTTTGGGAGTTTATCAAAAGGGTCCGCCCCAAAACTTAATTCAGGATCAGACTCTGGCCCTGTTAGAATGCCTTAAATGTTAGCGTAGTCAGAGACCGCTCGATACCCTTGATGTCCAGTAGGTTATCATTGACGTATTTTCCGACATCTAAGTCCTTGGGAATATAAAGCTTCATTAGCAAATCGAAATCGCCGCTGGTCGAATAAAGTTCCGAATGGATTTCTCTCAGAACGATCTCTTCGGCGACGCGATAGGTTTTTCCTGGGGTGCAGCGAATCTGGATGAAGACGCAGGTTGTCATTGAAATGCTCCATTAAACTTACCCCAAGCTGACATATAGGACACGGGGTCTGCAATCCCTCAAAGCGCCGCTTGGCGCGGCGACATGAGGCGCCTATAAGATCGGCGAAACGATCAGGAAACGACAAATGCGCACTGCCAAAATCACAAGGGCGACGACCGAAACCAATATTTCCGTCGAAGTCAACCTCGACGGAACGGGCGCCTATGCGAATGCGACTGGGATCGGTTTTTTTGATCACATGCTGGACCAGCTTGCGCGCCACTCCTTGATTGACATGAAAATTTCAGCGGCCGGTGATCTGCACATCGATGACCACCACACGGTTGAGGACACCGGGATCGCCTTGGGGCAAGCGCTGGCTCAGGCGGTGGGCGACAAGAAAGGCATTCGTCGCTACGGATCCTGCCTGTTGCCGATGGATGATGCGCAGGTGCGTTGCGCATTGGATCTGTCGGCGAGGCCCTACCTGATCTGGAATGCCGATCTGCCGACTGCCAAGATAGGAACCTTTGACACAGAATTGGTGCGCGAGTTCTTTCAGGCGTTCAGTACCCACGGTGGGATCACGCTGCACATAGATGCGCTGCACGGCATCAACAGCCATCACATTGCTGAGGCCACGTTCAAATCCGTCGCGCGCGCGTTGCGAGAGGCGGTAGAGCCGGACCCGCGCAGTGCTGGCGTGCTACCTTCGACCAAGGGCGCGCTTTAGAGCAATGCTGACGGCAATTATCGACTACGAAAGCGGCAACTTGCATTCCGCTGAAAAGGCGTTTCAGCGCATGGCGGTTGAAACCAATGCAGGTAAGGTGGTCGTTACCGGTGACGCCGACGTTGTGGCGCGCGCTGATCGTATTGTGCTGCCAGGCGATGGCGCATTTCCGGCCTGCCAAGCCTCTTTGACCGGTCATAGCGGGCTATTTGACGCCTTGAGAGAGGCCGTCGAGGTCAAGGGTCGACCGTTTTTGGGAATCTGCGTCGGCATGCAGCTTATGGCGTCTTGGGGTCGCGAATATGCCGACACCAAGGGGTTGGGCTGGGTCGAGGGAGAGGTCGTACGGATTGTACCGTCTGATCCTGCACTAAAGGTGCCGCACATGGGTTGGAACGATTTGGTCGTCGAATCTGATCACGCGATATTTGACGGAATTGAAACTGGCGACCATGTATATTTTGTGCATTCATATCAAATGGATGTGAGATATATTTCAAGTCGTTTGGCACATGTAGACTACGGTGGAGATGTCACAGCCGTTGTTGGCGCTGGCACCATGCTTGGAATGCAGTTTCACCCGGAGAAAAGCCAAAGTACCGGGCTTCGGCTCATCGCAAATTTTCTGAACTGGGCACCCTGATGATCCTCTACCCTGCCATCGATCTCAAAGACGGTCAGGCCGTGCGGCTTGTGCATGGCGATATGGATCGATCGACGGTATTTAACGACAACCCGGCGGCGCAAGCGATGGAGTTTGTTGAGGCAGGCTGTGCGTGGTTGCATCTGGTGGACCTCAATGGCGCATTTGAAGGTGAACCTGTCAACGCGGTGCCAGTCGAGGCGATCCTGTCAAAGACCAAAGTGCCAGCGCAATTGGGCGGCGGCATCCGAGATATGGCAACGATTGAGCGGTGGTTGGAAAAGGGATTGGCACGTGTCATTCTGGGTACTGTAGCCGTCGAAAATCCTGATCTGGTGCGTCAAGCCGCTCGCGCCTTTCCGGGGCAGGTCGCCGTGGGCATCGATGCACGCAATGGTCGCGTGGCGACCAAAGGCTGGGCCACGGAAACCGACGTGATGGTCACCGATCTGGCGCGTTCTTTTGAGGACGCAGGTGTCGCTGCGATCATTTACACGGACATCATGCGGGATGGTGCGATGAAGGGGCCCAATATCGATGCTACTGCGGCGCTGGCGCATGCTGTTTCGATCCCAGTGATTGCATCAGGGGGCGTGTCGTCGCTGGAGGATCTGATCTCCCTGCGCGATTGTGGCGCAGAATTGAACGGTGCAATCTCGGGGCGCGCGCTTTATGATGGGGCGATCGATCTGGCCGCGGCATTGGCGGCCCTTAAGGACTGAAATGTCATGGGATCAAACAGAGTTACTGAAACAAAGCTCCCCCGTCAGAGCAGGTTGAATGAACGTGTCGGCCCTAGGGATTTCCTGGATTGTTATGTCGTTGATGCAGAAATGCCGCCTCGAAAAGCGGCTGAGTTGATTTCGGATTTTCCCAGATGGGTGAAGTTTCTGATGACACTACGTCGACTGTTAACTACGCCATTTGGTCTGTCCAACGATGGACCACCATCAAAGGACAAAGTCGGTATTTTTCCCGTCGAATTTGAAACACCGGATGAACTGATTGCAGGATTCAATGACCGGCATCTGGATTTTCGCGTGTCGGTAATGTCGCGAGAGGGGCGGATATATCTGGCGACTTGGGTGCACCCGCACAATTTTGGCGGCCGATTGTACCTTACGACGATCATGCCTTTTCACATCATGATATCCCGAAATGCCCTAAGGCGGGTCGCGCAGGACCCTCAAAAGGAAGTCTTCGCGTGACCCACAACCATTGCCGAAAGCACGTCGTATGCTGAAGACTCGCATCATCCCCTGTCTGGACGTTGCGGAAGGCCGCGTTGTCAAAGGGGTGAATTTCGTTGATTTGGTCGATGCGGGTGATCCGGTTGAAAGCGCCAAGGCCTATGATGCCGCTGGTGCGGATGAGCTTTGCTTTCTTGATATCAAGGCCACCCATGAAAACCGGGGCACCATGTTTGACGTAGTGCGCCGCACTGCAGAGCAGTGTTATATCCCCCTGACTGTCGGCGGCGGCGTACGCAGTCGCGAGGACGTGCGCGATCTGTTGCTAGCCGGTGCTGATAAAGTCTCGTTCAATTCTGCCGCTGTGGCGCGACCCGAGGTCGTGACCGAGGCCGCCGACCAGTTTGGCAGCCAATGTATCGTTGTTGCCATCGACGCAAAAACGGTACAGGCGGGCAAGTGGGAGATATTTACCCATGGCGGCCGCCGGTCGACCGGTATTGATGCAATTGAATTTGCCCAGATAGTCACGGAGAAAGGGGCGGGCGAGATCCTGCTGACGTCTATGGATCGGGACGGCACGCGGGCAGGGTTCAACCTGCCTTTGACCCGCGCCATTTCGGACGCTGTCGATGTGCCCGTCATTGCAAGCGGTGGAGTAGGAACACTAGACCATCTGGTCGAAGGCGTGACCAAAGGCGGTGCCAGCGCGGTGCTTGCAGCGTCGATCTTTCACTTTGGCGACTTTACCATCGCACAAGCAAAGACCCATATGGCTGCTGCCGGAATCCCCATGAGGCTGACATGATCCTAGAAGAATTATTTGCCACGATCGAATCTCGGAAAGCTGCTGATGCTGACAGCAGCTGGACCGCAAAGTTACTGGCGCAAGGCCCGGAAAAATGCGCCGAAAAATTCGGGGAAGAAGCTGTCGAAGCAATTATTGAGGCTGTCAAAGGGGACCGATCTGCGCTGACGGCAGAGGCCGCCGACGTTCTCTATCACCTTCTGGTCATGTTGGCCGCCCGCGACGTTGCGCTGGAGGATGTGCTGGCCGAACTAACACGACGCCAGGGTCGAAGTGGAATTGCCGAAAAGGCCAGCCGTTCAGGCTAGGGGGCGTCGTTTTGCGCCTCTGTTTCAGAGCCTTGATGAGATGACTCCGGTATTGATGCCGGCCATGCGCAATTCGCCGAACAGGCGCTGATATTCCATCTTGGGGCAAAGATTCTGTATCACGGTAACGCCACGCGCCTCGGCCTTTGCGGCAGCATCGGCATGCATGACCCCAATTTGCATCCAGATGGTTGCGATATCGGGGAATACATTCAATGCCTCGTCCACGATGGCGGGTACGGCCTCCGAGCGGCGAAAGATGTCGACCATGTCGACGGGCCCGTCGATGTCAGATAGGGACTCAACAACCCGTTGGCCAAACAAATCGTCACCGGCGTGCCCGGGATTAACTGGAAAAATCTCAAACCCTTTCAGCCACAAATACCGCGCTACGAAATAGCTCGGCCGAATAGGGTTCAGAGACACGCCAACCATTGCGACGCGGTTGGTACGTCGCAAAACCGCCTTCAGGAAATCATGTTGGTAGTAAGTCATGCCTCTCCCTACATCGCGTCGTGCAGATAAAAAAGCGCCCGATGTCCAAAAGACCCGGGCGCCAGTAGCGGAACGAGGGACAGTGAAGGTGCAACCGGGGTTCCGAACCGGTTACGTAACTAACAAATTAGGGGCTCAAGAGCCTGTTTAAAGATCTGGTGACGAAGATGTGACCACTTGCCGCGCCTATGATCAGGCTCGTTTCAATGTTGCATATAGGGCAACAGCCGCTGCATTTGACACGTTGAGCGATCCAAACCCACGTGCTGCATCAATCTTGACCAATGCATCGCAGGTCTCTTTTGTCTTTTGGCGCAATCCTGGACCCTCGGCTCCTAACACCAGCGCAATGGCCCTGTCCGTCTTGCCATTTGTGGCCTGTTCAATGGTCTGATCTGCCAAACCGTCCAGCCCCAGGACTAAATATCCCATTTGCTGCAACTCAATGATCGTATCAGAAAGGTTCCGCATACGCAGATAGGGCTGACGTTCCAGCGCCCCGCTCGCAGTTTTGGCCAGAGCACCGGTTTCAGGTGCTGAGTGATGTCGGGTTCCAATTACAGCAGATGCCCCAAACACCTCTGCGGATCTTAGTATCGCACCAACATTATGCGGATCAGTTACGCGATCCAGCAGGATGACTCGCGGAACTTCGGCGCCGATGCACACCTCCGACAGGCTTCCCCAGTGCAAGGGCTTGACCTCAAGAGCGGCCCCCTGATGGACCGATCCGGGATCCAGGGGGGCTGAAAATCGCCGGGGTTCAACGACTTCCGGCGTCATTCCAGACATTTCCACGGCTGCCGCGAGCTTTGTCCGCGCATTCGGTGTCAGTATCAGTCGCAGTTTCTGTCGCGCCGGGTTTTCCAGTGCATCGCGTACAGCATGCAAGCCAAACAGCCATACTGTCTCAGCGCCAGTGGCTTTTTTTGCCTGTTCTTTTTCGACAACCCACTTGGGTTTCTTCATTGTTTCAAGCCCCATGTTACGGTCCGTACCATTGCGCCCGCGCCACTTTGGATATTTGCGGTTGACGCCCTAATTGTGCGCTAGTAATCACGCCTTCACGTCCGGCGCAATCATTGCCCGGTCCGTGGGCGACAGGCCGCAAGGTGTGGCAGGGGACTGTAACTCCCTCGCGGAGACGCACGCCTGGTTCGATTCCAGGGTCGCCCACCATATACTTCATCCCATTAAAAAATATGTGCTTTTGCCTTAATATGGGCGCAATTGGTGCCCGTTTTCGGTACTTTCAGAGCGATTTTCGGTACCCAGATGCCCCTGACTAAGCCAAGATATATGCTAATCGAGCATGGTAGATACTTCTACCAACGCAAGGTCCCGTTGGCCTTGCAGAGTGTGATCGGACGTAAGAAATGGCGTGCTCCGCTTGGAGATGACTTTGATCAGGCATACGAACGATTGAAATCCAAGCGTTCCGAACATGACGCTCTTTTGAAGCGACTTGAAGACCCTGTTGAGAAGCAAAAACACAAAACTCAGAACCGCCTAAAAATCGAACAAAAGCAAAATGAAGATTATGTTCGCGACGAAGATGCATATGAAGAATGGTGCCTCTTGCAAAGCATCAAGACTGAAACCGAAGAATACTTAGAGGAAGAAAAAGTACTTCTAGCCGGGGGGCTAATAGAGGAACTGCGCGCGGTGGAAATTGTATTTTATTATTCAGGTGCGAATTCCGGCAAAACGGGATTGCCAGTCGTCCCGTTCTTCGTCGGTAATCTTACCAAATAGCACTTCAGGCACGTCGAAGCTGTGGCCAGGATTCATTGCATTGATCGCGGATTCAACATTATCGGGCCATTGGGTGCCTTCGGCATTCATCGTAGCCAGCATGGCAGCACTTGCGTCGGGGATGAACGGTGCGCTCAGCACGGCGTAAACAGGGATAAGGTTCAACGCGAGCCGGATCTGTGCTGCGGCGCGGTCGGGGTCGGTTTTGAACGTACTCCAGGGTGCGACGCCTTGCAGGAATTCGTTACCCAGTGACCAGATGGCCCGCAATTCCTGTGCTGATTTGCGTACTTCCATCGCCTCCATATGGGCCTCGTAGGCGCGAATACGGGTCGTGAGTTCGCTTATCAGAGCAGTCTCTTCTGCGCCAAATTCGCCACCCTCTGGAACTGCCTCGCCAAACTTGGAGCGGCAGAACTTGGTGATACGGCTGACGAAATTCCCTAACACGTCGGCCAGATCCTTGTTTACCGACACCTGAAAATTGTCCCATGTAAATTCGCTGTCCGAAGACTCCGGGGCATGTGACAACAACCACCAGCGCCAATAATCCGCAGGCAGTATTTCAAGCGCCTGATCCATGAATATGCCGCGTCCCTGCGAAGTGCTGAACTGGCCGCCGTCATAGTTGAGGTAATTGAAAGACTTCAAATGGTCGACCATTTTCCACGGCTCGCCAGACCCCAGAATTGTAGCCGGAAAACTGAGCGTGTGGAACGGCACGTTGTCTTTGCCCATGAACTGCGTATAGCGCACATCGTCCGCACCTTTATCGGTGCGCCACCAGCGCTCCCAATTCGTCCCGTTAGCTTCGGCCCATTCGCCTGCACAGGCAATGTACTCGATTGGGGCGTCGAACCAGACATAAAAGACTTTTCCTTCCATGCCCGGCCATTCCTGATTGCCCTTTTTGACCGGAATGCCCCAGTCAAGATCGCGTGTAATGCCGCGATCCTGCAAGCCGTCTCCATCATGCAGCCATTTCTTGGCAATTGATGTGGTGAGTACCGGCCAGTCGGACTTGCTGTTGATCCATTCGTCCAGAGCATCTTTGAGGTTTGATTGGCGCAAATAGAGGTGCTTCGTCTTGCGCACTTCCAGATCGGTTGAACCAGATACTGCGCTGCGCGGGTCAATCAGATCCGTTGGATCAAGCTGTTTGGTGCAGTTTTCGCATTGGTCGCCGCGCGCCCTGTCATAACCGCAATTAGGGCAGGTTCCTTCTATGTAACGATCAGGCAAAAACCGTCCGTCTGCGATCGAATAGACCTGTTTCTCGGTTACTTCGCCAATCAGTCCGTTATCGTCAAGCTTACCGGCAAAATGTTGCGTCAGCTTGTGATTTTGCTCGCTGGATGAGCGTCCGAAATGATCAAAGCTCAGCCGGAAACCCTGTGCGATGTGAGACTGAACGGCGTGCATTTCGGCACAATATTCTGCGACAGCTTTGCCTGCCTTTGCAGCGGCAAGTTCGGCGGGGGTGCCGTGTTCGTCAGTGGCGCACAAAAACAGCACCTCATACCCGCGCGCTCGCAAATAACGCGCATAAAGGTCGGCAGGCAATTGCGAACCCACCAGATTTCCGAGGTGTTTGATCCCGTTAATGTAGGGGATTGCGGATGTAATCAGGTGACGGGTCATCAGTGGTGCCTTTGGTGTAGGTTTGATGCAGCTTTAGCCCAAGGTTGCAACCAAGACCAGTCAGTCGGTCGCTGTATCATCTTTCTGATCGCGACTGCGCCCGAACAACCGTCCAACTGTGAACGATGTGCGAGGAGTCGATACAAAATTCGTTCGTTGATCCGGGCTGGGGCGCCTGCCCATTCTGACAATGCCAAAGATGGCAAGCGCGATGTGTCCGGCGGAAATCATTACAAATAACGCCGGCGGCCCATAGGCGTCGATCAACTTGGACGCGACCAAAGGAGCGGCAATTGCCCCTAGTGCGTAAAAGAACATGAGTGCCGCTGATAATTCGACCCTTTCTGAGTTATCGGCAAAATCATGGGCATGGGCGGCAGAAACCGAAAAAATCGGGAATGTGGTGACACCGAATAGTCCAGCCGTCAGCATGATCCCGGTTGTTCCCAGGCCTGTGCTGGCCACAGTGATGGCGCAACTCACAACTGCCGCCAGCGATAGCCAGATCAGGACCCATCGTCTGTCGTATTTGTCGGCCAACCAGCCCACAGGGATTTGCGAAAGGGCACCGCCCAGAACAAAAGAAGCGAGAAACCAGGCGATCTGTCCTGTGGTCAGGCCAACCTCCAAGCCATAAACAGGCCCTACCATCCGAAATGATGCTGTGGAAAGAGCCGCCACCACCACGCCCGCTGCGGCCAACGGTGAACGCGTTACCGCCAGCATTGGGCGCAACCGTGCAGCAGCTGGCGTTTCGGGCTGCCTGTTGGTTGTCAGCGTGAGCGGCAACAGGGCCGCGCAGCAGACGATTGCAAGCAGGTTATACGAAAAATAGTGTGCAGGTGTCAGGATCCCGATGATCAACTGCGCGCCCAAAGATCCGGTGGTGTCGACAACCCTGTAGACTCCCATTGCCCGACCTCTGTTTTTATTTGTCACTTTGGCCTGCAACCAGGCTTCCACGATTGTGTAACAACCCGCGACACAAAGGCCGGTCGCAATCCGCATCACGGCCCAGGCGTACGGGTTTTCTACCATCATATGGGCGATCAACCCGATCACGCCTGCCGCCGTGAAAGCGGCAAAGGCCCGACTGTGGCCTACACTTCCCATCACGCGCGGTGCCCACCAACAGCCAATGAAAAAGCCAAAGAAGTGCGCGGAGCCCAACATGCCAATTTCGGCAGTGGAAAAGCCTATTGCGAGTCCCGAAATCGCATCTAACGGCCCGACGCCGCCGGTCGAAAGCTGCAGCAGGATGACGGACAAGAAAAGGGCGGCAAATGAAATGAGAAGGCGCATAACGACCGATCATTGGCATGACGCTATTTACCGCTTGTGTTTATTCGACGATTGCGTGTCGTTTTCGAATTTTTTAGCGCCGGGCTACAATTCGGGCCAGAATATCCAGCTTGATGACATCACCTACAAGGTTGCTAAAGCCATTGGCCCCAAAATCGGAACGGGTAACCGACCCGGTAAGCCGGATTGTCAGCTGAGACAGGTCCTCTGGTTGGCTGCCCTGTATCCGGTAGAGGTGAGCCTCAAAGGTTATGGGTTTGGTCACTCCGCGCATCGTAAGGTTCCCTGTGATGACGGCACCATCCGAGATGCGTCCGTTTGTGCCAAGTTGAACCTCTGTTGCGACAAATCGAATGCTTGGAAATTCTGCTGAGTCCAGAACGGATCGGGCTTTCAGGGCTTCGGTAGCAAATATCAGTCCTGTACGGGCCTTGCGAACATCGACGCTGACATCAACCTGCGCGGTTTGTAGGTCTAGCGGGTCAATCGTCAGATTGGCCTGGCTCACGGGCATTGTGCCTTTTTGTTCGGCCCCGTTCAACACGTAAAGAAAGCCAACCTGCGAGGCGTCGGTATCAAGTTGATAGCGCGTGGGTGCGGCGTTACTCGTGCCAATCCCCAGCACGCTAGCCAGAGTCAAACAAAGAAAAAGAACAACGCTTGGATATGTCGTCATGATTCCATGGTACAGCATCGCAAGCGCTTGTTTGCAATAGTTCACGCGTGATCACAGCACTTTGATGGATTTGACTCGGTGACCAATTCTCGATGCGTGCTTGCCCCCGTGCATGGTCTTGATACTCTGCGCCAAATTACAACTCCGAAAGGTTGAGTATGAAAATGAACCCATTGGGCCGGACCGGCCTGCTTGTGTCTGAATTGTGCCTGGGTTCCATGACCTGGGGTACCCAAAACACAGCCGAAGAGGGACACGCCCAGATTGATCTTGCACTGGAACATGGGGTCAATTTCATTGACACTGCCGAAATGTATCCCGTGAACCCAATGGGCCCGGAAACGGTGGGAAAGACGGAAGAGATTATTGGACAGTGGAATAATAAGTCAGGGCGCCGTGATCAGGTTGTTCTGGCGACCAAGCATTCGGGTGAAGGGTTGGGATTTGTTCGGAACGGTGCACCGATTTCATCTAAAACCATTCCCGAGACGATCGAAGGTTCGCTGCGCCGGCTAAAGACGGATTACATCGACCTTTATCAATTTCACTGGCCCAATCGCGGCTCTTACATGTTTCGCAAGAACTGGTCTTATGATCCATCGTCTCAGGACAAGACTGAAACACTGAACCATATTGAAGACGCGCTAGAGGCTCTGCAGCGGGAAGTCGACAAAGGCACCATACGGCACTTTGGCCTTTCCAACGAAAGCGCCTGGGGCACGTCGCAATGGCTGCGCGTGTCCGAGGACAGAGGATTACCGCGCGTCGCCTCGATACAAAACGAGTATTCGTTGATGTGCCGAATGTATGACACAGATTTGGCCGAGCTGAGTGTCAACGAAGATGTCGGGTTACTGGCGTTTTCGCCGTTAGCGACAGGCCTGTTGACCGGCAAATATCAGGGCGGCGCAATCCCGATCGCGTCGCGCATGTCGCTGAGCTCTGATCTGGGAGGACGCAAAACAGAACGCGCATTCGAGGCGGTTGATCTATACTTGGAAGTTGCGCGCAAACATAACCTCGATCCGGTTCACATGGCTTTGGCCTGGTGTGCACAACGTCCGTTTATGTGTTCGGTCATATTCGGAGCACGGACAATGGAACAGCTTGAACTGGCACTCGGGGCTGCTGATGTTGAACTGAGTTCAGCGGTTTTGAGCGACCTTGATGAAGCGCATCGCAGATGTCCAATGCCGTATTGAAGGTTGACCGACACGGGCGGTCACTTTGACGCGAGGGTCGCAGTTTCAAGATTTGCGCAGGCTGCGCGCGCAGGCGCCATACGCCGATTTGAAAGCCCTTGCAAAACTTGATTGTGAAGTAAAGCCGGTCGTCAAGGCAATGCTATGAAGCGGTTCGGCTGTGTCGGTGACAAGGCGATGCGCCTCATTCAACCGCAACGACAGAAAATATGATTTCGGTGACGTCCCGAGGCGTTTCCGAAAATGAAGCTCAAGCGTTCTTGGGCTAATGCCAATCGACCGGGCGATGTCGGTTATCGGTGGCGGGGCGTCCAGGTTTTGCTCCATCAGAGCGCTTGCCTTTGCTGTCAGCTGATTATGCCGAAAAGAACTGCGCCGGCTTTGGGGGCGAGCTCCGTCGCCTACAGGGTCATATATAAAGGTCGATGCAACCCTAGTTGCCAGAGTTTCGCCAAAACGCGCACCAATCAGGTGTAGCATCATGTCAATTGTAGGGGCTGCACCACCGCTAGTCATCCGGGGACCATCGATTTGATATCGACTGCGCAGCGTATCAACATGCACAAACTTTGTGGTGAACGCTTCCAAGTCTTCCCAATGGGTTGTTGCGGTGAACCCGTCGAGCACACCGGCGGCGGCCAGTAACCAGGGGCCGCCGTCAACACCTGCCATGGTGCATCCGTTGTCCCCCAACCTGCGCAGGCTTGCACGCAGGGATTGCGTGTCATGTATTTCCAGATCGAACCCAGCGAGCACAAGGCAAAGGTCACATTTCCCCTGTTGCGCAATGTGTTGCCCGGCAACGGTAAGGCCGCTAGTCAGACGCGCAGGCGAGCCCGTCGCCGTCACGTAGTGCCAGTCAAACAACGTTCGATCCGCATGTCGGTTGGCCGCGCGCATGGGATCTACAGCAGCGGCAAAGGACAGCGTATTGGTGTCGGGCAATACAAGCACTGCGACACTAAGCGGCTCTGAAGACGGTTCAAGAATATTCTTAGCGGGTTTCATCAAGTTGAGTGCGTAAAGTGTAAAGTCTGTGTGTGCAAGTTGGTGGATGCTACAGGGAGATTCGAAAAGGAGCGAAAGATGCCATTGACCATGAACAAAGAGGTTTTCATCACCTGTGCCGTCACGGGTTCCGGTGGCTCGCAAGATCGCAGTCCGCATGTACCGCGCTCACCCCAGCAGATTGCAGACAGCGCGATTGCTGCTGCCAAGGCAGGGGCAGCGGTTGTGCACTGTCACGTAAGGGATCCGGAAACAGGTAAGCCCAGCCGGGATCTTGGGTATTACCGTGAGGTGACGGATCGCATTCGGGATGCCGAGGTTGACGCGGTCCTGAACCTGACTGCTGGGATGGGCGGCGACATGAAATTTGGCGACGTCGAAGCTCCGCTGCCGACAATCGAAGGTACCGATATGATTGGGGCAACCGCGCGGGTAGCTCATGTCGCGGAATGCTTGCCAGAGATTTGCACGCTTGATTGCGGAACGATGAACTTTGCCGAGGCCGATTACGTCATGACAAACACACCGGGCATGCTGACCGCAATGGGCCGGATGATGACAGAACTGGGTGTGAAACCCGAAATAGAGGCGTTTGATACTGGCCATTTGTGGTATGCAAAACAACTGGTTGCTGATGGTGTTCTTGAGCCTGACGCATTGGTGCAACTTTGTATGGGCGTGCCATGGGGTGCGCCGGATGATCTCAATACGTTTATGGCAATGGTCAATAATGTACCTGACGAATGGACTTTTTCGGCCTTTGGATTGGGACGCAATCAGATGGCCTATGTTGCGGCGTCGGTTCTTGCCGGGGGGAATGTGCGTGTTGGATTAGAGGACAATCTTTGGCTCGACAAAGGGGTGCTGGCTGAGAATTGGCAACTTGTCGAACGGGCCGGCAACATCATTGAAAACATGGGCGCGCGGGTCATTGGCCCGGCTGAGGTGCGCACCAAACTAGGGCTGGAAAAGCGGGCGCCCAAGTGAGATCGCGGCGGTGGTGTCTTTTGATTGCTTCTTTGTTGATGTTGGCCTCCTGTGGGACTTCGGCGCGCGACGGATATCGCGATCGCACAGCGCCATTCGGCGCGACCACACGGTTTGATCCGCAACAAATGACGGGCGATTGGTGGATTCGGGCAGAGTTCGCCGAAGAGGCCACAATGCAACGTCAGGTAACCTATGCGTTGTATGGATCAGAGGCTTTTGCGATTGGCCCGAAAAACGGACGACTGGAGCGCCATGATCTGGGCGAAGGTGCGCGCTGGCAGGCCGGACCAGACGGTCCCGAGG
The DNA here is from genome assembly GCA_039969355.1 of Paracoccaceae bacterium. GTDB lineage: Bacteria > Pseudomonadota > Alphaproteobacteria > Rhodobacterales > Rhodobacteraceae > JL08. The sequence continues at coordinate 158,262 of JBDVOA010000026.1, forward strand.
TCTGGTTGCTTTGGGTGGATACTGGCTATCGCACAGCGGCTCTTGGCACACCGAATGGGCAATTTGGGTTGATTCTGGATCGATCGCCCTCGGGCGGGGCTGACCGCATCACGGCCGCAAGCGAAATACTGGAATGGTTTGGATATGACATGAGCAAACTGCAGGAGACACGGTAATGGGCGTTGCGGCGATTATTGGCGGCGGAGTGATTGGCGGAGGCTGGGCAGCAAGGTTTTTGCTGAACGGTTGGGATGCGCGCGTCTTTGATCCTGATCCAGAAGCCGAACGCAAGATTGGTGAGGTGTTGCATAACGCGCGGCGTTCATTGCCAGGTCTTAATGATGCAGCACTGCCCATGGAGGGAAATCTCAGCTTTCACACCAGCATGAGTGATGCCGTGCGGGACGTAGACTGGATACAAGAAAGCGTGCCAGAGCGGATCGACATAAAGTACAAGGTTTTTGCAGAGCTTCAAAAAGCCTGCGCGCTTGACGCGATCATCGGATCCTCGACATCCGGGTTCAAACCGTCTGAGTTGCAGGAAGGCGCATTGCGACCGGGGCAGATCGTCGTCGCTCATCCATTTAACCCGGTTTACTTGCTGCCGTTGATCGAACTGGTTCCAACTGACGCAAATGAGCCGGAATTTCTGGCGCGGGCGAAGACGACGCTGACGGGTTTGGGGCTTTATCCTTTGCTGGTTCGCAAGGAAATCGATGCCCACATCGCCGACCGGTTTCTTGAGGCTGTCTGGCGCGAGGCGCTTTGGCTGGTCAAGGACGGGATCGCGACGACAGAAGAGATCGACAATGCGATCCGGTACGGTTTTGGTATACGATGGGCGCAGATGGGCCTGTTTGAAACCTACCGCGTCGCAGGTGGCGAAGCGGGCATGAAGCACTTTATGGCCCAGTTTGGACCGTGTCTGAAGTCGCCGTGGACAAAATTGATGGACGTGCCGGAGTTCACGGATGAGTTGGTTGATATGATTGCCTATCAGTCCGATGCGCAGTCCGGAAGCCATTCGATTCGTGAGTTGGAGCGCATTCGCGATAATAATCTTGTGGCGATGTTGCGTGCGCTCAAGGGGCAAGGATACGGGGCAGGGGCATTGCTGAATGCTCACGACGCCGCATTAACCGAGAAGGGTCCCGTGCCTGCAACATTGGCACAGGTCAGCAACTACAGCGTCCCGTTGGTTACGTTGGCGCAGGCCGTGCCGCTGGATTGGCTAGATTACAATGGCCACATGAACGAAGCGCGATATCTCGAGGCGTTCAGCCGGGCCACGGACCACTTCATGATGCTTATCGGATGTGACGCTGATTATATCGCTAACGGAGGCAGTTTCTTTACAGCCGAGACCCACATTAGGCATCTGGATGAGGCTCCGCCGGGTGCGCCCATTCGGGTTTCGACTCGTGTAATCGAAGGCGCTGGGAAAAAGATGCATCTCTGGCATGAAATGACCCATGCGGGCAGCCTGTTGGCCACTGGCGAGCAGATGTTGCTGCATGTCAGCCTCGCAACGCGTCGTCCTGCGGCGATGCCTGATGAGATGCAAGAAATTTTGGCACGGTTTGCAGATGGGCAGGCAGAATTACCCGAACCCGAAGGCAAGGGCCGCGCAATTGGTGCAAGGCGGTGAAGCGGGTTCTGATCACTGCTGGCGCGGCGGGGATTGGTCTGGCAATGGGAGAGGCCTTTGACGCCGCCGGCTTTGAAGTCTGGGTGAGCGATATTGATACGACGGCACTGGATGGCTTGCCGTCACATTGGCGCGGACATTACTGCGACGCCTCTGATGAGACCGCAATGAAAGCCTTGTTCGATCAGACAGCTCACGCTGGCGGACTGGATGTTTTGTGCGCCAATGCCGGGATTGCCGGTCCGACGGCCCGTGTTGAGGACATTAACCTGAGAGACTGGCGCACGTGTGTAAGCATCAATCTGGAAGGCGCATTTTTGGCCGCCAAATATGCGGCCCCAATCATGAAGGCCGCGAAATCGGGGTCGATTGTGATCACGTCCTCGACCGCAGGCCAGCACGGTTATCCAAATCGCGCACCATATGCGGCGGCCAAATGGGCCATGATCGGGCTAATGAAAACTCTTGCGATGGAACTGGGTCCCGATGGCATTCGGGCCAATGCAATCTGCCCCGGCGCCGTCGAGGGCCCGCGCATGGAAGGCGTGTTGGAACGCGAGGCAGCAGCCAAAGGCATGACGCGTAATGAGGTCTATGCAGGCTATGCGAGCGGCACTTCCATGAGTTCCTTTGTCACCGCCAGCGATATCGCAAATATGGCGGTATTCTTGGGCTCAGATTCGGCGCGTCTGGTTTCCGGTCAAGTGATCGCTGTGGACGGGCATACGGTTAATCCTGATCCTAAAATATTATAAAACAAACACTTACCTATTGAAATTCAAGTTATTTCTTTAGCCAAGCCGGCCAGAAGATCAGGCATTTCTCGTGCTGAAATCGTTGCTTCGCGTACCAGGGTGTCAAAATGCCCGGTCAGCGTATCAATGCGTTCCCGATCCCGAAACGCAAGATAGTGCCCCCCCGCGTAGAGCACGCATAACAATGGCCCGAAGATCGTGACGGGTGCACTATAAAGTCTGCGCGCATCAAAAAAATAGACCCGCAAACGCGGATAAAGCTGTTGTGCCAACGCTTGAAAGTGATCCAACTGTTCCAGGCGGGTTTCAATTGGCACACCTTGATAATAGCCCGTTGCATTTGCAAAGCTGTGCAACTCGTACAGCGGCATTGCAATTTCATAGTCTGATTGTGAAGACCGCATCCAGCTCAAACGATCTTCGGATGCGCCAATCGCCTGTTTGGTTGTTCGGCCAAGATGTGGAGAATACTCCCATTCCAACAAGGCTTGTGTTTTGAGCATATCGGGCAAGGCCGCTGGAACGTGACGAATTTTGTACCCTGCAGCCTCGCGGTGCCAGTCAAAAATCTGTTGATCCACCAGCGCACGCGGCGCCGCTGTCAGGGACAGGCTGGCGGTCATGAGGTCTGCGGCGCTTTCTGGGCGGTCGGACAGACTAAGCAGCCAGTCGGCTGACACACCAAGTGCAGTAGCACAGGCCCCCACAACATGCGCGTTTGGCAGCCGAGGGCCGTCACTTTTGAGCAGCTGAGAAATGGTCGAGCGATCAACACCGATATCGCGGGCAAGTCCGCTTTGGGTACTGCCCTGTTCCGCCATCGCGCGGCCAAGTCGGGTCCGGAATTGTCGTGCGCGCAATCGTTTGTCGATATTTTCCTTCATGTGGTGAAAAATATCATGATTGGTGCGTTTTGTTAATTGTATTCAGACTGCGCAGGTCGGTTTTTTTTGGCTAAGTCAAAGTGGGGCAGGAAAAAAGGAATATAATGGAAACCCGCACGCGAAGTTTGGTGAAAGCAAGTATTTGGACGCTGCTGGGGCTTTTGGTCATGTCGTCGATCGGATTGCTCTTTACCGGTTCACTGGTCACAGGTGGCATCATGGCCTTCGTCAATAGTGCTATCGGACTGATCACCTACCTGATTTACGAACGCGTCTGGGCAAATGTGTCCTGGGGGCGCAATGTTTGAGAGAACGTCGATTGAATGGCCCACATTTTCGCTCATCTTGTTGTGCACAGGACTATGGTTTTTGGGCACAACCTACGCGAGCGCACTTTGGTTGCCGTTGGGTTTTGTTGTTACGACATTGACGATCGCGCTACATTCCTCGTTGTCACACGAAGTTCTGCACGGACATCCATTTGAAAATCAGCGGCTGAACGAGGCGCTGGTCTGGATACAACCAAATTTGGTGATCCCCTATGCCCGGTTTCGCGATACCCATCTGGCGCATCATCAGGACGCTAGTCTCACTGACCCCTATGATGACCCAGAATCAAATTATCTTGATCCTGCGGTCTGGGCAAATCTCCCTGCGGCAATGCGATGGGTCTGGCGCGCAAACAACACGTTAATGGGACGGATTGTGATAGGCTCCGCCCTTGGTGTGGTGCTGTTTATCCACGCGGAGTGGCGTTTGATCCGCGCTGGCAACCGCAAAGTCTTGCGCGCCTGGATTGAACATCTGGCGGGCGCGGCGTTGGTGACATGGTGGATCGTCTCGATCTCTTCAATGCCGCTGTGGTTGTACTTTCTGGCCGCTTATGCCGGGTTGTCGCTGATCAAGATCCGCACATTTCTTGAGCATCAGGCGCACGAAAAAAGCAGGGCGCGAACCGTGATTGTCGAAGATCGTGGTCCTCTCGCTTTTCTGTTTCTTAACAATAACCTGCATGTCGTTCATCATATGCATCCGGGGGCGCCCTGGTACAAACTGCCATCGCTTTATCGAGACAAAAAGAACCGGTATCTCGAACTCAATGACGGCTATGTTTTTCGTTCTTATGGCGAAGTTTTTGCGCGCTATATCTTGCAGAGCAAAGATCCGGTGGCTCATCCTCTTTGGCCGAATAGGTAACCCTCTTGCCTGTGGCCGCGATTGGGCCAAACTGCAAGTCATAATACGCCACAAACACGTCAGCGACTTGGGGCAAGACAGGCTATAATAGTTATGCTTAGTGGGGCTGGGCGTAGTTGAGTGCTTTACGCAGCTGGCGTGCTCTCGGATCGCAAATACTACGCTGTCTGACTGGGTTTTGCGCCAGTTGCGCGATGCTTCCGAGTAGGGCGGCGTTCCATGTGAAGTCGCTCGATCAAAACCAAGATAAATCAGGAATTTAGGAATTCGCCCGGGGTTTGTCGGGTGCTCTCGCGTGTCGCCCTTTTAGTAGAGACTGGTTCGCATTGGTCTCCCAGCACCACTATCGGGAGCAGGGAGGTCATAACCAAGGGGGGATTGCCGCCTAGCCGTTTCGACGACGAGAACGGGCGATGCTGCGGTTTCGGCAGATGAAAAGTTTACAGAAATTCTCCGCCGTTCATTCTTCTTTTCACAATCACTTTAATCTGGAACGCCACCTCTATCCTCGCGCCATTGTGACCCTTCAGACCTTTTCTGCAAAGCGCAAGATAGGCCGCTTCGATCCCATCGAGTTTGACTGTTTTGCCATTTGGTGTTCGCGCGTCAATGGGCTGTGTCAGGATACTGGCGGCGTCCATCATCATTTCTGATCTGGACTTTGACGGTCATGGAAAACCTCACCTCGTGGGTCAGTTTCCCATTCAGATAACTCCAAATGAATTCCATCTGGAATGATTCCGTCTACCCAACGAACGGCGTTCTGCTCTAGAAATTCAGCCGAGTCAGTCATTAGATTTTCCGAGATTTCGCCCTTCGTGCGACTGGTCCGGCAAGACGAAAAGCCTCTTGCCGATCAGGTCCCTATGGCGCGTGCTTTGACCAATGCGCGCGCGTGATTCTCCCCAACGCTTGATAACAAGGAGCTTGGCAGATTGGCGTATTTCAAGGCGTGTTGTGCGCCCGTGTCAATTTGCTCGAAGGTAGTCAAATCAGCGTCCGTAAGCTCCAGTACAGGCATGAACAGGGCCCCAAGAAGCCGATCTTCAACCACTTGTCGCACCAGTGCCGATGCCGTGTTGGCGTCCTCTTCTATCGGCAAGGGCGCGTTTGTTTTCCCAAGCGATAAAAGATATTCATCGGGGGCGAAGCGTGCACCAAGTTGCGCGAGGTTTTCCGCAGCTTTCGCGGAGGTGCGCGTTCCAATGACATTTACGACGGTGAGTATTCCCGCGCCTGCTGCAAATAGATCTTTTGAGATCGCGTCGATTTGGCCCGCGGAAGCAATGCCCTCATGGACCATGCGGACGGCTTCGACATAGATGGGAATGAAGAAGCGGTTGACGATGAAGCCAGGCGTATCGCCACAGATAAGAGTAATTCGGTCGGTTTGATCCAGAAATATCTGTGCGATTTTCTTGGTGCGGTCCGTTGTATTCGGCGTGACGATAAGCTCGCATACTGGGTTGATGTCGGCTGGCGAGAAATAATGGAGGCCGATCACGCGGGACGGATCACCAATCGCATCAGCGATGTCGGCCACGCGCAAGGCCGATGTATTTGTTGCTACGACAGTGTGGGGCAGAAGGTGTGGTTCCAATCTGCGCATCAGATCCTGTTTCACCGTCAAGTCTTCAAAGATGGCCTCAATAACGATGTCGGAGGCGGCAGCCTGTTCGAGCGTTGCTGTCTCAAGTCGGGCGAGGGCAGAGTCTTTGTCTTTTGGCGAAATCCGCTCTTTTTCGACCCAGCGGGACAGTGTCTTTTCGGCGCGGGTCGCGGCGGTGTCCAGCATGTCAGCATTGGTGTCGGTCAGGCGGACGGTGACGCCCTTTGAGATTGCGTTAATTGCAATGCCGGCACCCATTGTGCCTGCGCCAACAATACCAAGGGTCTTGATTGTTTCAGCCACTGAGTCGTCCTTCATTTCTATTATTTTGAGTTTTGCGCTCGAGTCCCAAGATGATTGCAGCGCCAGTGCCAGCCACCCCGCCTATTACAAGTGCTGTTTTGCCATCCATCAGGCCCATCAGGTCTTTTCGATGACCAGCAGTTGCATCTGCGTGAACTCTTTGAGGCCCTCATCGCCCATCTCGATGCCGATGCCGGATTGTTTGGCCCCAGCAAATGGTGTGGCGGGGTCAATGTAGCCGTGCCTATTGATCCAGACGCTGCCTGAGTTCAGTTTGAGGCCGACTTCGGCTGCGCGCTCCACATCGGCGCTCCAGACAGAGTTTCCGAGACCATATTCGCTATCGTTCACCGTCTGGATGACGTCGTCGAGTGTGTCGTAGGGGAGCACGGGCAGGACGGGCCCGAACTGTTCCTCTTTGACCAAATCCGAGTTCTCGTCGATATCTCGAACGATAGTGGGCTGGATGAAATACCCTTGGGACGCCAAGACTTCCCCGCCCGCGATGATCTTGCCGTCACGCTTGGCGATATCAAGGAAGCCTTGGACCTTCTCGATTTGCATAGGGTTCTGGATGGGGCCAATTTTTGTGTCTTCGTCCTGTCCATTACCGATTTTAACTGAGGTTGCAATCGCAGCGAGCTTATCGCACAGCGCGTCGTAGTCATTGCGTGGAGCATAAACCTTTTTGATGGCCGTGCAAACCTGGCCGGACAGATTGAACGCAGCATCAAAGACGCTTTGGGCGACGTCATCGGTTGTCTCGTCATCCAACAGGATGGCCGCGTCGTTGCCGCCGAGTTCCAGTGTGATCCGTTTCAGCGTGTTGGACGCGGCTTGCATGACCCTTTTGCCGGTGGCGGTTGATCCGGTGAACGTCACCTTGGCCACGTCAGGATGCGAGGAAAGTTGCGCGCCGAGATCATTGCGGTCGGTCACAACATTCACAACGCCAGCAGGGAACAGATCGGCTGCAAGTTTCCCGAGCCAAAGAGTGGTCAACGGGGTGGTCGCAGCGGGTTTGACGACACAGGTGTTCCCGGTCACGACAGCCGGCGCCAATTTGTACGCGGCGATCAGCAGCGGGAAGTTCCAAGGGCAGATTGCTGCAATAACCCCGAGCGGTTTGCGGTGAACACTCACATGACGCTCGGCCGTGTCGGTCACGGTTTTGGGCGCGATGCGGGCCGTGGAATAGTAGTGCAAGAAATCAACTACTAGCCCAACTTCGCCGCGGGCATCCGCGATTGGCTTGCCTTGTTCTTGTGTGAGAAGCTGGGCGAAATCCTCGCGGGCGACGTCGAGGCGGTCTGCGAGGACTGCAAGAGGCGCGCCACGGTCTTCCCAAGATTTGGACGACCAAGCTGGAAAGGCCGCTTTCGCAGCAGTAATCGCACGGTCCATCAAGTCGGCGTCAGCCACTGCACAAGTGGTAAAGGCCGCGCCCGTTGCTGGGTTGACGACATCAAGCCGCGCGTCGATTTCGATGAGTTTTCCGTCAATCAGCAAGGGATACGTGTTCATGAGGACCATCCTGTCAGAAGTATTCGCCATAAATTGATATTACTGTTCAGTTAAGACAAGTCCCCTAAATGAGGTATTCGGCCAAAACCAACCCATATGGAGTAATTTACACAGTGCGCTCGCCGTGAAACACTCATTCAAACTGAAATAAATTTTACTCAGGGAAGCATCCGAATGGGAACTGTCGATAAGATTACGGCCTCTGTGATCCAGCGCCGCCTTTTCTTTATCAACGAAGAAATGGGCGAGGCGATGCTGCGCACGGCGTACAGTCAAATCCTCAACGCCAGCCGCGATTTTTCGATCGGCATGTTCGATGGGGCGGGGCGGCTGATCAGTCAGGCCGAACATATCCCGCTGCACGTGGGCGGTTTGCCGTTCGCGATGCGGTCTGTCATGTCCTATTTCGAAGGGCGCATACACCCAGGTGATGTGTTGCTGCTGAACGATCCCTACCATGGCGGCAATCACCTGCCGGACGTGACAGCCTTTGTGCCGGTCTTTGCTGCAGGTCATGACACGCCCGTTTTCTGGACGATCAATCGCGCGCACCAGTCTGATATTGGCGGCTCGGCACCCGGATCCTACAACCCGATGGCGACCGAGATTTGGCAGGAAGGCATCCGTATTCCGCCGCTCAAGCTTTATGATAGGGGTGAGTTGCGCGACGATGTGCTGAACATGATCGCCACCAACGTGCGCCATAAATCGGATTTCATCGGCGATCTGAATGCAATGATCGGCTCTGCGCGGGTCGGTGCGCGTCGCCTTGAAGAGTTGCTGCGCGAATATGGTCACGACACGGCCATGGTGGCGATTGATCACATCCTTGATAGTTCCGAAGCGCAATGTCGTTCGCGGATCGGCGAGTGGGCCGACGGAGTTTATCACGGCGAAAGCATGATGGATGACGACGGGCACGGGATCGAGAATATTGCGATCCGCGCCAAAGTGACGGTAGCCGGTGATGACATCGAGGTCGATTTGACCGAATGTGACGATCAGGTCATTGGCTTTGTGAATTCCTCCTATGCGAACACGATTTCGGCAGTGCACTATGCTGTTGCTTATCTGATCGATTCCACGACGCCCAAGAACCAAGGCACATTTCGCCCGATTGCGGTGAAAACCCGTGAGGGCAGCGTGGTGCATCCCTTTGCCCCCGCGCCTGTGACCATGTCGACCAATCACCCAGCCCAAGAGATTGCGGAATCGGTGATTAAGGCGTTGGCAACAGCTTGTCCGGATCGTGTGATTGCAGGCTGGGGCAAGCGATATCGCATCGCCCTGAAAGGCGAAGATCCCCGCACGGGCGCGCCGTTCATTTGGCACATGTTCCATGCCCGCCCCGGTGCGGGTGCTGCGCAAGAGGCAGATGGCTGGTCCAATATTGGCGAATTATCGTCCGGCGGTGGGCTGAAATTCGGGTCGATCGAGGTGATGGAAGCCCGCTTCCCGTTGTTTTTCAAACAACACGATTTCCGCAAGAATTCGGCGGGTGACGGTAAACATCGCGGTGGTTTTGGCATCAGCCTGAAGATGGTGGTCGAAACCGAGAAACCTGTTTTTGCCGTGCCTGCGGGCGAGGGCAAGGTGCATGCGCCCTATGGGTTGATGGGCGGCAAGGACGGCTTGCCGCATTTCTACAAGATCGCGCGGGCCGATGGCACCGAGCGGGAACTGAAAACCAAGGAAGTGGGCGTGATGATCCAGCCCGGCGACACGCTGGTGGTGGAAAGTGCGGGCGGGGGTGGCTTTGGCGACCCTGCCAAACGTGACCCCGAAGCCCGTGCCCGCGACATCGCGGACGGCCTGATTGACGCCTAACTGGAGAACACCATGTATCGTATCGGAATCGACATTGGCGGCACGTTTACGGACCTTGTGGCCGTAGATGAAGCGGGCGCCGTCACCATCGCCAAATACCCAACGACGCCTGCCGACCAGTCCATCGGTCTGGTTGAAGGATTAACCGCGCTGGCCGCAGAACTGGGACTGGAGCGGGCAGAATTACTGTCTCAAACGCGGATCATTATCCACGGCACCACGGCTGCGACCAATGCTTTGCTTGAGCGTAAAGGCGCCAAGGTCGGGATGCTGACCACCGACGGGTTTCGCGATGTGATCGAACAGCGTGAAGGACTGAAGCCAGACCGTTACAACGTGCGTATGGCGCCTGAACCTGTGTTGGTGCCGCGCAGCCTGCGCCTGCCGATCAAGGAACGGTCGCGCTATGACGGGCGGCAGGAAACGGAGCTGGATGAACAATCCATCCGCGACGCGATCGCGACCCTCAAAGCTGAAGGCGTGAATGCTGTCGCAGTCTGTTGCGCGCATTCCTATGCGAACCCATCGACAGAACGTCGTGTAGGAGAGCTCCTCGCGCAGGAAATGCCGGAGGCCTACGTTAGCCTTTCCTCTGAAGTACTTCCGCAAATCAAAGAATTCGAACGGTTTTCAACCACGGTTGTGAACGCATTCGTGGGGCCGATCCTGTCGAATTACATGAACCGTTTGCGCGATCGGTTGAAGGACGCTGGCTATGGCGGTGACATCCTGATCATGCATTCGCACGGCGGTTTGGCGACGATTGATGACTCGATTGATCTGGGCGCGGGCTGTGTTTTGTCCGGACCCGCTGGTGGTATCGCTGGCGCGCGTTTTGCAGCCAATCTGACAGGGGTGCGCGATTTAATCACCTTCGATATGGGGGGCACAAGTTCCGACATCGCATTGCTGGACGATGGCGAGCCCTACTATTCCTCGGACCGGGCTGTTGAAGGCACGCGCGTTGCGTTGCCTTCGATTGACATCCACACCATTGGATCGGGCGGCGGGTCTATTTCGGGTGTCGAAATTGGAGGCATGCTGAAGGTCGGACCAGAAAGCGCGGGATCTGACCCCGGACCTGCGTGTTATTCGCGCGGGGGCACGCGGGCGACCACGACCGACGCCAATGTGGTGCTGGGCTACTATGACCCCGAAATCTTCCTTGGGGGACGGATCGAGTTTGGCGGGGAGGCCGCTGGCAAAGCCGTGGACGACATCGCCAAAGAGCTGGGTGTTGAGACAGTTGAAGCCGCCAAGGGCATTCTGCGGGTGATCAACACACAGATGGCAGAAGGTATTCGCATTGTGGCAGTCCGCGCAGGCACCGATCCACGCAATTATGCCTTGCTGTCATTCGGCGGCGCTGCGGGCCTGCACATCACCGACATTGCGCGGGTTCTGGACGTGCGCCGCGTGATTATTCCACGTCAGGCGGCGGTATTGTCGGCGTGGGGCATGCTTGCGACCGACCTGCGCTACGACTTCGTGCGCACTTGCGTCAAGAACGTGAAGACCATGGCAGCAGACGACTTGCGTGCCTTGTTTGAAGACATGGAGGCCGAGGGCCGCGCGCGCGTGAAAGCCGCCGGTGATCTGGCTGAGCGGGCCGAGGTGATCCGAACGCTCGACATGCGTTATGGTGAGCAGATTTTCGAAATCAACGTGTCGCTTAAGGACGTGGATTTGGCAGCGGACGATCTGATGGAGCAGATTTTGGCCACGTTCCACAAACGCCATGAGGCGCTTTATACTTACAGTTCACCCGAACAAGAAGTGGTGCTGGTTAATGCGCGCTCGTCTGTCGTGGGTGTTCTGAAATCCATGCCGCAAGAACCAGCGCTTCCAAGCGGGGCCGACCTGAAACCGAAAGGCACGCGCAGGTCTTATGTTGGCGAGTGGCTTGAAATTCCGGTCTACGCGATGGATGATTTGGCACCCAATCAACACCTCAAAGGACCCGCGATCGTGGAATCCCGTACGACCACTATCTTGCTGCGCCCGGGTGATGCGGCCTCGGTCACAAGCACGGGTTGGCTCGATGTTGAGGTTGCGCCAGCGGTGTCGGCTGCCACGTCGGTTGCGGCTGAATGATGGCCAATTGGCCGACCCTTTCTGACATCAACTCAGCGCGGCAGGCCATTGATGGCATTGCGATCCAGACGCCGGTGATCCGGTCAGCCTTGGGGGGCGACCAACCTTACTGGCTGAAGCTTGAAACGCTACAACCCAGTGGCGCGTTCAAATTGCGCGGTGCTGCGAATGCGATTTCGCGGTTGAATGATGTGCAAAAAGAGCGCGGCGTTGTGTGCTGTTCAACCGGCAATCATGGGACTGCAGTCGCCTACGCTGCGAAACGGATGAACGTGCCTGCGACGGTTTGTCTGTCGGAGTTGGTGCCGCAGGTCAAAGCAGATGCGATTGCGGCCTTTGGAGGCTGCGTCCTGCGTGAAGGCCAATCCCAAGATGATGCTCAACGCGCGGCGAACCGGCTTATGGCGCAGAAAGGCGTCACGGACATTCCGCCTTTTGATCATTTCGATGTGATTGCGGGGCAGGGGACGATCGGTCTTGAGCTTCTGGAGCAGCAGCCGGACCTTAAGTGCATCATTGTGCCGTTATCAGGCGGTGGATTAATGGCAGGCGTCGCGTTGGTGGTGAAGGCTATCAAGCCGTCGATCCGAATCATTGGCGTAAGTATGGATCGAGGGGCGGCCATGGCCGCAAGTCTCGAGGCAGGGCATCCGGTTGAGGTGACCGAGGTTGCGTCACTCGCGGACAGTCTTGGCGGTGGGATCGGGTTGGGAAACAAACTAACTTTTGAAATCTGCAGAGAGCTAGTCGATGAGGTTGTTCTTGTCACAGAGGATGAGATTTATAGCGGTATGCAGGCTCTGTTTTTGCAGGATCGGCTTGTAGCCGAAGGGGCGTGTGCTGTTGGTCATGCGGCGATTTTGGCAGGCAAAATAGTACTTACTGGGCCGACCGCGACAGTCATCACGGGCCGGAACGTAGATATGGATCAATTCACTCGCGTTGTGACGGGCCAAACCGTCCAATTGGGTGAGCTTGAAATTAAAGGACACTGACATGAGCGATATACTGATCCTTCAGGAAAACGAACTGCGCCAAGAGGTTGAGTTGAACCTAGCTGCGGTGGACGTGATCGAAAGCGCCTTTGCCGCTTTGGCGGGTGAAGGCGTTATCATGCCACCTGTGCTGTCGATGGAATTCGCGCACGCAAATGGTGAGGTTGACGTCAAGACGGCCTTTATCCCCGGCTTTGACAGCTTTGCCCTGAAAGTGAGTCCCGGCTTCTTCAATAATCCTCAAATCGGCCTGCCTAGCCTGAACGGCTTGATGGTGGTTCTGTCTGCCAAGACCGGACTGGTTGAGGCTGTCTTGCTGGACAACGGGTATCTGACAAACGTGCGTACGGCTGCGGCTGGCGCCGTCGCTGCTCGCCATCTCGCACCCAAGGTTGTGCAGTGCGCTGGCGTCATAGGGGCAGGAATACAGGCGCGATTGCAGTTGAAAGCCGCCCATTTGGTGCGTCCCTTTGCATCAGCGCTCATCTGGTCACCGGATGCTGCGCTGAATGCTGATTGTGCGAAGTGGGTGGCCCGCGAAACAGGTGCTGATGTGCGCGTCGTTGAAAGCGCCCAAAATGTTGTTGCGCAAAGCCAGTTGGTCATCACGACAACGCCAGCCCGCACACCTGTCATTCAGGCCGAATGGCTGCATCCTGGATTGCACATCACCTGCATAGGGTCTGATCAGCACGGCAAGAACGAAATTGATCCAAACGCCGTGGTAGCGGCCGATCTTTATGTTTGCGACCGTGTCAGCCAATGCGCCGAGCTGGGCGAATTGCGCACCGCGCGTCAGGCCGGTTTGATGCAATACGTCACACCGCCAGAACTTGGTCAGGTGATCACTGGTGCGCATGCTGGACGTCGTGCACAAACGGACATTACAATTTGCGATCTGACCGGAACTGGCGCTCAAGATACAGCGATTGCCAATTACGCGGTTGCTGCATTACAGGGCAGCACCGCCGGACTTCGCCTTCCGCGATAAAGCCTGTCCGGTTTGGGACTAAATCTGGCCTGTGCTGATGTTGACAGATATTGCCGTGCTCTGTCTTGTTGAAGCTTGGAAGTTTTGGGCGGACACATGCACAATCTCAGTCATTTTGCGGCGGCCTCTGCGCGAGCCATTGAGCAGGTCGGCAAGGACGGGTTTTGGCCCGCGCTGCATGAATTAATTTTTCAGGTCGCCGGCCACCAAATGACATCGGTTTTTGTCTATCGCCAAAATGAACCCCCTGTTCGGCTCTATGACAGCGAAGGGGGCGCAGCACGCGACGAATTGCATGGGATACTTGTTAAGGCCGGCTATCTGATCAGCCCGTATTACAACGGATTGATCCGAACGAGCGCTGCTTCCGGCTTTTATCATATTGATGCGGTTGCGCCTGATGCATTTCGCCAATCAAAATATTTCGAAGTCTATTACGGCCGTAAGGAAGTTGAGGACGAGGGCATGTTTCTCTGCCCTATGAACGATGGCTCTACCATTGTCGTCATGGTGGAACGTCACAAACAGAAACCTCGATTTGACGCAACAGCACTTGCTTCGCTGCAAGACATCCATTCTCTTGTCCAGACACTTGTCCAACAGCATCATGAACGATCGCGCGGAAGTTCGACCACTCAAGAGGCGTCTGCTTTTCGGCTGGCCACAATCAGTTTTGGGTCCGAAGTCTTGTCGCGCCGAGAGCGGGAAGTCGCGATGTTGATGTTGCAGGGGCATTCATCAAAGTCAGCCGCGCGCGAATTGGATATCTCCCCCGAGACGGAACGGGTTCATCGCAGGCGCCTTTATGCAAAACTTGGCGTGACGTCCCATTCGGAAATGTTCTGGTTGTTTCTTCAGGCGGCCGATTATCTAGAGCAATCAGGGCAGGGTGATCCGCTGCTGGCGTATTTGCGTCACAAACGCCCTGACCTTTTGTCGGAAGGATCCTAAATCATGTCGGCATCGCTGCGTCTTGATTCCTTTGACTTTGCTATTTTGCGGGCGCTCCAACACGACGGACGCATCACCAAAGTGGCATTGGCCGAGGCTGTTAACCTGTCTCCTAGCCCGTGTTGGGAGCGGTTGAAAAAACTCGAAAAGGCGGGCCTGATTATGGGGTATCGAGCGCAGGTGGATATCCGGAAAGTTGCCCCAGTAACGGAGGTTTTGGTCGAACTGACCCTCGAAAACCACAAGGCTTCAGACTTCCGCAAGTTCGAAAAGCAGATCGCCGAACATGCGCAGGTGCAATCGTGTTGGGCGTTGGGTGGCGGTGTCGACTATATGTTGCAACTGGTTGTGGCGGACGTTGATGCTTATCAACGGTTCATGGACGGGCTGTTGGATGCAGGCTTGGGGATTGGGCGTTACTTTGGCTACATCGTCACGAAGCGGATCAAGAATGACCCTGTTCCATTGATCGATCCTTCCAAAGAATAACTCACTCGAATGGGCCGGCAATTCAGTGGAAATTTCTGTTTTGGCGGCCCAATTCAGCCCAAAATCTAGATAGCTTTGGCCTATTCTCTGCGTAACCGAAATCAGACGTAGAAGGATATCCAGATGATCCAGGATAGTGTTGCTGCTGGGGTTCAAATCACGGATCCAAAACTCTTTAGAAGCTTTTCCTATGTAGACGGCAAATGGGTCGGCTCTGAGAATGGGGATCACTTGACAATCAAGGACCCCGCCGATGCGAGCGTCGTCGGGCAGGTGGCGCTGTTGTCCACAGATGAAAGCGGCAAGGCCGTAGATGCGGCGCAGGCCGCTTTTCCGTCTTGGGCTGCAATGTTGCCACAAGACCGCGCTGCAATTTTGCGTAAGTGGTTTTCCCTCATGTTGGAGAACAAAGAAGATCTCGCACGGATCATAGTTGCAGAGCAAGGCAAACCGCTGTCAGAAGCCCGCGGCGAAATCGACTATGCCGCTGCTTTTGTGGAATATTATGCTGAAGAGGCTAAGCGTTCGAACATTGAAGGTGTGACCAGTCATTTGCCCGATGCGGAAGTTGAACTGTGGTTAGAGCCGATTGGCGTTGTGGCGCTGATCACTCCGTGGAATTTTCCCACCGCAATGCTGACGCGTAAGGCGGCGGCGGCTTTGGCGGCAGGGTGTACAATCGTGGCGCACCCCTCATCCGAGACTCCTTTTTCAGCAACGGCTCTGGCGGAACTGGCAGAACGCGCCGGCATTCCAGCGGGTGTGTTCAACGTGGTGACCGGCAAAGCCTCGACCGTGGTGCCGCCTTGGACGGCAGACAGCCGCGTGCGGGCCTTGTCGTTCACAGGATCAACTGAAGTCGGCCGAATTCTGTATCGCGACAGCGCCGCGACAGTCAAAAAGCTGGTGATGGAACTGGGCGGCCATGCGCCTGTCATCGTATTCAAGGGCTGTAATTTGGACGAGGCTGTCGCCGAGACGATCAAAGCGAAATTTGCAACCTCTGGCCAAGACTGTCTTGGCGCCAACCGGATTTACATTGAGCGCGATATCTATGAGGCGTTTTGCAAGAAATTCACAACCGCGACGCAGGCTTTGACCATTGGGCGGGGCATGGAAGATCCCGATATTGGACCGCTGATGAACGAAAAAGCAGTGGCAAAACAGGAAGAACATGTTGCGGATGCTTTGGCCAAAGGGGCGACGCTGGCTTTGGGCGGTAAGCGCCATGCGCTTGGCCCATTGTTTTACGAACCCACAGTTTTGACTGATGTGCCTGACGACGCGGCGATCTTGTCTGAAGAAACATTCGGCCCTGTCGCGGCGATCTCCCCATTCGATACCGAAGACGAAGTCGTTGCTCGAGCCAATGCCACGGAATACGGGCTGGTCGCCTATGTGCACAGCCAGGATCCGCGCCGCATTTACCGCGTCAGCCGCGCTTTGCAATTTGGTATGGTCGCCGTCAACCGTACCAAAGTGACCGGTGCGCCCATTCCGTTCGGCGGGACCAAGCAGTCCGGTTTGGGACGTGAAGGGGCCGGATTGGGTATGAGGGAATTTATGGAAATCAAATATGTTTGCAGGGACTGGGCTTAGAAAATGAGTACGACAACGCTGAGAAATGACCAACTTGACCAATGGGACCGCGAAAACTTCTTCCATCCCTCAACCCACCTGGCTGAATTCGCACGCGGAAATGTGCCGCAACGGATCGTGACGGGCGGCAGCGGCTGCCACATTGAAGACCGCGACGGCAATCGGCTGCTGGACGCATTTGCGGGGCTTTATTGTGTCAATGTGGGCTACGGCCAGACCGCGATTGCAGAAGCCATTTCTGCCCAAGCGCATGATCTCGCCTATTACCATTCCTATGTTGGCCACGGCACCGAGGCGAGCATCACGCTGGCCAAGTTGATCCTTGATCGCGCGCCTGACCATATGTCGAAGGTCTATTTCGGCATGTCCGGTTCGGACGCCAACGAGACCAACATCAAGCTGGTCTGGTATTACAACAACATCCTTGGGCGGCCCGAGAAAAAGAAGATCATCTCGCGCTGGCGCGGCTATCACGGGTCCGGTTTGATGACCGGGTCTTTGACGGGCCTTTCGTTGTTTCACAACAAGTTCGATTTGCCTTTGAGCCAAGTGTTACACACGGAAGCGCCCTATTACTTCCGTCGCAATGACCTGAGCCAGAGTGAGGCGGATTTCGTTGCCCATTGCGTGTCCGAGCTTGAAGCTATGATCGAACGGGAAGGCGCTGACACAATCGCTGCCTTCATCGGTGAGCCTGCCTTGGGAACGGGTGGCCTTGTGCCGCCGCCCGAGGGCTACTGGCTCGCCATTCAGGCCGTTTTGGACAAACATGACATCTTGCTGATCGCGGATGAAGTGGTCACCGGATTTGGCCGTCTGGGCACCATGTTCGGGTCTGAACACTACGGAATGAAGCCTGATCTAATCACCATCGCCAAAGGTCTAACGTCGGCCTACGCGCCGCTGTCTGGCTCTATCGTGTCGGATAAGATGTGGAGGGTTCTTGAGCAGGGCACGGATGAAAATGGCCCGATTGGCCACGGTTGGACATACTCAGCACATCCAATCGGGGCGGCGGCTGGTGTTGCCAACCTCAAGCTGATTGATGAACTGAATATGGTTCATAATGCGGGGAAAACGGGCGCTTATCTGAAGGCCGCTTTGATGGATGCTGTTGGCGACCATGCCAATGTGGGCGAGGTTCGGGGCGAAGGGCTGCTTTGCGCGGTTGAGTTTGTTCAGGACCGCGAGAGGCGCACATTTTTCGACCCAAGCCAAACCATCGGTGCCAAGGTTTATGGAGCGTTGCTGTCGCGCGGTGTGATCAGTCGCGCGATGCCGCAGGGCGATATCTTGGGCTTTGCGCCACCATTTGTCCTGACTCAGGCAGAGGCAGACGAAATCGCAGGGAAGCTGAAAGAGTCAGTGGAAGAAATCCTCGGGTAGCAAGTTGGCTGAGGTGGCGCGCTGCCTCAGCCAATCTTCGAAACAATGGGCGGAATGAAATTTCGCAAATAAGACAGCATTGCCAGTGACGCAAAGCGATTGCTGTCCTCATCCAGCTGACCTTTTTCCATGTAGTCCAATGACACCATCAGGGTGGCGATCTCAATGGCTTGGAAGAAGACTCGGTCCATCTCAGGCGCATCAGGAATAGCGTAAACCGAGTAGATCATCTGGCGTAGCCGGTACGCGATATTCTTTTCTCGTATTTGTTTGTCGATACGGACTTCCGCCGGCATATGACGCCCTAGAAAAATTTGGCGACGGGCGAGGCTTTTGCGGTGGAATTGCAATGCACGGTCCAACCAAAGGTGAACGATGTCCTCCCATGTTGTGATCCCGTCCATATCAAACGGCGCAAAACATACCTCGTTGAAAAGCACGGTCTGATCTTCAGCGATGGCGCGGATGAGGTCAACTTTGCCAGGGTAGAAGTGATAACAAGAGGGCAGTGGGATTTCGGCCGCCGCCGCAATGTCCTGATAAGACACATCTTCGATCGGTGTCGTCTCGAAGATTTTGACCGCAGTTTCGATCAACTTGCGTCGGCGTTTTAGGCCCCGCTTTTGTGGACCGCGTGCCGCCGTGCGAATGCCGTCGGATTGAGGGGCTATTTGTTTCACTGATCCATATCGCTTTGTTATTTCCTAAACGCTGACCTCGATGGGGTGTTGTCGTGGTCCATGCCTTGCGCCGTGATACCCAAACTCATACTGCCATCAACCGCAAGTGTCTGCCCCGTGATGCAGAGGCTCTCGCCGATCGCAAAGGACTGGTAAACACTGACAAGACCATCCATTTCTTCCAGACGTGCGGCGGCACGGCCCATCTCAGATGCGCCTCCGGTACTCGAGTTCCACTTGCTGTTTAGGTAGGGCATGTGGCGATCCAGACTGAAAGTCTATCCGGTTATACCGTGAAATCTGGCGCGATGCATTGTTAGTTTGTGGTTTAAATTCCATTCGATGTCCGAAAAGGATAGTTCAACTGCCTTTACTAAATCAAATACTTTTGACTTAATGAAAGCAATCGAATCTGAATGGGCTTTCTCCGTTGATCAAGTTCGGCATCATTGCGAACCCGTATTCGGGCAAGGATATCCGGCGCATCGTCAGCGGGGCGCGAGTCATATCGCATCAGGAAAAGGCTAACATTATCAAACGCCTTGTCGCCGGACTGAAAGCGGTTGGGGATTGCGAAATTTTGCTGATGCCGGACGGCTCTGGTTTGGCGCGCAAGATCACCGAAATCGGTGAGTTCGACGCCAGACTTGTTGATCTATCCGAGCTGACCGGCACTTGGCGCGACACGTATCGCGCGACTTCAGCGATGGTCGATGAAGGTGTTGATGTCATCGTAACGTTGGGCGGGGATGGGACGAACCGCATCGTGGCCAAGGCCTGCAAAGATGTGCCGCTGCTTCCGATTTCAACGGGAACCAACAATGCGTTTCCGCAATTGATCGAAGGGACGCTTGCAGGATTGGCTGCGGCCAAGGTCGCAAGAATGGGCGACTTTGTAAAACGGTCCTGTACCCAAAAGCCTGTCCTGGAAATTGTCGATGTTCGTGGCGCCGTCGTTGATGTCGCCTTGGTTGATATTGCGATTGTGCAATCCAGCATTCGCGGCGCTTTGGCCGTTTGGGACGTGGCAGAAATCTACGCTGCACTTGTGACGTCTGCACGGGCGGATGTGATTGGTTTGTCGGCAATTGCTGGGTCTGTTGTAGACTTGGGCGCGCCTGCCATTGTGCACCTTGATCAAAGCGGCACCCCCGTGCAGGCCGCTATTGCCCCCGGCATTGTGGATACTGTCAGGGTCAAAAGTGCGCAGGTTCTCCAGGAGGGTATTCTGGTTCCCTTAGGGCCCAACGGTGCAATGCTGGCTCTGGATGGGGAGCGTGAAATTCGCCTCACCCCAGAACGACCCCTATTCGCAAGGTTTTCAACCGAAGGCCCATGGGTCGTCGATATTCAGGCGGCCCTATCCGCCAGACCAAACACTCAAACACCATCACGACCAACAAAGGATGTGGCCCATGGGACTTAGCAAGAAGCTGATGACTCAATTGTTCACCAACTTGGTGCGCGCCTACCATTTTGACGAACTGTTTGCGCGACGTCTCACGCGCGGCGAATTGATCGGGTTCTATCACCCCGCGGCGGGCCACTATGCCCCCGGCGTTGCCGCCGGCACCGTTCTTGAAAAAGAGGACTACATGTGGCCGCACCACCGCGCGCACGGGGTGCCGCACATGTTGTCCAAGGGCTGCGACATCAAATATTTCCTTGCCGAACACACCGGCAAGGAAACCGGTTGTTGCTCTGGCCGCACGTCTTGGCATTGGTCTTATCCCGAGTTCGGTATTTTCGGAATGACAGGCTTCATCGGCGGCGGGTTTTCCCAGATGGTCGGCTATGGCTGGGCTGCGCAAAAGAACGGCCGCAAGCAAGTCGCGATGAGCTGTACAGGCGACGGATCTTTCAACAATGGCCGCGCACATGAAAGCATGTTGATGGCGTCCAACTGGAAGCTGCCCATCATTTTTCTGTGCGAGAACAACGGCTGGGCTATCCACTCACGGATTGAAGACATGCACCCGACTGAAGATATCGCATCCTTGGCGCCGGGATTGAACATCCCGGCGGCCATTGTGGACGGGCAAGACGTTTTCGCGTGTGCCGAAGCCCTGCAAGAGGCAGTCAAACGCGCCCGCAAAGGTGACGGGCCGACGTTGATCGAGGCCAAGACAGTCCGCTGGCGTGAACATGACATCGGCACGCCTGATCTGGATGGATACCGGCAGCGCACCAAGGAAGAGCTGGAAGCGCTGCACGATCGTGACCCGCTCAAGATTGCGACGCAGCAGGTCTTGGAAACAAAGCTGCTGACACAAGCGCAGATTGACAAAATCCATGAGGACGCTTTGGCCGAATGCGACGCCTGCGAAAAGTTCGCAGACGAAAGCGCAATCGCCGAGCCAACCGTCGAAGAATTGCGCGCCAGTGTTTACGCCGACTGATCGCGGATAGGGAGAATTACAATGGTTCAGATGACATATGTTGAGGCGATCAAGAGCGCCATCCAAGAAGAAATGCGCGCAGATGACAGCGTGTTTATGGTCGGGCAGGACATTCGGGGTGCGATCTACCCACACTCGAAAGGTCTTGTTGAAGAATTCGGTGAGGATCGTATCGTCGATACCCCGATGTCAGAGTTTGGCATGTTCGGAACGGCGTTCGGTGCTGCGATGACGGGTGAGTATCGCCCGATTGTCGACTTCATGTTCGCCGCCTGTAGTTTCTGCGCAGGTGAGACGCTGATGGTTCAGTTGGGGCAGCAGTATTTCTTACACGGCTCACAAACGCCGGTTCCAATGGTGATTTTGGGGGCCTGTGGCACGGGCAAAAGATTGGCCAATGACCACTCTTACATCCCCCGCGCGGAAATTCTGCACCGCCCTGGATTGAAATATGTGTTCCCGTCCACGCCGGCGGACGCCAAGGGCCTTATGGCTTCTGCGATCCGCGACAACAATCCGGTCTTCTTCCTCTACCACTACGACTTGCTAATGGACAAAGGTGAGGTGCCCGAAGGGCAATATTACATTCCGCTGGGTGAAACCGAAGTAAAGCGCGAAGGCACTGACATTACGGTTCTGGCCAACGGGCTTATGTACAAACACGCAATGGAAGTGGCCGAAAAGCTGGAAGGGGAAATCAACGTCGAGGTTCTTGATCCACGCTCGTTCGAACCCTTTGATCTTGATACGCTCCTGGCGTCACTGGAAAAGACCAACCACCTTGTCATCGTGGACGAAGACCACGCCCGTTGTGGTTTCGCAGCAGAGGTCATGGCGCAGGTGTTCGAGAAGGGTTTTGATCTTTTGGATGCCCCGATTGAGCGGGTCTGCATTGAAAACATGCCAATCCCCGGGGGCTACATGGAACCTACTGTCGTGCCGACGCCCGAAAAGGTCGAAGCCGCAATTCGCCGCGTTCTGGCATAGGGAGCAGCACAATGGCACATCCAATCAAAATGCCCAAAGTCGCGATGGCGATGAACGAAGGCACCGTTACGGAATGGCTGGTGGGCGAGGGCGCGAAGGTTTCCCGCAACCAAGAGCTGTTTTCCATCGAAACTGAAAAGACGGCTTATGAAGTTGAGGGGACCCATGAAGGGTTCCTGCATATTACCGTGCCCAAAGGTGAAACCGTACCAGTTGAGGCGGTCGTTGGCTACATCGCCGAAAGCGAAGCTGAGTTGGCAGAGTTGCAGGCCGCAGGCGCTGCGGTTGCCGCGTCAGCATCAGCACCTGAACCGGTTGCAGAGGTCGCCGCAAAGGCGGCACCAACAGCACCTGCAGCGCCACCCCAAGTAGCGGCCAGTGGCACCGACAGGATCAAGGCTTCGCCGCTCGCGAAACGTATGGCGCAAATGGATGGGATCGACTTGGCGCAAGTTGCAGGAACGGGCCCCGGTGGACGTATCAAAAAACGCGACATCTTGGCCCATGACGCGGGGTCGGCCACGACGACGTCGGCGGAAACGGCAGATCACGGGCGCACTGTCAAAGCGCGCGTGCCTCTAACGGGTATGCGTGGGGCAATCGCGGATGCGATGGCAAAAGCCAATGCAGAAACGGCACACACTCACATCTTCGGCGAAATTGATATTTCGGAAACACTCGCGATGCGCAAACGCTTTGTCGCCAAGGCCGAAAAGCTGGGTACCAAAGTGTCGATGAATGCGATTTTCATGAAAGCGATGGCAGTCGCCGCGCGTCATGTACCGATCGCCAACGCGACGCTTGAAAATGGTGAGGTGATCATTTGGAACAATGTCAACATCGGCATGGCCGTATCGCTGGAAGGCCAAACCGAGTTTGATAGCGGTTTGATTGTGCCTGTAGTCAAGGACGTGCAAAGCAAAGGCTTGGTCGAAATTGACCTTGAAATTCGCCGTCTGATCGCTGCAGCACGTGACGGATCCCTTGCGCCTGACGACACCAAAGGCGGCACGATTACGTTGAGCTCGACCGCTGGATTCTGGCCCGGATATGCGACCTCAACGGCGCTGATTAACGTGCCGCAGGTGATGATCGTGCAGCCATCGACCGCAGTGCAAAAACCCGTTGTTGTGGACGGCAAAATTGTCATTCGGGACATGATGCCGATCTCTCTCACAATGGATCACCGTGCCTTGGATGGGGTGCCGTTCGCTAAGTTCTATACGATTTTCCATGAGTGTCTGGCCGATCCAGACACGATGTTGGCGTGAGGGTGAGCGCATGAGCAATTATGACGTCATCATCATTGGAACCGGTCCCGGTGGGTACGTTGCCGCAATTCGTGCAGCGCAACTGGGGCTGAAAACAGCCGTGGTCGAACGTGAACATCTTGGCGGTATTTGTCTGAATTGGGGATGCATCCCGACAAAGGCGTTGCTGCGCTCGGCTGAGATGCTGGCCTTTGCAGGGCGGTTTGAGGAATACGGGCTGGCGCTCAAGGGATCGGTTGCACCTGATTTGGCCAAGATCGTTGAGCGGTCACGCGGCGCGTCGGCGCGACTGAACGGCGGAATTGGCTACTTGATGAAAAAGAACGGCATCGACGTCATTTGGGGTGAGGCCAAGCTGGACGGCAAGGGTAAGATCACCGTGAGTGCGCCCAACAAAAAGCCAATGGAGCCGCAGCATCCCATGCCCAAGGGTGTCGCCGGGCCGGGCAGCTATTCGGCGAAACATATCATTCTAGCGACAGGTGCACGTCCGCGTGTATTGCCCGGAATCGAGCCGGATGACGATCTGATCTGGACCTATTTTGAAGCGATGGTGCCCAAAGAGATGCCCAAATCCTTGATCGTGATGGGATCAGGCGCGATTGGCATCGAATTTGCATCGTTTTATGCGGCGATGGGTGTGGATGTGACGGTGGTTGAGGTCATGGATCGTATCTTGCCAGTCGAAGACGCTGAAATCTCTGCCCTTGCGCAAAAACAGCTTGAGAAACATGGGCTGAAGTTTCGGCTTGGGGCCGAGGTAACGGGCGTCAAGAAGGGCAAAGGCAGCCTTACGGCGACGATTGAGCAGAGTGGCAAGACTGAAGACCTAAAGGCAGATCGCATGATTTCGGCTGTCGGTGTTCAAGGCAATATCGAAGATTTGGGCCTAGAAGCTTTGGGCGTCAAAACCGACCGCGGCTGCGTCGTGATCGACGGGTTAGGTAAGACAAATGTCACGGGTATCTACGCCATTGGTGATGTCGCTGGTCCGCCGATGCTGGCCCATAAGGCCGAGCATGAAGGCGTCTTATGCGTCGAGAAGATTGCAGGATTGCCGAACTTACATCCCATGGACAAGTCTCAGGTGCCGGGCTGCACCTATTGTCACCCGCAGGTTGCGTCTGTCGGTCTGACCGAAGCTGCGGCCAAAGAGGCTGGTCATAAGATTAAAGTCGGACGTTTCCCGTTTGCAGCCAATGGGAAAGCTATCGCTCTTGGCGAAGATGGCGGGCTGATTAAGACCATATTTGACGCAACAACCGGAGAGCTTCTGGGCGCCCATATGGTCGGGGCAGAAGTCACGGAGCTGATCCAAGGCTTTGTCACAGCGATGGGTCTTGAGACAACCGAAGAGGACCTGATGCATATCGTTTTTCCGCATCCAACTCTGTCCGAAATGATGAAAGAAAGCGTGCTGGATGCCTATGGTCGCGCACTGAATGCATAAGAGAAAGAGCTATGACCGATATCGTAATTCTATCCGGTGCTCGCACGGCAATTGGCACGTTCGGGGGCGCATTAGCATCCAAAACGCCGATTGAGTTGGCGACCCATGTGGCACAGGCTGTCCTTGAACGAGCCAAAGTTGATCCAAGCAATATCGGGCACGTCGTATTTGGCCATGTGATCAACACAGAACCCAAGGATATGTACCTAAGTCGGGTTGCCGCGATCGGCGCAGGCATTCCCGAATCGACACCTGCCATGAATGTGAACCGGCTCTGCGGATCTGGTGCGCAAGCGATTGTTTCGGCAGTGCAATCTCTGATACTCGGGGACGCAGACTATGCGCTGGCGGGTGGAGCGGAGGTTATGTCGCGTAGCCCTCATATCCTTCCGTCAGCCCGGTTTGGACAGAAGATGGGCGACACCCAAGCGATCGATATGATGATCGGTGCCCTCAGTGATCCGTTTGGTGCGGGGCACATGGGGATCACCGCTGAGAACGTGGCAAATGAAAAGAGCATTTCGCGTGAGGCGCAGGATGCGTTTGCAGCAGAAAGCCAGCACCGTGCGACGGAGGCCCAAGCTGCGGGGCACTTCGAGGATCAGATAGTGCCCATTGATGTCAAAGTCCGGCGCGAGATCGCGATGTTTGATACGGACGAACACATCAAACCGGATGCGACGCTTGAAGGGCTTGCCACGCTGCGGCCCGCATTCCGAAAAGATGGTTCAGTCACTGCAGGCAACGCAAGTGGGCTTAATGATGGGGCGGCGGCGTTGGTTTTGGCCACCGCCGCGGCGGCAAAACGAGACGGCCGGACACCTCTGGTGCGGATTGTCGGATACGCCCACGCTGGAGTGCGGCCAGAAGTGATGGGCCTTGGCCCGATCCCCGCGGTCGAAAAGCTGATGCAGCGCACGGGGCTAAGCATTTCTGATTTTGATGTCATAGAATCCAACGAGGCGTTTGCCGCCCAAGCCTGTGCGGTGAACGAAGGCCTTGGCCTTGATCCTGCGAAGGTAAATCCAAACGGCGGGGCGATTGCCCTTGGCCACCCCATCGGTGCGACTGGCACGATAATCACCATCAAGTGCCTGTCCGAATTACAGCGCATCAAAGGTCGTTACGGCTTGGTGACGATGTGCATCGGTGGCGGTCAGGGCATTGCGCTGGCCATTGAGCTACTTTGACCCCTTGATCCAAAGGAACATCCTATGCCTTATCAAGCTCCAACTGCTGAGTATGACTTCCTTCTAAATCACGTGACCAACCTCAATGAAGTGGCGCAATTTGAGCGGTTCGAAGATGTCAGCGACGATCTTGTGTCGGCGATTATCACAGAGTGTGGCCGGTTGTGTACTGACAAGCTGGCACCGCTAAATTCGATCGGTGATCTGCATCCGGCAACCTTGGACAATGGTGTCGTACGCTCCAGCCCTGGATTTGCGGATGGATATGCGGCCATCGCCGAAGGCGGCTGGACTGGCATTTCCGGCGATCCTGAATATGGCGGGATGGGGCTGCCCATCTCTTTGGCGACCGTTGTGAACGATATGATGGCGGGGGCCTGTCTTTCGTTGCAGCTCAATCCGATGATGACCCATGGCCAGATTGAGGCACTGGAACACCACGCAAGCGACGCGATAAAGGCGCTCTATCTGCCCAAATTGATGAGCGGTGAATGGCACGGCACGATGAACTTGACGGAACCCCACGCCGGATCAGACGTTGGTGCGCTAAGTAGCAAGGCAGAGCCCAAAGATGACGGCAGCTATGCGATCACAGGGCAGAAGATCTACATCTCGTGGGGCGATAACGACCTGACAGAAAACACCTGCCACCTTGTGCTGGCCCGACTTCCGGATGGTCCTAAAGGCGTCAAAGGGATCAGCCTATTTATTGTTCCCAAGTTGATGCCTGACGAAAATGGCAATGTCGGCGAGCGCAACGCACTGCGGGTTGTCAGCCTCGAGCATAAGATGGGGCTGCATGGATCGCCAACGGCTGTCATGTCGTATGAGGGTGCCACCGGCTGGCTGATCGGGGAACCCCATGCCGGCATGGCCGCAATGTTCACGATGATGAACAACGCCCGTCTGGGTGTGGGGACACAAGGCATTGGTGTGGCCGAGGCCGCATATCAGCACGCGCTAGACTATGCGTTGGAGCGCAAACAGGGCAGGGCGTCGGGCACTGGCGCGATTGTTGAGCATGCCGACGTAAAGCGGATGTTGGCGACAATGAAGGCAGATGTTTTTGCCGCCCGAGCCATCGCACTTCACTGCGCCAAAGCGATTGACATGACGACGGCTACCAACGACGCCGCTTGGAAGGCGCGTGCAGCTTTGCTGACGCCGATTGCCAAGGCTTTTGGAACGGATACGGGCATGCGGGTGTCTGAAATGGGCGTTCAGGTGCATGGCGGCATGGGCTACATCGAAGAAACGGGCGCAGCGCAGTACTATCGCGACGTCCGTGTCACGGCTATTTACGAAGGAACCAATGGTATTCAGGCCATGGACCTTGTCACACGCAAAATGATGGACGGTGGCGAGGCGGCCTTTGCAATCTTAGACGAGATCGAAGCGCGGGCCATGGAGGCAAAAGACACGCTCTCGGATATGGCGACGCCGGTTCTGGATTCAGCAAGGTCCCTTCGTAGCGAAATCGAAGTTCTGGTGACCAAAGATATATCCGAACATCGTCTTGCTGTGGCCTATCCCTTCATGACCGCCTTCGCGCGTGTATTGGGAGCCGATGCACACCTGACGGCAGCTACGAGTGGGCAAGAGCCTCGCGTGCGTTTGGCGCGTTTTTATATCAACCGGATGTTGCCGGAGATCACCGGGTTGTTGGCCCATGTGAGAATGGGTGGTCAGGAAGTATCCGACATAACCGTCGATGACCTCGCTGCATAGGCAGGTCGTCCTGTGAACACAGAGACCCGATTACACTTTGATGCGTGTGGATTCACTGTGTTACTGGTTTAGGAAACAAGCGGTTTGGACGTTTGCGCCTTCGACTTGGAGCAACTCGGGCACCTGATCTCGGCACTTGTCCATCACCTGTGAACACCGTGATGAAAAAGGACAACCTGTGGGGCGGTTGATCGGGCTGGGGATTTCACCCTTGGGCATGGTCCGTTTGCTGCGCATGTCCGGATCAAGCTGTGGAACAGATCCGACAAGCATTTGAGTGTAGGGGTGCTTTGGGTTCGCAAAGATCTCATCCGCAGAGCCGGATTCCACGACGCGCCCCAGATACATCACCAAAAGCGTATCCGCGAGGTATTCGACCGTCGCCAGAGAGTGGCTGATGAAAAGATAGCTGATGCCTTTGTCGCGTTTCAGATCAGCCAAGAGGTTAAGGACCTGCGCCTGTACTGACACATCCAAAGCCGAGGTCGGCTCATCCAGCACGATCAGGTGAGGGTCCAGCGCAAGGGCGCGCGCAATTGCGATCCGTTGGCGTTGACCGCCTGAAAACTGATGTGGAAACCGTTCTGCCGCACTGACTGGCATGCCGACGTCTTCAAGAAGTTGGCCGACTTTTGCGCGCAGTTCGCTTCCTTTCATGCCACGATGGACTTTCAAGGCCTCACCCACGCTATCGCCTACGCGCATGCGCGGGTTCAGTGACGAATGGGGGTCTTGAAATACAACGCCGATCTTCTGACGCAATTCGAGCAACTCGGCGCGCGTTGCTGTCGCCGTATCAAGGCCTTCAAAGATAACATGGCCGCTCGTGGCTTTGATAAGCTGCAGAAGGCTCAAGGCGAGCGTGGTTTTTCCACAACCGGACTCTCCGACCACAGCAACTGAGTGTCCTTGGTCAATCGTGAAAGAGACGTGATCAACAGCGTGGACAAGACCTGCCGGTGTTGGGAAAAACTTGCAAAGATCACTGACTTCAAGGACGGCCTGTTCCATTACACGGTCTCCAAGGGTTCAGGGTTGTGGCAGGCAAAACTGCCCTCGGCCTGGTGCTGTAGTGCGGGGAACTCTGTTGTGCAGAGGTCGTTTGTCGCCTGGCAACGCGGTGCGAAAGGGCAGCCAACCTTGATTTCTCCCGCACCTGGGGCATTGCCAGGGATCGTCTGAAAGCGAGTCTTTTCGCCCATGACCGGCGTCGAATTCAAAAGCGCGCGGGTATAGCGGTGGCGGGGTTGTTTAAGGACGGCGTTGACGGTGTTTTCTTCAACAATTTGGCCGGAATACATCACGTAAACCCGATCACAAATTTCTGCCACCACGCCCAGATCGTGGGTGATGAACAGAACCCCAACGCCGCGCTCTTCTGCCAAGGTCCGGATCATATGGATGACTTGCGCCTGCACCGTTACATCCAGCGCGGTCGTTGGTTCGTCACAGATCAGCACCTGCGGTTTGCATGCAAAGGCCAGCGCAATCATCGCGCGCTGCAATTGGCCGCCAGACATCTGGTGTGGATATTTTCGCAGAGCAAGGGCAGGGTCGGGGAGTTTTAGTTCCGTGAAACCGTCCAACGCTTTTTGATGTGCCTCAGCACGACTGACCCCGATTTGCGCCATGATGGCATCGGTGATCTGACGGTCGAGTCGATCATAAGGTGAAAAGGCCCGCATGGGTTGCTGGAATATGACCGAGGCTTTGCCCCGCGCGTCTTGTCGCGTTTCCTTGGCGCGGCCAAGTCGGATGGGCTGGCCAGCCATTTCAACCGAGCCGGTAACTATCGCGTTTTCGGTGACAAGGCCAAGGGCCGCGGACGGGGTTGTTGATTTGCCCGACCCAGATTCGCCGACCATGCCGACGATCTCACCCGGAGCAATATCCATCGAAACACCGTGTAAGACTTGGGTCACACCGCGACGCGACGAGTAACCAACGCGAAGATCACGCACAGAAAAGGCAGGGACGGTCATTTGCCGTCTCCTTTCGGATCAAGCAGATCGCGGACTCCATCGCCCAAAAGGTTCAGGGCGAACACAGTTATGAGGATGGCAAAACCGGGCATCATCGCGACCCACCAGAAGTCAAGGAACTTGGTACGCGACGTCGCCACCATCAGACCCCATTCGATATCGGGTTCTTTGGCGCCAATGCCGATGAAAGACAGAGAAGCCGCCGCTAGGATCGTATAGCCGAAATCCATTGAGGCCTGTGTGATCGCGGGCGTCCAACAGTTGGGTAGCATATGTTTGAACAGGATGCGCCCATGTCCAAAACCACTGGCCTTTGCGGATTTAACATAAAGCGACTGTGATACGCGCTGGGATTCGGAATAGACGATTCGTGCATACCAAGGGAATGCTGAGATCGAGAGGGCGATCATCGCCTCATAGAGGCCCTGACCAAGTGCAGCGGTGATCGCGATCGGCAAGAGGAGCGGAGGAAACGCGATGAACACGTCCGTAAAGCGCATCAGCCAAAAGCCGAACCGTCCGCCAGCGTAACCAGCGATCAACCCAATAGGCGTGCCGATCAGAACAGCCAATATCGTGACCATAAGGCCGATCATGAGAGAGGTGCGCGCCCCATAAAGTATGCGGGAATACAAATCGCGGCCCAATTCATCGGTGCCAAAGAAGTGTGTCAAAGATGGTGGTAGTAATTTGTCGTCAAAGTTGATTGCAAGCGGGTCGTAAGTCGCCAGGAGCGGCGCGAAAATCGCGGCAATAAGGACAATAATAAAGAGCACGAACCCAACAAAGAATGTTTTGTTCCCTGCTACGCGGCCGAGCAAAGTGGCCCAGCGGGACGGCTCGTTTGATGTATCTACTGCGGTCATCAAGGCCCCCTACGGTCTTAGACGCGGATCAACCGCGAAGTGGAGCATGTCCACGAAAAAAGTAATTATCAGATAGGCCGACGCGAGAAGCATGGTGATGGCCATGACGGATGGGAAATCACTGGTGGTGATGGCGCGGACAATGAAGCCGCCAATACCCGGCCAGTCAAAGACGAATTCTGCGACCACGGACGTGCCCAGCAAGTATCCGAAGGTCATGCCAACCACCGTCAGAAGCGGGATCATCGCGGCCTTCAGGACATAGCGGAAATTCACGCGAGTGGAAGACAGGCCGTAGGCGCGAAGGGTTGTGACAAATTCTTCGCTCAAGGCTTCGATCATCATTGTGCGCGTGATCCGCACGATCAAAGCGAGGGCCGATAGGGAGAGGGCAAGAGTCGGCATCGCGAGATGGGCGGCTGCACTTTGGAAGGCGACCCATTGGCCTGCAAGGGCGCTGTCGACGAGGTAAAGACCCGTGACAGACGGGAATTCATGGTCCAGTAAAACAAGGTCGTCGATCCGGCCTTGCAAGGGAAGCCACCGAAGTTTTCCTGCAAAAAGAAGCTGCAACATCATAGCGATCAAGAACGTTGGTACAGCCACGCCGAGGGCGGATATTGATCGTGCTACTACGTCGATCACGCCGTTCTGTCGCAGAGCGGCGAAAACCCCTAGTGGGACGCCGACAATCAAGACGAGGAGAACGGAGCAGAGAACCAACTCGAGTGTTGCTGGAAAGCGCTCGCCGATCTCGGTGAGGACAGGGCGCTTCGTCATTAATGAGTTGCCAAAATCCCCTTGGATCACTTCGCCCATGTACCTGACAAACTGTACCGGCAAGGGGCGGTCCAGCCCCATTTCTTCGGTGACTCGCGCCACTGCTTCCGCAGTCGGGCGCGAGCCAAGGAGCATTTCTACTGGTGAGCCAGGCAGGACGCGGCTGATGAAGAAGGTCATCACCAGCACACCCAAAAGGATCAGAACCATTGTGCCAAGTCGTTTTAAGACATACGTGAACATGTTTCTGATCCTCCAGATCGTGGTTTAGTCTGCCAACCGGATGTCGCGGAGCGAATACCAGCGGTTGTAGGCTGGATTGTGTGTCAGCCCTTCCCATTTCGAGTTTAGGACAACCATTGCCGCGATCTCTTGGTCCCAGACAGCGGCGGCATCATCAACAAGGATACCCTGGGCTTGCTGGAATGCAGCAATCGAACCTTCTGGGTCGTTAGCCTCTAGCCCGATGGCGGTCTCAACAGCTGCGTCGTAGGCTGTGTTGGCGTAGTGACCGAGGTTAAACATCGCCTCGGATGAGTGATATTGCAGGAACATGGGACCAGCCAATGTCATGCGATCAGGCCACCAGATAAGGCCGAACATGTTGAACGCATCTGGGCTTTGGGCCTGATCCCAAAGAGGGCCAAGGTCGCCCGGGACACAGTCAACTTCGATGCCGACCTGTGAAGCGTTTGACTGGAACAGAACGCAGATGTTTTTCCATTCTTCAAAGCTGGAAATGTAGGCGACCGAGAGTTTCAGGTCATCCTCACTGACACCGGAGGCGTCGATCAGCTCTTGGGCTTTTGCGATATCGAAAGCAGGCAAATCGAACTGGCCTGACCCCGGGTAGTTGGACCAAACGGTCGACGTTGCAGGCGTTGACTGGCCTGCATAGATGCCGCTGGCCACAGATGCGCGATCCCACAAGTGCTGGATCGCCTGACGCACCATAAGGTTATCAGTTGGCGCCTTTTGGTGGTTCATGTACCAGAAAACCGACTGATAGGTGGGCAGGTTGTATACATCGAATTCATCGCTGTCCTCAAAACGCGCGATCTGGTCGCGTGGCAGGTCTTCGACCATGTCAGCCTCACCGCCGTCAAGCATTTGCACGCGTGTCGACGCTTCGGTCACGATGCGGAAAACAGCACGATCAATTTCTTTGCCGTCGTTTTCCCAGCCGCCCCAGTAATCTTCGTACCGATCCAAGACAATTTGCTGGCCAGTCTTCGCCTGACGCAGCGTATAAGGGCCGGTGCCGACCGCATTGCCTTCGCGGAACCAGTCTTCGCCCTGTGCCGACGCGGATGGCGCAACCACAAACGAGCCGACGGTGCCAGAGACCGCGACCAGAACCGCTGTCGGGGCTTCGGTAACAATTTGCACAGTCAGATCATCGACTGCATTGATTTCTGTGACGCCCATCCAAGTATAGCCCGTCGAGTCCGAGGCCATGGAGCGTTCAAAGGAAGACTTCACAGCTTCGGCGTTCATGGGGCTGCCGTCGTGGAACGTCACACCTTCGCGCAAGTTAAATGTCCAGATCAAACCGCTGTCATCGACAGACCAATCCGATGCCAAGCCAGGGCGATAGCCGCCTTCTGTATCCGCGTCCCACCAAACCAGTGGCTCATAGATGTTATAAAGAACGGCCGGTTCAGCAGCGGCAGCATGGGCTGGATCCCAGTCTTCCATGTCAAGTGACCAAGCGTAGGTGAATACGTTCCGGTCTTGCGCCGACGCTGGCAACGCCATCGTCGCTGCTGCAAGAGCCATAGTGGCCGTCATCATTACTGGATATCTCATGGTTTCTCCCCGTTGATTGAGTCTTATCATTTATTAATTCGAGTGTTTCCGCCACAAGCTGGGCTTCCTAGTGCGGTTTCGGTCAATTCCCTATCCATTCCGGCGGAGGTGTCCGTTTGGGATAGGCAATACGTCGAAAGGGTTATTCCTAGCGGCGGCACTTACGATAGTCTTAGCCCATACAATCCACTTTCATTTTATGGGAAGAGTACTGATGACTGCTCCTAAACTGACCAGTTTCCACCACGTCGGGCTGTCCGTGCCTGATCTTGATCGCGCAATTGCGTTTTACACGGATGTCATTGGTTTTACCTTATTGGATAGGGCAAAGTGGTCAGATGCGCCTGATCTTGATCGTGCCATAGGTGCAAAAGAATCTGCAGGCGAATTCGCGATGATTGAATTGGATGGCTTTTGTATAGAGCTGTTTCAGTTCGAAAGCCCCACAGCGACCACACCGTCCGAGCCACGCATAGTTGGCCACGGATGGACGCACATTTGCGTAAAAGTAGACGACGCGGCGGCGATGCATACGGCCTTGGTCAATGCAGGGGCAAAGATGCATGCAGAACCGTTCAACATCGGTGATGGTCCCTTTGCCTATGCTCGCGACCCTTTTGGAAATATCATTGAAATTTGGCAGGACGAAACATGACTTTTTTCTCACTTAGCGGCAAACGCGCTTTCGTCACCGGGGCAGGGGGCGGCATCGGCCTTGCGGTTGCAACACGGTATGTCCAAGCGGGGGCCGAGGTTGTCCTCGCCGATATCACGGACGCATCTGAGGCCGCAGAAGCGACCGGCGCGACGGCGGTGATGTTGGATGTCGGTGACGAAGCGGCGATGAAAGCGGCTTTTGAGGTCGCCGGCCCTTTGGATATCATCGTCAACAACGCTGGAATCCTAGGAATCGAGGTTCCGATCGCAGACCAAACCATCGCCAACTTGGACAAGATGCTGAGGGTGAACCTGCAAAGCGTGCACCATGCCCTGCAACACGGAGCGGCTGTCATGCGCGACGGCGGGTCGATCATCAACACATCCAGCTACAATTCCATGATAGCGATCCGCGAGACACCTCATTATGCCGTTACCAAGGCAGGTATGAACGCCCTGACCCGAAACGGTGCGGTCGAGTTGGGCCATCGTGGTATCCGTGTGAATTCTGTCTGTCCCGCTTACGTTGCATCGGGCATGTCGGGAGGAGACGAAGTGTTCCGTGTCGCCAAACGGGTTTGCCCGTTGGAACGCGCGGCGACCACAGATGATCTTGTTGGCCTCTATCATTTTTTAGCGTCAGACGAAGGTCGCTATATGACGGGACAATCCATCGTCATTGATGGCGGCTGGTCCGCTGGACTTACGCCTGCCGCTTGGGATGCGCTTTCGGCTGAATAAAGACTTTGTCGGGCGATTACGTCCGCCCGGCTTAGTCCTTACGTCGTCGCTATCAGGTCAGATGAGCCCGGGCTGAAGCAAAATTTTACCACACTGCTTTGAAATCTGAGTCTTAAAGGCCTCTTCGGCGTCCCGCATCGGGTAGACATGCGTAAACATGATATCGATCATCTTTTGAACCTGAGCATCCATCATACAGCGAACAAGACCTTCGCGGTCCTGCGCGCGGACATCGTGTTGCCCAATCAGACGATGAGCAGGGTGCGTGATCGCATCAAGCGGGCTAAAATCAAGACGCGCCCCCGGCGTGTGCCCCGAGAAATTGACTGATCCGTAAATGCGCGTCGCAGCCATGCATTTCTCTTGATAAAATGGATGCCCTGAACATTCGACCGAATGATCGACGCCTTGGCCCTCGTAGGTCAACGCTTTGACTTGATCTAACCAATCGTCGTCATTTGGATCAATGAAATGCTGAACGCCCATCTGTTCCAGTAATTTTTTCCGATAAGGGTTCCGGATCAATGCAATGACGTTGGCATTGCGGAAGAGTGCGCTGATGATATGGCCCATGGCGATAAAGCCAACGCCACCCACCAGAACGGTATCTCCCGCTTTGACGTCCATCAGCTCTTGATTTGACCAACCCACACCCAAAGAACAATTTGCAGCCTGTGCATGTTTCAAATCCAAAGCGTCAGGGATGCGATAGCAATTGGCTTCTGGCGCGATACGATATTGCGCCATTGCCCAACCGCCGGATTCGCTTTCGTTGATGTCTTGGATACCCGCCATGGCAACACGCGTCTGGTCGGGCTTCGGTTCCATGTTCGACGAACAATAGGTGGGTGACAACGCATTGCGGCAGGCATGACACTGGCCGCACCAATCACCTTGAAACACAATAACTCGATCCCCTTTGCGCAAGTTTGACCCTTCGGGGGCATAGGCTACGACGCCTACACTTTCGTGCCCCAGACCGTCAGGATAGTCACTGCGCAGGCCACCAGCGAAGAACTCAAATTCGTGGTGGTCATAGATGCGTGTCCCTTCAAGGCAGACACCGGCGTATTCATTCCGTACGATCACATAGCCCGACTTGGCTTTGGGGAAGGGACGCTCGACAAGCTCAACCTTATGTTTTTCAGGGATTGTCAGGATGACATTGTGTTTGCCCATCGTTGGCTCCTTGTTGTGCGGTCTACGTTCCGTAATCGTATCTTGATGTCACACTAGCACCTCTCAGGTCTAATCGAAGTGACCGCCTCTGCCGAACTCGTATCAGATTCAGGTTCGGGACTCTGTCGAGATACGTCATAGATGAGGTGTTGTCGGCTTTACTCGGGGCAGAGATCACTTTTGACAGCGTTGACATTTTTCAGACCTTGCTAGCATCTGTTAACCTGACACTGAAAGAACGCTTAATGAATACCCAAGGACCCAAGGACCCTGTTGAAAAGGAGCGCGACGGCCTCCAGTTCAACCGCTATGTTCTGCGTATTCGCGAGGCACTGGAAGGTTTGGGGCTTTCAGCTGTTCCAGTTTTTGAGGCCGCGGGCGTCAGTCCCGCGCAGGTGGCCGACCCTTCTGGGGCAATTTCATTTGAAACCTACTGCCAAATCGTACGCGCTGCGATCCGGATGGACGGCGGGCAGGCGCTTGGGCTGCACGTGGGGCGCCGTATCTCTCCGTTGGACCACGGTATTATGGGGTATGCAATTGTCGCCAGTTCCACATTGCGACGTGCGCTGATGCGGGCTGTTCGTTTTTGGCCTGTGACTGCGCCGCCATTCACCGCTGATATCGATCTTGAAGGAACGACACCTCAAATCACTCTCAATCTGAAACAGGGCGTTCCCGCCGATCTGGAACCCTACTTTCTGGAAGAAGCGCTAGGCGCTTTTCTGCAATTGGGCAAGGAGCTTGGGTCTGAAACCCTGACCCGCCCACGGATTGATGTTGCCTATGCCGCACCAACCTACTCAGAGGAATACGCCGAGGTTTTAAAGGCGGATGTCAATTTTTCAGCGTCGCACCACCGGTTGTATTTTGATGTCGACGCACTTGATCAACCCCTTCGCCATGCCAATCGTGAAGCTGCACTTATGTTTGAATCCCAATGTGACGCCATTCTAAGGCGAATGACGGGTGGCGACATGTTGGTGGACCGGATCAGGGGCCTCGTCGTGGAACGGATCAGTGACCCGGTCAGTTTCGATGAAGTCGCCGATCAATTGGCGATGGGCGAAAGGACTCTGCGGCGATCTCTTGCCGATCAGGGCACAAGTTTTCGAGAAATTGTGTTGGATGTCAGAATGACAGGTGCTTGCGAATACCTCCGCTCGACCAGCCACACAATTGACGAAATCAGCTATCTTGTGGGCTATGCAAACCCGACCAATTTCTTTCGCGCTTTCAGTAAATGGAGCGACGAAACGCCGAGCCAATACCGCAAACGCGCGTCAGGCCCGTAACAAGTCAAGATAGCCAATTGGCCATTGCAGCCATCCGCACGAAGGCCGCAGCGATGCAAGCTAATGCAACGCCAAACCGAGGAGCCACGCTATGCCTATGGATGCTGCCATTGATTGGACAGAGGAACGCGCCATCGCGGCCCTCGAAGAAAACAAACAAGTGATGATCGACGGCCTATGTGAACAAGCGGCAGGACAGCGTGTCATGGTCGAAAGCGAGTATGCGACCCTAAGGGGTGTGATCCTAGGCAATCCGGAGTCGATGTATTTGCCGGATCCCTTTCACCCCTCATGGTACGCCAGTTTCAAATCCTTGCCACGCGACAAATTGCAGTGGATGGCAGACAACCGAGGCCGCCATGTGCGCGATGTCGATCCAGAGCTGTGGGAAAAGATGTGTGTCGGTCTGGATGCCCTTGCGGACGTGTATCGTCAGGCGGGCGCGCATGTTATCCAGAACAAGACGCCACCACCGCCCGAAGTCATAAATTACACGGCCGGATGGTTGGGTGAATTCGGCAAACATTGGGCATTTCACGCACAAGCTTTTGGCGAAGTGTTTGGCAACATCATCCTGAATTTCCACGAGACCCAGCCTTCTATCCGGTACAACTGCGTTGAATACATCGAAGCCTTCATAGGTCTGTTCGAGGCCGATCCTGAATCCATCTGGCTGACGATGCCCAATCCGTTGCCATTGCCTACGGCCTTTGGCGCGGCCCTTTCACCGGGGGATATTCGAATCTTTCCAAACAAGTTGGTCGTGGTCGCGCACGGTGTCTTCGATCCGTCCCACATTGCGGACAAAACCAAACCTCGTTCGTCCGGAAATGAGCTGGGTGCGGAAGTTTTGCGCAGAATGTTGGCGCCGTTCGGGTATCGTGTTGAAACGGTCTATTTCGATGCAAACTTCGGGTATCATATCGACACCGTCATGCCCCTCATCCGTGAAGGGCTGCTTGCGGTGAATGAGAATGTCCTCCTGACGCCGCTCCCCAAAGAGGTCGCTGATTGGGAACAGATTAGCATCGACCCGGAAGAATACATCATCGGAGCAGGCAATTCTGTCGCGTTGAGCTCGACAGCACATGCGGTAACTGAAAGCGCCACCAAGTTTATAAAGGACCTTGAAAAGCGCGGGATCGACGTAGCTCCGGTTGCTTTTGATGATGTCTATCACAACACCGGTAGCGGCATGCACTGCGCAACGTTTTCTTACTGGAGAGAGGACTGACAGACAAGAGTTCTGCACTCTTTCGCAAGACGGTATTTAATCTAAGATTGATTGCAGGTTATAGGTGCTGACATATTTTCCCTTTTTCTCAAGCAGTATTCTGGAGGAAGAAAATCCTACAATGGTCATGAGCTGAACGGTGCGCGAACTCACACACTGCGGGACCAATGCGCCCTTTCGTCGCGGCTAACCGCCAAATATCAATGTGTTACGAGTGATTTCCCTGCACAAAATAACAGGAAATTTTTTCACCGTTAACAGGGGACTTTTCCAACGGGAACAGGGAAGACGCGAGCAGATCAGGGATGGTTTAGATTCTGGCTGAACCCGTAAATCCGCGCCTGCATATCCTAGTCAAGTGGGATCAGTTTGCGGATGATCTTTTCCAGGGCCAGTTCTGGCGGTTGGCTGCCAACGAGGATCGCTCTTTGGATCTTAGGCGAGAGGAAGGCGAGTTGAGCGCGGGTCTGTACATGAGATTCAGAGTGGCTGGTTGCAGCTGCGATGTCGCTCAATGATTTTCCGCGGCGCAGGTCGGCGGTCCAGGTATGTGCCCGAGCCAGCGCGCGCAGCATCGTTCTGTCGGGTTCGGGCTCTGGGTCGCCAGCGACGATCTTTCCTTCAACGGGCACTGTCAAAAGAAACTTGCTTGAGGCGGGCAGGGTGACTTCGTAGCGTCATCAGATGATCAAACGTTCTCCATTTCGCTACTTCAAAACTAGTTCTGAGATCATCCGTCTCGCTGTGATGATGTATGTTCGGTTTCCACTTT
>JBDVOA010000027.1:0-17051 GCA_039969355.1 Paracoccaceae bacterium
AAAGTGGAAACCGAACATACATCATCACAGCGAGACGGATGATCTCAGAACTAGTTTTGAAGTAGCGAAATGGAGAACGTTTGATCATCTGATGACGCTACGAAGTCACCCTGCCCGCCTCAAGCAAGTTTCTTTTGACAGAGCCCGTCACCGATAAACTGAGGTCTTTTTCTGCGGCGCTTCGGGAATTAGGCTTGGCGCATCTTCATGTCACAGGCGGTCGATTGAATAATCGTGCGGAAGTTTCACCGCAGCCAACGCACCAACGAGAACGCCGAATGGGCCGGTTCAAGTCGCCCGGCTTGATGCAACGGTTTCTGTCCGTCCACGACGCCATCTACAACCAATTCAATTTGCAACGTCATCTAATCTTGCCCAATGCGCGCCAAGGCAATCGCCGAATTGCAACAAATCATTGCAGCTTAAATTCGGGTCAATTCGATTTCGCTGCCGCGTCCGAGTTACCGTGACAATGCCTCCCTGTTAAAGCAAGATTCATATAACACTGCCCACTATCAGCCAAACATGTCGGCTGTAATGCCGGCGTACCACCCTACCGACTCATCATAGGTTGCTTTTCGAACCTCCGTGGTCTCGCCAACCTGAGAGATAAACCCATCGATGCGGGCGATTTTTTCGGGTGTTGCTTCGTAAGTTGCGCCAACTTTAACACCGTTTTCGGGCCCGATCAGAGACCAGCATGTATTGGCGAATTTGGCTGGATAGACAGATGAACCGATCAATGCGCCACGTACGGCATTCGCACAGACCTTGGCCTGAGAATTGGCTGAGAACGCCGATTTTGGCATATCGCCCTGCTGGCTGGTGTCCCCCAGAACGTGGATGTTGGAATCGACCTTTGTGCTCATGTCAGCTGCATTGACCGGAACCCAGTTTCCCTCGGTCACACCTGCAACATGCGCGATGCGCCCCGCCTTCATCGCTGGGATGACATTACAAGCGTCAACTTTTGTGATTTCGCCATCAATCGTTACCGTCATCACGGCTGGATCAACAGAGACAAATCCGCCCCCAAAATCTTCGCCGATCCAATCGATCATGCCGGCGTAATGATCCCCCCAGCCTTCTTGGAACAAGGCCATTTTCGAGAACTTCGGTTTGGGGTCAGCGATAATGATTTTGGCTCTCGGATTGCTCTGTTTTAGGATATGAGCCACCATCGACACACGCTCATACGGTCCGGGCGGGCATCGATATGGATTTGGCGGCGCCACCATTGCAAATGTGCCACCTTGTGGCATGGCGAGAATTTGAGCCCGCAACAATTCTGTCTGCGACCCGGCTTTGTAAGCATGTGGCATCGCATTTTGCGCCGAGAGATCCCAGCCCTCTACCGCTCCGTCGATGAAGTCTATGCCGGGGCTAAGGATCAGTTTGTCATAAGGAACGGTCGCGCCGCCTGCCAGTTTTACCGTCTTTGCATCGCGGTCAACATCCACGGCCCAGTCATGGACAACATTGATCCCGTATTGCGCCGCAAGCTTGCCGTAGGAGTGGCCGATTGAATCGATGTCGCGAATACCACCCACATAAAGGTTGGAGAAAAAGCAACTGTAATAGCTCCGCGTCGGCTCGATCAGCGTGACATTTATCGCGCCCTCGCTGTCCTTTGCGATATAGCGCGCGGCAGTGGCACCCCCTGCCCCCCCACCTACAATTACAACATTTGGTCGGGCATGACCGTCCGCGAGTGCCATCTTGAAAGGCGCTGT
The DNA here is from genome assembly GCA_039969355.1 of Paracoccaceae bacterium. Classification (GTDB taxonomy): domain Bacteria; phylum Pseudomonadota; class Alphaproteobacteria; order Rhodobacterales; family Rhodobacteraceae; genus JL08. The sequence goes on from JBDVOA010000027.1 coordinate 1,734, forward strand.
GGCGACCATTGCCGCACCCGCGCCAATGAGGTTCCGTCTGCTGAGTGTCATATCTGATCCTTTCACATCTGCCGCCCCTATTCGAGGTTGCCAAAGTACGCAGCCAAAGCGACGATATCGTCGTCTGTGAGGCGGCCTGCGATCATTTGCATCGTCGGATTTTCACGTTCTTTCGATCTGTATTGACGCATGAGATCACAAAAATGCGCGACCCTCAGGCCGGTGATCGAAGGGATTGCGGCATTCGCAGCGCCTATCTGATGGCATGTGATGCATTCGCTGCCCAAGTAAGCACCGTACTCTAGGTCGATTTGCGCCAAGGCGGAGGTACTTAGGGCTGTTAAAGCAGCGCAGGCTGTGTATTTCACCGTATTCATCTAAGTGATCAGGATGGTTCTGACGTCTCCGTAGATCGAGCCGTCATCGTCGTGCCATTTGAATTCGAAAAGTCCCTCAGAGGGGCTGTCATAAGGCAACCTCGCATCGAATTTAAAATAGGGGTTTGTTGATATCGATGGGCCCATTTTCAGATCGACAAGGTTTTCCCCCTCAAAGTCGCAGGTGAAACGATGAATTATTGCGCGCGGGATCAGGTTTCCATTGCCGTCCCGACGGTGCCCGTTTTCCATGATATGAGTGATCTGTGTTTTGATCGTCACGACGCCGCCGCGCGCAGCCGACGCCGGTAGTTTGATACGTGTTTTGACTCCGGTTGCCATGTTCAACGCTGCCTCATACGTTGCACCCACCTAATGCAACGCTCACGTGCTTGGTTGCACGACGGAACGTACCGTCCCCCATCCGGGCAACTGCGATGACGTCTTGGCTGGCCGCTAGACGAATTTTTGTCGACATCGCCCGCGTTGCAGAAAGGCGAGTAAAGCGAATGATCGCAAGTTCGGGTGTTGGGTTCAGCAGCGCGAAAAGACCGATGGCTTCAGCGCCATCGGCACGCACAATAATCGGAACGGAATGACCATCTTCCACAAACGACGCAATGTCGATTTCGACCCCTCCCTCCGAGATCGCAGCGCCACCGGTGAACTGGCTCAGCTCTTCGCTTTCAGAACCGGCCATCGCGATACGCCCTAGAACGGTTGCGCTGGCCAAGCCCATGATCAAAGCAGTGCGACGCGAATGTAGGATGACAAAATCTCCGGCGTTTTCGATGTGTCGGCGAGTTTGACAGCCCTACAGCCAATTAACAACTTAGACATAAGTTCAGACTCGTCGCGCGTGATGGCGATAGCGCAGCGGGCAACCAGCCTAGCGAAGTACAGGAAACTCCGATAAAAAAGGCACAATATTGTTAGCGTCTGTTGCGATCAAGAAACGAGAAAACCGTGCGAGGATAAACACAGGAATTGGCGGCGGCTATTTGCTCTGGCGTTTCCGAGCTATACCCCGCGCTGGATCGTAACCAATCAGGCTGCCAATCATAAAGACGGCAAAGGCGGCAGCCACCCAGATCAACGCCGATAGGTTGAATTGCTCATACATGGCAAACCGGATCAACTCGACCGCATGGGTAAAAGGATTGAGCGCACAGATATCGCGCAACCACGGAGAGCTTTCAGCCATTTTCCACAACGGATACAATGCACTAGACATGAAAAACATCGGGAAGATAACGAAATTCATAACCCCGGCAAAGTTCTCAAGCTGATTAATGGTCGAGGAAATTAACAGGCCCAATGCCCCTAGCATTAGCCCGCTCAACACCAGTGCAGGCAGTACATAGAGATACCCTGCCAGCGGCAAAATGATCCCAAATGCCGCAGCGATCGCCAGAAAAACGTAGACCTGAAGGATCGATACCACGACACCCGCCAGCAGCTTGCAAAACAACAGCCACCAGCGTGGCAAACGGCTGGTCAGAAGCAGCCGCATTGATCCCATTTCCCGATCATAAACCAGCGAGAGCGACGACTGCATGCCGTTAAACAGCTGAATCATGCCGCATAGACCTGGCACGATGTAGACCTCGTAGGTAACGTAGGTTTGATAAGGCGGGATGATGGACAATCCAAGTGCAGCGCGAAATCCGGCCGCAAAAACCACCAGCCAGACAAGTGGGCGAACAAGTGCCGCCAGAAACCGGCTGCGCTGATTGATAAAGCGCATGGCCTCGCGCTGAATGATCGCTTTGAGGGCTACAAGATATGACGTCAATCTATCTCGTCCTCTGGTTTGCAGGTCATTGCAATGAACGCGTCGATCAACGGTGCGTCCCCCGCAATTGCCGCCGCAGACTCTTGCGTCAGCACCCTGCCCTCGTGCAATACAACGACCTCGTCGTCTTTGCGGATTTCATCGACAAGATGGGTTGCCCAGAACACCAAAAGCCCGCTATCGGCCAGATCATGCACATGGTCCGTGATCGCTTTGCGGCTGCGCGTGTCCAACCCGACGGTCGGTTCATCCAGAAGCAAAACCTTGGGTTCGTGCACCAGTGCACGGGCGATTTCCATCCGCCTCCGATGCCCTCCATTGAGCGCGCGTACTTTCTCGTGGGCGCGCTCTGACATCGCCAGACGATCCAATGCCGCATCAATGTTGCGCGCAGCCCGCGCGCTTGGCAGTCCCTGAAGCGCCGCAAAGTAGCGCATGTTCTGCATCACAGTCATATCCAGATCCAGCGTTTGCTGCTGGAACACCACGCCGATCTTCGCCAAAGCCTCTCTGGGCTCTTTGGCGATATCGTGACCTGCAACTTTGATTGTGCCTTCGGGTGAGACCAGCAACCGGGTCATCAATAGAAAAAGCGTTGATTTGCCCGCGCCGTTAGGACCAAGAAGCGCACAAAACTTGCCTGCAGGCAGTGAGAATGACACGCTATCCAGCGCTTGTTTCGCACCATAGCGATACGTGATGTTGTGAACGTCTAGCAATAGTACGCACCGCTATTGGATAGTGATCGGGACCTTTTGACCATCACCACGCGCGCCCGGTTGTTGCAGGACATAGTTGCCCGGCTTGATTGCGATGAACTCGATTTCCATTGTCCCGGCTTCGTCAAATTCCACGCTCTCAATTCCGAAGGGACGTATCTCAAGCCCATTGATGACAATTTCGTTGATCCAGATTGCGCGGAAAAAGCCTGCGCCTTCAAGGGCCAGTTCGCCCGTGCCGTCCGAGACAATCTCAATTTCATAGGCCGTGCCTGATTTCAGAACCAGTGGGGCCTCAGCAATGGGTTTGCCAACGGAAAGGATGAGCGGCTCTAAATCCTCTTTGTTGTTATTCGACAGGAGTCCGGCAAACCCAAGATCATGAGCTGATGCTGGGCCAGCAAGACAGATAGCAGCGCCAAGCAATAAGGAACGGAGTTTCATAAATAGTCCTTTCTGAGAGTGTCAAACAAGAGTTGCGGGAGAGCCAGCCAACGTCAGAACGCGATCTGCCAACCTATCGGTATCGGATGGGTTGTGGCTGACAAAAATTGTTGCGGGCTGGGTTTCGCGGATCAGATCTTCGGTCAAAGCAAACATTTCATCGGCGAGTTCGGGATGCAAGGAAACAAAAGGTTCATCCAGGATCAGAACGTCAGGTCGCGCGGCAAATGCGCGAGCCAGTGACAGCCGGCGCTGCTGACCCAGCGACAATTGCCCGGGAAATTGGGCCAGTTTATTGCCCAAGCCAACGCGCTCTAGAACCGCTTTGACGGCGTCTTGGTTTAAATGCGAGTGGACGAGCGCAATGTTGTCCAAAACACTCCGCCACGGCAACAAAGTCGGCTCCTGAAAGACGATTGCGATATTGTCCGGGCGCTGAATCGTTCCGATGTAGTCAGTATCAATGCCACAGATCAGTCGGAGCAATGTTGTTTTACCGATGCCCGATGGTCCGGTTAAACCCACGGTTTCGCCTTTGGCCACCGTAAGATTAATATCGCGCAGTATCGTGGTTGCGCCAAAGGATTTTGAGGTGAGGTTCAGCGTAATCATGCGTTCCTCCATCTGTTGACGTGGCGTTCCCAAGGTTGAACCAAGGACCATTCAACAAAAAGCATGATGGCGATGAAGGAAAGCGAATAGACCAGAACATAAGAGACTTCGAACAGTTGAAAATATAGATGGATTTGGAAGCCTACCCCGTTAGAGCGGCCAAGAAATTCGACCACGAGAACAATTTTCCAGATCACCGCAAGGCCCGACCGCGAGGCTGCCGCAATATAGGGGGCCATTTGTGGCAGGATAAAATGGCGCAGATATACCCGTCGCGGCACTGCATAGACCTGAGCCATCGCTCTGAGATCAGAATCAAGTGCGCGGGCACCTTCGCGGATGATCGTCGCCACATTGGGAATTTTGTTCAAGGTCACAGCCGTGATCGCGGCGGTTTCGTTCAGCCCGATCCAAAGATAACACAGGACGATCAGCACCAATGCGGGCAGGTTCAGAAATACGACCAGCCACGGGTCGAGCCATGTGTTGACCGCAGGATAAAGCCCCATGATCAATCCAAGAACCAAGCCAAGCCCCATTGCCAGCGCGAAAGCCCAAACAAGTCGTTGCAAAGTCATCATCAGATTAAATGGAAGTGCGCCAGATTTAATTTCAGACCAAAACGGCTCTGCCAACGCCCAAGGCATCGGTAGCACCTGAGGGTCCGCACTTAGATACGCGGCAACAACCCACACGGACAGCAACGCCGTAAGAGAGAGGGCCTTGATCTTCATGTCGGCGGCTCAACGCTATTCAATCTGCACAAACAATCCGTCCGGCAATGCCTTGGCATTCCCGACAAGCTTATCGCCGCCCAGCTTCGCCATCAGTTGCAGCAACTCGTCAGCGCTGGCCGCATTTACGTTGCTGGCGTTCGGGATACCAAGGCGGAAATCGGTCCGCAGCGCATCAAACTGAGCATCGGATTTGACGTTCATGCGAGGGCGCAACCGGTCCCATGCCCCGTCATCTGTGGCAAGCAGGTCCTTGGCATTGCGCGACGCGTGATAGAGAGACTGGGCAATCCCGGGATTTTCGGCGATGAAACTCTCCTTCATGACGTACCCCAACAATGGCACATCTGGGTCCAGCCCCAATGCGTCAGAGGCGTCGGTGACCGAGATCAACTCGCGCATACCGCCCGCCTTCATCTTTGCCATGAAATGCCAGAAGTTGATTGCCCCATCGACCTCGCCGCTTAGGGCGGATTTGAAGATCAGTGGCGGCGCTCCAAACACCTGTTCGGTTTCACCGGCGAGGTCCATGCCGTATTCCTGCTCAGCATATGCTTGCAGGATCAACCAGCTTTTGTCGACAGGGCCGCCTGCGATACCGATTTTTTGGCCGGCCATGTCTTTCAGCGATTGCGCCGGGTGATCTTGGGCGACCACCATACCGCCGACAGCCTTCGAATAGGGGATAAAGACGTAATCTTTGCCAGCGGCCCGTTGCCGCGCAACCCAGATCCAGTCGGCGACTGCCAAATCCGCCTCACCGCCCTCAAGCGCGACCCGCGTGGCGCCATTGTCGGCAAACGGTTGAATTTCCAACGTAAACCCATTTGCGGTGTCAAACCCGTTGTGGGTGATCGTGTCGAGTTCCCAATTAACCGTGCCGATCTTAAGAACAGCGGCGCGGATGTTTGGTATGTCAGCCAGCGCGGCAAGATTAGTCAAACACAAGGTTGCTGCGGCAATTGCAGCTGTTTTTAGCAAGTTCATGAGTGTTACCTCCCGGAAACTTTAGATGTTGCCCGTCAACCGGGGTGATACCCGAATGGGGCTCAATTCGGAGAGACAACAACGCCCCAAGGCTGTTGTCCCACTTGTATAGAACGGATGGCTTTTTGCGCCTCAACATCGATGATCGTAACATCATTAGAGTTGCCGTTGGTCGTGATCAGATATTTCTGGTCCGGGGTAAATGCCAACTGCCAGACACGCTGCCCGACTAAAATGTAGTCCACAACTTCACTGCTCTCTACGTCGATCACCGCAACCCTATTTGCGGGCCCTAAGGCCACGAAAAGCCACTTATTGTCTGAGGTCACTTTCATTCCGACGGGTTGCAGCCATTCCGGTTGCACGCCTGCCACCTCAAAACCGATCTTGGTAACAACAACCGGGCCACCTTCGGCATTAGGATCGATAACGCTGACGGTGCCGCCGATCTCAGAGCTGACAAAAAGCTTGTCACCATCGTCAGAATAAACCGCATAACGAGGCCGCTGATCGACAAGGACATTGTGTTTGATCTGAAAATCCTCAACGTCGATGAAATGCGCCATATTAGTCGTCTCGGATGTATTTATGACGAACTTATTGTCAGGGCTGATAGCCATGCCTTCGGGCTCAACACCAACAGGGATTTCAGCCGTAACCGTGCGTGTTTGGGTATCGACGACGGTGACCAGATTGTCGTCTTCATTTGCAATGTAAAGAAATTGCCCCGAGGGATGCATGGTGAACAACTCCGGGTCCGGACCAGACGGCAAAGTCCAAAGTTCCTCGTAAGTCTCGGTGTCAATAACCCGCACGGCGTCATCATCAGACGCGCAGACATATAGATGTGCGCCGTCAGGGCTAAGTCCAATGCCACGCGGCCGGTTGCCGGCGTCAAACTCGGTCACAACCTCCCACGTGTCGCTGTCAATAACTGTGACCGTGTTGCCCTTTTCATTGCTGACATAGACTTTGTAGGCGTCCGCAGGGGTTGCAAACGAAAGGCCAAAGAGAACAGCCGCGATTGGGAACTTCATGCGATACCTCTTCATTGAAATGCCGTGCAGGATGTCTCGGGTTGATCCAACCCAAGCGTGTCCAGCGTCGATGTTTGGTGCAGATATCCGTCTTGTGGCGATACACTGACGGTCACCTTGCTGTCGGTCAATATGATCGGCTGACGCAGTTGGCCATTCCAGTTTCGGAAATTCACCTTGCGCCCTTTGAACGCAGCCAATTCGAATTGTTCGCCGAGCATATAGTCCTTTAAAACTGCCGGATCATTGCTGTTGGTTCGGATCACCGCCTCACCGATGACCCGAAGCGAGAGCCAGACCTGATAGTCTTCTTCTTGTACGTAGCGCTCGGCAATTTTTTCGAACCGCCTCTGGAATTGCGTCGCCCCCCATGCCTCGTGGGCGGGATGGAATGTCACGGGCCGCAACCCGCCCGAGCCCATAACCGGGCGCGGGTCCCATGTGTGAAATGGCAGAAAAAGGCCAAACACGTCAGACGTATCGGCAGCAATGACGACGTCATGTTCTGCCGCATTCTGGGTAAAGACCGGGATCTGGCGTTGAACCAGCACATGGCCGGTATCTGTGCGCCGCGACCCTCCGGTATCTTCAAACTCTCGATCTTCGACAATCTTGGCCCCGAATTTCTGTGCCGATGTGCGATATGCATCCCCCAAGGCTCGATCACCCGGGTTCGAGCCCTGAATTAGGAATATGCGAGTCCATTTCTTCCAAAGCGCGAATTGCAGGACCGTGTCGGCGATCATTGCCTGACTTGGGGCAACATGAAGAACGTTGGCACGGCATTCGCCGTTGCGAATTGCAACGTCACGCGCTGTCGCGTTGATGAGCAGCGCATCCTCTCCGGCAAGGCCGGACAGGCGAAGTAAGTCGTCCGCGCGGGCCATTACCACGATCAATCCAATCCCTGCGTCTCGCATCGCGTGCAATTTCGCGTCCGCCTCGTCCGGCGCAGCGGCGACATACTCGACGGCGAAATCCATGCCCAAAAAACTGCCGGTCGTTGCGTTGTCCTGATCCGCCAATATGCCACCGGCAAAGCCAAGATCATCAGGTCTAAGGTCAAAGCGAGAAATCGGCAGGAGCGTCGGATAGTCGACACGCAGCACGCCCGCTTTGATTTCAAGCGCCATTGCAGGGGAAAACCCCAGAAAAGTCAGAAAAATCGACGTGATCAGGCAGCGCGCCGCGTAACCCAAAGCTTGTCCCCCCGCCTTGTTCCCCCGCATCAAAAACAATAGTGCATAACTCTTGGGTGATTCAAAACCAATACTTATGGATCATTGTGAGAACCCCTATTTGGACTAATCTTGCCCTCATTCCGCGCTGACCGTGCATGCCGATCAGGTCGCGACCATCCAAAACGCAAAGCCCAAGAGGTGCCTATGAGATTTCTTCGCCCGTTTCTTGTTGTGCTCGGGGTTATTCTTCCCACGATCATCCTCGCCCACGGGCCGACACGTCAAAAGGTAACGGTGACCACAGAGGTGAGCAGCGCCCCTGCCGAAGTTTGGGCTGTAATTGGCAATTTTCAGGACATGAGCTGGCATCCGGCAGTTTATAGCGCGACGGGTGAGGGTGGCAACGAGGTCGACGCGACCCGCATCTTGACATTGGGAGCCGAAGGCGGACCAACGATTTCAGAGCTGCTTTATAAGTTCAATGACGAGAAGATGAGCTATTCCTACCGCATATCCGAGGTTTTGGTCGAGGTATTACCGGTGACAAACTATTCCTCTCATCTGACTGTTAAACCATTGGACAGCGGTGGATCTTTGATCGAATGGCGCGGCGCGTTTTATCGCGGCTATCCAAACAATGACCCACCCGACGAGCTCAACGACGACGCAGCAATCGCTGCCGTGACAGCAGTCTATCAAGCCGGTCTTGACGCCTTGGCGGCACGATTTGCGGGTAACTAGGCACCTTTTTTTACTAGCTTTACAAAGCCTTATCGCCACGTCAGCAATGGCGGGCGACTTTGCTTTTGTGACGAACCAGAATAGCTCTGATGTCAGTGTCATTGACCTGAATGCGCGGCGCGAAGTGAGTCGAGTACCGGTTCCGGGCAAGCCCGCAGGTGTCGCTGCCCATGCCGAAAGTGAGACCTACTTTACCGTTAGTCCCGACACCAAAACAGTGCGCAAGATAGATCAAAAAAATGGTTCCGTTTTGGGTGCATTGATACTCGATGGGGGTCCGATTGGCATTGCGCTGTCCCCTGACGCAGACCGCGCCTTTGTGTCGGATTGGTACAATGCCCGTATTTGGGTGATCGACACGCAAGCCATGGCTGTACTGGAAATTCTACAGACCGGTAGCGCCCCAGCCGGATTGGCAATCAGTCCAGATGGTAAGGTTTTGATATCTGCTGATCGCGATGCAGACCAGATTTCGATCTTTGACCTCAATGCTTTGCATCTGGTTCACACAGTGCATGTCGGTGAACGCCCCTTTGGCGTCTCGTTTGCCCCGGATGGGCGCGCTTTTGCCGGTAATGTCGGATCAAACAGCGTCAGCGTGATCGATCCGAAAAGGGGTGTGGTCATTGGTACCGTCGCTACGGGCGAGCGGCCATATGGTGTTGCTTTTGCAGGTGGAAAAGGTTTTGTCACAAACCAATATAGTGATACTGTAACCGTGTTCGATTTGACGACACTTGCCCCGATCGCAACACTTGATGTGGGCGAGTACCCTGAAGGGATCGATGTGACAACCGATGGACAGACTATTGTGGTGGCGAATTGGTTTTCCAATTCAGTAAGCTTGATTGACGTAAGAACACTTGAAGTGATGGGCGAGATAGAGACGGGCGATGGGCCAAGGGCCTTTGGACTTTTCATCAGCGCCTCTGCCGGGAGAGAATAGACTATGAAGACCAGAATGCTTCTTGCCGCCGCCGCGTTTACGCTAAGCCCGGCCCTGCCCGCTGTTGCGGACGAACCCACATGGCCCGATCTTCGACATGCCCTTTTTGGCGATCAGTTTTTGATTCCGGCAGGCGACGTGATCAAGATCAACGCACCTTACCGAGCAGCGGACGATGTCCGTGCGCAAATATCGGCCAGTATCGAAGTTCCGGCAGGCAAGATGATCGAAAGCATTTCGGTCGTTCTGGATGAGAACCCGATGCCCGTTTCTGCCGTTTTTGATTTCGAGGCGCCCGTGCCCCGTTTCGTTTTTGACATGACCATGCGGATCAATGGTCCGACCGCGTTGCATGTGATCGCGAAGACGACAGAGGGCCAGCTGTTCATGAGCGAGGCCTTTGTCAAAACATCCGGCACCGGTGCCTGTGCGGCGCCTCCCGGCACTGATCCAGAAGTAGCTTTGGCAACATTGGGTGACATGGAGCTTGATGTTTCAGATATGTCAGGCCCCAAGATATCTTTGGCCAGCCTAAGTGGTGCAACTGCTCCTGCAGATAAAATGCTCAATATTGCGATTGACCATCCAATGCATTCAGGTTTGCAGATGGATCAAATCTCGTTGCTGTTCATTCCAGCGCGCTTCATCGACGCAATCGACGTTGATATCAACGGGCAGGAATTTGTCGATATCACCGGTAGCATCTCGTTCAGCGAAAACCCCGACATCAAGATCTCGATTCCTGCCCAGACGGGACGTGTGGATGTTGAGCTGACGGACACGGATGGAAGCGAGACGCATGCGCGCAAGGTTCTGGCCGGAATTTAGCCTAACCCTTTTCAAGGTTCATTAGGCTCAGCCACAACCTCTTGCATTGGGTAATCTTCGAAGCCCCATCCGTCAGTTCCCTCGGGAAACCAAAAAACATTGGTGTAGCCATATTCCTCAACAGCGCGTTTGGCGGCGTTCCATGACATCCAACACTCATCGAGGCAGAAAAACACGACCGGCGCGTTGGTATCGCCAGATGTGATTTTGACTAGTCCCGCTTTGAAATATTCGTGAGTGGAATCCGCCAATCGGCCATAGCCTACATTGGGCAACCAAAGCGCGCCGGGAATCGATGGGCGCGGCTTATCACGCCAAATCGTGCCTTCAGGCAGATTCTTGGGCTTAGGCGCACGCGGCAGTACATCTACAAAAGCAACCCGCCCGGATTTCCAAAGTGCGTAAGCCGCGTCCGGGTCCACTACCGTTGCGCCCGTCAGAGAAACCGGAACTGGCCCGCGATAGTGTTCGGTTTCGTATTCAGTAGGTTCAGGAACAGATTGCGCGGCAACAGCACAGGGCAGCGTCAGCACAAATGCCAGGGCACGGATCACTTGGGATTGCCCAAAAGAGCGGTTCCAAATTCGTTGGTCAGGGGCACACCTGCATCCGTCAGAATCGAATTGATCTCGTCCTGATTGCGTCGAATCAGGGAATTGAGTTTGCGTTCCCAGACCTTTTCCCCGAGCCGTACGCCCATTGTGATCCGAAAAAACAGTCTGGGCGGCATCGTTTCCTTGAGCAACGGCGTGACTTGCAACTCAGGAAAGTCGGATTTGACCAATGGCCCAGAGATGGGCCCCCAGATAAATGCGCCGTCTATTTCGCCGTCCCGTAAATCCGCCAGCATATCGAGGATTGGCGATTCATGCCTGCGGTCAACAACCAGATTATAGGCGCGCGCCTTTGCAATCAAACCATTGCGCGCCATGTGGGTCGCGGGCGGAGAACCAGCAACAATCCCAAGGCGCAGCCTCTTTAGGCGCGGGTCGGACAGCGTGTCCACATCGGCAACTGCGCTGTCGCGCCGCGTCACAAACGTGTAGGCGGACGTGAGATAATGATTGGTATTCTGAACCATCTCATGCCCTTGGGCATAGCCGATCACCACGTCACATTCGTTGGCGCGCAAAGTATTGCGAATGAACCCCGTCGATTGAGGGTACCACGTGTATTGAAGCGGAAGATCGAGCTTGGCAGCCAACAATTCGGCCAATTGATTCTCGTACCCGCCGCCGTCCTTATTTGAGATCGGATCGTTGGCCGGATCCGAGCAAACCCGAAGGGCCGATTTGGACACCAGATCGGATGTCTGGGCGCTGGCCGCGACCCCACACAAGCTCAGCGCGATCCATAGTGCAAGGTTGGACAGCTTACTCAATGCAGGAATTCTCATCCTCGCGAATGACATCAGATTTCGCTTCCTTCATGCCGGGCCGTCCACGCGGGATTGCATCGGTGCCACGCCCTTTAAGATAAACATAGATATCATCCAGATAGCACATCACATTTGGATTATCGCCAAGCGAGGGCATAACCGAGTTTTCGGCAGCGCCGACTCTGGTCCGCCCTTCCGCAACAACCCCGATGAAGTCGTAATAGTCCATATCAAGAGCAGATTGCTTTAGCGCGGGTGCATAGCTTGACCCTTCGCCCTCGGGCCCATGACAAACATGGCATTCCGAATGATACCGCCGGAACCCTGAATAGCTTGGCCAGTCAATCGTGCCGTCTTCAGCCACGAAATAGGTGGGGACGTCATCCTCTGTAAAATACCGCCCGTCCTCATTTGATACGGCCTTGATATTATCTACGGACGCCTCGTCCGCGCTCGCCGCAGTTACAAATCCAAGTACGGTGGATGTTGCCAACAGAATTCCAATTAATCGCATAGATCTGACCTCTGAGTTACAAAGGGGCTGGCGCAATGAGATGCGCCAGCCCCGCGTTTATTTTAAAGTGCTCAATTTGGCAAAGCAAACACGGTCAACTGACCACCAAGAGCGGTGTAATCGCTTAGCGCGGCATAACCACCCACAGCGCCCAACCCGTCATTGGGGTTTGTCAGACCAGCCGCAAGACCGATACCGGCCCAGCCACCAACGCCCGAGAGAATCCCGATGTACTGTTTGCCGCCATGAGTGTAGGTCATCACGTTGCCGATGATACCCGATGGTGTTTTGAACTTGTAAAGCTCTTCACCGGTTTTGGCATCAACTGCCTTCAGATAACCTTCCAAAGTGCCATAAAACACGATGTCGCCAGCTGTTGCCAATGCACCGGACCAGACCGAGAACTGCTCAGGAAGAGACCATACGATTTCACCCTTTGTGTTGTCCCAGGCGATGAAGTTACCCATACCGCCATGGCTGTCGGCGGGTGGGAACATCGCAAGCGTTGCACCAACATAAGGTTGACCAGCGGTATAGCTGACGCGGAATGGTTCATAGTCCATGCAAACGTGGTTTGTCGGAACGTAGAACAATTCTGTTTCAGGCGAATACGCTGCAGGCTGTTGGTCTTTTGACCCCAGAGCCGCAGGACAGATATTGGTCGAGTTTACGTCCTCACCATTCTGCTCTGTTGAGTATTCGGCGACTACAGCAGGACGGCCATAGGTGTCCGATGCAGGGTCCATATCAACGCCAGTAGTCCAGTTTACGACCGGATCAAACTTCTCGGCGACCAACAACTCACCAGTCACGCGGTCCATCGTGTACCCAAGACCGTTACGGTCAAAGTGGGTCAGCAACTTACGCTCGGTACCATCAATAACCTGCTCCGTCAGGATCATTTCATTGATGCCGTCATAATCCCACTCGTCGTGTGGGGTCATCTGGTAGAACCATTTCGCGACACCAGTGTCGATGTCACGTGCCATGATCGTCATGGACCAACGGTTGTCGCCCGGGCGCTGTCCTGGGTTCCAAGTCGAGGGGTTACCGGTACCATAATACATCAGATTTTCATCTGCATCATAGGAATACCAACCCCATGTGGTGCCGCCCCCAATTTTCCATTGGTCACCTTCCCAGGTGTTCATTCCTGAATCGGTACCAACAGGCTTGCCAAGATGAGTGGTGTTTTCATCGACAAGGATATCGCTGTCGGGGCCCATAGAATATGCGCGCCAGGCGAGCGAACCATCCGCCGTGTTATAGGCCGTAACCGAACCACGAACACCGAACTCACCACCGGAAATGCCAACGATAACCTTATCCTTCACAGGAAGAACGGTTGCGGTATTGGTTTCGCCAATTGCAGCATCGCCATTTTTGACACTCCATTCGACTGCGCCTGTGTCCGCATTTAGGGCAACAAGAGTTGTGTCAGCCTGATGCAGGAAAATCTTGCCATTTGCATATGCAACGCCGCGGTTCACGGTATCGCAGCACATCACCGGAATAACGTCCGGATCCTGTTTCGGCTCATACTTCCAGATAATTTTGCCGTCATTGGCAAGATCAAGCGCATAGACGATGTTGGGGAACGGCGTATGAACATACATCGTGTCGCCAATCACCAGCGGAGAGCCTTCGTGACCTCGAAGAACGCCAGTTGAGAACGTCCAGGCCACTTGCAGGTCGCCGACATTTTCTGCGTTGATCTGTTCAAGCTCAGAATACCGCTGGTTCTTGTAGTCACCGGTTTGAATCGCCCATTGATTGGGGTCATTGATCTTTTCTGCAAGATCGGAATTGGCGAGTACAGACCCCGCGTGTCCGACAGCTAGCGCTGTTGCTAATGTTAGAATTTTTCTCATTTTATTCTCCCTACGGATGCTTATATTCTTTTTAGGTATCATCTCTTCGATGCTGCCATGATGATCACGGCGAGCAATCGGGTTTTCATCATTTTCCCTCCCTTGTCTGTGTGTCATGTGCCTCCGCCGTGCTGGGTGGAGTCATCAGTGTTGCCCCTAATTTGATTTCAAACGGTCCGCGTGCCAGCGGATGTGGTCTTCAGCAAAACTCGATACAAAAAAGTAACTATGGTCGTATTCGGCATGGGTTCGAAGGATTGCAGCTTGTCTGCGCTTTGTGACCGCCTCGGCAAATGCTTCAGGACGCAAAAGGTCTATGAACTGATCACTTCCGCCCTGATCAATCAATATGTCGCCATGCCAGCCAAGTTCACTTAGCAGAATGGTCGCGTCATATTGCGCCCAGACAGATTCATCATCGCCAAGATAGGCACTGAATTGTTTGCGGCCCCAATCGGATTGGGTTGGATTCATGATAGGCGAAAAGGCAGACAATGACTTGAAAAGTCTCGGATTTTTGAGCGCAATTGTCAAGGCACCGTGCCCCCCCATCGAATGTCCGGTGATGCCTTGACTATCGGTGATTGGCAGTGATCCCTGCAAAAGAGCGCGCAATTCGCTGACCACATAGTCATACATCTGAAAATGTGGCTTCCATGGGTCCTGCGTTGCGTTCAGATAAAACCCGGCCCCCATGCCCAGATCATAGGCTTCGTCATCAGCGACTCCCATGCCGCGCGGCGACGTATCGGGAAAGATCAACGCAATACCATGCTCTGCCGCATATTTCTGCAATCCGCCTTTGGTCATGGCGTTGTCATGGGTGCAGGTCAGGCCCGACAAAAACCAAAGCGCGGGAACGGAACTGGTCTTGGTTTGCGGTGGCAGGAAGACCGCAAATGTCATATCACCCCCGCACACCTCCGACCTATGGGTGAAAACGGCCTGGTCCCCGCCAAAACACTTATTTTTTGCGATGACCTCCATGCCGATCCTAAAACTCCACCACTGCTCGGATTGATTTTCCCTGATGCATGAGATCGAAACCGTGGTTGATTTCGTCCAGACTCAGTTTGTGGGTGATCATCGGGTCGATCTCGATTTTGCCGTCCATGTACCAGTCGACGATTTTCGGCACGTCCGTGCGCCCGGAT
>JBDVOA010000028.1:0-136017 GCA_039969355.1 Paracoccaceae bacterium
CTGGCTCTGGCTCTGGCTCTGGCTCTGGCTCTGGCTCTGGCTCTGGCTCTGGCTCTGGCTCTGGCTCTGGCTCTGGCTCTGGCTCTGGCTCTGGCTCTGGCTCTGGCTCTGGCTCTGGCTCTGGCTCTGGCTCTGGAAGAGGATCGTCAGCAACCTGCGGCGACGCAACACTTTCTTCGTTTTCTTCAGCTTGTGCTTCTTCTTCGGCCCCACCGTCTTCCATGATGGCGTCCAGACCCTCGTCAATCTTGGACGAAGATTTGAATAACCGTTCTTTGAGTTTCTTGAAAAATGCCATAGGGCCTCCAGCAGCACGTCCGTTTCACCTAATGTGGAATGCCTGAATATGGAAGGGGCCAAGCGCCATAGTCATCCGTCGCCGGATATTGCGTCTCACCCATCGCGAATTTCGATTTTTTTGCCTACAGGTCCAGTATATCGGGGTTCACGAACGCGGATTGATCTGGCACGATTGGCGCATGATCCTGAAACACCTGGTACCTGTGGCGTTGTTGGCGGGCCCTCTATGGGCCGCAGAACCCATGGATGGCGCCGCGTTCGACGCCTACACCCGGGGCAATACGCTGATCTATGGGCAAGGCGGCACTGCGTATGGCGTGGAAGAATACCTTGAAGACCACCGCGTGCGCTGGTCCTTTCTGGACGGACAGTGCCAGGAAGGTCGGTGGTACGAACAGGCAGGTCAGATTTGCTTTGTCTATGAAAACCGATCCGATGCCCAATGCTGGACCTTCACCCAAGGTGCTGGCGGGCTGGTCGCCCGATTTGAGAATCGGCCAGACGCTCTTGAGTTGTACGAGGCAGAAAACTCAAAAGAGCCGATGCTCTGTTTGGGGCCCAAAACCGGAGTCTAAGGCGTTGGTTGCTCAAAAAAGACTGCCCTGATCTTCGGGCGGAGATTTGGGTTTCGGGCGCGCCGACTTGACCTTTTGGGGTGCGTTCAGCTTCA
The DNA here is from genome assembly GCA_039969355.1 of Paracoccaceae bacterium. GTDB lineage: Bacteria > Pseudomonadota > Alphaproteobacteria > Rhodobacterales > Rhodobacteraceae > JL08. The sequence continues at coordinate 971 of JBDVOA010000028.1, forward strand.
GACGACCATCGGCGAATTCTATCTCGAGATCGGCGGCATTTTTAGCATCCTTTTTAGTTGTCACAACTTTGCCGTCGCCATGTACCACCGCATAACCGCGACCAAGCGTTGCCTTATACCCAAGCGTCTCGCGAAGTCGATCGACGGCCTCGATCCGACTGCCAAGCGTTGCAATCTGACGCAATCCCGTCTCTGACAACCTGCGCGACAGGGCGATAAGCGCGTCGGATTTTCGCTGAACATCCAAATTGAGAGTGCGCACCTGCAAGCGCGCCGCGCGCGCGCGCAGTGCTTCCTTCTGGGTGGTGATTGCGCGTGCCAGCGCCGGATCGAGACGTGCGGACAATGTCCGTTGGCGGCGGGTTTCGTTTTCAAGGGTGCGGCGCAGGTTGCCGGGGCGCAGACTGCCCGCGCTTTCTGACAATCGCACGCGGCGCATTTGTACATTGCGCATTAAGGCGGCTGGCAGTTGGGCCCCCATCACATCAAGCCGTTGGCGTGGTCCGTCGAGCAAGCTGTCCACCCGCGGTAATGCCCGGCTGACATCGCGAAGACGTTGGACACGCTGCAAGATCACATTGCTAAGGTTCCGTGTCATACGCGCATCCTGACCATCAACCCACGCAAGCAGTTCCAGACGCACCGGGACTGCGAGTTCGGCCGCCGCTGTTGGCGTCGGCGCCCTCTGATCCGAAACAAAGTCAATCAGGGTTGTATCTGTTTCATGGCCAACAGCAGAAATCAGCGGGATATCGGACGCAGCGGCGGCGCGTGCAACGACCTCTTCGTTGAAGCCCCACAAATCCTCGATGGACCCGCCTCCTCTTGCAACTATTAGAAGATCCGGACGAGGCAGCGCGCCACCCGAGGTCAGGGCGTTGAAACCTTCAATCGCCTTGGTCACTTCGGGCGCGCATTTGGTGCCCTGAACGGCGACCGGCCAGATCAACACTTTGCTTGGAAACCGATCCCGCAGGCGATGCAGAATGTCGCGGATTACCGCCCCGGACGGCGACGTGATCACACCGATCACTTCTGGCAGGTAGGGTAACGAACGTTTGAGTGACGGTTCAAAAAGCCCTTCGGCTTGCAGGGTTTTCTTGCGCTTTTCCAACATAGCCATCAGCGCACCCGCGCCTGCAGGTTTGATGTCTTCAATCACAATCTGATACTTGGATTGCCCTCCAAATGTGGTCACTCTTCCGGTGGCGACAACTTCCATTCCCTCTTCCGGCTGGGTTTGCAACCGTGCAGAAACGCCTTTCCAGATCACGCCCGAAATCACAGATTTATCATCCTTGAGATCAAGGTAGATATGGCCAGAGCGCGGGCGGCTGACGCGGCCCACCTCACCTTTCAGACGCACATGGCCAAATTCTCCTTCGATCACCCGTTTGATCGCTCCAGACAATTCAGTCACACTGAATTCTGGGGCATTTTGCCCTTCGGCTGGATCGTCGATCAGGTCCATCTTCGGGGTTCCTTGTGCATCGGGTCGCGCAAGCTTAGAACGCCAGCCAGGCAAGGCCAAGTGGAGAGCGTACCTGATGAACATTCTGATCCTCGGCAGCGGTGGGCGCGAGCATGCTTTGGCATGGGCGGTGATGCAGAACCCAAAATGTGATAGGCTAATTGTGGCTCCGGGTAACGCAGGGATCGCCCAAATCGCGACCTGTGCAACACTCAATATTCTAGATGGCGGCGCGGTCGTCACCTTTGCCGAAGAAAACGCGATCGATTTCGTGATTGTTGGCCCCGAGGCGCCACTGGCAGCAGGGATAGCCGATCGGTTGAGAGAGGCCGGAATTCTTGTGTTTGGGCCATCCGGAGAGGCAGCGCAACTTGAGGCATCCAAGGCTTTTACAAAGGAAATCTGTGATGCGGCGGGCGCGCCCACAGCTGCGTATGGCCATTTCACAGACCCAGCAGCGGCGCGCGCCTATGTTCAGTCAAAGGGCGCTCCGATTGTTGTCAAAGCAGATGGGTTGGCCGCAGGCAAAGGTGTTATCGTCGCATTGACGGAAACCGAAGCGCTGAGCGCGATTGACGATATGTTTGGGGGAACTTTTGGCGGTGCAGGCGCGGAAGTTGTCATCGAAGAGTTCATGGACGGAGAAGAAGCATCGCTCTTTGTGCTCTGTGACGGGACCGATATCTTGTCGATTGGCACAGCACAGGATCACAAGCGCGTCGGCGATGGCGACACTGGGCCAAATACCGGTGGTATGGGAGCTTACTCGCCTGCGCCGGTCCTAAGCGCTGAGATCGAAACGAAGGCGATGGAACAGATCGTCCGACCGACGATCAATGAAATGGCGGCGCGGGGCATTCCTTATCAGGGGGTGCTTTATGTTGGTTTGATGATCAAAGACGGTCAGCCGCGTCTGGTCGAATACAACGCGCGCTTTGGCGATCCCGAATGTCAGGTCATGATGATGCGATTGGGGGCACAGGTTTTGGATTTGTTGCATGCGACCACCGAGGGCAGGTTGGCGGAAGCGCAGGTCAATTGGGCGGATGATCATGCCTTGAGCGTTGTTATGGCGACGCGGGGTTATCCCGGAGATTATGCCAAGGGCAGCGTGATTGGCGGGTTGGACGATTTGCCGGAAGACAGTTTCCACATGTGTTTTCACGCAGGTACAACCGAGGTTGGCGGGAGAATTACGGCCAGCGGCGGTCGTGTCCTGAATGTGACAGCGCGGGCGGCTACGCTCAGCGAAGCGCGAGATCGCGCTTACGCAATGGTAGACAAAGTCGACTGGTCAGAAGGTTTTTGTCGCGGGGACATAGGATGGCGCGCCCTCTGAGACCATGCGGTTCTGCTTTAGCAGTTTAGCGCGGCATCAATAGAGAATTGCCCCTCAAATCGACCAATGATTTCCTCAGAAAGTATGCCGCCCACGAAAGTAATGCTAACAACATCGGCCCAATCCGCAGAAACCACGATAAGTTCAGGTCTTGCGCCGCATTTTCGCAATCCACCGGTTATGAAGTCGTCGCCTATGCGGTGATTGGTAAAGCCCCGACGTTCCGCCACGAGGGTCAAGCCGCCAGCCTCGAAATGCCAGATCCTAAGCAGTTTTGCCAGATGAGGTCGATCAATATAAGCAATTTCGGTACGGCCATCCCCGTCCAGATCAGCAGCGCCAATCGGCGCAAGCCAGCGATTGGAGCGGCCAATATGGGGTGTCGCCGCAAGTTTGCGCCCTGAACGGTCATAGATCGCTAGCTGTGCGCCCAGATCCCTTTGGGTTTCGATCACAACGATTTCGGGAGTTTCGTCACCGACAACGTTCCACAATCTCGGGGTCAGGTCTTCAAAAACCCTATCATCCGGCAGTCGTACGCGGCGGGTCTTGCCGTTGTCTCTTATGGTGAGCGTGCCCCATTCGACGGCATCCCCCAGCACACCGTGCGCATACCGAGTGGTGGGGTCTTCATAGGTGGCCGTGAATGTATCTGCCGCAACATTAGTAGCAATCAAGCAAACACAAAAAGCGATGTACCTGCCAATTCGCATTAGTCAGATTTGTTTCTCCGGCATCTGCACGCGCAATCCGTCAATAGCGTCGGACACTTTCAGCTGGCAAGTCAGCCGCGAACGGTCGGGATCGGGTTCAAATGCGAAGTCAAGCATGTCTTCTTCCATGTCATCCTTCACCGGAAGTTTTTCAACCCAGGCCGGATCCACATAGACATGACAGGTTGAACAGGCACAGGCACCGCCGCAATCCGCCTCGATGCCGGGAATATTGTTGTCACGTGCGCCTTCCATCACAGTCAGCCCGTTGGCAACCTCAACCACATGTTCGGTGCCGCCAAATTCGACATACGTGATTTTCGCCATATCCTCAGGTCCCTTTGGTAAATCCGTCGCGCCTATCTAACTGCGCCATTTGGGGGGCACCAGCCCCTTTTTTACGGCAGCGATGCAGATGCAATCAATTTATCGTGGATTGTCTCTTCGCTGCTCCCGCCAAGTAAGCGTTGCCGCTTTCCGCGCGATCCGAAACGGGCTAGCTTCACCCCAATTGAGATTGCGTTGGGGCTTCGGGGTAATGAAATTAAACGCATGTTACGTATTCGCTGCACTTTTCGTTCTGGGCGGTTGTGAAACAGGAGGAGTCAAACCGGGTTCGCCCTCCGATTCTCAGGACAGTTTGAACATTTCCAGCGATGTTCCGCCTGAAGCCCCGCCTGGAACCTGCTGGGAAAAGATCGTCGGGCCTTCGGTCACGAAGACGGTGACCGAACAAGTTCTGGTGAAGCCGGCTGAATTGGCAGCCAATGGGCAGATCGAAAATCCGCCGGTCTATCGGTATCAACAACGCGAGGCCGTTGTGCGCAAGGGCAACACAACCTGGTTCGAGACACTTTGTCCCGACATCCTAACGAAAGAATTCATCGCCTCTCTTCAGCGAGCGCTAGCCGCTCGAAAACTCTATACCGGAGCGATTACCGGAACAATGAACACGCCAACACGCTCGGCTGTAAGAAAGATTCAGGAACCGCAGGGCGTAAATAGTGATGTATTGTCAATCGCCGCCGCTCGAAGTCTGGGTCTTGTCTCCATAAGACTTGGTGAATCCTAAGGCACCCAGAAAACTAAGAAGGCGCCGGTCGCCGGCGCCTCCTGTTCTATATCTGGAAAATGTCGCTACTCGAGATTAAGAGCGACGAAGCGTGGCTCGCCTGCACGGCGCACCAACAAAAGCAACGACTTTCGCCCGGCTTCCTTGGTTGCTTCGATACGTCCTTCGAATGCCGGAATATCATCCACTTTTTGCTGGCCTGCTTCAGTGATCAGGTCGCCCGCACGTAGACCTTTTTCGTAGGCCTCAGATGTTGGTTCGACGTCCATAACAACAAGACCGTTGGCATCGTCGGGCAAGCTCAGTTGCTCGCGCAATTCGCTGGTTATTGTGCTTAGCTTTAGCCCCAAGAGTTCCTTCTCGTCAGGCTGCTCTTCACCTGGGGATTCCATTGCAGCCGGAACTGTAGATTCCGCGTCTTCCCGACGGCCCAACGTAATCAGCAACGTCTGGGTTTTGCCGTCGCGAAAAACCACGACGCGGACGGACGTTCCAACCGCCGAATTTCCCACTCGCTTGACCAGCGCCCTAGTATCCGCAACGTCGGAGCCATCAAAACTGATGATAACATCACCAGATAGCATTCCTGCTTCTTTCGCAGGTCCATCGGGCACGTCTGTAACCAATGCCCCGGCAGCCTTTTCCATTCCCATTGCTTCTGCGACATCGTCAGTGACGTCCTGAATGCGCACACCCAGCCACCCCCGGCGAGTTTCACCAAACTCCTTCAGCTGCTCAACAACGCGCGTTACTACGTTCGATGCCATCGAAAACCCGATACCAATTGAGCCACCATTGGGCGACAGGATCGCCGTGTTTACGCCAATGACGTCGCCGTCCATGTTAAATAATGGGCCGCCAGAATTGCCTCGATTGATTGCGGCATCCGTCTGGATGTAATCATCATAAGATCCCGACAAAGCCCGATTGCGCGCCGAGACTATCCCTGCTGAAACCGAGAACCCCTGCCCAAGAGGGTTGCCCATTGCAACAACCCAATCGCCGACGCGAGCGTCGTCGCTGTTACCAAAGGACACAAATGCGAGCGGCTCGTCAGATTCAACCTTCAGCAAGGCGATATCCGTATTTGGGTCAGTTCCGATTAAAGTTGCCTTAAGCTCGTCGCCCGAAAAAAACTCGATCAGTATCTCATCCGCGCCCTCGATTACATGGTTGTTGGTAACAACAAAGCCATCCTCGGAAATAACAAACCCTGAACCCAACGCAGACGACTTTCGTGGCCGGTCGCCGTTGCGGTTGCGTTCCTGAAAGTCGCGGAAAAAATCTTCAAAAGGGCTGCCCTCGGGTACAACGCCTTGCGGGCCGGTGCGCCCTGCGACAACCGTTGACGTTGTAATGTTTACAACTGACGGGCTGATTTTTTCTGCCAAAGGTGCCAAACTGTCCGGTTTTGCAAACGCAGGCAGCGTCAGGACCAGGATCGCCGCGAGGGCGACAACGCCGGTCCAAAGCATCCGGCGCATATTTGATGGATCATGTTTTCTGACCGCTATCCTGGACCGAGGGCGGTCTTTGGACGTTCTCAGTATCTGAGCCTGCATGCTCTAAACTCTCCTCTTTTGGTCTTGATTGACCTGCCAGACAGGGTTCTAGCCTATCGCTCAGCCCGGCAAGTTTAAAGATGTAGTTACGTCAATGATTTTCAAGTCATCGCGATCTCATACGCCAATCTGACGTGCACCCCAAACCAGTATCAATCCCAAGACTAGCGCCAGTACACCGACTTGGCGCCGCGCGTTGTCCGGCAATTGACGCATAATTTCAAGCATCCGCTCCACAAACGAAGGGGCCAGCGCATAGGCCAGCCCCTCTACTATCAATACTAACCCAAGGGCCAGTAGTGCAGTCGCAATCATTCAGACGGCACCCTGTTTGGATTCTTGAGATAATTAAAGAATTCAGAGTCCGGCGACATCACCATGGTCGAATTCTGCCCTTGAAGTGCACGCGTATATGCCGTCAGCGATCGGTAGAATTCGAAGAATTCCGGGTCTGCACCAAAGGCATCCGCGAAAATGGATGTTCTTCTCGCGTCCGCTTCACCACGAATGATTTCAGCCTCTTTTTGCGCCTCTGAAACCAGTTCCACCACGGTCCGGTCCGCTTGCGCGCGCACACGCTGCGCCGCCTCGCTACCACGGGCGCGTTCGTCAGTTGCTTCGCGTTCCCGTTCAGCCCGCATCCGGTTAAAGGTTGCTTCGAGGTTCTCTTTGGGCAGATCTGTGGCCTTCAGACGCACGTCGATCACTTCGAGACCTAGCGCTTGCGCCTCCGAGATCGCTGCATTTCGGATACGCAACATAAGCGTGGCGCGATCCGAGCTCAGGATATCCCGCGACGTCACCGACCCCAGAACTTCGCGTGTCTCGGCGCGCAAAATGCTGTTCAACCGATCCTCGGCCGTTGTGAGGCCACCAACACCAACCGCTTGCCGGAACCGGGTTACGTCAACGATCTTGTAGCGCGCAAACGCATCTACCACCAATCGACGATCATCAAGTGGGGTGACTTCGAGGGGTTGAACGTCAATGCTTTGAATACGACTATCATAGCGCACAACATCTTGAATAAACGGAATTTTAAAGGCCAATCCCGGGTCTTCCTTCACGTCAATGACTCGACCAAACTGAAGAACTAGCGCCTTTTCGCGTTCATCCACAATAAACAATGAAGACATCACCAGCGCAACTGCTGCAACAACCACGGGTATGATCAAATTTGACTTTTTCATTGGTTCGCCTCCCCGCTACCGCGCCGTAACTCATTGAGAGGAAGATAGGGAACGATCCCCTGCCCCTGTCCACCGATGTCATCGTCAACGATAATTTTGTCGACGTCGCTGAATACGCTTTCCATCGTTTCCAAATAGAGGCGCATACGAGTAACATCCGGGGCTTTTTCATATTCCGTAAGAACGGCACTAAAGCGGCTTGCTTCACCTTCGGCTTCGTTCACCACCTGCGCACGATAACCTTCGGATTCCTCAAGCAGCTGCGCCGCTTCACCACGTGCCTCAGCGAGGACGCGGTTGGCATAGGCGTCGGCCACGTTCTGCAACTGGTCACGCTCTTGCGCGGCGGCCTGTACGTCACGGAACGCGTCAATCACCGTGGGGGGTGGGTCCGCCTTGTCAAAGTTCACACGAATAACGTTCACGCCACTTTCATAGCTGTCCAAAGTGGATTGAATGAGGTCCTGCAATCGATCCGCAATAACGCCACGATCCCGGTTCAAGATCGGCGCCAATTCTGACTGTGCAATAATCTCACGCATCGCCGATTCAGAAACAGCCCGAATGGTCTGTGGAGGATTTGCCAGCTTAAATAGGTACTTGGCGGGATCATCGATATTCCATACGACTTGATAGTCGATGTCGACAACATTTTCGTCACCGGTCAGCATCAGGCCATCCTGAGCACCACGCGCGCCGCCCATATCCTCGGTTTGTTCGCGGGTGACCGGGATCACTTCTGCCGTAACCAGTGGCCAGGGCGCAAAGTTCAGGCCCGGTTGGCCGATCGCATAGAACTTGCCGAGAAACAGTTCAACTGACTGTTCTTCCGGCTTGACGGTATAAAAACTCGCCATACCCCACAAAACCAGACCTGCAACCACGCCCAGTCCGATGGTGCCGCGCGTAAACGCTGGTCCACCACCGCCGGATTTACGGCCACCACCGCTATCTCCGCCGCCGCCACCGCGCCCGCCCATCAGTACGCGCAGTTGTTCCTGGCCTTTTTTCATCAGGTCTTCGATTTCAGGGATCTGGGGGCCTTCGGTGCCGGGTTTGCGCCCACCGCCTTGGTTTCCACGATTATCATCGCCGCCGTTGCCGCCGCCGCCTGAATTTCCGCCGCCCCCCCATGGGCCGCCGTTGTTACCAGCCATGTTGTGTTATTCCCCTATCTGATGCGCCGTTCAGGCGCTTATGTCTAAACTGTGCTCTTTACCAGTATATTCAAGCAGTCCGCATCGGTGTTTTCATCGTGACCAACTCCTCCGACATCGTCGGATGGACCGCGACCGTGCGGTCAAAATCCTCTTTAGTCGCCCCCATCTTGATTGCGATTCCTGCAAGCTGGATCATCTCTCCGGCGCCGGGGGCTACAATGTGGCATCCCAATACCACTCGCGAGGCCTTAGATACCACCAGTTTCATCATGACCCGATCAGTTCGCCCGGCAAATGCCGTCTGCATCGGGCGAAAACTGGTACAAAAGATCTCAACGGGTTCCTGTTCGCGCGCCGCTTCTTCCGACAGACCGACAGTACCCATTTCCGGTTGCGTAAAGATGGCAGAGGGTACCAGTTCATGATCGACTTTGGTTGGGTTGCCCTTGAAAACTGTTTCCACGAAGGCCATGCCTTCACGGATGGCAACTGGCGTCAGATTGACCCGATTGGTCACATCCCCGATGGCATAGATGGATGGCTGGCCAGTCTGGGAATACGCATCCACGATGATTTCGCCTCGGCGACCGATTTGAGCACCTGTGTTTTCAAAGCCCATGTCGGCCGAATTAGGTTCACGACCGGTCGCGAACATTACTTGATCAAAGGTTTTCTCGTCCCCGTTTGTGGCCTTGGTCCAGATGCCTTTGCCTTCACGGCGCATTTCAAGAACGTTGGTTCCAGTCTTGAGATCGACGCCGCGCTCACACATTTCTGTCGCTACCAATCCGCGCGCCTCACCGTCAAAACCGCGTAGTATCTGCGCGCCTCTATAGTATTGCGTTACATCAACGCCCATGCCGTTCATAACCCCTGCAAATTCGCAGGCGATATAACCCCCTCCGATGATCAACATCGATTCTGGCAATTCAGGCAGGTGAAATATCTCGTCGGATGTGATTGCAAGTTCGGCACCGGGCATATCGGGCTTCACTGGATGACCACCCGTGGCAATGAGGATGTGCTTGGCTGTTTTTGTTTCTCCACTCGACAAGGCAACGGTATGTGCATCAACCAATGTCGCCCGCGCATCAAACGTTTCCACGCCTGCACCGGCCAAAAGATTGCGATAGACCTGTTCCAGCCGATCCAGTTCTTTGGTCATGTTTTTTTGAAACCGAGGCCAGTCAAAAGTTGCCTGATCAAAATCCCAACCAAAGGCGCGAGCATCTTCGGCATGTCGGGCATAACCAGAAGCAAAAACCATCAGTTTTTTAGGAACACATCCGCGAATCACACAGGTGCCGCCATAGCGATCTTCTTCGGCCAAACCGACTTTGGCACCTGTGTCGGCAGCTGCGACACGGGCGGCGCGCACACCCCCTGAACCACCGCCAATTACAAACAGATCATAGTCAAAACTAGAGGCCATTCGCTTTAGTCCACCACATCAGAAAACAGATTGTCGAGTTGATCCGGAGCCGCGTCGTCCCGCTGGACAGTTCCTTCATTGATATCGCGGACTTCGACACGACCGTCGCCATATCCAATGACAACTGAGTCACAGATATCGATGAACAGACCATTTTCAACCACTCCGGGCATCTGGTTGAGCACCAGCGACAATTGTCGGGCATTTCCAATCTTTTGCAGACGCAAATCCAGTATGTGATTTCCTTCATCCGTGACAAAGGGGCTTTCATCATTCATGCGCAGCGTTGACGACCGCCCCAGGACATCCATTGAGATCAAAGTTTCCTCGACCAGCGCTTTTGTCGTCTCAAGACCAAAGGGGATCACTTCGATTGGCAATGGAAAGGCACCCAGAGTTTCAACTTCTTTGGCGTCATCTGCAATCACAACCATTTTGTCGCTTGCTGTTGCTACTATTTTCTCCTGCAGCAATGCGCCGCCTCCGCCTTTGATCAGGTTGAGGTCACTGTCAAATTCGTCAGCCCCGTCTATTGTCAGATCCAGCCACTTGGCGTCGTCCAGAGTGATGACTTTGATCCCAACTTCCCGAGCAAGCTCCGCTGTCCGGGTTGATGTCGGAACTGCTGTGATTTGCAGACCGTCGTTCTGCACCCTTTCGCCCAGACACCGCACCAGCCATGCTGCAGTGCTGCCCGTCCCAAGGCCGATGCGCATCCCGTCTTCAACGTAGGTACTTGCTCGTTTTGCAGCGACAAATTTTGCCGTGTCGGTGGGTGACAATTCTCCGGTCATAGGCAGCCTCCAGATTATGTTGGCGCCTTATAGGCTGCATGGCGCGCAGTGGCGAGAGGTGAAATGGCGTGAAATTGGAGAGATTGAGAAGAGATCGAAACCAAACTGATCTCTTGTTGCAGTGCCAACGATGTCCTGTCAGCATCGGACAATGTTTGGGCGGACGTAAACCATTGCAGATATTATGGACGGAATCAGCAACTGGTTGTTGCAAGGTGCGGTTCAAGACACAGACCTTCGCGAAACCATGTCACAAGTTGCAGAACGACTCGTGGACGGAGGCATGCCTATCTGCCGTATCGTCTTGGGACGCACTTTGCTCCCCCCAGTCATTGGCTTGATCGATCTGGAATGGAACTCTGACACAGGGCAAGTCACCGAGGTCCGCGTGCCACGCAACCGGTTTAAGATCGAAATGTTCGACAACACCCCGTTTGGTGACATGATTTTTAACCGGGTCGAAGCGTATTCGGCCAATCTGCTGGATACTGACATTTTAAAAAAATACGACTTGTTTGAGAAATTGGCCGATCAGGGCGTCACGGGATATGCCGCCTTTTCGCGAACATTTGGTCGCGGCCGCAGCGTTTTGCCTGGCGCGCCGGAACACGTCGAAGGGGCCGTCATTTCGTTTTGCACGCGTAGGTTCAGCGGATTCTCAAAGGCGGACGTTGAAGCCTTGGAGCGCCTCATCATGCCACTTTGTGCCTGCGTCCGTGTTGCCACCGATCGATTGCTGGTCACGGAGCTAATGGAAATTTATCTTGGGCGTATTTCCGGAAAACACGTCCTGACTGGCCAAAGCGCGCGCGGCGACGCTCGTTCAATAGATTGCGCGTTACTTTACAGCGACATGCGAAATCCTCTCGAACTGTCGCAGGCCATGCCGCCCGGTGATTTCATGAACAGTGTCAATCAATACTTTGACTGTACTGCAGGCGCCGTTCTCGATCATGGCGGTGAAGTGCTGAAGTTTATTGGAGACGGTGTACTGGCGATCTTTCCTTTTGATGATGCAAACCGACCCAGAGTCAACATGTGTGCTGCTGCACTTTCGGCTTCGCGCGAAGCATTTGCGCGGGCAGATCACACGAATAACCAACGCTGTTCGACGGGACTGCCTCCGATCGACTTTGGGATCGCGCTACATATCGGGTCAGTCCTTTATGGAAACGTTGGGACTGAAAAGCGGCTGGACTTTACCGCAACCGGGCCTGTGGTTGGCCTCGTAAGCCGTTGTGAAGCCCTGACCAGAACACTGGGCAAACCGCTAGTCGCGACCGCGGATTTTCGTGCTCACTGTCCACAGGACTCCCAATCGCTTGGCACGCACGCCCTTCGTGGGTTTGGGGATAGCGTGGATCTCTTCACGTATCCCCCATAGATCAAATCACCCATTTCGGAATTAGATGGAACCGATAGCGCAAACGCGTGCCAAGGGTCGCATTTTGGCAGAATTTTCCGACGCGCTGCAGTATATCCGCCTATATGGACGACATTTATCGACTTCACTATGCCCCCGACAATGCCTCGATGATCGTTCGGCTTGTACTTGAGACGTTGGAAATCCCTTACCAAGCTGTTTTGGTAGATCGTTCGGCGCACGGACAGTCTGAACCACAATATCTGGCGATTAACCCAAATGGCCTGATCCCTACTCTGGAGACCGCCGAAGGCCCGATATTTGAGACCGGCGCGATCCTTTTGTGGCTGGCGGACCGACACGGTGCATTGGCACCCGCCCCGGATGATCGTGCGCGCGGGCATTTTCTGAAATGGCTGTTTTTTGTCTCCAACACTTTACATGCCGGGATGCGCATCCAGTTCTACCCAGAACAATACGCCGGCCCTGACACTTCAATCTGCACTGCCCTAAGTCGCCAAATGGCAAAAGTGGTTGTCAGACACCTCACGACGCTTGATACCGAGGCAGGCGCAAAGCGGCCCTGGTTTAACGCCACCAATCCTTCCACTCTGGATTTTTACGTCGCGGCGTGCCTGCGCTGGCTGGCGCTTTACCCAAAGGATCCGCTTCGCCCCTCGTTTGATCTGCCACACTTCGTTCATTTACATGCTTTGGCGCTTCGCCTAGACACTCTCCCGGCTACCACCGCCGTCGCCACTGCCGAAGGCCTTGGACCAACACCCTTTTCCAATCCGCGTTACCCCAACCCTCCAGAAGGATCGGCTACCTGATGTTTCTTTCAATATTCGAAATGTTCAAGGTCGGAATTGGCCCGTCTTCTTCACATACCATGGGGCCAATGGTAGCAGCTGCACGGTTTCTGGACACCATGCGTGCTTCACCTTTTGAGTTTCATGGAGTGCGGTCCTCCTTGCATGGATCGCTTGCGTTCACCGGTGTTGGCCACGCCACGGATCGGGCGACAATTCTTGGCCTTGCCGGGTTCCATCCCACAACATACGACGCCAGCAAGGCGGACGTAGCATTGGCCGAAATCAAGGCAACGCATGTCATGAAGCCCGAAGGATTGTCTGAACTGCGTTTCAATCCGGATCAGGATTTGATTTTTGACTACGAGACGGCGTTACCGGGCCATGCCAACGGCATGATCTTGATGGCAACCGATGCGCAAGGCGACGTGATGTTGCAAGAGACTTATTATTCAATTGGCGGCGGATTTGTCGTAACCGAAGACGAGCTCGCCTCCGGCAAGACAACCGACGAAGGTGATCCTGTTCCATTTCCCTTTAAGTCGGCTAAAGAAATGCTGAAAATGGCCGCTACTTCAGGAAAGTCCATCGCCCGAATGAAGCACGCCAATGAAGTTTCGCGCACCGGTAGTGACAATCTGTCAAAGGGTACAGCGCGGATATGGCGGGTTATGAATGACTGTATTAATCGGGGGCTGGAAACAGACGGAATTCTGCCTGGAGGGTTGATGGTCAGGCGCCGGGCAAAACCCATCCATGACGCTCTATTGGCTGAACGCGGGATGAACTGGGCAGCGCCCCACACGATCAATGACTGGATGAGCGTTTACGCAATGGCAGTAAACGAAGAGAACGCAGCAGGTGGTCAGGTCGTTACGGCTCCGACAAATGGCGCTGCAGGCGTCGTCCCTGCTACGCTGCGATACTACCTTGATCACGTTCCGGGAGCTTCAGCTGGACACGTCGAAGACTTTTTGCTTACCGCAGCTGCAATTGGTGGTCTGGTCAAATACAACGCCTCGATCTCGGGCGCTGAGGCAGGTTGCCAGGCTGAAGTCGGCAGTGCCTCTGCCATGGCAGCCGCTGGTCTTTGCGCTGTAATGGGTGGAACTCCAGAACAGGTTGAGAACGCAGCTGAAATCGCTTTGGAGCACCATCTTGGTATGACCTGCGATCCTGTGCGCGGTCTTGTTCAGGTCCCATGTATTGAGCGTAACGGTCTTGGGGCGATCAAGGCCATATCAGCGGCATCGCTCGCATTGCGAGGTGATGGAACACATCTAGTTCCGCTGGATGCCTGCATTGAAACAATGCGGCAGACCGGGACCGATATGAGTGAAAAGTACAAGGAAACATCCCTGGGCGGATTGGCGGTAAATGTACCCAATTGTTAAGTAGGCGCGCCAACCCGCGGTACACCTTAAGAACCAAAACGAAGTGACGCTAAGTCGCGACAATCTAGGCTTGCAAACACCTTTGGCAGTGCATAGCGTCACCGAATGGCGCGAGTGAGTCCAGTTAGCACAACCTTAGATCGGCCACTTCTCGGTATCACATTGATGCTGGGATTTTGTGCAGTAGCGCCTTTGGCCGACGCAGTGGCCAAGATTCTAGCTCAAACAGTGCCACTTGGATTGCTCGTCTTCGTACGATTTGCCGTGCAGGTGATTCTTCTAATCCCATTGGTCATGCTAACTGGTCGGCAATGGCGCATGAGTAGTCGCGTCTTGGGACTTACAGCGCTTCGTACCGTTTTGCACATGACCGGCATCGCCGCGATGATCACAGCATTGAAATTCCTTCCGTTGGCGGATGCTGTGGCAATTGCATTTGTAATGCCGTTCCTGATGCTCCTATTGGGGAAGTATGTGCTTGGCGAGGAAGTTGGCCGCCGCCGGATCTATGCCTGTGTTGTTGGGTTCATTGGAACCCTGCTTGTTATACAGCCAAGCTTTGTTCAGGTGGGGTGGCCTGCATTGCTGCCTCTCACCGTTGCTGTGGTATTTTCGCTTTTCATGCTTGTCACGCGGCAGATCGCCAAAGAGACCGACCCAATCGGACTACAGGCGGTCAGCGGCGTCATGGCGATGGTAGTCTTGGCACCTGCCCTGTTCTTCTTTCAGGACAGTGGGATTGTTGCGCTCGAATTGATATCACCGAGCAAATCTGATTGGGTCCTGCTGCTTGCTATCGGAGTGCTTGGAACGTTGGCGCACCTGTTGATGACCTGGTCGCTGCGATACGCTCCTTCGGCCACTCTGGCCCCGATGCAATATTTGGAAATCCCTTTTGCGACGATTCTTGGGCTAGTGATATTCGGCGATCTTCCAAATGGCACTGCAGCACTAGGCATCATCATCACGATCCTTGCCGGACTCTACATTGTGCTCAGAGAGCGGGCCACAGCAAAGGCGCTTGCATCCAGTGTTGTACCAGCAGCGGAATAGCGTGGCGCGGCAATACAAGTAGCATCTTTGGTGCGTCAAAACGAAGGCGCACTGGACCGGTCGCTTCATTTGACGTTCCGATTTTCTGATCGGGCGAAAAATTTAATCCGTCAATGGGCCATCTCAACCCCTCAGAATGGCCCGAAACCGGTCCCATCGGAAACAGAGACACGGTGTCACCGACTACCAGATCGAGCGAAAGAACAGGTGGCGCAAGACAGACGACATCCTGGGCGCCAATCACAATGCAGGGCCGGTTTGGGTGAAGTACCAAGGTATGAAAAACCGCGAGTTGGTGGTCAGTTCGCGCGCCTGTAAAACCAACTGCAAGCACCAGCGGAGCGGCAACGTTTGACAGGGCCTTTTCAAAGTCCGTGCTGTCCTGTTCAGCGATTCTGTGCAGGCAATCCTGCGGCAACTTGTCCAACAATTGTTTCGGGATTGAATCGAAGTCTCCAATTACAGCATCAGGGACCAGACCGGCGCGATCCGCCAGAACGGCGCCGCCATCGGCCGCGACCAAAAAAGGCGAATATGCAAGAACATTCAATAAATCTTCGGTTTTTGCGGGCCCGCCACCAACCATTGTCACTATATCGGTGTGCTGAACGATCTCGTCAATCATGGCAAAATTGTGCCTTTTTCAGAAACTGGCCACATTTTGGACACGAAATGATACCTTTACGGGCACAGTTTCGCGCCGGTTTCGACTTTGGTTCGATGTTATACACAATCCTGCAATTTGGCAGAGGACGAGCATCTGATGGTAAACAATAACAAGATTCTCACGGTCTCTTATGGGACGTTTTCGTGCACGCTGGAAGGGTTTGATGACTCTTTCGGGACAATGAAGGCGATCGCCGAATATTTCAGAGACCTTGCATCTGATGATCGCTATTTCGGTGCCGAACCGCCGCAGCCTGATGCAGACATGCTCGCCCGCATTGCGCAGCGCGAGGTTACACGCCGCGTCGAGGCTCATAGCGAAAACGGCGGTATTGTCTTGCGCGCCCAAGATCAGGCCGCAGCACAGCCTGTACCCTCCATTTCTGCTGTTCCAGCTGCAGCACAAGTTGTCGCGGAACCAGAAGTGGCGCAGCCGGCAGTTGCAACGCCTGTCGAGGCGACTGAAAACGTTACCGAACAGGAACCGGCTGTTGACGTGATTGAAAACTTAGCCGAGAATTCTGCTGAGGAGACTGCTGTAGCGGACGAAGAGCTGACAGCACAGATTGAGGCTGAACCAGTGGCCGATGTTGCCGATATCGAGGTGCAAGAAGAGATCGGCGTCGCTGCTGTCGAAGACGCGCCTGAATTGCGTGTGGAAGATGATGTTGCCGCCGCCGAGGAAATAACAGACCCGGACGTTACAGCCGAAATCGAAACCGCAACGGTCGTTGAGGCCGTCCCGATGGCGGACACTACAAAAAACGTAGTTGAGGACAAAGACGGCGATAGCATCGCCGCAAAACTACAGCGCATTCGCGCTGTGGTGTCGCGCAGCGACGACATCGTAGAGGACAACGGTTATCAGGAAGACGAACACGCGGTCGATTTAGTCGCAAAGCCTGAAGAGAGCATAGAAACGGCTTTCGATTTGGACGCCGAGAATATCGCAGAATCCGTTGACGTGATCAGCGATAATCAGGAAGAAGCGTACGACGACGATATCCAAAACGAAGAAAACGATAACCTCTTTACTGAAGATGCCGGTTTCGACTCTAATGAAGAGACGACGATGGAACCCCAAACGGATGTTCCTAGCGATAACGAAAACGAAATCGACGCCCGTCTTATCAAAGTCAATCGGGCCGAGTTGGAGGCCGCGATTGCGGATGACGTAGTTGACAATCCTGAGGACATTGCACCGGTTTCGGACGAGCATGACGTTGCACTGGATGCTGGTCTGTCAGACGAGGACGAAGCTGAGCTGCAGCGCGAATTGGCCGAGGTTGGTGTTGCACCGGAAACCGATGCTGAGTCATCAGAGACGGTTGTTGCGGCTGAAACGGAAAACCATTCTGGTGCCAAGCTGCTGACAGAAGCCGCCAATGCGGATGACGACATGTCTCGCCTAATGGCTAAAGCCGAATCGCAAATGGACGAACCGGAAAGCTCGCAGCGCCGGGACGCTTTCTCCCACTTGCGTGCAGCTGTCGCTGCAACCAAGGCCGAAACAACACTCCGTAGTGACGACGATGACAGTACAAGCACGGAAGCCTACCGCGATGATCTGGCCAGTGCTGTCGTTAGACCACGCCGCCCCGATCCCATCGGGACCCGCACCAAGCGCCCGGGAGAGGCACGCCCCGCTCCGCTGAAACTGGTTGCTGAACAGCGCATAGACACCACTGGAAACGAACCACGCGGGCCGGTACGCCCACGCCGTGTAGCGTCTGACGTTCTGCAAAACGGCGAGGCCACAATTGAGGAAGAAAATGGCGGCTTTGTGGAATTTGCCAGCACCATGGGCGCAACGCAACTGCCTGATATTCTTGAGGCAGCGGCATCGTATATGGCCTTTGTCGAAGGCCGCGAGCAGTTCTCTCGCCCGCAACTGATGCACAAGGTCCGTCAGGTCGAGATGCAGAACTTTTCTCGCGAAGATGGACTGCGTTCTTTCGGCAAATTATTGCGTGCCGGGAAGATCGAAAAGATTCGTGGCGGCCGGTTCACAGTTTCCGATGGAATCGGCTTCAAACCTGACTCTGATAACACCCGCGCGGCGGGTTAGTCTCAGCAAGATTGTTTTCCCAAGGGGCGGGCTCAGACGAGCCTGCCCTTTCTGCGTTTTGTTAAGCCTCGTTTTTGCAACCAAAGATCTTCAGATCCTTGCGCCTTAGCTGTCGTCGCGATCAGGGTCCGCTTGCCCGATCCCTTTGAAAACAAACTTAAAGGGAACAATCCAGACTATGCCAAGCACTACGTAGACGAGCAATTCGGTCAGCAGGCCAGGCCGCTCCAATAGGCCAATTATTGTGATGGCAACAACGATGTATGCTGGCAAACCGACTAGCAAGATGACAAGTGCCCAGCGCCTTCGGGATTTATAGCTTAGCGCCATCAGTCGGCAAACGGATCAGTAACAAGGATCGTATCCTCGCGTTCAGGCGAAGTGGACAAAAGCGCAACGGGACAACCAATCAATTCTTCCACGCGACGCACATATTTGATTGCTTCCGCAGGAAGATCTGCCCAACTGCGAGCGCCTTCTGTCGATTGCGACCAACCGGGCATTTCCTCGTAGATGGGCGTGCAACGGGCCTGATGGTCGGCGGCTGTCGGCAGATAATCCAAACGATCGCCATCGAGGTCATAGCCAACGCAAATTTTCAGAGTATCGAAACCATCCAGAACATCCAGTTTGGTAAACGCAATCCCATTCACCCCTGAAGTTGCGCAAGTCTGGCGCACCAAAACCGCATCAAACCATCCACATCGACGCTTACGCCCGGTGACGGTGCCAAATTCATGGCCGCGTTCTCCCAAACGTTGGCCATCGTCGTCGTTCAACTCGGCTGGAAACGGACCCTCACCCACACGCGTTGTGTAGGCCTTTACAATGCCCAGCACAAAATCTATCGCGCCGGGCCCTATGCCACTGCCTGTAGCCGCTTGACCCGCGATAACATTGGAAGACGTGACAAAGGGGTAAGTTCCGAAATCGATATCCAGAAGAGCGCCTTGCGCGCCCTCAAACAATATCCTACGCCCCGATTTTCTCTTTTCATTCAATACTTTCCACACAGGCGCGGCATACTCTAACACCTGCGGCGCAATCTCGCGAAGGCTGGCGACTAACGCATCACGATCAACCGGTTTCAGCCCAAGGCCGCGACGCAGAGCGTCGTGATGCACCAGTGCCCGATCGACCCGCAACTCAAGTGTCGCATCGTCCGCAAGATCGGCCACCCGCACCGAGCGACGTCCCACCTTGTCCTCATAAGCCGGGCCAATACCCCGTCCAGTTGTTCCAATTTTGGCAACAGAATTCTGCGACTCGCGCGCACGATCCAACTCTCCATGGATGGGGAGGATCAGCGGCGTGTTTTCAGCAATCATCAGGGTCTCGGGCGAGATTCTTACGCCCTGCCCCCGCAACTGAGCGATCTCACTTACCAAGTGCCAGGGATCCAGCACAACGCCGTTGCCAATAACCGAAAGCTTGCCACCGCGCACGATGCCGGATGGAAGCAGCGACAATTTGAACACCTCACCATCAATGACGAGTGTGTGCCCGGCATTGTGTCCACCCTGAAACCGCACAATGACGTCCGCGCGTTCGCTCAGCCAATCAACGATCTTGCCTTTTCCTTCGTCGCCCCATTGAGCGCCGACAACGACAACGTTAGCCATAGTATATCCCTTAATTTCTCATTAAGACCCGCGCCCGTATACCGGTGTGTATCTCAGTGTGAAACCTCAATCTGACTTGTCAGGTGCGCAAAAATCACCAAAAGCGCCAGAAGTCTGAACGTTCCGGAGCTAGTTTACCACTATGACCCAAAAAACGCCGACATCCGATAACGCAGGTTGTGGATGGGACAGACTTTGTAGAGTGTCAGCTCAACTTAGATTGAGGGCAACGTAGCATTGCTGAGAATTATCCTGATAGCACTGGCTCTCTTGGCAGGGATTCTTGTTATTATCGGGTTTCTTGGCTCGTTACACCGAAGCACTGACACGATTGGAATCGGGAGGCCGATTTTTGGGATGCTAACCGTAGTTGGCATTTTCGCAGCAAGGGCGTTTTGGCTCAAACTCTTCTTTTCGGCAACGTTCGTGACGGGAGGCATAACGGCTGCAAGCTTTTACCTGCCGCACGAACCTGGGGGCGACCTGAGTATTTATTCCAAGAATCTTTGGTTCGCGAATTCAGAGATTCCCGCATTGGTTGCTGACATCGAAGCAGCACAGGTTGATGTTGTGATGTTACAAGAAGTTTCTAACAACAACAATTACGTCCTTGATCTGCTTGAAGAAAAGTTTCCCTTTCAACATCTCTGCAAATTTTCCGGCTGGAGTGGTATCGCTTTGGCATCACGCCATCCTTTTGACGGCGACCTATTATGTTCAGAGTGGCGTGCAGTTGCAGTAGCTCCCATTAAATTCGAGAATGAACGCGTTTGGCTTGTCTCCACACATTTGCCGTGGCCGTGGCCCTTTGACAGCGCCGATAATGACGCCGCGGCTGAAAGTGTTCTTGCAGGGTTGGAGGGAGCGGTAGTCATCGCTGGAGATTTCAACATCATGCCCTGGAGCGGACGGGCAGAAAGAATTTCATCTATTACAAACACCCAACTAGCGGGGCCGGTTCGTCCTACTTTGAGTTACAGGCGCGTGCCGCTGCCTCTTGATTTTGCAATGGCACCAGGTGGCGGCTCAGTCGAGTTGCGTCCCTTGTTGGGCTCAGACC
Organism: Paracoccaceae bacterium; assembly: GCA_039969355.1. Classification (GTDB taxonomy): domain Bacteria; phylum Pseudomonadota; class Alphaproteobacteria; order Rhodobacterales; family Rhodobacteraceae; genus JL08. Next base: position 21,742 of record JBDVOA010000028.1, read on the forward strand.
ATGCCGGAATAGTGGCGAATTTGAAGCTTTGGTAGCTATTAGTTCTGGGAATTCATGCTGGGGATTGCGTTCGCTATTCTACTCGGACCTCTCAACTGGCCCGCCCTGCTCTGCCCAGGTCGAAAACCCCTCTTTGAGGTGGGCACAACTGAACCCCATGTCGTTGAGCGTCGCAACCGTCAAAGCCGAGCGCCACCCGGAAGCACAGTGGAAAACAAACTTTTTGTCCTGACCGAATATTTTCTTGAAATAAGGGCTTTCCGGATCAACCCAAAATTCGGCCATGCCTCGCGGGCAGTGAAAGCTGCCTGGAATAAATCCTGATCTTTCCCGTTCACGCACGTCCCGTAGATCAACGATAACAACGTCTGGGCTGTCGGCCATCGAAATAGCGTTGATTGTCTCGATCTCTTCGATCCGGGACCTTGCTGATTTTACAAGCGTTGCCGCAGATGTCGTTAGTTTTGCCATTATCTTTGATCCTCTAGCCGCACGGGATCTCCGTGAGGCGTGTTCAAATAGGCCGCTTCCCATTCTGCGCGACGGCGCGACACCTCGTCAGGTGCTGCCAGATTACGTTCTGCCAGCAGACTTTCAAGTGCTGCCAGCCACGCCGTGAAATAATCGTTTCCACCATCCAGTTCGCGATCAAGTCCATGGGCAGACAGAGTTTGCGAAAACCGTTCGGCCCAAACCGACCAGGTAAACACGCCGCATTCATTGAGATGCACCGCCAAGGCAAACACATGCGCATGCCACGGCTCCGCGAACACTGGGTTCTTGCCCAGTACCTTCATGACAGGGGTTCAAGGTAAGATTGCCACATATCAACAACGACCTCGTCACGTGGATGTTCGGCTTCTGCCCAAAGTTCAGATGCTGGAAATGCGACAGCGTAAAGCGGTTCGGCGGCATCCCCCAACCCATGGGCCGAACTGTCGGGCAAAACGTGTGCGCCGTGACAGCGCAAAATACGCCCTTGCGCTCCACTTGCATATGCGGGCAGGCGCGTATGGCCACCATCGATCAGGCGGTTGGCCGCGGGATGGCAGGTCTTCACTGACTGGCCAACTTCAAACAACACTGAAATCTCGCTTTCTCGCGAAGCTGGCGCGCCTTTTTGCAGCACCGCACCAACATCTGCCGCTTTCAATTTCCGGTCGACCAGTTCGCTCGATGCGCCATTCGACTGACCCGCCGCCAGTTCGTCTGTACTCAGAATGCCCTTAACGACCAGCAGATCAGCCAGACCCGCCAACCATTTCTCATAATAGGAAAACCGCGCGTAATCCTTGGGTGCAAGGCATTCTCGGGCATGTCGGGATATGTCGATGTTCCACTGTCCCAGCGCGCCAGACGCCAATGTGAGTGCCAACGCGCGGCTATGCCAGCCTTCTTCAAATTCAGGTATGCCTTGCGGTTCAGGCACAACTGGCCCATCCCCAAAACGCCCGCCCATATCGTGAACACGGGTCATGTCGGTGCCTGCGGCAATCCGGTGCCAATCATCGAATCGCGTGTTACCCAGGCGGCCAAAGCGTCGCCAGCCAAATCCGCTGTTTCCGGCGGTCGCTCAGGCAGAACGAGATAGCGAACTTCGGCAGTCGAATCCCAAACACGCACAGCGGTATCCGTCGGCAGTTCCAACCCAAAATCGGCCAACACCTTACGAGGCTCACGCACAACCCGCGCGCGGTAAGCGTCCGATTTGTACCAACCAGGCGGAATACCCAGCAATGGCCAAGGGTAACAACTACACAAAGTGCAAACGACTAGATTGTGAGTATCAGGCGTATTTTCCACAACAACTATGTGTTCGCCCTGGCGTCCATATAACCCCATGTCCAGCAACACCGCATCCGCATCCTTTAGCAATGCCTCGCGGAACGTAGGATCAGACCATGCATGAGCCACCACTTTTGCCCCATTCTGAGGACCAATGCGGTTTTGATAGGTATCGATGATTTCATCCAGAGCCGCCGGATCAACCAAACCCTTCTGGATCAGAATCGTTTCGAGTGCGCGAACTCTCAACGCCGGTTCGGGAGGCAACAAGGAATGCGGGTGATCATGGTCATGTGCGTCATGGGGCATAACTGCAGGTTGACCTGAGCCCGGTACAGTTGTCTAGCCCTTGTCGCCAGAACATGCCTTGCCCCTGTACGCAAACTTGCCTACATAGCCCAAGTCAAATCTCACCTGCAGGTTTCCCATGGAAAATGTCGTTCTTGTCATCCACCTTATTCTGGCCCTCGGTCTGATTGCTGTCGTTTTGATGCAGCGTTCAGAGGGCGGTGGTCTGGGCATGGGCGGCGGCGGCGGCGGCGCCATGTCGGGAAGAGCCGCAGCAACTGCTTTGGGTAAATTTACGTGGATTTTGGCCATCGGGTTTATCTGCACGTCAATCACCTTGACCATCCTTGCAGCGCAAAAAGCCTCGGGGACATCGGTGTTGGATCGCGCAGGCATTCCGACCCAAGAGGAACCGGCTGGCACAATAGACTCCCCACTAGGGACAGATTTGTTGCCACCAACTGCCGACGAAAATGCGCCGTTGGTGCCAAAAGCCGACTGATCCACTAAACCTTGACGCTGCGGTAATTGTTGCAACATCATCTTGCGGTTGCCTTGCTATCTGATTGCGAATCCTTTATGACTTAAGTCCCGTGATGCAGTGGTTTTTTGGACCGCTCTGGGCAGTGTAGTTGACGCGCTTTCACATGAAATTCTCACGGGGGTCGCCGCTACATGGCAAGGTTTATCTTTATTACAGGTGGTGTTGTTTCCTCATTGGGCAAGGGGCTGGCTTCCGCTGCACTTGGCGCGTTGCTGCAAGCTCGCGGCTTTTCCGTGCGCCTGCGCAAACTCGATCCTTACCTCAACGTTGATCCCGGCACGATGAGCCCGTTTGAACACGGTGAGGTCTTTGTAACTGATGATGGCGCCGAAACCGATCTCGACCTCGGCCATTATGAAAGATTCACCGGGGTTGCGGCGCGCAAATCGGATTCGGTCAGTTCCGGGCGCATTTACTCCACTGTGCTGGAAAAGGAGCGCCGCGGCGATTATCTCGGAAAAACAATTCAGGTAATCCCGCATGTCACTAACGAAATCAAGGATTTCATATCAATCGGCGAAGATGAAGTTGACTTCATGCTGTGCGAGATCGGCGGAACGGTGGGTGATATCGAAGGCTTGCCGTTCTTTGAAGCAATCCGACAATTTTCGCAGGATAAGCCACGTGGGCAATGTATCTTCATGCACCTGACTTTGTTGCCTTTCATCAAAGCCAGCGGCGAACTAAAAACGAAGCCAACCCAGCACAGTGTCAAAGAGTTACGCAGCATCGGTATCGCGCCCGATATTCTGGTTTGCCGTTCCGAAGGGCCCATACCGTTAAAAGAACGCGCAAAACTCGCTCTTTTTTGTAACGTGCGCCCCGAGAGTGTAATTGCTGCTCAGGACCTCAAATCAATCTACGAGGCACCTCTGGCCTATCATCGCGAGGGTATGGATCAGGCGGTGCTGGATGCCTTTCAGATCACACCTGCGCCGAAACCCAACCTTGATCGTTGGGACGACGTGGCCGATCGCATTTATAACCCCGAAGGCGAGGTTAATGTCGCTATCGTCGGTAAATACACGCAGCTTGAGGACGCCTATAAATCAATTGCAGAGGCACTGACCCATGGCGGCATGGCGAATCGTGTGAAGGTCAATATTGATTGGGTCGATGCCGAAATCTTTGACAAATCCGATGACGTCGCGCCGCATCTCGAAGGATTTCACGCCATTCTGGTACCCGGTGGTTTCGGCGAACGCGGGACAGAAGGTAAGATCAAGGCCGCGCAATTCGCCCGCGAACGCAAGATCCCCTACCTTGGCATTTGCCTGGGCATGCAAATGGCGGTAATCGAAGCCGCGCGCAACGTAGCCGGGCTTAAGACCGCCGGCTCCGAAGAATTTGACCATGAGTCGGGCAATAAACGTTTCGAACCCGTTGTTTATCACCTGAAGGAATGGGTCCAGGGCAACGAAAAGGTAAACCGCCGCCCAGAAGATGACAAGGGCGGCACTATGCGGCTAGGCGCTTACGACGCGGTTCTGAAGGCCGGATCGAAGGTCGCAGAGGTGTACGGCAGCACGAACATCGACGAACGTCACCGTCACCGTTATGAAGTCGACATTCAGTACAAAACTCAACTCGAAAAAGGCGGGCTTTGCTTTTCAGGCATGTCGCCAGACGGACGTTTGCCCGAAATTGTGGAGTGGCCCGATCATCCTTGGTTCATTGGTGTGCAGTTCCACCCGGAACTAAAATCAAAGCCCTTTGACCCACATCCGCTGTTCAAGGATTTCGTACGCGCAGCAAAAGAGAATTCGCGACTCGTGTGAAACTCCTGTCCAATTTACAAAAAAAGGAAGCGGGATCATGCTAAAGGGTTATTGGATCGTTCAGATCGACGTTGCCGATTTCGACGTTTACAAGAATTATATAGCCGCCAACGCGGTTCCTATCGCGGAATTCGGTGGGCGGTTTCTCGTATGAGGCGGCGCGCGGGAGGTGCCAGAAGGTATAGTTCGTTCACGCTCGGTCGTAATTGAATTTCCAAGCTATGCCGATGCACTAGCCTGCTACGATTCTGGCGGCTACCAGACAGCAAAGGCCTTGCGCGATCCCGTATCAGAAAGTGACTTGGTGATTATTGAAGGTTACGAGGGATAAAATGTGCTAATGTTGATACATGCTTCGTACTTGCCTTACCCTTGCATGTCTTTCTGCAACCTTCCTGCCCGGCGCCGTGCGTGCCTGTGACGCTCCAATTTGCATCGTCGATCCTGACTCCTTGGCATTAACGCAAATCATTACCTTTGATGACATGCCCAGCAGTTTTGGCCCTGGTAGGTTGGTGGACGAAGTACTAGTAGTCCCCGGTGCGCAGTTTGGTGAGCGATTTGCTGGACAGACACGGGACACATTGGGAACCTTTGATTATATTACTGGCGCGCCCGAGGCACCACTCGTGGCCATCAGCGGCGGGCCGGGCGAAACACTTTCGGTTACGCGAATGTCGGACACAAATGTGCTGAATGGCTTTGGTCCTGAACGATACCCAAAACGGGACGCGCAGGGAGAAGGTGCCATTTCAGTCCTGTTTGATCGTGACCAGTCGGCCTTGTCCTTTGAGTTGCGGGGCGGTGAAGACGGTACTGCGAGATTGCTGTTTTTGCGACGGGACGGGACCATTGTGCAGGATATAGTGGTCAATTCCGTGCGCGAACACGGGTTTGGATTTGTCCGATCAGACGGAACGGCGGACATCGCAGGATTCGTCTTGACCAACGGCGACCCGCAAGGAATTGCTATGGATAATTTGCGCTTTGAGCCTCCTCAAAAATTGGGAGCCCTCCGCCCCCGAAGGGATTCGTTTGGATAAACATTGCGCGCCGCGCAGCATCCGGTAATTTGCCGCCATGTTGCACCGTATCTTCAGCCGCCGTCCCGCGACCCCTGAGCCACTTCCTGAACCTGATGAACAGCTTGCGCTCGGTGCTCTTCTGGTGCGCATAGCTATGGCTGATGATGTCTACACTGCCGAAGAAATTGGCCAAATTGATCAAATCCTGGCGAAGAGTTACGATCTAAACCGTGTTGCTGCGGCGCGCCTGCGTGCCACCTGCGAAAAACTTGAAAAACACGCACCCGGGACTGACGAATTTGCCCGGTTGATCAGGCAGGAGGTTTCCTATGGCGACAGGCTCCAAATTGTCAGTGCGCTTTGGGATGTGGTTTTGGCCGACGGGGTGCGTGATGACGCCGAAGAAGACACGCTACACCTGATCGAAACCACGCTTGGAATCGCCTCAGACGACAGTGACGCCGCCAAAGCCGTTGCACTGCAACACACCTGAAAACAAGAGATGGGAGCCAAATGTTCGGAGATTTTCTAAAACGACTGACACAGCCGGAACCGATAGCACTACCTGACAAAGATGCGCGACTGGCTTTAACTGCTCTGCTTGTGCGAGTAGCGCGCACGGATGGCGACTATGCGCCAGTTGAAAAAGCCAAAATCGATCTAATTACCTCGGCCCGATACGATCTGGGAGCGACCGATGCCGCCAATCTACGCGCTGATGCGGAAACGCTTGAGTCCGAAGCCCCGGACACCGTGCGCTTTACCCGTGCGATCAAGGCGGCCGTACCTTATGAAGATCGCGTCGCCGTAATTGAGGCCATGTGGCGGGTCGTGTTGGTTGATAATCAGCGCGACGATCAGGAAGACGCATTGTTGCGACTTGTATCGAGCCTTTTGGGAATAAATGATCGTGACAGTGCACTTGCACGCCAACGCGTGAGCCGCGCAAAATGACGGCCATGCTTGGCATGTACGACATACCGCAACTTGCCGGTGCGAACGACAAATTCTGGGAGGCAATTCGAAAAGAACTAGGCGAAGGTCCGGAATTGCTTGATCGCCGCCGGGACCTCTGGGAAATTTGGCGAGACCCCGATCTCGTCTTTGCCCAAACCTGTGGAATGCCTTTTCGTACAACTCTTCACGGGTATGTCAGCTTGGTTGGAACACCCGACTACAATCTTCCCGGCTGCGCCCCGGGGTACTATAATTCCGTCATCATCGCCCGGGCGGACAGTATCGGCCAGACATTGACCGACTTCGCAGGTCAGCGGTTCGCCTATAACGAGCCAATTTCGCAGTCAGGTTGGGCCGCCCCGATGACACATGCAGCAAGATCAGGCACAACATTCCGGCATTTCGTCCAAACCGGCGGGCATAAGGAATCTGCTATTGCGGTTGCCGTGGGGCGCGCCGATACGGCTGCAATTGATGCGCTGACTTGGGCTCTGATTATCCAATATGAATCCTGGGCTGAGGCACTACGGGAAGTCGAACGTACGACACCCACTCCTGGGTTGCCTTACATCACATCCAAAACCCGAAACACCGCACAAATCTTCGAGGGGGTGCAATGCGCGATCGCAGCGTTGTCTGATGCCGACCGCGAGACCCTGCATCTGAGAGGCTTAGTGAAAATTGCGGAACAAGCCTACCTGGACGTCCCGACACCGCCGCCACCATCCTGAATTGCGCGTACGATTGGGTAAATTCACGGACAATTCGGACCATTCAGCAACCCAAGCGGACACTTTTCGTCGCGAAAGGCCGTTTTGGACATTGCATCGACCGATATTTTAATCCCTATTACCATCGAAACTTGTGCAAACAGACTGGTCCGCCTTTGCCCAACCCCGCTACTGATTCACCACCCGTGATCGAAATTCGCGACTTGCACAAAAGCTATGGATCGCTGGAAGTGCTCAAAGGCGTCGACATTACAGCGCATCGCGGTGATGTCGTCTCGCTCATAGGTTCGTCGGGTTCTGGAAAATCCACACTGCTTCGTTGTGCGAATTTGCTTGAGGACAGCCAACAAGGCGAAATATTGTTCAAAGGTGAGCCCGTCGCTTGGAAAGGATCAGATCAAGGCCGCCGACCAGCGGACCCCAAGCAGGTTCTGCGCATCCGAACCAATCTTTCCATGGTTTTTCAGCAGTTCAATCTTTGGTCACACATGTCGATTCTGCAAAACGTTATGGAAGCACCCCGGACGGTTTTGGGGCGTGACGCGGCTGAGGTGGAAAAATCGGCACGTGCCTACCTTGATAAGGTGGGTATCGGCGATAAATGCGACATGTACCCGGCGCAATTGTCTGGGGGTCAGCAACAGAGGGCCGCCATTGCACGTGGCCTTTGCATGGAACCTGAGGCATTGTTGTTTGACGAACCGACCTCTGCGCTCGACCCTGAACTGGAACAGGAGGTGGTTCGAGTTATCCAGAGCCTAGCAACCGAGGGTCGTACCATGTTGATTGTGACACACGACATGAAGCTCGCTGCCGATGTTTCGGACCATGTCGTATTCTTGCATCAGGGTCTAATTGAAGAGCAAGGAGCGCCAGATACCTTATTTGGCGCGCCAAAATCGGAGCGATTGCGGGGGTTCCTTTCGGCAACCACCGCAGCGTAAACTAAAAAACACAAAAAACGACGGGAGTATCACAAATGAAAAAACTAGCTCTAGGCACCGCCGCGCTGGCGTTTGCGGCCTCAATGAGTTTTGCAGACGGCCACGGCAAAACCATCCGCATGGGTACCGAGGGGGCCTACCCCCCCTATAACTTTATCAACGATGCGGGCGAAGTTGACGGATTTGAACGCAATGTTGGCGACGAATTGTGCAAACGCGCCGAATTGACCTGTGAATGGGTCAAAAATGATTGGGACAGTATCATTCCTAACTTGGTGTCAGGAAACTACGACACCATCGTTGCAGGGATGTCCATCACGGATGAGCGCGACGAAGTCATTGATTTCACACAGAACTACTTTCCGCCGACGGCATCCGCCTATGTTGCAGCCTCCGACGGCGTGGATCTGGAAAGCGGAGTCGTAGCGGCACAGACATCTACAATTCAAGCCGGCTTTATTGCTGAAAGCGGCGCGACACTCGTTGAATTCGCAACTCCGGAAGAAACAGTAGCTGCTGTCCGCAATGGTGAAGCAGATGCCGTTTTTGCGGACCGAGATTACCTTGTTCCTTTGGTCGAGGCATCGGGTGGAGATCTCGTATTTGTTGGACCTCCTGTTCCACTGGGCGGTGGTATCGGAATGGGTCTGCGCGAAAGCGACACCGAATTGCGTGAGAAATTTGATGCGGCCATTGGCTCTATGAAAGCCGACGGCTCATTGAACGAATTGCTGATTAAGTGGTTCGGCGAAGATACAATAACCTACTAAATCAGGTACGGCAGGTCTGTACTCGCGGACCTGCCAAATCCAATGTTCTCATTTTGCACCGAACCTGAAACGCTGGACACGTATCGCTGGCTGAGCTGCTATTTGACCAATGGCAAGCATATGGCTTTCTATGTGGCATTTGGCAAAGTACTTTTGCTACTAGCCGTCACAGCGCCGGTCGCATTGTCTTTTGGATTTTTCGGTGCGATGGCAGCACGGGCCGCGTTTGCGCCCATTCGATGGCTCGGACAGGGCTACATAGCGATCGTGCGCGGTGTCCCGGACATCGCCTTTTTCCTCTTTTTCGTGATTGCGCTTGACCAGTTGTTTGAATGGGGCCGCCATCGGCTTTTTTGCCCCGATTGGGACCAACCGATTTGGCAAGGCAGTGATTTCGTGGTCTGTGCGGCGGCCAAATTGCCCTCCGGCAATTCCGCGCAATGGATTCATGAAACTTATGGATTCGCGCTCGCGGTTCTGACATTTGCCATTGTTTTTGGTGCATTCGCCGCCAATGTTCTGTTTGGAGCAATGCGCGCTGTGCCTCGCGGGCAGATGGAAACCGGAGAGGCCTACGGCATGTCATCACGCCAAACGTTCTGGCGAATTCTGGTGCCGCAGATGTGGGTCTATGCCCTGCCCGGCCTGTCAAATCTTTGGATGGTGCTGATCAAGGCGACACCGCTGTTGTTTTTACTTGGGATCGAAGACATCGTTTACTGGGCGCGCGAGCTTGGCGGCACCAAGACCGAGAAATTTACGAGCTACCCGCATGGCGATTGGCGCATGTGGTATTTCTTCGCTTTGCTGGTTTTTTATCTCGCGTTTACACGGGTGTCTGAAGTGCTGCTTGAAAAATTGATGGTTCGGCTGACTCATGGCCAGGCGACCTCCGGTGGCGAAGCACAGCGTAGGGCCGCGACATGAGTTGCTGGCAAACCATTCAGGACTACGGGCTGCGCTCTATCGGATTCGGCGAACGTCTATTGCCGCGTGAAGGCTTCACACTTTGCGAACATTTCACGCTCATCGGCTCTGGCATGATCTGGAATATCTACTTTGGCATTTTTGCGTTAGGGACCGGATTTCTGTTTGCGACGGCCCTCGCTGTTGCAAAGGCCAGCTCAAATCCAGCTTGGCGCAAACCGGCTGAATGGTTCATCTTCATATTTCGCGGATCACCGTTATTCATTCAGTTCTTCTTTGCGTATTTTTTGTTCCTCAGTCTCAAGGGGGTCAGCCCAATCTTTGATCCCTTCACCGCTGCTTGGCTAGGCGCTCTGATCGTATTATTTTTGAACACTGCGGCATATTCTGGGGAGATATTCTATGGTGCGCTTCGGTCCATTCCGAAAGGTGATATCGAGGCGGCCGACGCATACGGCCTTTCAGGGTGGTCCAGATTCCGTCGAGTGATCTGGCCTACGATGCTGCGACTCGCGTGGCCAGCTTATACGAACGAGGCAATCTTTCTGTTTCACGCCACAACGCTGGTGTATTTCAGCGGTTTCCCAGCATGGCAACAACGCGGGGACGCACTCTACTATGCCAATTATTTTGCCGACAAGACCTTTAACCCCTTCATTCCTTATCCCATTCTAGCCGCCTATTTTATCATTTTGACCCTAGTGATCGTGTCCTTTTTTGGAGTTATAAATACCCGGCTCAACAAGCATTTACCGTCGAACGTGCGCCAGAAACTAAAAGTGCGGGTGAACGTGATACGCTAGGTCACGGCCAATTATTTGTACGCTGAACCGGTAAACCATCCATTTCAATCTACCCCATAGACATTTTGAATTGCACGTGAGTAGGTGTGCAAAATCTCAGCATGGAACCGTCTCATGGACCTCAAAAACCACTCAACATTTCGCGTCGCAGCCTCTGATCTGAACGGCCAGATGCGAGGAAAACGCGTACCGGCAAGCTATGCGCAGAAGCTCGATAGCGGAGCTGTTCGCATGCCGCTGTCAGCCTTGAACGTTGACCTGTGGGGCGCTGATATTGAGGACAGTCCGCTGGTTTTTGAGACTGGCGATGCTGATGGAACATTGCGGCCCTCGGGTCGGGGCCCTGTGCCCATGCCATGGCTCTCGAACCCAAGTGCTCTGGTTCCTATGACAATGGAAGTTGCCCCAAGCGTGCCATTTGAAGGTGACCCGCGAAATGCCTTGGAACGGGTATTAAATCGATTTGACGCACGCGGCTGGAAAGTCATGGCAGCCACAGAAATGGAATTCACGCTTATTGATGATTCCGGCCCTTCGCCGTCAGCCCCAACCAACCCTGTTACGGATCGTCCCCTGAGCAGCGCCGCCGTATTGTCCGTCGCACAACTTGATGCCTTTGACAGCTTTTTCACTGAGCTGTACGAAGCCTGCGCTGCTATGGATATTCCGGCTCAGACCGCTACTTCGGAAGCCGGTTTGGGCCAGTTTGAGATTACATTAAACCATCAGGACGCCATGCGCGCCGCCGATGATGCTTGGTTGTTCAAAGTATTGGCCCGCGGCATGGCCCGTAAAAACGGCTTTGCCGCGACCTTCATGGCCAAGCCCTACCGAGATGATGCAGGCAATGGAATGCATTTACATTTTTCGGTTGTGGACGACAAAGGGCAAAACGTGTTCAGCAATGGCGGTCCCGAAGGAAGCAACTTGTTGCGGCAAGCAGTTGCCGGTTGCCTTCTGGCAATGCCTGCTTCGACCCTTATTTTTGCGCCACACGGAAATTCTTACGAACGACTGGTACCCGGAGCGCACGCCCCAACCTCTGCCGCGTGGGCCTATGAGAATCGAACTGCCGCCATCAGAATACCCAGCGGCAGCGCATCAGCTCGGCGGATCGAACATCGAGTAGCGGGTGGGGACATTAACCCCTACATGATGCTCGCAGTGGTGCTTGGCGCGGCAATGAATGGGATGGAAACCGGTGCCGAACCCCCTGCACCGATCACCGGGAATGCCTATGATTATCCCGACCTGCCACAATTGGCGCCAGACTGGGTTACGGCGATTGATTTGTTCGAATCCGATCCGGTCGTCGCAGATATCTTTCACCCCCAGTTGATCGCGAACCTCGTGATGACCAAACGGCAGGAAATCAGACGGATGGCAGATGTGCCGGCCGATCAAAGGTGGCTGGCTACTCTGGAACGCGTCTAATCCCCCTTGCCGGTAAGGATTGGCTCCGCTAATATTAATTTGATCAAATTATTGGTGACCTATGAAAATCGGGATTCTTCAGGCCGGACACACACCGGACGATCTGGTGCGCACGTTGGGCGACTACGACTCTTTGTACCCAGATTTATTGGCCGGATACGGATTTTCGTTCGAGGCATATTGCGTCGTGGACATGGAGTTTCCCAAGTCTATCGCCGAATGTGACGGCTGGTTAATCAGCGGCTCGCGATATGGCGCCTACGAAGATCATACTTGGATACCACTGTTGGAAGACTTTATTCGCCAAATATACGCCGACGGTCGGCCGTTGGTCGGCGTTTGCTTTGGCCATCAAATCATCGCGCAGGCCCTCGGTGGTAAGGTCGAGAAATACAAAGGTGGCTGGTCCGTTGGACATACGGAATACATCTTCGATGGTGAAATCATCCCGTTGAATGCGTGGCATCAGGATCAAGTGACAAAACGCCCGACAGACGCAAAAGTCATCGCAAGCACCGATTTCTGTGAGAATGCCGCATTTGTTTACGGCGACAAAGTCTGGAGCTTGCAACCCCATCCCGAGTTTTCCGCAGCTTTTGTCGACGGGCTCATCAATGGACGTGGGCAGGGTGTTGTACCCGAACCAATTCTTGCCGAGGCTACCGCCAAATTGACGGAACCATTGGCCAACGCGGCAATTGCCGATCGCATGGCCGCATTTTTTAGACAAGAGAGGCTCTGATGGCCGATTGGACTACGAACCTGCCGGACGCAGCCAGAACTTATCTCGAAGGGCGGCGACTTGACGAGGTCGAATGCATCATATCCGACCTTCCTGGCATTGCCCGAGGCAAGGCTGTTCCCGCAAGCAAGTTCAGCAAACAGGAATATTTTCACCTGCCGGACAGCGTATTTTATCAGACCATTACCGGTGACTGGGGTGAAGCCGCAGGAGAGGAAGGGTTTCTGGAACGGGACATGATTCTCAGACCGGACATGACCACTGCGACAGCCGCACCCTGGACCGGCGACTGGACGCTGCAAGTTATCCACGATGCGTTTGACCGCAAAGACAATCGCGTCCCGTACGCCCCGCGTAACGTCTTGAAACGCGTAGTAGATCTCTATGCCGCGAAAGGGTGGAAGGCCATCGTCGCCCCGGAGATGGAGTTTTTTCTGGTTGCGCGCAACATCGACCCGACGCAAGAGATCAAACCAATGATGGGGCGTTCGGGCCGGCCCGCTGCCGCGCGACAAGCTTATTCGATGACGGCTGTTGATGAGTTTGGTCCGGTGATTGATGACATCTATGACTTTGCAGAGGCGCAAGGCTTTGAAATAGACGGTATCACGCAGGAAGGTGGTGCCGGACAGCTGGAAATCAACTTGATTCACGGCGATCCAGTAAAACTAGCGGACGAGGTATTCTATTTCAAACGCCTGATCCGCGAGGCTGCCCTGCGTCACGATTGCTATGCGACATTTATGGCTAAACCGATTGCCGATGAACCGGGTAGCGCCATGCACATCCATCATTCCGTTCTTGATATTGAAACGGGTAAGAACATCTTTTCTGGACCCCAGGGCGGTGAAACAGATGCGTTTTTCAATTTTATTGGCGGATTGCAAAAACACTTGCCGTCCAGCATTGCTGTTATGGCACCATACGTGAATTCCTATCGTCGGTATGTCAAAGACCATGCCGCTCCGATCAATCTGGAGTGGGGACGCGACAATCGCACCACCGGTATTCGAATACCCTTGTCCGGCCCCGAAGCGCGCCGCGTCGAAAATCGCGTCGCAGGCATGGATTGCAATCCATACCTTTGCATCGCGGCCTCATTAGCGTGTGGCTATCTGGGGCTGATCAATGAAGATCGGCCGGGCAAGCAGTTCAAAGGTGACGCCTATGAAGGCGATGGCGATATACCCAACCTGCTCGGCGATGCGCTTGATCTGTTTGATGAGGCAAAGGAACTGCACGACGTGCTGCACCCGGATTTTGCACGGGTCTATTCCATCGTGAAGCGAGCTGAATATCAGGAATTTCTGCAGGTTATCTCACCATGGGAACGTGAACACCTGCTGATGAATGTATGAACCTTCTGTTTTCCAACGACAAGCGAGGGGTCTACCCTGGCAGCTGGTATGCGGCGACGGCGAACCAGAGCCCTGAGTTCGAACCCGTTAAAGGTGAGATCAAGGCGGATGTTTGCATCGTCGGTGCCGGGTACACCGGACTGTCAGCGGCACTACACTTGGCGGAGGTTGGCCTAGATGTGGTGGTGCTGGAAGCCCATCGCGTGGGGTTTGGCGCATCGGGTCGCAACGGCGGTCAACTGGGCAGTGGCCAACGCATGGAGCAAGACGGGCTCGAAAAGCTCGTCGGGAAAGCTGATGCAGTCAGGCTGTGGCAATTGGGCGAAGAATCCAAGACTTTGGTCAAGGAACTGATCAAGTCACACAACATCGACTGCCATTTCAAACCCGGCGTGGCGCATACAGCGTCCAGTAAATCCGACGTCAAACACCTGCATGACTATGCAGAAAAGCTCCGGCAAGACTATGGATATGACGAAATCGAAACGCTGGATAGCGAAGCATGCCATGCACTTTGCCCTTCGCCGGACTATAAGGGTGGCACGCTTGACATGGGTGCCGGTCATTTGCATCCACTAAACTATGCCCTGGGGTTGACACACGCTGCGACGAAGGCCGGCGTGCGTATCTATGAAATGACGCTGGTACATAACATATTGCAGGGGACCAAGCCTGTGGTTCAATCAGACCACGGTCGCGTGGTAGCAGATCAAGTCATTCTTGCGTGCAACGGTTATTTGGGCAGTCTCAATCGCAAAGTTGCCGCCCGCGTTATGCCCATTAACAATTTTATTGGTGCGACCGAACCATTGGGGGAAGACGCAGCGCAGGTTCTAACCCGCGACGTCGCTGTTGCCGACAGTAGGTTTGTGGTGAACTATTTCCGGCTTTCCCACGACAAGCGGCTGCTTTTTGGAGGTGGTGAAAGCTATGGCTACCGTTTCCCCGATGACATCGATTCTGTCGTGCGCAAGCCCATGAGCGTGGTATTCCCTCATCTTAAAGACGTCCGGTTTGATTACGCCTGGGGGGGCACGTTAGGTATCACCATGAAGCGAATGCCATACATTGCGCGGGTTGCTCCCAATGTCATGTCCGCGTCCGGTTACTCCGGTCATGGTGTCGGTACCGCGACTCTCGCCGGCAAGTTGATGGCAAAAGCCATTCAGGGTCAGTCTGAAGGCTTTGATCTTTTGGCAAAGGTTCCAACACCCTCCTTTCCCGGCGGGGCCATGTTTCGCTCGCCTTTGCTGGCCCTGGGCATGACGTGGTTTGCATTGCGTGATCGCCTCGGTTTTTAGTCAGTACACGCCCGACAGATTTGCAACGTTTCCAAACATTTCCTCAGGGCCGTCACGATCCGGCCTTACAATTTCCTTTTCACAGCCATTCCTTTGTTTTAGTAATTTGGAATATTAAATTAAGGAAAACGTAATATGTCCAAGCTTCCAGACGTACACTCCGCTGAACCAATCCCAAACGATGCGCTGGTCGCGGTAGAGCGCCTTCTTCAGAGCGGTGATCTTTTCAGATATACTGCCGACGACAATGCTCCGGTAGCTCTCCTTGAAGCCGAGTTCGCAGAAATGCTTGGCAGCAAATATGCTCTGGCGGTTTCGTCCTGTTCCGCTGCATTGTTCCTGTCGCTCAAGGCGCTGGACTTGCCACGCGACGCGCGCGTATTGATCCCCGGATTTACGTTCGCGGCCGTGCCATCGTCCGTTGTTCACGCCGATTGCTTGCCAGTACTTTGCGAAGTCGGTGAAAACTACCGGGTTGATATGAATGACTTTGCTGACAAGCTTCAGAAAGATATCAGCGCTGTTATCATCAGCCATATGCGCGGGCATACGTCCGACATGGACGAAATTCTCGCTTTATGTGATGCAGCAAACATTCCCGTTATCGAAGACGCTGCACACTCGCTCGGAACCACCTGGAACGGGCGTAACATTGGCACATTGGGGAAAATGGGGTGCTTTTCGTTTCAGTCCTATAAGATGATCAACGCAGGTGAAGGTGGTATTCTGGTTACTGATGACGCCGATCTCGTTGCCCGTGCGATCATCATGTCAGGAGCGTACGAGCATAACTGGAAAAAGCACCCGGTTTTGCAAGACGCCTTTGCCCGCTGGCAGAACCAGTTGCCGCTTTATAATCTGCGACTCAACAATCTGAGTGCAGCAGTTATCCGCCCACAACTGGCTGAACTGCCACGTCGTGTCCGGGATGGTCGGACCAACCACGACTATGTCGCCGAAATACTGAACAGCTCACCATGGATGGAGGTCCCCGAGAGCCTTACTCCAGAGGTGCGTGCACCAGATTCGATTCAGTTCAATTTGAACGGGATGAGCGATGATGAAGTAAGTCGATTTTCAGACCTTGCCGCGAAACGTGGCATGAAAGTTCAGGTGTTTGGCATGTCTTCGGACAACGCACGCGCTTTTTGGAATTGGCAATTCATTGCTGACCTGCCCGACCTGCCAAAAACCCGATCCATGCTGATGCGAGCCTGCGACGTGCGGCTACCGGTTCAACTCAGCCGTGGGGATCTTGACACCATAAGCGCAGTGCTGCTGGATGCGGTCGATGAAATCATGTGCCGTGAACACGCCTACGGAACCTGACTCTCAATGAAACGCTAGGAAAACTCTTTCCAAATAGTATATTAGAGAGCCAGAAATCCAATCGAATAGATATGGGGTCATTTGATTTTGGACAGCTTGTCCTGCAGTTCCGCAAGTTGCTTCTTGATTGCGTCCAGATCATCTGAGTTTTCTTCGGCTTCGGAAGCCGTATCCGAGGACGCCGTGTCAGTCCATTGCCCTGTCATGCCGCCCGTCATTGCCTTCATAAAAGCTTTTTGCTGCGCCTGCATCGCTTCCAGCCCAGGCATCTTTGCGATGGGATTCATTGACGTCATGTTTTCCAGCATCTTGGATTGGCCGTCTTTCAACATGTCAAACGAAGCCTGAAGAAACTGCGGCACGACCGACCCGCCCGGCGTCATGTAACTGCGCACCAGATCCGTCAGAACGTCTATTGGCAATACACTTTCACCACGGCTTTCGTGCTCGGCAATGATCTGTAAGAGATATTGCCGGGTCAGATCGTCACCCGATTTCAGGTCTACAATCTGAACCTCCCGACCGGACCGGATGAAGCCAGCTATGTCTTCTAGCGTCACATAGTCACTGGTTTCGGTATTGTACAACCTGCGACTGGCATATCGCTTTATCAGCAGGGGTTTATCCGTCTCTGTCATGCCTGTCCCTCCCACGAATGCAGCACTGCAGCAAAGCCTATGCGAGTGCGGCACAAAAAGAAAGGGCGAGCCGTAAGGCTCGCCCCCGCAATCGCATCCTCGGGAGGAAGGACGCAGATCAGCGTTACTTATTTTACTGTTGCGGCTTTCTTGGCAGCTGCAGTAACTTCACCAGTCGCTTTTTTAACGGCGGCAGTTGCATCTTCAGAGATGTCTTTGCCAGCAGCCATCATCAGTTCAACAGTGTCCATTTGAACTTTTTTGGCGATTTCAGAAAAAGCGGCGACGTTTTCTGCTGCTGCTTCGGCAGACGCAGAAGCGAAGTCGGTCATCGCTTTGGCGTAGTCTGCAGGCTCTGCTTTGACTTTGGACATATCTGCCAGTTTGGCCAGAGTATCTTTTGTCCATTTGCTGGAAATCTCGGCAGATTTTTCAGCAGCTGTCAGCGCAACGCCTGACAGTTTTTCGTTCAAAGACGCGCCAGTTTTGAATGCATCTTCCATTGCAGCTGTATCGACTGGGAATGCGCCCATCATGTCTTTCAGAACTGCGTTCATATCTTGTGCTTTAGCCATCGTTTTCGTCCTTAATCTAAGCAACGGGACAGCCCCGTGTTTGTCTGATGACTATGATATACTTTCTGCAATGCGGCATTTCAAGTTATTTTTTCTGCATTGCAGCATAAAAATAATTTCCCTATTCAAATCAGCCTGTTGCTTTGATCTCAACATAGGATCCGGGGGCGGGACCCAGCGTTGTACGTCCCGAATCGGATGCCGCACGGGCCGGAATCATCTTGCCGGATCGTTTCGCAAGCCAACTTTCCCATCGCGGCCACCAAGACCCATCGTTGAATTCCGCGCCTTCACGCCATGCTTCGTGATCCAACGTCAGATCGTCATTGGTGTAGTGGCCATATTTGTTCCGGCTGGGCGGGTTCACGATCCCCGCGATGTGACCGGACTGAGTCATGATGAATGTCTTGTCTTTTGACCCCATCTGCTGGACGCCTCTGTAACAATCCTTCCACGCGGCAATGTGATCCGTCTCGCAGGCGATTGAGCAGAGCGGCAGGTCAATGTCCTTCAGCGTCAACTTAGTTCCGAAGGCTTCATACCCCTCACCGGCCAGAGTATTGCGTTGGCACAAACCGCGCAAATACTCCATCGCCATCCGTCCAGGAAGGTTTGCTCCGTCGCCATTCCAGTATAGCAGATCAAATGCGGGCGGGGCCTCTCCCATCATGTAGCTTTTGATCGCAGGCGTATAAATCAAATCCGTTGAACGCAAAAAGCTGAATGTTCTGGCCATCACATACGATGGAAGTATGCCTTTTGTTGTTACTTCTTCTTCAATTCCGTCAATAAAGTCGTTTTGCAGGAACGGCGTGAATTCCCCCTGATCTGAAAAATCAGTGAGCGCCGTAAAGAATGTCGCCGACTTGACGGATTTATCGCGACGTTGCTTCAACAAGGACAAGGTCAGCGCCAAGGTGGTCCCGGCGATGCAATACCCTACAGCGTTAACTTGTTTTTGACCGGTTATCGCTTTGACTTCGTCAATTGCTTTCAGATAACCGTCCTCAATGTAGTCTTCCATCCCGACATCGCTGTAGGAAGCATCGGGGTTAATCCAGCTGACAATGAACAACGTATACCCTTGATCTGTGATCCAACGGATCAGGCTGTTCTTTTCTTTGAGATCAAGAATATAGAATTTATTTATCCACGGTGGAAATACAATAAGCGGTATCTCGTGAACCTTTTCGGTGGTCGCATCATACTGGATGATTTCCATCATTCGGTTTCGATAAACCACGTCGCCTTTGGCTGTCGCAATATTGCGACCAAGTTCAAATGCCTTCTCATCAGCCAGTTTGACAACCAACTCGCCATTGTTGGCCTCTAGATCGGCCACCAGGTTCTCCAGGCCATCAATCAAAGACTGCCCTTCGGTTTCAACGGCTTTTTCCAATGCGTCCGGATTAGTACCCAAAAAGTTGGTTGGGGCCATCATTTCAACGATTTGCTGTGAAAAGTAGGTGAGGCGCTTGCGCTCAAGTGGGTTCAGGTCCGTCGTCTGCTCAACAGCCTGCTTTATGGCGTCCGAGTTTATCAGATATTGTTGCTTGATATAGTTGAAGTAAGGATGCGTCTCCCAAAGCGGATTGGCAAACCGGCGGTCCTTTGGCCCCGAATCATCTGGCGCGACTAGCTTTCCATTAGAAAATGCTTTCTGAGCCTCAACATAGTGATTGACAGACTTGCTCCAGAATTCCAACTGATGCTCCAGAATTTTGGTCGGGTTCTGGATTGTCTCGTTCCAGTAAGAGGTCGCCGCCTTTTTGAACAAGTCCTGATCAGGCGCGCTCAGCGCCGGATTGCTCTGTTCTTTCTGCGACATTACGCTGATCAAACGCTGCGATAACGCCTCAACTTTCTTGAGGTTTTCCGTCAACCGCTCAAGATTCTGTGCAGCAATTTCGCCACCTTCTAGTCCTTTCCCATCGCCCGCGGACTCATCGCTGGTTGTCATTTTCCCAAAATCCCTCTATCTTCGCTGCTGTGCAGCATAACTCGGCCGTTCTCGCTAAATAATGCGGCGAATGGTCCGGGCTCACATCGGATCGTACAGGAGTTGGTTAATGCGGTACATGGCAAGTTACGACTGGATGGAAACCATCCGGAATACCAACCAGTGGATGGGCGCGTCTGCTTTGGCAATGGCATCGTACCCCGCATTTTCAATGATTCCAAATCCGATGGTAAACATGATTGCCGCTTGGGGCGAGGTGACTGAACGCACATTTCAACGCATGACAGTCAAACCAGACTGGAACATTCACTCGTTCACCTGCGAAGATGGCAAAGATCATGTCGTGCAGATCGAAACTCCAATTGAGAAACCCTTTGGTGACCTCATTCATTTTTCGGTCCAGGGCCGCAAGGCCAAACCGCGTAGGGTTCTGGTCGTTGCACCTATGTCCGGTCACTATGCGACATTGTTACGTTCAACAGTCATCTCTCTTTTGCCAGATTGCGAAGTCTTTGTGACCGATTGGCATAACGCCCGCGATATACCGTTGAGCGAAGGCAAGTTCGATATTGAGGACTACACACTCTATCTTGTTGATTTCATGCGCCATCTTGGCCCTGACACCCACGTCATTGCGATATGCCAACCCGCGCCACTTGCACTGGCTGCGACAGCTTACCTCGCGGAAGAAGACCCAAAGGCGCAGCCGCGCTCGCTTACGCTGATCGGCGGCCCAATCGACCCGGATGCAACCCCAACTGATGTGACTGATTTTGGGGCACGGGTAACAATGGGTCAGTTGGAAGAAACCATGATTCAGCGCGTCGGGTTCAGACACGCCGGCGTTGGCCGCATGGTTTATCCGGGCCTTTTGCAGCTCGCGTCATTCATGTCTATGAACTCTGATCGTCACAGTCAGGCCTTTGTCGACCAAATCCGGCGTGTTGCAAGCGGCGAGGCGACTGATCACGACGCTCACAACCGCTTTTATGATGAATATCTGGCGGTGATGGACATGCCCGCTGAATTCTATCTTTCAACCGTCGACCGCATATTCAAACGTCGCGAGATTGCAACTAACGACTTCATCGTCGATGGAAAACAGGTCGATATCGGCAAGATTACTACCGTCGCGGTCAAAACCGTTGAGGGTGCGAAGGATGACATTTCGGCGCCGGGCCAATGTGTTGCTGCGCTGGACTTATGCACAGGATTGCCTGACAGCAAAAAGGCCAGCCATCTGGAGGCAGAAGCGGGCCACTACGGCATCTTCGCGGGAAAAAGCTGGCGAAATAATATCCGGCCTCTGGTCTTGGAGTTCATCGACGCAAACAGCGGCACTACGCGCAACAAAGCGGCGAACAAGAACGCTGCGGCATAACTGAACAGGCCTTTTTCACAAGCGCAATTACCTCAATACAAACGGCTGCCTCATCCATTCGCGCAGTGCCTCGGTTGTCTCTTCAGGTTGTTCCAACGTCGGCAAATGGCCTGCGTCTTCAAGTACTCTCAACTCGGCATATGGGATCAGTTCCGCCATGAAAATATGGCGCTTGACCGGAGTTAGCCCATCGTGTTCACCACAAAGAACCAGCGTCGGCACTTTGCATTTTCGCAGTGTACTTTGTTGATCACGCCGGCGTTGCAGCGCACGTGACTGGCGTACAAAAACATCAGGACCCAGCATGCGAGCCATGTCCAAAACGAGCCCCAGAACATCTATGCGACGTGGGCCGGGCGCCAGATCATCTGGGCGGATCACTGCTTGCATGGCTTCGTCCAGTCGGTCAGTCCGGGCCATGACGATCATAGGTTCGCGTGTCGACGCAATGGCTGGCGTTTCCGCCAGTGGGCTAGCGGATATCAACGCGATGCGGGTGACTCGGTTTGGGGCGCGACGCAACAATTCCATTGCGACAATTGCGCCCATACCCAGACCAACCAGCGCAAACTTAGGTGGCAGAGTATCAAGAAGATGCGAAGCTATCTCTTCGATTCGCTCCCCTTGCGTGACCGGCGCAATCATTACGGCCGTATCCGTCGAAAATGCATGGACTTGAGGACCAAATACCCGCGCATCGCACATCATTCCGGGCAACAGAACCAACGGCTCAGACACAACAGACCTGAACAGGATAAATTGTAGGGGTCATTGTCAAACGCTTTATCCTGATTTCCGGCGATCTTCTACCGCCAGCACAGTGCCGAGTTAGCGTGCCATCGACAAGGCGGCATCCTCGGGTCGGCGGATTAATTCTGCGTCAGGCAAAAAGTTTGCGATTCTACCTATGGTAACGAAATGCCGCGATACGGGGGAAAATCCGCATAGCGTTGTTGTCGCGCAGCCAGAGGTTCATCCGGTTCCGCGCCTGCGCGCAGCAACATTCCGCGGGGCGCGATATAGCTAGATATTGTGCGCATTGGCACTGGTCGCCAGCTGAGATTGAATGCGGCGAGTTTTGGGAAAAACCACATCTCAGAATATGGTAGGTAGTCATGCACCCACCAGGCCAGATCACGCCAGTCGCGGCCAGCGTCAAATTGATCTGCAAACCACGGAATAACCAAAGATGTGCCAGCGATGGCTGCATCCCCGCAGTCCCGGTCCCAGATATGGCACTCGGTCGGGTTATCGTTGCGCGCGCAATTCAATTTGTTCTCATTGCCAAATTGATTCAGGTACGCAGAGCGATAACCAGACCGAATCGCCAATCGGCCGAAGGTCTCCTCTAGGGGATCGAGTAATTGGGTGCAAAGTGCCCGCCCAGATTCAATGACGAGATCGGGGTCATCTGGCAGATTCGGGACCCGATGAAAGCTGCTAATCTCCGAATAGAGAAAATCGCGCATATAAAAGCGTTTGGATAGTCGCACCCGGCCAAAGGTCTCAAGACTCCACATGCTGGCGGGCGTTCTCACGCGTTTTCATATCCGTTCCAGCGGAACGTACCTTCATTGGACAAAGGTGAAAATGGATTAAATGCGATCTCCCAAATGTGACCATCAGGATCTGCGAAATACCCGTGATGACCGCCCCAAAACACATCAGACGCTGGTTTGAGAATGCGCGCACCTGCGGCCTCCGCAAGGCTTAACGTTTTCACGACATCCTCTTTCGTGCGGCAATTAAAACCCAGCGTCTGCGCGCCATGTCCCAGAGACTCAACCGGAATGCCGATGTCATCAGCGAGCGCCTGGATCGGGTACAATCCCAAAGTCTGTCCGATCAAATCAAATACAACGATACCTTCGTCGGTTTCAGCGCGGTTCCAGCCCAGCGCGGCATAAAAAGCCCCGGAATCCGCCACGTCCCGCACCCCCAAAGTAATCAAACTAATACGTTGTTCCATTACAATCTCCTTGGTCAGGTCAACGTTTCCAATACATCCTGAACGGCCTCAACAATCAATGTTAGGCACGTCTCATCTGAAAACCGATGATCAGCACCTTTGACCAGCGTCAAGCGCATATTGGGACTATCTGCATGCTCCAGCAGGCGTATCGCCGTCTCGCTACTGACGGCTGTATCTTCGGTTCCCTGCAAACATCGCACAGGAAACGGCAGCGCAAGTGGATCCCGCAGCACCAACTGTCGCCGTCCATCCTCGATCATTCTCTTGGTAATAATGTAGGGTTCCATGTAGTCCGACGGCAGCTCAACATGTCCAATCTGTTCCAATTCCGCCTTTTGCGTCGCAGAAAAATTTCGCCAATATCCGTCTTCAGTAAAATCCGGGGCTGCGGCGATCGTAACGAGCCCGGCGATCTTGTAAGGAATGGCTTTGGACAATAGCAAAGATTGCCAACCTCCCATGGAAGAGCCCACGAGAACTAGTGGCCGGTCCGTCACCGCCACTACCACGTCAAGACTGTCTTCGGCCCAGTCGCCGATACATCCGTCAGTAAACTTACCCGATGATTCTCCGTGACCCGAATAGTCAAACCGCAGAAATTCACGCCCCTGGGCCTTGGCCCATTTTTCCAAGTATACCGCTTTAGTGCCTTCCATGTCGGACTTCAGCCCACCCAGAAAAACCACGCAGGGGCTCTGCCCCGGACTATGATGATATGCGATCTTTCGCCCGCGTTTCGTGTCCAGAAATTTGGTAGCAACCATGCAGCGCGCTCCTTTTGAAGCAATCATGCACGCTGACATTCTCACCGCAATTGCCGATTGCGATGTGGCGCGAAATATGGCGTGATTGCACAACTGCGTCTTCGGGGTGGACGCACGGCGATAAGGGACGGACTATGGTGCAACTCTTAAAGGTCATATTCATTGCGACGATAGTCTTGCTGATCATCGCTTTGACCGCCTGGGGAACCCTCGCATTGTGGTTCAGGGCGCCGGGGCAAGACACTTTGCGAATCATCCTTGCCAGTGCATTTGCTTTGCTCGGACTGACCACAATGGCGGCCCAGTTCGGGCGGCGCCCGGCACGGTCAATCGCAGTTTTCGCGTTTGCATTTACCGCGATCGTGATCTGGTGGAGTTCGATTCAGCCCCCAAATGAAGGACATTGGGCAGCAGACGTAGCGCGTCAGGTCACCGGCGTGATCGATGGCGATATCATGACACTGAACAACGTGCGCGAATTTGAGTGGCACAGCGAGAATGATGCGACAGAGAACTGGACTACGCGCACTTATGACCTGAGCCAGGTCCAATCCACTGATCTGTTTATGTCATATTGGGACGGCCCTAATATTGCCCATTTCATCCTAAGTTTCGGGTTTGAGGGCGGCGAATACCTTGCCTGGTCGATCGAAGTGCGCAGGCAAGTTGGCGGAGGGTTCTCTCCGATTGCGGATTTCTTCAAGGAAAATACGATGGTCATCGTTGCTTCTGAGGAGCAGGATGTGGTCGGTGTTCGCTCAAATATCAGGGGTGAAGATGTACGCATATTTCGGGTTGTAACGGCCCCGGAATTGAGGCGCCACCTGATCGAGGAACTTGTGAACAATTCAAACGCTCTGTCAGAACAGCCAAGGTTCTTCAATTCGCTCACATCTAACTGCGCCACAACTGTTGTGGGAATGTTGCGCGATATCGACGTCGATATCCCCTTTGACTGGCGGTTAGTCGTAAATGGATATCTGCCTGATCTTATCTATGATCGCGGAGCGCTTGATACGCGATTGCCAATGTCGGAACTGCGTGAACGCGGCAAGATCAAGTCGCGTGCGCAGGCAGTTGGGTTGAACAACGGTTATTCTGATGCGATCCGAATTGGCGTTCCCGATCCAAATACCTAATGATGCTGGTTGACTTGCCTGGCGACCCAAGGCAATTAGCGCGCAACATAACCCGCAACCGGGCGTCTCGTAGGCGCCAAACTGACGAGGAGGCCCAACATGGCCCAAATTTCCCTTACCTTTCCTGATGGCAATGCGCGTGCGTACGACGCCGGAATAACAGCTGGCGATGTCGCGGCAAGCATCTCGACCTCACTCCGAAAAAAGGCGGTCAGCGCAAGCGTCAACGGCGCACACTACGATCTGGCCTGGCCGATCGAAGCGGATGCCAGCATCGCCATTCACACGATGGCGGATGAAGAGCAAGCCAATGAATTGGTGCGCCACGATCTTGCCCACATAATGGCCCGCGCTGTTCAGGAAATCTGGCCCGAGACAAAGGTTACCATTGGGCCAGTGATCGAAAACGGTTGGTACTATGATTTCGACCGAGAAGAGCCATTCACCCCGGAAGACCTTGGCCTTATTGAAAAAAAAATGAAAGAGATCATCAACAAACGCGATCCGGTGACAACAGAAGTTTGGGACCGAGCGCGAGCGATTGAATTCTACGAAGCCAACAACGAACCCTATAAAGTCGAACTGATCGAAAGCATACCGGGGGACGAACCGCTGCGCATGTACTGGCATGGTCATTGGCAAGATCTTTGTCGCGGGCCGCATTTGCAGCATACCGGACAAGTACCCGGAGATGCATTTAAACTGATGTCCATTGCTGGCGCTTACTGGCGTGGCGATTCAAACCGGGCAATGCTGCAACGCATCTACGGCGTGGCTTTCACTGGCAAGGAAAAGCTCAAGGCCCATCTGCACATGCTGGAGGAAGCGGCAAAACGCGATCACCGTAAGCTGGGTCGGGAAATGGACCTGTTTCACATGCAGGAGGAAGCGCCCGGTCAGGTTTTCTGGCATCCCAACGGCTGGACAGTTTATACCGAATTGCAGGACTACATGCGCCGCAAGCAGCGTGCTGGTGGTTATCGCGAAATCAATACCCCTCAGGTCGTCGACCGCAAGCTTTGGGAAGCATCCGGGCACTGGGAAAAATATCAGGAGCATATGTTCCTTGTCGAGGTCGAAGAAGAACACGCCAAGGAAAAGGCGATCAATGCGCTAAAACCGATGAATTGCCCCTGTCACGTGCAGATTTTTAACCAGGGTTTGAAGTCCTATCGGGACTTGCCGTTAAGGCTGGCCGAATTCGGCTCTTGTTCGCGTTACGAACCCTCGGGCGCCCTGCATGGGATCATGCGTGTGCGCGGGTTTACGCAGGACGACGGGCACATTTTCTGCTCTGAAAGCCAGATCGAAGCGGAATGCGCAAACTTCATCAACTATCTGGCCGGGGTCTACGCCGACCTTGGATTTGAAAAGTTTGAGATCAAATTTGCGACCCGTCCGGAAAAGCGGGTAGGTAGTGACGAAAGCTGGGATCACGTCGAAAGCGCCCTTGAGGCCGCGATCAAGGCCACAGGACGCGAGTTCACTCTGGAACCGGGGGATGGTGCTTTTTACGGGCCAAAACTCGATTTCTACCTGACCGACGCCATTGGCCGGGTCTGGCAATGCGGCACGTTTCAGGTTGATCCGAACCTTCCGGAACGGCTTGGCGCTACCTACATTGGCGAAGACGGTGCAAAGCACCATCCTTACATGCTGCACCGCGCCTGTCTTGGCAGCTTTGAACGGTTCATTGGCATACTGATTGAGGAACACGCCGGAAAATTACCTTTCTGGCTTGCCCCGCGTCAGGTTGTCGTTGCGTCGATCATATCTGACGCGAATGACTATGTGCATGAAGTCGTCGCGGCGTTGACCGCTGCTGGTGTGCGTGCCGAGGCTGACGCGCGAAACGAAAAGATCAACTATAAGGTGCGTGAGCATTCTGTCGGGAAAGTACCGATCATCCTAGCTGTCGGCGCCCGCGAGGTCGATGACCAGACAGTTACGGTGCGCCGATTGGGCGAAAAACAAACGTCGGTGCAATCTTTGGACGACGTTGTCAGCGCGTTGGCGCACGACGCAAAGGCCCCGGATTTAGCATAAACCAGTCATAATTCGGAGTTGAACTAGCGTACTGAACTGTGTTGGGACGGATGTGCGGTAGCATATTAGCGCAATTTTTCAAAGACTTGAGCGTCTTAGGCAACTCACGTGAACTGACGGACCTGTGAGGCACAGGCTCGTGAGTGGAATTCGTGCCTCAGTGCGCGTATCCTGCCATTACTATTGTAAGAGACACAAATACCAACGCAACGAGTATTCAATGAGGAAGCCTTTTATGTCCACTGCTATTAAGTCTGTTGCTGTCGCCAGTGCCGTTACTGCTGCTTTGGCGTCAATATCCAACACTGCATCCGCTGCAACCATGGAAAAATGCTACGGCGTTTCCGAGGCGAGGTACAACGATTGCCACGCGGGTCCAGGAACCACATGTGCGGGTACATCCGTCGTCGATTACCAAGGGAATGCATGGTCGCTTGTCAAAGCAGGGACATGCACCGAGATCGAACTACCCCCAATGGCCGACGGATCGCCGCGGAAAGGATCGCTGGAAGTTCTGGATCGCGACTTGCCGGCGTAATTGCAGAGCAAAGAGCATTGAATTGGAGTACGGTGCGAAAAAGGTCCCACGCTTTGTTGCTGAAAGGACGATGCCGATGCGGGAAGCGTTTTTCTCCACCCAATTGCCACCGGCACCAGGAGTGGGGTTCAAGCAGCGGCATTTCGATGACATCCTTACAGAACCCGGCCCGGTAGAATGGATTGAGATTCACGCCGAAAACTACATGGGAGATGGCGGCAGGCCAATTGCGCAGATCAGGCGACTGTCAGAAGAATTTTCTGTTTCAGTACACGGGGTTGGCTTAAGTATCGGGGGAAAGGCGGATCTGGATCCGGAGCACCTTGCCCGATTAAATCATCTGCTCGACTGGCTGAAACCAGCAAGCTTTTCCGAGCATTTGGCCTGGTCCACCCATGACGGTCATTTTCTGAACGATCTTTTACCTTTGCCCTATACAGATGAAACGCTGGCGTGCGTCGCCACTCACATCGATCAAGTGCAAGATATCATTGGTTGCCGGATGCTGCTGGAAAATCCATCAAGCTATATGGCATTTGACGCCTCAACATGGTCGGAAACTGATTTTCTACGGGAACTCGCACAGCGTACTGGGTGTGGTTTATTGCTGGATATCAACAATATCTTTGTTTCGGCAACGAATCTTGGGTCAGACCCCCATAGTTACATTGACGATTTTCCGCTGGAACAGGTCGGTGAAATTCATTTGGGAGGCCACCACAAGGACGCGGATGATACTGGCATGCCGCTTTTGATCGATAGTCATTCGACCGCGGTTTCTGATCCTGTTTGGGAGTTGCTCAACTACACTTTGAATCGTTCCGGCACGCGACCTGTGCTGATCGAATGGGATTCGGACATCCCCACTTGGTCAGTATTGTGCGCTCAGGCCGAGCGGGCTGCTGCGGCATTGAAACATGTACAGATATGATCTTTGAACAAACCATATTGGCATCCGCTTTGCTTAATCCGGCGTTAAATGTGCCTGACGGATTGTCAGACGGTCGAAAAAACTCAGCGGCTTGCCGATTTAGAGTTTATCGCAACAACATTGCCATGTCGCTGACAGAAGCCCTAGTCGAAGGCTTTCCAGTACTCACTAAATTATTGGGACAATCCAACTTTGAGCGGGTAGCCAGAGAGTTTTTGCGAAATCATCCGCCAAATTCACCGGTGATGATGTTCTACGGGCAGGAATTCCCAGGATTTCTGGCCAATTTTGAGCCAACAAAACATTTGGGGTACCTTCAGGATGTCGCCCGACTGGAACTTGCCCTGCGCAGTTCTTATCACGCCGCAGACGCGGTGGCGATCAACCCATCGGAACTACAATCCGTACCGCCAGATACACTGCATAGCGCAAAGCTTTTACTCGCTCCGGCCGTCTGGGTAATCCGCTCTGACTGGCCTATCTACGACATTTGGCGATACAACACCGAACCCGGCGCGCCTAAGCCAATTGCCACCGCACAGGATATCTTGATAACACGGCCTGTATTCGATCCAGCCCCGCACTTGCTGACAAATGGCGGCGCAATTTGTATGGAGGCGATCCAACTGGGCGAAAGCCTTGGCGATTCCTTTGTTGCAGCCACGCGATCATTTCCAAATTTCGACCTGAGCGCACTACTACGTATTCTTTTGACTGGTGGCGCGATCAGGAATGTCAATTTCGCGGACACGCCATGAATGCGTTGCTTTCATTGCACAAAGCGATTGTGGGGCAGATCGAACAAATCGACTGGCTGCTTCCCACCTTGGCCCGGATTGTGTTCGCCGCAACCTTATTGATGTATTTTTGGGTTTCAGCACTAACGAAGTTAGGAGATGGCTTCATCGGTCTGTTCATTCCCAGCGATGGCGCCTACGCTCAAGTCTTTCCGAAGGCTTTTGAAGCGGCCGGATACAATATCGACGCATTGGGCACATATCACTGGGCCGTTGTGGTTGTCGGCACCTGGACAGAGTTTGTTCTGCCGGCATTTATTGTACTGGGATTTTTGACGCGCCTTTCTGCAGTGGGGATGATTGTCTTTGTAACCGTTCAGACCATGACCGATCTATATTCCCATGGCAGCATGAGCGATCCCGAAACACTAGGGGCATGGTTCGACCGATTTCCCAATTCTGTAATCTTGGACCAACGCGCGCTTTGGATCATGCTGCTGCTGATCCTCGTTTTCAAAGGTGCCGGTCCACTTTCGCTTGATGCTGCCCTGCACAGAGGTGTAGCGGCGAGATAATGCCCTCAACTAACGCCCAATTCCCTGCGGACTTGGTTATCCCATCCCAGATATAGCGCGTCCCCTGCTGCAATGAGTGGGCGTTTCATTAGTGTGGGGTGGGCGGCCAGCAGTTCTAGCGGGGGTTGTGCGCGCTCAATATCGGATAATCCGCGCCATGTGGTCGATCGGGTATTGATTAGAGCAGCGCCAAACTGCTGATAGGCTTGTTTCAGCGTGGCGAAAGGCACGCCGTCTTTTCGTACGTCCACAAGAGACGCATCCGGCATTGATTTCAAAGCCTTACGGCAAGTATCACAATTCTTTAGACCATATAAATTCATTTTTCCCCTTCCGATTGACCACATTAATTACCTATGCGGACCAAGATTGCATCCCGTTTTCCTTGATTTTTCGCCGTTAGTTTGCATTCATTTGAGTTGCGACTTGGCTTGTTCCATCCTGAGCGCATCACGATGGTCAGTCGCCTTGTCGTGCGAATTGTCTGGCCGCGCATTATGGCCGGGCGTACAGTAAAGAAGGAGACACGTGATGCCAACGGGCACCGTGAAGTGGTTCAATACCACAAAAGGGTTCGGTTTTATTGAACCCGAAGATGGCGGCAAGGATGTGTTTGTGCACATTTCTGCGGTTGAGCGGTCCGGTCTGACCGGCCTCGCGGACAATCAGAAAGTCAGCTATGAGTTGGAAGATGGGCGAGACGGCAGGCAAATGGCTGGCGACATCAAACCACTCTAGCCTTTTTTGGCGATCGACATAGCCTTAGTACTCGCGCTTCAAAAACGAAACGCCGAGCAGTGCAGCAATTGACTTGCAACCTGGATCGCCCCGCAAGGCGATGTGAGGCGGTTGATCCGCAAAAACTTACCGCGTCATAGTTTTCTCAGATACTCTTGCACCCTG
Organism: Paracoccaceae bacterium; assembly: GCA_039969355.1. Classification (GTDB taxonomy): domain Bacteria; phylum Pseudomonadota; class Alphaproteobacteria; order Rhodobacterales; family Rhodobacteraceae; genus JL08. The sequence goes on from JBDVOA010000028.1 coordinate 52,617, forward strand.
CATTTAGGATTGTGAGCCCGAATTTCTATGCTACCCCTTTGCGTCCACTCAACCGGATCAAATTCAGGGAAGTAAGTATCGGCGTCAGCAACAATAAGTTCAACCTCGGTCAACAAGAGTCGATCAGCCATTGGCAACATCGACTTGTAAATCTGATTGCCGCCAATGCCGTAAATTCTCTGATGCCCTGCTTCGAGCGCCGCATTTACTGCTTCTTGTGGTGACGCGAATGTCATCTCCGCATCGCATCCTTTGGACGTCACAACAAGATTCATCCGATTCTTAAGCGGCTTATAAGGCAAGCTATCCCAGGTATGGCGCCCCATTATGATCGCGCCACCTGACGTTTCCCGTTGAAAAAATGCTAGATCTTCGGGCAGGTTCCACGGCATGGTTCCGTCCCGTCCGATGGCACTGTTTTGCGCGCGTGCCGCGATGAGAGTGATCATTTCCTAAACCGCCACGGGTGCAGAAATTGCCGGATGAGGATCATAGTCTAGGACCTCAAAATCCTCATATTTGAAGTCAAAGATCGAGTGCACGTCTCTTTTGATCAAAATCTTCGGCAGGGGCCGAATATCGCGCGCGAGTTGTTCTTTGACCTGATCCATGTGATTGCTGTAAATATGGGCGTCGCCAATTGAGTGGACAAAATCACCCGGGACGTATCCGGTGACGTGCGCCAGCATTTGCAGCAGAAGTGCATATGATGCGATGTTGAATGGCACTCCCAGAAACATATCAGCCGACCGCTGGTAGAGTTGAAGATGCATTCGTCCGTTCAGCGCACGGACCTGCCACATCGTATGGCAAGGAGGTAAAGCCATATTGGACAACTCACCCGGGTTCCAAGCAGAAACGATCAATCGCCGACTGTCAGGGCTGCTTCGAATGTTTGCAACCAGATCGGCGACCTGATCGCAGGTCCCGGCACGAAACAACGGTTCACCGTCTTGGGTCTCGGCGGTGGGTTCCAGTGCTGGAAAACGTCGCCATTGCTGACCATATACTGGCCCAAGGTCTCCATTTTCGTCCGCCCATTCATCCCAGATCGAGACACCATTGGCCTTCAGGTATTTGATGTTGGTGTCACCTGACAGGAACCAGAGGAGCTCGTGAATAATCGAGCGCAAATGAACTTTCTTGGTTGTCATCAGTGGGAAACCATCCGACAGGGCGTAACGCATCTGCATGCCAAAATGGGCTATGGTGCCTGTGCCCGTCCGGTCCGTAGACACTTCGCCATGTTTCAAAATCTCGCGCAGCGCGTCGTGGTATTGTTTCAATTGAGCCTCCGTCGCTGGTAGAATCCTCTTTCTTAACTCTATCTAGTTGAGCGGACGACTAAAACCACAATATGAAGGCTTTGAGGTTCTGGGCATTGAAATAAATGGCTTACAGAAGTGCTGTAACCCGATGATTGCCAATGATAGGGTTCCGCATGACAGGAGAAATGACCCATGGGACTTAATTATCTTCACGTAATGGTTCGCGTCAAAGATCTGGACGCTTCAATCACCTTTTACAATTTGCTCGGCTTGCAAGAGACGCGACGCCATGAGAGCGAGAAAGGACGTTTCTCTCTCATATTCATGGCCCCGCCAGGCCAAGAGGATCGCCCTATAGAGTTGACCTACAACTGGGATGGCGACGACGGATTGCCCAGTGATAGTCGGCATTTTGGCCATTTGGCCTACGGCGTTGATAATATCTATGACGTCTGTCAGCACCTGTCGGACAATGGTGTAGTCATCAACCGCCCGCCACGGGATGGGCATATGGCCTTTGTCCGATCCCCCGACAATGTTTCGATAGAGCTTTTGCAGAATGGCGAAGCGCTTGCCCCTTCAGAGCCTTGGGCTAGCATGAAAAACACCGGTCATTGGTAGAACCAGGCTTCGCGGTCAGAGATGTGGCGAAGCCTGTCAGATCCAGACATATCTGGCTTTTGAGACGCCTCGCCATTGCATTATACGCTATGCTTGCTGCGACAGCGGCAACAGCTAACTGCCGACAGGCTTTGGCGCTCGCACTGGATGTTTCCGGTTCAGTGGATGCCGCTGAATACAGGTTACAGCTAGACGGTCTGGCGGGTGCACTAGCATCTGCGGACGTTCAAACCGCGCTGCTCGCCATGCCGTCGGCGCCGGTCTCTTTGGCAATTTATGAATGGAGCGGCCCGGACGATCAGCGTCTACTTCAGGATTGGATCTCGGTCGTAGACACTCCAACCATTGATCAAATTGTTACCCGGTTGCGAACCACCTACCGCAAACATGGCAATCCGGGGACGGCGCTTGGCACAGCGATTTCATTCGGCACGAATCTTTTGCATCAAAAGAGCGATTGCTGGAAACAAACACTCGATATCTCCGGAGACGGAAAGTCGAACATGGGCCCGCACCCGCAAGATATTTCGCGCGTTGCCGGACAATCTGACATTGTTGTAAATGGACTTGTGATCGGTGCGGACGCGCCAAAAATTGGCGATGCCCGACAAGTTGATATTGCCGAGCTTTCATCCTATTTCAGAGCGTATGTGATCGTTGGCACTGATTCATTTGTTGAGACAGCGTTAGGATTTGATGCCTTTGAGGAAGCCATGACCAGAAAGTTGCTGCGGGAATTGGAAGGGTTGGTTCTGTCTCGCCTGTAAGACCCACTCTGGTTTTTTACCCCAAAAGGGCCAACCCCCTAATAATTATTAGATATTGATGACTCGCCCGACGGTTCATTTTCTTAATAAATGTAGCGGATTTGGTCGGTCCAGTAACGTTCAACACGTTTGAGGGAAGACGTTATCTCTTGGATACCTTCCGGACCAAGAACGCCCTTGCTTTCAAGCCCTTCCGCATGGCGCGCAAACAGCTCAGCGACTACATCGCGTATGTTGCGACCCTTTTCAGTCAGGCGAACCCGTACAGACCGACGATCAATCTCGCACCTCTGGTGGTGCATATATTCCATTTCAACAAGTTTCTTCAGGTTGTAGCTGACGTTGCTGCCTTGATAATATCCCCGGCTCTTCAGTTCGCCTGCGGTGACCTCATTGTCACTGATATTAAAAAGTAGTAGCGCCTGTACTGCATTAATCTCTAGTACACCAACACGTTCAAATTCGTCTTTAATGACATCCAGAAGCAAGCGATGAAGCCGTTCCACCAACGCTAGCGACTCCAGATATCCGGACATAAATCCTTTGTCGTGGATCGCCCCAAGTGGTTGTTGCATACTCATTCTTTTCTCCGACTCAAGCTGCTTGAGCCGAGAGTGACAAACAAAACCCAATAATCCGTTAAATCAGTTTTTTGAGGAATTTATCCCTTATTCTGAAGAGCCTGAGATATTTCCGAGATCAGATCATGAAACTGAACCGGAGGTGTTTTCTGCCCGGTGATCCACTGATACAGATCCGGATCGCTTTCCTCGAGCAAGCAATCATAGAGCTGCAGCCCCCCCTCGTCCAGGCTGGGCAAATTTGCATCTGCAAAGGAAGACAAGATCAGATCCATCTCTTTGATACCTCGCCGCATCGACCTCATTCTTAGCCGCTTAAGGCGATGCGCGGGGTCTTCGGTCATTCGGCAGGGTCCAGCTGGGTGGCACGCAACCGCTTTTCCAATCGCGCCAGTTTTTCGGCGTTGCTCAGCATATCCGATCGAATACTCCGAATCTCGAGCAAGATATCCTTGGTGTTGTCGCTCATCTCTGTTTGGTCCTGTGGGCTATCAAGCCCAGCTCCCGTCCCGTTCATCAGCCACGTCATCGAAACGTTTAGCAGACCCGCCATCATAGACAGGCGATTCGCCCGCGGCTCGGCCAGATCGTCTTCCCACGCCTGAAGTGAGGCAAGCTCAACACCTAGACGTTCAGCCATCTGGGCCTGTGTCATCCCGGTGTATTCCCGCGCCCCAGCCAGACGGTCGCCAAAAGTTGCCGCATCTGGTCCAAACCAGTCATTCGTCGTCTCGTTCATTCTGATCTCCAAAGCCCGGTTCCAAAATGCGCAATCCGCTTGAACGGGGTTTGCGCGCACCCTAAGACATGCGGGTACAACTTACAAACAGAGGCCACCCATGGATTTCCTGTCTGCGACACTGTCACGCGTCAAACCGTCTCCGACCATCGCCGTTAGCACGAAGGCGCAAGAGTTGAAGGCCGCAGGTCATGATGTCATCGGGCTAGGCGCTGGTGAGCCAGATTTCGACACACCCAAAAACATTCGGGACGCGGGCATCGCTGCGATCCGCTCCGGAAAAACCCGGTACACAGCCCCCGACGGCATAATCGAGCTGAAGCAGGCAATCTGCGCCAAATTCAAACGCGACAATGGCTTGGACTATGTTCCATCCCAAGTGAGCGTAGGAACCGGTGGTAAACAGATCCTCTACAACGCCCTAATGGCAACTCTGAACGCCGGAGATGAAGTCGTAATTCCCGCGCCCTACTGGGTCAGTTATCCCGATATGGTTTTGCTGGCAGGTGGAGAGCCGGTCATTGCACCTGCGCGCCTTGAAGACAATTTCAAACTGACACCCGAGGCACTTGAAAAGGCAATCACGCCGAAAACCAAATGGTTTATCTTCAACTCACCGTCAAATCCTACTGGTGCCGGGTATTCAGCCGCTGAATTGAGGGCACTCACCGACGTCCTGATGCGGCATCCGCATGTCTGGGTGATGACAGACGACATGTACGAATTGCTGGCCTATGACGGTTTTGAATTTTGTACCCCCGCAGAGGTTGAACCAGCGCTCTATGAACGCACCCTAACCTGCAATGGGGTCTCCAAGGCGTATGCGATGACCGGTTGGCGAATAGGCTATGCGGCGGGACCCGAGCCTCTCATCGCCGCTATGCGCAAAATCCAGTCACAAAGCACGTCCAATCCCTGCTCAGTCAGCCAATGGGCTGCAATAGAAGCACTGAACGGCACGCAGGATTTTATCCAGCCGCACAACCTTATGTTCAAACGCCGGCGTGATCTGGTCATTTCGATGCTCAGCGAAATCGAAGGCATCACCTGCCCGACACCGGAGGGCGCTTTTTACGTTTACCCCTCCATCACTGGATTGATCGGAAAGACCAGCAAAGCTGGAACAAAGATCACCAACGATGAGGTTTTTGCGACCGCTCTGCTTGAGGAAGCAGGCGTAGCTGTCGTATTTGGTGCCGCCTTTGGATTATCCCCCAATTTTCGGGTCAGCTATGCGACATCCGATGAGGCGCTGATTGAGGCCTGTACCCGCATTCAGAAATTCTGTTCAGACCTAACTTGAATTGGCGTCCCGCGGCTGCGGGGTTAATCCCAGTGTTTCAAGTAGATGTAGAATTGGGAAGACCTAGCTGATAGGTTTTCCGAAACTTAAGATTTGCAGAAGGCTGCGTTCATGGCGAGTGAATTGCCTGAGTACTATTTCCGGGTCCGTGAAAACGGGGCGGTTGTATTTCGGATCGACACCGAGAACCGCCAACGCCGGATCGAGATGGACCAGATTGCGGTGGTCAACATTCGCAATGGAGAAGTGCGGCCACACGGTGAACGGGAATTGTCAAAAGACGATCTGCGCGAAATCGGCGACTGGGTGACCAGTCGAAAGACTGTGCTTGCGCGTCGCGATATCGACGACATCTTCCGAGCGGTTGACTATATGAACCTGACAACACAATGGGCGCAATCCAAGGCGAGCACCGAACAGTTAGAAGAAGTCACGGATGACCTGTTACTGGCAATGCACGACTTGCGTTCCGTATTGGTACGCAAGAAAGCCGATCGGCTTTCGAAGGAGCAAAAGGCATAACCCGCGCTGGGCGTAGGCGGCGCTATTCTTCGAACTGCGATAGCTCATCCCAGCCGAAGGAAACGCCAATGCCCGGTTCGACCGATGCGACCGCACGGTTATTTTCGATTGCCAGAGGCCGCGCCGTGTACCGATCAATCGGAAAGCTGTGAAACTCAAGCCAGCCGCCATGAGTCTGAGCCGAGACGAGGCTGACATGGAGTTCCTGCATCCCGTGGCTGCAAATCGGAATCTCGGCCACCCTTGCACGCCTGGCGACCTCAAACCAGCCTGTGATGAAACCGCAATTTGACGCATCAGGCTGAATGAATCCCAGTTCACTGTATGCTATCGCCATCTCGAATTCGTGGATCGTATGGAGGTTTTCCCCCATCGCAACCGCCACGCCGGTTGCGCGTGTAATTTCGGCATATCGTTTGTAATTATCCGGTATGATGGGTTCTTCGAACCAAAAGATGTTCTGATCCTTGACGGCATTTGCCAGTTCAATCGCATGCAAAACAGACATTGAGTAACCGGCGTCGATCATTAAGGTTGCCTCTCGTCTGATCAGACCCTTGACCACGTGAATACGTTCAAAATGCTAATCCAGCATGGGTTCCCTAATATTGATTTTGACTGCATCCAGATAGCCTTGGATGTTGTAAAGCAGTTTTGGCAACGAAAAAGCCAGATCGATACAACCTCCATAGGCCCGGCAAGTGTTATCAGCACCCCCTGCGACTTTGTGTAAGGGTTGTGCTAGCGCCTTGCACTGCAGATCCCACAACGCAATGTCGATGGCGGAGATCGCAAAGCTTAGGAGCCCGTCTCGCCCGACATAGTGCATGTGCCATTGCATAGACTCGTTGAGCGCTTCGATATCGTCGGCGTCCTAGCCTGCGAGATAAGGGGCCAGATCAAGCTGGATCAGAAATGAAATCGCCTCGCCGCCTCTACCTTCGGTATAACTGTCGCCGGTTCCAACAAACCCATCTTCTAGCGTGATGGTGGCAGTAAAAAGATGGAAATGACTGTGATCTCCGTGCTTGGCATCGACCGACACCTCGTCCAGCGGGACGTTGAACAAGCAGGCCGTAACGAAGCGATCTTTGCCATATTTATTACATATCCGCACATTCCGGCACAGGGCTGATGACCGTCCCATTTGCCAGATGTTGCAAGAGATTATCAACCGTAAGTGCACCCATGGCCTCTCGGGTTTCAATTGTTGCACTCCCGACGTGAGGAAGCAGAACGACGTTCGTCAACTGTCGCAAAGCTTCCGGAACCCTTGGCTCTTCAGCAAATACATCCAACCCGGCCCACCCAAGCCGCCCGTCCTGCAAGGCGACGATCATGGCTTCCTCGTCCACAACCGAACCGCGACTAACATTTATCAGCGTGCCTCTGGCGCCAAGAGCATTGATCACATCAGCATTCACGATCCGGTTCGTCGATGGCCCGCCCGGCGTAATGCAGATCAGCGCGTCCACGTCTCCTGCCATCTCGGTCAGGTTGTCGTAGTAGCGATACGCGACATCTTTTTTGTTGCGGGAATGGTAGACAATCGTAGCTCCGAAAGGCGCGAGTTTGTCAGCTATGGCCTGACCGATCCGTCCCAGTCCCAATATGCCAATCGTCTGATTATCCATAGATCGCGTCAGAGGCGCATTGCCATCTTTGTCCCACCTGCCAGAACGAACGTATGCATCATCCCGTAACAATTCGCGGTAACAACTCATCAACAACAATAGCGCCGTGGTCGCCACCTCCGCGTTCAGGACATTGGGCGTATGGGTCACGATCACCCCACGTTCGCGGGCCATGGCCGTATCGATTGCATCATACCCAACGCCGTAGCAGCTGATTACCTTGAGATTCGGCAGCGCCGCCATCACTTCGGGCTTGATGCCATCGTGCCCATTGGTCGCGACATACTCGATCTGCTCACCATTTTGAGCAACCCATGTCAACGGATCGGACAGATCAGCAAACTTACGAATTTCAAATCTATCGCCCAATCGCGTGAGCATTACATCCGTTGCTTCACCGATCAACAAAAGCTCAGCCATCGTTAGTCGTCTTCAACAACGTTCTGTCGTTGTTCTCCCAGTCCCTGAATGGTTAGTTCCAACACGTCACCTTTCTTCAGGTATACCGGTGACGGCTTCATACCCATACCCACACCTGGTGGTGTCCCGGTCGAAATAACGTCACCCGGATGCAGGGTCATCAGACCTGACAGATGTTCGATGATCTCAGCAACGGTAAAGATCATTGTCTTGGTGTTGCCTGTTTGCCGCCGCGCACCGTTCACATCAAGCGACATAGAAAGGTCCTGCGGATCGCCGACTTCGTCCCGCGTTACCAACCATGGACCGGTGGGGCCGAAGGTGTCGCAGGACTTTCCCTTAGTCCAGTTACCGGACAGGTTATTCTGAAAATGCCGTTCACTGACATCATTGATCACGCAATATCCCGCGACATGATCAAGCGCGTTCTCTTTGCTGACATATTTTGCACTGGTGCCAATCACGACGCCGAGCTCAACTTCCCAGTCGGTCGAGGTTGATCCGCGCGGCATGGACACATCATCGTAAGGCCCGACCACAGCCGAATTGGCCTTGAAAAACAGAACAGGATGGTCGGGAAACGGGTTGCCGGTCTCGATTGCATGGTCAGTGTAGTTCAGACCAATGCAAAGAAACTTGCCAATATCGCCGACACAGGCCCCGATGCGCGGGCTGCCTTCGACCACGGACAGAGTGGCAGGATCAAGCGCACGCAATTTGTCCAAACTGGCATCTGATAGCGACGGTCCGCTGATGTCTTCAACGTGGTCTGAAAGGTCGCGCAGTAGGCCGTTTGCGTCGATCATGCCGGGCTTTTCTGCGCCGACTTGTCCATAACGTACAAGTTTCATGTATTTTTCCTCAGTGATTGTCGCGTGGCATGTGTTTACGTGCGATATCTTGATAGTGGTCTGCCCCGTGAAGAGTCATACCCTGATCAAATCGCCCTACTTTTTCGCGGAATAGTTCCTGCCAGGGAGACTGGCTTTCTGGTGAGGCATAGCCACCTTCTGCCGCAAGAATTCGTGCCCTTTCGGCAAGTTCCTCCAGCGGGACCAACATATCCGCGGTGCATTTGGCCAGATCGATGCGCACTTTGTCCCCTGTTTTTAGCAGCGCCAAGCCACCGCCATCGGCAGCCTCGGGCGAAGCATTCAGGATGGATGGGCTGCCGGATGTGCCGGACTGGCGGCCATCTCCGATGCAGGGCAAAGCTTCTGTACCCTTTTTCAGAAGATATGCTGGTGGGCGCATGTTCACAACTTCAGCGCCACCGGGATAACCCTTTGGCCCGGCGCCCCGCATGAACAAGATGCAATTCACATCGATTTTCTCGGCTGGATCGTCAATTCGGTGATGAAAATCCTCGGGGCCGTCGAAAACAACTGCGCGTCCTTCAAAGGCGTTCGGGTCGTCAGGGTTCGACAAATAGGTCGATCGAAATCCGTCGCTGATCACACTGGTTTTCATGATCGCGCTTTCGAACAGATTGCCCGACAGATTGATGAAACCCGCCTGTGGTTTGAGTGGATCAGACACCGGCTTAATCACATTTGTGTCTTCTGATCGTACCGTGCCGCAGTTGCTCCCCATGCTTTGACCGTTTACGGTTATGGCATCGGGGTGCGGCAACAAACCGGCCTCCATCAGCTCACCAACAACCGCAGGTACCCCGCCGGCATGTTGGTAATCTTCCCCAAGGTACTCACCTGCAGGCTGCAGGTTGACCAAGAGCGGAACATCGTGGCCAATTCTTTGCCAATCATCATTGTTGAGCGGCACGCCGAGATGGCGGGCGATACCATTCAGATGGATCGGCGCGTTTGTAGACCCACCAATGGCCGAATTGATGACAATGGCATTCTCAAATGCTTCGCGTGTCATCACGTTCGAGGGACGCAGGTCTTCCCAAACCATGTCGACGATGCGACGCCCGGTCTCGTAACTGATTTGGCCACGTTCGCGGTAGGGTGCCGGGATGGCAGCCGAGCCCGGTAATTGCATGCCCAGCGCCTCAGCTAGGCTGTTCATCGTAGTAGCCGTGCCCATCGTGTTACAGTACCCGACAGACGGCGCCGATGAGGCCACGAGTTCCATAAATCCGTCATTGTCAATTTCACCAGCGGCAAGCATCTCTCGGGCTTTCCAGACAATGGTCCCAGATCCAGTGCGTTCTCCGCGAAACCAGCCATTGAGCATTGGGCCGACCGATAATGCAATCGCTGGGATATTAACCGTCGCCGCCGCCATTAAAAGCGCGGGTGTCGTCTTGTCACACCCGATGTTCAGAACAACGCCGTCTAATGGATAGCCAAACAGCGTCTCGACCAGCGATAGATACGCCAAATTCCGATCCAGCATTGCCGTGGGGCGTTTTCCAGTTTCCTGAATTGGATGCACCGGAACTTCGATGCAAGTACCGCCCGCCGCGACGATGCCATCGCGAACACGCTTGGTCAGCTCAAGGTGATGTCGGTTACACGGACTCAGATCACTACCTGTCTGGGCAATCCCAATTATGGGCTTGCCGGACTGCAACTCTTCGCGTGTCAGCCCGTAATTCAAATAGCGCTCAAGATAAAGCGCCGTCATTTCCGGGTTGTCCGGGTTCATGAACCATTTGCGTGAACGCAAGTTTTCAATGCTGATTTTCTTCATGTATTTATCCTGACCATCCGCCATCAATGACGTGAGCTTGACCGGTGGTAAATGCGCTTTCGTCGCCAGCTAGGTAAACGACAAGGGCGGCGATCTCTTCAGCTGTTGCAATTCGGCCCATTGGTTGGCGCGCAACAAAAGCCTTCATCGCCGCCTCGTAGTCATCGGTGGCATGCAATCTTTCTTGCAAACTTGGGCTCTCAACGGTACCCGGGCAAATAGCGTTACAGCGAATTCCTTTGGTAATATAGTCAATCGCAATCGATTTCGTCAGTCCCAACACAGCGGCCTTGGTGGTTCCATAGACGAAGCGGTTTGGCGCGCCGATGATCGACGAACAGGCAGATGACATGTTGATGATCGATCCGCCGCCTCGTTCAAGCATCCCTGGCAAAGCAGCGCGAATTGTTCGCAACATCGAACGCACATTCAGATCAAAGGCAAAGTCCCACTCATCGTCTGCCGCATCCAAAATTGTTCCATTGTGAACAAATCCTGCGCAATTGAACAAAATATCTGGTTGGGCCCGCCCTACCCCCGAAGCAACACTTTCGTCATCCCGGACGTTAAGTTCAAAAGTTTCGATGTTATCATGATGGCCATCTCGAATCGTAGACAGCGCTTCCATGTTGATATCGGTCGCAAAAACCTGCGCACCTTCTGACGCCATTGCCAAGGCACTGGCCCGACCGATCCCCTGACCGGCAGCTGTCACCAGCGCCCGCTTCCCTTTTAGTCTATGGCCTGACACTTTTTCCCCCAATATTATGTCTTTCACTGCAACCCGTTTCTGATCCGCTGCATAGACAGATCCTTCACGCATTTCCATTGCTCCGGCCAGAAAGCACGGATTGTGGGCAGCATCAACCGATGGCTTCCGTTAGCGTATGACACAGCTTACAGTTTGACCACAGTACGTAGTTTGACAGCAAAAAGGACTGACCCCAATGACAATTACCCAAAATCCCAACCGCATCCGAATGCCGCGATGAAAAACATTCTGATCTTGGGCGGCGGCGGCATGGTTGGCCAAAAGCTGGTGACCCGTCTTCGCACTGAAGGGTTGGAGGGAGACACGAACCTGGACATCACCTTGTTTGATATGGCGTTTCAACCGGAGGCGGCCGACGGTGTGAATTGTGTGACAGGGAATCTGACGGACCCGGCGATGCTTTCCAAACTGGCAGCACTCAAACCAGACATCATCTTTCATTTGGCGGCCATCGTATCCGGAGAGGCCGAAACCAATTTTGACAAGGGCTGGGACATCAACATGATGCCTATGTGGAACTTATTGTCGGCTTTAAAGACAGAGCATATAGCCTCTCAGGGCGAATATGTGCCGCGCCTCGTCTTCACGTCCTCAATCGCGGTTTTCGGTCCACCTTTTCCTGACAAGATCGGAGACGAGTTTCTATCGGCACCGCAAACCAGTTATGGCGCGCAAAAGTCGATTTGCGAAACCTTGGTAACCGATTTTTCCCGCAAAGGATTCATCGATGGTATTTCGCTAAGACTGCCAACCATTTGCGTGCGACCCGGCAAGGCGAATCTGGCTGCGTCTTCGTTCTTTTCCGGCATTATTCGTGAACCGCTGAATGGACAGGTTGCCTTACTGCCCGTCGCTGACACCGTGCGTCATTGGCATGCGTCGCCGCGCACGGCAGCGGCGTTTCTGACCCATGCCGCCGCGATGAACACCGACTTGCTCGAAAACAGGCGCGCACTGAATTTGCCAGGTGTGAGCTGCACCGTCGCCGAGCAAATCGAGGCGTTGCGCGTTGTTGCCGGTCAAAGCGCTGTGGACCTTATTGTTCCAAAACATGACGCAGCCGTTGCGAAAATAGTATCGGGGTGGCCTCGCAACTTTGCACCAGAACGCGCATTGTCATTGGGTTTCACAGCGGAAACTGACTTTGAACAGATCATCCGGACATATATTGCAGACGATCTTAATCCAACCGACACATAGTTGCATGCGCAAATTCTAGGGTTGGCAGTTCTGTAAGAAATGTGAAACCATAGCCGTCGCAGCCAGATGGGCGCTTTTCACATTTCAATCAATCGCCGATCCGCGATGCCCTCTTTCAAGCTTAAGGATAGAACATGGACGCCGTTCGGTTAGATGCCGCAGACAATGTTGTAACCGCGACCCGTTCACTTGAAACAGGCACTGTCGTTGAGGGAGTCATGACCCTTGCCTTGATCCCATCGGGACACAAGATAGCGACCTCTGACATTTCCATTGGCGCACCAATCCGTAAATACGCCCAGCTGATCGGCTACGCCTCAGCACCGATTGCCGCCGGTGAGCATGTGCACTCTCACAATGTCGAATTTCGCAATATCGAAGGCTCTTACGAATTTTCAACCGATCTTCGCCCGGTCGCCATGGCACCCGAAAACCTGCGGGATACCTTCATGGGTTATCGGCGCGAAAATGGTAGCGTTGGGACCCGAAACTATATTGCTATCGTAACTTCTGTGAACTGCTCTGCGACCGCCGCCCGGATGATTGCGGATCATTTCACGCCCGAGCTGCTTTCCGACTATCCCAACGTCGATGGGGTCGCGGCCTTCGTACACGGGACCGGCTGCGGTATGGCAGGAGACGGCGACGGATTCGAAGCGCTGCAACGCGTAATGTGGGGTTATGCACGCCATCCCAATCACGGCGGAGTTTTGATGGTCGGTCTTGGTTGTGAAATGAACCAAATCGATTGGTTACTAGAGGCTTATGGTCTGAAGCAGGGCCCGCTGTTTCAAACCATGAATATACAATCGGTCGCAGGCTTGCGCCGGACTGTTGAATTGGGCATCCAGAAGGTTCAGGCGATGCTGCCGATTGCCAATCAGTCAAAGCGTTCCCCCTGCCCCGCCTCTGAACTCATGGTTGCGTTGCAATGTGGCGGGTCAGACGCTTGGTCAGGCATCACCGCCAACCCCGCACTGGGGCATGCATGCGATCTTCTTGCGGCTCAGGGCGGCACTGGCGTTCTGGCGGAAACGCCTGAGATTTATGGTGCTGAACACCTTCTGACCCGCCGCGCCGTTGATCCTTCAGTAGGTGAACTGTTGATTGGCCTGATACGGTGGTGGGAGGATTACACCGCGCGCAACAAAGGCAGCATGGACAACAATCCAAGCCCGGGTAACAAAAAAGGCGGCCTCACAACAATACTTGAGAAATCTCTGGGTGCCGCTGCAAAGGGGGGCACCAGCCCGCTGACGGGAGTCTACAAATACGCCGAACCAGTGCGCGCAAAAGGTTTCACCTTTATGGACAGCCCGGGCTATGACCCTGCAAGTGTTACCGGTCAAATCGCCGGTGGCTGTAATCTGGTCTGCTTCACAACAGGGCGCGGGTCTGCATTTGGCTCGAAGCCAAGCCCGACCATCAAGATTGCGACCAACACTGAAATGGCAAAACGAATGCCCGAAGATATGGACGTTGATGCAGGCACCATTCTGTCTCAGGGCGTCAGCGTCGAGGACAAGGGCCGCGAAATCTATGAATTGTTTCTGCGTGTCGCCAGTGGAGAGATGACAAAATCGGAAGCACAAGGGCTTGGTGATTATGAATTTGTCCCCTGGCAAATTGGCGCTGTTATGTGAAACAGAACCTCTTCTTCGGCGGTTTTACGGGCAGAAACTTGGATCCATCTCAAAGGTTCATGTGTCCAGGCCATAAGCATCACGCGCAAGATCTGTAGCCAGAAGTTTTGCGAGCCTACCCGCGTCTGACATGTCGAAATAACCCTTCGCAACCTGTCCAGCCAAATGTTGCGCTACAACTTGCCGCCACAAATCATGCCGTGCCGGTATTGAGAGGAAGGCGCGGGTGTCGTCATTGAACCCGGCCAGGTTGTGGTAACCCGCCGTCTCGACCACTTGGTCAAAGTACCGTGCGATTCCGGCAGCACTATCGTGGAACCACCAGGGCGGCCCTATGCGCAGGCAAGGCCAGTGCCCCGACATCGGGGCTAGTTCCCGTGCATAGGTGGTCTCGTCCAGTGTAAACAGTATCAGCTTGAAATTAGTCGAATTTCCGACCCTGTTCAGCAATGCATCAAGCCCACGGACCCAATCGGTCGCAATCGGGATATCTGCCCCTTTATCGCGGCCAAACTTCGCCAGCACAGCGTGATTGGTATTGCGTCGACTGCCTCCATGAATCTGCATGGTCATGCCATCCTCCGCTGACATCCGCGCCATTTCGATCAACATGTGGCCGTAAAACTGTCTGGTTTCCTGGAGATTTCCCTGACCGGTTCGCACCCGCTGGAATAATGCCTCTGGGTCCTCCAGCCATTCTGTATGCACTACCTCGATCGCGTGATCCGTCGCTGTTGCTCCCAAGCACATGAAATGTTGACGGCGCTGACGCAACGCTGAAAGATAATCTGCAAAGTCACTAATGTGAACGCCAGAGACGGCGGCCAACGCCGAGAGATTTTCAACAAACGCCGGATCAGATGGGTCCAATACACCATCCGGTCGAAAAGTCGGCAGTACACGTCCGGACCATTTGCTATCGGCAATGGCCTGATGGTGCCCGAGGTCATCCAGTGCGCCGTCTGTTGTTGCCAATACCTCTATCTTAAACTGATCGAAAAGGGCGCGTGGTCGAAAGTTGGGTAGCGCCAGTTTCTCCCCAATCTCATCGTAAATCTGCTGTGCTGAGTGTCCTGACAGCTCTGTCGAGATCCCTAACGTCTGCTGCAGCACAAATTCGATCCAAGTTCTGCTGGGCGTTCCCAAAAACAGGTGCCAGTTGTCAGCAAATCGCTGAAAAACAGTTCGGGGGTCACTACCCCCGCCAATACCGAGTTCGGCAAGCGAAACACCTTGCGAATACAGCATCCGGAACACGTAGTGATCTGGAATCACCATCAGTTCAGCCGCATTTGCAAAAGGCAGATCGTCCGCAAACCATTCTGGAGCGCAATGCCCGTGAGGCGATACAATCGGCAATTGACGGATATCCTGATAGAGGGATTCACTCAACGCATTCAATTCACTCATATTCTAACCCCTGAATTCAGTTTTTCATAAACGGCAACATGTTTTGACGCTGGTGCGAGTTTTGCTTGGCGCGGCCGCGTTTAATTGAGAGTTTGTATCATCAGGCACCGCAAATAAACCCCGCCCGCAGAACAGCAGAAGGAACAAGATCATGAACCATGTTGCAATCCTGGGTGCTGGTATTGGGCGCGAACACTTGCAGGCATATCGCGCTCTTCCGGATCAGTTCCGAGTGAAGATGATCGTGGATCAAAATAGTGAACGGATTGAAGAGATACGCGGTGAGGATGCATTTCAAAACGTGTCAAACGTCGAGGCTGCCCTGAATGATCCTGAGGTCGATCTGATCGATATTTGCCTGCCGCCGCACCTTCACGTACCAATAACACTGGTTGCGCTTGAAGCGGGCAAACATGTCGTTTGCGAGAAACCTTTGGCGACCAATATGGCTGACGTGAACCGTATCCGGGAAGCCTCGGTTCGCTATAGCCGACAGGTATTTCCGGTTTTTCAGTACCGTTGGGGGCCGTCATTGAACCACCTTCGTGCGCTCATTGACACCGGCTTGACGGGTGCCCCACAGGTGGGCGCAATCGAAACTCATTGGTCGCGCGGTGCTGACTACTATGCAGTCCCCTGGCGCGGCACCTGGGCTGGCGAACAGGGCGGCGCTGTGTTGGGACATGCGATTCACAACCATGATTTGATGACGTATTTCATGGGTCCGGTCGCCGCCGTGTCCGCCATGACAGCCACTCGCGTAAACCCGATAGAAACAGAAGATTGCGCCGCCTTGACGTTTCAGATGGCCAATGGGGCATTATGTACGAGCAACATTACGCTTGGTGCCGCCTTCGACCAAACACGCATTCGGTTGGTGTTTGAACAGTTGACCGCAACATCGGGCACTGCCCCGTACGCACCCGGTTCCGAGACTTGGCAATTTGTCGCCCGCAACCCGGCGAAACAATCTGAGATCGACAAAGTGATTGAGAATGCCAAAACAGAGCCCGCCGCCTTTGAGGGTTATTTTGCAGCGCTTGCCGATACCTTGGCTGGTCTTGCCAGTGAAGCGGTCACTCTGGACGACGGGGCTGCCTCAATCGAACTTGTCACGGCAATTTATCACGCCGCTTGCAGTGGGCAGCGGGTTACACTGCCGTTGGGACCGGATCATCCGCTCTTTGTTGGTTGGCAATCTTAAGCCAGCGCAGTTCGAAGGTGCGTTCGGAAATACCTGAACCACAAAGGGCTGTTTGCAACCAAAGAACTTCAAGGCACTGAGTGTAATGTGATGTACCTAATACTCCGTGATACTCTCTAATGGGGGCGATCCCGCATGTTGCGTTCAAACCTCCGCAAAACGAGAGATAATGTCACAGTAAGTGTCAGATAGATCAGCGCGACCACGTTGTAGGTTTCAAAATACCGGAAATTGCCAGCCGCAGTCACTTTGCCAAGTTGAGTAATATCGCTAACCCCCAGTACCGACACCAGACTTGAGTCTTTGACCATTGCGACGAAGTCATTCCCCAGTGGTGGCAGAATTGTACGAATGGCCTGTGGAAACACCACATGGCGGAACCGCAGCCAGCGCCCCAGCCCAAGCGTTTCAGCGGCTTCGATTTGACCGCGATCAACCGATTGAATACCAGCGCGAAAAACCTCGGCTATGAATGCCGAATATCCGACGGCCAGCGCCAAGGTTGCGCGCCAAAGCAGTGGGAAAGAACGCGTCCGGACCGCATCCATACCCAAGGGTTCCAATGCCCAATTGACCGCAGCAACTAATGCTGGAGCAATGAC
This sequence comes from Paracoccaceae bacterium, assembly GCA_039969355.1. Lineage (GTDB taxonomy): Bacteria > Pseudomonadota > Alphaproteobacteria > Rhodobacterales > Rhodobacteraceae > JL08. The sequence continues at coordinate 69,961 of JBDVOA010000028.1, forward strand.
AAACGCGACATAAAGCAGTAGTACGATGATCGGGATGCCGCGCACAATCTCAATGTAAAACCGCGCGATCTGCCGGGCGATCAGTGAATTTGACAGCGACATGACCGCCAGAAGCAAACCCGCAGCCGAGGCCATCAGGAATCCGATCAGTGTCACAAGAACCGTGATCTGAATGCCCTTGGTCAATGTGCCCAATACCTGCGAGTAGAGATCGTCCACCGCAACGCGATATGACATCCATAGAATCAGAGTTCCCAGCAGGACCAGCCAATAAGGAAAATCCTTGTCCGGTTCAGAAGGACCGATCATGGGGCGTTCCCATTAGGCTGGATTGAGATTATGGCCATAAGTTCGCGGCGCCGGGCGGCGGTGGATTACCCGCCCAGTTTATAGTCCAGAAACCATTTCTTGTTTAGCGCATCCAGCGTGCCATCACCTTGCATGTCGGCAATCGCTGCATTGATAGGACCCACAAGCTCTGACCCCTTGGGGAAGATAAAGCCGAAATCTTCCGTCCCAAGTTTCTCTCCGACAATTTTCAGCGCACCCTCAGAAGAGGCGACATATCCGTTGCCCGCAGTTCCGTCAGTCAGAACGAGATCAACATCCCCTGCCCCTAGAGCAGCGACACCTGCGCCAAAGGTTTCAAATTTAATAATACGCGGGTTTGCTTCGTCGCCATCAAGGACATCATAAACACCAACATAAAACGGTGTGGTTCCGGGTTGTGCCGCCATCAGCAGATCAGCATCAGCAGCAAAACCTTTGGAATCAGAAAACCGTTCTTCATCGCCCCGCACCAGCATTACCATTTCGGAGCGCATATAGGCGTCTGAAAAATCAACCTTTTCCTTTCGGTCATCCCGTATGGTGATCCCAGTCATGCCTAAGTCGTATTGCCCTTCCGAGACTGCAGGTATCATCGCATCCCAGCTGATGTTCTCATAAACGACAGCAATGTTAATGCGCTCAGCAATCGCTGCCATCGCATCGTATTCCCAGCCAACAGCGTGGCCGCTGCTCGGTTCGACGAATTGCAATGGTGGATAGGCATTTTCAGTCACAACTACGACCTCTTTGCCTTCGAGGTTAGGCAAATGCCCGTCGGCCAATGCCGTGGTTGCGAAGATGGTGGCCAGCGTGGCGGCAATGAATTTCATGGATCAGGCTCCCTTTTGCTGTGACCAGAGGGACTATGAAGCGTCACACGAGATTTGCAACCAGCCGCTGTGCATTGCCTTATTCCTCAAGTAGTATGCGTTCCTTCTCGGGTCAGGTGCGCGCAACAAACCCGAACTCTTCATTTCAACCGACTATCGTTTGGAGTACTGAACTCCATGCCACAAGCTTCAATACAACGAGCAGGAAACACGCCATTGCACAGGATCACCGATTGGGACGACGCCTACGCCAACGCAGCGAATATTCCGGGTAGCGACCGCTGGCCCGAGGCATGGATCGCTCCTGCCCGGGCCTTTCGGAAACAGGCCGAGGCCTTGCTTGATCGAAGCTATGGCAATCATCCGCGCGAAAAATTCGATCTTTTCAAACCAATAGGAACTGCCAAAGGATTGGTAATGTTTGTCCACGGCGGATACTGGCACCAGTTCGACAAATCTTACTGGTCGCATCTTTCAGCCGGACCGGTAGCGCGCGGGTGGGCGGTCGCCGTACCCTCTTACACATTGTGCCCCGAGACAAAGGTAACTGGAATCGTGACACAAATTGCCAATGCTCTTGCTGTGGCCGCCACAGAGAATCCGGGCCCAATCCGACTATGTGGCCATTCTGCAGGCGGGCACTTGGTGACACGCCTTATGTGCCGCGATGTCGCGCTTTCAAACGAAGTTACTAACCGCATGGAAAACGTTGTCTCTATCTCTGGCCTGCATGATTTGCGACCCCTGCTACGCACTCGCATCAATGATGAAATCCGACTGACCCAAGTGGAGGCCTCAAAGCAAAGCCCCGCATTGCAGGTACCATCGGAAGGTATTCCCCTGACCTGTTGGGTTGGTCAACGAGAACGTCCCGAATTCCTGCGTCAGAATGAGCTGTTGGCAAATATCTGGAAAGGGTTGGGGGTACGCACGCAGGCTGTGGAAGAGCCCAACAAGCATCATTTTGATGTGATCGACGGCTTGGCCGATGCCGATAGTCCGTTGACCAACGCGCTTCTTAGCAAAACTTAATCATGATAATCTGATTTCGCCCGACGGCTTACTGGACTTGGGTCGGAGGACCCCACCGCAGTTGTAGCTTATCAATAATCTGATCGCGTGCCTGACGGTAACTGTCCAGTTTGGCGTCTCGCGTTTCGCCGAGCCCAGTGGGGTCCAATATCGGCCAGTATTCTACCTCAAGATGGAACACACGGGTCAGTTCAAGCGCCCGTCTCTGGCTGGCGGGTGACAGTGCAACGACAAGATCAAAAGAGGATAGGTCGTCACCCCATTGCTCCATTTCGTCGAAGGATCGCGACCGGTGACGCGATAATTCCACATTCAATTCCTGACAAACGGCAATGGCAAATCCATCAATCTCAAGATCGTTTTTTACACCAACAGACTGCACATAAGTTCCTGTTCCAAAAAACTTTTTCATAATGCCTTCGGCCATAGGTGATCGAACGGCATTGTGATCGCAACAAAACAAAATGGATTGAGGCAGTGCGTCCAAACCCTCAACCTCCAAAATGCAATACGCAAATAAGAGTGAACAGTCGGCGCGCTGTGTCTTTGTCGACCTCAGCCTTGCCGTCCAATCGTTCCTGTAAGACGCGGCTTCCTTCGTTGTGAATTCCGCGGCGCGCCATATCAATCGTCTCAATCTGACTTGGCGGCAGATTCTTCACTGCATTGAAATAGCTTTCACAGATCTGGAAGTAATCTTTGACCACTTGACGAAGCGGACCCAGCGACAGGTGGAATTCGGCAGCGGGTTCTTTCGCTTCGGTCTGCACATCAAAAACCAAACGCTTGTCCCGTATCGCCAGACCCAGGCGATATGGCCCATCCGGTGCGGTACGGTCCCCTCGGGGAGGCAAGGTAAAGCTGTTGTCTTCCAACAGATCAAACATCGCCACTTTGCGTTCCTGTTCGATCTCTGGAGTGGGAGGGGGAAGACCCGCGTCGTCCAGTTCGATGTGTGAAATTCTGGTCATGATGGATTGTCTTTATTCGTTTATTTGTTCCAAACGGGCTCGAACGGACAACCCATGCGCCTCCAGGCTTTCTGACTGGGCCAGCCGTTCGGCTGAAGGCCCGATAGCACGAAGCGCTGCCGGAGTCATCCGGGTCAAAGTGGTGCGTTTCAGAAAATCCATCACAGAGAGACCCGAGGAAAACCGGGCCGAACGGGCTGTGGGCAAAACATGGTTTGGACCGCCGATATAATCGCCAACAGCTTCTGGCGTCCATTGACTCAAAAAGATTGCTCCGGCTTGGGTAGTCTGGCCTGCCAGCGCATCGGGGTCGGCAACGCATAGTTCCAGATGTTCGGGAGCGATACGGTTTGAAAGCGTGGCGGCAGTTGCAAGATCCGGCACAGTGATAACCGCACCGTAGTCACGCCAACTGGCGCCGGCAATCGCTTGGCGCTCCAGCGTCTCCAACCGTTTTTCAATAGCGCGCGCGACCATCTGCCCAAATCCAGCATCCGTTGTAATTAAGATCGATTGCGCGCTTTCGTCATGCTCGGCCTGGCTAAGCAGATCAAGTGCAATCCAGTCGGGGTTGTTCTCATCGTCCGCAATCACCAGAATCTCCGACGGTCCGGCTATCATATCAATACCGACCTTGCCAAAAACTCTGCGCTTGGCAGCAGCGACGTACGCATTGCCCGGCCCTGTGATCTTGTCCACCGGTTCAATCGTTTCGGTGCCATAGGCCAACGCGGCGATCGCTTGTGCCCCTCCGATACGATAGATTTCATCAACGCCCGCAATCCGCGCTGCCAGCAGCACCAGAGGGTTTGACACCCCGCCCGGGGTCGGCACAGTAATAGCTACCCGTGGAACCCCTGCGACTTTGGCGGGAATCGCGTTCATCAAAACGGAAGACGGATAAGAGGCCAGACCGCCCGGCACGTAGAGACCAGCAGCCCTTACCGGCGACCAGCGCCAGCCCAATGTCGCGCCGACTTCATCCGTCCAGCTTGCATCCTGCGGCATCTGGCGTAAATGGTAAGCTCTTACCCTTTCGGCTGCCAACTCCAGCGCCGCGCGATCCTCGGCAGAAACTTTGGCACATTCCGCCTCAATCTCGGCTGATGTGAATGCAAGTCGATCTGGCGTGATATCCAGCCGGTCTAGTCGGGATGTCAGCTCAATCACTGCGGCGTCACCTCGCGCCCGCACGTCCTGGATAATGGCCGCGACGGTTGCATCCACGTCCGGGCTGTCTTCACGCTTAGCGTTCAGCAGTTCGGTGAACCGTGTTTCGAAGTTGGCGTCCTGCGCATTTAGAAAGGCTGGCATAATGGCTCCGCTGTTTCACGCGACATAGCGGGCTGGCACGACAGGCTCAAGAGCGCGCGGATCAGGCGTCAATATCAAGGACGCAATGCAGATCATCCTGATACCTGTCTGGTAGACGCACAGCACGCGGCAGTTGACCGCATTTTACAAAACCCGCTCTTTCATAAAAGCGGATCGCATGGGCATTATCCACAGCCACATATAACTCCAGTTGAACGCAGCCGAGTGCGCGGGCTTTCGCGATGGCGGATTGCATCAGAACATGAGCAACATGGGTTCCTCGCCATTTGGCGCGCACATAAAATGCGTTCAGCCAAGCCCGATGAGCCAGCGCAGCCCCGGTCTCTGGGTCAACTGACAAGGCACCAGCTAGGTCATCTTTTTCGAACAATCCCAAAATGTGACCCTGTGCCAATCTTTCGATCACTTCACTGTCCGGTCTAGCGCGTTCTTCATCAAATGTGGTCAGAAAGCTCTCGGGCGCTAGTTTGAGACCCTCCAGTCGAATTGATCGCCATTCGGTAAGATCTTCGGGCGTTAACACGCGAAGCGTCATTCCGGATGATCCGGTACCTTCCGGGAAGGCGCAAGATAGGGGCGAGTGACATCCCTTAAAGAAACCTCCAGCGCTTCTACTTCAAGCCGAATGGCGCCATCGCCAGCAAGTGTCATCAATACCGCCCCCGCACCGTTCTCTCCCGGTTCAAAATTAATTCCCAGCAAGGACAGGATCACATCCGGATCAGACCGCTCAATGCCCTGAGACGCAACACGCAGAACCTGATCAACGACAATCAACGATTGCACCCGCTCTACTGATCTTTTGCGGATTTTGGCTGCATCAAGATCCTCCCAGCGAAACCGATTGACCAGCAGCGCAAACCGCCTATGCGAAGCCTGCCACTTCATTTCGGTAATTGGAAACACCGCATCCTGCGCCAACGACGCGATAACCTGCAGGTCATCTGCGTCTAGCGCGCCAAGATAAAGCGGTGCCTCGCGTCCGTCTTCGAATTTTGCGTCCTCAGTCATGTGCTTTTGATCCGCTCAATTTTGGCGCCGACGCCTTCCAGTTTGCGCACAACATGCTCATAACCGCGATCCAGATGATAGACCCGGCTGACGACGGTTTCACCTTCGGCCGCCAATCCAGCCAGAATAAGCGAAACCGAAGCCCGCAGGTCTGTCGCCATTACAGGTGCTCCCTTGAGACGCTTAACTCCTGTCACCGTCGCTGTACCTCCTAGCACGTCTATTTCCGCACCCATTCGGGTCAACTCTGGAGCATGCATGAACCGATTTTCGAATATCTTTTCTTCCAAAACGGACGTTCCCTCTGCTGTGCAGAGCAACGCCATCATCTGCGCCTGCAAATCGGTCGGAAAACCCGGGAAAGGCTCGGTTGTTACATCCACTGCATTGATTACACTGTTGCGCCGCTTGACGATCAGCCCCTGATCCGTTTCTGAAACATCGATGCCCGCCATATCAAGCTTTTCACAAAACGCAGCAAGCAAATCGATGCGCCCACCCAAGAGTTCGACTTCGCCTCCGCATATGGCCGGGGCGAGCATATAGGTGCCAAGTTCGATGCGATCAGTCACCACCGGGTGGGTCGCCCCATTCAGCCGATCCACGCCCTGGATTGTAATGGTAGACGTGCCATCACCATCGATTTGCGCGCCCATCTTGCGCAGGCATGTAGCGAGATCCACAATCTCCGGCTCGCGCGCTGCGTTGTTTATTATTGTTGTACCCTTGGCCAGCGTAGCTGCCATAAGTATGTTTTCCGTGGCTCCAACGCTGGCCATACGCAAAGTCAGTTCGGCACCTTTCAGCTTTCCTCCCTTGGCGCGAGCGTGCAGATATCCGTCTTTTAACTCGATCTCAGCACCCAAAGCCTCAAGTCCGTGAATATGCAAGTCCATCGGGCGGGCACCGATGGCACACCCGCCCGGCAGCGATACGATCGCGTGTCCTTCGCGCGCCAAAAGAGGACCCAGCACTAGGTTCGACGCCCGCATTTTACGAACTATATCATAGTCAGCTACATGATTGATGGCACCGTGGCTGGACATCGCCAGAACTTTGCCTTCCTGCATATCGGTGACCTCCGCACCGAGAGACGCCAGCAATTCGGTCATTGTCTTAATATCGCTCAACCGGGGCGCATTCGTCAGTGTAAGCGGCTCTTCGCTGAGCAGCGTCGCCGGCATCAGCGTCAAACACGCGTTCTTAGCGCCCGCAATTGCAATTTGGCCCTTTAAAGGGCCATTGCCTGTCACAATAATAGAATCCATCTGCTTTCGTCCTCAGTAACGCCGGTTTGTTTTTTTCTGCCCGGCTTATGTTTTGCTGTTCCCTTCAGCACGCGGCGCGTTTCTGGCGCGGGCCTGCGCCTTGCGCCGCGCCAAATTGGCTTTTAGCGCTGCCTTGAGCCTTTCATCACGTATCTGTTTCGCAGGCGAAACAGAATTCTTGTCCGAAGCATCGGATGATTTCTCTGTCATGCGCCACTGTCTATAGCACCTCTCGTTTAGGGTCCAGATTACCCTTGCGTGGAAATCAAATTGCGTCTAATCACCCGCCACACTTATTGGGACACGCCCCAACCCTAGCATTGTAGTAGAGCACACCTTGGTAATGGGCAGGTCCTTGCCAAAATAATGTGTTAAAGCCGTGAGTTAGCAGGTAGAGGAAAAAACTAGTAGGGTATTAGTAGGGCGTATGTTCTCGAGCCCAAGATCTTATAGGCAGCCGTAGCTCAGGGCTAGAACACTCCCTAGTAAGGCCGCAGCTTGACGGAATGACTGCGGAAAAACGGTGGCTCAAATTTCTCGGGGGACACCCCGGGGCAAAAATATTCATGGTAATTTTACTACGCTTGAAGTAGAGACGATTCTGGCGGTAAGACCGCCTATATGCCGGGGTAGCTCAGTGGTAGTAGCGCGTCATTGGTAATGACGAGGTCGAGAGTTCAATTCTCTCTCCCGGCACCATCAAAACACTATTTTTCAGCCAGATTCTTTAACTCAGAACGTGACTTAGCCGTTGTTTTCATTGTCGAGTTTAGTTTTCTCTGCTTTCCAACAAGCCTTTGCGACCAAAGCGGTCTTGCAACAAAAGCAAACGGTGATTCAAAGCGACGGCTGGATAGATCAGCCTTCCGTCGGTGAAACAGCCCGCTGATAAAGATGCCAAGTGGTATGACCAAGAACCGGCAGGGTGACGATCAGGCCCAGAAACGCGGGAACCAACGACAACAGCATAGTGACCGATATGATCGTTGCCCAGGCGAGCATAACTACAGGGTTTTCCGTGACGACGCGGACAGACGTTGTCATGGCTGAAACGAAATTGGTTTCCCGATCGAGCAGCATTGGCATGGCGATGACAGTCACCGAGAACAGAGCAGCCGATATTAACGCGCCTATGCAGGTGCCAACTAATAGGAAAGTCCAGCCTTCCGGTGTGAAGAATACGGTGTTCAAAAACCCGTCAAAGTCCGAGAAGGACGCATCCTGGAGGATGATCGCCAGCAAAAGCCGGACCTGGTAAATCCAGACCCAGAAGATAAAAAGCGTGACAAAGGCCATCCAGCCCATTTCGCGGTTGCGTTGATCGGCCACGACGGTCAGGATTTCCGACCAGCCGAAACTCTCCCCCCTCTGCGCACGGCGGGACATTTCATAAAGCCCGGCGGCGGCGAAAGGTCCAACTAGCGGAAAGGCTACAATGGCCGGAATGATCATCCATATCTTGCCGAGCCAGACCAGACACCAAACAAATAGAATTCCGAAAACCGCATAGAACAGGCCGAAAAAGCCGCTCATGAAGGGGTGCGCCAGAAAGTCGTGAAACCCGGCCTTCAGCGACGCCGTGATATCTTCCACAGTCACCTTATTTACCTTGGGCATGGCCTGCTGCTGCGGCGTCGGATTGTCCGGTGGTGTTGACCTTACAGTCTTCGATGTCATGACACACTCCTCGCAAAGGAAGGCATAGTGCGGGTCGGTTTGCCAAAAGACCCAACTGTGGAACAGACATCCCTCCTCTGCGAGCAAGTTTGCGTCAGGTGATGCATAAGTGCAAGGGAGCGTATTTTAGCGAAGTCCTGAAAGGGGAAAGCGGTTGCTAATGGTTATTGCCTTAGGAGAGGCCAATAAGAAGCGGCCCTATTCTTGCTTGGCGATTTCGTTTCAATATTCGTGATTTCGCTACGTTGAGCTTTAGGCGCGCCGTTTCCAACTGGAGCATTGCGCGCTCACGTTGACGGTATAAGCGACGCACTTTGGAACCTGGGTTTCCAATAATCGCCACGTGGCCCTGACGGGCATCAGGAAACCAACTCACAGCACTTTGGGTGGAGCTGTTCCAAGCATAGTCGGCTTCAACATATCTTCGGTATGCCAGCGCAACAGCGCGGCGTCTGGTCTGCAACTCGACGAGCATTTTGCACCCTCCCCAGTCCTTTGCTCCCGAGGATATAGGCACACCGCGTTTTTATCAACGCTGGAGGCCCTAGAGGTACTGGAGCTTCTATGAGATAGCACAGCTGGGTTGAGCTACCCTATTCCCATCAGGCTTGACGATCCTTCATTTCCAGGATGCGTTCGGAGATGACTTCAACGGGCCCCCGCAATCTATCAACGTTGATAATAATATAGGCGATGGTGATTTTGATACCGCTGAGGAAGAGACCGCAATCCCGGAGTTGGTAGATCCACAAGACCCGCTACCAAACCAGAACCCGGCCCAAGCCCCAGACCCGTCTCAAAAAGCGGACGAAGCTTCAGGTTGATGGCAACAAACTAAGCAATCAAGACCGGCAATGGGCCGTTCGCTGCTATTTGGGCTGTTCCGACCAATGGCTAATAATTTCGCATGTGAGACACCGAACACTGGCACATCGAACGACTGGTCGACCCCAGAGCGGACAGAGAATGGCAGTGCTCTACTTTGTAGTTAGCAAACAGACTGTTTCCAAAAACGAGTTAGACATAGTTTTGCCGCAATCTATAATGGCCAAGAGGCAGCGATTTTACGTGGCAAGTCTATCTACTTGTTCTGAAGTATTTTGATTTGCTTTCGCGCGCTGCCTCACGAAAACTGGCATGTCTAAGCTGCCGTAGTGGACTTCGGTTCATGCCGCAACGAATGAAAGAATTGAGCTTATTGCGACGTTATTTCAGCGAATGGGTGCAAGGAGCCCTTGTTGATTGACGCGGCAGAGAACACGAATGGCGGTTCCGACTAATCCGCGATAGCCATTCAACGCCCTGTCTGCCAAAAAGTCGACATGACAAATTCGACACTCCATTCCATCGTCGACGCAATCGGCAATACACCATTGGTACGGCTCGATCGATTGACAAAGCACCATGGTTGCGACGGCACCATTCTGGCAAAACTCGATTATCTGAATCCCGGGTTTTCCAAGAAAGACCGCGCGGCACTGGGCGTTTTGAATGCAGCTGAACGTGATGGTTCTTTGAAACCGGGTCAAACCGTCGTTGAGTTGACCAGTGGGAACATGGGAACTGGCCTTGCTATCGTTTGCGGCATCAAAGGCTATCCCTTCGTCGCTGTTATGTCGAAAGGCAATTCGCCTGAACGTGCATGCATGATGGCAGCACTTGGAGCCGAGGTCGTTTTGGTTGATCAGCTGCCGAACAGTCGCCTCGGCGAAGTGTCGGGCGCGGATCTGGCGGAAGTTGATCGGGTAGCTACTCAATTGGCGAGGGAGCGTGCTGCGTTTAGAGCCGATCAGTTCCGCCATAGTGGAAACCCGGATGCGCATGAGCAAACGACCGGACCAGAACTATGGGAGCAATCGGGCGGTGGCATTGATGTATTTTGTGATTTCGTCGGGTCCGGCGGAACTTTGGCAGGCACGTCCAAGTATCTACGTTCCAGAAATCCGGATGTGAAATGTTATCCGATAGAGCCAGAAGGTGCTGCGGTTATCGCTGGGAAAGAGGCAACGAATCCAGTCCATCCAATTCAAGGAGGCGGTTATGCAATGGCTGACCTGGATTTTCTGGAGGGGTCGGTTTGGGACGGCTTCCTGAAAATTGATGGCAAAACAGCACGACAAACGGCGCGTGACCTGGCGCGACTTGAAGGAATTTTTGCTGGCTTTTCAGCTGGGGCAAACGTTGCAGGTGCGCTGGAGCTACTGAGAGGCCCGCACAGAGGACAAACCATTGCAGTCATCATTTGTGATTCTGGACTAAAGTATCTTTCCACTGACCTGTTCTACACATTCGCCAAGGATGAACAGAACACTTAAAGCGGGGATTCACTATTAGCGATCAAGCGGCAGGTTTTCCGGCATCTTCCTTGTTCTCGCGCTCCGCAGCGAACGGCAGTTATGCCAAAAAATGCTTGCCTTGATCGACCCGGGACTTACGTCGGACTCGCAAGCTAACCCGACACTTATTCTTTCATTGGAAGCTAAGTGGACAATCTGCCGAAATTGATCAAGTTAACCTCTGGAGGTTGTCCAATACGCATCGGTACGCCCGAATAACCCATACCCCCCGATACGATCATTTGTCGGTTTTCGTCGACAAAATGGCCGTATGCATATCGTGCACCAAAGCGTGATGGTACGATTGGACGCCATCCAAACAAGTTCGCTTGTCCACCGTGGGTATGGCCACTAATCTGCAATGCAGACCTGTGGTCTTGGGCCGCGAAATAATCTGGTTCGTGGGCGACCAGAATAGAATCCGCCCCATCCGGCACGCCTTCATATGCCCGATCCGGATCGTGATGCACAATTTGCGGTCGCCCGGGCGCGGGATGTTGGCTATCAAGCCCGACGATCCAAAAATTCGCCCCCATGTGTTCAATCATTTGGTTTGAATTCTGTAGTAGGTGAAAGGATGATTTCTGCAATGCATCAACCACTGAGTTTTCGGTGTAGTTGCTTTTTTTCGCTTTTTCGCAATCCGCCCAATCATGATTGCCAAGGACGGCAAAAACACCGAGTGGCGCATCTAACGCACTTAACGCATCAAAAATCTGAGTCGCCGTCGCGCGATTGCCCGGCAGTTTCGCCTCCGCTAGATAGTCGCCTGCCAATACTATGATGTCTGCATTCAGTGTGTTTACCAGTTCAGCGGTGCGAGATAACGCCGTTAGGCTGGTCCAAGGGGCCACGACGTGTAGATCTGCCATAACGGCGATCGATAGCTTCGGCCCGTTCCAAGTGTCAGACATGACATGGTATGATTTCAGATGCGGCGGGCCTGCCATCGTTACAATCCGGCGCAGCCCAGGCGACGCAAAGGCACGTCTATGACCAACATTTTTGTCCAGTAATTTCCCGATGGATTTGTTCATGTTAACCCAGTATTCAATCCTGTGAACTCTTACACTGCCTGTCGTTTGGCTAAGATGCGTCATATTGCGCCACTAAGTACGGGAATAACTCGTTCATGACGAAAAAGGGCAACTAATTTCTGGTCGACAAATGACATCGGACACAGCGTTCAAAGAACCAGCACTTTAGATAATCGCGCCACGCACCTTTGCTGACACCCATTCCGAAATAACGACGGCAGCGAGAATTACCAACAATATTAGCGACACCTGTGGCCACGCAAGTACGTTGAGCGATGATGACAGCTGCAGCCCGATACCACCCGCCCCGACCAAGCCAAGCACCGTGCTTTCGCGGATGTTGATGTCCCAGCGGAACACCGCAATGCCAGCAAAAGCGGGAAGGATCTGGGGCACTATGCCATAAGCCATTACTTGCCATCGCGACGCGCCGGTAGCTGTAATGGCTTCCACCTGTGTCTCGTCAATTTCTTCGATGGCTTCGTAGAGAAGTTTGGCACAAAACCCGATCGATCGGATGGCTATGGCGACTACCCCAGCAAAAACGCCGGGCCCAATAATGGCAATCAGCAACAAGGCCCAAATCAATGAATTAATCGACCGAGTTGAGACGATGATCAGGAGTGCGATAGGGCGCACGAAAAATCTGGAAGGCGTTGTGTTGCGCGCCGCCAGAAAGGCGACTGGAACGGCAAGTATCAGAGCGAATATTGTGCCAAGTGTCGCAATGTTCAGAGTGTCCCAAATGGGTTCTCCCAACTGCGTAATGTATTCCCAGCGTGGCGGAGTTGCGCGGGTCCAGATATCATTTGCAATGCGTGGCGCATCCCACACGAAAAACCACGTGGTCGAGGCAGAAATCTTTTGCCAGCAATAGGCGAATACCGCAACACCAATTAACCAGATAACCCAATGTACTAAGCTTTCACGACTTGTACGCCGTTGCCAGACCTGTTGCCCCCCATTCTCCCGAACCGGCATTATTGCACTCTCTCGCGAATGATGCCCGACAGGTACTCAAGTGACATGACGATCACGATAATTATCAAAAGAATTGCAGCGGCCGTGTCATACTCATACCGATCAAATGCGGTGTTCAGTGTGGCCCCGATGCCGCCCGCGCCGACAAGTCCCAGAATGGCGCTTTCGCGAAAGTTTATGTCCAACCGATACATCGAGAGACCTATCAGGCGCGGCATTACCTGAGGCTGTACACCATAGTTGATCCATTGCGCCCATTTGGCCCCAGAAGCTTTGATCGCCTCTGCTTGCACTCGGTCCATACTCTCAATGTCCTCGGCCAAAAGCTTGGACAGAAACCCAATGGTTGCAAAGCTAAGCGTCAGGAAGCCTGCCAGTGGTCCAAACCCAAATATAGCAACCAATAGAATTGCTACGATAATCTCCTGCAGTGCCCGGCTTATCGCAATAATGGAACGGCAGACCAAATAGACTGGCAACGGTGCAATATTTCGAGCTGCCCCAAGTGCGATTGGAATCGAGATAGCAATACCTACGACTGAGGATGCCACGGTCATAATGATGCTTTCTATCATGCCGTCCCAGATATCACTGGATCGAGAAGTGAAATCCGGGCTCGTGAACGCGAGAACAAACTGCTTGCCGCGTTCAAGGCCTTCGTAAACGCGCGCCCAGTTCACATCGATCGTCATGAATGCTGCGATCAGGTATGCAACAAACCCAATAAGCAAGGCCCATCTTAGCCATGCACGCTGCACGAACGGCGGCTTTTTCCAAGGCCTGCCGACCAGCTTTTCAAGCTCGCTCATTCCGCAGCCTCGTTTTCGTCATCTACTTTTTCAATTGTCGCTTCCCAATCCTCTTCACCATAGATTGTAGTCAGCACGTCAGACGTCAGCTCTTCAGGCAGCCCATCAAATTCAACCGCACCGAGGCGCAAGCCGATGACGCGCTGGACGAACATTTGTGCCAGTGCCACATCGTGGATGTTAATGATTGCAGCCAACCCGCGCTCATTACAAAGTTCACAGATCAACCGCATGATCTGGCGGGAAGTTTTGGGATCCAGTGAGGCAGTTGGCTCGTCCACCAAAAGCAGTGCTGGATTCTGAATGAGGGCGCGACATATGCCGACTCTTTGACGTTGACCGCCGGAAAGTTCATCTGCACGTTTGTCAGCCATGTGCGCCAAACCCACGCGGTCAAGCAGGCGAAATGCTTCGTCTACGTCGGTTTGCGGAAACTTTCGAAGAAAACTGCGCCAGAACCCCACATACCCCAGCCGACCGGACAGAACATTCTCCATAACAGTTAATCTCTCGACGAGGGCATATTCCTGAAAAATCATCCCCATACGACGGCGTTCTCGCCGCAACGCTCCCATGGACAGGCCGGTCAGTTCGGTGTCGCCCAGATAAACGCTGCCCGAAGTTGGTTCGACCAGCCGGTTGATACAGCGGATGAGGGTAGACTTACCGGCGCCCGATGGCCCGATCAGCGCAAGAACCTGCCCCTCAGGAACGTTCAGGTCAACGTCCTTCAGAGCCTGGTCGCCGGTTTTGTATGTCTTCACAAGCTTCTCAAGCCGCAGCATGAAAGCCTCCCTGCCCCAGGTGTTTATTGGATAAGGCGGACCGATTGGCCCGCCCGATCAGATTTATTGGCACGCGTAACTGACGCCGTTGGCCGAGTCGATTTTGCGGATAACTTCCCAAAAATCCTTGTAGTTCATGTCGATGAACTGGCCCTCGTTTGATTTTTCGAACTCTTCTTTTAGCTTAGTGCCTTCCCAATCGAAGCTAAAAAACGCGTCTTTGATTTGTTGTTGCAACTCCGGCGTCAGATTGTGAGCCGTGCCAAACCCAGTGGTCGGGAAAGTCTGAGATTTATAAATCGTAATAACATCATCTTCCTTGATGACGTCGCGACGAATCATGCGAGACTTCACCGAGTTAGCAATCGAAGCAGCGACGTAGTCCTTATTGGCGACACCCAGGATTGAGTTATCGTGTTTGCCAGAAAAAACCGGTTCGAAATCGCGTTCCGGCAGCATATCGAAGTCACCCTTCAGGATCGCCGATGGCGCTTTGAAACCCGAGTTCGACGTAGGCGAAGTGAAGGCTAGCGACTTGCCCTTGATGTCTTCAACGCTTTCGATTCCCGAGCCGGGAAAAGTGATGATTTCCATCTCGTATCCAAAATGGCCATCAAGCGAGGCCATTATCGTAAACGGACGGAAGCCGGCACAGTTGACCGCAAGCGGGTTGGACCCGGTGTTAAAACCAGCAATGTGCAGTCGCCCCGAACGCATCGCCTCGATCTGCGCGGCATTGTTCTGTACGGCGAAGAACACAACCTCCTTACCGGTTTTCTCAGACAAGTGATCCATGAAACCCGCCCAGACTTCTTTATAGACCGCAGGATCTTCGACCGGTGTGTAGGTGAAAATCAAGGTGTCAGGATCGACCTGATCCGCCGGGTCAGTCGGTATGTCCGCAACCAGATCGCCGTCTACATCGCAAAAGCGATCATCCAGAGACCCCCGCGAGCAATCCTGTGCGGTCGCAGGCCCGGCCAGAGACAGCGCAAATGCTACGGCCGCGCCGGACAAAAGTTTATTCAACAATTTCATTTAGATATCCTCCCAGAACCGCAGGCTATCTACGATAGAGATATATACAAGGTTTTTCTGGCGGGATTTCAGGCAAAAAAAGCGCCGGTGGGCTCACTTTATAACAGTCAGTCCTAACCTCCGTCCCTCCACGCGCTTTCGTCTCTCGTGCAGGGGGAGTATCTCGGACAGACGAATTATCGCTAGACCGTCATTTCGAAGTTGCGCCATCGAACTGCGTCATGACCCATAGAGCCCGTGTTTCCGATGCCAGAATCATCTTTCGTGATGGTGACCAAGGATCCAACACAAGTTTGTAACTTCGGATTGAAAACTGGCCTACGAGTTAAGGTTCGCTAGAGGGCTTTGCGTCCGTAGATTCGATCAATGTCGGGTTGCTCTGTCAAAATCAAATGCACCCAAATGTAAACGTGCTGAAAGAACGCGACGACGAGGGCGTCCCACGAGCCAAAAACCAGAGCAATCCCCCAAAGCCCCAAGAAAGCAAAGCCATACATGGCGTTGGAAGTGTACCTGAAGACCCCCTCCTTGACGAAAGGCATAGCGATGACTTCATCATCAAAGTGATCAGCCCCTATCGCGCGACGAAGCGTGAAGTACTTGATCACGGAATGCATGGTCAGCACGGCACAAAGAATGAATGCCGTACCCACCGCAATTTCTAAGTTCCGGGCGCCAGAAATCGGCGTGGAATCAAGCCAGCCGACGATTGTGATTGTCAGGGGGCGGGCAATAAGAAGAGGCAAAAAGATTAGCCCCCATATTTTTAACGCCTGATCGCCAAACAGTCGGGTCATGAAACCCTTGTACAGTTCTAGCCGAAAGACAATTGCAACGATGACCTGGTGAATAACCGCGAGATAGATCGAGCAGATCGCCCAGTCACGCGCGGTCCAAGCCAAGAACATCGCGCCAGAAGTATTTAGTGGTAAAAGCGACAGAGCGCCAAGCACCAACAGGATAACAAGGCCGACATGAAGGAATTGGCCTTGGAAGATGTCTCTGTAAGTCGCTTTTAACCGAATGAACTCAAGGCGGCTCATACCAAAAACTCCTTAGAAGTTTGTCCGAAGCATAGGCGGAGGGCATACAAGATGAAACTGAGCGAAGAATTCCCCATGACCGTTTCAGTTGCAAAGTAATCCAAATACTATTTTTGAGACCAATCGCTCATGGCGACTGCATTAATGCTTACTCGGCAAATTGCTTTTTTTTGCCTCGTGGCTGAAATTTAGGATCCACTCTCAGAATGAGGAGACCCGTTCCACTAGCCAATATGTGGACATGCAGCCAATCGCATATCCCGTGCAGGTGTTCAAAGCGCCGGGGATTTGTTGCCAGTTTTTGGTGATCGCAGGCAGAACGCGGCGAAGCGCCTGCCCGACCAACAGGACAGCCAGTACGAATGCCAATTGGCCCGCTTCAACACCAAGGTTAAAGGCGATGAGAGCTGTTGGGATGTCGCTTTGCGGCAAACCGATTTCGCGTAATGCTCCGGCAAATCCAAGCCCGTGCAACAGCCCGAACGCAAATGCGATGAGCCAGGGCGCGCGTTCCGAGAGACGCTGTCGGCCTTCTTCTCGCTTGAGCAGTTCGACCGCCAGAAAGACGATTGACAACGCAATTATGGCTTCGACAGGTGGGCCTGGGATTGCAACATGGCCGAGAGCAGCCAGTGCAAGTGTAATCGAGTGTGCTACTGTAAAGGCCGTTATCGCGCCTATCAGTCGCCAGATATCCCGAATTAGAATTAGAAGGGCAAAGACAAACAGGAGATGATCCCAACCCTCCAGAATATGCTCGAAACCAAGGCGAAAATAACTTGCTAGGACGTCTATTATTGTTGGTTCCGGCGACGCAACAAATATGTTCTGCGTCGGCGTTAACCGGTTAGTGGTCGCAGTTTGATCAAGAGGCTGGTAGCGCACTAAGACATCGGTGCGCTGTGCCTCGAGACCTTGAAGCGTGACTGTTTTTCCAACCAACCCTTGAGGGCAATCCACCACCCACGCTGATATCCAGGCAGCACCGTCAAATTTGGGTGCGGGGTCGAGCGGATACACACAGGAACCTGGCATTCTGACGTCAATTGCCATTGGTTTTCCAGCAACATCCGGCTTGCGCCAGAACACTTGCCAACTCCGGTCAGTCAATTGACGCAAATCCAGATAACCGGGTTCCAGCGCATGCCCATACGCAGCATTAAATGGCGACAGTACGACGCACAAAAGGAACATGAGCCGCAGTAGGATCATTGAGACAGCCGTTCCCGTAATTGTTCTGGTGTGCGCATAGAGATTTCAAATTTACTTTTGAGTTCAGATAGCTGCGCGTCAGACAATTCAGACTTCAGTTCGCGGCGCCAGTCAAAAAGCACGTCGTCGGATATTTGCTCAAACTGCGGCAACACCGGGTCTTCAATAGCGTCAACATGCACAAGATGAAGGCCAAAGCCAGAAAGAATCGGACCGGCCCATTTTCCGATGGGCAACGGGCTGAGGGCATCATAAAACCCTCGCCCAAACATGCCATCGACCTGTTGAGAAGGGGTCATCGCAATTTTGGGGGGTAGCAGGCTCGATATTCCGAATTCACTCGGCGAACCACCGGAATTGAGCGCAGCCAGTGCTGCCTCAATAGAATCCGGGTCCTCGCTGGATCCAAAACCAATCTGTTGAAAAGCGATTGCGCCCGGCTGCACGAACCGCTCGGAAAACTTCTCTAGATGCTCTTGCAGAACCACATCTTCCGGCTTTGTAGCCTGAGCAATTGAAGCAGTTAAAAAGTCCATTTTTTGCGCAAGTCTTGCGCGAACGACACTGTCTGCGCGATCTAAACTCAATGAACGTGCCTCTCGCACAAGTACCTCTTCTCGCACCAATGCATCTTGTAGGGTGGCCAGTTCTTCAAGATTAGGCGGACGCTTCCAGGTCGCTTCGAACTGCTGGATCATACGATCAATATCAGCGTCATCTATAACGATTTGATCGAAGTCTGCTTCGGCTTGGCTTTCCGGGTTAAGGACCGAGAACCAGACAAAAATAGCCAAGCCAATTATAAAGAAGTGAACCAGCGGTTCTTTAAGTACATGCATGCGCCGTCCAAAAACTACTATTGATACCGCTTAGTTACGCAATACAGCGCAGGATCGAAAGGGGTTTTTGGGCATTTTTGGGACCCACAATCACCGAAGAAAGACTTAGCCGCCAGTTGTCGGAATCTTCGGTTATGCGAAATATGATGCCGTCAAAATAATTCTTGACTTAATTAGTAAGGTAATTTTTATATGCGACACACCGACCCTACAAGGATCGCATTTCGCCAGTAATTTCGGAGTTTCTAATGAAACGCCTACATAATTTTCTTTTATCAACAGCTTGCTTTGCCCTTACAAGCACGGCGGCGGTGTCCGCCGATACCAGCGGAGTTCGTTCGAACTACGTGCAAATCGCCCACGCGATGTTCGAAGATACTCTTGTGGCAAACGTAGCTATGCAGTCTGCGGTTGACCGTTTCCTCGCAGATCAATCGGCGGAAAACTTGCAAACAGCCCGTGTGGCGTGGAAAGCGGCGCGCAAACAATACCAGCAAACCGAAGTCTTTCGGTTTGGAAATTCAGTCGTCGACGATTGGGAAGGTCGCCTAAATGCATGGCCGCTAGATGAAGGATTGATAGATTACGTCGATTCCGGCGCTTATGGTCGGACCGCTGATGAAAACCCGCTTTTTCAGGCAAATATTGTCGCGAATACGTCGGTGCAAATTGGCCCCAAAGTTGTGGACACCAGCGCCATCACGCCAGAGTTGATTGCTGGGGAATTGCACGAAGCACTGGATGTAGAAGCAAACGTTGCCACCGGGTATCACGCTGTGGAGTTCATGCTGTGGGGCCAGGATCTGAATGGAACGGGACCGGGTGCGGGTGATCGCCAGGCCAGCGATTTTGATCTTGATGACTGCACCAATAGAAACTGCGACCGCCGTCGGGATTACCTTAAGGCCGCCGCAGACCTTGTGGTCACGGATACCGAAGAAATGGTCGCGGCGTGGTCCGACGGCGGCGATGCAAGCGTTGATTTTGGCAACAAGAGCGACGGCGAGGCGCTGTCAACGATCCTGACCGGGATTGCTGGGCTATCTTACGGCGAACTTGCTGGCGATCGCATCAATATGGGACTTACCTTGCATGACACCGAAGAAGAGCATGACTGTTTTTCTGATAACACCCACAACTCTCACTATTTCAACCAAGTTGGCATGATGTCCGTTTGGAATGGCCAATACGAACGTATGTCTGGTGAAATCATTGCCGGTGCATCTGTTGCGGACGTTGCCTCCGAATTGGCCCCCGACGGCAAGGCTTCGATGGACGCAGCCATGGATGAAGTTCTGGCCAATATGAATATCATGCGGAGCACTGCATAAACCGGCGGTATGGCGTACGATCAGATGCTTGCTGAAGGCAATGATGTGGGTGGAAAAATACTCGGCGATGTTGTTACTTCACTCGTTGTCCAGGCCGAGGCGGTAGAGGCATTGAGTGCATCCTTGGAACTTTCGGTAGAGCTTGAAGAAAGCGACGCACTCTGAGCTCTGGAATCCACCCCGGCGCGTTAGCCCCGTGCCGGGGTTCTAATAACAATTTGTATCTGAGTATTTTATGGACCGTAGAAAACTGATCACCGGGAGCGGAGCGGCGGCGCTCTCCGCGATCGCGCTGCGAGCATTTGGTGATACATACGCGGCCCCACCATTTGGCCCGCAAGTCACGCTCGTCAGTGATCCGCGCGATGTGAAGCTGTCGCTCAACGCGGCGGAGCGCCCTTTTGCCTTGCCTGCATTTGAAGGGCGCGTGTTGCCTCTTTGGACATTCGCGGAGCAGTACGCGCCGGTTTATCGCATGCGCCTAGGTGACAGGCTCATTACGTCCCTAGAAAATAACTTGCCCCGGGCGGATGAACACACTTCTATCCACTGGCACGGATTACGACTTCCAAATGATCAGGACGGGGTTCCCTACATTTCGCAACCCCCGGTCAATCCGGGCGAAAGCTGGGACTATGCGTTCACCCCACCTGATGCAGGAACATTCTTTTTTCACACTCATTGCAACACAGTCGAACAACTCGGCCGCAGGATGGCGGGGGTTCTCATCGTCGAGGGTGACGAAGAGGAACCATTTGACGCCGATGAGGTTCTGCTTCTGAAGGACTGGCGGATTGATGAAAAAAGAGAGTTCCTGCCCCTTTTCACCTCTGAAGGCGCGAGCAGGCGCGGAAGTTTTGGGGCAGTTCGGTCCTGCAATGGGGTCACCAACCCGACGATCCAATTGCCATCGTCAGCCGATGTGCGCCTGCGACTGATCAATGTGGACAATACCCGTGTGATGATGCTGGGCATAACCGGAGCCGAAGCATTTGTGATTGCGATCGACGGGATCGCCTGCCCGCCCTTTCCCTTGGAGACATGGGTTGTTGGACCTGCCATGCGATTTGATATCTTGATAAGATCGCCCCAGAATGGCGGAACCGCGCAGCTTGTCGACTATTTCGCACCCAAACCAATTCCGATTGCAACGTTTGTTGGTATAGGCGCATCTAGAAAAAACTACCCGTTTAGGCCACGTGCCTTGCGCGAAGGCAACATTCCGGAACCCGATCTGGCGAATGCCCGCAAGATGAAATTCAGCTTCAGTGTGGCTGCATCAAGCCAGAGCATCCAGACAAGTCCTGAAACAGAGTTCGACCGCTTGTTGCTGGATGAATTATGCCTGTCCTTCGAAACGAACTGGGCAATCAACAAGACCGTATGGCCCGGCCGCGATCACTCGGAACTCCCTCCGCCCATTGCAGTGTTGGAACGCGGGCAGACTTATCAGTTCGAATTGCGAAACCAGTCGTCGGCTCACCATCCGATCCACATTCATGGCCATACCTTCAGGGTGCTGAAATCAAACAAGCGGAAGCGCCTTCCGGATCACCATGCCGATACAATACTACTTGCACCAAAAGAACGTGTGACCGTTGCCTTCGTCGCCGACAACCCCGGGGACTGGATGTTTCATTGCCACCTGATCGAACATCAGGAAACAGGCATGATGAGTTACCTCCGTGTTTCTTAAATCTTTTTTTGTGTTGCTAACGCTTACGACCACAGCGATCGCTGATGAGGGGCTTGATCGTCTCATGGGGAAAGAGTTATTCGAGCGATCCTGGGTTCAGGCCCCGGCCACTACCAAAGCATCGGACGGGTTGGGCCCATTATTTAATGCCCGATCTTGCGCTTCCTGTCATCCGCGCGGTGGTTCCGTAGGCTTTGAGACGACTGAAAATCGGACACAATCGGCTGGGCTTCTTGCGCGTTTTGGCGATGGAACAGGCGCGGGAGATCCCCACTATGGCAAACAATTGCAAAGCGCGGCCCTGACAACGTTGCAACCCGAAGGGCAGGTTTGGCTTGATGAGCGCTTCAATGTCGGACTGGAACTCAATGGCCCCGGTCTGGCGTCGACCACGGGCGTTGGATTGCGACGTGCGCCAACCTTGGCAGGTCGTGGGTTGTTCTCTGACATCTCCGACAAAGCATTGTTGAAGAACGCGGACCCTCTCGATGCCAACAAAGACGGGATATCCGGGAGGGCACGTATCATCGATGGTCGTCTCGCGCGTTTTGGCTGGAAGGCGGACCATGTGACATTGGAGGATCAAATAGCGACAGCATTTGCGATGGACATTGGTCTCTCAAGTCAGCGGGCGCCAAACCATTTCACGGATTGCACTGCCCAACAGAGTGATTGCCGTGCTTTTCATGATGGGAGCGATGATCTGGGTGCTGGGTATGAACTAAGTGAAGCGATCATTGATCTGGTCAGCCTTTATGTCGCGTCTTTGGGTACGCAACGTCCGGGCTCGCAACAAGGTCTTGCCCTGTTTGAAGAGACCGGATGCGCGGCGTGTCATACACCAGCCATTGAGGGCGGTAATCACCCCGTACAAATCTATTCGGATCTGCTTCTGCACGATATGGGTCCTGAGCTGAGAGACGGATTTAAACAGCCGGGCGTCCTAGCCGCGGAATGGCGAACCGCTCCACTTATTGGGTTAAGTACGTCAAACTCACGACTTCTCCACGACGGGCGCGCCGAAGATGTTCGTGAAGCCATTGATTGGCACGGCGGCGAATCTCAATCTTCAAAAGGCAGATTCAATACCCTTAGCCGCCACGATCAAGAACAACTTATTGCATATGTGAGTGGACTATAGCATCGCTCCGGATTGCTCAGAACAGCAGTTTGGTGTCTTTCGTGGTACCCGCTAACTCGCAGAGAAATGCCTGGACTGC
This sequence comes from Paracoccaceae bacterium, assembly GCA_039969355.1. Classification (GTDB taxonomy): domain Bacteria; phylum Pseudomonadota; class Alphaproteobacteria; order Rhodobacterales; family Rhodobacteraceae; genus JL08. Next base: position 92,742 of record JBDVOA010000028.1, read on the forward strand.
CCTCGGGGAGGCCAGAGCATTGCGCCATCAAGCGCCTTGGGGCACGATACGTACTCAGGTTTCAAGGATACCCATGTCAACGGCATTACCTTCCCGCCCCTGGCTCATCCTGCAGGGCCTTGCCGTTGGAGTTAGTATTTCCAATGCTTTCGGTCGTTTTGCATACGGACTCATTCTGCCCTCCATGAAAAGTAGCTTGGGTTGGAACCTCACCCAGTCGGGTTGGTTAAATACGGCTAACTCACTCGGCTATATCGCCGGTTCTGTCCTGACGCTCTTGTTGATCCGGCATATTTCGCCATCCCGGCTGTTTGCAATTGGAACGGTGGCAACGTCTGTTTGCCTTTTGACAACGGGATTCGATGAAAATTTCGTATTTCAGACCATTTGCCGTACTTTGGTTGGATTGTTTGGTGCCCTTTCCTTTGTAGCGGGTGGCGTTCTGGCAGCATCGTTATTTCAGGACAGCCCCCGCAAGAATGCACTGGCCATCGCATGGTATTTTGGTGGCGGAGGTGGGTTGGGCATCGCGCTGTGTGGCGCAACCCTTCCTGCTATGTTGGATGTATTCGGACCACAGTCCTGGGACTGGGCGTGGATTGGTGTCGGAATGGTTGCTCTGGCTATTTGTCCATTTTCAGTTTGGGCATCATCAATGCTGAACGAAGCCAGGCACGACACTGCAGCTCCATCAATTCCTCCTGTGAGGAAAATGTTTGGACAAATCTGTGGGTACGCTTTTTTTGGGTTGGGCTACATCGTTTATGTCACCTTTTTGTCTGTCTGGATGAAGGAACAGCATTCCAGCGTCCTGCTGACCACTGCAACATGGGTGGTTCTAGGATTCAGCATCATGGCGTCTCCGTTTGCGTGGCGAGGCGTGCTCGCACGCTTTGCTTCGGGGATACCGTTGGCCCTGGTCCTGATTGGGGTCGCATTGGGTTCTGCCTTGCCGATCTTTGTTCCAGGTGGTGCTGGATTAATCATGTCGGCGCTGGTTTTTGGGTTTTCTGTCTTTATGCCGCCCACAGCTGTGACAAGTTTTGTCCGCCAGAACGTCTCGCAACAGGACTGGGGCGCAACCATCAGCTTTTTCACCGTAGTATTTGCCATCTCGCAAGCCATAGGACCCGTCGGCGCCGGTATCATCGGGGACGCAACCGGAGAAATCGGGGATAGCCTAGTCGTTGCCTCTATCGTTTTGCTTATCGGCGCTATTTTTTGCTATTTTTCAAAAGCCGCTCAAACTTAAGACATCGTGACGCTGTCTTGATCTGACGTCGCAACGACAAATGCCGGATCAGGCAGAAGGTCCTTATCAGCAGATCTAGGATTTCCGATAAAATTATGTAAGCAAGATAGGAAGGGACCGATCTTGGCGATTTAAGTGCGTGCCCTCTCAAACGCCGCCCACGCGGCTTCGAACGCATCAAAGTCAAACCCATCACGCTGCGCAGGTTCCAGCACTAGTTTTTCCGTATCCAGCAATTTCCGAATGGCACCTTCCAATTCTGGCAGAACTTCTGTCGGAATAACCAGCGCGCCGTGCCGATCCGCATGTACCAGATCACCGTCGGCAATCTTGAGACCAAATACCGTCACCGGTGTAGCGATCTCTTTCACATGCACAAACCCATGACTGGGACCGATGGATCCGGCCAAAACCAGAAACCCGCTCGGCAGATCACCCAGATCACGCATAACTCCGTTGGTCAGTGCACCCGAAAGACCGAACCCTTTGTGAATGGTCGTATTAATCTCGCCCCAATACGCTCCAATGCAATGAGGGTAATCAATGTCCTCCACGACCGCGATCGAGGGCCGTGGCCCCTCTGCCATATGGCGATAATAGTCCATGCGCCGGGCCTTGATGATCTCTGGCGGTTCTTCCGGGGGCATAATAGCAGAGATTTTTGCGCTCCGCGCGAAACCAACGACGGCGGGTTCGGCGGGGTGAGATGCCAGTACTGTGCCTCGCGTAAAAGCATTGAACCCACGTTTGCCCTGCGCCACTTCGATAGCGTTGCACACAGTTGGTGTATCGATCTGTTTCAACAGGGTTAGAAGCGTATCATTCATTTAATTCTCCAGCCAGCGCGCAAACGCTTTGTTGGTAAGTTCGGGTTGTTCAAGCGTCGGCAGATGGCCCGCGCCTTCAATGACCTGCAATCGCGATCCCGGGATCAGATCAGCAATCAATTCGTGGCGCGTCACCGGGCACAAAGTGTCATCTCGTCCGCAGAGGACGAGCGCAGGAAGGCTCGCGTTTCGCAGCGTCACGGTCTGATCGGGCCGGTCCTGCAGCGCTCGAGACTGGGTCAGAAACACATGCGGCCCCAGATCGAGCGCCATGTCCATGCAAAGTGAGAGTATTTCTTCGCGTTTTGACCCGTTAGTCAAGTAATTGGGCTTCATTTCGTCCCGCATGACTGTTGCCAGATCTCCAGCTTTGACCGAAGCCAACTGGTGAAACCTTCGGGCCTTTACCGCGTCGGTTTCAGCCAGCGGGTTGGTGTCCAGCAATGCAATGCGCTCAATACGGTGTGGGGCCTGCCGCAGGATTTCCATCGCGACGATCCCTCCCATCGAAACGCCTGCCAGAGCAAAAAGTGGTGGGGCATTCGTCAGAACATTCTTTGCCAACTCCTCGATGCAGGGCCGATCCGATATTGGCGCACAAATAAGCGTCCTACGCCCAGAAAACGCAGCAATCTGCGGCATAAAGAGGCGGGCATCGCACATCATCCCCGGAATCAAGACTAGTGGCGTCATTTGACCAGTGCGGCGCCTTCGGCCAGTGCTTTTAACTTGGCATAGGCAATGTCGGGGTCCACAGCCCCAAACCCCGCGAAGGTGCCAAAACCGCAGTCAGATCCCGCGATTACGCGATCCGCTCCAACAATATCGACGAAGCGTTCGACGCGTTGCGCGACCAACTCGGGATGCTCGACAAAATTGGTCGTGGTGTCGACTACCCCAGGCACGAGAACCTTGTCATCGGGGATATCTTTCTTACGGTCGCGAAAAACGGTCCATTCATGGCCGTGACGTGGATTGGATGTTTCAAACAGCACATAACGTGACTTGGTAGACATCAGCGTATCAAACATCTTGGACATCGGAATGTCACAGCAGTGCGGACCTTCGTAATTGCCCCAACATATGTGTATTCGGACATTTTCGGCCGGCACGTCTGACAGCGCGTGATTCAACGCCTCGACATGCATGCTTGCCACCTTGATGAACTCGGCATCGGTTAAATCGGAAAACAGCATATGACGGGACAACGCGAGATCCGGGCAGTCCAATTGCAAATTCAGTCCCGAGGCCACAATGGTCTCGTACTCCGTCTTCATCGCATCGGCCAAAGCAGCTAGATAAGCCTCTCGCGATTTGTAAAAATTGTTTTGCAGAAAAAGCGAAATCACACCTGGGCTGGCTGCGTTCATGAAGCCGCGTTCTGCGCCGTGTTCACCCATTGCAGATCGCAGATTGGCAATGTCTTTTTCGAGCTCGCCCTGTCCTTTTGAACGCACCTCACCGACGCACATCGGACGCGCATATTGTGGGGTGCCGCCATCGTCGGCCAGACGCGCCAGAAAGCCCGGGAACATCTTCAGATCAGCAGGCGCGTTGCGCGGACTATCCCCGCCAAAGCCGGTGTAGCGATCTTTCACGTAGGTCGCATAGGAGATCTTGGATGTCTCCCCGTCCGAAACGATGCCGATCCCGGCCTCAACCTGTTTGCGAACGGTATTGGACACAGCGGATGCCATGCATGCATCAAACGCAGAGAGTTCATATGCTGCATCATTTTCGCGTGCGAAAATGAAATCCACCACTGCCTGACTGCGAGGCAATGAGCCCACATGGGTTGTTTTGATAGGCGTCATTGTGGGCTCTCCTCCCAAGTTTTAGTTGCCGGTCCACGTCAGACCTGCCGGGTCACCGGTTGCAACGATACGATAAAGCGATGCCTCCCCGGCCATCGATGGCACTACAGTGTAACCATGGTTCTCAGGCACGCTCATCGTATCACCGGACGCTAAAGTCACATCCCCACCATCCCAAGCGACCCGCCAGTGTCCATGGACAGGCATCAGAACTGTGGGAAAGCGCGACTTTTGCGCCTTTTCCTGCGCCGAATCTCGGGTCAAAAAGTCTACTTCAAAGCCAGGTTTGTCGCGCAGAATGGCATTTTCACCGATCACATCTACTGGTTTTCGGTCGGCCAAAGCCACAAGGTCAAGGTAGCGGGCGACGTGATTTGGCAACACTTGAGCCGTCGTCGGTTCGCCGCGTTTGGCCAATTCGCTGTCCGTCATCTGCGACATGGGCGCGATGCCTTCAGGCAGAGCGTCGCCTTTCTTTTTGTCAATGAGCTTGCCGGTTTCGGCTAGAATAAGCCCATGGGCCGCAGCATCCTCGATCACCTGCGGGGCCCACATCACGCCGCCACCAGCATCGTCGCCACCAAGGATCGCCATGATCATGCCGTAATCAGTTCCAATGTTTTCAAACCCTCGGAACACACCAGTCGGAATATTGAAAATATCACCGGGCTCTAGAATGACCTCACCTGCGGTACCCCAGCGCCCCCAGAAGAAACGCCACCGCCCCGACAAAACAAAGAACACTTCGGCGGTGCGATGATCATGCAGCGAATTGCGGCACTTTGGTGGTTGCCCTGCCGCCCCAATGTTGAAGCCATGGGGTATAGAGATGTGAACGTGCTGGTCGGGGCTCTCGCTTACGCCACCTCCGATAATAGTGAAATTTTCTTTTTGATCTGACCCTGGCGTATGAGCGTCGATAAAAGCGGTTTTACAGGGCCTCAGATCGCCATAGCGCACGATGCGGGTCGCCATTTCTTGCGGTGTCATGTGATTTTTCCAGTTAGAAATTTGTTTTGAAGGGTTACGTATTGACCCTTGAAACAAGGAGGACGATTGTTCAGCCGTCGCGCGCGCAATGATGCAAGGTATGTATGATGCATTTGCGTTTGCCGACTATTGTCCAGAACCGGTGCGTATTCAGACACCTATGACTCTCCTGTCTGCATTAACATCTGCTTCCAAATCGAAACATGATCAAACAGCGTCCACTCCCGGCGCAGACCGTGGGGGCCAAACTCGGCATGGGTAAACCCCATCACATAAACGTCCGCCCCAGTCGGCCGGCCGAACATGCCCCATCCGTCATGTTTCCCGTGCAGGCCCCAACGGATTGCGGCACGGGGTGATAACATCGTATCAGCGCGTCCAATCTGATGCTCGATCGTAAACTTGGCATTTGGGAAAGACGCGCGAAGGCCCATCCAAAGCTGTTCGGTATCTGCCCAGGAGTGCACTGTTGTGGACGCCGGATGTTCTGTCTGCACAGCCCGATCATATTCAGAACGGATCACGGCGAAATCCTTGTCCATCATCCGGGTCAGAATATCAGCCATACGTTGACCCCATTCATTGTCATTGCCACGTCCCTTGTAGGGGCCGTCAACGTCGATCGCAGGGCTGAAAGGTTTTACGCAATTCTCTGGTCCGCCTTCACGGGCAATCAGGTCCCGGGCGAAAGTTTTAGTATCCATACCAAGCTGTTTTACGATGCCCGCCGTGTCACGGATCAGCCATTCATCATTGATCTGGTCATTTATTGCGGCACAATCGGCTACGGCGCGGATCACAAACCGTTTGCCGGTCGCCGGACCGAAATAACCGCCTCCCTTGTGAGTGCCCATCGTCAAAAGCCTGTGTGAAGACAAGAACCCTTCATCTTCATTTCCGGACCATATCACATCCTCGCCGGTCAACTCGCGGTCCGGAAACTCGGCCAATGTGGCCAATGTCCCATTCATAGTCCGCTGATTGCCTATGGAAACGCCTTCAGGGAAGCGCATTGGGATGTCGTCGGCGTAATAGTGGTTCAAGGTTGCGATCCCACGGTCTTCCCAGATTTCGCGCGTAATCTTGAGAATGTAGTCCGGAAAGTCGGCAAATTTTGGGTCAAACCCCTTCATGTGGTCCATCCTTCAGGTATTCGAGCAGATCCGCGCAAGATCAACGGACCGTCAATGGCAATGCGGCGGGTTTCAGTAGTGTTGTTTTCGATCTGGTCGAGCAAAATCTCGACTGTGTTCGCGACCATGCGATTGGCAGGCTGACGGACTGTCGTCAGGCTGTATGCCGGCCAGTTGGCCGCTGGCACGTCGTCGAAACCCACAACCGAGACATCCTCGGGTACTTTCAGGCCAAGTTCGAACCTAAGAGTATCCATAACGGAAACAGCCATGTGATCGTTGGCAACGAACACGGCGTCTGGCGGATCAGAGCTAAATAACTTGCGAGTAGCACTTGCTGCTTTTTCCATGGTGAATTCACCTTCTGCCCGTGAATGCAGGGCAACGCCCGCCTCAGCCAGCGCGGCGACAAATCCTGCTTCGCGGTCACGTTGAGTCGATGCACCTTCCCACCCGGCGATATGCCCAATTTTGCGATGCCCGGCAGCCAAAAGAAACTCGGCCACTTTGCGCCCGCCTGCATAGTTATCCGAAGTCACGGCAGACATGTTCGGATCGTCTTGGCTTCGATTGAAAAGCACCATCGGCACCCCTGCAGCGCGACACCGCTCTGACAGGTCCGATGACAATGCGACGGAGGCTGCAATAATCCCATCGACCTGATAATCAAGGATTTCTTCGACAACTGTATCAATGTTTCCAGCAGTCTGCTCCGCCATAAAAATCAGCACGTGATAACCGCGCTTTTGCAATTCGTTCGATAGCTTTTCCAGCGCTTCGGGATAAAACTGGTTCTCAAGGTAGGCAACGACCAAACCGATAATGCGGCTTTTGCCTGATACCATTGCGCGGGCCAAGACGTTGGGACGATACCCCAATTCGGACGCAGCTTTGCGGACTTTCTCAACGGTTTTCTTTGATGCGGACGCACCGGGGGTGAAAGTTCGCGAAACGGCAGACTGGCTGACACCCGCTCGTTCAGCAACTTCTGACGAGGTGACACGGTTTTTGCTCATTCCGCTGTCCATCCACCGTCAATTGTCAGGGCCGTCCCGGTAACCAATGATGAAGCGTCCGAGGCCAAGTAAGTCACCGCCCCCATGATATCTTCCACCTTGCCAACGCGGCCCAACTTGATCTTGTCTTCGATCCAGGCGCGCTTGTCCGGCTGTTCGAAAGTCGCGCGCGTCAGATCGGTCAGAATGAATGTCGGACAAATCGTGTTGACACGAATTCCTGCCTTTCCCCACTCGATAGCCATCGACTTGGTAAAGCCCTCAACCGCATGTTTTGTCGCACAGTAAACAGCCCGATCTACCCCGCCCACATGGGCCATCTGAGACGATATGTTTATGAGACTTCCAGGTTTCCCAGCCTTTAATAATCCTTTGGCCACTGCCTGCGTTAAGAAATACGCGCCCTTGATGTTGAGGTTTGCGACAACATCAAAATCGCCTTCCGCAGTCTCACTGGCAGGGCTATGGCGCGCTGATCCGGCAGAGTTCACGAGGATATCGAAGGGCCCGGATTGGGCAACCACGCTTTGCGTCGCAGCGGTCTCTGCAACATCGATTTGCAAGGCCTGCGCGATCATACCCTCGCCTTGCATTTCAGCGGCCAGCGACTCCAAAGCGTCTGCACGACGAGCCGCCAAGGTCACGTTGGCCCCTGCTTCACCCAATGCAACAGCGCAGGCCAGCCCGATGCCCGAACTGGCCCCCGCGACCAAAGCACTCTTACCATCCAACCGAAAGGAAGGAGTCCTAGGAAGGATCATTAGCTGCTCCAATCGGTATGGGTATGGATCTTGGGGCGAGCGCCTTATTGAATTCCCGCATTCGGGCAAACACATCTACCCCCAACTGAGCATAGACGTCCAGAAGGTCGACCAACACCCAGTTTTCGCGAATGCGGTTTTCTTCCACCCGCCAAAAATCAAGGCTACACATGGTGATCTTTTTCCCCGAAGGCGCAATGCCAAGCCAGCCACCGCCAGTCGCGGTCATCTGCATATTGGGCCAGCCCGTTACGGCGACGAAATTTCCCTCTGAGAAGAAATGAGATTCCAAGGTGCCAGTTGTGCCGCCTTTGCGATCTGGAAAGGCATTCAAGAAGGGTATCTGGTGCCAGTTGCGAAACCCGGAAATGCCACGCGCCGTGCCGATACCGGCAGGCCCGTACCAGTTCATACGCGGATGCCAGAACCGCTCGGCCTGCATAATCTCTGGCCCACCCTCCGATGGGTGCCGTGAAAGTTGGGTCAGCATATCAATAACAAGGCTTTGGCTGGGCAGGCTAAGTTGCCCGTCACCATCGGACAGCCCATCCTGCGACATTGGCCCTGGAACGCAAATCTCGCGCCCCAAACTTGGCGCCATCGGCCATGCGGAAGCTTGCATCATCAATTCCGGCAAATCCCAAATCGCCTGGACTTCCATCACATGGTCTCTGTCAAAGCGATAAAACTCGTGAAACCGCATATGGGCAAGATGGCCGGTTGGTGGAATTTCCAGAAAAGGAGCCGTGAATGTGCCCACATAGTGCCCCATGCAGCCAACCCAATTTATGTCGTTTTGATCGGCCCCCGCCACGACGATAATATCGCGGCGCTCAAGGTCGGGCATGGCCTGCAACAATGGAGCGTAGGCACAGTCAAAGAAATCGCGCCCGGAAATGGTGCCCATTGGATGAGACAGCCGTACAACAGCCTCATCACACAATATCGCCGATATGGCCGTACGGACTTCCGTCTCTTCAAACTCCGACATTGCCCGCCTAAGCGGTTCCAGCCGTTGCTTTGTCTGAGCGGCTGCGGTCATTACTTGGCGGCCCCTCCGTACGGCACGTTCTGCCCACCGTAGCGACGAACGCGCAGATTGCACTGTTCGGCGTGACCGACGAACCCTTCCAGCAGGCAAAGCCGCGAGCCGTAGGCGCCAATCTTTGCGGCGGCCTCATCCGTAGTGATTTTTTGATAGCTGTGGGTTTTCAGGTATTTACCCACCCAAAGCCCTCCAGTATAGCGACCGGCCTTCTTGGTCGGTAGCGTGTGGTTGGTACCAATCACCTTGTCGCCATTGGAGACGTTAGTGCGCGCGCCGAGGAAGAGGGCGCCATAACAAGTCATATTTTCGAGGAACCAGTCATCGCGGTCTGTCATCACTTGCACATGTTCAGAGGCGATTTCGTCCGCAACTTCCAACATTTCATCGTAGGTATCACACAGGATAACCTCGCCATAGTCCTCCCAACTCACACGGGCTGTGTCGGCAGTGGGCAAAATCTTAAGTATTCGATCGATTTCAGAGAGAGTTTCGCTTGCCAGTCTGTGCGAATTGGTGACCAGCACAGCGGGAGAGTTATAGCCGTGTTCGGCCTGCCCCAGCAAATCGGTCGCACACAATTCGGCGTCCACAGTTTCGTCTGCAATCACCATGGTTTCGGTTGGGCCTGCAAAAAGATCAATGCCGACCCGGCCAAAAAGCTGCCTCTTGGCCTCGGCCACAAAGGCGTTGCCCGGGCCGACCAGCAGATGAACGGAATCAATGCTTTCCGTACCAAGGGCCATGGCGCCAACAGCCTGAATGCCACCCAAAACGTAAATCTCATGTGCACCACCCAGATGCATTGCCGCGATCACAGCCGGGTTGGGTTGGCCGTGGAACGGCGGCGTACAAGCGATGATGCGAGGCACGCCAGCGACCTTGGCCGTTGCAACCGACATATGGGCTGAGGCGACCATCGGGAACTTTCCGCCGGGCACATAGCAACCGACCGACTGTACCGGTATGTTCTTGTGGCCAAGGATGACACCCGGCATGGTTTCGACTTCTACGTCAAGCATGCTGTCACGTTGGGCCTGAGCAAAATTGACGACCTGAGTTTGGGCGAATTTGATGTCTTCCAACTCACGCGGACTGACTTTCGCGATCAACGCATCAATTTCGCCCTGAGACAGGCGGTAACTTTCACGATCATAGCTGTCGAACTTCACCGCCAGTTCACGAACAGCTATATCGCCACGGGTCTCGATATTTTTCAATGTCGCAGCGACAACAGCAGCTGTCTTTGCATCATCATCGGCACGGTCTGCGGCGGGTTTTCCTCGCTTGAGGTGTTTGATTGTCATTTTACTTCCTATTTTATAATGGCTTCGGGGCTTTTCGATCACCCCGATCATAGGCTTCCCAGCCTTCGCCATTGAACACATCAACGCCTAACTGTGCGGCAACGTGTGCAAAATCGACGTTCACCCAATTGTCAGAGATCTTACCGTCGACCACTTTCCAGAAATCCATGTAGCGGATCTCTATACGCTTTCCGGTTGGAGCGATGCCAAGAAACTCGCCCGAATGGGTTGCTTCCTGTCGGCCAAACGCAGCCGCCCATTCGCCCATATAAAGGCGCGCCTCATCAATGCAGGTCTTGTCAGAAAATGCCGCTTGGAAAGGACGCTGCCAGTTGTTCTGGAATTCCGATAGGCCAGTTTTTGTCCCGCACCCTTGGTTTCCGATCCACCGAAACCCCTCATTGAAGAACTCTCCGATATCGTCGATGCGATGATCATTGAGGCCATCGACCATAGTTTCGATCACGCGTCGCGTGTCTTCAGTTTTTGACATATCCGTATCGCGTGTGAGTGCCGCTTGTTCTGGACGGGAACCTTTCATGCGCAATCCTCCGAAATAATACTGCATGACCGGTATCCGATCATCATGGACGGTGCGTTGGTGTTTGCGTATGTGATTGCTGCCATGATTGAGACATCTGCCACCCAAAGTCCTCTGACACCTCGCGCCGGAAGACGGGGTGTGACAAGAGAGGGCACCCAGTCACCGCCTTCGTATCTACCATCAATGGAGATGTAATCGCTGCGTCGCAGATGTCCGAACGCCCGGTGCAGATGAGTCAGGAAATCGGCGACATACGTTGCCGCACCGGACATGCAATTGAACGGATCAAAAATGTTGATCTGCGCTTTTGGATCGAAAAAGCGGTCAACCGCGATGGCAAAAGCATTCGCTGACGAGTTGCGAAGTGCCTCGCAATAAGTGCCTAGTGCATCTTTTTCCGGAACTCTCGACACTGTGCTACCCCTTCACAGCACCTGCAGTCAGGCCACCAACGATTTGGCGTTGGAAGAACAGGACCATAAGAAAAAGAGGTGCCGTAATCGAGACGACAGAAGACACCGCAAACATCACGTTGCCTTTGGTTTGGGTCGTGCCAAGGAAGCTTGCAACCTTGGGGATCATGGTTTGATTTTCTTTGGACAGCAGTAAGGTCGTCACTGCGAAGTCGTTATAAGCGAGCAAAAACGAAAACAGCCCTGTTGTGATAACGCCCGGCCACATGACCGGAATGATCACATTGCGAAAAGCCTGAAAGCGTGTGCAGCCGTCGACCATCGCGCTTTCGTCCAGTTCTGCCGGGATGTTCTTGAAAAAGGAATGAAGCATCCAAAGAGTAAAAGGTTGATTGATGGCAACCAACACAATGATTGTTGTCGCAGTGTGCCCCCACAGGTTCCACTGGAAGAACACCGGCAGATAACCTGAGACGAGCGTAATTGGCGGCATCGCCCGAAAGATCAACGCCGCAAGTAGGAACCAGAACGCGTAACGATATGTGGACCGCGCCAACGCATAGCCGCCAAGTGTCCCCAGGGTCAGCGATATGGTGACAACGAAGAAACAGACAATCAGAGAATTCAATGCCGCACGCCAGAATTCTTCCTGAACCCAAGCCCCGTAATATCCTTGATCGGTAAAAGTTGCGCCGGTTTCGGCGTTAGTGAGCGTGCCGGTCAGAGCATTGGACCAATCGGCTTTGGAAAAGAAATCGCCTTCTACTTTGAAAGACCCCCAAAGCGTCCAAAGAAAGGGAAATGCAGCCAATGCCATCCAGAGCGCCAGAACAGTGACGACCAAAAGGGTGATTACAGCGGGTTGGCGTTGCGCTTTGCTAGACATATTTCACCTACTTCCGATCAAAATCACGCCAGGTGCGAACCAGTACCGGCGATAAAAGGATGGCGACACCGATGATGGTCAGGACCGACGTCGCGGCGGCCGAAGACAGTTGTCGGGTCTCCCCACCCAAATCGTTATATATCGCCCAACTCAGCGACGTCGCATGCGCGTTGGCTGCAAAACTGACGATAGGCTCAAACACCCGGAAGTTATCCATCAGCTGCATCAAAGCGATAAAGGTGGTCAGTGGAAGTAAATGCGGGATAATTACATGTCGGATCTGCAGCCAACGATTGGCACCATCCACCCGCGCGGCTTCCAATGTATCCTGATTGACGGACTGCAAACCCGCATAATAGACGATGAAAGCAAATGGCGCTGCGTGCCAAACCCCATAGACCATCAGCATGATCCACATCAGCGGTGTGGATGCCTTGATAGACAAGTCAGGATCGCCCGCCAGGTATTGAAGCGTGGCCCCAAAGATGCCGCGTGCATCCACCATCCAAAACAGTATCAACGCACCGACTAGTGGAGTAATCATCATCGGCAAGAGCGAAAAGAAAATCAGCGGTCCGCGCAGCATCTTGGCGGCGCTGTTCACCGCAACTGCAATGACAAAACCAAGTATTATCACCAGCGGCGTAACGACGAACGTAAATGTCAGTGTAAAGCCGATCGCTTTATAAAACGGCAAGTTCAGCATCTGCGATCCGAAATCGCGCCAGCCAGTAGCGTTTCTCCAAGTCTCACCAACTTCATCCACAGCCAGATGATTGCGATCGAGATATGTTGTAAGACCAGCAAATTGGCCCAAGGGCTTGTCTGCGCGAAGCGCGGCAGTTGCCTCTTGATCGACCCCGGTTGCTTCATTGCATCCAAACGGCCCGCAGTTCTCAACCGTAATCAGCACCTGTTCGTGTTCAACGTGAAGCGACTGAATAATTACTGAGATGATTGGAAGAAATATGAACAACATCATCGCGGCGGCGGAAGGAAGAACAAACCAAAAGAACGACTTATGTTTCATTGCCTAGCTCCCTCCCCGGACGCAGATGACCTATTGGAAAACCCGGGGCGGCTAGTGCCGCTCCAGGATCGTTCGGTTTCCTTACTTAAGGAACCCTTTTTCTTTTGCAGCAGCGGTATACGCGGCTTCTGTGTCGGCCAGCGTCTGCTCCGCAGACTCCTTACCGAGCAGGAAATCCGCCAGGTTGTCGCCTAAAGCAGTGTGCAGCAAACCGATATACGGCAACATTGGGTATGGCCGGGTTCCAGCAGCAATGGCGGCGAAGACGCCATCATTCACAGGTGCCGGCGTGTAGCCCTCAATCATCCAGACCGCTTGACTCATCGTTTCGTCATTCAAGATAGCCGGGCTGGTGCCGTGCTTCATCGCCAGGAATGTGGCAACCGCATCTTCGTCTGAAATATTTTTGGCAACTGTCCAGCCGTCCCACCACAACGTCGAAGCCGGGGTCGAGCCTCCACCAACGGTCAACGGGGCACCAACGGTGATGTTAGAATAGACTTGCTCCTCAGCACCTTCAGCATCCATCAGATTACCCATGCGCGAGCCCCACATATTCATGAGGATGACGTTGCCAGCTTCCATCTCGGCGCCTGTGGCGTTGGAATCATGTGTCAGGAAGTCCGGGTTCATGTATTCGGTCAGCGCTTTCATCATGTTCAGCGCTGCAACGCCCTGCTCGTTATTGATTGCAACTTCGGCGGAACCCGGAACGAAAAACTCTCCACCAAAGCCCGCATACATATTCACAAACTCTTCAGCGAGATTCCAACCGGCCTGATAGGCGCCGCCTACGGGATATTGGCTGATGCCGGCTGCGCGAATTTTTTCTGCTGCCTCCAGAACCTCTTCGTATGTTTTAGGAACATCTACGCCAATATCGGCCAAAACATCTTTGCGATAGGCAAGTGTCTGGGCGTTCGCCATGAAGGCCACCGCCATTACGTTACCACCAATCGTGATCAACTGGTTCTTGGGGATGTCCTGCCCGTATTCAGCCACAAGATCATCAAGTGGGCGGATGACATCTTCGTTCATCAGCGCGACAACGGAAGAGTTGGCTATGATCGCAGTAGAATATTCCGCAGGATCGCCCTGCATCCCGGCGAGATTGATCTTCTGATGGTCCGCCGTCAGATTTGACTTCACTTCGCCACCCGTGCAGGCGGCAGCGCCTTTCGCAACCGTGTGAATTGCCGGAAACTCGTTGCCGACAATACTGACATTGCCTTGAATTTCGCACTCCGCAAAGGCCGAGGTGGCGGTTATCGACATAGCGCTCGCAAGCGCCATCTTTTTCAGGAACATTTCGTCTTTCTCCCTAGTGGTGGGTGCACCTTCGAAGTCTGCACCCGTTGGCCCCGCCAAAGCGGGAATTAGAGGTCTCACCCCCCTATTCGCGCGCCCGTTTTTGCCTCGAACAAGTGACAATGTTCATTGGGCACTGAGATCGACACCATGTCGTCAATCTCTGCGCGGTAATTCTTGTCGGCTTTGACCGAAACCAACGCCCCGCCGATGCGCACGCTCACCATCGTCGCGTCACCCAGCAATTCCATGGTGTAGATCGGCGCGTTGATCTGACCGCCACTTTCGACAACGCTCGCATCCTCAGCGCGGAAACCCAGCGTCACAGGACCGTCGGCCGCATCCAAACCAGTGATTTCAACATTCTTGGCCGCAAATGTGCCACCGCTCAACTCCCCCTCCATTAGGTTCATGGCCGGATTCCCGATAAAACTAGCGACAAAGGCATTGGCTGGCCGGTCATAGATGTCGACCGGCGTGCCGACCTGCTGCACGACCCCGGCCTTCATGATCACAACCCGATCCGCAAGTGTCATCGCCTCAATTTGGTCATGGGTCACGTAAATCGTCGTGACCGCCAACTCGTGTGAGAGGTTCTTGATCTGTGCACGGGTCGACACCCGAAGCTTGGCATCAAGGTTGGACAGCGGCTCGTCCATCAAAAATACATTTGGCTCGCGCACAACCGCACGGGCAAGCGCAACGCGCTGGCGCTGGCCGCCTGACAGTTCGGCTGGTTTGCGATGCAGAAACTCATCGAGTTCGACCATGGCACTGGCGCGTTTGACTTTTTCGTCGTGGGTTTTGGGATCGATTCCACGCACCCTGAGGGGGAAGCGAATGTTTTCATAAACATTCATGTTTGGGTAGAGCGCATAGCTCTGGAACACCATCGCGACATCGCGGTCTTTGGGCTCCAGATCGTTGACCCGTTTTCCATCCACCAATATATCGCCCTCGGTGGCATCTTCCAGGCCGGCAATCATACGCATCGTCGTAGTCTTGCCACATCCAGACGGACCCAAAAGAACTAGAAACTCTTTGTCTGCTATCGTCAGGTCAAATTCATGAACACCCACAAACGAACCCCAACGCTTGGACAAATTTCGAAGTTGAATTTCGGCCATAATTTCCCCCCGGAGGAACGCAATTAAAATTTTTGCATTCGTTTGCAAAGATCATAGACATTTGAAGTTTTGTTTGGCAACCTATTTTTGCAATCGAATGCAAAACTGGCATTTGGAAACAGAAAGCAATCAAATGGAACCTGATTTTTCCGCAGAAAAGCAACTCGTTAGGGACTATTATGCACAGTTAGACAACTCTGTTGATGCAGATCATCTGGCGGTGATCGAAGCATTCACGTCCCCAGACTATCTCTGGCGCGGCTTCCATCCGTTCAATGAATTCAATTCGGCACGCGACGTCGCCGAATCGTTTTGGCGCCCACTTCGCAGGGCGCTGTCCGCGATGCAGCGCCGCATGGACGTCTTTTTCGCTGGTCAGAATGCGATCGCAGAACAAGGTGGCGTTTGGGTAGTGTCCATGGGCCATCTGATGGGCCTTTTTGACCACCCTTGGCTGGGCATTCCGCCGACCGGGAAAATCGTAATGCTGCGCTATTGCGAATTCCACAGAATTGACAATGGAAAGATATCCCAAACGGCGATGTTCTTCGATATCCCTCACCTGATAGCGCAGGCCGGATTGAATCCTTTTCCCCAGCAAACAGCGGCACATTTGGTGCAACCTGGCCCGATGACGCATGCGGGTGTGATGTTCGACCCGCAGGTTTCTGGCAGTGGCAAAAAGACACTGGCCTTGATCGAAGAAATGATCCGCTGCATGGGCCAGTGGGACAGCGCCCTAAGCCTCCAGGATGAGTTACGCCAGACATGGGCCGAAGACATGATCTGGTGGGGGCCGGAAGGTATCGGAGCAACTTATACAATTGAACGCTATGCCAAACAGCATTCAGGCCCCTTTCGCGCGACTCTCAAAAACCGCAGCAAGACCCGGCACATCGCCCGCCTGGCCGAAGGTAATTTCGGAGGCTTTTTCGGCTGGCCAAACTTCACAGCCACACCGTCAGGCGGTTTCATGGGTATGCCTGCAACCAACACACCCGGCGAATTCCGGGTGATCGACATCTACCGGCGCGAGACAGATAAACTCGCAGAAAACTGGATCTTCATTGATTTGCTGCACTTCTGGAAAATGCAGGGCGTCGATATTCTGGCGCGCACGACCGGAATTAGTGCGAGCCGCGAAACCGGTGCGGAAGGAAAGCTAGTATGATTGACGCCCATCACCATCTTTGGGACCTTTCTAACATTCCAGTAGAAAAGCTGTACTCGGACTATGCCACGCTGGTTCGAGCCTATCGAGAGATCGTGCCTCAAGGCATGCAATACGCTGTATTCGGCTACACGGCTGCAATTTTCTATTCTCTACTGCTGGGCGAAACCACCCAGCGACGCTGACCACCGGAAGCAATGGTTTTTGTCGGTCTCAGCCAATGCTGGCTTTGTGCCTCAGTTCCTTAATTAAAACGTCAATCCGACTTCTTCTCAAGTTGGAGTATGAGGCTCGACACCCTTGGCTTGCCGTCGAAAGGTTGACTTCGAAACTCCGCTCATCCACTTATATCGAGCAGTGTGGCGCGAAGCGCTCTTTCTGGCTATGACGACGGAATCGATCAGTGAAACTCATCATTTCCACCATGAAGAATGAAGCGCCGTTTCTGTTGGAATGGATTGCTTATCATCAGGCGATAGGTTTCGATAATTTTCTGATCTTCACAAACGACTGTAGTGATGGAACGGACTTCCTACTGGAGCGATTGACAGAACTTGGAGTTCTGACACATCGGCGTAACAAGGTATTACGACGTGGCCCTCACAAGTCAGCACTAAAGTATGCTTTTGAAGATCCGATTTTTGCTCAGGCCGATTGGGTATATGTGACCGATGTCGACGAGTTCCTGAACGTTCAGGTTGGAGATGGTGGTGTCGATGACCTGATCAATGCGTTCCCTGGTGCGGATGCCATCCCGGTCACCTGGAGAATGTTCTCAAGCAATGGATCAGTGGATTTCCCGTTCGGAGAATCCATGGAGACCTTTACAGACGCCGAGCCACTTGAACCCACCACGAGCAAAGATCTTCGTTTCGTAAAGACCATGTTTCGCAAAGACACGAGGCTCAAAAAGCTTGGGTTACACGCGCCGGACTACCAGGAACAATACCGCGAGAAAATCAAATGGGGATCAAAATACATTGAAGCAAATGAAGCTGGTGAGCCCCGACGACCAGCCCACGACTATGGCTATGACGTTGCGCAGGTAAACCACTACGCGGTCCGCTCAGTTGATTCTTATCTACTCAAGCGTGATCGGGGACGGGCGAACCACGTTTCTCAGGTAATCGATGACACTTATTGGGTTCGATGGAACCGGGGTGGTACTCTGGACCGGTCGATTCAGCGCCATCTTGATGCGATGCGTCAGCGACTGAAGGTATTGCGTGACGATCCTGAAGTGGCATTTTTGGAAAAGGCCGGTATTGCCATCAATAAAATTCGACTGTCCGAATTGAAGTCGGACCCGGACTACATTGCGATGCGGGAAAAGCTGACAGCCGTACCCAAGCCGAAACCAGAGGAGCCTGAGAGCATAGAACAAGCGTTGACGGAGAATCTGGAACGGCCGGTGCAAACCGCCAACGCCCAGATGCGTTCGAAGTCGCCTCGCCGTCACGAAAATCGTCAGAACTTGTTGCGCCAAATGCCAAAAAACGGCAGATGCGCCGAAATCGGAGTTTGGCAGGGAAGTTTCTCGCTTGAGATTCTGGACATTACAGAACCTCAAGAACTCGTCTTAATTGATCCATGGGGATTGATCGCGGATGGTCCCCAAAAGGATTGGACTCACGGCAAGCACGAGCATCGCGATCAGATGGACGATATGTATCAATCTATCGTTGCCGAGTTTTCTGGTCATGGAAACGTGACCATTCGAAAAGGATTCTCTGCAGACGTTTTGACCGAATACGCTGATGATTATTTCGACTGGGTATATATTGACGGCAACCATCTATATGATTTTGTTAAAGAAGACATCGAGATATGCTTTCGCAAGGTGCGCAGCGGAGGTATCATTGCTGGTGATGATTTTCTCTGGAAACGCGAAGGTCGAAGGCATGTGAAAGAGGCAGTACACGATGCAATGCAGTTTTTGGGTATCTCGCCAGATACCCATTTGTCTCGGATGGGGCAGCAGTTTATGATAAAAGTCGAGCGCTAGGCTTTAAACTACTCGGCCCGCTCTGACATCGGCACTACTGAAGGTCAGCCAAAAAACCCAACCGTCCACTCCAAGTAAGGGAAATACTTTTACTCATGCCCTCTTTGGTTTCATCGACGGGGTCCCGCCGAAACCCGTACCAAAACATGTTATATTGCGCTTTTGATGGTTATGATCAGAAGGCCTACCCTTTGACTTCGTTCGTTCGAGGTGACGATTTCCAGTTCGATGCAGACGACATTTATTGGATCCACTGGGAAGATCGCCAGTTTGGTCAGCCCCAAGAAAATCAAGAACTTGCAGATGAGCTAAAACTAGTCGAGCAGGGTTTGTTGGCACTCAAGCGAAAGGGTGTACGACTTGTCTGGACGGTCCACAATTTCTTGCCTCACAACTCCGCTCGCGACATGGCCGCGATTGATGCAGGTCGCAAAATGCTCGTTCCAATGATGGATGTTGTTCATGTGCACACGCCACATGCGAAACAGGTAATGTCCGAAGCATATAAAATTTCTGAAGACCAGCTTTGTGTCGTCTCTCATCCCAGTTATCTTGGCCAACTCGAAGCACAGGACATAACCCTTGCACGTCGGGATGTTCTGCCAAAACAAGACCGGCGCGCTTTCATACACATTGGAAAGGTACAAGAGAATCGAGGCGGCCAGTTTCTTTGGGCCGGGCTAAAGACACTTGCAAAACACACGGACGCCTGGAAGATCGACATTGCGGGCAAAGTTTCACGCAGCGAACGTCGCGGATTGCGGTGGATCCGGAAGATGGGCAACGTCAACATGCCTGACCGTTTCCTGCCGGATGACGAGTTTAGGGATATGGTTGCCGCGGCCCATGTTTGCGTCGCTCCTTTTGAACGTGTTTTTAGTTCGGGCTCGATAATGATGGCTCTTACTTTTGGATTGCCGGTTGTTGCTCCCGATCTGCCCGCGATCCGTGACCATCTGCCCAAGCCCCTGCATCGTTTCCTCTATAGCCCGGGCAACAAGAGAGCCTTCATGTTGGCTATGCGTGGATTTGTTCTGATGGAGGATGCCGAGTTGCTGGAATTGAGGCGGATTGCCATGGACCATGCGCTTTCGATACAACCCCTGCACCAAAGCAAAGCGTTGCATGACCGGATCGTCGAATGACTGTCGTCCTTGCATTGTCGATCGGAGGTTGGGATTCTTGGTTTTTTGGGGCGCTGCCTGACTACCTATTTTACATCAAGCATGAGATGGAGAGTTGAAAATGAGTGAATTGCCCGGATCCTCTAAAGAGGACTCAACGTCTCCCTTATTAATTCTGAAAGAAATCCTGCCCTTGGATCGCCCCATCCATATCGTTGACATTGGGGCGGCGAAATCAAACGCGGAAAGACCTTACCAAAAATTGTTGGAAGCGGGTCTCTGTCGGGTGACGGGATTTGACCCGCAGGAAGGTACGCTAGACCAACTAATCGACCAAAGTGAACAATCGGAAACGTATCTACCGTACGCTATCGGAGACGGTAGACCAAAAGAATTGCACCTTTATCGCGGTACCGGTCTGACGTCTTTCTTGCAGATACGAAAGGCGACCCTTTCCTATCTTCGCGGATTGAGGCGAGCGGCGACACCAACAGGTGTCATTGAATTTGAAACCACGCGACTTGATGAACTGACAGAGCTGGCGGATGCCGATTTTATCAAGATAGATATTCAGGGCGCGGAAATTCTTGCGCTTGAGCATGCCAAGAGGCATCTGGCGAACGCCGTCGGTGTCCAGACCGAGGTCTCGTTTTACCCAATATACGAGGACCAACCGAGCTTTGGGGAAATTGACGTTTTTCTCCGAGAGAACGAATTCATGTTCCACAGTTTTCTGCATTTCATAAAACGGCTGGTGCTTTCAACCTGGCGTGGCGCAGTTCCGCCAACTTCTGCGACACAGATGTTGGATGGCGATGCGTTGTATCTTCGGGATTTTTCGCAACCTGAGGCGTTGAGTTCAGACCAAATCAAGCGAACCGCGCTGATCGCACAGGGCTGTTACGAAGCCCCAGATCTGGCGTTGCGATGTTTAGATATCTTGGAGCAACGAAAAATCATCGCTCGTGGTGACGCCCAACGGTATGCCAGCGCTTTAGAGTCGGGCTAGACAAATTTCAGCAGGCTGGCCTTACAAAAAAATGTTGGCAACAATCCTTCCCCTCAGGTAAGCGTTCCCAGCTCCATTGATTCAAGGCGATTGAGCCATTCTTCCTAGCAACGGGTGCCCGCTCTTGTTCTGCTCGTGCATTCCTCAACGTGGATCGACTAGTGAAGGCTGGGTAAGGCAGGTGTCAGGTCCCGGTGGCCCGCTTATTTGCGCTGAAAGCGTTAAAAGCACTTGCAAGAGCTTCTGCCGCGACTCTCAGCAAAATTCCCCCCTTTTCGGGCGTCGCCAATGCTGAATGTGAACCGACCCGGCCATCGGGGAACCTCGCGCGGTGTTCGTCAGGGGGCCCGTGTTTGTCTCCACTGTGAGCCGCGATGTAGGCGGCCGAAAGCTTCTCGGGTGGTTCTGCAGCAACGCCCATTGGTTTTTGCCCGTGGAAAACCTGAGTTATAGCAATTTCGGAGGGGGTTGCATGCATCCCTTCCCAATCCCCAAACATTTCGGCACGAAGTTCTGCAACGTGCACCGGGTCCCACCAGTTTTGGACATGTATCGCACCGGCGGGCAGATCAGAAGCAACCGCATAGGCTGGTTCGAGATTGGCACCATGGCCGTTGACAATAAAAACACCCCGAAAACCTTGTTCCAGAAGCCCAGCGCAAATTTGCGACAGAGTTTCTTGGAAAAGCTCCGTGGTGATCGAAACCGTCCCTGGAAATCGCGCGTTGAAAGGGGCTGGCGTGTAAGCAAGCGGTGGGGCGACGATGCCGTTGCAGAGTATCGCGGCGGACAGAGCAATCTGGTTGGCGCAAATGGCATCTGTGCCTACAAGCCCCATCGGTCCATGCTGTTCGGTGGAACCGGTTGGCAACATTACACAGCAACCCTGCTTAAGCCGAAGGTCCACTTCGGGCCAAGTCATCAAATTTAGTTGCATGGCGGCTCCAAACGGAACAGGCGGCGGATCTTAAGTACTTCGCCTCCTGTTGGTTTTCGGTTAAAGGCCCCACTTAGCCTTGTTGCCTTCAAAGAAGCCCTTGGCTTTCTTCAATTTCACCCAATTGTTGACGTAGTTGATCCAGACCTGATCATTCTGCGGCAACAACATAGCAATTGGCGAGGGTGAACGCGGACCTGTGTCAGGCACACGCACCACATCGAACTTTTCTTCCAACGTCGATCCCTCGATGTTGGACGTAATGAAAACGTCAGCACGACCAGCCAGTACCTCTTGATATCCACGTGCAGGCGCTTCGACCACTTTGATATCGGCATCCGGGAACCATTCCCGCACGAGCTTTTCAAAAGTTGTGCCTAAAGTGGTTGCGACCTTCACATCAGCCTTGTTGATCGACTCGTAGCCAGAGAAGTTGCCCGCCTTTTCCTTGGTGGTGAAGGGGAAAATCTCAACCGCAATGTAGCTTTCCGAGAACCCCGCGGCCTTCATGCGGGGTGGAGAGATCGAGGCCGAACCGGTGATGTGGTACTGCCCCGCGACAACACCATTAACAAGAGTTTTCCAATCGGTTGGAACAAACTCTACTTCGACTCCAAGGTCGGTGGCGAGCTCATTCATGATATCGATGTCGAAACCCTTATAGGAATTCGTTGCCGGGTCGCGCACCGTCATCGGGTTCCAGTCCCCGGTAGTCCCAACCTTCAGAACGCCATCACTCAATATTTCATTGAGTGCAGACTGCGCACTTGCAGTGCCTGCCAGCGTCAGGCCAATCACAGCGACAGCCGCTGCCTTGAATAATGTTCTCACGTTAAAACTCCCGTTGGTGTGATGCAGTTCTTGTTTTTAGACAGGCCATATTTGCTTGATACGGCACAGAAATCAAATAGGCTCGCATCTTGTGCGCATCGGAGCGTTTGAAATTGGGGAATGGAATGGTAGAAGCGGCAATAGAGCTGGTTGCCGTGAACAAATGGTTCGGCGACTTCCACGTTCTAAAGGACATCAATCTCAATGTTTCCGCCGGCGAAAAAGTGGTGGTCTGCGGCCCCTCCGGGTCTGGCAAATCGACCGTCGTCCGCTGCATCAACAAGTTGGAAGCGCATCAGAGCGGTACGATCCAGCTTTATGGCAAGGAGCTGACCAATGACCCACAATCCGTTGCCTCAATCCAGGGCGAGATCGGCATGGTGTTCCAGCAGTTCAATCTGTTTCCGCATCTTAGCGTGCTTGACAATCTGACACTTGGACCGATGAAGGCGCGCGGATTGAACCGGGCGGATGCCGAGGAGCGAGCCAGACACTACCTGAACCGCGTGCGAATACCAGATCAGGCAGCCAAGACGCCTGGCCAGCTGTCTGGCGGCCAACAACAACGAGTGGCCATTGCCCGGTCACTCTGCATGGAACCTAAAGCCCTACTTTTTGACGAACCAACGTCGGCTCTGGATCCAGAGATGATCTCTGAAGTGTTAGACGTGATGGTGGAACTTGCGCAGGACGGAATGACGATGGTGGTAGTGACCCACGAAATGGGCTTTGCCCGCAAGGTCGCTGATCAGATGGTGTTCATGGACGAAGGCGAGATTGTGGAACATGGCACGCCTGAGGATTTCTTTGGTAATCCCAAAACCGCGCGGTGCCAGAAGTTTCTCAGCCAGATTCTGCAGCATTAGGAGCCGAATGTGAAAAGACTGATCTTTCCGCTTTCACTGCTGCTCTTGCTGACGGGGTGCGGCGCCTCGGGCAACTGGGGCTGGTACGTGATTGACCCGCGCACGGCGTCAGGGTGGACCAACATCAAGTTCCTGATCTCCGGAATGGGGGCAACGATACTTATCTCGGTGATCGCTGCTTCCATTTCTATTGTGCTCGGCTTGATCGTGGCCTTGCCCGGCCAATCCAGCCGCCGTTGGCTGCGCCTGATCAACAGAATATACGTTGAGTTTGTCCGTTCCATTCCGCTGCTACCCATGCTGTTCTGGGTGTTCTACGGGTTGCCAATTGTCTTCAAATCAATTGGCCTTGACATCCCAATCGATCCGTTTTGGGGCGCGATCATCACGCTGGCAATATCTGATAGTGCCTTCACGGCAGAGATTTACCGCTCCGGCATTCAGTCCATCGCCAGAGGGCAAGGCGAGGCGGCCCAGACCATTGGCCTGAACTACTATCAGACCATGCGCTATGTGATCATGCCTCAGGCGGTGCGCCGCATCCTACCGCCTCTGGCGAACCAGTTTATCTATATCGTGAAGATGAGCGCATTTGCTTCGGTCATAGGGATGCAGGAATTGACCAGACGCGCCAATGAACTGGTCGTGACCGAGTACCGCCCGCTTGAAATCTACTCCCTGCTCATCGTTGAATACCTTGTGCTGGTCCTAATCATCAGTGCGGGTGTACGCTGGTTGGAACGCAGGATGGGTGCCGACGAACGAATCTGAAGGAGACGCGGATGGATTGGCAGGACTTCATGGCTGAGACTGAGGCCAATATCGCAACACTGAGCAGCGAGATACCCAAAACTGTCAAAGGGTTTGGCATGATGGGAAAAGCAGCCAAGGCAAACGGAGCACTCAGCGAGAAAACCAAGGAGTTCATTGCATTAGGCATTGCGATTGCAACCCGATGCGACAGCTGCATCGGATTTCATGTACGTTCTCTGGTGAGGCTCAAGGCGACGCGCGAAGAATTCTGCGAAGCACTTGCTATGGCGACTTACATGGGGGGCGGCCCCTCTTTTGCATTCAGCGCCAAAGCTCTCAAGGTGTTTGATCTTTACACAAAAATTGAACCTGAAACTTGACCCCCGACATTGCAGGCTCGACCGGAATTACTCAGGACAATTGGCACATGGCCTGCCCATCAGAGTATTTTGGATTTGTCCGTCTTCAGAGATTTCGGGCGTTGGAGCGGCCCGATCTAAGAGTGCATATGGCCCATCTAGTTTGATTGATTATGCGGCGGATTAGGTGTCCATCTGACTACTGAGGTACTCACCGGTCCGACGGTAATGATCTATCAAATGCCGAGTGGCGTTGTCCGTGTCGCGGTCCAGTGCCGCATCAAAAATCTGCTGGTGTTCGGCTGCTATGTCCCGTTTCCGATAACTTGGTCCGCCTGCTGCTAAGTTGCGATACCGAATATTCAGGTCATAAAGCTGTGAGCAGTATCGTTGCAGCATGGGCAACTTGGAATTTTCGAGCAGAGCCATGTGAAACGCTTTGTGCCCGATTTCAAAGGCCAACGAACCTTGCTGGTTTGCCTTCTTCATATGGTGGTGAATCAGTACGAGCCTGTTTTCCCAAGCAGCATCTGCGTTGGCGATTGAAGTGCGCAATGCGGTTTCTTCAAGATTGCAGCGCAAAAGAAGGATTTCTTCGAAATTGGATTTGCTCACCGGTGCCGCCCGGAAGCCACGTTGGTCGATCCGTTCCACTAGCATATCAGATGTCAAAAGGCTCAGAGCCTCGCGAATCGGACTTGCGCCTGTGTTCAGCAGTCCACGCAGTCGATCGATCTTGAGCTTTTCTCCCGCAGGCAGTTCGCCAGTCAGGATCATCTCGCGCAACGTTCGGTAGGCGCCGTGAGTTGCCGATTTTTCCTTTCCTTCGGTATCAAACATGGCGTCCATATCCGACTGCTTCCTTTGTTACGCAGAGCTATTATTCACCAGTCCTTAGCTTAGGACACTCTTACCGGTCGACAGTCCAACCGACAGATTCAAAGAACCTTCGTTTATCATCCAGCGGCGCAATACGAAGCTTCGGGCTCCGCTTTTGTGCATCGGGTCATTTTCTGCGAGAATACGAGCCTCCTCAAGGCTATCTGCTCGATAAATTATTAGGCCCATACCCTGCATGTGCTCGCCTGTATCGTCGGACATTGGCCCAGCAAAAGCCAATTGTCCTGATCGTTCAAGCTCAGCCTGGTAGGCCAGATGATCCGACAGTGACGCCTTTAAGTCTTCGGGCGTTTTTGCCGGCGTACTGTGCGCAACATATA
The DNA here is from genome assembly GCA_039969355.1 of Paracoccaceae bacterium. Classification (GTDB taxonomy): domain Bacteria; phylum Pseudomonadota; class Alphaproteobacteria; order Rhodobacterales; family Rhodobacteraceae; genus JL08. The sequence continues at coordinate 118,470 of JBDVOA010000028.1, forward strand.
GTTCTAGCGCGAGTGCGCCGCGTCTCCTAGCTTCCGTTTTGTAATCCACCCAAGCAACCATTGCCGCCTCCTAAAATATCGATATTATTTGACTTAATGCAAAATAGTCGGCAAAAAGCAAGTAAGCTGATTGGGGTAGCGGAAATGAAATACCTGGTGGGAGAGACTGCGGAAGGCACTGCGGTATTTGTGGTAAAAGGCAAAAATGCTGTAAATCTGACGGCTTTGGACCCTTCAGTCGGTTTTGATCTGATGGGATTGATTGCCAACCCTAGGCTAACCGACTCGTTGGCCGAGAAAATAGCTGCTGCTAAAACTGTGCCAGTATCGGCCATCACGCCAGCGTTGCCGTTGACCACCCCGGGCACCGTCATTTGCATGGGCTTGAACTATACTGACCACATCAAAGAGGGCGGTTATGAAATCCCCGAGTATCCGACGCTTTTCATGCGCGGGAAGAATTCGCTCATGGCGGCGGGGCAGCCGATGGTTCGCCCCGCCTGTTCAGAGATGCTCGACTACGAAGCCGAACTGATGCTGATTGTGGGGAAACGCGGCCGTCATATCTCAGAAGAGGATGCGCTCGATCATGTGTTTGGCTATACAGTTTTCAATGATGGATCGCTGCGAGACTACCAGCGCAAAACGGTTCAGTGGACGCCCGGCAAAAACTTCGATGACACTGGTGCAATTGGACCCTTCACCGTAACACCTGATGAGTTGCCGGAAGGAGCATCTGGCCTAAAAATCGAAAGCCGCGTTGGAGATGAGATTCTCCAAAGCTCAAACACTGCCAATATGATATGGGGAGCTCCCCAGGTTCTCGCAACAATTTCTGAGTACACGACGCTCGAGCCAGGCGACCTTATCGCATTGGGCACACCTCCGGGAGTTGGCCATGCAAAAAAACCAAATCCTCGCTGGCTAAAGCCGGGTGAAACAGTTGAGATTGAAATAGAGGGTATTGGAATCTGCGCCAGCCCCGTGATCGACGAAAAAGATGCAAAATCAAATGTGGCCGCGGCATGAGCGCACCGACGGGAGAAATCCTGGAAGCACTTCGCATCAAGGCACAGCAAGATCATCGCGATCTTAGAGAGCGCATTCCACGCCTGTCAGATGATGCTATCGCCCTGATATTACGCGAATCCAGATCCCATTACGCATGGACCGACAAGCCCGTTCCCGACGAGTTACTGAAAGAAATCTACGACATTACGATCAATGGCGCGACCAGCATGAATACGCTGCCGGCTCGGTTTATTTTTGTAAAAAGCGTCGCGGGAAAAAAGCGGCTCGCGAAATCGTTAAAGCCGAAAAATGTTCCAAAGATGATGGCTGCGCCGATAACGGCTATTATTGCGTACGACATGGAGTTCTGGAAGGAACTGCCATTTCTATTCCCGCATGAAGACCGTCGCCACATGTTTGAAAACAATCCCAAATACGTAGCGGTCACGGCTTTTCGCAACGGCACACTTCAGGGAGCCTATTTCATGATCGCAGCTCGGGCAGTTGGACTCGATGTTGGCGCCATGTCGGGTTTTTCAAACGAAATCGTTGACGAAGAATTCTTTGAGAACACAACGTTAAAATCGAACTTCCTTTGCAATCTAGGTTACGCGGATGAAACAGGCCTGTTCCACAAACTGCCCCGTTTTGCGTTCGAAAAAGTGTGCTCTTACGCCTAAGGATGTAACTCTATGACCGTCAAAATGAAAACCGTCGTAACCTACCGAGCGACTGCCCAATGCCCTACTCATGCGCGGACTGAGATATCCGTTCGTGATCTGAATGTTGTTATCGATGAACCCATTGAACGCGGGGGCACCAATCTGGGCCCTTCACCGACCGAAGCCGCCATGACCGCGTTGATCGCCTGCACCAATGTTATCGGTCACAAGAACGCGCATCGATTGGGGATTGATCTTGGAACCGTCACGATCGAAACAAGCTGCAAATTTGATCGGCGCGGCGTGCTGATGGAAGAAGAAATCGACATTCCGTTTCCCGAAATCACGCTCACGGTGCTTTGCGATACAGGCGCCAGCGAGAATGATCTGGCACGTGTCGGCGCGGAAACGGCCAAGTATTGCGCTATTGCTAAGTTGTTCGAAGCGGCAGGCACTGACCTGACCGTAAATTGGGTCAAAACCAACTAACACAAATCAAAATGACCTGACTTTCTGGGAGGAGAAATAATGAAAAACTGGACCAAAAACAGCCTGTTAGGCGCTGCGATTGCAACGGTCATGGCATTGCCAGCAGCGGCGGAGGAAACGATTTCAGCTGTTGTTATCGATGGGTATCCGGACAGAGCATTGTGGGTGAAGGAATTCTCGAACTTCTTTATTCCCGAAGTGGATAAGCGGTTAGCCGAAACCGGAAATTACAAAATGAACTGGCAGGAGAATTATGGCGGTTCCATCGTCAAGCCGAAAGGCGTTCTGGAGGGCGTCCAGCTTGGGCTTGGTGACATTGGCATTGTCACAACCATATTTCATTCTTCGAAACTGCCCAGCCAAGGAATTTCCGGCTCGACACCCTTTGTTGCATCAGATGCCCGCGCAGTGGCCAAGGCCGTGGATGAAATCGCGCGCGAATATCCCGCAATGCAGAACGAGTTCGCTGCACAGAACCAGGTTTATCTGGCAACGGGCGTCGTTCTCGACACATATCAGTTGTTCTGTTCTGAACCAGTTGAAGCAGTTGCAGCGCTTGAAGGGCGCAAGATTGCAGGGGCCGGTCTAAATCTGCGCTACCTCGAGGGCATTAAAGACGCAACGGGTGTTCGTGGAGGGCTGACAGATTTCTACAACATGGTACAAACTGGTTTGGTCGATTGCGTGATGATTTGGCCAGAAGCTTCCAAAACGTTTAAAATCGTTGAGGTAGCTCCATACATGTTGAAGGCAGATCTTGGTGCGGTGAACACCAAAACCGTCACTGTAAACGCCGACTATTGGGCGAGCTTGCCCGACGAAGTCAAAGACGCTCTTCAGGCCGTCGCTGTTGAATACCGCGACCACGTAGCAGGTATAGCTATGGACCGTGCGGATGCCTCACGAGAGGCTTACATCGATGCAGGCGGAACAATTGTCGAAGTGTCGGAAGAAGATCGTGCTGCATGGGCCAATGCGATGCCAAATGTGGCGCAGGAATGGGCTGCCGTGCTGAATGACAATGGCGAACAGGGCGACGAAATGCTGGCAGCGTACCTCGGCAAGCTGCAGGATGCCGGATTCTCCGGTGTGCGAGACTGGACAGCCGAGTAATCAACTGGGGATCCGAGGAAGGGGCCTTACATGCTGAAGACCGCTGTTGCTGGCCTGTCGCGCGTCGCCAATTCGATGGCTATCGCCGCCAACGCGTTGGGTACGCTCGTCGTACTGGCGTTGGTGGTAGTCCTGAATGTCGACGTGATTGCCCGAGGCCTGTTTTCAGCACCTCTGCGGGGCACCTATGAGATGGTGCAGTTCTCTGTCGTGATGATCGTTTTTCTTCAACTTGCAGACGTCGTCAGAGTGGATCGACTGACTCGGTCTGACGGCTTTCTCAATCTTCTACACCATCGGCGTCCTGGATTAACGTCAAATCTCAGGCGTATCATCAATGCGATCTCGGCAATCTTTATGGCCTTGATTGCATATGTAACGTTCCCAGATTTTCTGCATATGTGGGAAACACGAGATTATTTCGGTGTGCCGGGTCTGTTTACTCTGCCATGGTGGCCGGTCAAATTAGTCATTGCGTGCGGTACCGCGCTTGCCAGTGTGATCTTCCTGCTCAAGGTCATCACGGCGCAGGACCGCCCGCAGTTGATCCGCGCACCCGAACTTGATGAGACGTCAAAATGACGCCGATTGAAATTGGCCTGATCTCGGTCGTCTCTATCGTATTTCTGATTTACGCAGGCCTTTATATTCCGATCGCCCTAGGCGTAGTCTCTTTCATATCTATCTGGCTGATGCGGGACAATTTCACGCTGGCACTGAACCTGCTGAAGGTGGCGGTCGGCGACAGTGCTATGGAATATAGCTTTGCCACCATTCCATTGTTCACCTTTATGGGTCTGATCGTATCAAAGGCAGGGCTAGGCAGAGACATCTATGATGTGATGACCTTGCGGTTCCGAAAAGTCAAAGGCGGGATCGGTATGGCGACAGTTGGTGCAAACGCCATCTTTGCTGCAGTGACCGGTTCATCGATTGCCTCCGCATCAGTGTTCACCAAAGTTTCGGTGCCGCAGATGCTGGCGAAGGATTACAATCCACGATTTGCTGTTGGAGTAGTCGCTGGCTCGTCCGTACTGGGCATGATCATTCCGCCATCCGCCATGTTGATCATCTATTCCTTTGTGGCCGAACAGTCGGTGGGCGACATGTTCTTGGCAGGCGTCATCCCAGGTATCATGCTGGCTGCCGCCTATGTTGGCGCGATTTGGGGTATGGGCCGCTTCACCCCCGGATTTGTAGGCGGCCGCGCCGTGGAAGACTCTGAATGGATGTCAGGTCGCGAGGTCGCGTCCAAGACGCTGCCAACTCTGTTCATTATCACTATCGTTCTGGGAGGTATCTACACAGGTTGGCTTACTGCGGTCGAAGCGGGCGCAGCGGGAGCCTTTGTCGCCCTAATCATCGCCGTTCTGCGCAAGTCTATGTCTCTGAGCGCATTCTGGGAAGCGTTGCTGGAAACCGGCCACATCACCGCGGCTATCCTGTTTCTTATCACGGCAGCATCAATCTACAGTCGAATGTTGGGACTCGCAGGCTTGCCCAACCAACTGCAGGATTTGCTGGCAGGCAATTCCGCGTCATTCTGGACGATCATGCTGCTCTACGTCATGCTGATGTTATTCTTGGGCACTCTTTTAGATACAGCGTCGATCATCCTGATTGTGGTCCCTTTGTTTCTACCTATGGCTGAAGCACTCGACATGTCTCTGATCTGGTTCGGGATAATTACAGTCGTCGGGGCCGAAATCGGGCTGCTGACTCCTCCACTGGGCATATCTTGCTTCGTCATCAAGTCCACAATTGATGACGATCGCATATCGCTAAAAGACGTGTTCATGGGGGCACTTCCTTTCGCCTTCGTGATGTTGCTTGTTTTACTCGTCCTGATCGAATTCCCAATCCTCAGCCTTGCCCTAATCTAAGGAGGCCTAGATGCGTACAGTGACCAAAGACAACATAACCGACGTGTTCATGGGGTATCTGTCCAAAGATGCTGATCCGCGCATGCGTGAAATCATGGGATCGCTGGTCAAGCATCTCCACGAATTTGCGCGCGAAACCAATCTGACACATGACGAATGGCGGACAGGGGTTGCGTTCTTGGAAGGCTGCGCTGCCGTCCAGACAGAAGACAGACATGAATTTATCTTGGCATCTGACGTACTGGGTTTGTCGTCTTTGATCGATATGCTTCATACGAGCGATGACGCGACAAGCTCTTCGGTATTGGGCCCCTTCCACGTTTCAGGCGCGCCACCATTAGCTATTGGCGGAGACATGAAGCGGCATTATGGTGGAACAATACTACTAGCCGAAGGCGTTATCAAAGACACCAGCGGGAAGCCGATCGCCGGAGCTGAGCTTGACATCTGGCAAACGGCACCAAACGGCCTCTATGCCAGTCAGGACAAGGAACAGGAAACGTATTCCTTTCATGGGCTGATGACAGTCGGTGAAGACGGGCGATATGCTTTCACCACGGTTAAGCCTGTTGAATATACGGTGCCGTCTGATGGGCCAGTTGGTGAAATTCTGCGGGCGTGTGGCCGCCATCCCTGGCGACCTTCGCACCTGCATTACATCGTAAAGGCCCCGGGCTACAGGACGTTGGTTACTGAGATTTTCCCAGACGACGATCCCTACCTCGACGAAGATACGGTTTTTGGTGTCCGGGACGATCTGGTGATGACTTACGAAGAACAACCTGCGTCTGAGTTTCCGAGCGGTATGGAACTCTCGGGCAAGATCAACCAACCCTTCTTGCGCGTAAAGTTTGACGTGACCCTTGCGGAAGGTTGAAGACGTGCAATCTTACAAAGGGAGCCCAATCTATAGGGCCCGAACAGGGCCAACTTAATTAAATGACTATTCAAAACTGCGATCAAAAATTGGAGGTTCAAATGATCAAATCCATAACCACACTTTCAGTTGCTGTAATCGGCTTCGCTGCAGGCAGCGCCTGTGCCCAATCCACAAATGTTCAGCACCCGATGGGTTTCTTCGTAACATCTGCAGGTCTCGGAGATGGCGGGAATTTGGGTGGCCTTGATGGTGCGGACGCACATTGTCAAAGCCTTGCCGAAGCTGCTGGGGCCGGCAATAGAGAGTGGCGCGCTTATCTTTCAACACAAGAGGAAGGAAAGCGCGGAATATCTGCCAGAAGCCGCATTGGCCAGGGACCTTGGTACAACGCAGATGGTGAGCTCATTGCGTCGGATCTTGATCAGCTGCATATTTTGCCAAACATATTCAACCGAACAGCCGTTGATGAAAACGGAAACCCAATAAATGGTCGGGGCGATAGCCCAAATGAGCATGACATCCTAACGGGCACTCAAGAAGATGGCACTGCCTACTTTCCTTGGCAGGAAGGAGACAAAACATGCTCGAATTGGACATCAAATGGAGAAGGTTCAGCTACAGTCGGCCACCATGATCGTCATGGTGGAGGAAACACCTCCTGGAATGCAGCCCACAACAGCCGAGGTTGTTCCGCAGAAAACTTGAGAGGAACCGGAGGCAATGGCTACTTCTATTGCTTCGCAGCCGATTGAGCATCACCCAGCCCCAAATAGAGCCATAATAGCAGCTTCATTGGTTCTGAAGCGGCCATAAACAGAGAGACCGCGGCCCTCACCAGCAAGGGGCCGCGCGACTTTGCTAAAACAGCAGCTCGCAGCTTGGCGACGTGCGAAGAGACGTTATGATCCAAAAGCCGAATTTTCAGCTTCAAAAAGCGTCTTCATAGCACTTTTGGTGTTCCATTCCGACATCTATTAGCCCGCCCAGCGCAGGTTTGCGGACATTTCGCGCGCAAATTGAGCGATCTGTGGGCCAAGGTTTTCACGGAAAGAAGGTGTGAATACACGCACCGATCCCGTGGCACCTATGGACAGTGTTGCGCCCGGGCCGTTAGGTGCCAAAGTGGCAGCTACTGAGCACATGCCTCTTTCGATCTCTTCAACGCATTCGGCAAAACCACGTTCGCGTATTGTCTCGAACTCCACTTCTAGGTCACGCACGCTAGTCAGGGTGAATTCGGTGTAGGCCCTTAGCTGGCCCTCCATTTCGCCTGTGACGAACAATTCCGGTGAGAACGCGGCAACTGCTTTTGAGCAGGAACACGCATGCAGGGGCCGTTTGCCCAGCCCGGGGTGCAGATAAGAGACTCCGCTGTCCGGCGTCTCAACATGTATGATTTCAACCGATTTTCCCCGTAATCGAGACAGAAAAAACGCTGCATCAAATTGTGAAGCAGCTTGTTTCAGCGCCGGGGCTATCAACTCAAGGAGTGCACGATCAGAATGATCGCTGTTTGTGATCTTTTTCAAACGTGTGCCAATTGTGAAATACCCACGTGCGACTGGTTCCAAAAGACCGATGCCAACAAGGTCCTGCACCAATCTGTAAGCAGATGGTTTGGGGAGATCCGAGTGGGCGCAAATCTCGGCCACCGTCGCCTCTTCTTTCTGCCCGACAATTTCGAGAATGCAGGTGAGCCGTTCCAGATGCATAATTTCACCTTGTGAGAATTCAATTATCGATGTACGAGAAATATGGCGTAATCACAAGGGAGGAATGTGATGATGGACGGCGCATGTTGCGGACCGGGATATGCAAGCCCGGCCCAGGCTATCAAGGCCCCACGCGAAAAGCTGCTTTACACGATAGCCATCTACACAGGGACCGGTATTCAAAAACCAGATTATCTGGCGACGGTCGACGCCGATCTAAATAGCCCAACCTATTCACAAGTCATCCACCGACTGGAAATGCCAGGCATCGGAGATGAGTTGCACCACATGGGATGGAACGCCTGTTCGTCCTGCCACGACGATGCAGGCATGAGTCGCAAATACCTCCTGGTGCCCGGCGTCCGTTCCAACAACATCCACATCATCGACACGGCAACAGACCCATTTGCGCCGCGACTACACAAGGTGATCGATGGAGCCGAGATTAAGTCAAAAACAAATCTGAGCGGTCCGCATACAGTTCATTGTCTGGGTTCCGAGATCATCATTTCCTTCCTTGGCGACGCGCAAGGCGAAGCGCCGGGCGGTTATCTGCATCTGAACAAGGAATTCGAAATCGTCGGTCGTTGGGAAAACTCCATGGGTGACGTCCCATTTGGCTATGACTTCTGGTATCAACCGCGCCACAACGTCATGGTGTCATCCGAATGGGCGGCACCCAATACGTTCATGCCGGGTTTTGACCTGGAAGAAGTGGGGTATTTGAAATACGGCCGCCGCCTGCACATATGGGATTTTAAGAAACGCGTTCCCGTCGAAACCATGTATCTGGGCGAAGATGGATTGATCCCCTTAGAAGTCAAATTCCACCACAACCCCGACAGCACGCATGGATTTTGTGGTGCAGCACTAAGTGCAAATGTGATTCATTTCTGGAAATCTGACGAAGGCAAATGGGAATGGGAAAAGATTATAGACGTCGAAAATGAGCCACATCCCGAATGGCCGATCCCGGTGCCCGGCGTGATGTCGGCGATCCTTGTTTCGATGGATGACAAATATCTCTACATCAACAACTGGCTACACGGCGACATGCGCCAGTACGACATTTCCGACCCTCACAACCCGGTACTGACCGGACAAGTTTGGATGGGCGGCCTTTTGGGCAAAGCGCCCGAAGTCAACGGGGTCAAAGTTGCTGGCGGGCCACAGATGTATCAGCTTTCGCTGGATGGCAAGCGGCTCTATGTGACGACATCGCTGTTTTCGACATGGGACAACCAGTTTTATCCGGAAATCCGCACACAGGGCGGAGTCATGCTGATGATCGACTGCGATGTCGAGAACGGCGGGATGAAAATTAACGAAGATTTCATCGTCGACTTTGGCAAAGAACCCAATGGCCCCAGCCGTTGCCACGAAACCCGTTACCCCGGTGGCGATTGCACAAGCGATATCTGGCTGTGAGAGAGGCGCGCACCATAACAATCGCCAACCGTGGCGATGCGGCCTATCACGTCGACGCCCGCCGTCCATTGCTGGACACATTGCGCGAGCAAGGTGTCGATCTGCCCTATGGCTGCAAATACGGTGGTTGCATCACATGCGCAGCCAAACTGACGATGGGCGAAGTCGATCAACGGCGCCAAGTGGCTTTGAACAACCGTCAGATCAACAATGGCTATGTCCTGCTATGTGTGGCGCGGGCGTTGACCGACTGTACTTTGGAAATTGGTGTCGAGAGCCATGATAAACTTTATCGAAACCCTTTCCTCGATCCACTAGAGCCGCACGAACTTAAGGCGGACATCGCGACGCCCCCGCCCTTGGGTAGCGAAGCGACAGAGCAGCAAGAAAAGGAGACCTGAGCCATGCCAGCTGCTGCTATGGACGAACTCTATACCTATGAATCCGATTATCTGGCCGGCATCCTGAAGTCGGTAAAAACCATCGCCATGGTTGGGGCCAGCGCGGACAAGACAAAGTTCAGCTATGGGGTTCTGCGCGTGCTGCATGAAACGGGTTATGATATGCTCCCCGTCAACCCCAACCCCAAGCTGACAGAGATCCGTGGAATCCCGGTTTTCCACTCGCTTGAAGAGATCGACCGGCCGGTGGACATGGTCGAGGTCTTCCGTCCCAAAGAAGAGCTTTATGCCATAGCCGAACAGGCCATTTCTATTGGTGCGAAGGTCTTGTGGGGCCAGATCGGTGTTTACGATGACGTCGCAGCAAAACTCGCCGAGGACGCAGGATTGAAGGTGGTCATGAATCGCTGCCCCAAGATCGAATTGTTCCGCCCGTTCTGGAAACCACGACTTGACCTTGCGATTTAATCCAAGTCTTACAAACCAACCCAGATAGGATTGATACCATGGCCCAAACCATTACCAAAAGTGCTAAAGATATTGTGAAGGCGGCCCTTGCGGTAGTACCTTCTATCAGCGCCGAGGACGCCATTGCCCTTGTAGGCTCACCCGATCACGTATTTGTCGATCTTCGCGACGGTACGGAACAGGCCAAATCCGGTATTATTGAGGGCGCGGTAGCATCTTCACGCGGTATGATGGAGTTCCACATTGATCCCGAAAGCCCAGTCCACAAGCCGGAATTCAACCACGACAAAACATTTGTGTTTTACTGCGCGTCAGGTGGACGTTCTGCGATGGCCGCAACGGTGGCCATGGAAATGGGCTTAACGCCTGTGGTGAGTCTGGCCGGAGGTGTCGGCGCCTGGAAAAAGGCTGGCGGCACTTTGGCCTGACCGATGGAGCACAACATGGAAATCGAAAACCTAATTCTGCGGTCCGACACAAAAGGTGTTGCTGTCCTGACTTTGAATGCACCCAAATCGATCAACGCCTTGTCAGAGGCAATGCTTGCCGCTCTGTCGGAGACATTGGACCAAGTCGCAGCGGATCGAAGTGTCAAAGCGGTCATCTTGCGCAGCGGTGGCAACCACTTTTGTGCCGGACACAATCTCAAGGAAATGTCGGCGCGCAGGGCAGATGACGACGGCGGGTATCAGTATTTTCAGGACCTCTTTGCAACGTGCTCTGCGATGATGCTGCGGATAGTCCGCCTGCCACAACCAGTAATTGCTGAGGTCCGTGGTATTGCCACGGCTGCCGGGTGTCAGCTCGTGGCGTCTTGTGATCTGGCTGTAGCCGCAGAGGATGCGAGTTTTGCCACGTCAGGTGTGAACATCGGGTTGTTTTGCTCGACCCCCATGGTTGCTCTGAGCCGAAATGTACCCCGCAAACTGGCAATGGAAATGCTATTGCTGGGGGAGTTCCTGCCAGCCGCCCGCGTTGCAGAAATGGGGCTGGTGAACCGCGTGGTGCATCTTGATGAACTTGAAGACGCAGCCATGCAAATGGCCCGTATCATCGCCGATAAATCGCCCGTTGCCATCAAGACCGGCAAACGCGCCTTCTACGAACAGCTCGAGATGCCATTAGAAGAGGCATACGCTTTTGCAGGGCGAACGATGGCAGAAAACATGATGGCGAAAGATACAGAAGCGGGCATAGGCGCGTTCGGCCGAAAACAGCCGATGCCAGACTGGAAAGGTGAATGACGTTTAACGGACCGCAATTTGAGCCGAATGGCGCAAATCACTCCGCCCTGCCCCCTGTTTCCGTCTTCTCGCAGGTCAAATGGCCCGTGCAAATCCAACGTTAAAGCGTTGATCTATGAGTTACTGAGTTCAGGTTCCAATGTTATCCACATTAGCATTGTCATCGTAGATTTCAATTTGGCTGTCAGCCTCTTCGAACGGTCCCAAACATTCAGGATCAAACCCACTTGGAAGTTGTGCAATATCAACGGAAATGCGCCCGCCGATGGATCGAGCGAAAATGGCATCGCCTTCAGGAACGACCAAATCCACTCGAGCCATCTCCTTCATTGCCCGTCGCAAGAATTTCGTCGCATCGAAGCTGGGCAACGCATTTTTGAAAACTTCGTCCGGACCACCGGCGTCGACATTGACGTGCTGGTATCTGTCTATGTCGCAAAACTTTTGGAAATCCAAGATTACAAGATTGCCGTTTTGTCCATAGGCAATGGATCGCGGGCGTTCTCCGCGCGCCACTGAATTATCCAGAAACTCGTAGTGCACCCATTTCCCGCGCCCTTTGGCCCAGCTGAAAAACAGATCGGGCATGCCTGTGTAGGCCTCGATATTGTGATAGAGAAGGTCGTCGACTGCTTTGAAACGTCCGGTTTCGACGCCGCGGGTCCAAGCCCGTTCAACGGTAGCAGCCGGCGGCGTCACCAAGAAAAACAGATACACCTTCGATCCGAAGCGGGTGAGGAGAGTACTGTCCTCGCTACGCACGCGCCCTGGCCGAAAACTGTCAAATCGAAATCGATCGATCAACATGTGCGGCACATTTCCTTCGCGTCCTTTAACGGCCATCAGGATGTCGAGCTTGCCGTCGATCACCTCTAACTCATGGCCGGTCAGCATCGCGGCGTATTTGTCATCCACGCCCAACCCGTCGTAGTCAAGGAGCGCCTTCCGCCAATAATCCGGCGAAATGATCGCGAAGTCGCTCCAATCATAGCCCAGACGTTCCGCAATCTCGCGCTGTGCTGGGCGGATCGAGCTTTTGCCCGATGCACTGGCGCCCTTGGCGTTTAGCACCATCGGTTCGCTTTGTGGTGGCAGCCTGCGGTAGCCTTTTGCCTCAACAGCGCGGACGAACAAACCTTCTACAACCCTGCCGACAATCGCTGATCCGATGCGGTTCATAACCAAACCAACCGAAACACGCGCAATCGCTTCGCGGTCCACATGCAGTGCAGCGCGCTTGTTCAGGATTCCCCCAAGCGTTCGCGCGATTGCGCGACGGCTGGCGGTCGTCACGTCTTCATTGTGTTCATCTTTCCATTCGATGCAAAGGGTGCGCGCGCGCTCAACCGGATCATGCAGTTTGACCTTTGCGCGCGGTTTCTTCTTTCCTAGTAGTCGCGCGAACAGACCGGAAGGTTCTTCGACATGTTCCTCGGGCGGATCATAAACCTCGTCAAGCAATTCATCCACGACTACCTTTGTTTCGCGCCGGATCTCTTCATACGCCGCGACAATAGTTGCCATCTCAAGCTTTACGCTCCCGTCATAGATCTCTGCAGCCATGTCGCGCAGGCTGATCCCGAGATCAGCGTAATTCGGGCCATCCGGAACATAAAGCTGACTGGTCACACGGATCAGGACGGAATGCAGAGCCAAGCGTTCTGGGCGGGTGACTGCCAGTTCCTGTGGCTTCAACCCGATGGCGTCGGAAAGCTCTTTGGCTTCTTTCCAACTGACAAAAGAATTCGCCGGATCAAATAATGTGACCCGTGGCATCAAGCGGTTGGGAATGGTTGAACTGAGCCCAGGGTTCCAGGGACCGTATTCTATTTCAGGTGCTGCTGGCATCGGTTTCGTTCGCCTTTCGCCGTCGCATGCCCAGATAGACTGGATAAGCGATCAGTGCGATGGCGATCAGAATGCATATCAACGCAATCGGGTGTTCCGCCGGGTTGATGAAAGACGTGGCATCCCCCCGACTAGAGATCAGCGATTGCCGTAAAGAGCGTTCGGCCAACGGGCCGAGCACAATGGCTAGAACTGCAGGCGCCACTGGATAATTGAGCTTGCGCATCAAGTATCCACCAAGGCCCAGAACCAGCATCAACCATACGTCGAACATCCTATCGGTTGTTGCAAAGACGCCCACGTAACAAAGAATGAAGATGATGGGCGTCAGGATCGTAAACGGCATCGCCAGGACCCGCACGAAAATCGGGATGAGCGCGAGGTTCAGGGCGACGGTCACGAAGTTTGCTACATACATGGATCCGATCAGGCCCCAGACGAAATCTGCTTCGTTCTGGAACAACAAGGGGCCGGGACGAAGCCCCCAAATGATCATCCCGCCAAGCAGGATAGCGGTCGTTGGCGAGCCCGGAATGCCGAGTGTGATCATCGGCAGCATTGACCCGGTCGACGCAGCATTGTTGGCCGCTTCCGGGGCTGCTACGCCGGAGACATTGCCCTTGCCGAAACTGTCGGGGTCTTTCGAGAACGTCTTGGCCAAGCCGTAGCTCATCAATGACGCTGGTGTCGCGCCAGCCGCAGGTAATGTGCCCACGAAGAAGCCGATCACAGACCCGAGCGTTGTTGTTGGCAGGTATTCTTTGACGAAGCCAAGATTCTTCTTGAACCTCCCCCACGTCACCTTGACCACCTGAACCTGTACTTTGCCCTTCGTATGTTCCAGCGTCCACAGCATCTCTCCGATCCCGTAAATGCCAATGGCCAGGACAAGGAAGCCGATCCCGCGCTGGAACTCGACAAGGTCAAAGAACACCAAACGCGGCTGACCGGTAATGATATCAAAACCGACAGAGGCCATCACAAGGCCAATCAGGATCGAGAATATCGTCTTTGGTATATCATCTCCCCCAAGCCCGATGAAGGTCGCAAAGGCAAGGATCATCAATGCGAATTCCTCGTGCGGGCCGAATTTCAAGGCGAATTCGGCCAAGGGCGGCGCAAACAGAGTGAATAGTACGACGGAGATTGTGCCTCCGATGAAGCTGGCGATAGCTGCCGCAGTCAGTGCCTGATCGGCTCTTCCCGATTGCGCCATTGGCCGGCCATCGAATACCGTGGCCACAGCCGTCGATGCGCCGGGAATGCCCAAAGTGATTGACGAAATCGCCCCGCCATACATTGCACCGTAATAAAGCGCTGCTAGGAATATGATCGCCGCCGTCGGCGGAACAAGAAATGTAACAGGTAACAAAATTGCGACACCGTTGACCGAGCCTAACCCTGGCATCGCCCCGATGAACAGACCGGCAAAACAACCGGCAAATATCATAAAAAGATTCAGGGGTTCGAACGCCTGCAACAGACCCGCCCCGAGGAGTGTAACGATTTCGCCCATTTCTTGGTCCTTTTCGACCCAATTACATCAGGTAATCCCAGCGGTAGTTGTCGATCCAGAGAAAACCATCTTCAAAGATCGGCCACCCCTTGGGCAGGTACTTGGTCAGTTGCCATTCAAACAGAAAGTAGATGAAGAACACCGCACCGAAACACATGATTATGGTTGTGCGCCATCGGTGTCCGCCCAGCACCTTCATATAGAATCCGAGAAACAAGAAGACGGCGATATAGGTGCCTACGATCGTCACCAGAATGATCATCGCCGTCAGCGCCACGAATGAAGCAAATACAAGCCCGAAGCTTTCAGGATCGATGTAGGCGCTCGTGTCTCGGCTTTCCGGTGTCGAACCCTTGTACCAGCGCAATAGGGTCCACAGTGAGGCGAGCGCCATCCCGAAGCTCAGCCAAAAGGGCCAAACCCCGGCGCCGGGACCCCGCTCTTCCACCCAGCCGATGTTCAGCCCGTCGGCCCAAACGCTCCACATAATTGACAAGGAAAACAGGAACATTCCTATTCCCATTAAAAGTTCCGCACCGCGTGTGGACATTTTCCCCCCATTCATTGACCGCATTTTTCTATGCACCGTTAAGAAAACGATGCTTATCACGGTCACATGTCAGTCGTTCGATGTTGTCGTCAGGCCCCGGGCCGGGCTGTCCAGCCCGGGACGGTTTTGGTATTATTCGCCGGTGATCGCAGCTGCGCCTACCTGCTCGATCAGATCCTGGTGGGCGACATATTGCGTGGCGTGGAATTCGCCTAGATCGCCACCGTTAAGGAAAGTATCGCAGGTCAAACCGTCGGATGTGCAGAATTCCTGCCACTCATCCGAGGCGAATAGCTCGCCGAACAGTTCAGTATAGAATTCAACTGCTTCAGGCGACATACCCGGAGGACCGTTGACCGAACGCTGCATGTAGTACTCGATGTCTACACCCAGCTCTTTTGCGGTAGGAACGTCCGGGAAAGCCGCCATGCGCTCGCCGGTGAACTGTACCAGTGGCTTTGAATCGCCAGCTTCATAGAACGCCATCTGTTCGGCCGGGTTGTTGACGGTTGAGTCAATCTGGCCGCCGATCAAGTTCTTGGCCACTGTGCCACCGCCTGGGAACGGAATATAGGTGACTTCATAGTCAAAAGCCGCTTCCATCATCGCCGTCAGCACGCTGTCTTCCTGACCGGATCCAGTGCCGCCGACTTTCCAGTCGAGCCCCTTGCCTTTCACCGCTTCAACGTAAGAGTCGAGATCGGTGATGTCGGCCATGTCGTTGTGGACCCAAAGTAGGAAGGTATCCATTGCCATCAAACCGATAGGCGTGAATTCCCGCGGATCAACGCCAAGATCTTCCTGGATGATCGGCGTAGTATAAAAGCTGTTCAGCGTCATCATCACGGTGTGATCGTCACCTGCCTTGTCCTGCAGGTAACGCAATGCTTCTGCACCGGATCCACCGGGTTTGTTAATCGGAATGAACGGGCGAGACGACAGGCCCTTCTGCTCGATCAGGCCTTGCAGAAGTCGTGCGATCTGGTCTGCGCCGCCGCCGGTGCCTGCCATGATGATAAACTCAACCGGTTTTTTAGGCTGCCAGTCGGCGGCCAAGGCGGTCGTCGCCGTCATGCCAAGGGTCGCGGCTCCCGCAAGTAATGTTGATAGAATCTTCATATTCAACTCCTCCCTAGTGGGTTTGTCCTTTCGGACCTTAAACCGCCGGTGGCGGCCCTGATGCGAACGGCTTCAGACCAAGGGTATGTTCCCCCTTTCTGACAAACCGGTCACTCAAGCTTGGTTGGACGGTTCGCTTTCTTGGCCTTGGGGGCTACCGCTGGCCATTTGTTATCCTCCGTCGAATTCAGTTCCTTATCCTTTCAACTCGTGTACCTAGTGGGCCATGATGACCGGAATCCGCGCCTTATCGACCACAGTTTGTGCATTTCCGCCGAATATCTCCTGTCGCGTGTATCCTTCGTGATAAGCTCCCATCACCAACACGTCCGCGTCCTGGTTTCCTGCGGCATCTAATAGGCGTTCACCAATCACGCCGCGATTTTCGATTTCGACGATGTCACTTTCGACACCGTGCATGTTCAAAAGCTGGTGCAGATCGGACGCGCTGGCACGATGTACGTCCGCGTCTTTAGTGGTCAGGATGCTGACTTTGTCCGCACTGCGAATGACTGGCATTGACATACGCATCGCGCGCGAAGCCTCAATAGAACCATTCCATCCGATTGCGATGCGCGCCCCGATTGCCGGTGGCGCCGCTTGATCCGGGCACATCATCACCGGACGGCCGCTCGAGAATATCGCCGCCTTCAGAGTATTCGCTCCAAGGCGTGCCGCCTTATCCGGTTGTGGTACGACAATCAGATCAGCCAGCCGGCCAAGATGGCTGATCATATCAACCTGACGTCCGCGTTCCTCGGTGAACCAGACGGTTGCTGCGCCGCCATTGGGTGTATCGGTTTCGGTCAGGTCCAACTCACGCGCCAAGGCGTGCAATTCTTCCTTCAGCTTTTGTTCCTCTACATCCGCCTGCGACCCTGCGCTTTCCAATATCTGCCGCTTGAGTATTTCAGGAACCGCAACACCGAAGGGAATCATGTCCTCAGCCTCAGCACGCACATGCGTGACATCGATATGGGCATTAAAACGGTGCGCCAGGACGGCAGCATGGCGCAGGACATTGTCGCCTTTGCCATCACCGCGCACCGGTACAACGATCTTCTTTAGGCCCGTCGCCATATCAGAACAGCCCCTCGATTTCGCCATCGTCGTTGAGTTTGATGGCCTCGGCGGAGGGGGTGCGGGGCAGGCCGGGCATGGTCATGATCTCGCCGCAGATCGCTACGACAAATCCCGCGCCGGCACTCAGGCGTACCTCGCGCA
>JBDVOA010000029.1:0-464683 GCA_039969355.1 Paracoccaceae bacterium
TCACAAAGCTGAGCATCCGCGCCGGGGCTTCGGCGGGGCCATGGTAAGAACTCAGGTTTAAGTTTTGCCCTGGTTGGAAGATCGAGGGGCATGACAAACAAAGCCGCCATTCAGAATTTTTTTTGAACGGTGGCTTTGTCCGCAGTGCTGACTTTAGTGCAATGTGCAGCGAATGGCCGGTATCCACCCATTCCGATAGATTTTGCAGAGAGCCCACAGCGGACAATCGAGTCATTACTGACCTTAAGTCTCTGCTTTCCCCTATCCGGTCGTGCGTGCATCTAGCCGCATTTTTTTGATGGGTGGATAACGACAAAGCGGGCGAAGCCTGGCGTACCTTTCAATTGAGTGGTTTTGAAACGCGATCCGGAACGTTCTGAATCATGTTTTCGGGCGAGCCGCGAGGCAGAACAGGCCTTGATGAGCATACCGTCGCTCTTTGCGGCGCATTGAAATTCATCAAAGGACAATACGATGCTGAAACTCTCTTACTTGAACTTTCGCATAGCAGTATTTCTGATCTGCACCTACAGCGGCGTTGCAGCACAGGCCGATGCCGTGCGCGACGCAGATGCCATTGCAACGCGACAGAGCATTGCAACCAGCGTTGGGCACACAATTCCCTCAGGAGCTTTTGGTTTTGTGGTAATCGAACGCCCCCGCGAAGTGACCCTTTTGCAGCTACGGGGCCTCGCCGGAAGTGGGCAGGTTGTTCTGCGCACAGATCAAAACGGGATGTGCCTCACACTTCCCGTCAGACTTGTCGCCGGGGATTTAGCCGGGGACTCGATAACGGGCCATTTGGCTGAACCGATCTACGTCATAATCAAAAGCAGGGAGGTCGCCAGAGCGCTTGCAAAAGGCCGCGATGTTGTGAGTGACGGGCACATTGTCAGCAATCGAATGGATCCCGATGCAGATATTGTCCTCCAATCCGGGCTGGATGAGAGTTTTGGTTTTGTCATTAACCCTGGCCGCAATATCCTTGGAGACATCTTTGGGGTCAGAGTTGACCGAATATCCTGCCAACGTGTGTAGCGTTAGGGGTTTGAGGAGCAGGCGCTATCCGTCTGTGCCCTCAGTCCTGAATTGAGAGGGAGTCAGCCCTGTCACACGTCGGAACTCTGTGTTGAAATTAGATTTGGACAGAAAGCCCGCCTCTAACATGATCTCCGTCACTGGTAGATCAGTAACGCGTAGGGCACGCTGCGCATAGGCGATACGAAAACCATTGATGAAACGGGAAAAATTCTCATCTGTGACGCGGTTAATCGCGCCGGACAGATCGCGGGCCGGGACCGAAAGGCGTTTTGCGACGCGACCCAATGTCAGGTCGCTGTCACGGAACAATTCCTTACCTGTCATGATGCCATCAAGCGTTTGGATCAATTCACGGTCTGCGTCCGACGGCGTCGCTCGACTGGGAGTGTCTTGTCGCGATGCAAGAAAGATCAGCGGCACACCCACCAATGCGGCAACAAAAACAAACCCGGCGAATAGCCCCGATACACCAGTCAAAAGTGTTATGAGATGCGGGTCGCTCGCCACGAGACTAATTGAAAAAACTAAGCCATCAGCGGCAACCATTAGGCCGATCAAAGCTATCGTGGAGAATATCGCCATGCGCAACAGCCCCGCTGCATGCGGCGGGACTGAAACGAAGTCATCGGCACCATAGCTCAACAGCCCTGCCAGACGAACAAGATAGATACAGTTAAGAACGAGGATGACGACATCTGCTGAAACAGGTGCAGGTACCGCCAGCGCCAAAAACGCAGTTGTGACAAGCGCACCGTTGCGAAGCAATTCCTTGTTCCAGCGTTGTCTGTTTTCCTGTGTGAGGGCAGCAAATCCGAGATAGACCGAAGGGGCTGCCAGAATAGCAACAAAGGGTTGCACACGAGCGGGCCAAAGCCAACTAAATGAAACCCGCATTCCAAGAAGCAGGGTGACAACCACGAGGCAAATGAAAAAGGCGCAAAGAAACAGCCGAGAACGACCTGGAATTCGAGTGGTCCAGACGAGTACATAGGCGGCGAGCGCCATCAGGACGCTGACCAGCCAAGCTATCGGCAAAGTATCCATCGATCAATGTTAAGGATAATCAGTGCTATTTGACTAGTACTTTAGGTGGCGTTTTGGTTTCCGGAAATGCAGAACTCCTCCCCCATACGGCGTTGCAGCACTCAACTCGAACGTGAGGCGTCACGAACGGCTAAGACCGGGCCTTGGTGCACAACGCGACGAACGGCCGCTCCGAGACCACCGTGACGTATTCCTGCTTTGCGATGAATGACGGTTTCAGGTAATACTCTATCCCGCTGCGAACCTATCTGAGTTGCCGCCAGCCGTTATCAGAATGAGTAACAAATAGATTCGGTTTCACGCTCGGTGGGTTGTTCACGGGACGGTCCGGGAAAGATAGGAAACAACGAGATCAACCATGATGAAACACGCTCTTGAAGGCCTCCTGCTCGCCACCACCCCGTTCGGACTGACGTCCCAAGAGGCCACCTTCACAACTGGGCTAGCTTCGGAGATTAACCCGGGCCTATTTGATTGCGGCAAAGGATCGCGCGCGAGTGCGGTTGGCGAAATCGCATCCGACGATGGTGCGGTTTGGACGGCCCCCGCCGCAACCAACTACGGCACCGCACCGTTTGCCACAGACTTTTACCACGAATGTGGCGGAACAGAACTGCGTTCCTTGTCGCAGCTTGATCTGGACAGCGTGCCTTTGATGGACGCCGGTGGTAACGAAGAATTCACGGTATTTGTCTTCGCCGACAATTACTTCGACCTCTACGTAAATGGCACATTTCTCGCAGTTGATCCTGTCCCGTTTACAAAGTTCAATTCCAGAGTTGCCAGGTTCACAGCCGATCGTCCAGTGACGCTTGCCGTCATGATGGTCGATTAGGAAGATAACCTTGGCAAGGCGTTTCACCCAGGCGACGGCGGGTTTGTAGCACAAGTCCAAGATGCAAGCGGCGCTAATGCCGCCATCACAGACGCAAGCTGGCGAGCGCAAACTTTCTACACTGCCCCGTTGAATGATCGCAGTTGCCTCGTCATCGTCGGCCAGTCCCGCGATAGTTCTGCTTGCAATGAAGAGGGTGTCGATGACGCAACAGGGTATTCAGCAGCGCATTGGGAGATCCCAGCAGGCTGGATGATGCCATCTTTCGACGATGGTATCTGGCCGACTGCCTCAACCTTCACGAACGAAACGGTTGGCGTCGACAACAAAGACGCATTCACCAATTTTTAGGATGTCTTCGATGCGCCAGGCGCGGACGCAGACTTTATTTGGTCTTCCAACCTTGTGCTCGACAACCTTGTCTTGTTGCGCAAAACTTTCCAATAAGCACTCCTGCTTGCGCGCGTTTCTTGCTGGTGTAAGGAAGCTTTTGGGAGAGAAATTGGCTGGGCCACGTGACAGGTAAGTGGCTGATAAGAAAGTAATACTACGGCTTTCTGTATTCTCGCAGCGCGAAAAAAACCGCTTCCCTACAAGGCATTAGAAATCCAGGTTTTCAACACTTAGCGCGTTTTTCTGGATGAACTCGCGCCGAGGCTCGACCACATCCCCCATAAGCTTGGTAAAAAGGTCATCAGCTTCGGCAATGTCGTCGACCTTGACCTGCAACAACGTCCGCGCGTCCGGATCCAGCGTTGTTTCCCAAAGCTGATCGGGGTTCATTTCCCCCAACCCTTTGTATCGCTGTAAGGATAGTCCCTTTTCACCTTCTTGCAAAATGGCGTTCAGCAGATCCATTGGGCCATAGATCATCTGACTGCGGTCCTTGCGCAGCAGCGTTGCAGGCAGTGTGTAGACGTCTTGCAGGCTTTCGGTAAAAGATCCGGTGCGCTTGGCTTCACCGCCGCGTAACACCCGACCGTCTAGTGTACGCACCTCTTCGACACCGCGCAGAATGCGCGCCAGTCGTATGCCGTGGTCTTGCGTTATCCTGCCTTGCCAGCCCTTTTCATATTCCAAAGCGATCAAGTTCAGACGCTCTGCAACTTTATCTGCGGTGCCTTGCAGGTCCGCATCAACGACGCCGGGCACAAACGCACCCGCAATTGCGGCTTGTTCGAGTATGTGGCGCGGATAATGCGTTGGGAATGCTTCGAGTACGCGCCGCATTTGGCGGGCAATGTCCACGACCCTGACCAAATCCTGACCCACAATCTCTTCGCCATTTCCCTGTTTTAGCATCGCACCGTCAATGCCCTGCTGAACAAGGTATTCATCCATTTCGGCCTGATCTTTCAGATACACCTCGGACTTGCCCCGAGAGACCTTGTAGAGAGGCGGTTGCGCAATATAAAGATGCCCGTTTTCAATCAGTTCTGGCATTTGGCGATAAAAGAACGTCAGCAAAAGCGTTCGAATATGTGCGCCGTCCACATCCGCGTCTGTCATGATAACGATTTTGTGGTAGCGCAATTTTGAAATATCGAACTCATCCCGCCCGATACCTGTGCCCAGCGCCATGACCATATTGCCGATTTCCTGAGAGCCAAGCATGCGGTCAAAGCGCGCCCGTTCCACATTCAGTATCTTACCCTTGAGCGGCAAAATGGCTTGCGTCTTACGATCGCGGCCGGTCTGCGCCGAACCACCGGCAGAGTCACCCTCGACCAGAAACACTTCGGTGTTGGCCGGATCTTTGTCGGAACAGTCTTTCAGCTTGCTACTTAGGAAGTTCATGTCCATTGGGTTCTTGCGCCGCGTCAGGTCGCGCGCCTTGCGCGCTGCCTCGCGGGCTAGGGCTGCTTCGACAATCTTTCCGACAACGATGCGCGCCTCGGCTGGGTTTTCCTCGAACCATTCGGACAGTTTTTCGCCGACAAGATTTTCTACTGCTGGCCGAACCTCAGAGCTGACCAGTTTGTCTTTGGTTTGGCTGCTAAATTTTGGGTCAGGCACTTTGACTGACAAAACGCATGTTAGGCCCTCTCGTGCGTCATCGCCGGTAAAGCTGACTTTTTCTTTCTTGGCGATGCCGGACGTCTGAGCATAGCTGTTGATCGTCCGTGTAAGTGCACCGCGAAATCCAGCCAGATGAGCGCCGCCGTCGCGCTGCGGAATATTGTTGGTAAATGGCAGCACGTTCTCGTGGTAACTGTCATTCCACCACATCGCGACCTCAACCCCAATGTCGTCACGATCGCCGGCAATGAATATTGGTTCTGGCATGACAGAAGTCTTATGGCGGTCAAGAAACTTCACAAACTCTTTGACGCCACCTTCGTAATACAATTCTGATCTGAGAGCCTCAACGGGGCGTTCATCCGTCAAGATGATGCGCACGCCCGAGTTCAGAAACGCGAGTTCGCGCAATCGTTTCTCTAGCGTTTCGAAAGAGTACTCTAAATCTGAAAAGGTCTCGGTTGACGCCATAAACCGCACCTCGGTACCGGTACGGTCGCCGCAATCCGCCACAACCTTGAGATGCTCGGTCGTGAATCCCCCTTCAAATCGGGCAACGTGCTCTTTGCCGTCTCGCCAGATGCGAAGCTCAAGCCAATCCGACAGCGCATTGACAACCGATACGCCTACCCCGTGCAGGCCGCCGGAAACCTTGTAGGAATTGCTGTCAAATTTCCCGCCCGCATGCAGCTGGGTCATGATCACTTCGGCTGCAGAGACGCCTTCGTCTTCGTGAATGCCAACAGGAATACCACGGCCATTGTCGCTAACCGAAACACTGGAATCAGCGTGAATTACAACGTTTACAGCATCTGCGTGCCCTGCCAATGCCTCATCAATACCGTTGTCCACAACTTCGTAGACCATGTGATGGAGACCCGAGCCATCGTCCGTGTCGCCGATATACATGCCCGGACGCTTGCGAACTGCCTCTAAGCCTTTGAGGACCTTAATAGAATCGGCGCCGTATTCTTCTGGAGCCTGCGCGTTTTCGGACATCCGAAAATCCCTTTGTCGTTTTGCCGTTTTATACCTTTTCTTGGGGGGGATGTCACGCAATTGCCCTACATTTTGTGTCATGTCAGGGGTATTATTAGCCCGACGCCAACCAGCAGGATTGCGGAGATAATATTGGTCCGTCTCAGCGCGGCAGTAGAGGCAAGGACCTTCCGCATCCGATCCACAAAAATGGCCAACAAGAGGTTACCCAGGAGCGGCACAATCATAGACACGACAACGATTGCAAATACGTCCCATTTAGAGATTTTGGTCAGATCAAAAAATCCCGGCAATACACCCATATAGAATACAATGGCTTTCGGATTACTTAGAATTACGGCAACTCCTGCCATAAATCCCGCTGCCATTCCGGGGCGAGTAAGTTCACGTTCGACCGTCGCTGTAGCGTCGGCATTCCGGATCAACCTTACCCCCATGAAAATGAACATGCCGCAGGCGACCCATCGCAAAATAATCATGAATCCATCGAATACGGATACCATCCAGCTCACACCAAGGATCGCGATAAAAGGCCAGATGACGTCACCAACAACGACGCCCAGCGCAAGGGGCCAAGCAGCAGGGAATCCTCCCGAGACTGCACGAGCGATTATTGCCACCCAGACTGGGCCAGGGGTGAGGAAAAGGGCAAATATCGCACCGGCATAAAGAGCAAGTTCCGAAAACGTGATTGTCATCAGGTGGGTTGCACTTGAGAAACACCGGCCTCCTCGGTTACCTTCAGGTACATCGCCCTTGAACCAAGAGTGTCGAACAGCTCTGATCCCGTTCCAGTCATCCAGGCCTGTGCCCCGAGAGCGGCGATCTCATCATAGAGTGCGGCCCGGCGGTCGGCATCCAGATGAGCGGCAACTTCGTCCAGCAGCAACAACGGCGGAGCGCCAAAATCGCGGATCAAAGCGCGCGCGTTGGCAAGAATGAGGGAAACCAACAGAGCCTTTTGCTCGCCCGTCGAACAATCACGGGCAGGAATGCCCTTGGCTTGGAAAACACCATAAAGATCCGCGCGATGCGGGCCGACCAAACTACGCCCCGCGCTGAGATCGCGGAACCGGCTTTCGGCCAGGGCTTCGCGCAGGTCGACCTCAGTTTCGGGCATTTCACCCTCTGTCTGAGTTAGTTCAAGATCTGCTGTTGGGAACGTGGTTTGCGCGTTTTCCTGGGCCTGAGCCAACATACTCAGCGCCGCGATACGGTTGGCATGGATCCTTGAGCCAGCGCTGGCCATCTGTGCCTCTAACGCTGCATACCAAGACGGTTCACGCACCTGATCCTTGAGCAATCTGTTGCGTTCACGCATGGCCTTGTCGTAGGCCAAAGAAGAGTCGGCGTGCGATGGCGTCAGGCTCAGCGCCATGCGATCCAAAAATCGACGCCGCCCCTCTGCTCCTTCGATCCACAATCGATCCATCGAAGGGATTAACCAAAGTACCCGCGCGATCCTACCCAACGCCACCTGATTTGCGTATTTGCCATCAATACTGATCTGTCTTGCCGCCCCTTTTTCAGACCAGGTCTCGATCTCATGCAACAGCGTAATTGAGCGCAAGACACCTGTAACCTTCCAACCAACAGCTTCTGGTCGTCGCCCCATGGCTTCAGCACTGGATCGACGCAGCCCACGCCCTGGCGAAAACAAGGAAACTGCTTCAAGAAGGTTGGTTTTACCCGCTCCATTCGGTCCATATATAGCAATTGGGCGACCATCACATTCAATACGGGCCAGTTTGTGAGATCGAAAATGCGAGAGTGTCAAACCCGTCAGAAATAGGCCAGACATCGTGCGCTTTCCTTCAACTCGTTCCCGAACTCGGTCGCCCAGGAGCAGCCATATCTATACCCGCATGGGCATGACCACATAAATTGCGCTAGTGTCATTGCCTTCGCGCATCAGCGTAGGATCACCGGCAGAATTGAACATAAACACCGCATTTTCGCGATCAACTTGTGAAGCGATTTCAAGCAGATATTTCGCGTTGAAGCCGATTTCCAACCGCTCGTCACCATATGCAACGGCAAGCTCCTCTTCGGCGGCGCCGCTGTCAGGTGCGTTGACAGACAGCATCAAACGGTCTTCATCAAGTGCCAGTTTTACAGCGCGAGAGCGCTCGGACGACACTGTCGCGACGCGGTCAACTGCTCGCGCAAACTCCGCAGCATCTACTTCAAGTTTGCGCGTGTTACCTTGTGGAATAACGCGTGTGTAGTCGGGGAATGTTCCATCGATGACTTTCGATGTCAGCGTGATGTCAGGCGTGGCGAAACGGATTTTGGTCTCTGACACAGACACAGCGATTTTCATGTCATCGTCATCCAGAAGCTTGCGCAATTCACCCACCGTCTTGCGCGGCACGATGACACCTGGCATATCCGCAGCACCATCAGGCAATGTGGCATCAATACGCGCCAGCCGATGGCCATCGGTCGCCACACACCGCAGTACTTTGCCACCCTCCGCATCCGAAATATGCATGTAGACGCCATTCAGGTAATAGCGTGTCTCTTCTGTTGAAATGGCAAATTTAGATTTGTCAAAAAGCCGCCGCAGTACCAATGCTTGCGCAGAAAAATTTGCCGCGTATTCCGAGGACGCCATCACTGGGAAATCTTCTTTCGGGAGCGTTGCCAGTGAAAAATTTGAACGGCCTGCATCAACCGTTAGACGGCCGTTGGCCGTATCTGCCGTCAACGTTACCAGCGAACCGTCAGGTAATTTCCGCACGATTTCGTGCAGCGTGGTCGCAGATACAGTTGTTGCCCCTGCCCGCTCAACCTGTGCCGGGGCTTTGTCAACCACCTCGACATCCAGATCGGTGGCGCGGAACTGAGCAACCTCCCCTTCCGCCTCGATAAGCACATTGGCAAGAATTGGGATAGTGTTGCGCCGCTCTACGACCGATTGGGCTTGCGAGACTGCTTTGAGCAAGGCGCCGCGTTCGATGCTGAATTTCATGGTCTCACCCTTTGGACTGTTGGGACGAGCAAACTAACTCATTGCCGCCCCTGCACAAGCATTTTGTTTTATGGATGGTTGTCCAACGGAATACGGCAAGCGTCAAGGTCTCGGTTCTCTTCCCAGGTAACCTAGTTCGACCGAATTCCTACCTATGCCTCCAAAGCCCGGCGAAGCATCTCGATGTCTTCAGCAATTTGCCCGTCCTGTACCTTCAGTTCCTCGATGCGTTTTACGCCGTGCATAACAGTGGTGTGATCGCGCCCGCCAAAACGGCGACCAATCTCGGGCAAAGAGCGACTGGTCAGTTGTTTGCACAGATACATCGCAACCTGTCGGGGTCTGGCATAGCTGCGAACCCGCTTAGGGCCAATCATATCAGACAAGCGAATATTGTAGTGATCTGACACTTTTCGTTGGATTTCTTCCACAGTGATCTTGCGCTCGGAGGCACGCAAGACGTCAGCCAGACAATCCTGTGTCAGTTCCATGGTAATCTCGCGTCCTACCAGCGATGCAAAAGCATAAAGCCGTGTTAGCGCCCCTTCCAACACACGCACGTTAGTAGAAATCCGATGGGCCAAAAATTCCAGAACGCCATCCGCAATTGTCAGTTCAGGATACATGGCTTGATAGTTGCCCACCTTGTTTTGCAGGATACCCAACCTCAGCTCATAATCTGTAGGATGCAGATCAACGACGAGGCCACATTGCAGGCGTGATTTTACGCGATCCTCAAGATCCTTGATCTCGCCAGGTGCACGGTCCGCTGAAATTATTATTTGTTTGTTCTGATCGACGAGAGCATTGAATGTGTGGAAGAACTCTTCCTGAGTGCTGTCTTTGCCTGCGATGAATTGAACATCATCCACCATCAGCACGTCGACCGACCGGAACATCTCTTTGAAGTCCATCATTTTGCGTTCGCGCAGGGCTTGCACAAATCGATACATGAACTGCTCAGCAGAAAGATAGAGCACATTCAGTTGAGAATGGCGCGCACGAAGTTCCCATGCAATCGCATGCATCAGATGGGTTTTTCCCAAACCGACTCCGCCATAGAGAAAAAGAGGATTAAAGGTTACAGGCCCACCTTCGGCAACGCGTCGGGCTGCCGCGTGTGCAAGTTCATTGGGCTTCCCAACAACAAAGCTATCAAACGTAAAACGAGCATCAAGAGGGGCCGCGTGCAATACCGACTCTTTTGCCGTTTTTGGCTTGGATGCTGCAACGCTGGGCTTTGCCGGGCTTGTGGATACGTTGGCCGGTACGGAAAAAGACACGCGGGAGACTTGGGCGCCATTGGAATTAAGCTCGTAGAGAATCAAATCTGCAAAGTTCTGAGAAACATAGTTGCCAATGAAATTGGTCGGCACATGAAATGTTACAACTCCATCCTCTAAGTGTGAGAATTCAAGCGGTTCAATCCATGTTGTATAGTTGTTTTTCCCTACTGTCTTAAGCAGCCGCTGTCTGAGTTGTCCCCATTTTTCTTGCGTCATAAGTTGCCCGTCCAAGCCCTTCTTTCCAGTTTTTGTCATCGATGGGCCCCCAAAACAGACCAACTCTACCGGCCTTGCCCATCGCTCGAAAACACAGACCACCAACCACATCCCTATTCAGGAACGCGCTCATCGGCCAATGCCGAACCATTCATCACAGAATGACGGACACATCAGTGCAGGCCGGGTTTTCCCGGTCGCTGGCCAATGTTAGCCGTACGTCATCTGCGTACAACACTTGATGACAGGGCCAATAGGACAGCAAACTCGCTGTCATTTTTGGCTGGTTGCAGCATCGCAATTGAATTGCTTAGCCGACACCTCCGCACCCATATGGCCCGTGCAAATAGGGCTCTTGTGATGCGGAGCCTGTCCCCCCAAGGCGAAATGAATCGCTTTGTCAGTCGTAGCAAGTTCAGTAAGGCAGCGGCAACAGAACTCTAATCTTGACTCGTACTTTTTTGGCAAAGAATCTGTCAGTCACACAGACACATGACCGAATTCGATACATCCAGCCGGATCAAAAAAAAAGCGCCCCCGATAGGGACGCCGTTTATCATCAAATGCTTATCGCGTAGCGAGGGTGTGTTAACCCAGAGCTTTGACCCTGGAAGACAAGCGTGACATTTTTCGCGCAATCGTATTTTTGTGAAACACGCCTTTTGTGACTCCACGCATCATCTCTGGTTGAGCTTCGCGCAGGGCTGTGACGGCCGCAGGTTGATCACCTGAAGCAATCGCCTCCTCAACCTTGCGAAGATAGGTCCGGATACGCGAACGGCGTGCTTTGTTCACTGCAAAGCGCGCCTCGTTTTGACGGGCGCGTTTTTTTGATTGAGGCGAGTTGGCCATGTGTTGTCGTCCCACAGTTTGGTAGGGTGTAATCTGAAGTGGCGTCTTTAGGCCTGACTCGTCGCACTGTCAACTGCCTGAGTGAGTTGAATTGCTGCGCGCGACGCTTCAACCGGGAAATTTGGCGGTTTGGCTTGGATATCTAAGCCTATTTGTCCCTGAATTGAGGTGACCGCTTTTCAAGAAATGCAGCCATACCTTCGCTCTGATCTTCGGTTGCAAACATCGAATGGAACAACCGGCGTTCGTACAGGATGCCTTCGGCCATGCTGGTCTCGTAGCTACGATTGACGGCTTCTTTGACAGCAACCACTGTCAGTTGAGACTTTTCTACAATCTTTCCAGCAGCGCCCACCGCTTCTTCCATCAGTTTCTTTGCCGGAACCACGCGACTCACTAGACCGGAACTCTCTGCTTCGGTGGCGTCCATGAACCGCCCTGTCAAATTCATGTCCATTGCCTTTGACTTCCCGACAAATCGCGTCAATCTCTGTGTACCGCCGATTCCCGCGATCACACCAAGATTAATTTCGGGTTGGCCAAACTTCGCAGTGTCCGCTGCTATTATGAAATCACACATCATCGCCAACTCGCATCCGCCTCCAAGTGCATATCCGGCGACGGCTGCAATGATCGGCTTGCGAATGTTTGCAATTCTTGCCCCTTCTGACGCGAACAGGTCTTTCTGGAACACATCCACATATGACATATCAGACATTTCTTTGATATCAGCCCCGGCTGCAAACGCCTTTTCCGACCCGGTAATGACAATGCATCTTACTTTATCGTTCCCGTCTGCGTCCTCCAACGCCACACACAACTCGCCCAATAATTGCGTGTTCAGCGCGTTCAAGGCATCAGGACGGTTTAGTTTGATAACGGCAACGTGGTCTTCAACTTCGACGATGATCGTCTCAAAGGCCATGGTTTCTGCTTTCGGTTGTTCCAGTCAGGCGCCAAGGATTATCACGACATGCTCCGGGTTCAAGTCATCTTTGACAGCTCGGGCAATAGAAGGAAGAGCGACCCGATTGAGCAAATCGGACAATTCTGGCCTTGCAGTCAGGCGTTGAGCAATGTTCATCCTCGCGATTGTAGACATCAAAACTGTGCTGAAAATAGCCTAGTTCTCCGTCGGCTTTCCTAAAATCGCGCAGCGATGAGCCGCCGGCGTTTATGGCATCCGATAGTACCTGTCGAATGACAGGAACCAGGGGCCGGACGCGGGCTGACGAAAGTTGGCGAGCTTTGCACTTGGGAGAAATGCGAGCGCGATAGAGCGCCTCGCAAACATAGATGTTACCCAGCCCTGCTACGATTCGCTGATCCAGAAGGGCGGACTTAATCGGCGTGTTTTTATGCTTTAGCGCGTCAATCAGATAATGCTCGCTAAAGGAATTTCCCAGCGGCTCCGGACCAAGATTTACCAGCAGTTTGTGTTTTTCTGCATTTACGGTTTGCACCAGATCTATAGCACCGAACCGACGCGGGTCGTTAAAGGTGATTCGCGCGCCGTTGGCCATGTGCAAAACAACGTGATCATGTTTTTTTTGTTTGGGGTGGTCCTCAACAAATTGCCCCAGGGGGTCGCCGGAAACCAGCATGCGTCCGGACATTCCAAGGTGAACAAGAAGCGTTTCGCCACTACTGAGGTCGATAAGAATATACTTTGAACGGCGGCGCAGAGCACGCACAGTCGTGCCGCATAGCCGAACGGCCATGTCGTCAGGAAATGGCCAGCGGAGGTCGGGTCGGTTCACATCTACCTCAGTGATAATTTGACCGTCCATTACCGGCTCAAGCCCGCGGCGCACCGTTTCGACTTCGGGTAGTTCCGGCATAAGTTTTCCTCTGTGCTAAAGCGGCGCATTGTGCATGCCGGCCCGCGTCCTATAACAAGGTCGAAATGCAAGGACAGCAAGACCCCATGACAGACAGTGAAGACAAAACGACCCATTTCGGCTTTGAAACCGTTCACGAGGCCGACAAAGCCGGCCGTGTTCGGGGAGTCTTTAGTTCAGTAGCGTCCAAATATGACGTGATGAACGACGTGATGTCTGGCGGCATTCATCGCATCTGGAAAGACGCCATGATGGATTGGCTCGCACCAAGGGCTGGCCAGAGGTTGCTGGATGTGGCGGGCGGAACCGGCGACATCGCATTCCGATTTCTCAAACGCGCGGGCTCGGGTCATGCCACAGTGCTGGATTTAACGGAATCCATGCTGATTGAGGGACGAAAGCGCGCAGAAGCCGCTCAGTTGGCCGATAGTCTAGATTGGGTTGTTGGTGATGCCATGACGTTACCATTCGAGGACAATAGTTTTGATGTTTACACGATCAGCTTTGGTATTCGAAATGTTACGCAACCCCAAGCAGCTTTGAACGAAGCGTTCAGAGTTCTGCGACCGGGTGGGCGGCTCATGGTTCTTGAGTTTTCCCAGTTGCCCAATCCGGCGATGCAGAAGGCCTATGACCTCTACAGTTTCAACGTCATACCTCGCATGGGAAATTTGATCGCCGACGATCGCGACAGTTATCAGTATCTGGTGGAATCAATTCGCAAGTTCCCTGATCAGGAAACCTTTTTGGGTATGGTCTGCGACGCCGGATTTGAAAACGCCAGGTTTCGCAATCTGACAATGGGCGTCGCAGCGCTCCATTCGGGTTGGAAGATCTAAGGGAATGCGGGGACCACACAATATCTGGCGACTTGTTCGCACGGGCGCCACGCTTGAGCGCACGGGCGCAATGAGCGTTGTACTTGATGCATTCGAAGCGCCCAAGCCTCTCCGCTTTGTAGCGCGGACGTTGGGCTGGCCATTTCAATGGCTTGGGTTGAAAGGGGATCCTTCGATGCCACCAGCCACCCGTGCGCTCACGGCTCTTGGTCCCGCCTACATCAAATTCGGACAGATTTTATCGACTCGGCCAGATGTTGTCGGCGACGAACTAGCAGTTCAGTTGCGCATCTTGCAGGATAAGTTGCCGCCATTTCCAGTTGTGCTGGCAAAGCTTGAGGTCGAAAAAGAGTTAGGCCTGCCGCTTGAGCAGATGTTTTCGGAATTCAGCGAACCCGTCGCAGCTGCATCAATCGCTCAGGTCCATAGGGCCAAGCTGGCTGTTTCAGGGGAGGACGTCGCTGTAAAAGTACTCCGCCCCGGCATTGAGCGCGCTTTCCGCAAAGACGTTGACGCATTTTATCTGGCGGCCCGCATGGTCGAACTGGTTGCGCCTGGATCGAGACGCCTGCGCCCAATGGATGTGATCGAACATTTCGACGGCGTCGTTCGCGGTGAACTGGATTTGCGTCTGGAAAGCTCTGCGGCCTCTGAATTCGCGGCCAACACCAAGGATGATCCCGGATTTCGATTACCAGCGATTAAGTGGGACCTGTCTGCGCGGCGCGTCATGACTCTGGACTGGGCTGACGGCGTATCAATGGGAGACAACGACGCAATTGATGCCGCTGGTCATGATCGAGTCACACTGAGCGAGAGGGTATTGCAGTTGTTCCTGCAACATGCGCTGCGTGACGGGTATTTTCATGCAGATATGCATCAGGGGAACATGAAAGTTGCGCCCAACGGCGATATCACGGCCTATGATTTTGGCATCATGGGTCATATCGATGAATACACCCGCCGAGTTTACGCAGAAATACTTTTTGGCTTTATACGCAGAGATTATAAGCGCGTGGCAGAAGTGCATTTTGAGGCGGGTTATGTACCCGCAGACAAGGATGTCGATGAGTTTTCTCGCGCCCTTCGCGCAGTCGGTGAGCCCATTTTTGGTATGGAAGCCACTCAGATTTCGATGGGTCGATTGCTGACTTACCTCTTTGAAGTAACTGAACGATTTGGCATGGAGACTCGTACCGAACTCATCCTGCTGCAACGCACGATGGTGGTCGTGGAAGGGGTTGCGCGCTCGTTGAACCCCCACATCAATATCTGGCAGGTCGCGCGCCCTATTGTCGAAGCCTACATCCAAAAATCCATCGGTCCCAGGGCAGTCCTGTCGGATCTTGCCAAGACCGCGCGCGTTTTGGTCCGATTTGGCCCACGCCTGCCCGGATTGGTCGAAACCGCGTTGATCCGGCAATCAAATCTCCCGAATGAAAAACCCCAGAAGAGGGTCAGAACAGCCATTTTGTGCTTGCTTCTTGGAATCGGCTTGGGTGTGGCATTGCTTTGGCTTGCGCAATACTGGGTTGGCTAGCATGAACGGGTTCAATCAAGCGAACCCTGCGCTTTAGTCGAGCAAGAATTGCGGTTTTCCCAAAGGATGTACTTGAGTGCAAATCCGGAACCTTAAGCCATGATGTTAAGGCGACATTAACCAGTTTTGGCGAGTATCACATCCGAGATAGAGGCCCGATCAATGTGCAATTTGCTCGCATAGTAAACCTGTTCTTATGGTCTTTACTTTTCGTTGTTGCGTCGGATCATACCGGAGGTGACGTTCAATGACACAACACGACCCGCGCATGTCATCACCTCCGGTTCTTACTGTGGGGAGGCCAAACGATACCGGTCCAACAGCAGGGATTGGAGAGTTGTTTTCTATTCTCTTGCGCGGCAAATGGATCATTGTGGCATTCACAGTATCAACGATGTTGTTCACTTTGTATTACATCTACGGATTGTCCGTTCCCAAATACAAGGCCACCACCGTGGTTATGCTGGAAACCCAGCGCGGCAGCATCATCGACGTACAGAGTGTCGTAAACGGGCTTTCTGGCGAACGGTCGTCGGTCAATTCGGAAGTGGAAGTCTTGCGCGCGCGCAGCCTGATGACGGAAGTCGTTGAGCGCCTCGGTCTGGTTTCTGATCCCGAGTTCAACGCTAGGCTGCGCAAGCCCGACCCATTATCCACTCTGCTAAAAACATTAGAGGCCGCGTTAGGGCAATCACGTGAAAGCATATCAACTTCACGAGATCAAAACCAACGCGAGCAAGATTCTGTTACAAATGTACTTTTGACGAAAGTCACCGTTCGAAACGTTCCAAGCACCCTTGTTTTCAAAATAACTGCCGAGACCGCGAACCCGGCGAAATCTGCATTGATTTCCGACACTATCGCGGGTCTCTACATCCTCAACCAGGTCCAGGTAAAGTTCGCGGCGACAGAGCAGGCAACTGACTGGTTGGCAAATCGGGTCTCGGAGTTGCAAGTCCAGTTGGAGGAAGCGGAGTCGCGACTTGCAATTTTCAGTGCATCGACAGATTTGGTCTCTGTTGAGTCGCTGCAGGGGCTGGAGAGACAATTGAAGGACCTACGCGGTCGTATTGAGACGTCGCGCGCGACAGAAACTGCCGCAGAGACCAGGCTAGCGGCATTGCAGGGTGCAACAACCTTGATACAAAAGGCGACCGCCGCAGACGATGCAATGCTAGATCAAATTTTGGCTGGAACAGACACAGGCCTTATCGCCCCAGTTGGGTTCAATGATCGCTATGATGGTATCTTGTCGCAAGCAGGATTGACGGCGCGGCGGACAAAACTTCAACTTGATGTCCTGAGCACATCGGAATCGGCATTGGAAAATGAGATCCGACGACAAGGCGAAGACCTGATTGCAATTCAACAACTCAAACGTGAAGCCGAAGCAAATCGTTTGCTTTATGAGTACTTTCTCGGTCGCTTGAAGGAAGCTTCCGCGCAACAGGGTATTCAGCAGGCCGACAGTCGTATCCTGTCGAAAGCGGTTATTCCAAACCGCGCAAGCAGCCCCCGCAAGTCGCTGCTGATATGTTTGGCGGTTCTCTCCGGGCTGACCTTTGGCTCAGCTTTTGTTCTCTTCTTGGAATCTCGGGACGTTTGCTTTCGTACAGCTCAACATCTCGAAGAATATGCGGGTCTCCCCGTTCTTGGTCAGATTCCCACGATCCCCAAGAAGAATCGCAAAAAAATACTGACCTTTCTGTGTGACCACCCGTCATCAGCCGGTGCGGAGGCTTTACGAAATCTTCGCACATCAACCTTGTTATCAAATGTTGATAAACCTCCGCAGGTTATTGTGCTGACATCTCCTATGCCAGGGGAGGGAAAAACTACCGTTTCGCTGTCTTTTGCTCAAACCCTTTCCGGCATGGGAAAGAAAGTCCTGTTGATTGAGGGCGATGTCCGCCGCCGAATGTTTCATCAATATTTTGACGATGTGCCCGCGGAAGGATTGATATCAGTCCTCATGGGAACCCGATCGATAGAAAACGCAATTTGCAGAATACCTGGATTTTCCACCGATGTTCTAATCGCGGAACGCGCAACAACAAACGCCGCGGACCTCTTCTCGTCCGGGAAATTCAGCGAATTGATCTACGAACTCAAAAGCCGATACGATATAATCGTGATTGACACGCCTCCTGTTCTTGCCGTTCCGGATGCCCGAATTATTGCGCAGCAGGCGGATGCAGTTCTGGTGAATGTCAAATGGAACAGTACGTCAAAGTTGCAGGTTGATGAGACACTGCGGTTGTTCAGATGCGGAAACAAGAAAATCTCTGGTTTCATCCTAAACCAGATTTGCATCAAAGGAATGAAACGATACGGCTATGGCGGTCGATATGGCACCTACGCCGCGTATGAAACAGAATATCTGGCCGCATAGATCCGCGCCACAATCTCGTCGTTGTTAATCTCGTGCGTAGACGTCTTCGTACCGCACGATGTCATCTTCACCCAGATAGGCACCCGTTTGAACTTCAATCAGTACCATCGGGACTTTTCCGGGGTTTTCCATCCGGTGCACACCCCCCAACGGAATGTAAACGGACTGGTTCTCTGTTACCAGCTTCACTTCGTCGTCAACTGTGACTTTTGCTGTGCCCTCAACGACAATCCAATGCTCCGAACGGTGTACGTGGGACTGCAACGACAGCGCAGCACCGGGGTGAACGACTATGCGTTTTACCTGGAAACGGTCCCCGACAACGAGACTTTCGAACCATCCCCAAGGGCGGTGATCTTTTGGAAATGCCGTCGCCTGAACGGCCTGCTTTTCTGACAATGCGGCCACCGCCAACTTCACATCTTGCGCCCGGTTAATATCGGCTACAAGAACAGCGTCGTTCATTGCAACCGCTATGATGTTTTCGACGCCGATCCCGACAACCTCGAGGCTTTCGCTTTCGGAGCGCAGAAGAGAATTGCTACAATCGATCGCAGTTGCTGCCCCACTGATTGAGACACCTCTTGCGTCAGGATTTGTCTCTCGCCACACGGCGTCCCAGCCTCCAAGGTCCGACCAAGGCTTGTCATAGGGCACCACTGACAGATTGGATGCATGTTCCATTACGGCGTAATCGATCGAGATGTCCTCGCATTCCGCCCATGGTTCCGGCGCCAATCGAAGGAAACCAAGATCGGATATTGCCTGATCGACCGCATTCCGCACGGGACTAATCAGATCCGGAGCGTAGGCTTCGAATGCTGAAATTATGTCCTGTGCCGCACACAGGAATATTCCGCCATTCCACAAATAGTTCCCGGCAGCCACCATAGTTTCGGCAGTTTGGCTATCCGGCTTTTCAACGAAGCGTGATAATGGGACCGGCGCACCCGAACCGTCTGGCTTGCTGGTAAGCTCCAAGTATCCATAGCCAGTTTCGGGGCGGTTCGGTGCGATACCAAACGTCACGAGTTGGCCTTTATGAACTGCTACCAGCCCTTGCTGTACCGCGGCGTGAAAATCTGTTGTGTCCGGAACAACATGGTCGGATGGCGCAACCAACAAAACTGCGTTGGGGTCGTCCTTGGCCAGGAAAATGGCAGACGCAAGTATGGCTGGTGCCGTGTTTCGCCCTTCTGGTTCAATGAGGATTGCGCCCGGTTGAACGCCCACTTCAGCCAACTGCTCGGTCACAATGAAGCGAAAATCGCCATTGGTCAGAATCACTGGAGACGCAAAGGACAATTCGAGAGAGTCCCCGGTCATTCTTTTGGCGGTTCCCTGAAAGAGCGATTCGGCACCAATCAGCTGAGAAAACTGCTTGGGATAGCTTTTGCGAGAAAGCGGCCACAGACGCGTGCCGGAACCTCCGCACAAAATGACTGGATAAATTTTTTGCATGTCTCGAGTCCCAACAAAAACAACATGATCGACAGATTAATGGCCGCTACTTCCACTGCAAACCGAATAGCAGATTGAGCAGATTTGAAAAGCACTCCTCTTTGATATTGTGATACAAAACCCTTTTCGCGCCTTGTGAATGACCCGCCGTACGGTGCGGTTACGCTTTCAAAACCACCTGGCGGCATGGTTGTCCAACTTTCATTTAGGAGCAACCAATGCCAATTATTGACCTTTTCTCAGACTACCAACCCGGTCTATCAGCCCCAGCATCGGGTGGGTTTTCAATTACGCCGGACGATGACAATGATCTGAATCTTCTGCCACGTGCCATAATGGTCGCAGGAGCGGGCGATCTTGGAGTTGTTCTCATGGACGGTAGCACTGTTGTTCTGCCCGCGCTGGCTGCTGGTGTATTGTATCCGGTGCGCACGCGTCGTGTTCTTACGACTGCTGGCGGCACAACGGCCACTGGGATCGTGGGGCTGTACTGATGGTTGAAGTAGGGCTTGCCCTAAGCTCAATCCAGGGCAGGAGCGACAACGCTTCATTTGGCCCCCCGTCCGGGTTAGGATGGAACACTGCTCTGACAGATGTAACCGCAACCCAAACTGGCGGTGGCTACGCGGTAAACGTGAATCCTCGCGGTCTTGTCGACCCTGCAATCTGGGCTGGCCAAGCATATCATGTGGATGGCGTTGCCGGAAATGACAGCAGTAGCGGTATTGGTGCGTTTGACGGCGATTTCAGCACCGCCAAAAAATCCATTCACTCAGCGTTTTCTGCTGGGAACGCTTCAGGTAACCCATATCGCGTTTTGGTCAAGGCGGGCAATTTTGAAGGCAGTGCGTTCACCAAGAATGGCCAGGTCGAACCATCACAGCCGGTCGCGATCATGGGTTGGGGTGGTGCAGTTCGATATCGTACCGGGCCAAATGAACTGATCTGGGTCGATGCAGGTGGGACCTACACCTGCGGGATATCATCGTTGAACCGGCTCTTCCGCACAGACGCGTTGACCTCGAATGGCCTTTACACAGAGTTGACATTGGCTCCCGACATTGCGTCATGTCAGTCGACTGTTGATACCTGGTTCAAATCTGGGTCCACTGTCCATATCAACATTGGTCGCGCGCCGGGGCTTCATGACATCGCCGCGATGCGCAACTTCAACGGTGCAAGGTTTATGTCGCATACGGATGACCTGTATCTTGAAGACATCCACTGTGAGGGCGGTATTACTGGGGCACTGCACTGCGACCCGCAAGCAGACCGCAACGTTGTCGGCGTAAACTGTAGTTTCCGATATTCATCGCCTTCCAACGTCAATTCACCGCTCGACGCGGTCAAGGTCCGTCGAACCAATGGGTTGGTCGCGTTCTTCGACTGTGATGCGTCTGGTGGTGCGAAGGACGGATGGAGTTTTCATGACGATGGCTACGGCGAAATGAATGTGCTGATGTCGAATTGCACCGGATTTGAGAATGGTGCGTTTTCGGCTACCTCCTGCAACGGGTTTACTGCCCATGATGCAGTCGTCTCTGCTGTTGTCGGCGGGTCCTACGGGTATTCACGCAATGGAGCCGAAGTCCACTTGATTCAAAATGCTCGCGCTTGGTTTTTGGGAACAACGGCCATTGCGCGCGATCCAGACGGAAGTTGTGTCGGGTTCAAGTGCTCAAACGCCACAAAAATGTGGCTGGAAAACACGCAAGCCGATGCAGCCGGCGGCGCGGTATCCAATCTGGCCATCGAGGCTAACGGTGGATCGGTGTTTGTGCGAGACCACGTTACGATATCAGGCGTGAATTCGGCCTATGGCGGAGGGTCAATCACTGCATACTGAGTTTGAGATCGGCCGCGGCGCAACTCCGCGGCCGTTTCCTCGTACTGACGATGCGCAAATAGAGATCATGCCAGTCGGGTAAAGCCTCTGGCGACGCCCCTTTATATGATTCAGCTTTTGACAAAACCGAACTCAATGTATCTCCCGCCAAGTCTGAGTAGCCAAAGATAGAAGGTATAGCGGGGT
Organism: Paracoccaceae bacterium; assembly: GCA_039969355.1. GTDB lineage: Bacteria > Pseudomonadota > Alphaproteobacteria > Rhodobacterales > Rhodobacteraceae > JL08. Next base: position 21,372 of record JBDVOA010000029.1, read on the forward strand.
CGCAAAGTCGTTCAGGTCCTATGATCGGCAACCCAAAATATCGGTACTGCAAAATCCGGTTACTTTGGGTCGTTTGGTATTCGACTCCCGCGCGATCCAGATAAGGAGCCAGCCCGATGTCGGCGTGTTTAATAAACGCAGCCGTATTTCTGAAAGACTGTTCGCCGTGAAAAACGACATTCGAAGGCGCGTTGTTTGGTGGGTCCACGCGAAGGCGCCCGAGCACATGCAACCGCCACAGAGGCCGTTGGTGTGCAATTTTCAGGACCGCCTCCATATCGAATTGCGTTGTTCCTGCGCAAACTGCTTCGCGCTGCGCGCGACCTGAACCAAACGGATCGGGCAGAATGTTATCATAGAGCGCCTTTGGTACTCCAATTGGATCAATTGCAACACCTGGATGATCAACAAATACCTTGGCCAGAATAGGACTGGCCATGCTTACCCTGTCAAAAAGCGACGCAAATTTCAGTTCGGATTCGCGGACAAATTTTGGTAGCCCCAACAACATCACATCATCACTGACCCGATAGACCAAGGCGGCATCCGGCGCAAATTGTGCGACGTAGGGTGCGAGCATTAGTGGCGGGCCGCTCTCTACGATCACGAGATCTGCATCTTTCAGGGGCGCGCGCAAATGCTTCTTCCAGTAGGCCTCAAATACCCGATGAAACGGGCGCGCAAGTCGGTCGAGCATCGTGGACCGCAGACTAAACGGATGAATCGGCGCATACTGAAAAATGGTGGTCAGGGTTCCATCAACGATGCTGGTCCCTATCTTTGGCTTCCCGTAAAGGGATTTGAAGCGGCGATCACCCCGCAACCAGGAAACCCAGCTATATCCAGTGGTGATGAATGTGACATGCCAGCCATTTGCACGTAGCTCGTCAGACAACCAAAGGATGTTTGCTTTGCGTTTTTGAATAGCAAAATGACCCGTCAAGATCACTGCTCTCTTTTGCGGAATGACCATTATGCAGCCTCCGTCCCTGCTATCGCGCGGCGCAATTCGTCACATGCTGACTTGGCAAACAGGCTGGTAAATATTCCGTAGAGCAACGTGCCGATAACAACTAGTACAGCAAGGGCCAGACCATCAGGCAATCGCTCAACGACACCAAAAGCAGCGATCCAATATACCGTGAGTGCCATAATCAGTCCCGCAAGGCCCGGGGCCAATACAGCACGAAGTGCTTGACCGGTACCAAGCCCATAACGGCGAGGAACCAATGCAAAGACACTGATCATTATGACGATCGAAGCACTGGTGATACTTGCGGCGACAGCAGACGCTGAGTGCCATGATGTGCCCCAAGCAAATAGGATCGCCAATACCAAATTTGAGATATTGCGCCACAACACCAGACGTGCATCACCTGACGCGATCATCGCTTGCACCGGAACCATAGACATCGCGCTGGCCAATCCGGACAGACATAAGATCTGGAGAAGCTCAACGCTTGCCCCTGCATGGCCGGAACCAATAAACACCGACAATATGTCGGGCGCGACCGCAGCTGCGCCAAAATAAACCAGCGGAATTGCAAGCCCAGTCAATTGCAATCCGCGTATCAATGCCGCGCCCATCTGATCAGGTGTTTTCGCCTTGGCTGACAGCAAAGGCAGAGCCAAAAACCGCAAAGGGGCCACTGCAATTGTGTCAAGTAATCCCAAAAATCGCCAAGCGATTTGAAAGGCACCGGCATCGGCCAACCCCAAAGATATGCCGACGCCCAATTGAAACAGGGGTTGCAGAGCATTTCCAACCAGAGCCTGCCCCGACAAAGCTGCAAAGTTCGGCGCGACCCTTAGCAAATCCGAGATGTGCGGCCAACCCAATGGTCGCCATCTGGCCAGTAAGAGTGCTGTCACTGAACCCAATGCCGCGTTGAGGAGCAAGAACAGGACCAGTGACCATGGGCCGGCACCCAGACGCGCGGCGCAGATTGCGGCAAGGGCAGCGGCGACCTGAACTGTCAGTGTACGTATTGCAAGCGCCTTTATCCGCAGTCGCTGCCGCAAGAGTCCTTCGGAAACCGCTGATATCCCGTTGAATAAAGCGACCAATGATAAGCTGGCCATCATTGGGCCAACCGGCTGAATTGCATCGCCAAACCGCTGTACGGCCTCAACCGCCATTAGCAGGACCGAAATAGACGCGACGGCTGCAAGCAAGGACAAAGCAAACAATGCATCAGTATCACGAACAGGCATGGACCCATTTCGTGCCAGAATGACGGCCTCTCCGATCCCATTGCGATGCACGACTTGAAGGAACCGAACCGGCGCGGCTGCAATTGCAAATGCTCCGATCTCGGCTAGGCTGAGCCACCGTGCGATCACCAAAAACACCACAGCCGCAATGCCGAACCGGCCCCACTGCAGCAGGAGGGACCAAAACCCAAGAAAGACCGTAGCGCGGCTCAACTTGCAGGCCTCATCGCGCGCAGCATCGGTTCTTCGATCCACCGATAAACCCCCAGACTGACGACTAGCGCCGCCAGACTGACAAGCGAAACGAATACCCATGCGGCCGTTTCGGTGGATGGCAAATACGGCAAGAGCAGCAATGTTGCCAAACGCAACACAAACCGATGCGACAAATAAAGTGCATAAGACGCATCACCCAATAACAAACCGAGCCGCGGTCCGCCGCCTTGCCTGCTGAATAAAACCGGGGCGGAAACGATGATTGCGGCGGGTATGCCACTTGAAATGAATCGCGGTAGCGACATCGAGTCGGTGTTTAAGATCATTAGAGCCGCCACGCCGACCATCAACACCAACAATCCGCCACGTTTGGGACCTATTCCGGCCAGATCGGCCCGCGCAATCAGAACCCCGTATGCAAAGGCCATCATCGTGGGGTTCGTCCAGAACGCAACTGGAGTAAACTCCGGGGAAAATATGACCCCAACCGCACTCAAGAAGCTGATAAATCCGACAACTGCGAGTGACCCGACCCTTTTGGGTAACGCCAGCGCGGCTGCAAATATCAGGTAAAAGAACATCTCATAGTTAAGTGTCCAGCCAAGCGACAGAACCGGTGCTAACCGGCCATCGTATCGCTCGTAGGGCCAGAAAAGATAAGAACTGACGATCTGCCCAAGATCAAATTGCGTGTCTTTTGCCCCACCTGGAACAAGGACAAGTGCAACAATCATCAGCGTCGTGAAGAGATAATAAAGGGGGGCAACGCGAATGAATCTTCGCCATAAAAACCGCCGCGCCGCGTCCGGCTGAGTCTGCAGTCTTTGCGCCGAGAGGGTAATGATGAACCCGCTGATGACAAAGAATATGTCAACGCCACGTGACCACGGAAAGTTTGAAAACGGCAGGGTTGTTGAAAAGTAGTGTTCAGCCTCTGCGAGGACATGACCGATCAGAACCATGATCGCGGCCAGCGCCCGCAAAAGTTGAATGCCCGGCTGTTTAGGCATGATTCACCCAAGCGTGTCGCGGTGCAGGATTTCTCGCGGCATGGCACACCAAAACCAGTACGATGACAGAGAAGAAAAAATTATGGTGGGTGAAATACACACCATGCGTCGAGAACAACAGGGATGCGCCGATCTGACCATAGATCACAGCGTAAATGAACGACTGACGTCCACTATGATAGGCAATTCGGAAAATGAGCGCCACAAATGCGATCAGTCCCGCACCGATGATAGGGCCAAAATCGACATAAGGTGCTGTGAATATTGAGAAATCTCCGCCACCGCGCACATTTTCGATGGCAACCAACCGATCGGACAAGAGCGCGGCAAAATAACCGTCGGTAAAGGTAAAAAACAGCACACCACGCAACGAAAACATGCCGAATGTGTGTTTGATATCTGTCGTCAGCGGCTTGTAGGTATTCCAAAGATCATTGACGAAGTAATAAGCTAGTTTCTGCGTTCCAACGTCCCATGCCGAGCGGTCGAGGCTGGGATTCGTGATTGCTTCGCGCAGCACCCACATGGTCATGAATAGCCCCATTCCCAGCGGAATGTAGCGAACGCCGACCAGGCGTCCGCGTACCATGCAAACCCCGATATAAGCCGACAGGATAAGCTGCAAAAGCAGCAAACGTTGCGACATGACAATTGGCAAAATCAATAGCGACAACAAATTCACCGCGACGGTTATTTGGCACAGACGTTTGCTGTTTCGACTCAGCCCGATGGCATTTGGCAAGGCGATTAGCGCAGCCGCCAAAGCGCCTGTGGCTGGAAGGGCCGCATAAAACAATCGCATTCCAGTGAAGAGTTTGTTTTCCAACAGCAAATCGCGGGCAGCGAGAGAGTCCGAATATGCTAAAATTGCCAGATTTGTTACACCACCAACATGGTTTGCCGTCAGGAATATCCACAGTCCGGTAACGCCCAGAAGGATCAGATTAGCGCGAAAATTCAGAGTGGCGGCGCGGCTCGGATCAAAGCCAATTCGCATCGGTCGAACCCGTGGCAACCCGCGTTCGACGCCATAGTCAACGGTCAGGTAGACCAAAAAGCACAGGATAATCCAAAGGCTTCCTATCGCTGAAAATGCTGCGATGCCAATGTCCTCGCGTGCCATGAACACTTCAACCAGATCGAAACGATCGGGCAGTACCAGGGCCAGACCAGCCATTAGAAAGGTCAGTACCCAGCAAACGGCAATCAAGGCAGGTGGCGCCAACAGGTTCAGACTGGACCGCCTCATGCGCAATGTCGCAGCGATTGCGCATGCTCGTAGATGGAAATGTCTACGGCGCACAGTTCGGTAATGCGACGCATTATGTCGCCTGTTGGCCCGATGGCTGCCCAAGGCGCGCGATTGCGTCGCGGAACGACAAGCGGCGTTCGGGCCAGAGCCTCAAGCGCGCTATGAAACGCAGCAGGCCTCGACAGATCACCTATCAGGGAAAATTGCTCTAGTGCGCCGCGCGCCTCACCAATTGCGCCATTCAGGTCGTTGGTTTCAAAGGGCAGAGTCCTAGCGAAATAAAACAGAAATTGAGCCGCCAGACGCGCGGCATCCTGCGTGTCCAAAAACGCTTCCAGTGTTTCTGGTCGCGCACTGTTGGGGTGGTGGCGCTGCAAATAGTGATAGTGTGAAACAAACCGGTCGATCGGATGGCGCAAAAGCGTTACAAAGCTGCTACGATCCCGATACCTCGCGTGCAATCGGGGATGATACCTTGCATGAGCCGAAACGCAGCGCAACCTGCGCTCCATGAGTTGTGCCAAAAGTACGTCACGCACCTGATATTCGCGATTGATCCGGTCCAGACCTCGGGCCTCTGGATAAAGCGCCTTTTGCAAGGAACGGCTGTCGCGCAGTCTGATTGTCGATTGCGAATAAAAGTAACGCAGCCGCAAAGCAGAACCGAAACTGGTACCGCCGCATTTTGGCACATGAATATAGACGAGACTGTTCATCAGACCGGCGATCCTTTGGCAAGGCTATCTGGGCCTAATCCTCAGCGCGACCGATAGCTGTCACTTGTATTTGGCACGGGATCATTAAGCACTGGTTAACCAAGCTGGTCATAGGTTGAACCGGACTAATTACGAACGAAGAAGCGATGCACATAGTCCACGTCTTGACCCGGCTTCTGCAGGCGGGATCAGAGGAAAATACAGTTGCCACATGCCTTTGGCAGGCCAGGGCCGGGCATGAGGTTACCTTGGTTCACGGGCAGGATTTTGATCCACGCTGGTATGATACCCCCCCTTCCGGCGTCACCTTGAAACTGGTTCCTGAACTGATCCATCCCATTAGCGTCCGGGATGATCTGCGCGCTCTCAACGCCCTTCGGAAACTCTATCGCGACCTTGGGCCGGACGTGATCCACACCCATCAAAGTAAAGCGGGCGTTCTGGGGAGGCTTGCAGCGTCAGCTGTTCCGACAGCACAAGTGGTGCATGGCATTCACATTGTGCCTTTCAACGGCGTAGGGTGGCTAAGGCGAACGATATTTATCGCGGCCGAGCGTGCGGCCGCTCGGCGAACGGACCTGTTCATCGCCGTGTCAAGGAACGCTGCCCACCAATACATTGAGGCTGGAATTTGCACCGAACACAAAGCGCGATGTGTGTATTCCGGTATGCAGCTCGAGCCGTTCATCAAATCCGATCCTCCAGCAGATTGGCGCAGTTTGGTCGGTCAGAACGAAAGCACGCCGGTGGTTCTGATGTTGGCCGCTTTTGAAGAAAGAAAGCGGCATGTTTCATTTTTGGAGGTGTTTCAGCAGGTGATCGATCGCGCGCCTGATGCGCGGCTGTTGCTGGCCGGCGCCGGACCTCAGGAGAATAACATACGTCACGCTGTCCGGGACATGGGGCTTGAGGATCGGGTCGTTTTTTGTGGACACCGGCCCGATCCGGGCGCTCTTTTGGCCTTGGCAGATGTTTGCGTTCTGACGTCCAATCGGGAAGGATTGCCTAGGGTCGTCGTCCAGTCGCTGGCCGCCGGCTGCCCGGTCGTTGTTACATCGTTACCGGGAATCGAAGAGATCGTCGTAAACGGGGTAAACGGGATCATTACGGATACCGATGATCTGAGCGAGACCGCGCGCAGTGTCGCTGATATCTTGTCCAATGAGCGGCTTCGCAAGTGGTTGCAAGATGGCGCGGCGGCAACAGACGTGAGCAATTGGCGGCTCGAACTATTGGGTGAACGTACAACTGCTCAATACAAGGCTGCATAATGGTGCGAGTCTTTGTCAACGCCAGATTTCTCACGCAGCCAAAGTCAGGGGTGCAACGGTATGCGTACGAGATTCTAACAGCTTTGGACACCATGCTTGGCAGCTTGGATCATGATCCGCTTATTGCCTATTACCCTGCAAACAGCGAAATAATTGAATGGCCGGGTTGGAAATATATCGAAATAAGGGCCCTGCGTGGAGGTTCCGGGCATATCTGGGAGCAAACCGCGCTTTGGAGAGCCAGTCGAAACGGAGCCCTGATCAGCTTGTGTAATAGCGGACCTGTTCTGCACAAAAACCAGATCGTAGCCCTGCACGACGCCAATATCTACGCTATTCCTCATGCGTTTTCCTGGAAATACCGGCTGTTTCACAAGGCTTTGCGCCCCATCCTGGCCCGTCGTGCCGATCAGCTTGTGACCGTCAGCGCGTTTTCCGCTCAGGAACTAGCCCGCTATTGTTCCCTAAGCTCCAAAGAATTCCGCATCATTCCCAATAGCGCCGATCACATTCTGCGCATTAAGCCAGAAAGCGGCGCTTTGACCGAATTTGGTCTGTCCAGAGGGCGCTATCTTCTGGCCGTTGGCAACCAGAGCCCAAATAAAAACATCGCCCGGCTTGCGGCGGCATACGCAGAAGTGAAGGACCTGCCTATTCTTGCCATTGCAGGCGGCGAGGCCCACGGGCTGGCGGCCGCGGGCATTGAAAATACGGACCGTATCCGCGTTCTTGGCCGTGTGGATGATAGATCACTGCGTGCTTTGTACGAAGGCGCTAAAGGATTCGTGTGGCCCTCGTTTTATGAAGGTTTTGGAATACCACCGCTTGAGGCAATGGCGTTGGGCACGCCGGTCCTAGCCTCGCGTAACAGTGCAATGCCGGAAATACTGGGCAATGCCGCCGTCTACTTTGATCCTGAAAGCTTGTCTGACATCCGACTCGCAATTGAATTATTTTGTAAGGCGGATGAAACCGAACACAATTTGATGCGCTCCAGAGGCTCAGACCGCGCGCACCTGTATTCATGGGAAAACAGCGCCGCCACACTACGAGACATGGTTGAACTATCTACGACAGGTCGTCAGACGTTGGTTGCAGAATGACGCCGCTCAGCAACCCGTCATACGGATCACGCTCAGCGCAGTCTGACTAATCAGTTTGATATCGGATTTCAGGCTAATTGCATCAAGATACCCACGATCCAATTGAACGCGGTTTTTGTAACACCCCGTCATGCGCCCATGCACTTGCCACATCCCCGTGACACCTGGTCTAACGGACAAATACGCCGACTTGTTAGGCCCATACATGGCCAATTCGGGCTCGGTTACCGGGCGCGGCCCAACAAGTGACATCTGCCCGATCAAGACATTCCAAATCTGTGGCAGCTCGTCCAGTCCAGTACGGCGAAGTATCCTGCCAACCCGCGTGATCCGCGGGTCATCAATAAGTTTGAAAGAGCGGCCCCACTCACGCGCTGCATCTGGGTTTGCCGACAAGTGGGTCGACAGCATTGCCTCAGCGTTCATGACCATGGTGCGGACCTTCAGGCACGCAAAAGGTTTTCCATGGCGTCCAATCCGCGTATGACCGTAAAGACCCGCCCCGCCGTCCAGCCTGACAATCCCTATTAAGACCAGAATCACGGGAACCAGAACGGGCAGCAAAGCAACTGCGAGACAGATGTCCAGCAAGCGCTTTCCAATTCCGCTGTAGGTGATAATGCTTTGCGGTTCTCCGGACGCGACAGCACGCGGAAGTACGGAGGCGAAATGGTGAGTATCGCTCATAATGTGTTCCCAGATTTTTGGTGATTTCGTAAATCACAGTTATCGGAGGATTAACTCTGAGCGCAGTTAAAGAACGGTAAAATTTGTATGAATTTTTTCATTAATAAGTATTAATAACAATTGATTACCACAAAATTGGGTCGACGCAGGCACGCATCAGTTTAGTACTCAGGCGCAGATAAACTCAACGTCATCAGAAGTCACAAAGGCTGCAGTCAAACGGTCCGTCGCATAGGCTCCGGTATCCACAGAAATAATCCCATCTACGGCAACCGCCTCCTCAACAATGGTGTGTCCATGGGCGATCCAGATACCATCTTTGCGCGCCACGCGTCCGAAATCAGGATGCCCCCATGTCAGCCGATCTGCCTTTTGCTCAGGAATTGAAACTGTGGGGTCCGCTGCTGCATGCACGACTGCCAAATTGCCCGATTGGAACACGGACGGAAGAGTCCTTAGCCATCTTATCATTCCATCACCCATGAACTCGGCTAGGTGATCGCGTGTTGCAAGCAACGCCCGCTCATCAGAACGCTGGGGGATTCCGGGTAAACCGAAACTGGCAATGGTTTGTCGACCCCCATGGCGAAGCCAGCTCGAATTCATGACAGGGTCGCGAAGAAAACCCAGCATCATGGCTTCGTGATTGCCCAGAAGACAAGTTATAGGAAATGCTGAATCTGTGCTCAGCGCGAATAAGCGACGCAGTACTTTGGCACTGTGCCGACCCCTGTCCACATAGTCGCCGACAAAGACAATCCGATGCTCACTGCCCATCTTTGCAAGAAGGCGATCCAAAAGGTGGATCTGACCATGAATGTCGCCGACCACGTAAATAGGTTCGTCCGGCTGCGGTGGATCCCAAGAGATGCTCCCCCTCTCGTTGAACTGGTTTTTGAGCCATCCGAACATATTTCCACCTGTCGTCTGCAACCAATCATCCACTGGCTGCAATTTGTTGCATATCTATCGCAAGCTTTAGGAAAATGACAAACAACTATTGGTTGTTAACAAAGTGTTCGAATCGCTCTTGCTAATAATTAACCTCCCGATCATTTCAACAGGAGGATAGCTGCCGTGAATCCGCAAAAAGAGATCAGATCAGGATTCTTTTTGGTTCAAGATGCACTGGTTCGTGCAACCTGTTATTCGCAACGTCGAGCCTTGCAGTTTGTGACTGTCCCTTGCTTTGTTTTGAGTCTGGCAAGCTGCGGAGTCATATACAAAAGCCCAACAATCACCCAGAGCAGCACAGACGATGCCAATGTTCAGATCGTAAATATTACCGGTTCAAATCTCGCTCAAGCCAATAAGTCGGAATTCAGGCCTCGCACGCTACCGATCGTTTTTTCAAACACCGCCGGAACCGGCACCCGTCCGCGCAGCGACCAAACTTTGCCAGAAGGCGCAATTGGCGAACAAGTGCGCCCGGCCCGACCTGAAACACGATTGCCCCCGTCAGCAAACCCGGGGCCATATGAAATCGGCGTAGGAGACGTGGTTCTGCTAGCCACGCCGGGCACCGGAACGTCGGTCGCTGAGCTGTCCGGATTGCTGGCGGCTCAGAACAGCCGACAAGGATACACCGTCCAGGATGACGGCGCGATCGCAATACCCGATGTCGGCCGAGTAAAAATTGCAAACATGACGATAGACGCGGCCGAGGCTGAGCTGTTTCAGCGCCTCGTTGAAAAACAAATCGACCCAGCCTTCAGCCTTGAAATCGCTGAATTCAAGGCGCATCGCGTATCTATAGGTGGTGCAGTCGGAAAACCGACTCTGGCCCCTATTACGTTGACGCCTCTCTATCTGGACGAACTGATTGCGGCCGCAGGGGGCATTTCCGCCAGTGATCAGGATGTCGCTTCTGTCCGGATTTACCGGTCGGGAAAACTCTATCAGATTCCGTTGAACCAACTATACGCGAAGCCAGCCCTGCTGCACACGCAACTGGTTAAAGGCGATTCTGTCTTTGTAGATACAGAATACGACTTGTCGCAGGCTCAAGCCTATTTTGAGCAGCAAATTCTACTGGACAGCACACGCCGACAAAGGCGAGAGATCGCGCTTGAAGAGTTGACGACGGAAGTGTCTTTGCGTCGCGCCAATTTGTCTGAGGCGCGAACGAACTTCCTTACGCGGACCGAATTTGATGCCGTAAAACGCGACTACGTTTATCTGACAGGAGAGGTCAAAAAACAAAGCCGCTACGCCCTACCGTTTGAGCAACGCCCCTCGCTCGCCGATGCGCTGTTTGACTCGGGAGGCGGTGTATCGATTGCAACTGGTGATATCTCGCAGATTTACGTTCTGCGTGCCTCGGCCAGCCAAAAGGGCTCGGGCGCAGTGACCGCATGGCGGCTGGATGGGCGCAATGCGGCCAATCTTACACTCGCCACCCGCTTTGAGATGCGGCCCAATGATATCGTATTCATCGCCGAACAGCCAGTAACGCGGTGGCATCGCGTGATCGAACAATTGACCCCGTCACTGCTGTCGCTGTCCGGCACAACCACCATCAATTAAGGGAGTTGCCAAGACATTTTACAATACTCACGGGGCAGGCTTTTTCAAAGCCTCTCGATTGCCAGTGCAATGCCCTGCCCGCCGCCAATACACATTGTAATCAACGCCCGGGCCCCCTGACTGCGCTCGAGTTCGTAGAGTGCCTTTAGAGTTATAATTGCCCCTGTTGCGCCGACGGGATGGCCTAACGCTATGGCACCGCCATTCGGGTTGACCTTGGTGACATCCAGCCCCAGCTCTTTGTTTACTGCACATGCCTGCGCCGCAAATGCTTCATTGCTTTCGACAACATCAAAATCGGACACGGTCAGCCCTGTTCGGGACAGCAAATTCTGTACTGCGGGAACCGGTCCGATACCCATCACTTCCGGGCGAACGCCGGCATGGGCGTACCCAAGGATCCGCGCCTTGGGTTTCAGGCCTGCTTTTTGAGCGGCCTGTGCCGTTGACAAGACCATGGCTGCAGCGCCGTCATTGATGCCGGATGCATTGCCTGCTGTCACCGTACCATCCTTTTGGAAAACCGCGCGCAGCCCGCCAAGAGCCTCTTGGGTTGTTGCTTTTGGATGCTCGTCTATGTCGAAGGGTTTCGTCTCACGTCGCACGCGAATCTCGACAGGTGTGATTTGAGACTGGAAATAGCCCTTAGCAATCGCGTTTGCCGCACGTTCCTGACTGGTCACAGCAAAAGCGTCTTGGGCATCACGGGGTATCCCATGTTCTGCCGCCACATTCTCTGCGGTTACCCCCATGTGACCGGTGCCGAAAGGACAGTTGAGCGCGCCAAGCATCATGTCCAAGGTCCGGACATCACCCATCTTGGCACCCCAGCGCTGGTCCGTTACCACAAAAGGAGAGCGCGACATGTTTTCCGCACCTCCTGCAAGCGCAAACTCAGCATCGCCGAGCATCAGGGATTGAACAGCTGATACAATTGCCTGCGCGCCTGAACCACAAAGGCGGTTCACATTCATGGCGGGCGTGCTGTCAGGAATACCAGCGTTCATTGCGGCAACACGCGACAGATACATATCTCGTGGCTCTGTGTTGATGACATGACCAAAAACCACGTGCCCGATCTGGTCAGCTTCGACGTTGGACCGCCTCAGTGCCGCCGCTGCCACGGCAGTTCCCAATTCGATTGGCGATGTACCTGCCAGCGATCCACCAAAAGTACCAATTGCAGTGCGTGCGCCGTCAAGAATTACGATGTCTGTCATGTTTCATCCCCTGTTCGAATGCCGACGCACTATGACTGCGTGCTGTGCGATTGTCAGGTGATAATTGTCATGAGGTTTGCGAAGTCACTCTGCATTGACAGTACAGTGATGTCGCGTCAAACATCCGTCATGACGGAAAAACCAGACGCTATCTTGACCCAACTCCCTTCCCGCTTGAAGGAGGCGCGACGGCTTCAGGGGCTTTCGCTGGACGCTGTGGCAAAACTGTCCGGCGTTTCTAGATCGATGGTCAGTCAGATCGAGCGAGGAGAAAGCAGTCCCACGATTGCCACGCTTTGGAATCTGACACGCGCCTTGCAAGTCGATTTTGCCGGGCTTTTGGATGCAGTTCCTACAAGCGACCAGATCGAAGTCCTGAGGCCGGATCAGGTTCCGACCATTGACAATATGGGCGAAGGCTGTCGAATACTTATTCTGTCACCACCTGAACAAGCAGGACAAAACGAGGTTTACGAATTGCGGCTGTCGCCTGGCGGAACCCTTGACAGTCAACCTCATGCGCGCGGCGCGCGAGAACATCTGACCGTGGTAGAAGGGTATATCGTTGTCTCATCAGGTGATGCGAGTGAAGAGCTCACAGCCGGAGACACGGCACGCTACGCAGCCGACACGGTGCATCGGATTACCGCACCCGATGGCCCCGCCCGCGCCTTTCTGATCGTTCAAAACGCATAAATCCGATATCACGGAAATTTTTCCGTAATTTCGAATTCTCTTATTTCGGAATCTAATCCGTTATGATAGATGTGTGGAAAGGAGTTCACCATGACCAACGCTTTTCTGACTCATGTCTCGGATACCTTGACGCAAATCGACTCCGAAGGCCTGACCAAGCAGGAACGCCTGATCACGTCGCCTCAGGGCGGAAAAATCAGCGTCGGCACCAGAGACATGATAAATCTCTGCGCAAACAACTATCTGGGTCTGGCCAATCACCCAGACCTGATTGCTGCGTCAAAAAATGCAATGGACGAGCACGGATTCGGCATGGCCAGCGTCAGGTTCATCTGCGGCACACAAGACATTCATCGTGCACTGGAACACCGGCTGGCCGCATTCCTTGGCAAAGACGATTCGATCCTTTTTGCGACCTGTTTCGACGCCAATGGCGGGTTGTTTGAACCTCTTTTGGGACCAGACGATGCGATTATTTCCGATGCGCTGAACCATGCGTCGATCATTGACGGGGTAAGGTTGTGTAAAGCCAAGCGTTATCGATTTGCCAATTCGGATATGGACGATCTTGAAGTTCAGTTGAAGACTGCGCGTTCCGAAAGGGCACGCCATGTCATGATCGCGACCGACGGCGTGTTCAGCATGGATGGTTATCTCGCCAATCTTCCCGACATTACGGCGTTGGCCCGCAAATACGAGGCACTGGTAATGGTGGACGATTGCCACGCAACGGGCTTTATGGGCCCCAAGGGGGCAGGCACCCCCGCGCATTTTGGTGTGGACGTCGACATTCTTACGGGAACGCTGGGCAAAGCCTTGGGCGGCGCAATTGGCGGTTACATAGCTGGGCCGCAGCCAGTAATCGATCTGCTGCGGCAACGCGCGCGACCCTATCTGTTTTCTAACTCTCTGCCCCCGGCGATTGTCGCTGCCGGAATAGAAGCAATTCGGTTGGTTGAGGAAGGAGACTCTCTAAGGGCACAGTTGTTCGAAAATGCAACTTTCTGGCGTACAGGATTGGAAAGTCTCGGATTCGAATTATTGCAAGGCGAGCATCCGATCATCCCGGTCATGTTAGGGGACGCGCAACTGGCACAGGATATGGCAAGGCGCTTGTTTGACGAAGGGGTCTATGTGTCCGGTTTTTTCTTTCCGGTCGTTCCGCGCGGCCAGGCCCGGATCAGAACCCAGATGAACGCGGCATTAACGCGAAACGAATTGCACAGCGCATTGGTCGCGTTCGAAGTTGCCGGTAAAGCAGCGGGGATCTTGTCATGAGCAATGAAATGAAGGCACTCGTCAAGGCAGAGCCACGCGAAGGACTGTGGATGCAACGAGCACCGGTTCCCGAAATAGGCCCAGAGGATGTATTGATCCGAATTAACAAGACCGGCATTTGCGGGACCGATATCCATATTTGGAACTGGGATGAATGGGCTGCCAAAACCGTTCCGGTCCCCCTCATCACGGGTCATGAATTTGCGGGTGAAATAGTAGAGTTGGGTCGCAATGTTACGGGGTTGGAAATCGGTCAGCGCTGTAGCGGCGAAGGCCATCTGATTGGTAAAACCTCGCGGCAGAGCCGCGCTGGAAAGTTCCATTTGGACCCCGCAACACGCGGTATCGGCGTAAACGAACCCGGCGCATTCGCTGAATACCTTTGCCTTCCTGCGTTCAATGTGGTGCCACTCCCCGAGGAGATTTCGGATGACATCGGAGCCATTCTCGACCCTCTTGGTAATGCGGTACACACGGCGCTAAGCTTTGATCTGGTAGGAGAGGATGTTCTGGTCACAGGCGCGGGACCTATCGGAATAATGGCGGCGGCTGTGGCCCGCCATGTCGGCGCGCGTCATGTCGTCATCACCGATGTCAATGCCGACAGACTGGACCTTGCGGCGCAAGTTACCGACGTCATTCCGGTCAACGTTGCGACGCAGGATCTCGCCGAGGTCACGGCCGGCTTAAAAATGCGCGAAGGTTTTGACGTTGGCCTTGAAATGTCCGGCAATCAGCGGGCGCTCGATCAAATGGTCGAAGCGCTGGTGATGGGGGGAAGGATCGCTTTACTAGGCATTCCCCCCGGAAAATCCCCCGTTGATTGGTCGCGTATCGTGTTTAAGGCAATCACGATCAAGGGTGTTTATGGCCGCGAGATCTTTGAGACCTGGTACAAAATGATCGCGATGCTGCAAAACGGACTGGATGTTTCCCAAGTAATCACCCACCGCTTTGACGTTGACGACTTCGCGCAGGGGTTTGCCGCGATGAAATCCGGCCAAAGTGGCAAAGTCGTGCTGGATTGGACCCACTGACGCTGGTTGCACATTGGCGCGTTTTTCCTGACGATCCGCACTTCCTGAGAGTTTCAAGCCGCGCAATGTATACGGACGATTCCTTTTTTACTTTGTCCAGTACTGGGCAAATCGGGTTGGCGGCCCTGTCTGTTGTGCTATCCGCTTTATTCCTCTGGTTCGCGGTGCGGATAACATGGGGCAACACGCGATTGGTCAGAATTTTGGTTTCACTACTTCTGTTCACGCTTTTTGTCTGGCTTACGCCGCAGGTGTATTATGCCTACTACATGATGGTATTTGACGACTTGCCTTTGCAGTTGGTCATTAAAGCACCTCCAAGTCCGGTAGAACTCGGTCGATTGCTTACTTTTACGGGGTCCGACAACCTGTCTGCCCATAGCAAAGGAGTCCTTGGCTGGCTTATGCTCGTAGTTCCGCAAGTTTTTTCGCGGCGCGGCCAGAATCCGCAATAAGACCGCGAGTCGCTAAGGCGTCAACGCGAGCCGCCCTTGTCCAGTGAGCAGCCAGCAGTTCGCCCCCTCAAACACTGCCGGATAAAGCGGTCGCCCATAGCCCGAGCCCCCATCAAGATCGATGCGATTGCCAAAGTGTTGCGGCGCCTCCAGTGCCGTATGTCCATGCACAACAAGTCGTCCATGGTTGCGCGGGTCGTCAAGAAACCCGTCGCGAATCCAGATGAGATCATCTTCGATTTGATCTTCAAGAGGCACACCCGGCCTTATACCCGCGTGAACAAACAGAATATCTTCTGTCTGGTGGAGTAATGGAAGGCCGGTCAAGAAACTGCGATGCTCCTCGGGTACAGCGGCGAGCGCCGCGTCATGGACCGGACCAATCGGATCACCATCGCGCGCCTGAACACCGTATGATGCCAATGTCTTGTCTCCACCCAGTATGGGGTTCCACCACATGAGATCCGGTCTCGTCCGGCTATCATTCACAATCTTGTCGTCCAAAAACCGGGTCAAATAGCGATCATGATTGCCCCTTAACACGATCCAATTTCTTCCGTCGGCAACACCGTCGATCAAGAGTTGCACCACGGCGCGACTGTCAGGTCCACGGTCCACGTAGTCCCCTAGAAAGACCACCTGTGCATCTTTCCCCCCATCAACGCTGATCAGCTCAAGCGCAAAGTGAAGCATGTCGATCTGGCCATGAACATCGCCGATTGCATAGATGGGGCCGGACATGAGAACGCTCCGTATCAATTAGATGCCAAGTCCATAAAACAAATAATGCCGCCCCAACAGGGCGGCATTGCATTTGGATCAAACAAGACCGTTTCAGGCAACGTCAAACTGAAGCGGTTTCACCTGCGTGAACTTGCCTGTACCCTCCAGTTTCTTGATAACCTGTGCGGGCACCTGATCATCCACGTAGAGCAACGCGATAGCTTCGCCCCCTGCCCCGGCTCTGCCTAGTGTAAAGTTCGCAATGTTTACGCTGTTTTCGCCCATGGTCTGACCTAACATCCCGATGATCCCCGGCACGTCTTCATTGGTGGTATAGAGCATGTGAGCACCAATCTCTGCATCAATGTTGATACCTTTAATCTGAATGAACCTTGGTTTGCCGTCACTGAAAACGGTTCCGGCAATGGAACGTTCACGCTTGGATGTGACAACTGTCACCTTGATGTACCCTTCAAACGTTCCGGTCTTATCCTGATTGGTCGTACTGATCTGTATGCCGCGGTCTTTTGCAATGACAGGCGCGCTGACCATGTTCACTTCAGGGTTCGCTTTTTTCATGATCCCCGCAATCACTGAACAATTGAGCGCCTCGAGATTCATCTCGGCCACAGACCCATCATAGAGAATGTTGATCGCCTTGACCGGCTCATCCGTCATTTGCCCGATGAAAGCGCCCAGATGCCCGGCAAGTTTTACCCACGGCCCCATGATTTTGGCCTCTTCTGCCGTAACCGAAGGCATATTCAGCGCGTTGCTGACCGCTCCGGTCAGCAGGTAGTCGGACATTTGATCCGCTACTTGCAGGGCTACGTTTTCCTGTGCTTCCGTTGTGGCAGCACCAAGATGCGGTGTGCACACTACATTTGGCAGATCAAACAAGGCATTTTCATTGGCCGGCTCGACCTTGAAGACGTCAAAAGCAGCCCCTGCTACATGACCAGTTTTGAGTGCCTCAGCGAGCGCCTCTTCGTCAACCAAACCGCCGCGCGCACAGTTGATGATTCGAACACCCGGTTTCATCTTTGCGATGGCTTCAGCAGACAAGATATTTGCGGTCTGGTCGGTGAAAGGGACATGCAATGTGACAAAATCCGAGCGCGCTAGAATGTCGTCAAGCTCAACTTTTTCCACGCCCATTTTGTCCGCTTTTTCGCTGGTCAGGAAAGGGTCATATGCGATCACTTTCATCTTCAAGGCACGTGCCCTGTTGCAGACGATGCCACCAATGTTTCCGGCGCCAATAACACCAAGGGTTTTACCGGTCAGCTCTACGCCCATGAACTTTGACTTTTCCCATTTGCCGGCATGGGTCGATGCGGATGCCTCCGGGATTTGCCGCGCGACGGAAAACATCATCGCAATGGCATGCTCTGCGGTAGTGATCATGTTGCCAAAAGGCGTGTTCATGACGATCACCCCTTTCTTGGAGGCTGCAACTTTGTCGATATTGTCTGTCCCGATCCCGGCACGCCCGATGACTTTGAGGTTCGTTGCAGCGTCGAGGATTTTCTCGGTAACTTTTGTGGCAGAACGGATCGCCAACCCGTCATATTTTCCGATCACCTCGGCCAGTTTTTGTTTGTCCTTACCCAGATCAGGCATGAAGTCGACGTCGATACCGCGATCGCGGAAAATCTGAACAGCGGCTTCTGACAAGCTGTCGGATATGAGAACTTTGGGGGCCATTTTGGCGCTCCTGTATGGGAATTATTGGAAAAGCAGGGCGGGCTTGGATCCGCCCCAAAAATGATTCAGGTTAGTGCCAATTGCGCGTCGAGTTCCGTCTCAAACGCCCAGGCAAGCCAAGGCAGCATCGCTTTGATATCGGAAGTTTCGACAGTGCCACCACACCAGATACGCAGCCCTGCGGGCGCGTCACGATAAGCGCCAATGTCGAGTGCGACACCTTCGTCCTCGAGCCGTTTCGCCACGGCCTTGGCAAACGAAACGCCATCCGCAATTCTGTCGTCCGTGAACTTCAGACAGACAGAGGTGTTAGAGCGTGTTTCAGGAGCTACCGCGAGAAAGTCCATCCAGTCGTGAGCCTGAACAAAATCGGCAATTGCACCGGCATTGGCATCCGCGCGGGCAATCAGTCCGGACAGACCACCAACCGAGCGCGCCCATTCCAGCGCGACCAGATAGTCTTCGACCGCGAGCATGGATGGGGTATTGATGGTGGCACCCTTGAAGATTCCGTCGATCACTTTTCCGCCTTTGGTCAGGCGGAATATCTTCGGCAAGGGCCACACGGGTACATAATTCTCAAGCCGATCAACAGCACGCGGTGACAGAATCAGCATGCCGTGTGCTGCCTCGCCGCCTAAAACTTTTTGCCAGCTGAAAGTCGTGACATCCAACTTGTCCCATGGCAAATCCATCGCAAATGCGGCGGATGTTGCATCACAAAGCGTCAAGCCACCTCGCTCTGCCGGAATTGCAGCGCCATCCGGCATGCGGACACCGGATGTTGTCCCATTCCAGGTAAAGCAGACATCGTGATCGTAATTGATCGTGCTCATATTAACGATCTGCCCGTATTCGGCGGTGTGGACCTTTGCCTCAATCTTGAGTTGCTTGACCACATCAGTCACCCAGCCCGCGCCAAAACTTTCCCATGCCAACATTTCGGCGGGACGTTGCCCCAGCAGGTTCCACATGGCCATTTCAAATGCGCCAGTATCTGAGGCAGGCACGATCCCAATCAGGTAATCTGCCGGCACACCCAACAGATCACGGGTTTCCTCGATCGCGGCCAACAGTTTTGATTTGCCAACAGCCGCACGATGACTGCGACCGAGCGGAGCTTCGGAGAGTTTTGACAATTCAAATGTGGGAATTTTGGCACAAGGGCCTGACGAAAAACGCGGATTGTCCGGCCGCGCGGCCGGTTTCTGTGTAGTCATTTCTGCTATCCTTCCAGATAAATGCCCTTCGTTGGGGAAGGGTGTCCCACTTGCTGGCATACGGATGCTTGGAGGGTGGTGCAAGATCAAAAACGCGGCTATAGCGCCGCTTGATCGCAAAAAAGCGACACACGTAATGCGGATCGGAAGCTTTACCTACATGTTTGTTGCCACTCTTTTGACATCTCCCGCCCGGCCATCACTAGATCCGGCCCTGGTTAGTTCTTTACGCAACGCTTGGGGTGGTGGTGACATACAGTGGCTGGCCATCGACGAGGCTGCGGAGTTCTCTTTGGCCGAGTTGCCGGCCAACCAGTGGGAGGTTTGGGCCGACCTGCAGAAATTGGGCGTAGACCTGGTCGTCCTCCCGTCCGAAGGTCGGTGTAAACGCATGTTGCTGGCAGACATGGACAGCACGATGATTCAGCAGGAATGCATCGATGAACTGGCAGATGAGGCCGGTGTTGGGGCTTACGTCGCAGGCATCACGGCGCGTGCCATGAATGGGGAACTGGATTTTGATGCTGCCCTGAAAGAACGGGTCGGATTGTTGGCCGACCTTGATGCAAACGTGATCGACCATGTACTGGCAACGCGGATCAATCATATGCCCGGCGGCAAGGCTCTGGTAGCGACGATGAGGGCAAATGGCGGATATGCCGCATTGGTTTCGGGTGGCTTCACTGCCTTTACTGAACGTGTCGGGGCTGACTTGGGGTTTGATGAAAACCGCGCCAACACCCTGAATGTCGAAAACGGAAAACTCACCGGTACCGTTGGCATGCCAATCCTTGGCCGGCAGGCCAAGGTTGACGCACTGCGCGATATTTCGGCTGAGTTGGGTATTCCTGTAACTGATACTATTGCGGTCGGGGATGGTGCGAACGATCTGGGGATGTTGTGTGAGGCCGGAATTGGCGTTGCGCTGCATGCAAAACCCGCCGTAGCTGCCCAATGTGATGTGCGGATCAATTTCGGCGATCTGACAGCATTGCTTTTTGTGCAAGGGTATGCTCGAAGCGAATTCGTTTCCTGAGCAAGATTAACACTTGCATTAATTAACCTTTACGTTAATTATAGTTCATGACCAACTTAGTTCGAATCTTTGCCGCCTTGGCCGATGAGACCCGATTCGCTATGGTCGAACGTATGCTGAAGGAAGGCGAACAACCTGCGGGCGACCTCGTCTCGCAGGTTAAGATGACAGCCCCTGCTGTATCTCGCCATCTGAAAATATTGCGGCAGGCGGGAGTAATCCGACAACGCGCGGAAGGCACGCGCAGACTTTATTCGGTGTGTCCAGAAGCGCTGCAAGCGATTTCTGGCTGGACGATCGATCATGGCGCTTTTTGGGAGGCCAGCCTTGATCGACTAGCGGCGTACATGGTGCTGGAAAAGGGGAGCGAACGTGACTGATCTACGATTGGAACGGGAATTCAATGTCACACCAGACCGGCTGTTTGAAGCTGTATCGACCAAAGCAGGTTTGCTGCAATGGTGGGGACCTGAAACAACGTGTGTGTCTGACCACCAATTGGATTTTTCCCGGACGGGCCCATGGTTTTCGACAATCGAAAACGCAGAGGGACAGAGATACAAAATGTCTGGGCAGGTCACGCACGTCGATCGTCCGAATTCCATTGGTTTCACATGGGCGTGGCACGACGAAGCTGACAATCGCGGTTGCGAAAGTCACGTAACCTTCACTATTTCAAAAACGAAGAACGGTGCCAACTTTGTATTGGATCACCGGGAATTAGAAAGCGATGAACAGTCTGAGCGTCATGAAATGGGATGGACTTCGTCGCTCCGGAAGCTCGCAATTCTATTTGATTAACCACCAATGTCTAACCAACAAGGGAGAAAGAAAATGCCGGAATTTGTGTTTGCCTATCATGGAGGAACAACCCCAACTACACCCGAAGAAGGAGCCAAGGTAATGGCCGAATGGAAGGCATGGTTTGACGGCATGGGCGATGCAGTGGCCGTGCCGGGCGCGCCAGTAGGAATGTCCAAAACTGTTAGTTCAGCCGGCGTAGCAGACGATGGCGGCGCAAATCCGATATCCGGCTACACAGTCGTCAATGCTGCCGACATCGGCGCTGCCTGTACCATGGCGCAAGGCTGCCCTATGGTAAAAGACGGTTCCGGCTCGGTTGAAGTCGCAGAAGTCCACGAAATGTAGAAATACTATAAAAGACTCGCGGCGGGTTTGATCATACCAACATCAATCCCCCGCCTGTTCTTGAGTGGCGCATTCATCCGTCTCTTTGTGGCAGGATGCATGGCGGACAATACGCCCAGTTTTACGAGCAAGGCAGCAATCGCACATTCACTTGCGCGAGTAGCTCCGTCGACAATCTTCAAGGCAATGCCAAGTTTTTTCTCTGGGACAATTGCGATGTAGACTGCCTCGGCTCCTGTTTTGATCGCGACTTTGCCACCCATTGCCCGCATTAATTCGGTACAAGCACGACCTTCGCCGGCAACCAGATCGGGGTGCAGCATCATTGCCTCAACTAGTCGCGTTGCGGCGGAACTTGTCGTGTCAGTACGTCCACTAGCTGATGCAAAAAATGCCATGGCCCGCGCCATTCCATGAACCGTTGTGGCAAAGTTTGGGGCCGAGCATCCGTCTATGCCATAGCCGGGGCTGGCAAGCTCGGTTACCGCCTCAAACGCTTCAAGGCACGCTAGCTGGACGGGATGATCCGGATTAACATAATCGGGACCAGCGCCCAGATGCTTGCCTAAAGACAGAAAACCGCAGTGCTTGCCCGAGCAGTTGTTATGAACTTGGCATGGCTTTTTATGCGCGCGGATCAGTGCGTTGTTGGCGGACCGGTCGTCGGGCCATTGCGGACCACACCGCAGTGAATCCTCAGTAAGATCCAACTTTTTCAGCCACGCGCTCGCCCTGTCCGTGTGAATTGCAGCGCCATTGTGGGATGCACAGGCCAAAGCTAACTGTTCGCTTGAAAGACCCGCTGCATCTGCCGCTCCGGATGTTAGCAATGGCAATCCCTGGATCATCTTGGCAGAGCTTCGCGGTAGGATCACTGCGTCCGAATCCCCCCAGGCGTGAACAATCTGTCCGGTATCATCACAAACCACCGCGTGACCGGCGTGGACACTCTCTAAAAACGGTCCGCGCCAGATTTCGACCATCGGTGCTGGAGAAATATCAGTAATTGTCATATTTTTATGCTCACAGTTGCGCGAATTCTCGCCAAACGGGCTTTCGCCCGTAGTATCACTTACGCTAGTATGGTTGTGTCGAAAAGGAAACGGGTTGGCATGTTCAGACGGTCAGCAAATGACCGCAACAATCCGTGCATGTTTGAGGTTGCGTACAGCTGGAGGCTGGACTTATGGGATTTAAATTATCGTTTGTTGTGGCGGGTTTTCTGGCCACGTCATTGTCGTGCAACAACGCGATTGCGCAAGACCAAAGCACAAATCGTGTGGCCGCCAAAACTGACTGGAGTGTATTTGTTGAGGAGAATCCCAAAGAATGTTGGGGCGTCTCCTCGCCGAAGGAAACCGTAAACACCCGTGACGGCAACGTCGTCGCTGTGCGCCGCGGCGATATACTTCTGTTTGCGTTTTATCGCCCTTCTGCTGAGGTCAAAGGTCAGGTGACGTTCACTGGCGGCTATCCATTCGCGTCCGGATCGACCGTAAACCTGAACATCAGCGGCACTGAATTTGAGCTTTTCACTGAGGGTGAATGGGCCTGGCCTGCCTCAACTGCTGATGATGCCAAAATTATCACGGCAATGAAGCGCGGCGCGAGTGCCGTAGCGACGGGTCGTTCCGGCAAAGGCACTGTGACAAAAGACACGTTCTCTCTTCTGGGCTTTTCTGCCGCGCTGGAAGACGCCGAAGCTCGCTGCGCTGGTTGATCGTCAGTTTTCGCTTTTTGCAGCGAGCCTCATGGCGGCGAATCAACTGGTCGGCTGCCGGGATGGTAGTTATTGATGAGCTCTTTTATTTGGCAAAAGACGTCCAGCCACTTCACGTCTGGTCACGCAATTATCTGAACCAACTCAGTTTTTTGAGTCTGATCCAGCCCCAGTCTGGCAGTAAGCCAATCTACCACTTCCAACACCTCCATGGTAACAAGGGTGTTTTCCTCATCACGTAGGCCGGCAATTTCAGCATAAATGTTGTTCATACGTACCATCCCAAAGGATCCCATGTCGGCAACGATGTAGACCGATAGGTTGTTGTTATGCTCTTCGCCAAATGCTTTGCGTTTCTCGATAAGTCTTCGAAGGTCATTTGCTTCGAACTTTGTCAAATTAACATTTCTATAGTCAAAAAATGTAGGCCGCCAGAACTCGGCTGATGTGCCGCCTCGTTCGATCGCCGCCAGGCCCAGTTGATAAAGTTGGTCCAGTTCGAAGGGCTCTGATGCTCTAACAATATGTAGGCCCACCGGCTCCCAGTATTCATACTCTACCAATGGTGCCAGATCCCAATTTTAAGTTTTTACTCAACTTAAAGGTTAAATGCCAAGCCTGATTTCGGCAAGCCGGCTCTCAGCCTAAAGCTGAAACGCTTTTGATATCCAACATGAAACTGCTGATACATAGTTTAACAACCCGTTTTGGGACAATTGCCGACAAAGGGCCGATGAGCCCGGCCTTTTGACCATTACTCTTTGGATTTCGCCATCTGATCCTATATGGGGACCATGCTAGGTTCGAATGAAAGCCAACAAATGACAACGCCTATAACCCAGGATGTTCACACCATACCGCGCAAACTTCCCGTAGGGCCGTTGAATTTGGTGGGGCTGACACGCGAAGCATTGCGAGATGCTTTGATCGCCCAGGGAACGCCTGAGAAACAGGCCAGAATGCGGACTCGGCAAATCTGGCAGTGGATTTATGAAAAGGGCGTGCGCGATTTTGACCAGATGACCAATCTGGCAAAACCTTATCGCGCCCAGTTGGCCGAGAATTTTGTCATCGAAGTCCCCGAGGTTGTGACCAGACAAGTCAGCGCTGACGGCACCCGGAAATACCTGGTGCGTATCGCCGGCGGGCATGAAGTCGAGGTTGTCTATATTCCCGAAGAGGGGCGCGGCACGCTTTGCATCAGTTCGCAAGTCGGATGTACGCTGACATGTTCGTTTTGTCATACCGGCACCCAAAAACTCGTTCGAAATCTGACCGCAGGAGAGATCATCGGCCAGTTGATGATCGCGCGCGACGATCTGGGCGAATGGCCGGAACTGGGCAAAAGTCCCAATGTTGAATCACGTCTACTGTCCAACATCGTACTTATGGGCATGGGAGAGCCACTCTACAATTTTGAGAACGTACGCGACGCCATGAAGATCGCAATGGATCCCGAAGGCATCCAGCTATCGCGGCGGCGCATCACCTTGTCCACGTCAGGTGTCGTGCCGGAAATTGCGCGCACGGCCCAGGAAATTGGATGCCAATTGGCGGTATCATTTCATGCCACCACCGATGCGGTACGCAACACGCTGGTCCCGATCAACAAGCGCTGGAACATCGCTGAACTGCTGGACGCGTTACGAAGCTATCCTAAAGTAAGCAACTCGGAACGCATCACATTCGAATACGTCATGCTAAAAGGCATCAATGATAGCGACGAAGACGCACATCGGTTGGTAAAACTGATCGAAGGTATTCCTGCCAAGATCAATCTGATCCCGTTCAACGAATGGCCGGGCGCACCTTATGAGCGATCGTCCAACAACCGCATCCGCGCTTTTTCTGAAATCGTGTTCAATGCGGGTTATGCCAGCCCCGTCCGCAAACCGCGCGGCGAAGATATCATGGCAGCCTGCGGGCAATTGAAGTCGACCACAGAGCGTGCACGCAAGTCGCGCAAACAAATTGAGGCCGAGGCCGGGTTGTAACCTATGGCCATCAAGCGACGCGACCTTATTGTGTCTGGCGTTGTTCTTTTGGCGGTATTTGGCGGAATTCCCGCCCTTCGCCGGTTCAACTCTTCGTTTCAATTCGACCCCGTTGACGGACTTGAAGGGTTTCGACGGCTTGGCGCAGGTTCCATGTCTGCCGGATCAGCCCTGTTTGTCGGACTGGATGCCAGCAACGAAGATCTGAGCGTTGAGCGGGCGCGGATTAGGCAAATCCCTTGTAGGTCCATCTTCGGACCTCAAGTGGCGTCAGATGGTCGGCTGCCAATTGCTGTTTTTAGTGACTACAACTGTCCTTACTGCGCCGTACTAAGCGAGAGACTAATCCGACTGGAAGAATCTGGCGTCCCGATACGCCTGATCTGGCTGGAACTGCCTCGGCTCGGGCCGCGCTCCGAACGCTCTGCGCATGCGGCTCTCGCTGCCGCGCAGCAGGGTAACTACGTCAATGCACATCGCTATCTGATGGCAAGAGTTCTGCCGCCCGGATCGAACGGGTTGCGACAGATGGCGCGCAACCTTGATCTTAATCCTGATCAACTGATCGCGGACGCAAATAGCAATGTCGTCGCCCGCGAACTGCGCCGCGCTCGCGCGCTCGCAAGTGTGTTTGGGGTAATCGGGACACCGACAACAGTTGTCGGACGCACAATAGTCGTCGGCTCCATTACTTATTCCGATCTGATTCAACTTGTAGAGTTGGAGCGATCTGAAACAGAATTGCCGTGCGATTGAGTCGTAATCGCTCTTTTGCCTGCCTTATTGTCTACCTTAGTGCCCCCAAATTGCCCATTTGGCGTAGAAATGCCGCCACGGTCACCAACCATGATCAACTGCAATAAAGTAAACGCAGGAGAAGATCTCATGTCCATGTTCTTTAAAAACGACTCACTCGAAGCGACGAAACTCATCAGCCTCGTGACGAGAGAACACACCAAAGCGCTATCGCCGCGCGAATTGCGCCACCGTCTTGCAGGCTACGGTTATGGTCTCGAAGATACGTCCGAAGGTGTGATTGTCACCAAGCTACCGTTTGGAAATGCCCTGTGCATGATACCAAACGCCGCGACTCCAGCTTGAATTTATTACCGCCCGGGCATGTGGTCGCGCGCGGGCTCAGACTGCCAGTTTTCGATGACTCCAACAGCTTCTTCTGCCGTCTCAACAAATTTGAACAATTCCAGATCTTCGGCTGAAATTGTACCGGCATCTGCAAGTGCATCCCAATTGATGATCTTTTCCCAGAACGCCCGGCCAAACAGCAAGAACGGGATTGGTTCCATACGGCCGGTTTGAATCAAAGTCAGCGTTTCAAACATCTCGTCAAGCGTTCCAAAACCTCCAGGAAAAACGCAAATCGCCTTTGCACGCATAAGAAAGTGCATTTTGCGGATCGCAAAATAGTGGAAATTGAAACACAGGCCCGGCGTTACATATTCATTGGGTGCCTGTTCGTGGGGTAAAACGATATTCAGGCCGATAGACGCGCCCCCCGCATCAATGGCGCCTCTGTTTCCTGCTTCCATCACACCCGGGCCACCACCGGTCACAATAACATCCTCGCGCCCACTGCTTTGCATCGATTTCTCGGTCATCTGGCGCGCGAATTCGCGGGCAACATTGTAAAACCGCGAGAGCTCTGCCAGCGTTTCTGTTCTGGCCTCTGACTTTTTTGAAGGCTCCGGTATACGCGCGCCGCCAAACAGAACAACCGTGCTTTCAACACCTAACTCGTCAAGAATCATCTGCGGCTTTAGCAGTTCCAGTTGCAGCCGTACCGGACGCAACTCTTCGCGGCACAGGAAATCCGGATCGGCAAATGCCAGTTTATAAGCGGGCGCTCGCGTTTGTGGCGTATCCGGAATTTCATCGGCTGCCTCGATATCCGAGTGGGCGTCGCGAAACCGGCTGTGACGATCATCTTTCATGGGGCACCTTTCGTTGTCAGCCCTCAAACTTAGCGGCATTGGTCAGAATTGCCCAGAGTATGATTGCATGGGCTCACATGATGGTGTCTAAGCCGTGCGCAACGCATAGAGGGGATCAGAAAATGTCGAACGCACAGCTCGAAACTGCAATCGAAGCCGCCTGGGAAGACCGCGAAGCCATTACCCCAGCCACGTCAGGTGAGACACGAGAAGCCATTGAAGATACTCTGAACGCCTTGGATGGCGGCAAGCTGCGCGTTGCCGAGAAACAAGAGGGCGGCGACTGGCACGTAAACCAGTGGGCAAAAAAGGCTGTCTTGCTCGGATTTCGTATCAAAGACATGGAACAACAAGACGGCGGGCCGCAGGGCGCTGGCTGGTGGGACAAGGTCGATAGCAAATTCAAGGGTTGGGGCGACAACCAGTGGAAAGCCGCAGGGTTTCGCGCGGTTCCAAATTGTATCGTGCGCAAGTCGGCCTACATCGCGCCGGGCGTAGTGTTGATGCCGTCATTTGTGAACCTTGGCGCCCATGTCGACAGCGGCACGATGGTCGATACCTGGGCCACGGTAGGGTCCTGCGCGCAAATCGGAAAAAACGTACATTTGTCGGGCGGCGTAGGAATTGGCGGCGTCCTGGAGCCCATGCAAGCTGGCCCAACTATCATCGAGGATAATTGCTTTATCGGCGCGCGTTCTGAAGTTGTAGAAGGCTGCATCGTGCGGGAAGGTTCGGTTTTGGGTATGGGCGTCTTCATCGGCCAGTCGACGAAAATCGTGGACCGCGAAAGCGGCGAAGTCATGTATGGTGAAGTGCCGCCATATTCCGTCGTTGTGGCAGGATCGATGCCGTCCAAGAACGGGATCAACCTGTACTGCGCGGTCATTGTGAAGCGGGTCGACGAACGGACGCGGAGCAAAACCGGCATCAACGAGTTGTTGCGTGACTAAGTCACCGAAACCCCAAAAGAAGCCATCGCGCCAGCAGGTCTATACGCTGGTTGTCCAGATCGGGCGCAAAGAAGGCGATGGGTTACCTGAAAATGCAACTGGCGCGGCACTGATGTGCTTTGCCAGTGGCATTGACGAGGCCGAAGCTGTTCGAGAGACAATTTCCATCCTGAAGCAGGCGGAAACAGCCCCGCTTGACGTCATCGGCTATGGCACTTTGGCCGAGCGCGAAGCTGAAGGGCACGAAATCGACGATGAAGAGCGTGCTCTGATGAACCGCGCGCTCAGCGAAAATGCCGTAATCGTCGCGCAGATGACTCCGTTTTTTGACTGACCCTCACGCCGCGCGATAAGCCGCAAGCGTGATGGCATCGAACCACGGCAACACCGGGATGTCAGAATAACCGTGTTCAGGCAAACTGTTGCGGTCGACATCAGCCAGCAGGCTGGCACCTAACAGAACTGTTTTTCGGCGCAACCGGCCGATATAAAGGCTCTCAGTGGTAAGTCCAGCCGCGATTACAGTCTCATGTCCCGGCAAAATGAGGTGTGTATAGGATACGGTCATCAATCCCGAATGATGTCTGGCCGCTGTCCCGTTGACCAGATGCCGGGCCGGTACGAGCACCGCATCCCTGCCAAACAGCTTGGTGACTTCGAGACCTCGAAGCACCAGTCGCTGGTCCGGGGCGACAGTGATATCTTGTTCCAGACCATAATATGGGGAAAGCAGTTGGATCGGGGCAAATTGACCACGCGCAGGAACGGTGCGGCGCAAAACACTGAGGATCGGAACCAGATCACCGGTTTCGGTACGAACCAAATCGCCGCGCTTCAGTTCTCCTGCCAAACGATATCCGTTTGCCGTCATTATGGGTGTTTGCGGGGCAAGTTTGGGTGTTGGGCCCACAGGTTCCGTCTGGTCAGAAAGCGCAAAATAGATAACGTCTTTTGCCATTTTCCGTTTTGCATGACTCAGAAAAAGACTGTGCAAATCCGACACCAGCAATGGTCGTGGGTTTTTGATAGTTGCGATATTCGCAGCACCACTTTCTGGCCGCTCGACCGAAAGGCGTGCCCAACGCCCGGGTGCGTCCCAAGTATAGGTTATGCGCACTAACTCGCCGCAAATTTGATCCGAATGCAGAACTGTCGATTGAAGAACCGCACCGTTCTGCGACATACTGAGCGTCACACCGCTTTGGTCCACTTGCAGAGAGAATTCATCCAACCACCCATTTCCGCCGTGAAAGTTCAGAAGATTCTGGCGCCGACCTTCCGGAGAAAGCCGGGCTTCAACCATCAGACTGCCCCGCACCAATAGAGCATTGGGATCACCACCGAATATCGGGGCGTCTAGTGTATCTCCCTCAAGCCCGCTCAAAGAAAATTCCTGATCGGCGTGATCAGCAAGTGCAAGCCACGTCATATTGCACTCTGCTCGATCGTCTTGAAACAGAAATACTCTTGCTTCGCGCTGGCGATTAGCGTGCTGAATCGTCGCGGTTTCACCACCATCATCGCATTCACAATGATGGATCGGTCAATCGTAATTACCATACCTGCCACCTCAAACCCTTGGTTCGAGGCAGAGTCCAACAGCGTTGAGGGGTTAAGTCCCTATTTTTAAACCAAAAAGCGCCTGTGCTTTTAGTGACCTATTTCGGTCAAACCGCTCTTGCCCTGCCTCGGGTCATATTATTGCGCTGACCTTAGCATGTCCCGAAACGATCTGTTAAGAGGGATTTGCCCCAGCTGTGGTTTTGATGCGCAAATTGGGTCGCATTTACGCATTTAGGTCACACAAGTGCCCTCGATTGCAGAACAAAAGGATGCCGATGACAAAGATTGATGCTGCAACGCTGACCGCTGACTTGATCCGCTGCCCTTCCGTTACACCAGATGAGGGTGGGGCTTTAGAAGTACTGATCCCCATACTAACTGAAGCGGGTTTTGAATGTACCCGGGCGGATCGTGGTAAGGTGTCAAATCTGTTTGCCCGCTGGGGGCAACGCGGGCATCCCCGGACAATCGGCTTTAATGGGCATACTGACGTGGTGCCGCTTGGCGATAAATCTGCATGGTCAATGCCGCCGTTTGGGGCTGAGATCAAAGACGGGTTCATGTATGGTCGTGGCGCAACCGACATGAAATCCGGCGTAGCCGCTTTCGCTGCGGCAGCCATCGAATTTGTGACCCAAACACAACCCGATGGTGCCGTCATCATGACCATTACGGGTGACGAAGAAGGACCCGCAATTGACGGCACCAAGGCACTTCTCGATTATATGAGCAGCGCCGAGGAGATGATGACGGACTGCCTTGTCGGAGAGCCAACATGCCCCGACCAAATGGGCGAAATGATCAAGATTGGAAGACGCGGCTCGATGTCCGCCTTTGTAACCGTCACAGGCGTTCAGGGTCATTCCGCCTACCCGCATCGTGCCAAAAATCCTCTGCCTGCGATGGCCAGATTGCTGGATCGACTGTCATCGCATGAATTGGATCAGGGCACCGATCACTTTGACGCGTCAACTCTCGCTATCGTTACGATAGACACCGGTAATCCAGCGACAAACGTCATACCCGCCCAGGGGCATGCCACGGTGAACATACGTTTCAATGACGCCCATACCAGCGACAGTCTCAGTGCGTGGGTTCGGGCGAGAACGGCTGAGGTCGCGGAACAATTTGGAGTTCAAATTGCTGTTGAGTTCAAGGTTTCCGGCGAGAGTTTCCTGACACCGCCCGGAAAACTGTCCGATTTGGTCGCCACATCCGTCGCTGCCGAGACTGGCATCACTCCGGTCCTCTCCACATCGGGGGGAACCTCTGATGCGCGGTTTATCAAGGATCATTGTCCAGTCGTGGAATTCGGGCTTGTCGGTAAAACCATGCACCAGATCGACGAACGGGTTGAAGTTGCGCAAATCCATCTTTTGAAATCCATCTATGCCCGGATACTGCGTGATTACTTCGCCTGAAATCCGCCATCGCCCGCGATTGGTTGTTATGCTCAAAGAGCCGCGCCCGGGGCGGGTCAAAACGCGATTGGGTCGTGACATCGGCATGACGCGCGCAGCCTGGTGGTTTCGCCATCAGGCAGCATCATTATTACGCAACATTCAGGACCCGCGCTGGGATACGATTTTGGCCGTTTCGCCCGACATTGACGGACTGAACAGCCGTATCTGGCCCCCAAACCTGCTACGCATGCCACAGGGTGGCGGAAGCCTCGGCGATCGTATGGGCCGCGTTTTTCGAACGTTTCCACCCGGCCCTCTGTGTATCGTTGGCGCCGATATTCCCCAAGTTCGTAATTTTCATCTCGCAGAAGCGTTCGATGCCCTTGGAAGAAACGATGCCGTTTTTGGCCCAGCGTCAGATGGGGGGTATTGGCTGATTGGACTTAAGCGGGTTCGCGCCATTCCGCCGGGATTGTTTCATAACGTTCGCTGGTCCTCACAGCATGCACTCAACGATACAAGAGATTCGCTTCAGGATCACTCGGTCGCCACAGTAGCAACTTTGAGCGATGTTGACACGGCAGAGGATCTGCACCGTTTTGCACATGACGCTCCGGCAGGGTCGTGCTAGGCAAAACCCATGGCTCGTATCCCCTCAAAATCCGAAGTTCTGGAATGGATTTCAAACAATCCCACATTGGCGGCCAAGCGCGACATTGCCAAGGCGTTTGGCATCAAGGGTGCTGACAGGATTGATTTGAAGCGCGTGCTGAAAGAACTGGAAGCGGACGGCCATCTGAAAAAGCGAAAGAAGACGTATCGCGATCCCGACTTGTTGCCCCCCGTCAGCGTATTGCAGGTGCAGGCCCCAAATCCGGATGGTGATTTATTTGCACGACCGCTTGAGTGGCATGGCGAGGGCGTCGAACCGATCGTTCTTATTATTGCCCGCGCCTCGGACCCGGCACTGGGTGAGGGTGACCGCATTCTCGCACGGCTGACCCACGTCAAGGAAGACGATCACAATTATGAAGCGCGACTGATCCGACGCATCGGTGCCAACCCTGTGCGCATCCTTGGAGTGTTTCGCAAAAGGTCAGAAGGTGGACGAATTCTGCCCATAGACAAGGGGCGCGACACTGAATGGCAAGTTGCTGACGGCGCGACCCATGGCGCAAAAGACGGTGAGCTTGTTGAGGCAGAGCAAGCAGGCCCCAAGGGACGTATGGGATTGCCGCGCGCGCGCATCGCCGAACGGTTAGGCGACCCCTCTGCGCCGCGAGCGGTGTCGTTAATTGCGATCCACCAGCACGGGATACCTGATCACTTTCCTGATGACGTCATTGCCGAAGCCGACAAGGCCAAGCCGGTCGGACAGGCTGGCAGGGAAGACCTGCGCGACATGCCATTGATCACAATCGATCCGTCTGACGCACGGGATCACGATGATGCATGTTTTGCTCAGGCCGACGCAGACCCCAAGAACCCGGGCGGCCATATCGTCTGGGTCGCGATTGCGGACGTCGCGGCCTATGTCACCCCTGGTTCCGCACTGGATCGCGAAGCACGCAACCGAGGGAACTCCAGCTATTTCCCGGATCGCGTTGTACCCATGCTGCCAGATCGGCTGTCAGGTGATCTTTGTTCACTCCACGAAGGTGTCCCCCGCCCCTGCGTGGCCGTCCGGTTGGTTCTGGATGCGCATGGCCAAAAGTTAAGGCATAAATTCGTGCGCGGCCTCATGCGATCACCCGCATCACTGCATTACGAAGAGGTTCAGGCAGCGATTGATGGCAATCCCAACGATAAGACCGGCCCTTTATTGGAACCCGTTCTGAAACCACTTTATGCGGCGTATTTCGCACTTGTTGAGGCCCGTAAGTTGCGCCAACCTCTGGAACTTGATCTTCCTGAACGCAAAGTCGAACTTGGTGATGATGGAGCCGTTACATCCATTCAGTTTCGCGACAGGTTTGATGCTCACAAGATGATCGAAGAGTTCATGGTGCTGGCGAATGTTGCTGCTGCCGAAACACTGACCGCCAAGAAATCACCACTACTATTTCGGGTGCACGAAGAACCAGCGCCAGAGAAACTTGATAGCCTACGTGAAACAGCACAGGCGGCTGGCTTTAATCTGGCCAAAGGTCAGGTATTGAAAACCGCCCATCTTAATCGCTTGCTGAATGACGCTGCGGGAACGGACGATGCTGAACTCATTAATATCTCTACTTTGCGATCGATGTCGCAGGCCTATTACAGCCCCTCTAACTTTGGGCATTTTGGGCTGGCGCTTCTACAATACGCGCACTTCACGTCCCCTATTCGACGTTACTCCGACCTGATTGTGCATCGCGCCCTGATCAGCGCGTACGGTTGGGGCGATGGCGGGCTTTCGCAAGACGATATCGAAAGACTAGAGGCCACCGCCGCCCATATCTCGGACACAGAGCGCCGGTCCATGATGGCCGAGCGGGACACAACCGATCGTTATCTCGCGTCGTTCTTGTCGGAGCGGGTTGGCAATGAGTTCACGGGCCGGATCAGCGGAATCGCTCGATTTGGTGCGTTTGTTAAACTGGATGAAACCGGCGCAGATGGGCTCATTCCGATCCGAACACTAGGTCGAGAGTATTTTCATTTTGACGCCAACAACGGAACGCTCATGGGTGCCGATACTGGCCTCACAATCGGGATCGGTCAACGTGCCACGGTGCGTCTGACCGAAGCCGCGCCGGTTACCGGGGGGATCGGGCTTGAGTTGTTGTCGATAGATGGAAAAGACATGCCAAAGGGTGTGTCGCCTGCGGGTCGAGCGCCTCGGCGCAAGTCCATCAAAGCCAAACGCAAAGGCGACAAGGTGAAGCGGAAACTCAAGCGTAGTCGTCGCTAAGAGTTATAAGTCAGTGCGTGCCAGATCGGCAATCCGTCTGTCAGGTTTTCTCAATTTCTTCTGTATCCAGATTGCCGTACTTGAATCTGACCTGCCTGAGTCCAATTGTCAGATTCATACCTAATTCTCTAATCAAGCAACAAATTCCGTCTGATGAGACTAGCCTTCATTTTATACAGAAATCACCGTTCCAGCGACAAATTGATGCCCCATTCCGTCGGCATTAAGAGTGTATAGCAAGTAAGACAGGGTTTTAGAGAGACAGCCCTAACGGACATCAAGGTTAACAAGTTCATCTTACACTGATCCTATGGAGGGACAAACGATGATCAAATTTATCAAGAATTTCCGCAGAGACGAAGACCTTTCTAACGCAAGTGATGGGCTTCTATCCACCATTTGCTGCGACATGCATGAGGGCCCGGTTTGGGTAGATCACGGACGCGAGCACGGAAAATCAGACAAAGAGCTTTCCTAGTCGCAAGCGACCAGTGTTCAGGTTCCTGACCTGCAATTCCACGGCATTAAATCGTTGGTCCTGTCAATATTGGGATCTAAGACGTGCTTCAAAACTCAGGTAACATGCCTCCCTATCGCCACAGCAATCGCGGAGGAGTTCAAAGTCGAGCTAACACTGGAACTGTTGTCTGCCAGCCCTGACCTTGATTTCGCCTATCAGACCAAATGATCTGACGAAGTCAAAGAATAGAACGAAGATAGGCTAGCGTGCGTCAGTGACAAGGTGAAGTTAGTTTGCCAAACCGTCTGTAAGTGTCCATAGACACTCGCCTTTTTCCTAACGGTTTACCCACTCTCGCTCGAGGAAGTCGGGAATAATTTTCCCAAATATTGTTTTGTTAACGAGTAACAAACGTTCAATTCTCTTTCAGATGATACGTAAGCGCATGCCGGATAAGCAATCCGTGGCGAGCCGCGTCAATCTGCTGAATATTCTCAAAGTGAATGGCCCGATTGCCCTCGACATGATCCTGGCCCGGGAAAGTGGCTGCAAAACTGGATATGATATCCGTCTGGCAATGCGCGAAAAGCGCAAAGCCACCGGTTTTTGGAACACCCAGACGCAGCGTTGATCCCGACTTGGTTTCAGGCGTCAGATAAGCGGGTTGACCCCATCGCAACGCCTCTTCCACAGCACCAACTTCTGGCAGACGCGACGCTGTTTTGAAGATCAACGCGCGCAGGGCCAGCAGGCCCCGGCGCGCGTCTGGCTGGACAGTTTCGAAAGCGGCTTTGATCGCGCTAGAGGCAAATGGCGGGTTCATGATGGCGCAACGGGTTGACCAAGACGTTCAATGTAGCTCGACAAGATCGGATCGTCCATGATGCGCCGCGTCAATTTTGTCTCGACCGGTGTATCCCGCATTGCTCCCAGCATCGCACCGACACTGTAATCAGCTGCTGTTGGATGATCACTTAGCAAGAACTTATGTTGCCATAACAGGGCAGTGATCGCGTTAAGGTCCGTTTCCAGTCGTTCCAGTCGCTCAGCCGGTGTCAGCCTTGCCAAGCCTTGGGTTTTAAGACCCTTCAGCAAGGTTCTACGAATTCCGTTGGCAATAAACCCGCGCAGCAAGTTTGGAATATCGCGAAAGTAGGTATCCCGAATTGTCGGCCACACAATGTCGTTGCCCCACCGATCCAAAACAATGTGGAAATAGAGATGCTCTTCGGCCATGCGGATCAAGGCATGGGAATGTGCCTTTTCGGCGTCCGTCAGGCCCACATCGAAATCTGCACCGTGGTCTTCGAGGTGGCGGCGAATATTTTCACTGTCGGGGATAAGTCTGCTGGCAGCGCGCAGCACCGGCAACTTTTGATGGGGCATCTTGCGCGGGTCGTTGGTGTCCTCACGGCTCCAGTCCCATCCGGATGCATTCAGGAAATAGGCCGCCTTTACACAAAAGGGGCTGAGGCTGAATATTCCATTATTGCCAGGGTAGGTAATTAGCGTAATCATTTGTCGCTCCGTTAAATGCTGTCGGTAAGAACTACCACGGCATCCTGTCAATTTCTGTCAGTAGTGATACGCTAAGAAACAGACATGTCACGCACCGTACGCCTTTTTCAACTCATGCAGTCATTGCGATCCCTTCCGCCGCCGGCAACGGCAGAATTATTGGCAGAAACTGTCGATGTTTCTGTGCGCACCCTATATCGCGACATCGATACATTGCGCGGGTTGGGTGCGGTTATCGATGGTGAGGCGGGCTTTGGCTTCACTCTGATCGAAGACGCCACGTTGCCCCCTTTGGGGTTTGAAAATGAAGAACTTGAAGCACTGGTTCTTGGCTTGCGCGAGGTTCAGGCCGTAGGTGATCCATCACTAGCCACAGCGGCGGGGAGCGCGTTGAATAAACTGAAGGGCCGACTTCCGGCACGACAGGCACATCGATTGCAACATGCCGTCCTGGATGCGCGACGTTACTGCAAACCCCCTGCCCCCACCATTGACGTAAAGGTTTTGCGGGCGGCGGCCTGGGACGAAGTGGCTGTTTCATTCGACTACACAGATGTGCATGGGTCACCAACGAGCAGATCAGTCAATCCACTTGGCATTGTGCATCTGGACCAAAGCCACGTACTGCTGGCGTGGTGCCATCTGCGCCGTGATTTCAGGGTATTCAGATTGGATAGGATGCTGGACTTACAGGTGACGGACGAAAGCTTTCGGCCAAAACGCGTGCCCTTGTTACGTGAACATCTTGCTCAAATTCGCGCTGAAACCGCGCAATCGGCAAAGGATCGCGCCACCCCTGACGGTTCGCTTTCTTCAAACACGAATTCAGGCTAGTATTGAGACGAGCAGGTAAAACCAAAAAACGAGGCCAAAGATGCCGCGAATAAAATGGGCAATAGCTTTGCTATGCACGTTGGGCGTGCAACCCGTGCAAGCAGAGCCAATCAAAAAATCATTACGGCCGGAAAACCGGACCGTCGCTGAGCAAAATCAAGCGGTTGTAACTTTTTCAACCCAACGATCTGTGCGACCTCTTGCGAGACCTTTTTCAACAATACGCCGCGTCAAGACAGAACCGGTCGTGCCGCAGTCAGCAGCAGAAGGTTTTCCGCTTTGGGTTGACAGCTTCAAACGCGAAGCGATGGCGCAAGGGATAAACACAGACGTTCTAGATAACGCATTTCGCGATGTTCAATATGATTCAGACATTATCAAACGCGACCGAAACCAGTCTGAGTTCACCAAATCTATCTGGGACTATCTGGACAGTGCGGCCTCTCAATCTCGCATTCGCAATGGAAAGTCGGCCCTGGACAAACGGCAAGGCTCATTGAATGCGATCGAGGCAAAGTACGGCGTCGAAAAAGAAGTGGTTACTGCCGTTTGGGGGCTAGAAAGTGCTTATGGCAAATTTCGCGGCGACAATAACGTCGTGCAGTCACTGGCCACGCTCGCCTATGACGGCCGTCGCGGCGCGTTTTTCAAAGAGCAATTGCTTGCTGCTTTTGAGATCCTCGAAAATGGCGACGTTAGCGCTGTCAATATGACAGGCAGTTGGGCCGGCGCCATGGGGCACACCCAATTTATTCCGACTTCATATCTGTCTTTTGCTGTCGATTTTGATGGCGACGGAAAACGCAACATATGGTCGGATGATCCCAGCGATGCATTGGCATCGACCGCAGCTTATTTGGCACGGTCGGGTTGGGTCAAAGGTCAGCCTTGGGGCGTTGAAGTGCTATTGCCCCAGGGGTTTGATTATTCACTTGCCAGCCGGAAGATCAAGAAATCCCCCGGTGTCTGGGCCAAACTCGGCATTGTTGATACGGAAGGAGACGCAGTGCCAAACTACGGAACTGCGTCAATTCTCTTGCCCGCAGGCGGGCAAGGCGCTGCATTCATGATCTTCCAGAATTTCGCAGTCATCGAACGTTACAACGCCGCGGATGCCTATGTAATCGGTGTCGGTCATCTAAGCGACAGGATAAAAGGCGGCCCGGCCATCAGGGCAAAATGGCCGCGGCAGGATCGGTCCCTGACGATCAGCGAACGCAAGGAAATGCAAACCAGATTGACTCAATCCGGTTTCAGTACGCAGGGCGTCGATGGAAAAATCGGCCCCAACACGATTGAAGCAGTCCGGGCATACCAACTCTCAGTCGGGATCGCCCCGGATGGGTACGCCTCTCTGACGCTTCTGAAAAGGTTGCGTTAAGACGCAGCTTTCATCAATCCATCCGAATTGAGTTTCGCAAGACATTCGTCAAGCGATTTACCAACACGATCCATCATCACATCAATTTCATCTGTACTCATGACGAGCGGCGGAGAAATGATCATTCGGTCACCCACATGGCGCATGATCAGGTTGTTCGCAAAGCATCGTTCGCGGCAAATATATCCCACGGTTCCAGGTTCTGACGCAAAACCCGCACGGCTGTCTTTGTGTGGAGTCAATGCAATGGATGCCATCATTCCAACGATAGATGCTTGCCCTACCAGCGGGTGATCCGTCAGAGACTCCCATTTGGACTTCAGGTAGGGGGCTGTCACATCACGCACCTGATCAATTATTTTTTCCTCTTCAAGGATACGCAGATTTTCCAAAGCCACGGCGGCCGTCACCGGATGACTGGAATAGGTGTATCCGTGATTGAATTCACATTTCCCGATCACGCCCGCAATCTCGTCGCTCACAATGGATCCACCGATGGGCTGGTACCCGGAACTAAGGCCTTTGGCGATTGTCATGATGTCAGGGCGAATGCCAAGCGTCTGACTACCAAACCAGTTGCCGGTCCGCCCAAACCCACAGATAACCTCGTCCGCGATCAGCAGAATGTCGTTGGCATCACAAATGCGCTGGATTTCCGGCCAATAGGTTTCAGGAGGTACGATCACGCCACCCGCACCTTGTACCGGTTCAGCAATAAAGGCGGCAACCTGATCTTGCCCAAGATCCTCTATTGCCTTTTCCAATTCCTGTGCACGGGCCATACCGAATTCTTCCGGACTCATGTCGCCGCCTTCGGCCCACCAATTCGGCTGGCCAATGTGGTGAATCCCGGGGATCGGCAATCCACCCTGTTCGTGCA
Source organism: Paracoccaceae bacterium (assembly GCA_039969355.1). Taxonomy (GTDB): domain Bacteria; phylum Pseudomonadota; class Alphaproteobacteria; order Rhodobacterales; family Rhodobacteraceae; genus JL08. The sequence continues at coordinate 60,433 of JBDVOA010000029.1, forward strand.
TCGGTGTCATTCCGCCAAGGCTGGCCCCGCCGATGGTGGACCCGTGATAGGCATTCTTACGACTGATAATGACCTTTTTTTCGGGCTGACCTTTTTCCGCCCAAAAAGTTCGTACCATTCGAATGTTCGTATCGTTCGCTTCCGACCCGGATCCTGCATAAAAGACGTGGTTCAAATCTCCCGGTGCAAGCTCCGCCAGTTTTTGCGACAACGCGATCGCCGGCACGTGGGTAGTTTGAAAGAATGTGTTGTAATAGGGCAATTCGCGCATCTGGCGCGCCGCCACGTCCGCCATTTCCGATCGACCGTAGCCGATGTTTACACACCAAAGACCCGCCATCCCGTCCAGAATTTCGTTGCCTTCACTATCGGTCAGCCAAACGCCATTAGCCCGGGTGATGACTCGGACGCCCTTAGTCGCCAGTTCGTCCTGAGTCGAAAACGGATGAATATGATGTGCAGCGTCCAGTGCCTGCAATTCGGCAGTTGGCATGTGATTTGTGATGGCAGACATGGAACCTACCCCTTTCGATTTGGGAAACGCTGGCCAAGGGCCATATGATCTGACTTCAGAATATGATCAAATTATTCAGAGTCAATCGAATCAGTTGCGCGCCGGAGATAATTCGAGTGCTGCGCGAATCTGCATCATGCCTTGTTCAACGTCTTCTTTCATCGACTGGCCTGCAAGAAACGCATCGCGATTGCGCAGTGCATCCAAAAGCGCGTGATGCTTGTCGGGTAGGTTTTGGGTACCAAAGCGCCCACAAACAACGCGCAACGATGGGCCGAAACGCAGCCACAATCGGTCTGCAACAGCCGCCATAACAGGGGCATTGGCTATTGAGTATAGCGTCGCATGGAATTGATAGTTGTGCTCGAGATAGCCGTTTACATCTCCGAGCGAGATCGCTGAATCCAATGCCGTATCAATCTCCACAAGCATGCCTATTTGACCCTGATCGGCGCGCTCAGCCGCACGACGCGTCAACTCTGGCTCCAGCGATTTCCTCATAAAATCAATCTCTTCAATGCTTTCGAGCGTTAACTTCGGAACGCAAACCCTGCGATTCCCCTGAAACTCCAGCGCCCCATCAGACGTCAACCTTCGAATTGCTTCTCTTACTGGAGTCATGCCAGCGCCGAGCGTTTCAATCAGCCCCTGAATTGTCACTGCCTGACCCGGAGCGATGTCGCCAAATAAGATACGCGCGCGCAATTGTTGATACACCAACTCATGGGCCGGGGGCTTTGCCCGACCCACCTCAGCTTTGATCGCCCGTTTTTCAAGTGTGTTCATCTTTGGGTGCCCTATCGAAAGCGACTTATCTTGCGTGGTGTTCCGCTGCGTTGAATCATAAAGTAACTTGCTCAAAGAGGCAAAACTTGATCAAATAATAGAAGATCGGGTAGAAGCCCGGCAATCCAAGGGGAGTCTATCATGAAAAATGTAACGCTGACGCTGGCAGCGAGTCTGCTGCTGAGCACAACCGCCGCTGTGGCCGAAGAGGTGCGCGTCTACAACTGGTCGGACTATATTGACGAAGACCTGCTGACCAAATTTGAGGAAGAAACCGGCATAGACCTGATCTATGACGTGTTTGACAGCAATGAAGTACTTGAGACGAAGATGCTTTCCGGTGGATCGGGTTACGATGTCGTCGTGCCAACAGCGGATTTTCTGTCACGTCAGATCGTAGCAGGGGCCTTTCAACCTCTGGACACTTCAAAGTTGCCCAATCTCGAAAACATGTGGAGCGTTATCGAAGACCGTACTGCTCAATACGATCCGGATAATGCGTATTCCATCAACTATATGTGGGGAACCACTGGGCTGGGCCTCAACGTCGGCAAGGTCAAAGCCGCTTTGGGTGATGATGCACCGATGAATAGCATGGACCTGGTCCTAAAGCCTGAGAATATGGAAAAGCTGGCAGAGTGCGGTGTTTATTTTCTAGATGCTCCAACAGAAGTCATCCCCATGGTTTTGAAATATCTGGGTGAGGATCCCGATAGCAATGATCCCGAGGTCATTGGCAAAGCGGAAGAAACTCTAATGGCCGTGCGGCCTTACATCAAGAAATTCCACAGTTCGGAATACATCAATGCGCTCGCCAATGGCGACATCTGCGTAGCTGTTGGTTGGTCAGGTGATGTGCTGCAGGCCCGCGACCGCGCTGCCGAAGCAGATAATGGGGTCGAAATTGCATATAACGCGTTCAATGAAGGCTCGCTAATGTGGTTTGACCAAATGGCCATTCCAGTGGATGCGCCGAACCCAGAAGCGGCCCATATATTTCTGAACTTCATTATGGACGCCCAAAATATGGCCGCTGCGTCTAATTACGTGTATTTTGCCAATGGAAATGAGGCGAGCCAGGAGTTTCTTGTTGAAGATGTGATCGGCGACACCGCAATCTACCCGGATGAAGAAACGGTCAAGAACCTTTATACGAAGTCACCTTACGATTCCAAAGTGCAACGTGTCGTAACCAGACTGTGGACAAAGGTAAAATCCGGCACCTGATAAAGAATGATAACACCGTGGCAGGCGACAAAAGAAGCGCCTGCCGCTGATTGCCGGAGAGGACAGAGATGAACAACATCGCACTAGCGCCATGGGACGATCCAAACGAGTCACCACTTATCCGGTTTGAGAATGTTACCAAACGATTTGGCACATTTACGGCGATTGACAGCCTAACTCTGAATATCTTTGAGCAGGAATTCTTTGCTCTGCTTGGCCCATCGGGATGTGGGAAGACTACGTTGATGCGGATGCTGGCGGGATTTGAAACCCCGACCGAAGGCACAATTCTTTTGGCAGGGGAGGACATTGGTCCAGTCCCGCCGAACAAACGAGCCGTCAACATGATGTTCCAGTCGTACGCGCTATTTCCGCACCTCACTATATTCGAGAATATTGCATTTGGCCTGCGTCGCGGCTCGATGCCCAAAAACGACATCGTTGATCGGGTCGAAGAAATGCTCAAGCTGACGCGGCTTGAAAAGTTTGCGCAGCGCAAACCCCACCAAATTTCTGGCGGTCAGCGACAGCGCGTTGCGCTCGCGAGGTCGCTGGCAAAAGCGCCCAAACTGCTCCTCCTTGATGAACCCCTAGGGGCACTAGACAAAAAGCTGCGTCAGGACACTCAATTCGAGCTGATGGACATTCAGGAAAAAACCGGCACGACCTTTGTGATCGTAACGCACGATCAGGAAGAAGCTATGACTGTGGCAAGCCGCGTCGCCGTGATGGACGAGGGTCGCGTCATCCAGGTTTCCACGCCAGACCGGATTTATGAGACACCCAACTCAGTCTACGTCGCGGATTTTATCGGTGACGTGAACATTATTAAAGGCAGAGCTAGCCCCGCAGGAAAAGATCGGTTCCACATCAAATGGGGCGATACGCTGGCGCCGCTCAATGCTGCATCAGCACTGCCTTTGAGCGAAGGGCAGGACTGTCATTTGGCAATCCGACCCGAAAAAGTCGCCATTTCCGCCGAAAAGCCGGAAGACGCGGATAATCTCGTGCAGGGCAAAATTCTGGACATCGCCTATTTGGGCAACCTGTCAACTTATCATGTTGAATTGCCGAATGGCGCGGTGATCAAGGCACAGACTGCCAATACAAGGCGCATTGCTCGCCGCAGCTTCACCTGGGAGGACCCAGTGTGGATTTCATGGACAGCCACCGCTGGCGTCCTGTTGGATCAGTAACCCAATGCGCCGCTTTATCCTGATCGCGATCCCTTATTCCTGGCTGCTGGCGCTGTTTCTTGTCCCGTTTCTGATCGTTCTGAAAATCTCGCTCTCTGACACGGCTCTGGCTATTCCACCCTACACGCCAACATTCAGTTGGAGCGAAGGGATCGGGGCCTTTTTTGCGCAACTGGATCTTGAAAACTTCGAATTCCTGACTTCTGACGATCTTTATTGGCGCGCTTATCTCAGCAGTCTGAAAATCGCGGTATTCTCAACTTTCTTCACCCTGCTGATTGGCTATCCGATTGCTTATTCCATGGCCCGAGCGCCACAAGAATGGCGCGCGACATTGATGATGATGGTGATCTTGCCGTTTTGGACCAGCTTTCTGATCCGGGTCTACGCATGGATGGGTATTTTAAGCCAGGAAGGGTTCCTGAACCAATTTCTATTGTGGGTCGGGATCATTGACACGCCGCTGACCATTCTGAACACCAACGTCGCTGTCTACATCGGGATTGTTTATACTTACCTTCCGTTCATGATACTGCCAATTTACGCAGCACTCGATCGGCTGGATGGGTCACTGATCGAAGCGGCAGAAGATTTGGGATGTTCGCGCCTTAAAGCGTTTTGGCTAGTGACCATTCCGCTTTCCAGAAACGGTATCATTGCGGGTTGTTTCCTCGTGTTCATTCCGGCACTGGGCGAATTTGTCATTCCCTCTTTGCTGGGCGGCTCGCAGACGCTTATGATTGGCAAGGTCTTGTGGGAAGAGTTCTTTAGCAATCGCGATTGGCCCGTCGCCAGCGCGGTGGCGGTCGTTCTTTTGCTTATCCTGATCATCCCAATTGTCTTGTTCCAGCGCAACCAGCAGAAACAGGCGGAGGCCGAACTATGAATCGTCTCTCCTGGTTCAATGTTACTGCCCTCACGTTGGGATTTGCTTTTTTGTACGTGCCGATGTTGATCCTGATCATTTACAGTTTCAATGAAAGCAAACTTGTCACCGTCTGGGCCGGATTTTCAACCAAATGGTACGGCGAACTGATGCACAATGAGGCCTATCTAAGCGCCGCATGGGTCACAATCAAAGTCGCCGTCCTGTCATCGACATTCGCCACAGCACTTGGGACAATGGCGGCCTATGTACTTGTGCGGGGTGGCCGATTTAACGGACGAACGCTGTTCTCTGGTATGATCTATGCACCGTTGGTTATGCCAGAAGTCATTACCGGTTTATCCCTTCTGCTTTTGTTCATAGGCATTGGGCTTGATCGAGGCGTATTTACTATCGTTCTGGCACATACTACGTTTTCGATGTGCTATGTATCAGTCGTGGTGTCGTCACGCCTTGTTACGTTTGATCAGTCGCTGGAAGAGGCGGCCCTTGATCTTGGCTGCTCTGGCTTTGATGCCTTTCGCCTCGTTACGCTGCCCATCATAGCGCCCGCCGTCATTTCTGGCTGGTTGTTAGCATTCACTTTATCCTTGGACGACCTGGTCATCGCTTCATTCACATCTGGCCCCGGTGCAACAACCCTGCCCATCAAGATATATAGCGCCGTTAGATTGGGTGTCAGTCCCGAGATCAACGCGCTCTCGACGCTCATGATCGCGATAGTTACGCTTGGGGTGATCACGACATCACTGATCTCAAAAAGCGCCAACGTTCGCCAGCAACGTGAGGAGCAGGCCGCCGCGCGCGTCGCATGAAACGCATTTACCCGGCGCATACCTATAGTTCCAAACCGCGCAACGGTTGCTGGTGGGACGAAACCTGCGATTTGCCTGAATGGCCTGTTTTTGACACGCATCCCGCCGTAGATGTTGCAATCATCGGCGCTGGCTTTACTGGATTGTCGGCAGCTTTACACCTTGCGGAATCCGGCGTTTCCGTAGCGGTCCTGGATGCAGAGGCACCGGGGTGGGGCGCATCGGGGCGAAACGGTGGTTTTTGTTGTCTTGGGGGCGCCAAACTTGGCTTCAATCAATTGGCGCGAAGGTACGGTACAAATGCCGCACTGGAGTACAAAAGGGCCGAAAGAGACGCCGTGCGTTTGGTCGAGGAATTGCTGAATCGATTGGGAATCGATGCAGATACTCACTCAGATGGCGAAACCATGGTCGCACATCGCGCCCGGGACATGGAAACTCTTCGTCAACAAGCCGACGAAATCGAACGGTTTCATGAGGTCCAACCGAGGATCATCGAGAAGCACGAATTGCACGAACATGGCATGGCAGGTCCATTCCACGGAGCACTCACAAACCCGATAGGGTTCGCGCTGAATCCACGCAAGTATGTCTGTGGGCTTGCCGGCGCGGCCGCTCTCGCTGGGGCAAAAATTTTTCAACAAAGCCCGGTGACCAGGCTTGGAAAATCGGCGAGCGGCTACACGTTAGCAACTCCAACCGGGAAACTGCGGGCCGACCAGGTAGTCATTGCGACAAACGGCTATTCAAGCGAGGATCTGCCTGATTGGCTATCAAGCCGATACTTGCCAACGCAATCCAACGTGATTGTAACCCGACCGCTGACTGAAACCGAACTGGCAGCCCAAGGATGGATAACCCAACAGATGTGTTATGATACGCGTAATCTCTTGCACTATTTTCGGCTTATGCCTGATAGGCGGTTCTTGTTTGGAATGCGCGGCGGGCTGTTATCTAGTGAATCAGCGGACGCGGGCTCCGCCGGACGCAATCGGCGGGATTTTGAGAGGATGTTCCCTGCATGGCGGCGCGTCCAAACGCCTAACAGTTGGTCAGGTATGGTTTGTATGTCGCGAAATCTCGTGCCGTTTGTGGGGCCGGTCCCGGGTATGCCAAGTGTTTTTGCCGGGCTTGCATTTCATGGAAATGGTGTCGCGATGGGCAGTTTCGCTGGAAAATTGATAGCAAATCTGGTTCTTGGGTCCGCCGACGTTCCTTTGGTCATGAAAAATCACATGCCTCGCTTTCCCTTTGGGTCTCTGCGCAGGGCGATGCTGCTTCCGGCTTACTTTGGCTTCATGTTGGCTGATTTATAGATTTGAATTCTGATTGCCTCAAAATCTCCATTCTCTGTGATTAGACCCCATCACAAAGCGCAGGGTTCAGCGACCAGTCGCGGGCATGAGTTGACAGACACATGCGCTTCGCTCATGTCGTCTGGCAACACGAGAGTAAAGGGTAAGTAGATGAAGATAGCGATGATTGGGACAGGTTACGTTGGCTTGGTCTCAGGTGTTTGTTTTTCCGACTTCGGGCACGACGTTGTTTGCGTGGACAAAGACCCCAGCAAGATCGAAAAACTGATGCGCGGCGAAGTACCGATTTATGAGCCGGGCCTGGAAGATTTGATGGCCAAAAACGTCGCGGCAGGTCGGCTCTCGTTTTCGGGTGAGCTTGCGGCTGCTGTTGAAGGCGCCGATGCCGTTTTTATCGCGGTTGGAACACCGACCCGGCGCGGAGACGGCCACGCGGATCTCACCTATGTAATGGCCGCTGCGCGAGAGGTTGCAGAAGCACTATCCGGCTATGCTGTTATCGTGACCAAATCCACCGTTCCGGTTGGCACCAATCGGCAGGTCAAACAGGTTATCGCAGACACGCGGCCTGACGCGGATTTTGATGTCGCTTCGAATCCGGAATTTCTACGCGAAGGTGCTGCAATCGATGATTTCATGCGGCCGGACCGCATTGTAGTTGGCGTGCAGAACGAAAAAGCTGCCGACGTGATGGCCCAAATCTATCGCCCTCTCTATCTGCGTGAATTTCCGATCATGACGACGGATCTGGAAAGCGCGGAAATGATCAAATACGCGGCCAATGCTTTTCTGGCGACCAAGATTACTTTCATAAATGAAATCGCCGCGCTGTGCGAACGCACGGGGGCAGACGTCAAAATGGTATCCAAGGGCATGGGGCTGGATGGTCGGATTGGCAATAAATTCCTGCACGCCGGGCCGGGGTATGGCGGCTCATGCTTTCCAAAGGACACGCAGGCCTTGGCCCGAATAGGGCAAGAACATGCAATGCCGATGCAACTGACGGAAACCGTGATCAAGGTCAACGAAGAGATAAAGCGCCGAATGACGGCTAAGATCATGGACCTGTGTGGAGGCTCGGTGAACGGCAAAATCGTTGCTGTCTTAGGCGTTACGTTTAAACCAAACACAGACGACATGCGTGATGCACCCTCTCTTACCATTGTCCCCGCGCTCGTCGGATCAGGAGCCACGGTGCGCGTGGTTGATCCACAGGGAAGAAGCGAAGGGGAAACGCTATTGCCCGGCGTAAATTGGGTCGAAGATGCCTATGATGCCGTACAGGACGCTCATTCCGTGATTCTACTGACCGAGTGGAACGAGTTCCGTGCCCTCGATCTTGAACGTCTAGCCGAGCGGATGGCAACGCCGACAATGGCGGACCTGCGCAACGTTTACTCCGAACAAGACGCTCGCCGGGCGGGGTTTTCAGCCTACGTGTCGATCGGTCGGCGTGACTACACAGCGAAGAGCGAATGACGCCATGCCACATTCGCCTATCTTTTCCAGAGATTCACTAATCTTGACGCAACGGGAGATAGGCGACAGCGCACATCGAATTCAAAACTGCGTAAGCTCAACGCTTTCCAGCGCGTTGTGCCACCAGCCTTAGCCCGGCGCACGCAAGGCGGAAATGTCGTCTGGCAAAACGGGCTGCCCGCCCTGCAATATCAGTTCAGTTTGCCCATTTCCATTGTTTCGCGCTTCAACGATACGCGCATAGGTTTCGACCGGGTTTGACAACACCATTGCGCCACCGGCAAAGCTCTCGACTTCAAAACTATAATCGCCAGCTGGAAATGGCGTACCGTCATCGCCAACGCCGGCCCATACTACAGGGTCAGTGGTTACGGGGATCACATTGCGTTGGACTTCGTCTCCGGCAGCGTTGCGCACGACCAAAAATGCCTGATCTGCAATAGGCATTGGCTTAGGTTCCAAGGTGACCGGGCTTCCAGCAAACGATACCGGAGCCGCGCTACGCGCCTCCATCCCCACCCAACCAGCCAACTGAGCCATGTTACTCGTCCCCATCTGGGCAACCATCGCTGTGAGAAGATCGTTGCTGAGGACTTGTTGTTCCACCGCGGAAAACTGAGCGAGTTGCGACGCGTATTCAGATGAATCCAAAGGCTCAAGAGGGTCCTGATGTTTGGCTTGTGCGGTAAGCATCTTCAAAAAAGTTTCGAAATCCGACGATAATACAGAACTGCTTTGTACAGGTGCTGCCGTTCGATTTGTTGCCGCTATTTGGCTCGTTGCTAAATTGGTATCCACGTATCGCTCCTCATAGCCGTATATCAAGCCCAGCGTCTGGGCTGATTGTTAATCGAATTGGGACGTCTGAAGCAGGCTCGTCCGCGAGCGCGGGCACACCTCGTTTATGCTGACTGACTTCGCCTTCACCAGATTCGCTGTCTTGCGAAAACGAGAACCTAACGTCACCAAAACCAAGCGCATGGAATTCCAACGCAAGCTGATCTATATGACGCCGCATTAGCTCCAATGTTTCTGTTCGTTCCGCAAGAAGAGCCATGGTAATACCGGAGTCATGTGCAGAGATTGACATTCTAACACGGCCAAGCTCTTCGGGGTTCAGTGCCACCTCGACGGGGCGGTCTGGCATCCGCTGACTCACTTCCGCCAGTTGACGCGCGATGCTCCGAGGAAGTTCGCTTGGCTGCGAAGAAGAAAGCCGATGGTTGACTTCTGACGCCGTATTTTGAACGAGCGGCTCTGTAGTGGATATCAAGCCAAACCGCAAAACGTCGATTTCGGATTTCGCATTGTCCATTTGATTTAGAACGGCAACAGCGTTGGTAGAAATTTGCGTCACCGACGGCGCAGCAACGGACAGTTTTCGGGCGTCCCCAGTTGCCTCACTTTCGTGCACCAAAACCGAATAATTCGCAGAGTGTGCTGATGCACGCAGGCTGCGAGTCTCAAGGCGGGGTGATAGCGCATGGGTTTGGTGTTGCGGGGAGTTTTGGTGCTGTGATGAAGCCATGGCTAGCTGACTCCGCGTCAGATTGCCTGAAATATTGGGTTTGGGCAAAGCATCTGGATTTTCACCGATCGGCAATTTGAGGGCCGTTTGATTGTGTTCACCCGTCTTTTCCCATGGTGCGTTTTGTTGCCCGCGATTATCCGCGGGAAAAGGAGCTGCAGATTGCAAGTTGGGCACACCTACAGGTCCTTTTTGAACTTCAACTCCAATCTGATCTAAATTAATCGAGCTCTCTCTTACAATTATATGCGACCGTCCAGTCGCCACCTGAGCGGCCGAAGTCAGCAATTGATCGTATGGTTCTGCATTAGCTCTTCGAACCGCAATTTTTGGTTCAGATGAGGAATGAGGCTGCTCAATCCCAGAGTTTTGAAAAGGATTGCTTCTTGTACTCGCGTTGCCCCTACTATTGTCAGCCTGCCGAATGTTTAACGAACGCTCATTCTCCAATACTTCGGCCTCGGGAAAAGCTCGCGTTTTTTGGATAGGCTCAGGTTTTCGCTCATTTGCTTCAGTTGTGTACTCGTACCCGCGAGTCAAACTCTTCACCGATCCGTTTGATTCTTCAGCGATCGACATCGTAATCGCACCCTTGCTGTCGCCTGATTCGATTTCCAAGGTGCCTCGAAGTTCCTTATCGTTCGCGTCGACTTTGAACTCTTCGGGTTCTTCTGAAGTTGTAATTTCGTCCGGTGTGAATTGGGGTTCGCTTTCGCCTGCCATTTCGCTGACGAGAACTGCAAATATTTCCGACTGCTCAAATTTCCCAGCCACTCCTCTGTTATCCGCGTTAACATCACTGGTTGATGTTCGTGCAACATTAGCAGCTGTTGCTTGTGTGATCGGGAGCATGGCGCCTCTTGGGATTTCTTCCTCATCTCTGCGCAGTATGCAGTTGCTTGGTTACCAGTTCTTTACAGCTTTGAGTGCACTCTCGACTTAATTCACACAATTCGAGGTAATTTATGGCAAAGCCCATCACGCTAACTTCGCCTCAACCAACCAGTTTCCATCAACGCAAGGAAGCTGCGTTGCACGACGCAGCCGAAAAACTGGAAGCGGCCTTTCTGGCTGAAATGCTCAAGTCCGCTGGTGTGGGCGATTCGCGAAACGAATTTGGTGGCGGTGCTGGGGAAGATCAGTTCGCTTCTTTCTTGCGCCAAGCTCAGGCCGAAAGGATGGTTGAAGCCGGCGGGATCGGATTGGCGGAATCGTTATTCGAAGCACTAAAGGAGCAGTCAAAATGACCCAAGTTACGTTTGAAGATATACTAGAATCGCTAGACGAGCTGCTTGAGCAAGAACGCATAGCCCTGATTAACGGAGAAATAGATCAAATCGGCGACTTCCTTATCCGCAAAGAAGAACTCGTAAACCAGCTGAATGCAACCGACATCACAAAACCCGATGAAATGGGCTTCCTACAAGGCAAAGTCACCCGCAATCAAGTCCTTCTCGACAACGCGCTCGAAGGAATACGGACAGTCGCACGGCGCTTGTCTACGCTTCGAAGTATCCGCAAGTCATTAGATACTTATGATGCCAATGGAAATAAGAAAAAAATCTCTGCTTCAATCGCATCTTCGGTAGAAAAACGGGCGTAGCCGTCGGGTTGATTCAAATCCCAAATAACTGAAACTGACATTTTAAGACTCCATTAGGCCGCATCTGGCAATTCTGCCCGTGCATCCGACATCGGGTGGCGCATCATCGGGGTATCCGCTGATTGCACGCGTCAGAATGACAATTAGGCCGTCCAAACGGGCGGAAATCCAGTTGGCGCAAAAGCGCCAAAATCTAGAGGAAATGCAAAATGTCAAGCATTCTGACCAACACCAGCGCAATGGTGGCGCTTCAAACTCTTAAATCCATCAACTCTAATCTTGGCCAGGTTCAGAGCGAGATTTCGACAGGTAAATCAATCGCCAGCGCGAAAGACAACTCTGCAGTATGGGCAATCTCAAAAGTTATGGATTCAGATGTACAAGGCTTCAAGGCCATCTCTGACAGCCTTTCATTGGGTGAAGCATCCGTATCGGTTGCGCGTAACGCCGCCGAATCCATCACGGACCTTCTGACGCAGATGAAGGGCAAAATCGTGGCCGCACAGGAAGACAATGTTGATCGCACGAAGATCAATGATGATGTAACCGCACTTAAGGATCAGATTGCTTCTGTCGTATCTGCCGCTCAGTTCAATGGTTTGAACTTGGTGGACGGTGCCACGGCATCGGCAGACATTCTGGCGTCGCTGGATCGGGCGGCTAATGGCAGCGTAACCGCGTCGTCAATCACCGTCGCAGGTCAGGATCTGTCAGCCGGAGGATATGTCGCTGCGGCTGCGTTTACAGGTTCGACGGGTGCTGCAACTGCCGGTGATGCCCTTGGGTTTTCACTGGCTGCCGCCGGCGCTGGCACAGTTACGATTACTGATCCCACGTATTCGGCAGGCGATAAAATCTCCTTGAGGGTCGGGGACAGCGACGTATCCTACACTATATCAGCAGCTGATATCGCATCATCGTCAACTGAAGATATAATTGCTGTTGGTTTGAAAACTGCAATTGAGGCCACAGGGGAAACGTTAACTGTAGACTACGACATCGCTAACCCAGGGGATCTAGTGATCACGAACACGGGTACAGATTCATTGAACGTCACTGGCCAGTTCACCAACGCTGGTGCCGGTGGTCTTGGATCGTTGTCTGGCCTTGATGTGTCTACCGCTGTAGGAGCAACAGCAGCGCTGGGATCGATCGAGACCTTGATCGATACAGCGATTGATGCAGCTGCGGCCTTTGGTTCTTCGGAGGGTCGGATTTCGACGCAGGCCGATTTCATCTCGAACCTGACCGACTCACTCAAAGCTGGTATTGGCGCAATGGTAGACGCCAACATGGAAGAGGCTTCTGCGCGACTTCAAGCTTTGCAGACCCAGCAACAGTTGGGTGTACAATCCCTGTCAATCGCAAATCAGGCGCCACAGACACTTCTGTCGCTGTTCCGGTAAATCAAAATCCTATCTGGGCGCAGCAATCGCGCCCAGATAACTCCCGGCACATTCCTGACTGAGCGAAAGGTCTACTCGTGAACGCAATATCAATGGCACAGCGCGCCTATGCTCCAAATTCCACGTCGATCCGCACGCCTCGGGGCACTGAATATGAAATTGTTGCGCGCATTACGCATAAGCTCAAGGCCGCTGCCGAAAACCTTCCCGCAGACTTTCCGAACTTGGCAATGGCTTTACATGAAAATAGAAGCTTATGGACAGTCTTGGCGGCTGACGTGGCTGATCAGAAAAATGAGTTACCAAAAGATCTCAGAGCACGCATATTTTACCTTGCTGAATTTACAAACCATCACACGAGCAAAGTCCTGGCAAATGAGGCCAATATTGCGCCATTGCTCGAAATCAATACAGCAATCTTGCGCGGCCTTAAACAAGGGAGTGTGACGTCATGACCGGACTTGTTTTGAAACTGGGGCCTCGCGAACGGGTGCTAGTAAATGGTGCTGTGATCGAAAATGGTGACCGCCGTAATCGGCTCGCCATTATGTCCCCTGACGCGAACATTCTTCGTCTACGTGATGCTATCCACCCGGAAGACGCTAAAACACCGGTACGCCGTGTTTGTTATGCGGCCCAATTGGTCTTGACGGGCGATTCTGAACCGGAGGAAGCCCGACTCCCATTATTGCGCCGCATAGAAGAGTTGAGCCAAGTGTTTACAGACCCAGACAGCCGCGGTCACTTGGCTGACGCGACCTGCGCCCTGGTCGAGAACAGACACTATCAGTGTCTCAAGGCGCTGCGCGCATTGTTACCACGTGAAGAACGATTACTGGCAGTAGGATCACAATGACCTTTCAGCCCGTCGTTCCGGCCTCGGGGATGGCTGGATGGCGATTTCTCGAACGGACCTATGAGGCTCAATTCTCAGCGTTCAATGCAGCACCGGAAATAACTCGGGATACCGAGTACTTTTCAGCCAATATCGCGGATGTAGACTCTGCAGAAGACTTGGTCTCTGACAGGCGTTTGTTGCGTGTGGCTCTTGGGGCATTCGGATTGGAGAATGATATCGACAATCGGTTTTTCATCAAAAAGATCCTGGAAGACGGAACCTTGAATGACGATGCCCTGGCCAACCGACTGTCTGATACTAGATATCAGGAATTCTCTGCTGCATTTGGATTCGGTTCCTTTGAAATAAGCCAGGTCAAGTTTTCAGATTTCGCGCCCAAGATTATAGATCGCTATCGTCAACAAGAATTCGAAATCGCTGTCGGACAGCAAAGTGATGCGATGCGCATTGCGCTTTTTGCTCAACGAGAACTTGCAAAGGTCGCGGAATCAGACATGAACGAAGACGCCAAGTGGTTTACCATTATGGGACAGCCTCCCCTTCGGTCGTTGTTCGAAACAACTTTCAATCTACCTTTAAGCTTTGGTCAGATCGATATCGACCAACAGCTTTCGATACTCAAAGACCGCGCCAGTGACCAGTTTGGAAGTGGCGAAGTGGCGCAGTTCGCTGCACTGAGTGCACAGGATGAACTGGTCACTCAATACATTGCTCGTTCGCAATTGAGGGAAATCAACAGTACCTCTACCTCAGGTTCGATTGCATTGACTTTACTTCAATCCGCTGCACGTCGTTGATCTCTATTGATGAATTAGCGATGTTGTTCGACGGTGAAATTGAGATACCAAGCCCTCCCTATTTTGGGTTTGCCCCTAGGGGCAGGACCCATTTAATAGCTTGAGGTTCACCGGGCTGCATGTTTGGCGCTCCTATACTGTTGGGGGCATGATGAGTAATCATTACTGGCTGAGCGACGATCAGATGATACGCCTTTGACCGTATTTCCCGAAGTGTCTAGGCAAGGCATGGGTCGATGATCGGCGTGTTTTGAGCGGTATTATCTTCATTAACCTCAACGGGTTACGCTGGTGTGATGCGCCAACAACGTACGATCCGCCCAAGACGTTATACAACCACCGGATGCCCTGGAGCGATGTGGGGGTGTTCGCGCGGATAATGACGGAGATGGCGGTGGAAGCGCTTATAGCAAAACCATCTCGATCCCCTCTCATTGATTGCGATGCAATCAACTGCCGGGCAGCGGTCGCCCGATCCGCCTCCTCATGACCGCCGGTCAGGTCAGCGATTACACTGGCGCAATAGCCTTGCTGAGCAGTTTACCCGAGGCTGATTGGTTGCTCGCCGACCGGGCTATAACGCAGATTAGTTCCGTGGGGCCTTATTAGACAGGGGAACGCGACCATTTATCCTCGGTCACAAGTCACGCAGCAAAACTATACGATACGACAAACGCCGCCAGAGGCGGCGCAACCGCATAGAGAGGATGTTTGGGAGGCTCAAAGGTTGGCGACGTGTTGCTACGCGACATGGCTGCTGCCCCAAGGTCTTCCTCTCGGCAATCGCTCTCGCTGCGATCGTCATGTTTTGGTTCTGTGTCCTGACCCTAATAACTCAGTCTCATTGCTGAACAGGATAGATATCAGATTCTAGATGGATTCGATGGCGTGCGTACCAAGAGCCTTAATTCCACTACGCCCGCGCCGCAGGATGACGCCTAGTTTTGCAAAACTGTCTTCGATATTTTGTCCCTCTGTCTTGGCAAGAAATGCATCCAATTCAGGCCAAAGGCCAATCGCTCGATCAAGTTGCGGGTCGCTGCCGTCGACATAAAGACCCGCTTTGATCATCATCGCGTTTTGATCATATGCACCAAGCAAGGTACGCACCTCGGAAATCAGATCGTTTTCTTTTTCGTTTGCGGCTGCAGGCAAACTGCGAGAGACAGACCTGAGCAGGTCTATGGCCGGATATCGTCCTCGCTCTGCAATGGCGCGATCCATCACAATGTGACCATCCAAAACGCCCCGCAAAATATCAGCAATCGGCTCCTCCATATCCGAGCCCGCAACCAAAACGCTGAACAGCGCCGTTATGTCGCCCTGATCCTCTGATCCCGGACCCGCGCGCTCGCAAAGCGACATGATCATATGCGCCGTTGAGGGGGGATAGCCACGCAGTACCGGGGCCTCTCCCGCAGCGACCGCAACTTCCCGATGGGCCTCCGCAAACCGCGTTACAGAATCAGCGAGGAAAAGCACGTTGCGGCCCTGATCCCGGAAATGCTCGGCGACATTCATTGCGGACCATGCGCAGCGACGCCGAATCAATGGTGATTGATCGGAGGTTGCCGCGACAATGATTGACCGGGCCATGCCCTCGGGACCTAGAACGTCCTCAATAAAGCTGCGCAGTTCACGTCCCCGTTCCCCAACCATGGCAATGACAACTACATCCGACTGCATATGGCGCGCCAGATGACCTAGCAGGCTGGATTTACCCACACCTGAACCTGCAAACAGCCCGACGCGCTGTCCCCGAACAATCGGCAACAGCGTATTTAAGGCGGCCATACCGGTGTTCATACGCGCGCCCAAACCACGCCGACTGGCTGCGGATGGCGGGGCGGCACGAGGAGAACGAGCCTGTGTTCCTCGCAACAAGGGGCTGCCATCCAGAGGCAACCCAAACGGGTCTATTACACGTCCAATCCAATTGTCTGACGGCGCTAAATCGGTGTGTTCCAGCAATGACACACGATCGTTCAACGACACACCATCAGGGCTGGATTCTGCAAGTACGACAACATCTTGCCCGTTGAGTTGGACGATTTCTCCTCGCAAACACGACATGTTGCGACGCTCCAACCTGATCTGGTCCCCAATTCGTGCAACCATCCCAAGCCCCACGACCTTGACCACGCCGCCGTCGACCCCAGAGACACGCCCCACCGACCCTACTGCGTTTAATGTTCTAATCTGAGCCGACAAACCGTCCAAGTTCCGCGTGTTCATGAAATTCCTCATCGATGCGTTGAAACCGTTTCTAAAGGAATCAGGGTTAAGCCTTGATTGAATTCGCTCGAGGGAGAAGCCCCGATGTTTGAAAACCTAGAAGTCTTTCGCATGTCCAATGCGATGGCGAGCCACGCCGGAATACGGCAAGCTGCGGTCGCCCAGAATATTGCCAATGCGGATACGCCTGGCTATCGCGCCCGTGACGTATTGCTTTTTCAGGATATTTACGAACCTGCTGATTCAGCGATACGGTTGCGTGCTACCCGACCTGGACATCTGAACGCCGGACAGACTGCTGGGTTTGCCACAATTCAGTTTCGCGAAAACGGGGCGTCATCCCCGAATGAAAACAACGTCTCGCTTGAACTTGAAATGCTTGAGGCTATCGAGGTCAAACGCCAGCACGAGCGCGCAGTGTCAATTTACAAATCCGCCTTGAACGTTCTGCGTTCAAGCCTTGGCAGAGGGTAGCTCTACATCATGAGTGAATTTTCTAATTCCCTTTCTGTATCTGCGAGCGGGCTGAAAGCACAGGCGCAACGATTGCGCCATGTTTCCGAGAACATTTCGAACGCGGATACGCCAGGTTACCGGCGAAAATCCATTTCGTTTGAGCATGAGTTTGAACCTCATGGGGCAACATCACCGGTGGTGACCGGCAAGGTTAGGTTGGACCGGTCAGAGTTGGAAAAGATTTATGATCCGTCTCATCCTATGGCCGACACGACAGGGCACTACGACGGCTCCAATGTGAACTTACTGATAGAAATTGCCGACGCCCGCGAAGCACAACGCAGCTACGAAGCAAATCTCAAGATGTTCGAACAGGCACGGCAAATGTCATCGAGCCTGATGGAACTACTAAGAAAATAAGACAATAGATGGAGATCCAGAATGGATTTAAGAGCAGTATCTGCCGTATCGAAATATGCAGCGTCCCGCCCGGCGACTGAACCTGTCGTCGGACAGGGCGGGATGGGCGAGGCCTTCAAAGGTCTCGCCCAAGATTTCGCCACTACCCTGCAAAACAGCGAACAATCCTCAAAGGCCGCAATGGTCGGCGATGCTGATCCTCATGCTCTGGTGATGGCCCTGGCACAAACGCAACTGGCTGTTGATACAGCTGTCACTGTTCGTAACAAAGTAGTCGAAGCCTATCAGGAAATTCTGAGGATGCCCGTCTGATATGCTGACGGAGATCATCTTTTTTGACACCTTGCGACAGGGGCTATGGGTCGCCGTAATCGTATCCATCCCGATCCTGAGCGTGGCACTGCTCGCCGGGGTCACAGTTGGGCTTTTTCAGGCACTCACTTCGATTCAGGAAATGACGCTCACGTTTGTACCAAAATTGGCCGCAATCGTGATCGTCTTCTGGGTGTCAATGGGATTCATGACCCAGACACTGGTGTCGTTTTTTCAAGATCAGATCATACCGCTAATCGTTGGGGGCTAGCTATGGAAAACTCTACCTACACCACCCTTACTCGTCAGACCGGCCTCGTTCGCGAAATGCAGGTCGTTGCAAACAACATTGCCAATGCGGCCACGACCGGCTACCGCCAGGAAGGGTTAGTTTTTTCTGAGTATGTTCAAGAGCTTAATGATGACTCGTCTTTGTCGATGGCCACGGCCCGGGTGCGCAACACGTCAATGTTGCAAGGTGCGCTCACCCAAACCGAAAGCACATTTGATTTTGGGATTGAGGGGCCTGGTTTCTTCCTGGTCGATACCCCCTCTGGCGAGCGTCTGACCAGATCCGGAAACTTTTCCCCGAATGCTGACGGCGACTTAGTTACCAATGACGGGTACCGAGTGTTGGATGGCGGGGGCGCACCAGTTTTCATTCCGCCCGGAGCCTCTGACTTAAGTGTTGCTGTCGATGGCACCATCAGTACGGATGGGCAGGCTGTTGGCCAGATTGGTCTGTTCGTCCCAACGGATCCAAACTCGCTGAACCGCGAGGATGGAGTGATGTTTCAGACCGATAGCGGTATCGACCCTGCAGACAACGCGCGCATCGTTCAGGGATTTCTCGAAGACTCGAACGTCGATCCGATTTCGCAAATCGCGCGTATGATCGAAGTGCAGCGCGCCTATGAGATGGGCCAGAGTTTCCTGCAGAGCGAAGATGAACGTATCCGCACTGCTCTGAGTGCAATGACCAAGTAACCCAAACCGAAGGAGACGCCCATGCGCGCCCTGAAAATAGCCGCGACTGGAATGCTTGCTCAGCAAATGCGAGTCGAAACCATTTCGAACAACCTCGCCAATATGAGCACTACAGGATACAATGCACGCCGCGCTGAATTTGCAGACCTCCATTACCAGCAAATGTCGCGCGCCGGCACAGTAAATGCCTCAGATGGTACAATGTTGCCAACTGGCGTCCAACTTGGATTGGGCGTGCGTCCCGCAGCGGTATCCGTGCATCTCCAGCAGGGCTCGCTGGAAGCGACGGGCAGTGATCTGGACCTGGCAATTGATGGCAACGGATATCTTGAGGTAACGCTGCCATCCGGTCAATCTGCCTACACGCGCGACGGCGCTCTTAAACGCTCTGCCGAAGGCCTGATAATTACGTCGGACGGTTTTGCCGTTGCCCCTGAAATTGTCATTCCGGATGATGCCCGTAGCATCTCGATCAACGGGGCCGGAGAAGTTTACGCCTATTTTCAGGAGACGGCCGACGCCCAATTGCTCGGGCAATTCACACTCGCAGGCTTTACCAACGCAAAAGGCCTCGAAGCGATGGGCAGCAATTTATTTCTGGAAACCGAAGCCTCGGGATCCCCGCTGACTGCAACACCTGGGGAAGACGGACTTGGTACACTTCGGCAAGGATATCTGGAATCGAGCTCCGTCGATGCAGTGCGCGAAGTCACTGAACTGATCGAAGCACAGCGCGGGTACGAAATGAATGCAAAGGTCATTTCTGCCGCTGACCAAATGCTGGGGGCAACAACGCAAATCAGATGACAAAACTGTTCACCTTTTTTCTCGCTGTATCGATTGGTACCTTTACGTCTGCCGAAATCGCTGTACCCATTCGCACGATACGTGCCAACGCTGTGATCACCGCCAAAGATCTGGAAGTAAGATCGGCAAACGTACCAGGCACCTTCGAGCACCCCCGCGATCTTGTTGGGCAGGAGGCGCGTGTGGCACTATATGCCGGACGCCCGATCCGGTTGGACGACATCGGCCCACCAGCAATCGTCAATCGCAACCAGATTGTATCACTGTTTTTTTCGCAGGGTGGGTTGAGGATCTCGACTGAAGGTCGCGCATTGGCAAGGGGCGGTATCGGCGACCGGATCAGAGTAATGAACCTTGCCTCGCGCACAACTTTGTTTGGTCAGATCCAGTCTGACGGTTCTGTGCAAATTCTAAGGTAGCAATCATGATGTCACTTCGCAGTATTTGCATTGGTTTTTGCCTAACAGCCATTGGTGCCTGCAGCCGGATGGATCATATTGGCAAACCCCCGTCCTTTTCTGACAACGAAGGCAATCCCGAGCAACTCGCGATGCTGTCGCCAGGTCTCCCAGTGTCTTTGCAACCGCGGCGCACGACTGACGAGGCGTCTTTGTGGAGTGGAACCCGGCAATCCTTGCTGGGGGATCGTCGAGCCGTCCAGCGTGGCGACATCCTGACTGTAGTCATCGAGATAGATGAACGGGCCGAGATCTCAAATGAAACAGATCGCTCCCGTAGCGGATCGGAAAGCCTTGGGATCGAGGATTTTTTTGGTCTACCTCAGCGTGTGGACCCGCGTCTTCCGTCCGGCGCAAGTCTGTCTGATGCTGTTTCGATCAAATCAAAAAGTGAATCTTCGGGAGACGGTTCAGTCAAACGCAAAGAAAAACTCACTTTGCGGGTCGCTGCAACCATACTGAACGTGCTTCCTAATGGCGTGCTGGCAATCTCGGGCTCGCAGGAGCTTCGGGTTAATTTCGAAATGCGGGAGTTGATGGTCACCGGGTATGTAC
Organism: Paracoccaceae bacterium; assembly: GCA_039969355.1. GTDB lineage: Bacteria > Pseudomonadota > Alphaproteobacteria > Rhodobacterales > Rhodobacteraceae > JL08. Next base: position 81,075 of record JBDVOA010000029.1, read on the forward strand.
GGCCAGAAGACATCTCGCGCCAGAACGAGATCACATATGACAAAATCGCATCGGCACGTGTGTCTTATGGCGGGCGGGGACAAATATCTGATGTTCAGCAACCCCGTTGGGGGCAGCAGATCATGGACGTCCTCTTGCCCTTCTAGGAGCCAGCATGCTGCAATTTGTTATTCCGATTATTCTGGCCATCATTGGTACCAGTGCCGGTGTTGCAGCTGGTCTTGCTCTGCGCTCTCCGCCGGAGGTTGATGTCGAGAAGGAAACGCCAAAGGTCGCTGATGCCTACGAAGATAGCGAAGGAGTTGATGACCATAGGACCCATGACGACGAAGGTCATCTTCGCGAATATGTAAAGCTGAACAATCAGTTTGTTGTGCCGGTCGTCCAAAACGATTTGGTTAGTGCACTGATTGTAATTGCACTGAGCGTGGAAGTCAGCGCGGGTCTGAAAGAAGAAATTTATCTGCGTGAGCCCAAAATACGCGACTCTTTCCTGCGCGTGCTTTTTGACCATGCAAATATGGGTGGTTTTAGTGGAGAGTTCACCAACGCCGACACACTTGATATGCTCCGCGGCTCCTTGCGCGAAGTAGCACAACGGGACATTGGCGAAATGGTCTCTGACGTCCTGATCATCGATATTGCCCGCCAGGACATGTAAGCAGTTCACGCGGTTTATTTGAATCCAGAATTGTCGTACGCTGAGGCAAGAATGCGCACCCGTCGCTTGTAAAGGTGGGCTTTCGTTTCTGCTTCAGCCAATTGGCCCGCAACCAGCCTCTTTCCAAAAGCTTGGCGAACCTTGCCCATCACCAGCGATTTTCGCGCGAGCACCTGCGCCAGTTGCATATTGAGTTGTGCCTTGGCGCGCCCGACCCACGCCATCCAAATAACGTCTCCGCCAATGGTTTGCATTGGGGCCATGTCTGCGCTGTTGTCACGTGCCTGCTGGACTTGAAAATCAATTTCAGCCAGCTTTGCGCGCAGGGTTGCTTCTTTAGAAAGAATTTCCTGTACTGCCGCTTGCTCCTTTAGGTACAACGTCTCGGTGATGTTAACCAACTCTTCGATCTGTTTCATTCATCCATCCTCGCACGCGCCCTCTTACGCATTTCTTCGGCAAAACGGATGGCTGCGGCAACTCCACGGTACTGGGACTCGTCGATCTCTTGCCCGATGTCCGTGGTTGCAAATAGCGCCCGTGCTGTTGATGGATCGGCTTGAATTGGGACACCAGCCTCCATGGCGACCTCGCGGATGCTGCGGGCAACTTCATCTACACCTTTGGCAACACATACCGGAACCTCACCTTGTTTTCTGCTCCACTTAAGGGCTACGGCATAATGGGTCGGGTTCACGATTACGACGTCAGCGGTTGGAACATCCGCCATCATCTGCGATGTCGCTATGTCATACCCCCTCTGGCGGCGCTGTTGTTTCATGTGAGGGTCGCCTTCTGAAGCTTTTGTTTCGTCCATGACTTCTTTGCGCGACATTCTATTTTTTCTAAGATGCTCATGGTGCTGCCAAAGCGCATCAATGCCACCAATCGACAACGATACTGCAAGAACGACGAATAGAAATTCTATGCACAGACGACCCAGAACAGCCGCTACAATCAACGGCGTTGTGTTCACGACCATGACAATCTCGTCCAGTTTGGCTCTGATGAACAGGGCCAGCACGACGGAATAAATTATAAGTTTGACAAAACTCTTGAAGAACTCGAACAACCCGTTTCTACCAAACTTGTTTTTAGCATTGGAAACCACTGAGATGCGGGAGAGCTTTAGCTCCAACTTGCTGGCCGTAACGGTAAAACCACGCTGCACCAGAATGCTTAGCAAGACGGCCAATGCGGGCAGCGCAAACCAAGGCAAAAAAGCAAGGCCGGTTTTTTGCAAGACATCACCCATCACAGCGTAGCCGCCAGCCGAAAAAAACATTGGGGCCAATTCGTTGGCCTGATCAAGGAGAGTGGTCAGGGTAGACCCCAGCGACTGCAGCGACGCCCCCCCAACGATCAGTGCGGCGAGGAGGAACCCAAAATAGCTGGCGGCTGTGGAAAGGTCAGCAGATCGGGCCACTTCCCCCTTTTTGCGCGCTTCATCTAGCTTTTGCTGTGTGGCCTCGTGGCTCTTTTCTGTATCTTCATCCTGTGCGGTCATGGGACTGATCCAAATGGGTTGTCCAAAAATCCGTTAAGTGCATTCCCCCAGACCGTAAGCAACAGCGGCGAAACAAGAAACAACACAAACAATCCACCCGCCGTGATTACCGGAGCACCAACAAACGCCACCATCAATTGAGGCATGGCTTTGTTGATTACGCCAAGCGTCAAGTTGTATATGACCGAAACGATCACGAACGGGGCAGCAAGGACAAAGGCCAGCGAAAATGCCCGGGCAACTTGAGACAACCCCCAGCTTGATAGTGAACGCGCATCGGGAAAAGCTCCGGGTGGCAGAATATCATACGACAGTATCAAGAGCTCTGCCGCCCTGATATGCAATCCAGTCAGGACGGCCAATGCCAGACCAGCGATTACCAGAATGTAGCTTATGGCAGGCAATGGGTCCGCCGCCGCCCCCCCCAGAACTTGCGAAAGTGACGTGGCATTGGCGGCAATCGCGCCAGCAGTCTGCAGGGCCAACACGAAAAGACGGATGCCAATGCCCAATGCCAGTCCGGATATCGTTTCGGTCATTACATAGCGACCGTGTGAGTCAAGGCTTTCAATTGTTTCAAACTCGGATACCGCTGGTGCGACGATGCAAGTAAAAGCAAGCGCAAGAACCAACTTTACTTTTACGGGCACCGACCGCTCGCCAAAGGCGGGCAGCATTGAAACAGCTGCGCCAACCCGAAGGAAAACCAGAAACCCGTGCCAAAGCAGGGCTTGAGTGAAGCCCAACAGGTTGACCAATTCCAATGTCATGCGGCCACCACGCCAACCAGCGCAGGATGTGCGTCAGCTCCTATTTCTTCGAAAGAAAGAACCGGATTGCTGATACCCTTGGCGCGCATCACGGTACGCAAGAATCGTCGCCGGCGCGTTGACGTGATCAAAGCGGGGTAGACGCCGCGTTCGCTTGCTTCGGTTAATTGAGAAGATACCGCGTTTGCCAGTCGATTGAACAAATCGGGCGGCAAAGCAATATCCAGCCCGCCACGATCAGATTCCATTTGGTAAGTTGTGAATGTATCTTCCCATTCCGGCGCGAGTTGAATCAGCGGAAGGCTCCCGTCTTCGCGGCGCATTTCTGCAACGAGTTGAAAACCCAGTCGCTGCCGCACGTGCTCGCAAATTGCATCGGGCATCGCATTCTGGCCTCGCGCTTCCGCCACTGCCTCAAGAATCAATGGCAGATTTCGGATCGACACCTGTTCTTCCAACAGCAAACGCAACACTGCGTGCAAGACATCAACTGGGGCCTTGTCAGGGATCAACTCGTCCAAGAGCTTGCGGTTTGCCTCCGCCCGTCCGGTATCGGAGATGTTGACCATCTCTGCCAACAATCGCCGCAAGGATTTAAGCGTAAGCAACCGGCTGAAATTCCGTTTGATCACTTCGAGCAGATGCGTCGCCAATATCTCAGTAGGGGTCACAATTGTAATACCTGAAAGCGCGGCGTCTTCCTGATCCTTGGGATTGATCCAGCGCGCAGGCGCTCCATAAACAGGCTCAGTCGCGTCCGTGCCAGGTGGCAGCAATCGATTGTCCTCTGGCGTCAGCGCCAATACCTGGTCCGGGTTGAGTTGAGCACGCGCCTGCTCTACTCCCTGAATCCGTATGATGTACGTTCCAACTGGGAGCCCGGGATGATCCGTCAGTCTGATTTCCGGCAGGATAAGGCCAAAAGTAGATGCGACATGGGTCCGCATGTTTGTAATGCGGGCGTCCAGCCCGGTACCTGGATCCAGAACCATGTTTACAAGGTCCGGAGAAAATTCCACATGGATATCATCCAGTTCCAGTACGTCTCCAAGTGGCCGCTCTGAAGGTACGGCTGGTGCCATGTCAGCCTCTTCAGCGCTCAATTCAATTTTTTTGGCCTTGCTCAACATGACGACCGACGCTGCGCCGAGCGCGGTCGCGCCCAGTATGAACGGCAGAAACGGCAGTCCCGGCACTAGGGCAAACAAGACCATCAACAGCGCGACAGTTGCCAAAGCTGCTGGGTATTTGCCCAGTTGTCTTACAAGCGCAAGATCCGTCGCTCCGGTCGCACCGCCTCGAGCCAAGAGCAACGCAGAAGCAATTGAGATAATCACAGCCGGAATCTGAGTTACAAGCCCGTCTCCCACAGTTAGTATTGCGTATGTTTCAAATGCGGTACCGATGGGCATGCCGTGCACGACTACGCCCATGATCAAACCCATCAGAAGATTGAGCAATGTGATCAAAAGGCCGGCGATTGCATCACCCTTCACGAATTTTGATGCGCCATCAAGAGAACCGAAAAATGTTGTTTCCTGTTGCTCGCGTTCGCGTCTTGATTTGGCCTCGGCATGATCAATTGCACCAGCGGCCATGTCGCTGTCGATCGCAAGTTGCTTACCTGGCATGGCGTCCAGCGCAAAGCGTGCTCCGACTTCCGCCATTCTCGCGGCGCCTTTATTGATAACCATAAAATTGACGATCAATAAGACACTGAAAACAACCAGACCCAAGAAAACACTGCCACCCATTACAAACTGAGCGAAACCTTCGATCACATCTCCAGCTGCGTTGGTGCCCGTGTGGCCCTGACCGATGATCAATTTTGTTGATGAAACATTCAGCGACAGGCGAAGCATTAGGGCAGCGAGCAGCACTGTTGGAAACGCGGAGAAATCGAGCGGCCGCTCAATGAACAATGTCACAGTGAAAATTAGGATCGCGAGGGCGAAGGAAGTCGCCAGACCGATATCAAGGATCCAGGAAGGAACTGGCAAAATCATCATGACAATGACTGTCATGAGTGCCAGCGCCAATAGGATTGTTGGACTGAATAAACCTTTGACTGTGAGATCCGGCAATTATCAGCCGCCGCTTTTGACGGGAGTGCCGAACAAAGATCGCCCGGCTCCGGAAGAAATAGGAACAAGCGATCCCATCGCCGACGTACCACTCGCCCGGAGGAGGGGAAAACGGTTCTCCCGCTGGTTGTTGTCAACCACTTGTTGCGACGCCCTGTTGCCTTGACTAGATAGAGGCGGTTGTTGACCTGTCGACTTTGTCACAGCGCCGTAGATACGCTCAAACCGCGCAATGTATTTATTTGCAAATTGTGGAGTCCGGGAATGATAGGCGCCTGCAGCCTTGGACCAATCCCCCAATTCCGAATATAGATCGCTTAAGAACCGTGCGGCATACTCGGCATTTACGATTGGGTCGAACATTTCATCAATCGAAGAAAAAGCAGCTCCGTGCCACTTATAGTTGATCTGAAAGCACCCAACGTCGAAACTCCTCGCACCGCGCTTGAAATGCCTAAAGACATACTGCCGGGCCTCATCTTCTGTTTCAAACCAGACGCCCTTTCCCTCCATATTCACGGTCCAGGGCCATGGTTGCAAACCACCTTTTCGGGCGCGCCCGGTCTCGGATCTGGTTACTGCTAGAAGTACAGCGAGAGGCACATCCGAATTTCTTGCGGCCGTCCGTGCCGCGGCATCGCAGGTGTCGGAGCCGTAATCTGGAGCGGCGTCAGCATAGGTTTGAAAAGCAAGCATCAATACTCCGAACGCGATCAGGCTCGGCAGACCCGTGATTCTCCACTTTCTGACCCGAGTTGGGCGACGACCGAAATGCATCGAAGCAATACAATATGGGAGGTGAATATTTGGCAAAATCAGGTCCATTTCCACGTTCTGTGGTAGGAACCGACCCTAAGGCTCTCCCCTAAACAATTGGTAACCAGCAAACTGATTTAGCAGATTGGTATTTGTGCTGTATTCACTAAGAGTGGTTTACTGCCACTCCGTAGATTTGGCCTCCAGAAGCGCCGTAAGGACCGATCGGGTCGTAGCACTTTGCTGCAACAACATACGGTTTCTGGCAAGCACGCCAGACTCGGGTGTTGAAATCGTTTGCCCTTCGTCCGACCGTGAACTCTGTGCCATCAGCCCCGCAACTTCTTCGTACAATGGATTTTCTGACTTTGCGAGGCGGCTCCAATCCTCAGACAACCACGCCTCTCGCAAAGCATCCTTCGTCGATTGTATGGAATCAAACAGTTCTATAGCAGCCGCGTGGTCTCCCATCATGCTTCGGGCTTGCGCGATCAAGCGATCGACGTCCTGGCCGTGCAGGCCCACCAATTCCGCTTCCGCCTGCAGAGGGCTTTCGCGTTTTAGCGCGATGCGAGCTCTCAATAGTCTCCTTTTTCGGACCGCTGGTTCCTGAGCAGGATCATCTAACCACGACGCTGCCAAGTTATCAAAGCCGAGCAGCAGCAAGCGGTCTGCAATGCCATTTGCAACATTGTCATCCAGCTCCACTATGTTCAAATCCGACTGGAGCATGGAAAAGCGCACGAATGTAACGTCGTCCGCATTTTGGGTCAAAAGTTGGAGCACCTGAGACTTGAGATCACTGGAACCTGAGCTGCCGTCCCGACTGCGCAATCGATCCAGTGCATCAAACGCCGCTTCAAACTGATTGGATCGACTACGCGCCAAAACATGCACGCGGCGCAGTTCAGGCCCCAACTCTGTATCCCTCTGCTCCTGCGCGAAAGCAGCGGCAAGGGTAGCAGTCTCAATTGAAATTGCCTCGTTTCTGTCAAGTTTAGCATCGATCAATGCAATAAGGGCCGCTGGGGATATTGTTGCGTTGGCCTCGACAACTTCTTCCAGCATTTCCTGTGCATCTTGCAGCTCACCCCGTTTCAATGCGAGATTTGCTTCGGCCATCTGAACATCGGCTTGAGGTGTCTTTAGGGCACGATTGATCGTTCGAAGTACGCCCGATGCCGCACCTGAGTCGCCGTGATCCAGTAGTCGGTTACTCAAAGTTGGCCCCAAGTGTTCGCGCAGATGGACCGGTAAGTGATTTAATGCCATCAATGCCGCATCGGTGTTGGCATCAATCCCCTGTGGCAAATTTTGGTGCGCCATGATGCTCCAGAATGCGAACGCGCTGTCGCAACCGCTATAGGGCAAAAGCAAATTTCCGTCTTCTCCGTACCCTGCATCAAGAATGTCCGCCAATAGCAGAAGCAGGACATTTTGAGATGCCGCTTCGTTATCGAGGGACAAAACACTGCGGGCCTCTGCTCCAAACCCAAAATACAAATAAGTCCGAGCTAAACCAACAATTGAATCACGATCCAAGTGGTCAAACTCGCCCGTGAGCTTAGAACGCCACGACCCGACTTGCGCGGCGAAACCACTGTCGTCGCCCCAGTCTGGTATCGCAAGGAGTTCTGGGTCAGGACAAACATAACCGTCCTTCTTAATACTTTGCTCGTTCTTCCCTTGTTGGGACTCGAACATTCCGGACCGAACTCTTAGATTTTCGCGCTGGCCAAAAGGATCGCGATCAACCGTGGTCATAGCGTCGCGAGTTTCGATTGCCTCAGACTCTGTATCCTGACCTTCTCTCCTGGCAATCTCCAGATTTGGATCCAATAGGCCTCTTGTCGCCGCTTTGCCAATTCCCTCCAATAGTTCAGATTCGGCCTGTCGAATGTCAATCGAATTAGGTTCGCCAGAGATTGGCCGATCCAGCTGCACTAAGTCCGTTGGTGTTTCGACTTCTAAAGCAACCGCGATTCGCGCACCGTCGCCTGGCTGGGCATTCGCGTGGCTCCGCCACAACAACTCTCCGTATCCGAACCCCGGATCCGAGATTTGGAAAGGCGCATCGATAGCTTGGGCAACAGGTTCAGGCTTTGCGGAAGTCTCCAGTCCAGGATTCCCAACCACAGGCGGGTCCGAAATGTCGATGACGAGCATCTTGCCTTGCTCAAGAAACTCGGCGACTTTGCAGTCACATGCGAGCAAGACGTCAAGCTCTGGTCCTCGCGCACGAAGCTCCCGAATACGGGATTTGCTGATGCGCGAAAACACTCTGGTCGTGTCAAGAAAGGCACCATCCATTTTGAGCGATAACGTAAAGCCATCAGAGCTTGGATTCAGTTCCCATTTGACGCCTGCCGGAATGTCGAGTGCAAGGCGAGTAAATGTTCCATGTTCACCTGATCGAACGGTGATGGTCTGTGCCAAAAGCGGCGCGCACCACAACCCCGCAACGACAGTCAGGCAAAAGAGGCGTGTCATGCAGCGTCCTGCTTCACTGATTTGAGCGCCTGTTCCAGGTCCGAATATCCCGGCCTGCAATGGGATGGCGTATTCTGCCGGCCCACTTCAATACAAATGTTTGTCGAATGATTGTGAAGATTTGCGACCAGTACTTCCCGGATGAGTTGGTAGAAATGGCCGTCCTCTTCGATAACTGTCTTAACACGCTCAGCAAATGGACCAACCAGACCATATGCCAGGAAAACCCCAAGGAACGTCCCCACCAAAGCGCCTCCAATCAGCCCGCCCAGTATTTCGGGGGGTTGGTCGATCGACGCCATGGTTTTTATGACCCCGAGAACCGCAGCCACGATGCCCAGAGCAGGCAAGCCGTCGGCAATTGCCTGCAATGCGTGGCTGGAATGGAGTGCATGTGTCTGACTCGTCTCCATTCTTTTTTCGAGCACCTCTTCGACTTGATGCGGATCATCGTAATTCATCGAAGCAGACCGCATCGTGTCGCAGATCAGATCGACGGCCTCTCCGTCCGAAAGAATTTTTGGATATTTGCCAAAAATTGACGACTCCTGAGGCCCCTCAACATGTTCCTCAATCGCGACGGGATTCTGCCGAGCCAAACGGATCAATTCAAATAGAAGGCACAGCAGATCGCGATAGTCTTCTGGCTGCCACTTTGGGCCCTTAAAGACCTTTCCGACGTCCCTGACCGTATGTTTAACTGCAGTAATGTCGTTGCCAATCAAGAACGCCCCAACTGCTGCGCCGCAAATTATCGCGATTTCGTAGGGGAGGGAGTGTAAAATTATCCCCATTTTGCCGCCAGCGGCCAGATATCCGCCAAACACCATCACAAAAATCACTATGATACCAAGGATACCAATCATGTCGCTTGCTCCATCAATCCAGTCCGAATTTCATCTGGTCGGTTTGAGTTCTCAGAACCATGTCTGTCGAAAATTTAATCTTTTGGAACATTTGCGTTCCGGCCAGCCAATAAAATACTGACTGAATAGGCGACAGGCGGGCTGAGGCCCGCCATGATGCCGGCCGCAGCATCAGCACGCATCCTGCCCAGAAACCCTGCTGCAAAGCCTGGATCCATTTCTTCAAATAGTGCCGCAGCATCTTTTGGTTTCATGTTCTCATAGACTGATGTCAGCCGAGCGAGATCACCCTCAGCCGCAGTGTCGGCAAAAGCCAACGTCTCGCGCAGATTGTCTTCGGCCTCCGTCAATGCCGCCATTTTTCGTTCGATTTCCCGATCCGCAACCATCAATGCCTGTAAACGCATTTCCAACTGAGCTTCTCGTTTGGTTAGCCGAATGTCGCGCTCCTGAAACGTGGCTAACATGATCTGCAATTCGGCCTCAGAAACACGTTCCTCGCGCGACACCTCGAGCAACTCAGGTTTTTTATCAACTCCCCCCAGCCCTGCGCTGGCGAGTGCAGCGCCTGCATCAGGGCCGACTCGGATCAGTGCAGAAAGCAGAAACAGAACGGTGATTAGAGAGAGTGCGCCTCTGCCAGCACGCTTTTTGGTCTTATTGCGGGGCTGATTCATTGCGGACTCCCATTGGCATGACGCATGAACATTGGCTCAGACTGCGCTGTCGCGGGTTTCCTTGTATCTTTTCTTGAAACAGGTTCGGGGTCGTCGATTGGCTTCTGTTGAGGAAGATCATGTAGCGACGCTAGGTGCAATTCAAGGCGACGGGCCATGACCTCGCCCCGACCCGTGAGCTCTTTGAGCGATTCAGCAGACGCAGCTGCGGTTTTTTGCGCGCCCTCCAACGTTCGAGTCAGATCGTCAACTTGTGCCGAAAGCACTGCGACGGCACCACCCACGCCTTTTTCAAGGTCATTGAAACGTGCGAGCCGACGCCCGAGGACAAAGCAATAAAGTCCGGCACCAACGGCGCCTGCGACTAACAATATATCGGAAATCAGGTCCATCTTGCCCTCTCTAATTCAGAACAAATTCCATGATGAGTAGATCGCTTACCCGTTCACTTCCGGTCACGATCTGGATACGGCGCAACATCTGCCCGCGCAGTCTGGTCAGTGCAGATTGATCTTCCAGATCACCCGCCTCCAGTGCGCGGAGGTATCCGTTCAAGACATCGACTACACGTGGCAGAACACCCTGAACTTCGGCCTCGTAATTGGCTGGCACCTCCAATTGGGCCCGAAACCGCAAGTGATGATTTTGAGATCGAGAATTCATCGATACGGTGATTGGATCGACAGGAACAAAGGCAACATCAGGCAGTGCGTCGATATCTTCTTCGACGTGCTTTGACTCTGATGCAGCGCCCAGAACCATACCCGACGAGACTGCGTAGTACCCACCACCACCACCTGTAAGAGCAAGCACCACCCCAAGGATCAAGGGAAGCTTCGACGATTTCTTAGGTGGCTCAACTGTGCCTTCTTTGGTCTCGGACATTTCAATTTCCGTTCTGGGTCAACAAACTCTGTATAGACCGACATCCACTAACCGATTGTTAAGTCTGATCGTTCATCAAGAAGGCCACACCGAGCAGAAGGTTCAGGTGACGGAGGAAGATGGTGCAGCAGATAGTGAATCTCTGGGTGGCGATGGACGGCAAGCGCCGGATAATCGTCATAGCAGCGACGGCGGCAATGTTCGCCGCAGTGCTGGCAATGTCGCGCCTTGCAACCAACCCAACCATGACACTCTTGTACTCTGGGCTGGAAAGTGGTGCTGCGGGCGACGTGGTCCGCGCTCTGGAACAAAGGGGGGCCGTTTTTCAGGTGCGCGGCGGATCCATTTTTGTAGATTCTGCACAGAGAGACGAATTGCGGATGACGTTGGCAAGCGAAGGCTTGCCCGCAAATAACGGCCAGGGATACGAGTTGCTCGATAGTCTATCCGGTTTTGGCACCACATCTCAGATGTTCGATGCAGCATATTGGCGCGCGAAAGAAGGCGAACTGGCTCGAACAATCGTCTCTAGTTCTCACATCAATATGGCGCGGGTACATATCGCCAACAACGGGTCCAACCCCTTCCAACGCAACGTTACGCCCACTGCATCTGTCTCGGTTACGCCCGCGGGAGGCAGCGTAACACCCTCTCAGGCCAAGGCGCTGCGCTATCTGGTTGCGTCCGCAGTGGCCGGGCTGTTGCCTGATGATGTTTCGATCATTGACGGAAACGGCGGGCTGATCAGTCCGAGCAATGAGACTGCGCCGATCTCTGGGGCGGAGGACAAAGCTCAGTTCTTGCGCGACCGCGTCCAGCGTCTTTTAGAGGCCCGTGTCGGCCAGGGAAATGCCGTTGTTGAAGTAAGTGTTGAGACTGTTACCGAAAGCGAATCGATCCGCGAACGGCTCTTCGATCCAGAAGGACGGGTCGCAATCAGCTCAGATACGCAAGAAAGCAGTACATCCGCCAACGATGCCAGCAGTGGTGACGTCACCGTCGCTTCCAACCTGCCGGACGGTGACGCAGCGCAGGGAGAGAACTCCTCTTCCCAGAACAGCGAAACACGCGAGCAGGTGAACTATGAAGTCTCTGAAACAGAGCGCAACATAGTGCGGACTCCAGGTGCGGTGAAGCGCTTGACCGTGGCAGTTTTGGTCAACGGCTCGACCGAAATTGATGCAAGTGGAGCAGCAGTTTTTGTGCCCCGCGCAGAAGAGGAAATGAACGCATTGCGAGAATTGGTGTCCGCCACCGTCGGCTTTGACAAGGCACGCGGCGACGTCATCACCCTGAAGTCAATGGCCCTTCAAAACGTGGAACCAATAGGAACGACCGTCACCGCATCCTTCCTGGACGGCATTCACATCGACGTAATGTCGATAATTCAAATGCTGGTTCTGGCTACCGTGACACTCATCCTTGGCCTGTTTGTGCTGCGTCCAATTCTGGCAAATGCGCCCGCATTACCCCCACCGGATCGTACAGCGTTGCCGGTCGCGCATTCTCCCTCAACCGAGCAGACACAAGACGCTTCATTGACGGCGCTCACCGGCGAGATTGAGGACGACGGGTATGACGGGGCAAATATTTCTGCACTGAATGATAACGGCGCACCTGCAGCAGCAAGAATTGGGATGTCATCCGAAGCAGTCGCAGAGCCGGTCGAACGTCTGCGAGCAATGATCGGGGACCGCCAGGAAGAAACCGTCGAAATCCTGCGAGGTTGGTTGGAAGATCGTGAGGAGAACGCCTAATGCGGCTAGAACGAATTTTAGAAGATTTTGGCACTTACGATCCTGCGACTGATGCCAAAATCGAATTGAGTGACGTGGCGCTTGAAGAAAAACGGCTCGAATCTTTCGAGCAAGGTTACAAGGCCGGCTGGGATGATGCCATCAAAGCGCAGGGGGACGATCAGACCCGCGTCGCTGCTGATTTTGCACGCAACATGCAAGATTTGTCCTTTACTTATCACGATGCGTTCAACCAGTTGACCAAGGCGTTGCAGCCCCTGCTTACCCAGGTTGTGGAGAAGGTCTTGCCGGATTTGGCCCACGCCACGCTTGGCATGCAAGTGGTGGAACAAATCACTGACATCGCCAAAACCCAGGCCGGACAGCCGGTTGAAATTGTCGTGTCGCCAATTAACGCCAAGTCTATCAGTGCATTGGCAGAACAGGAACTCGGCATGCCGATTGCTATCGTGGAAGAAGCTTCTTTGGGAGAGGGGCAAGTTTTTCTGCGCTTCGGGCAAGTAGAGCGAGAGATCAACCTAGATCAGGTTTTGGGAGGAATTTCCGATGCCGTAGATGCATTCTTTCACCAAACCGAACAGGAGATGAACCATGGATGATGGATCCAAAACACCCATAAAACCAACTGAATCATCCAATCCATTCACGTCTGTACCCATCGAAATCACAGTTTGCGTTGGCAAGGCGCGTCCGCTGGTGCGCGATTTAATGAATATGGGCAAAGATGCTGTTCTTACTTTAGACAAGCGGGTCGAAGACCCCGTCGAACTCTATGTTGGCGACCGGTTGATTGCGCGCGGCGAGTTGGAGGAACTAGACGGCGATCAGCGAGGCCAGCTTGCGATTCGCCTTACTGAAGTTGCTGACCTACAGAACGGCTTGTAATGGTTCGCTCCGGGCTTGTTTTCATAGCCAGCGCAGCCCTCATTCTGTTGCTTGGCCCGACCATGGCTGCGGCTCAGAATGTCACAATTTCGCTCGGCGAAGACGGTTCAATCACCGCTCGCAGCATCCAGTTGATCCTGTTGATAACTGTTCTCAGCCTCGCGCCGGGCCTGGCAATCATGATAACCTGCTTTCCGTTCATCGTTACCGTTCTTTCCATTCTGCGGCAGGCTATCGGATTGCAGCAATCGCCACCAAATATGTTGATCATCAGCCTCGCAATGTTTTTAACATACTTTGTTATGGAGCCCGTTTTCACCGCCGCATGGGAAGGTGGTATCGAACCACTAATTGCGAATTCAATCGATATTGAAACTGCGTTTATCCGAACGTTGGAGCCATTTCGAAATTTCATGGCCGCGCGTGTAGACGTAGAAACTTTCGATGCAATGGCCGACCTTCGTCCGGATGCGCGAGGTATCGCGGCGGGGCCGGATGCGCCTCTGTCCGTACTGGTACCGAGTTTCCTGCTCTCGGAAATCTCGCGGGCGTTTCAGATCGGCTTTTTGGTATTCTTGCCATTTCTGATCATTGATCTGGTGGTGGCCGCCATCCTGATGTCAATGGGCATGATGATGGTCCCTCCCGCAATCGTTTCGCTGCCCTTCAAGTTGGCGTTTTTCGTGATTGCCGACGGGTGGTCACTCGTTGCGGCAAGTTTGGTGCGCAGCTATTTCTGAAGGCTGCAGCCGAGGCTTCGTCGAAATCGAATATGTTTCCACAGAAATGGGTGAGATTTACTGTGACATGATAGGTCCAACCGTGCCCAATCCAAACGACTCATTTGCCCCAGCGCGACTTCCCGCACTACCGACCCTGCTCAATCGTTGTCAGATAGCCCGGCGCCCGCGCCCAACATGCGGCTTTGTTCTGTCGCGGGTGCATAGGTGCGATGGGCGAAACGGTTCAATGTGGCCCAGACCTCAGGCGCGGGAGAGGCTCGGCTCGCCAGTGGTGGTTGGCCAGACACCGTGCCATGTGCCCGAACCGTAAGCTTGGCAGCGTGTTTTGGGAAAGGTTTTGATATGTTCAGAAAAAAGCCGTCAGTGGTCGCTTCGGTTCCACCGCACGTGACGACTAGACACGTTGCCGTCTGCCGGGCCGCGTAGGCCACAAATGGCAGAATCAGCGTTGGCTGTATGACGTCCTCTAGCACCGCTGAATTACGAACCACTTGCACGGCAAAATCGGACAGGGTGGCACCAGTGCTCAACGGGCAAAGCAAGGTCGCGCCTTGCCAATTTTTGCCAATTGCCACTGGCATGTGATCGCGCAGCGACTCAGCCAGATTAGCCTCTAACAAGGCCCCAAGTGCGGCGCAGCCATCCAAATGCCGGGCACAAAGCCAGCGGGTGGCTTTTGCAGCCTCCTCGGCCAGCCCCCATGAATACCCTGCACCGCGGCTGGCGCGTTTGGCCAAAGCTTCCACTTCGTTCAAGGCAAAACTCATGAAACACGCTCTGGATAGACCCAAAGATCAGCATTGGCCGGAGACAGGTCTTGCGGATAGGGCGCGCCGTAGTACATGCAAATTCGCACCCACCGATCCGAGCGTGGGTCGAAATGTATTGCGCCAAAAAACGACAACTTGGCCCGCAACATATCGATGGGCATTACATCAGAGGAAATGGTGTTTGACCGAAGCTCGCCATAGGGTGCCTTGACCGCGATCTGGGCACGGCGGATTGTATGCCGATGCTCAGGATGTTTCATCAAGAAATCCGCAATTGGAGCCGCATCATCCCATTTTGACAAATCTGCAAAGGCCGCCGCCGCATCGCGCGCCGGAGCAAGCGGTTGTTCATAGTCGGCAATCGGTTCTTCGAAACGTTCACCCAGTCGTGGTTCCAGTTTTTCCTCTGACACATACCAGGCACGTGCACAGTTCTGGTGTGCATCCCAATCCAGATCAAGCGCCCAGCCAAAACTTGTTCGGATCTGTTCTTGGAGCTGACCTATCGACATGGCTCCGTCGATAATAAAGGCATCTGAATTCGAATCTGACATGTCAGAACCCAACGCATCCACCAAGTCGCCATATGGTTCCAGAACAAGTGAGGCCAGCATTTCCTGACCTTCTTCGCCAAGGGCACCAGCAGACCACGTCAAAAGAGTATCCCACGGGTATTCACCTGACAGGTCATTGTCTGCCAGGTGACTTTCCAACACCTCAAGGTCTTGGCGGAGTTGCGCGAGCTTTTCAATCTGTAGCGAATGTTCAGAGTGCCAGCGCGAGACGAGAAGCCGGCTGCGCTCCCACAACTCATGGAACTGCGCGATCTCTTCTGGCGTCGCTGTCACAACATTTCGCACTCGCAAGATGGCATTCTCGCGTGCCGCGACCCAGTTGTTGAATAACACCGGATGATTAACGATGTATGGTGCCATGCCCAATCCGGTGGAATTGCCGATACCCAGTTGCAAGGCCAGCTCCGGATCTAGCGGGACCGCTTTATCGCCGCCACGCGTCCGCGCCATGTGCTCCACCAGATCACGCACAAACCAACGTGTCAGATAAACCGACAACATCTCAGCTTGAAACGGCGACTGCATTTCTGGCCGATTGGCAATAACCTCGCGATCGGCAGCACCCAATTTCCCGGACCCGTAGACCGCCGTGGTTCGCATCAGATATCCAACCGAAGCCAGCTTGTCAGCATCGGGTTGGCGACCTTGCGAAAGCGCATCGACAAAATGTTCCCACAAACGCACAGATCGATTGGCACGCGAAACCGAAATCTCGCGCTCGCTTACCCGACCGGCCTCTTGCAGCGGAACATTTTTTGAAAGGCGTTTAATGTCGTCAGCGGATGGCACTCCATCAAACAATGTAAACGTTGAATCCCAGGCGGTGGCGATCACTCGATCCGACCGCATTTCCGGCGGGAGGTCATGGGCAAAAACCACGAGAGAATAGGCATGCTCAGGACCTTTTGCAGTATAGACCGCATGGCCCACGCCCTTGTCGTCAATTTCAAAAACCGGCCGCGAGAACTGCCAGTTCTCAGCGGCCATACGCCGGGTCAACTGACGCATAAAACTCAGTCGGCATTGGTGAAACGAACCAAGACGCGATAGGCGCATTACGTCATCAGGTGCGCGAAGTTCAGCCATCCATTCCTCCCAGCGGGGTGAAATTGCTTGCAAAGAAGCGATGCCAATTACTGCCCATAATGCCGGCAACCTCGTCATCTCCCATGCCCACGCCTCGCAATCCGCTTTCAATGTTGGCAAAGTCGCGGTTGTCCTGAAACCAGCCCGGCATCGGTGGGAAACCTGGCGCACTTGCCGATCCCTCACCATAGTCGATTTCCTTGGACCAACGTCCGACGCGCATCCACTCGACAATGCTGTCCGGCTGGTCCTGGCAGAGGTCGGTACCGATACCAAGATGGCTCACCCCGTAGCGATCAGCAGTGCGTGCAATCATTTCGCAGAAACTCTCCAACGTGCAGGAAGATTTATTTTTGAGATGATGAGGATAGACCGAAAAGCCCATCATTCCACCATTTTCAGTCACCGCGCGGATGACATCATGCTTTTTGTTGCGCAGCGCGGGTGACCAATCATAGGGGTTGGCGTGCGTAATAGCGATGGGGCGAGAGCTGATCTCGGCGGCTTCAATTGTGGAGCGGTCCGCGGAATGGCTCATATCAACTACCAGGCCCACGCGATTCATCTCTTTGATAACCTGCTTTCCCATACGGGTTATACCAGAATCTTCGGCTTCGTAGCAGCCCGTCGCAAGCAACGACTGATTGTTATAAGTCAACTGCATAAACCGCGCGCCGAGATCATGCAGGACCTCAACCAACCCGATGTCATCTTCGATGGGTGCTGGGTTCTGAAAGCCAAAGAAGACCGCTGTCCGTCCGGTTTCTCGCGCACGGTCAATGTCGCTGGCCCAACGTCCCTTAAGGATCAGATCAGGGTACATTTCGAACCATCGGTTCCACTTTTCAAAGTTGAGCACTGTTTCACGAAAGTTCTCGTGGTACGAAATCGTGACGTGGATTGCGTCCACGTCCCCTTCGCGCAATTGCCGAAAAACCTTTTCGGACCAATTTGCGTATTGTAGCCCGTCGATGCGCATCAGACTGGGCCTGCGCTAATGTAGGCGGTCTTGACAGTTGTATAGAACTCAGCCGCCGCCTTGCCTTGCTCACGAGGTCCGTATGAACTATCGCCACGCCCTCCAAATGGCACGTGATAGTCTGTACCCGCGGTAGGAAGGTTGACAGTTACGACGCCGGTTCGGGCATTGCGGCGGAAATGAGTGGCCCGCGCCAGAGAATTGGTCACGATGCCCGAGGTCAGGCCAAAGTTCGTATCATTCACGACCGTCAACGCCTCGTCGTAGCCGTCAACCTTGATGACGCTGGTCAGCGGTGCGAACATTTCTTCCCGGTTTATGCGCATTTCGTTGGTAGTATTCAAAAAAACACCAGGTGACATGTAGAATCCTTCGTGTGGCATCTCAAGACGGGTGCCTCCGCAGGCTAGTTCGGCGCCCTCCGATTTGCCGAGATCAACATAGGCGAGGTTTTCGTCCAATTGCTGTTGGCTGACAACAGGACCCATCTGTACGCCTTCTTCGAGTGCGTGGCCCACCTTCATCGCCTTTGCACCAGCCACCAGTTTTTCAACAAAGGCATCATACACTGCAGCATGCACCACGAGCCGCGAGGACGCAGTACATTTTTGGCCCGTGCTGCCAAACGCCCCGGCAATCGCCAGCGAAACAGCCAGATCGACATCTGCATCGTCCATCACAGCCAAAGCATTTTTCGAACCCATTTCCATTTGGACCTTGGTCAGGTTTTGGATCGCTGCGGAGGCAATACCTTTGCCCACAGGTACGGAACCCGTGAACGTAATCGCGTTCACAGCAGGGCTTTCAACCAAACGCTGACCAATACTGCGCCCCGATCCGACAACAAGACTGAACAAGCCCTTGGGAACGTCCTGACGGTCGATGATCTCAGCCAAGGCCACAGCGGAGGCGGGGGTGATATTTGCGGGTTTCCACACCACGGCATTGCCATAGCAAAGTGCGGGAGCAATTTTCCATGACGCTGTCGCTGTCGGGAAATTCCATGGGCTGATCACAGCCACTACACCAACTGGCTCGCGGCGCACATCGACTTCGACGCCAGCGCGTACAGAGTCCGCGTTCTCACCCAATTGTCGCAGGCATTCGGCAGCGTAATAGGTAAAAAATTGACCTGCGCGATAAACTTCGCCTTTACCTTCGGCCAGAGGTTTGCCTTCTTCCCGACTCAGAAGAGTTCCCAATTCCTCGGCGCGCGCCATCATTTCGTTGCCAATGGCCATAAGAACCGCCTGCTTGCGCTCCATACCATAAGCACCCCATTCGCGCTGCGCGGCTTGCGCCTGTTCGAGCGTCGCATCCAGTTGATCAGCGCTAGCTTGCGCGTAAAAACCGATAAGGTCGGAAAGATCGGAAGGGTTGCGGTTTTCAACTTCAGCTTCGCCCGCAAGCCATTCGCCAGCGATCAGATTTTTGTGGGTCACGTGCACTCTCCGCCTGAAGGAAATTATCAGGGATACAGTGGACACAGGTTCCAACATCAATCAAACTAAAATTATTTAAATAAACTTCAGGGAAACTTAAGCATGACTATAAAGACCGAGATGCTGCGGTGTTTTTGCACAGTTGCGCAAACCGGCAGTCTCGCAAGTGCGGCGGACCGGTTAGGGCGAACCCAGGCCGCAATCTCAATGACGCTGAAGCAGTTGGAGGACCAACTTGGTAGTTCCTTGTTTGAAGGAAAGCGCAAAAATCGTCTTTCCCCGCTAGGAGAGCAAGTTTTCATACTTGGGAACAATCAGTTGCGGCAACTCGACAACACTTTTCGGACTATCCAAGACTTGGCAAACTCACCTCAGGGATTGCTGCGCATCGCCTCTGTTCCCTCTGTTGCGGCGCTGGTTTACCCGTCCGTTGTGGAATTTCTTTCGGAAGAGAATCCAGGATTGCACCTGGAGCTTCGTGACATGGACTCTCAATTGGTTATCGATGCACTTGTTCATCGACGTGCGGATATTGGCATCGCATCGTCCCATCACGTGTTGAACGGCGTCGAAGTAGCCCCGCTGTTTCAGGATAGGTTCGGCCTTGTCTGTACTATCGATCATCCACTGGCCAAGCGCAGATCTGGCATCAAAATCAATGATGTTCTGAGTGCGCCGTTTTTGCGCAACGGCCTGTGTGATCAGATTGAAACGGCCCGTTTTCGGAGTCGCCTGAAAAAGATCCACTTGTTGATCCACAATACTAATTCATTGTTGGCAATGGTTCGCACTGGCAAGTGGGTCACGGTATTGCCAAAATCAATCATGGGGTCTGCACCCGAAAATCTCTGTTTTCTGCCCATAGAGGACCTCCCCGACGAACGACAAGTCTACCTTTATCTGTGCGAACAAGGCCACATCAGTGACATTCAGCGACAAACTCATGCGGTCATCGCCGAGCATCAGTGGAGCATTGATTAGCGGTTTTTCCGGCTCAAATGAGCGGTCCCAAGATAGCCATGGTGTTGTTCCAGAGTTTTTTCTGCCAGTTCCATGACTGAACATCTTTCAATAAGACCACCTTGCTGTCTGCCAAATACTCGGCCTGACGCGCTTGCATGTCGGCGGTCAGGTCAGAGTCATGCAGGAGTATGTTGTTTTCATAGTTCAGATCAAAGCTTCGACGATCCATATTGGCCGATCCGATCAAGGTGACCTGACCATCCAGCGTCATGGATTTTGTGTGCAACATTCCCGGCTGATACTCGTAGATTTTCACCCCGGCGATCAACAGATCCTCGTAGTAGCTTTTGCTTGCGGCCCCCACGGCGAAGTCGTTGTTGCGTGCGGGAAAAATGACCGTCGTATCAATGCCCCGGTTTGCAGCAGCGCGCAATGCTGCCAGCATCGGGCTGTTGGGCGCGAAATAAGGCGTTGTAATGCACAATTCGCGACGGGCCGCGAACATAAGGCTTTGAAACATCTCAGGCATGGCCGATGCGCGATCGGTTGGCCCGGTGCTAACCACCTGTGCCGTGAACCCTTTTCTCGGATTTTCGATAGGTTGATTCAACATATCGCTGATGTCTTCATTGTAACTGGCCATCCAATCGCTTGCGAACAGATGCTGATTTTGGCGCACGACGGGGCCTTCAAACCGCATGACGGCATCAACCCAGGGGGCATATTTAGCTTTTGGAAGAAATGCCGGGTCAGCGCAGTTCTGGCTGCCGCAATAAGTAATCCGATTGTCGATCACGAGTATCTTGCGGTGATTGCGCAGATCAATCCGCCCGTTGAATATTCGAAGTAATGGATTGCCAATTTTCAATGCCCGGGCGACTTTTACCCCTGCAGACTCCATCTCTTTCCAATGGGAACTGCGAACCAGATCGCGAGACCCGATATCATCGACCAACGCGCGGCAGGTCACGCCGCGTTTTGCCGCCCGTTTCAGCGCCTCGATCATTTTTTTACCGTTGTTGTCAGCGAGCCAGATATAAAAATTTACGTGTGCGTGGTCCTTTGCGGCATCGACGTCAGCGACCATTTCGTCAATTGTGGTATCAGAATCCTTCATCAGGCGACCGCTGTTCCCTCCCACTGGGGGATACCCACAAATTGAAGTACCGACCCTAAAAATAGGGGCCGTCCAATCGGTCAGATTTGCCGCGTGTTCCGGCCTGTCCCAGCCTAACGTATTCCGAGGTCGCGGAAGGGCATCAAAAATCTGTTTCAGGCGCGCGGCCCGTTTGCGACCAATGTTGGTTTCACCGATCAGGACATACGCAATGACCCCCCCAATCGGAAGCGCTACGACGACCACAAGCCATGCAAGTCGCGCCGCCGGTTCCCGGTTCGGACGAAGTAGAATGCGGGCGATACAGGCGGCAACAATAAGAAAGGTCACAGTTGGCAAAAACATGTCTCACCCTCTCAACTGATCAAGGAAAAGGCTCCTGACCGCGCCAGACATAATACATCCCATCGCCGCAACTTCGAGGTCATATCGTTGCATTCCTAACCGACGGCGCCAACCTCAAAGCGCTACCGTGTCGTTAAGATCACGCCTGGCAGGCTTTGTCAGCAATTCGGACCAGATCATCAAAAACGCCGACACTGCCTGCAACCACGCGCCCACCATTCTCAATCATTTCATCAGCACTTTGGGTTTCCACTTTGCCGCCCGCTTCAGCGATCAAGAGTTGCCCCGCCAGACAATCCCAGGCATTCATATGTTCCTCTACATAGCCAATAAGCCGACCCGCAGCGACATAGGCCAGCGACAGTGCACCAGAGGCATTGCGGTGAAAAACGCCACCCTCAGAGGTAATACTGTCTATCAAAGATACGACGCCGCCTGAGCTGATCCGGGTGGAATAACCGGTACTAATCGTTCCACGCGTAAGCACAGCGTCCGGTGGACAAATCAACGTTTCACCATTCAGGCGCGCGCCTTGGCCGCTGACGGCTGAGAATAGTTCGTCATGAAGAGGGTCATGGGTAACACCAATCACAGTCTGGTCGTTTTGGACCACGGCCAGAACCACCACCCAAGCAGGTATGGAATTGATGAAGTTTGTTGTCCCATCGATCGGATCGATAACCCACGTAAAGCCGGATATACTGGGTTTAGGGGCGTGCTCTTCACCCACGATACCATCGTCAGGAAATGCGGATTCGATCATAGCACGCACGTGCAACTCCACGGCCTTATCTGCTTCGGATACAAAATCCTGGTGGCCTTTGTCTTCGATCACAAGGCTTCCGATTCTTCGAAAATAATCAACCGCCAGTGCCCCGCCGCTTTTTGCGATATTGACTGCTTCGCTCGCGCGGTGTTCCAACATGGTAGCTGTCCTCGTTAATTGCAATGATTTCGATAACCTTGTCAGTCGCGATCCTATTTGTCTATGCGAGCTTATTTCTAAGATGGTGTCTGCAGGGGAAACAATGCCTGAGCGGCTGATTCAGGACTCGGCCCTCGAATTTCTGCTCCTCACGTCACTGGGCGACCTGCAGTCCTTTTGTGATGCTGCCGCCATTCTTCGCGAGCGGAAGCAAACAAGCCTGAAGCGCATGGTAGAGATCCGGTTTACCGGTAAAAACCCGGTTTACCGGACGCAATTCGTCGTCCAGTTCTGGGATCCAGCCACCGTGCTTGTGGTCAATCACATGCCCATCCACAAATCCCCAGATGCGTCGGTACCAGGTCTCAAAAAGGGCGTCGTCGTAAACAGAATTTAACGCAGAAGCAGCGCCTATACCTTCAGCGCAAACCCACCAGAACCGATCAACTCGATCAGGGTCATCGCACCAATCAAGCGTATAGTAGAAACCACCAGTTTCAGGACACCAAGCGGTGTTGATGGCATTTTCGAACAGAGATCTTGCGGCGTCAGGCATCCATTCTTTTTTTCGCCCGCCTAGGTCCCACAACTGAATCAAGAGACGTGCCCATTCCAATGCATGCCCGGGTGTTGTCCCTGCGGGGCGCAACATTGGGTCTCCGGCATATGCGCGATCAACCTGCCAATCGGCGTTAAAATGCTCCGGCACCCGCCAACCCTGTTCTCTGGCGTGACGGTTGATGATTAGTTCGGCAATACTCTCGGCCATATTCATGTAAGTTTGATCACCTGTCGCCTCATGGGCTGCCATCAGGGCCTCAGTCAGGTGCATGTTTGAATTCTGGCCGCGGTAGTTGCTGATGGTTTTCCAATCCGCGCTATATTCTTCGCTTGTAGCGCCCACATCGTTTTCCCAAAACCGGCTGAGCAATACCTCACTGACATCTTCCATCAATCGATCTGCATCAGGGTGCCCCGCCACTTTGGCGGACGCGCCCGCCAACAGGACAAACGCGTGGCCATAGGCCTGTTTGGCCGGGTTCGTGGGTGAAAAATCGTCGACACCCCAATAGTAACCCCCGTTTGTTGTGTCTCGGTGTCTGGCCCACAAAAACGCCATTCCGTGATCGATGATATCATCTGAAACCGGGCGTCCGACCAGTTTGCCGATTGCAAAACAATGCACCATGCGCGTGGTCTCGTGTAGTTGTCTTTCGCTTCCATCGTGACCGGGAGCAGAAGGCAGCGGCAACCCGGTACTGTCCAAGCAATGAAATCCACCTACCGGATTTAAGAGATGAGGTTCAAAGAAATCGAACAACGATGACGCCTGTCGCAATAGCCATTGCCCATGGTCTTTGCGGGTCGCAAAATCCGGCCCCGATACTTCCGTCCAGTCCTGCACGTCGAACCCTTTCTGAGTTAAAGATTAAAAAGCACAAGGTTCCCAATGCGTTTCCGCGGATCATCACCGCAAAACACTTGCCGACCGCAACACTGACAATTTTCTCCGCCTGACAGCCGAATTTGCCGTTGTTCATTCTAGCGGCCAAAACTTGCGCCGACCAACAGATTCAGGCCAAGACAGAGGAAAACAAATAGCAATGCTGGTTTGAACAAATTCGGGTCTGTTTTCTTGCGGTAATATTCCCCCACCCAATAGCCAGCCAATGTGGGAAATAGCAACAGGCAGGATAACAACGTACTTTCAGAGTCAGAGTGCCCGACGGCAAAATAGACGCCGACCAATGGAAAACTCCCGGCCGCAATTAGCAGACCCGTTGCCTGAATAAAGGCGTCCCGTTTTAGCTTCTTGGTTGATAAAAACATTGCAACGGGTACACCCCAGGTTGAAGTTAATCCACCCAAAATCCCTGCGACGGTCGCGAATACATACTCTAGCCGGGTCGCCATATTTGGCGGAATATCAGGCAATTCACTGCGCCATGTTGCCAGCACAAATAAAAGTACAATCACGCCAAGCGCAGGTCGCAGAACCTTATCATCCATTGATTGCGTGGCCCATGCCGTCAGCGCAACTGTGACGACGATAATTAAAACAAAGCGCCAGTACCGGCCGATCAAAAGCCGGATATCTTCGCCGCGCATCATCTGCCATATGTTGCTGAAGAGCATTGGCATCAGGATCAACGTGATGGCTGAGCGGGCATCCAAAACGAGCGTCAGCAAAACCATCGCAACCGTCGGCAGACCTATCCCAATGAAGCCCTTTATTGCGCCCGAAATGAACAACACAAAGGACCCAAACAGAAATATCTCGCTGAACGTCATACTGAAAGAAATCCCATGCCTGGCGTGACCCGCCTTCTCGCCGCCCAAGACCGTCTGTGACGACAGAGGGTATGGTTGACATGATAGAGACGAATTGCAAACGGAACCATCTGCGGCTCGTTCTCGGTGAAACTGTTAGAATTACTTACTGAAATATTTATTTTATATAGCTTTCAGTTAATATTACTGTTGGTATAAGTTCAGGCAAAACCCTATTCTCTGAACGGAATTGAGATTGCCACCTGCCCCCACACACCTGGACGTTTCAATTTGGCGTGGGACTGCATCAAAGGGTAGCTATCAGCAATTTGACGTTCCGGCCCACGATAACCAAACGATCTTAGATGTCGTTTCATGGGTACAGCAAAACCAAGACCCCAGTCTTTCCTATCGCTATGCCTGCCGCGTCGGGATGTGCGGATCATGTGCGATGACGGTAAACGGCACGCCGCGTTGGACTTGTCGTACACACGTCAAAAAAGTTCTGAACGGCAACAAGCTGACAGTGGGACCATTGCGCAATCTGCCGGTGATCAAAGACCTTGCGACAGACATGGATCCATTTTTTGAAAAGTGGGTGGCTGCCGAAGGGGTGCATCACCCAAGCAGCACCCGTGCAGATCCGATTGAAAAGATTGATCCGCAAAGCAGCGCGCGGGTTGAGATCGACAGCGCAATTGAGTGCATCAATTGTTCTATCTGTTACGCCGCCTGTGACACGGTGACAGACAGCCCTAGTTATCTTGGGCCGGCCGCCCTGCAGCGGGCATGGACCCTTCTTAAAGATGCCAAGGACGCAAACAGGCAAACAATTCTTGACGCTGTCTCTGGGAGTGGGGGGTGTCACAACTGCCACAGTCAGGGCAGTTGCGCGGTTCATTGTCCGAACGAATTGAATCCGATGAAGGCAATCGCGGATCTTAAGCGCGCCACTTCATTGTCATTTTTAAAAGGGGGGCGGTAGCAATGCTTGATATTCGATTATACATGCTGCAGCGCCTGTCAGCCTTGTTCATGGCCCCCTTTGTTGTGGTCCACCTCGCTGTGATGACTTATGCGATCCAAGGCGGATTGAGCACTGCGGAAATCCTGGGCCGCACCCAGGGCAGTACTTTCTGGATCTTGTTTTATGGGGGCTTTGTCGTTGCGGTTTCAATCCATGCAGCAATTGGTCTTCGAGTTTTGGCGCACGAGATCACTGGCGTAACGGGTATGTGGCTGGCCGCGTTCACCTGGGTTCTGTGTCTGGCTTTTCTGTTTATGGGAATGCGCGCCGTAATAGCTGTGACAGTGCTATGAAGCAGACCCATCGTTCACATCCGCTTTGGTTCGCCTATGCCGTTCATCGGGTATCCGGTTTAGGACTGGCAGTGTTTCTCCCAGTGCATTTCTACCTCTTGTCCATGGCGCTGACCCAACCGGAAACGCTGGATCATTTTTTACATATTGCAGAAAACCCGCTTGTCAAAATCGCGGAGTTCGGTCTGGTATTTGGACTGGCAGCACATATGTTCGGCGGCTTGCGTTTGATGGCAATGGAATGGCTTCCGTGGTCAGACCAACAGAAAACACTGGCGGCCGTGGCCCTCGCTGTATCTTTCCTAGTATCCGGTACATTTTTCTTGCAGGCGATATGATCATGCGCCGCCAAGTCGACATTGATCGTCATGACACCGATATTCTGATCATTGGGACTGGCGGTGCGGGCATGTTTGCAGCCCTTCATGCCCAGCAAACTGCGCCAGCGGGGACAAAGATCACGATCGCCGTCAAAGGTCTGATCGGAAAGTGCGGCTGCACACGGATGGTGCAGGGCGGTTACAACGTGGCGTTGGGCGGCGGTGACTCGGTCGAGCGACATTTTATGGATACGATAAACGGCGGCAAGTGGCTGCCCAATCAGGACATGGCGTGGAAACTGTGTGAGCAGGCCGTTGTGCGCGTACGCGAACTGGAAAACGAGGTGGGCTGTTTCTTTGATCGCAACGCCGACGGCACCCTGCACCAAAAAGCATTTGCCGGGCAAACTGCAGACCGAACCGTTCACAAGGGCGATTTGACAGGTATCGAAATCATAAATCGCCTGATGGAGCAGGTGCTTTCCCGCCCGATTGAAAAACTGCAGGAACACCGCGCAGTCGGCCTTATCCCGACCACGGATGGAAAGGCGCTTGCCGGGGTTTTGTTCATCGACATGCGCAGCGGAAAATTCAGGTTTGTACGCGCAAAAGCAGTCATGATGGGCACGGGCGGCGGCCCGACCATGTACAAATATCACACACCATCGGGCGATAAGACCATGGATGGGCTTGCCATGGCAATGCGCGCCGGGTTGCCTTTGCGTGATATGGAGATGGTGCAATTTCATCCTACAGGCCTCTTGGCTGGCGATCACACCAAGATGACCGGCACAGTTTTGGAAGAGGGGCTTCGCGGGGCTGGCGGGCAACTTTTGAACGGCTCAGATCACCGTTTCATGTTTGATACAGATCCGCTTGGCGAACGGGCCACGCGAGACGTGGTAAGCCGGGGCATCTACGCAGAAATGCGCAAGAACAACACCTCGGAAAATGGCGGTGTTTATATCTCGATGGCCCATCTGGGTCGCGAAAATGTCCGAAATAAATTCAAAGGCATGGTCAAACGATGCGAAGATAGCGGGTTTGACCTTGCCGCTGGCAAAGTCGAAGTGGTGCCAACCGCACATTACTTTATGGGTGGCGTGGTCGTGGACTCCGACACACGGACAGAGATGGAGGGCCTTTACGTCGCTGGCGAAGATGCGGGTGGCGCGCATGGCTCAAACCGGCTTGGCGGCAACGGCGTTGCCAACTCAACAGTTTATGGCGGAGTTGCGGGCGACGTCATGGGCGCTGACATTCACAATGTGAAAGCTTTGCGCGACGCCGACGAAACGGTTCTAGAGGCCGAGATAGAGCGTGCGCTGCATCCACTTTCAAAAACACCGGCGAACATTCAGCCTCTGCGCTACAACTTACAGGAAGCAATGTGGGAAGACGTGGGCGTTTTAAGAACCGAAACAGGCATGAAACGTGGCATAAAACGTGTTGCAGACATCAGTGACGAACTCATGACAATCGGCGTGGACGGTGGTAATCTGGCTTTCAACCTGACTTGGCATGATTGGCTGAACTTACGGTCGCTTTGTGACGTATCTGACGTTATCGCGAAAGCTGGCCTTGCGCGGGAAAACTCTCGTGGGGCGCATTTTCGCGAGGATTTTACGGCCCCCGGGGATATAGAAAGTTCCTATTTTACAGTCGCGCGCCGAATTGACAGTGATGTTAATGTGTCCCGAGAGCCGGTGCAGTTTACCATCGTCAAACCGGGAGAGACGATATTGCCGGACGGTGAGCCCGAAACGTTAGTGGAGGCTAAGCAATGATCCCGATCGATCTGATACAGGCGACAGCGGAAAAGTTGATGGACAAAGCCGCCATCGAAATTCCTGACGACTATCTGCAAGGGCTGAAGGCCGCCGCCCACGTCGAAGACGGCGATTTGTCCTCTTTTGTCCTGCAGGCCATGCTCGATAACTATCAGGCCGCCAAGGAAGATCGGCGGGCAATGTGCGGCGACACCGGCACGCCGCGCTGGTACGTGAAGATGGGCAACGACACGCGCATCGAAGGTGGGCCCATAGCGCTGGAGGCCGCATTACGGCGCGCGACGGCCAATGCCACGAACGGCGTTCCCTTACGGCCAAATCGCGTGCACCCATTGTGGCGGACAGATCATGACAACAACGTCGGTATTGGCGCGCCAGAGATCGAATATGGCTATGAACCAGGCGGAGAATGGATTGACTTGATCACGGTCCATAAAGGGGGGTTGTTTGGCACCGATTACCGCATGTTGTTTCCCTCTGATGGCATACAGGGCATCAAACGGTTTTACCTCGACAGTCTGGTCGCCTTTGGCAAACGGGGACTGGCGTGTCAGCCGGCCATTATCGGTATTGGCCTCGGGGGGTGCAAAGATACCTGCATGGTTCTAGGCAAACGCGCAGCTTGTCTACGCACCGTAGGAGACCGCAACTCCGATCCTAAGATTGCCGAGCTTGAGATGGAATTGAAAGAACTTGGTAACTCTATTGGTATGGGTGCAATGGGCTTTGTCGGCAAATCCATGGTCATCGATGCCCATATTGAGGTTGGCTATTGCCATACGGGCGGCATGCAGATGTCAGTCCATGCGTTTTGCCTGTCGTCACGCCGAGCCGTGGCGCGCATCTACCCAGATGGTCGTGTAGAACATCGCACGGACCCTGAATGGTTCACTGATTATCAACGCCGGGAGACCGTGGAATGGGAAATACCGCAAAGCGACGAGAAATCCGCCTGAGTACAACGCCATCCCAAGAGGATCTGGCAGAACTGAAACTTGGGGACATCGTCTATCTTGACGGGTTGATGTATACCGCCCGCGAGGGTGTTTACATGCGCGCGCTTGAAGACAAGGCAAACATCCCCATGGAGTTGCCCAGCCAGAGCGCGGCAAATTTTCACTGCTCGCCCGCAGCGCGGATCAATCCAGATGGTAGTTTTGACATGGGTGCAGTTACGGCCACCGCTTCCTTCCGGTTTGCAAAATGGCTACCGGAATGGCTTGCCAAGTCAGGAGCCAAGCTGGTGATTGGCAAAGGCGGGATGAGCAGTAAGGATTACAAGGAGTACTTTGTACCGAACGGTGCCATCTACCTCAGCACAGTTGGCTATGGAACAGGCGCACTCTTGGGGCGTGGCGTCGAAAATGTCGAGGCCGTGCACTGGAACGAAGAACTTGGCCTGGCGCAAGCTATGTGGGTGATCCGGTGCAACAGAATGGGGCCGTTTATCGTTGCCTCTGATCATGTGGGTAATTGTCTGTTTGAGCGCGAAAATAAGCGCATCTCAAAGAACCTGCACAAGGTCTATGAAGGCACAAGACCAGCAACAATGAAACGATATGGAGAAACCGACGACAAGAGCGACGAACTTATCGGCTGATCTTCGATTTTTCGACAAGAAAGTCGATCATGGCGCGGGTTTTAGTCGGCAGGTTGTCGCGGCTGGCATAGATCACATGCACACCGACAGGTGGGGCATAAAAATCTGTCAGGACTGGGATCAGTGTGCCCGCATCCAGTTCGGCCAGACATGCAATTCTGGGCAGGCGTGTGATACCTTGGCCCGAAAGCGCCAGCGCCTTTTCTGTGTAAGCGTCATTGCATCTTACACGAGGGGTTATCGGAACATTGATTACCTGTCCGTCTGTGCCAAAATACGACCAGTATTGCGAATTCCCATGAAACGAAAAATCAATCAAATCATGGTCTTTCAGCTCGAATGGGTGGCCCGGCGTACTATTTCGTCTCAGATATGCTGGGGACGCAACCGTCAGACCCTGGGTGCGAAACAGTTCGCGCGCAATCATGTCTGACACAGGTAAATCTCCGATGCGAACCAGCAGGTCGATTCCTTCACCCACCATGTCGGCCCGACGTTCAGATATGTCGATATGCAGATCAACATCGGGGTGTCGTGCCAGAAACTCGGGCAGCCAATCGTTCAACCACCCATGCGCGAATACCACGGGGACGCTCATTCGCAATTGCCCAAAAGGTTTGTCACCGATTGCCTGCAACTTGCTTTGCAACACAAGCGCGTCGTCTACCAACTGACGTGCATTTTCATAGCAGATGCGACCGGATTCTGTCAGGCTGATCCGCCGTGTCGTCCGGTTCAATAATCGCGTTTTCAGTCGGGCTTCGAGACGCGCGATTTCTTTGCTGACATGGCTGGGCGTATGCCCCAACAGCTTTGCCGCCGCACTCATCCCTTCGTTTTGGACAACGCTACAGAACAACACCAAGCCGTCGAACAGGTTTTTATTATGATCCATTTGGAATATATCTAGTTAAAAACGAGCTATTAAATCCATTTGAGGACTAAAATATATCGGATGCAAGAGAAAGAAAGGGCAAACGGTGTTAGACATCAAAAATTTTGATCACATTGGCATTCGTATCAGCGACCGGGAAAAATCCGTTGCGTTTTACGAGTTGCTCGGGTTCGAACTGATCGCTGATGGCGGATTTGACAATGGGCATCCCTTGGTGATGCTTCATCCGTCGGGGATCAACATCAACCTACTTGGCCCTGCAACTGCAAAATCGGGCGAAAACGTTCTGATGGACGAGGCTGAGAAATACCCCGGCATTACTCATCTGGCGGTAAAGGTCAAAGACGCCGAGGCAACAGAAGCGTTCATTAACAAAAACAGTATCGCCATCACTGGCCGCCGCGAGTTTCGCGGTACCAAGACCATTTTTGTCCGAGATCCTGACCGCAACGTTCTGGAGCTTGTTGGTCCCGGTCCTTCGGTCGCGCGACTCATCGCCGAACACGTGCACAGCTAGTTTATCCAACTGCAATTCACATAGTGCTGATCAAATTCAGGTCTTTCGGCGCATGAGTTCAATTGCGCTCAATAAATGCACGGATGGCTTGGCTGTATTCGGCGGGCGCCTGAAACGACGCAAAGTGGCTTACATCCTCCAGCACCAGCAAATCAGCAGTCGGCATGGTCTCGGCAATTTTTTCGGAATGCTCCATCAGGATTGCCTCATCAAATTCGCTCTGCACGACCCTCGTCGGCACACTTGCCACTGCAAGTGCTTCAAATCCACCCGGCTTGGAAGTCCCCCACATGGTTGCGACACCGCCAAAAAATGCATCGAAACCGTCGGGGGTCGGCGACATGGACGCATAATCCGCGGCCATCATACCAACATATTGGCCAAAGACTTCGTTAGTCTCAACAGTAGGATCTATCGCGTCCAGAGTGACATTGCCTGCATGTGCAAAGTGACTTACCAACCTGTCTGGATCTGATTGCGTAATCGAGTAGCCGATGTTTGCCCCATCTGACCATCCCACCAAGTGAACCTTTTCCACGCCCAAGTGATCCAGAAGGGCCAGATAGTCCGCCGCCAATAGCCCGTAGCTGTAATCACTACCATCATTGGTCGATCTGCCGTGCCCGCGCGTATCGGCCACAATTACTCGGTAATCGGTCATCAAATCCGAAACCTGCGCGCCCCAGACATCAGCATGGGCCAGCCCGCCATGGATCATCAAGATCGGCGTCCCATCATCGCCACCATAAATCGCATGATACATTTCAATGCCGTTGATCGGGACTGTGCCACTGGTTTTGGCCTCTGGCATGTCCGATGCCGGGGGGATCGACATCCAGCGGTCCTCGGCATGGGCTGCCGTGCCGGCGAGCAACCCGCATATCATCAAGAACTTGCGCAACATGTCAGTCTCCCCTTTTTTGGCCTACCTATACTTTAACCGCTCTAAGACCAATTTCATCAGCAAATATTCTTTGTCGCGGTCCGCCAAGGTTATGATTACGTCATCCTGGGTATGAAATCCGATCAACAGAGGCGTGCGCGTGCCATCGAGAGCATGTAAGGATAAGATGCCATTATATTTCAAAGCTGCCCAGGAGTCGCAAATTGTCACATGTGTTTCCAAGAAATTGCAACGCCGCTCCACCCGTTGGATTGCGCGGCGAGGGTGTTTATCTCATCGATACCACCGGTAAGAAATACTTCGATGGATCCGGTGGTGCGGCGGTGTCCTGTCTGGGGCATGGTGATCAGGACATCATCCAGGCGATCAAAAACCAGCTTGATCAGATGGCCTTTGCACACACCGGGTTCCTTTCATCTGAACCGGCCGAAGCACTTGCTGATTTGCTAATTGAGCACGCGCCAAACGGACTAGAGCGAGTGTATTTTCTCTCGGGTGGGTCTGAGGCCGTGGAAACGGCGCTCAAACTGGCGAGGCAATACTATCTTGAGATTGGCCAACCCAAACGTTCCAAGATTATTGCAAGACAGCAAAGCTATCATGGGAACACGTTGGGGGCGCTTGCCGTAGGCGGTAATGAATGGCGTCGCAAGCAGTTTAAACCACTGTTGATCGACGTCAGCCACATCCCACCTTGTTATGCATACCGCGAGCAACTTGATGGCGAAAGCGAAGCAGATTTCGCAATGCGTTCGGCCAATGAACTTGAGGCTGAAATTCTTCGCCTCGGAGCAGATGAGGTCATGGCATTTATGGCCGAACCGGTGGTGGGCGCGACGCTTGGTGCGGTTCCTGCCGCTGAAGGATACTTCAAGCGGATACGCGAGATATGCGATCAATACGGCGTGCTGCTTATCCTTGACGAAGTGATGTGTGGCATGGGGCGAACAGGGACACTTTTTGCCTGTGAACACGACGGCATCAGCCCGGACATCTGCACCATCGCAAAAGGCCTGGGTGCGGGCTACCAGCCGATTGGCGCAACGCTATGTACAGCAACTATCTACGAGGCCATCAAGACCGGGTCTGGGTTCTTTCAACATGGGCATACCTACATCGGACACCCAACCGCTTGTGCTGCGGGCCTTGCTGTCGTCAAGAAACTGACCGAAACGGATTTGGTGGCCAATGTGGGACCTAAGGGCCAACAATTGAGTAATATGCTCAGGGAGCGATTTGGCCAACACCCGCATGTGGGTGACATTAGGGGGCGGGGATTGTTCATCGGACTTGAGTTTGTTGCGGACCGCGAAACCAAGGCTTGCTTCGATCCTGCAGAGAAGCTGCATGCAAAGTTCAAAGCGGCCGCGTTTGAAGCTGGTCTGATCTGCTATCCCATGGGTGGTTCGATTGATGGGTTGCGGGGCGATCACGTTCTTTTGGCCCCGCCATTTATCATAGAAGACCATCACTGCACAGAAATCGTCGACAAGCTGGATATTGCTTTGGGGGCCGCTCTTTCAACGATCAACGCCCCGGGATAGGCAAATCGGGCGTTGACGTTCAATCGGTACCTTGTTCAGTTTCCAGCTCCCCCGCTGGCAACGCTCCGTTTTCCCAATCACCACTGATTTCTTCACCGGTTGCGTAACGTAGTGTTCCGGGTCCTTGACGTTTACCGGATTCAAATGCGCCCTCGTAGACATCACCGTTAGCGTAGGTTGCTGTCCCTTGCCCACTAATCTGGCCCTTTACCCAGGTCCCTGAATACTTGAATCCATCGGCCATGATTATTTCGCCTTGCCCGTCGCGCTGACCATCAACAAATTCACCGGTATAGACGGTTCCATCGGGATAGCTCGCTTTGCCCGGTCCGTGACGTTTGCCGTCCTGCCATGCACCCTCGTACCGGTATCCGTCGGCGTAAGTCATGACGCCAGAGCCATGATTACGCGCATTTCGAAACCCGCCTTCATAGACGATTCCGTTCGCATATGTGGCTTTTCCCTGGCCATCGATCACGCCCGCGACCCACTCGCCTTCGTAAACAGATCTGTCAGGGTATACGATCTTTCCAATCCCATCCGCCAAATCTGATCGAAACTGGCCCGAGTACACTGAGCCGTCGGGATAAGTGACACGTCCCTCGCCTTCGATTTCCCCGGCAATCCAATTGCCCGTGTAGACATATCCATCGGTCCCAGTAAAAGTTCCCTGGCCATGTCGGCGATCATTGGCAAATGCACCACTATACACGTCGCCGTTTGCATACGTAACTTTGCCTTGCCCTTCACGGCGGCCTGCGACTAAATCCCCTTCATAGACATCGCCATTCGGTTGGGTCAGCTTGCCAATTCCTTCAATTTGGCCGCCCTTCCACTTGCCAACGTATATAACGCCATCTGGTATGGTCAGCTTGCCGTCACCTTCCCGCTCTCCACCCACGATCTGGCCATCGTAAACCGATCCATCGGGATATGTGATGACGCCAACCCCTTCCTCGACCCCGTCAATCCAATCGCCTTGGTATTCGTAGCCGTCCGACGATTGCATGACGCCCTTGCCATGATGTTTGGCGTTGCGGAATCCACCCTCATAGCGCACGCCGTTGGCATAAACCGCGATGCCGTTTCCCGTAATAGCACCGTCCAGCCAATCCCCTTCATAAGTTCCGCCATCGGCGAAAGTGATCTTGCCGAATCCTTCCGGCTTGCCCTTGGAAAAGTTACCGTCGTAAATTGACCCATTGGGAAATCGGGCAATACCGGCACCTTTTATCTCACCGTCGACCCATTCACCCGTGTATTCATAACCATTGGGCAACTGATAGGTCCCAGTGCCATGCTGCAACCCATTGCGAAATGTTCCTTCATACACGCCGCCATCAGCATATTGTTTGGTTTGCACCGCGTCATCCTGCGCGTAGACCGCTGTACTGGACAAGACAGTGCAAATTAGAAAAGCGGAAAGGCGAATTTTCATGACGGGTCCTGTTATGCAATCAACGGGTTTATCAACAAAACCTAAGAGGTTGCGTTGTCCGGAGCAACGACTTTTGCCACACAGCCCGCTGCGCGGGCTTCCCCTCGGCGGATGATCTGGTACATGAGCCTGACGAATTAAAAGGAAACTGGCATCATGGCCGACCGATTCCGAGTGACTTTGGCCCAACTTAATCCGACTGTGGGTGATCTGGCTGGCAATGCCGCTCTCGCTCTGGATGCATGGGGACAGGGCCGCGCTGCGGGTGCAGACCTTGTTGCGCTGCCCGAAATGTTCATCACCGGCTACAACGCGCAGGATCTGGTGATGAAACCAGCGTTCTTCACGGATGCATTGGGGCATATCGAAAAGCTTGCGGCTGACTGCGCCGATGGTCCAGCGCTGACGATCGGAGGGCCCTGGGTCGAGGGTACAGAACTGTTTAATGCCTATTTCGTGTTGAAAGGCGGCAGAATTGTCAGCAAGTCCCTCAAACATAATCTGCCCAACGAAACTGTCTTTGACGAAGTTCGCATTTTCGATGCCGGACCACTGGGCGGACCCTACAGCGTAGGCAATACCCGCATCGGCAGTCCGATCTGCGAAGATGCGTGGCACCCTGAAGTATCGGAAACCCTGTCTGAAACCGGCGCTGAATTCCTGCTCGTTCCCAACGGATCGCCATATTACCGCAACAAGTTTGAGACGCGTCTCAACCACATGGTGGCACGTGTTATCGACACCGGCCTGCCGCTGATCTACCTCAATATGGTTGGCGGACAGGATGACCAGATGTTTGACGGTGGCAGCTTTGCCCTGAACCCCGGTGGGCGGCTGGCGGTGCAATTGCCGGTCTTCGATAGCGTCGTCACCCATGTCGACCTCGAGCGCGGCTCAGACGGCTGGCGCGTCCTCGACGGAACCAAAACGCCACTACCTGACGACTACGAGCAGGATTATCGGGTCATGGTCGACTCGGTCCGTGATTACCTGCGAAAAACCGGATTCAAAAAGGTGCTGTTGGGTCTGTCGGGCGGAATTGATTCAGCGATCGTCGCAACAATCGCTGTCGATGCACTTGGGTCAGAGAATGTGCGCTGCGTCATGTTGCCTTCTGAATACACCTCGCAGGCGTCGCTAGACGACGCAAAGGCGGTGGCTGAAGCGCTGGGCTGTCGATACGACTTTGTCCCGATTTCGGAAGGACGAGCAGCAATTACCAATACACTTGCCCCGCTGTTTGACGGCTTGGAACCCGGGCTTGCAGAGGAAAACATTCAGTCCCGCCTGCGCGGGCTGTTGTTGATGGCGATAAGCAACAAATTTGGTGAGATGCTTTTGACCACCGGCAACAAATCCGAAGTCGCCGTGGGCTATGCAACGATTTATGGCGATATGGCCGGGGGCTACAACCCGATCAAGGACATGTACAAATCCCGCGTGTTCGATACCTGCCGCTGGCGCAACGCGAACCATCGGGACTGGATGATGGGACCTGCGGGCGTGATGATCGACCCGCGCATCATCGACAAACCACCAACGGCTGAATTGCGCGAAGATCAAAAGGACAGTGATAGTCTGCCAGATTACCCCGATCTTGATGCATTGCTCGAGATTCTGATAGATCGCGACGGATCCATCGCAGATTGCGTTGCGGCCGGGTTCGATCGGGATACTGCGAAAAAGGTCGAACACCTGATCTACATCAGCGAATATAAGCGATTTCAGTCCGCTCCCGGCGTGCGACTTTCAAAACGCGCATTCTGGCTGGATCGGCGTTACCCGATTGTGAACCGCTGGCGGGACCCAAGCTAAGGACAACGCCATGCCCGGCCCGGTTCCTACCCCTGTGACAGGTGATCCCGATCTGCCCACGCGCGTCGATGTTGTTGTTATTGGCGCAGGAATCATCGGCGTTTCTACTGCTCTGGAACTGGCAGAGCGCGGTGTCTCTGTCGCTCTGTGTGAAAAGGGAGAAATCGCTGCCGAACAATCCAGTCGCAATTGGGGCTGGGTTCGGATGGGCCTGCGGGATCCGCGTGAAATCCCACTTATGGCCGAGTCAATTTCGGCTTGGCAATATATGGACAATCGTACGGGACGCAAAACCGGCTATACTCGGACCGGCAGTCTTTACGTGGCGCATACAGACAAGAAAATTGAGCAATATGAACGATGGACCAGACATCTGACGGATCGTCAGATGGCCTGCCACATTGTTCGTGACACCGATTTGGATGGCTTATTGCCGGGCCACCAACTGAAACTGAACGGCGGCATGCACACGCCCATGGATGGGCGTGCCGAGCCGCAATGGGCCGCCCCTGCCATGGCAGAGGCAGCACGCAACGCCGGGGCCGCGATCCTGACCCGATGCGCTGTAAGGACGATAGAAACAGAGACGGGCGCCATTTCGGGTGTCGTGACCGAAAGAGGGCTTATTCGCTGCAACGCCGTTGTCCTGGCAGGCGGCGCATGGTCCCGCCTGTTCGCCGGCAACGCTGGTATAGAGCTACCACAACTCAAGGTGTTGAATACCGTGATGCGCACCAGCCCGGTCAAAGTTGGGCCGGACATCGCGTTCGGCAGCAAAGGTTTTGCGCTTAGAAAGCGCGCGGATGGTGGCTACACAATTGCCACGAGCGACCAGAACACGGTTGACCTCGTGCCCGATAGTTTTCGGCTGGCCAAGGCATTTTGGCCCGCACTGCGTTCTGAATGGCGGGCCCTTTCTTTCAGGTTTTCGGATCGCTGGCGCGAGGAAGCCCGGATGGCGCGACGCTGGACGGCAGAAGGCATTTCTCCGTTTGAGACGTGCCGCATTCTGGATCCGGCACCCTCTGTCAAGGTTCAGGCTCAGTGCTGGAACGCTGCCCGTGCCGGGTTTCCCATACTGCAGGGTGCTGAGCTTCTGCAAAGCTGGGCCGGCATGATCGACGTTACACCGGACGCCATTCCGGTGATCTCTTCTGTTGAGGGCCAGTCTGGCCTATACATCGCCACCGGGTTTTCCGGACATGGATTTGGCATCGGGCCGGGGGCGGGACGCCTGATGGCGGACCTCGTCACCGGCGCAAAGCCAGTGGTTGATCCCTTTGATTTCCGGCTTTCCCGGTTCAGCGACGGCAGCCGAATAACGATGCAGTCCGGATACTGAGTGGCGGGCGGGTCATAAGCCCTTCCCGCCACGCAATTTCTACAGCATCAACTGGTAGCTGTGTGGCACATAGCGGAACCCATCATCGCGGGTTTCAACGTACCCAATAGCGGGCCACGGCATGTGGTAACCTACAAAAGGCAGTTTGTCCGCGGCCATCATATCAAGCATCTGGCGGCGCGTTTTCGCCGCAGCCGCCTTGTCCATGTCAAACTTCACCTCCCAATCAGGATAGCCAAGCGACCAGACGTAGTGATTGGCAAAATCCGCCCCGAGAACGAGTTGCTTGCCATCGGATTCAATCATGTAGGCCATGTGTCCCGGTGTATGGCCAAAGGCCTCAACCGCTGTGATGCCGCTAGCCACGCTAGCGCCACCTTGCAAGAATATCATCTGCTCGGCGAGAGGACGAACCTTGCCTTCAAATCCATCGTTCCCGGCCTTTCCCCAGGCGTCAAACTCAGTTGATCCGGTCACATAGCGCGCGTTGGCAAAAGTCGGTTTGTCGCCCGACATCAACCCGCCTATATGATCGCCGTGCATGTGTGTGATCACCACGACATCGACTTGCTCTGGCGTATACCCAGCCGCGACCAGCGACGCAGACGTTCCTTCGCCCGACAACCCAGTATCAAACAAAACCAGTTCAGACCCCGTATTGATCACTGTCGGAGTAAAGAAAAACTGAGCCTGATCGATCGGCAAGTTGTTGGCTGCAGAAACTGCGTTGAATTCCTCTGCGGGTACATTCATACCAAAAATGTTCTGCGGCTCCGGTACAGCGCGCGACCCGACCAGCAGGGTCGTCACGTCGAAACCGCCAAGAGTTATACGGGTAAAGGGTGCGCCACCTGCCCCCAACATTGGGGCTGCCGCTGTTGCATTCTTTGCTGCCAGTCCGGCCAAAGGTAATGCGACTGCGCCGCTCAGGGCTGCGCGGCGGGTGAGTTTCGTTTTCATTAGGTGCCTCCTTTTTAATTCATTCACAACATAGCCCGAGTTGTTTGGAAGTCTCATGACATTCGCGTGCATGTGAATTCAGTGCGGTTTTCTGCTAGAATGGTCGGCATGAGCCAGAACAAGACTCGCCCTACATCGGTCCTGATAGAAACCTACCTCAAGAGTATTGAGCCGCCTGCCCGTCAGACGGATGCGCGCGCGCTCGACATGCTGTTTCGCAAGGTAACAGGATTTGCGCCGCAGATGTGGGGAGCCTCTATCGTTGGTTACGGGTCGTACCATTACATCTACAAAAGCGGGCGCGACGGTGATTTCCTTGCTACAGGGTTTTCAGCGCGCAAGGCCGCGTTGTCAATTTACATCATGCCCGGATATGCCAACTTCGAACATCATCTTTCGCGGCTTGGCAAACACAAGACAGGCAGATCGTGCCTCTATGTAAACAAACTTGCAGACATCGACATGGATGTGCTTGCAGAGCTGATCCGCTCCGGGCTCGATGACCTTGGCACCCACTGGCCCGTGATTCCGACTTGACGTCCTTCCAAGGTTGGTAAGATCGGAGTTGCGAGTACGCAGGCTTCTGGACAAAACCAAAGCCCTGTGACAGGACAGCGCGGACTCTGGAGATAGCCATGACCACTACACGATTTGCGCCTTCGCCTACCGGATACATCCACGTTGGCAATCTGCGTACCGCCCTGATGAACTACCTGATTGCGCGCAAGGCAGGTGGGACGTTTATCCTGCGCATTGATGACACGGATCCGGAACGTTCCAAGCAGGAATATGTTGATGCGATCAAGCAGGATCTTGAATGGCTGGGTCTGCATTGGGACCGGGTTGAGCGTCAATCAGATCGGTTGGACCGCTATGCCGAAGCGGCCGATCAGCTACGTGCAAACGGGCGGTTCTACGAGGCTTTCGAAACGCCAACAGAGCTGGATCTGAAGCGCAAGAAGTTACTGAACATGAGCAAGCCCCCGGTTTACGACCGGGCAGCTTTGTCATTAAGCGACTCTGAAAAAGACGCGCTGCGGGCAGAGCGCGGAAATGGCGTCTGGCGCTTCTTGCTTGATCAGCAGCGGATCGAATGGGCCGATGGTATTCTGGGCGACATCTCGATTGATGCCGCGTCAGTTTCTGATCCGGTGCTCATTCGCGGCGACGGTCAGGTGCTTTATACGCTGGCCTCAGTTGTGGATGACATTGAAATGGGCGTGACAAATGTTGTGCGCGGCTCGGACCACGTGACCAACACTGCAACGCAAATCCAGATCATTGAGGCATTGGGCGGTACAGTCCCAAGTTTTGCCCACCATTCCTTGCTGACCGGTCCGCAAGGTGAGGCGCTGTCTAAGAGACTGGGGACCCTGGCATTGCGCGACCTGCGTGAGCGCGGCATTCAACCCATGGCGTTGCTAAGCCTGATGGCCCGCCTGGGGTCCTCTGACCCGGTGGAAATACGCACGGAAATGGCAGAGCTGATAGACGGTTTTGATATTGGTCGATTTGGCGCCGCCCCGACAAAATTCGACGACGAGGACCTGTTGCCGTTGACGGCGCATTTCCTTCAAGCCATGCCCCATACTGCCGTCGCAGCGGAAATTGCGACCATTGGTGTTCAGGATGATTTAGCCGAACCATTCTGGGCCGTAGTTAAAGAAAACATCACGACACTGCATGATCTTGAGGGATGGTGGGACATCATGGCCAATGGTGCCGTTTCAAAAATTGATCCGGAAGACGCGGAGTTTGTTGAAACCGCGCTTGGTATGCTGCCGCCGCTTCCATACACCGCCGAAACCTGGGGTGAATGGACCGGAGCCGTGAAGAAGGCGACGGGACGCAAGGGGCGTGGCTTGTTCATGCCGTTGCGCAAGGCTCTGACCGGCAAAGCCTACGGACCGGATATGTCGCAACTATTGCCGCTGTTGCAAAAGCCGCCACGTCACGCATAGTTTGCGCAGGACCTCGCTGCGGCGCAGCCGGGGCGTGATTGGGGTTTGAAATGGCAGGACAACAGGCCAAGTTCCTGAGCGGTAGTCTGTTTCGCCACGTATCGGTGATGTCCCTGACCGCCTCTGTCGGTCTCATGGCGATTTTCCTAGTCGATTTTGTTGACATGATTTTCATTTCGATGCTCGGAAAGGCTGAATTGGCAGCCGCCGTCGGTTATGCAGGCGCAATCCTGTTTTTCACCACGTCATTCGGCATCGGCATGGCCATTGCGGCAGGTGCCTTGGTATCCCGGGCCTTGGGTGCGGGCGACGCCCCCCGGGCACATGAGCTGAGCACAAATGCACTGATTTACAGCGTGGTTTTTGGCATTCTTTTTGCAGTCGTGGTCTGGTTGAATCTCGAATTCCTTGCGCGTTTATTGGGCGCGGACGGTCAAACACTTGATCTGGCAGTGCATTATCTCGCGATAATCGTGCCATCGCTGCCGTTGCTGATGATTGGCATGGTGGGTGGCGCCATTCTGCGTGCACATGGCGATGCGCGCCGTGCCATGATGGCGACCATTTATGGCGGGCTGGCAAATGCGTTGCTCGACCCGATCCTCATCTTTGGTCTGGATCTGGAATTGACCGGCGCGGCGCTGGCCTCGGTTGCCGCAAGGATCACGATAGGTTTTGCGGCCATGGTGCCATTGATCCGGCACTACGGCGGATTTGTTTGGCCCCGCCCTTTAGCTTTTGTAAGGGATCTCCCCCTTGTTTTGTCTATTGCAGTTCCCGCAATCCTCACGCAATTGGCAACACCCATCGGACAGGCCTATGTGACACGCTCCATGGCTGAATACGGCGAAGATGCGGTGGCGGGGATGGCGATAGTGGGTAGACTCACACCAGTGGCTTTTGGTGTGATATTTGCCCTTTCTGGTGCTGTCGGTCCGATCATCGGTCAGAATTTCGGCGCAGGAGCGTCGGCGCGGGTAAGGCAAGCCTTTCAGTCAGGTCTGATCTTTGCAGCCCTATTTATTGCAGCCATGGCGGCGCTCCTTTTCGGGCTGCGCGGACCAATCGCTGATCTGTTTCAGGCCACTGGCATTGCCCGCGATCTTGTCTACCTGTTTTGTGGTCCACTGGCGTTGCTATTCTTCTTCAACGCAGCCCTGTTTGTCTCAAACGCGGCATTCAATAATATCGGCTATCCGTTCTATTCTACCGGCACAAATTGGGCGCGCCACACTGTCGGAACTTTTCCATTGGTTATGTTGGGGTCGTATTTCTTTGGTGCGCCGGGGGTCTTAATCGGGCAGGCAATGGCCGGAGTGATCTTTGGCACCGTCGCCTGGGTACTGGCATTGCGAGTCATGTCCCGCTCTGGTGCCAAAATGCCCTCAGAATCGATTGAGCGTCAGGCCCGAATCCTCACCTTGTTCAATTTTCGCAGGTAGCGCACTTAGCTGTTCATCCACAAACTGCCGTTCGCTGCGGCTAAGTAGCTGATGGCGCGGATACATCGGCTCTGCACGGTCGTTGATGATCGGAAGGTCCCAGCCGTCAGTAGTTTCAAAGAAACGCCGCGCGCCGTCATGACCGAACTCAATCAGATAACCTTGGACGACGACGTCAATATAGCTCAGCAGGATCGGGTGTTTCACGCTGACCTCAAGGTCTGGGTCATTCGGCACAGCATAAAGCGCAACTTCGGGATCGTGATTCAGGTCGTGTCTGATGTGATCATTGGCATTCAAACGCTGATACGCCCATTCGCGTTTGTCCAACGCCGCCCAATCTGCATTCGGCACCCCAGCAATCAATCCCTCTATCATGCTACCATGGTCCGCAACGACGGTTAGAAATGCCACGGACCTAAGGCCGGTGTGGCGCCACTGACGACGCCAGCCCTGGACCTTAGCCGGAGCGGCATCCGGGTACTCGTGTGTGGCTCGGTTTACCAACGACCCGTAGCCAAAGAAGTATGGGTTTTTCATAACGATCGAGTTCTGCGAGGACGAGCAGCACATGTCAAATGCAAAGCGATCTGTTTCTTGCTAATTTTGGTTGTGGACGCGGCTTGTCACCGGATGCATTGCATACTAGCGTATGCAGCGTTGAAGCGGGAGAATCGGCACAAGCCGATGCCGAAGGAGCAACCGCCCCGGAAACTCTCAGGCCTAAGGGACCGTGACAACTCAAAGCAACGACTCTGGAGAGTGGCGCGCACGCGTCCGCCGAAGGGATAACGATCTCAGGCGAAAGGACAGAGGGGGCATCGAAACCGCAGGCAAAAGGTGCCTGTAGTATTCAATGCTGGTTTGCGTGAAAGCTTCTATTGCACGCGCGACAGCCATAAAGGAGCGGCTGTGTGTCGGAATTACTGAATACATCCTTGTTTGATCTGCACGTAGAGTTGGGCGCAAAAATGGTACCGTTCGCGGGCTATTCCATGCCTGTGCAATATCCGATGGGCGTCATGCAGGAGC
The DNA here is from genome assembly GCA_039969355.1 of Paracoccaceae bacterium. Classification (GTDB taxonomy): domain Bacteria; phylum Pseudomonadota; class Alphaproteobacteria; order Rhodobacterales; family Rhodobacteraceae; genus JL08. The sequence goes on from JBDVOA010000029.1 coordinate 124,509, forward strand.
ACATCCATACTCGGACCAACGCCGGATTGTTTGACGTCAGCCATATGGGTCAGGTGGTGCTGCGTGGCCCCTCGTGGGACGCGGTTGCATTGGCGTTTGAAACCCTTGTTCCGGTTGATGTGCTGGGACTCGCAGATGGCCGTCAACGGTATGGGTTTTTCACAAACGACGCTGGCGGGATCGAAGATGACCTGATGTTCGCGCGACGCGGCGACGAATTGTTTGTGGTTGTGAATGCGGCCTGCAAAACTGCGGATATTGCGCGGATGCGTGATGCGCTTGAGCCTACAATTTCTGTTGATCTGCTCGATGAGCAGTCATTGATTGCGTTGCAGGGGCCAAAAGCTGTTGACGTTTTGGCCAGGCTTGATCCCCGGGCTGCCGAAATGCGGTTTATGGACCTCGCGGAACTTAATCTTGACGGCATCTCTGTTTGGGCGTCGCGATCCGGGTATACCGGCGAGGACGGATACGAGATATTGGTGGCAGATGCCGACGCCGTCGGGCTGACTCAACTTTTGCTCGAAGCAGACGAAACCGCGCCAATCGGACTGGGCGCGCGCGACAGTTTGCGGCTTGAAGCGGGTCTCTGCCTTTATGGGCAGGACATGGATTCAGAAACAACTCCACTATCGGCTGCATTGGGATGGGCCATCCAGAAGGTGCGACGCAGTGGTGGTGCTCGGGAAGGCGGCTTCCCTGGCGCCGACGTCATTCTGGGTGAGTGGGCGGATAAACCAGCCAAAATTCGTGTCGGCCTTAGTCCCGAAGGGCGCGCACCAATGCGGACAGGCGTTGCACTGTTTGCGGATCAGACCTCAGACTCTAAAATCGGCACTGTCACCTCGGGCGGGTTCGGGCCAAGCGTGGAGGCCCCGGTCGCCATGGGGATGGTGGCTTCGGATCATGCCTCGGTCGGCACGCAACTTTACGGTGATGTCAGGGGCAAAAGGCTGCCCGTTACAGTCGCAAAATTGCCTTTCGTCACCCCCGGATTCAAACGTTAATCACAAAGACAACCAGCAGGAGAGAGACAATATGAAATTTACTGAAGAACACGAGTGGCTGCGTCCAGAAGGCGATACAATGATCGTCGGCATTACCGAACACGCCGCCGAACAACTGGGCGATGTGGTTTTTATCGAACTGCCCGAAGTCGGACAGGCGATCACCAAGGACGATGAGGTCGTGGTGATCGAAAGCGTCAAAGCGGCTTCAGATATTCTGGCCCCTCTTGATGGTGTAATTACGGAAGTGAACGAAGCGCTGACCGATACGCCCAGCAAGGTCAACGAAGACGCCGAAGGCGAGGCCTGGTTTTTCAAAATGACTCCTTCGGATACGTCCCAGCTTGACGACTACATGGACGAGGCCGGCTACAAAGCCTTTATCGGCTAAGCGCCCGTGGGCCGGAAGCATCCGGCAGGAAATTATGAACAAATGAAGCCAAACGTACCTGCGGGTGCTTTGGCCATGAGGGAGCATGATATGCCGTTCAAGCCAACAGAGTATTTGCCATACGATTTTGCCAATCGCCGTCACATCGGACCATCTGCGACAGAGATGGAAGGGATGCTTGACGTTGTCGGCGCCGATAGTCTTGACGCCTTAATTGATGACACGCTGCCAGTCGCAATTCGTCAGAAAGAGCCGCTTGATTTCGGCAAGGCCAAATCTGAGCGCGAATTGCTGCACCACATGCGGGTCACTGCACAAAAAAACAAGGTTCTGACCTCTCTGATCGGCCAAGGATATCACGGCACAGTCACGCCACCGGCAATCCAGCGCAACATCTTTGAGAACCCCGCGTGGTACACGGCATATACGCCTTATCAACCCGAGATTTCGCAAGGCCGGCTCGAAGCGCTGCTTAACTTTCAGACAATGGTTAGCGATCTGACCGGGCTTGAAATTGCAAATGCGTCGCTTCTGGACGAAGCCACCGCCTGCGCTGAGGCTATGACCATGGCGCAACGCGTTGCCAAATCCAAAGCCAAAGCGTTTTTCGTGGATCGCGATTGCCATCCGCAGAATATTGCTGTGATTCAGACGCGCGCGGCGCCTTTGGGGATCGAAGTCATTGTTGGAAACCCGGACAAGATGAAGGCTGACGAGGTCTTTGGCGCTCTGTTCCAATACCCCGGCACCTATGGCCACGTACGCGACTTTACCGATCATATTGCGGCCTTGCACGAGTCCAAAGCCATCGCTGTAGTGTCAGCGGACCCTCTCTCGCTGACACTGCTGAAAGAACCCGGCGCGATGGGCGCTGATATTGCCGTCGGGACCACACAGCGCTTTGGCGTGCCATTGGGCTATGGAGGCCCACATGCCGCCTATATGGCGACAAAAGCAAATTATGCGCGCTCAATGCCGGGGCGGCTGGTCGGTGTCTCAATAGATTCCCATGGCAACCGGGTTTATCGTCTGAGCCTGCAAACCCGTGAGCAACACATTCGCCGCGAAAAGGCTACGTCGAATGTCTGTACTGCTCAGGCTTTACTGGCCGTCATGGCCTCAATGTACGCCGTGTTTCATGGACCTGCCGGCCTCAAAGCAATTGCCCAGCGCATTCATCGCAAGACCGTGCGGCTGGCCAAGGGCCTTGAATCTATAGGGTTCAAAGTAGACCCCAAGAGCTTTTTTGACACTATTACCGTTGATGTCGGCCCACTTCAGGCGGCGGTGATGAAATCCGCAGTGGATGAAAAGATCAACCTGCGCAAAGTTGGCGAGACCCGTGTGGGGATTACGCTGGATGAGTGCACACGCCCGGAAAACATCGAGGCTGTCTGGCGCGCCTTTGGCCTTGTTCAGGCCGACGATGATTTCAAACCGGAATACCGCGTCCCCGAGAACCTTCACCGCAAGACAGAATATCTGATTCATCCGATTTTCCACATGAACCGGGCCGAGACCGAAATGATGCGTTATATGCGTCGTTTGGCGGATCGGGATCTGGCGCTGGATCGCGCTATGATTCCACTGGGGTCCTGCACAATGAAACTAAATTCAGCCGCCGAAATGATACCTGTCAGCTGGCGCGAATTTTCACGTCTGCACCCGTTTGTGCCCGACAATCAGGCTGTCGGTTATCACGAACTGATTGGTGATCTGAGCGATAAACTTTGTGATATCACGGGATATGCCGCTATTTCGATGCAACCCAATTCTGGCGCTCAGGGCGAATATGCCGGTCTTCTGACCATTTCGGCATACCACCGCTCGAACGATCAGGGGCACCGCAATATCTGCCTGATCCCGACGTCTGCGCATGGAACAAACCCGGCCAGCGCCCAAATGGTCGGCTGGAAGGTTGTTCCAGTGAAATCTGCCGAAAACGGCGATATCGACCTCGACGATTTCCGAGCCAAAGCAGAACAGCATTCCGAAAACCTGGCAGGCTCTATGGTGACCTACCCGTCTACACATGGCGTATTTGAGGAAACCATCATCGATGTGTGCAACATTGTGCATGATCATGGCGGTCAGGTTTACATCGACGGCGCAAACATGAACGCGATGGTCGGACTGTCTCGCCCCGGCGATCTTGGGGGTGATGTGAGCCACCTCAATCTGCACAAAACGTTCTGCATTCCGCACGGCGGCGGCGGCCCCGGCATGGGCCCCATTGGGGTCAAGGCGCATCTTGTGCCGCACCTGCCAGGTCATGCAATGACTGGTGGCACTGAAGGACCGGTATCCTCAGCGCCGTTCGGGTCGCCATCTCTGCTGCCGATCAGCTGGGCCTATTGCCTGATGATGGGTGGCGAGGGACTGGCGCAGGCAACCCGCGTAGCCATTCTGAATGCCAACTACATCGCAAAGCGATTAGAAGGCTCGTTTGACGTGCTCTATCGCGGCAAAACGGGTCGCGTGGCACACGAATGCATCATCGACACGCGGCCCTATGCAGACAGCGCGGGCGTCACAGTTGACGATATCGCCAAACGACTTATCGATTGCGGCTTCCACGCTCCTACGATGAGCTGGCCGGTGGCTGGTACGTTGATGATTGAGCCAACGGAAAGTGAAAACCGGGCGGAGCTTGACCGGTTTTGCGATGCAATGCTCGCAATCCGGGCCGAAATTGCGGATATCGAAGAGGGGCGGATAGACAAGGATAACAATCCCCTGAAAAACGCGCCGCACACCGTTGAAGATCTCGTCAGCGACTGGGATCGGCCCTATTCACGCGAGCAGGGATGCTTCCCTCCCGGTGCCTTCCGGGTCGACAAATACTGGCCACCAGTCAACCGTGTCGACAACGTTTATGGAGATCGCAACCTTGTATGCACCTGTCCGCCGATGGAGGACTACGCCGAAGCGGCAGAATAAAGCCTACTCGCGCGCCCTGAGCACCTGAGCGGGGCGCGCGGCAAGGGGTCGCCACGCAAAGGCAAGGCCTGCGAGCAATGTGGCAATGATGCCGCCCGTAATGATGCCAATCGCCGATGGCCAGATGACAGAAAAATCGGTTTCCATTACATAATAGCTGACCGCCCAACCGCCGGCGATTCCTGCGGCTAGGGCCACTAGTCCAGCCGCGGCACCAAGCAACGCAGCGCGAAGTGCAAAACTGGACAGGATGCGCTTGCGTGAAGCACCAAGTGTCTTCAGTACCGCCGCCTCGTAAGTGCGTGCGCCTTCCCCTGCCGCAGCAGCCCCGATCAAGACAAGAAATCCGGTCAAAAGCGTCGCCGCAGCCCCGTAGGATGTCGCCGCAGCGAGACCAGACAAGACCTCTGACACACGATCAATCGCATCACGCACACGGATCGCAGTGATGTTGGGATAAGCGTTCGACAGATCCCGCAGGATCGCGGCCTCGGCTTGTGGTTCTGCATAGACTGTCGAAATAAAGCTGTGTGGTGCACCCGCCAAAGCTGCCGGGTTCATCGTCAGGATAAAGCCGATCCCACCGGTGGAAAAATCCACTTCGCGGAAGCTGGTGATGGTGGCGGTGATATCACGGCCCAGAACATTAATGGTCAGCGTATCGCCCAGCGATAGCCCCATTTCCTCGGCTTCTTCAGCGGCGAAACTGATTTGAGGCGGACCGGCATAATCTTCGGGCCACCATTCACCTGCTGTGATGCGCGTGCCGTCTGGCGGCAAATTGGCGTATGTGACCCCCCGGTCGCCTCGCAGCACCCAGTGCTCGCCACCAACTTCTTTGGCGGGTCTTCCATTGATGGTAGTGATGACGCCACGCAACATCGGCGCGCTTTCGACTTCGCGAACGGCATCGTCACTGGCCAGCCGTTCGTTAAAGCCGTCCATTTGGTCCTTCTGGATATCAACAAAAAAGTATGAAGGCGCGACTTCCGGCAATTGACCCGAAATGGCGTTGCGCAAGTTTCCATCGATCTGACCAACGGCGGCAAGCACGGAAAGACCAAGCCCAAGTGACAGTACAACCGACGCTGCACCCTCTCGCGACCCACCAATTGCGCCCAACGCCCACCGGAGTACTGGGCGGTTCTGCGCAATGCGCCCACCGCGCCGCGACAGCCAACGGATCAGCAAGGCTGCCAAGGCCAGCAACAAAAGCGCACCTGCAATCCCGCCTGCCGCCCCCAGCGTAAGCTTCCAGGTCCCGCTGAACAACCCGGCCAAACCGATCAACGCGGCAAGGCCAATCGCAATAACAATCAGATACCGAAAAGGCGGCAGCATCTTGCCCGCCCCAAGGGCATCACGAAACAGCGTCGCGGCGCGCACTTCTTCCGTGCGTGCAAGAGGCCAAAGCGTAAAAATCAATGCGGTGAGCGCACCATAAATTCCCGCCTCGATCAACGGCGCGGGATACAGCGCAAAGGCGGCAGGAATGGGCAACCGAGCCTCGATCAACGGGGCAAGCAAGAGCGGAATCAAACCACCAAGCAGCAACCCGATGAATATACCGGCAATGCTGAGAATCCCGATCTGGATAAAATAAGTCTGGAAGATCGTGGCACGGTTTGCCCCCAGTGTGCGCAACGTTGCAATCACGTTGGTTTTGCCGGCGAGATACGCGCGCACTGCCGCAGAAACACCAACCCCTCCAACGGCGAGGCCCGACAGCCCTACAAGCACAAGGAATGCGCCGAGCCGTTCAACAAATCTGGCCACGCCAGGGGCGCCATTTCGGGCATCAGTCCAATCCAGGCCAGAGTTTTGGAATTGCGCCTCTGCCTCTTCTTCCAGCGCGGCAAGATCGGTCCCCTCGGGCAGTTGCAGACGGTATTTCGTCTCGAACCGTGTGCCAGGCGCAATCAGGCCCGAGTTCTCCAGACTTTGGGTTGCGACGATGGTGCGAGGCCCCAGCGTAAAGCCGCCCGCCGCCGCGTCGGGTTCGGCCGTGAGTTCTGCCATGAGCACGAAGTTTTGTGTGCCCAGTGCAAAAGTATCGCCAATGTCCATTCCCATTCGGTCAATTAAAGCGCGGTGCATCACCGCGCCCGGCAGATTGTCCTGCCCCTCAAAGGCGACATCTAATGGCATTTCTGGCGTCAGGACAACTTCACCAATTAGCGGGTAGATGCCGTCGACGGATTTGACCTGCGTCAGCCCTCGCTCGGTTTCACTGCCCCGCGTAGCCACCGCCATAGACCTGAAGTCCACAACTTCAGACACCGTAAGCGCGTTTTGGGTCATCCAGGCGCGCTCCTCCGGTTCGGCAAATCTGTAGGTGAATTCAATTTCGGCATCGCCGCCTAACAGGGCGGCGCCTTCGCGCACCAAACCAGCCTCGATACTTGCACGAACTGACCCGACAGCGGCAATGGCAGCGACACCAAGGGCAAGACATGCCAGAAAAATACGAAACCCATGTAGGCCGCCACGGAGCTCGCGACGCGCAAATTTCGCGGCGAGGCGCAGGCTCATTCTGCGGCTTCCCGCGCGGCTTCGTCGATTTCGCCATCGCGCAGTCGTATGACGCGGTCGCAGCGAGCGGCGAGACTGTTGGAATGAGTCACAAGAACAAGCGTCGCACCATGCCGATCCCGCAAACCGAACAAAAGATCGATAATCGCCGCACCATTGGTTCCGTCAAGATTGCCAGTTGGTTCGTCGGCCAACAGAATATCGGGTCGCGGGGCTGATGCGCGGGCCAGCGCCACGCGTTGTTGCTCACCCCCAGACATTTGTGCCGGATAATGATCGGCGCGATGGGACAGGCCTACAGCCTCCAGCTCCTCCCCGGCTCGCTTGAAGGCGTCGCGTGTACCCGCCAATTCCAACGGGGTTGCGACATTTTCCAACGCTGTCATTGTGGGAATGAGGTGGAAGGATTGGAAAACCACCCCCATATGTTCCAGACGAAAGCGGGCCAATGCGTCTTCGTCCATCGCCGTGAGGTCATGGCCGAGTGCACTGATAGTTCCACCGGTGGCCTGCTCAAGACCACCCATTAGCATGAGGAGAGATGATTTGCCTGACCCAGATGGACCGACCAGCCCAAGCGTCTCACCGCGTGCCACATCAAGCGTAATGCCATGCAATATGTCGACACGCCCGGCGTTCCCATCCAACGAAAGAGCGGCATTCCTCAATGAGATAACGGTCTCTGTCATAAATGTCGCCTTTTGGTTGCGTCTTTTTGCATATGGAGCAGTAGGCACGATGCGCAAGCTTTGTTTGGCAATTGTTTTGATTTTTGCACCCGGTGTTGTCGCCGCGCAGGAGGTCACGATCGCCGCCCTTGGCGACAGCCTGACTCAGGGTTATGGGCTACAACAGGCAGATGGGTTTGTCCCCCAGCTTGCAGCGTGGCTGAACAATGAGGGCGTCGGAAATGTCCGGCTCGTCAATGCCGGCGTATCGGGCGATACCACGGCAGGGGGGCTGGCGCGCGCAGCATGGACGCTGACGCCGGATGTGGACGCCATGATTCTGACGCTGGGTGGCAACGACTTGTTACGCGGTATTGATCCGGCAGCGAGTCGTGCAAACCTCAGCGGGATATTGCAGGTGGCGCGTGAGGCAGATGTTGACGTCCTGTTAATTGGGCTGGAGGCCCCAAACAACTATGGCCCCGATTACAAGGAAGCCTTTGATGCCATGTACGCTGATCTGGCACAGGAATTCGATGCATTATATTTGCCCAGTTTCTTTGCCGGTATCACAGGTGGGGCAGCATTGCGCGATACTGATGCTAAATTGGTTGTTCCGTTCATGCAGAGTGACGGAATCCATCCAAACCCGAAAGGCGTGATCAACATTGTCGCTGCTATTGGCCCTTCGGTTGTCGATTTGATCAACCGCGCAAGAAAGTAATGCCATGCCTGGGCGGCTGTTTCTAACCAGCAAACTATCAAGGATAACTGAGGAACTTGGCGTGTCCATAAGTGGCGTTGCAGCCTTTACTCCCCGTCACAATATCTCACCCGGACAAGACATACTGGTTTTGACCTCAGATGGTTTGACCATGATGCGTTGGGGCATGATCCCGGTCGGTCGGGTGAACGCACGCGGCCGCCCGGTGATGGAAACAATTATCAATGCCCGCTCTGAAACAGTTTTCGACAAGTCCGCCTTTTCTGGCGTCAGACGTTGTGTCGTCCCTGCCGACGGGTGGTATGAATGGACCAATAAAAAGCGACGTAAAAAACCGTGGCGCATTACTGCTAAATCTGGTGGGATTCTCTGTTTCGCCGCGATCTTTGATGTGTGGAGCGCCCCAGGTGGTCGCGAACTCGCACAGGTGGCGACGGTGACCTGCCCACCATCAAAGGACGTGGAGGAGGTTCACGACCGAATGGGCGTGCTATTGGAACTGGACGATATTGAATCCTGGTTGTCAGGAGATGAAGAGGCAGCGCGCAGTTTGCTTCAGGTCTGGCCAGCCGGTCGACTAAAGGTCGGTGCCGCTGAAGATGTTGATTGGAGTCAGCCCTAGGCAAGATGCAACAGCCGTCGGATAATAGCGGACGCACCCAACTGCACTGGTCACATAATTACCTCAAACCTCTCTTGTTTAAGGCCCAGGTTAGAGCCTAAGAACGGCACATGAAGATTTGCGCTCTGACAATGGTTTACCGAGATTATTGGGCGATATCCCAATGGTACACTCATTATGCGCGCCACCTCGGACCTGAGAATCTGTTCATTATCGCCCACGGTCAGGACGACAAATTCGCAGAACTCTGTCCAAAAGCAAACGTGATAGTGGCGCCGCGTGACGATCTTACCGGATTTGATCAAAGACGTGGCCAAATGCTGAACGCGATTCAGAGTGAGCTCGGTGAAATTTATGAATGGGTTATTCGCACCGACGCGGATGAACTGATTTGCGTCGATCCCGCGCGTTTCGGTTCTCTCGCTGAGATGTTTGGGTCGACAACTGCCCCGGCAGTATTTGGGCTGGGTCTAAATCTGGTCGAACTAGAATGCGATACGATTTCAGAAAGTGCCGAGCCTGTTCTGCGTACGCACGCGAACGCGGTTTTTTCCGGACACTACAGCAAAGCATTTGCCGTATGCGACGAGACGCCATTGGTGCGCCATGGCGTCAAGGTCTCGCCGCCCGACGCTCCGAAGTTTCCTTTCGAATTGCCTTGCGGCGTTTATCTGGTTCATCTCAAGTTCGCCAACCAGACAGCACTGGCCGAAGGTAATAGACACCGCATGAAGATGGCGTCAGGCCCCGGCAAAGGCCTGCCGGGACACGCCTGGAGACACGCGGACAAGGTCGCAAAAAAGTTCCTTTCCGAGACAGCCACTAAACCCATTAGGGATTGGGACAGCGCCGTGAATGACGCCTATGGCCAGATCGGCCGAGAACCAAGCGCTGCCTTTCTGGGCGGCGGTCTCATCAAGGCGCACTCGCTGACATTTCCATTTCGCACAATTCTGCCCGACTGGTTCAAAACCGCTTAGATCATTCGGCCAACAATTCGGTCATTTGAGCAAGTCATCATTTGCAATCACGCCGAAATGTCAGCCTCCTTCACGTCGCACCGGACCCATATGTTCTTGGCCGCGCGCTCGGGACAGCGCGATTTGCTTCTGGCGCTCGCGGAAACGTTTCTTGTCAAACTCGGATGTTTCGCCAACACAGTGATGGCACGAAACACCCGCTTCAAATCCCCGGTGTTTTGTATCCTCTGGCAGGATCGGGCGGCGACAGGCATGGCACAGCAGATGTGGCCCTTCTTTCAGCCCGTGCCCCACCGAAACACGACCATCAAAGACAAAGCACTCGCCTTGCCATGTACTTTCATCGGCAGGTACTTCTTCCAGGTATTTCAAAATGCCGCCGTGCAGGTGAAACACATCTTCAACTCCCTGTCCCAAAAGGTAGTTGGTCGATTTTTCGCACCGAATGCCCCCGGTACAGAACATCGCAATCCGCTTGTTGTGGAAGCGGTGTTTATTCTGCTCCCACCACTCAGGAAAAGCACCAAAAGATTTCGTGTCGGGGTCGACCGCACCTTCGAAAGTTCCGATGGCCACCTCATAGTCATTACGTGTGTCAATCACAGCCACGTCGGGGCTTTTGATCAGTTCGTTCCAGTCCGAAGGTTCGACGTAGTGACCAACCCGTGCACGCGGATCGACATCGGGTTGACCCATCGTAACAATCTCGCGCTTCAATTTTACCTTCATACGGTTAAAAGGCGCAGTTTCGGCGCTACTCTCTTTCCACTCAAGCGCCGAACAACCGGGCAAGGCGCGGATATGTGCAAGCACCGCATCAATCCCGGCACGTGGTCCGGCAATTGTTCCATTGACGCCCTCGCGCGCCAAAAGCAACGTCCCCAAAACGTCATTGGCAGAGCACACCTCCAAAAGCGGTTCCCTGATCGCAGGTAGATCGTCAAATCGCGTGAAATGGTAGAGGGCGGCAATTGTGTACATGACTGGCGCAATAAGCCGTGTTTGGGACGATTTGCAAGAGATACTGCAGCCGGAATTCACCTTACATGGCGGGGCAACTCCTCGTAGAATGCGCCAGTAGAACCAGCCCAGCGAGGAAACCATGCGTGCATTGATCGTGATTGACGTCCAGAATGACTTTTGCCCCGGTGGCGCACTAGCAGTTCCGGACGGAGATGCCATTGTCCCGGGTATCAATGAGCTGATGCCGGAATTCGATGCAGTGATTCTCACGCAAGACTGGCATCCATCAGGCCATTCCTCTTTTGCCTCATCACATACGGGAAAATCCCCCTATGAACTGATTGACATGCCCTACGGACCACAAGTGCTTTGGCCCGACCACTGTGTGCAGGGCAGCAGCGGCAGTGCGTTCCATTCGGACCTTGATCTGACGGCCGCCGACCTGATTATCCGCAAAGGTTACAACCCGCAGATCGACAGCTATTCTGCCTTGTTCGAAAATGACCGCAAAACAGCAACCGGGCTTGAGGGGTATTTGCGAACCCGGAGGATTACTCACCTGACCATTGTTGGACTGGCGCTTGATTTTTGTGTGAATTATTCCGCCGTTGATGCCGCGAACGTGGGGTTCGATGTCACGGTCGATGCCTCTCTATGCCGAGCAATTGATCTGGATGGGTCACGCGCAGCGGCGGTAGAGGGGATGCAAAAGGCGGGCGTATCGGTGGTGTGACTTCAAGCGGTTGATCAGCCATCTCATCTCATCGGATTTAGTGACGGCAACTCTGACTTTCTTTTCCGGCTTTGATGCCAAATAGACCCACTCCATCGGCGAGCAAGTGCGCCGCTCGCAGCCTGCCATTGTTTTTTTGTATTTCGGTCTGATTGATCGCGGTTGTCGTAAATTGCTTTGGTTAGAGACAAAACAGCGTCTTCCAACTCTGTATTTTGATCCTTGTGCCTCAATCCGCCGCGAGCGCGCAACACTTCGATGCCACGCAGGAAATCAGACAAATCCCTACGCTTCGCAGCCCCCATCGCCTGCCGGTAAGCGAAATATCTGCTGCCGTTATACCGACGGCGAAGATTACCAATTCCCAAATTTATCTTTGGCAAGAGATACCGCCACATCAACCATAGAACCAAAGTGATACCCAACCCGACAGCCAACAGAGCTTTGAGCTTATTAGTGTCTATTTGTGTCTCATGTTCAATTTCTGCGATATCAAAACTTTGCCCTTCCAATGTGATCGTCTCAATCTTATTGGCTTCAAGATTATACCACTCAACCACGACATCAGGCAGGCGCACATTTCCCCCAGATTGCGCAACATAAGTGGTCTGCTCATCTCGTGTGCCGGACAAAACGCCCCGCTCAAGGGATTCTGCAACTTTCGGCTCTTGTTCGTAAGGTTTGACGCCTTTGGGAACCGCCTCATCCAGCAGGGTTGGGATAAACAGGGGTGATGTGCCCTCAATATCCACGCGGATTTTGCGCACGATTGCATCGCCGACAGCCAGCCCATTTTCATTGGCCTCAATCGTCTGGCTGGCCGACACTTTGTTGCCCAGAATAAGGGGGTCCAGCCCGCGGGCACCTTCCGGGATCACGGATACCAATTCGATGGCTGGTACTTTCTGTGTGACCCTGACTTCTGCATTTGTATCGGGATCTGCGTAGGTCACGATCATCTCCTGCTCAGGCACAGTGATCGTTCCCTCTTGCATGGGGTACAAACGATAGGTGCGCGTGATGCCAGCCCAGGTCGCCCCGTCAACTTGTTCGCTTGTTGGCGAAGTCGAGCGCTCCGGCAACCTTACACTCAATTGAGGCGCTTCAAAGCTCGGCCAGACGGGTGGTTGGGGCAGGAATGTCGGCACCAAGACTTTGATGCGCACAATAGCGGGCTGCCCAACAATTGTTTGTTCATCGTCATACTCGACCGAAATCTGAGGCTCTTGGGCGTTGGCAGTTAGGGCAAAGACACTCCACAAAAGGAGATTGGTCAGGACGAACAGGATACGCATCAGTTTTCCCCGCCAGATTGCTCAAGACGAAACCTCGAATGAAGGAAATCTGACACATCCGTGTCAACGGACTGCATCCATTGTTCGGTCGTGAAAACAACGGGTGCCTCGTCAGAGCGTTCGATCTGTGTTTCTGCGCCCAATCCGCTTTCGTTATCAAACACCACGTCATCTGCGCCGATCCCGGCCTCTTCGCCGGTATCCGATTGTGACTGCGTGCTTTCAACAAAGGCCACAATGGCCTGCGCGACTGCTAGGTTTTCTTCGGCCGCGGCAAATTCCGGGTCGCGCTTAAGCGCCTTTTCAAACGCCCGTACGCCTTCGCGGTATTCCCGGTTGCGCAGGCGAGCCAGTCCTTCACCCAATGCCCCCTGGGCGGTTTCAATGCGAGCGTATGACTCTGCCGCCTCGGCATATTTCCCGGCCTTAAACTGGGAAAAGGCGATCCACTGAGGGTCTTGAAATAATTCAGAGGCTTCAGCGAATTCCTTGTCCTGATAGGCCATCCACCCCTGCTGATCAGGCGTAAAAAACCAATCTTTGATGCCTTCGGCCTGCGCTGGCTTAACCGCCGCCGCCACAAGCAGGAAGGCAAACGCCCATTGCATCGTCCATCCGCGGCGGAACCACAACAAGATCAAAAAGGCTACCGGCAACGACAGAAGCCATCCCTTGTCGTTCCATGATTGACTGTCATCAGCGGACAAGGCCTCGCGATAGGCCGACAATACGCGCCGCTCAATTGTATCGATGTCACGCTCATCCGCACTTAACCGGACAACCGATGCATTGGGAATTTTATCCAACTGCGGAAGTTTCAGGTCATCCGGTCCCGCAATCAGGAAAACCACTACCGGCCGGCTGTCAGGGTCTGTCGAAAAGACTGTGACGTTGGCTGGGCTCATATCATCCAACACAAATAATAAGGCTCCCGGGGTTTCTGTACGCTGAAGTTCTTTTATGGTCATTTCAAGCGCCAGATCGGCGCGATCCCCTTCAACGGGCATAACATCTGGCGACAACCCCTCAAGATAGGAACGCACGATATTGGGGTCTTCGGTCAGCGGTGTGACGCGATGGGCAGAACCTGCATAGGCAAAAAGCGCGGTCTGTGCGCCTGCCCGCCGTTCCACCAGATCAAGTATCTTGAACGAGGCCCTTTCCAGCCGCGAGGGCTGGATGTCCGGACTTTCCATTGACGGGCTAACCTTCAGCGCGACCGCCAACGGAGCAGTCTGGGCCAGCAATGGATTGGCAACCCGGCTCCAGGTAGGCCCCGCCACGGCAACAGTAAGTAGCGCGAGGATGATCGCTGTTGCGTCAATCGGGTATACTTTCTGATCCTCCGAATTGTTGACCGTGAGCGCCTGTGCCAGATGCGGTGCGATCCCCGATGCCTGCGCCTCTGGTTTTCGTTTCCTTGGCCGAACAATCCACCATATCGCGGCGATTGGCAGCAAAGTGAGGAGCCATAACGGGCGTAGAAAATGAAATAGTTCGAACCACAACCCGATATCATCCGTCATGAGCAAACCCCCATCGACCGATGAAACATAGCCAAAAGAGTAGTGTTAGTGTCGAAACCAGCGCCGATGCAAAAAGAATGTGGGCCAATGATTCTTTTGGCTGAAACTTGATTGTCTCGACCAGTCTGGGATTGAGTTCATCAATTTTTTCGTAAATTACGCGCAACCCTTCCGGGTCATTGGCAAAATAGAATCCGCCATTTGCGCGCGCCGCAATGTCCTTGAGTGCTCCCAGATCGACACGGCCCTCTCCGCTGGCATTTTCGTCACCCACGCCGATGGTGTAGATTGCTACACCTTCCTTGGCGGCGATTTCAGCCGCGTTTACCGGACTCATCCGGCTGTTTGTATCTGCGCCGTCACTCAGTAAAACCAACAGTTTTTGTTCAACTTCGCTGGTCTGGAATGTTCGTAAAGCCAGACCAATCGCATCACCAAGTGCAGTGTGGGGTCCGGCCATGCCCACCTCGGTCTGCATCATCAACTCAGCAGCCGTTTCAAGATCTTCGGTGAAGGGTATTTGCAGATAGGCATTGCTGCCAAACACGATCAACGCGATCCGATCCCCATCGCGTTCCTCAATGAAGGCACTCACAACCTGCTTTACTGCCTCGAGGCGCTGCAAGGGTTTTCCGTCGGGGTCCCGCATATCACGATCATCCATCGACCCCGAGATATCTATAGCCAGCACAAGATCGCGCGCGGCCTTTTCGATGGTGATAGGCTCACCCAGTCGTTGTGGCTGTGAAAGGCCAAGCACAACGAGACCCCAACACAGGATCGCTCCCATCATCTGAATCCGCTTGCGGTTCCGAATGATTGCGCCGGGTTTAGGTTCCGAACCGATTGCCTCGGCAATCGATCTGAAAAACGGCACCCTCACCGCGTGGGACTTTTCCTGATAGGGTGGCAGATAGCGCCATGCCAAATAAGGCAAAGGCAAAATGATCAAGACCCAAGGATAAGCCAGCGTCAGCATCAGAAAACAGCCCCGCCTGGTTTATGTTTTTTGATCCAGATGCGTGCCGCGGTCTGGAGGCCCTCAATAGGGCTTCCGCCTGCGTACGGCGCCTTGGTCAAGACACGCCCGGCTTCGGTTCCGACAAACAACGGCTGGCCAAGGCTTTTATCCAAAAAGCTCAACCAATCTTCACCCGTTAGTCCCGCAACGGTTGCACGCGGGAAAGCGCCGAGTGCCGTTCGACGCAGCAGGGTAGCAATCATCGTCGGGTCATTCCCGCATTCATCCAAAGCCCGCAGTCCGGCACGGCGGTACGCATTGGCTTTATGCCGCATAACCCCCCATCTCAGACCCAGCACGCACAAGATGACAGCGATCACAGCCAACCACACCCATCCAACGGTCTGCGGCATCATCGATACTTCCGCAGGCGCAGTTGGAGGGATAAGCCGATCATATAACTCCACCAGATTGAGCGTTGAAAGATCCTCGCTCATCTCTGCCTCCGCCTTGCACCGAACAGGTACAGGATTTGCGAAGCAGTTTCCTTGGCCGACGACAATGGAATAACTGGCACGCCGTATTTTCGGGATATCGCAAGCAGTCTCGCCAGCCTCCCAGAGGAGAATTTTTCGAGCCTAACACGGGTACTTTCGCTCTCAATGTCCAGCAGAACCTGCAACTCTCCATCCGTCACCACGAGATTCTTGAGGTCTGGAAATTTGTTCTTGAGAGGGTCAGAAACAGAGAACAAGATAACCTCGTTCTTTTGAGACAGGCGGCTCAAAAGCCGTTCCGTCTCCGCATCCATCCCGTCAAAATCGCTAAAGACCAAAATCAGCGCATTGGTTTTGACGATCCGTGCCGACGCTTCGAGCGGGGTATTCAATGACATGATGTCTTTTGTCGGCGCATCCGCTGATAAAGCGCTGTTCGCCGCAGCGAGAGAGCCCAGAAACCGGTTCAATGCAGCTGCTGAGGCGCGCGGACGGTGTTCGACCACACCCTGATCATTAAAAATGATGCCGCCTACCCGGTCGCCTTTGGCCCGCACGGCAAAAGCCGCCAGGGCAGCAGCCTCGGCTGCGGTCACGGATTTCATATTAAGCTGGCTGCCAAAAAACATCGACATCCGCTGATCCACGACCAGAAAAACCGGGCGGTCCCGCTCTTCCGTGTAGACCCTAACATACGGTGTTTGGGTTCTTGCGGTCACTTTCCAGTCAATTGTGCGGATATCGTCGCCCATAGTATAATGGCGCAATTCTTCAAAATTCAGGCCCCGGCCTTTCATGCGCGAAGCGTGCTGCCCGTTCAGGATGCTGCCTACTTTTTGTTTAGGCAGAAACGAAACGCTCTTTCCCAACCGCTCAAACGAACGCAGATGCGCCAGATCAACATGGATGCGGGGGTCGATTTTCTGCGTCATCGGGCTGCCCTATGGTAGTGCCACCTGTTCAATCAATGAATCGATCACCTGATCAGCAGCGATCCCTTCGCCCTGTGCTTCGTACGACAGCGTCAACCTGTGCCGCAAAACATCATGCGCGATGGCTCGTACGTCAGCAGGATCAACATAATCTCGCCCTTTTAACCATGCATGGGCGCGTCCGCATTTGTCCAACGCAAGCGAGGCGCGCGGGCTGGAACCGATTTCGATCCAGCGCGCCAAATCGTCGCTGAGCACGGCTGGGGTTCGGGTGCCGTACACCATATCAGCCATATACCGTTCCATAGCGTCAGACACGTGGATGTTCGCGATCTCAGTCCGTGCATCAAACACGACACTTTGTGGAATAGAGTCCGGTTTTTCGGCTTTCTCTTTCTTGGGTTGCAGTTTTGCAGACTCTTCCCTGCGCACCAGGCGAATGACTTCGACTTCGTCTTCAACCGGGGGGTAATCGACCCTGACGTGCATCAGAAACCGGTCCATCTGGGCCTCGGGCAATGGGTAGGTACCCTCTTGCTCAATAGGGTTTTGCGTGGCCATCACAATAAACAAGGGCGGCATCTTATGCGTCGTACCCGCAACCGTCACCTGTCGCTCTTCCATCGCCTCAAGCAGCGCGGCCTGAACCTTTGCCGGCGCTCGGTTAATCTCATCCGCCAGCACGATATTTGCAAATATTGGTCCCTGATCAA
Source organism: Paracoccaceae bacterium (assembly GCA_039969355.1). Lineage (GTDB taxonomy): Bacteria > Pseudomonadota > Alphaproteobacteria > Rhodobacterales > Rhodobacteraceae > JL08. Next base: position 141,993 of record JBDVOA010000029.1, read on the forward strand.
ATCGAAATTCTCCCCCCTTTTCTGTCTGATGATAGACCTCAGTACCGGTCACATCTGAGGGCAGCAAATCCGGCGTGAATTGAACGCGACTGAAATCCGCTTCTAGATTACTCGCCATTGCTTTGACTGCGCGCGTTTTGGCAAGGCCCGGCAGACCTTCGATTAAAAGATTTCCGTTTGCTAAAAGACCAATGATCAGCCTGTCAACCACGTCACGTTGCCCAATGATGGATTGACCCATCCGGGTTCTAAGTTCGTCTATGCGGCTAAGAACTGTCATGTGCTATCCGTTCAGTGAAGAAATTTCGTGCAACTTCGATATGGATTATCCATTGGCGATCGTGGTAAATTTTTGGTCTGAACCGCATGCAGCAAACGACGCCCGTCAGGCCACTTGGTAACATTATGTGACGGAAATGTGGGATTGCAAGCAGTTGGTCTCAGTGCCCTGATCTCAACCATCATCACTGAGGCCAGTACCCCGGATCATTACGCTGGTAATCAAGTTAGTCGTGAATGAAAGCACCCTTGTTCGACATGTAGAGAAATCACATCAGAATTTACTGGTTTTTTCGATCAGAACATCGAGCAATGAGTGATCGACGCTAAAAGTTCCCTGAAAAGGGTCACTAAGCGATAATATGAGGTACAATACGAAGCCGACAAATGCTGCATATGCGGAAACCAGAATAACCAATGGTTTCTGCGGTTTGTAAGATCCAAAGCAGGCCATTGTCAGGAAAAATCCAATTAAAACAACATATAAGAATATTGGTGGGTGAGCGAGGGTCGCGGTTAGACGAATGAGTCGGAAATCGGATATCGCATCTATGTCAGCCAGGATACCGGCTAAGAGAATTTCCTGCTTAGGTGTTGATGCCTCTAACAGGAGTGCTCTGTTGTAAATCTGCGATTTCAGTTCAAGCGTTTGGTTGCTGAGGCGGTCATTGGCTAAGGCGGGCCAATCATGTTCAACAACGGCGACGGCGTAATCAACCAACAATGCAGAAATCTCTTTCGCTTCTCTGGTTCCGTACGATTGTAAGTCAGCAATTGCATCAGCAATCGAGGTAGTTTCGCGCATCAGTGTGTCTTCGATAGATGATTTTTTCAAAAGAACATCGGCAAATGCAAGTGAAAGCATAAGACTAACAAGCATACCTATGACTCGAAACAAACTTCCCGTCGGGTCCTTCATATCGCTGGTAATGTTTTTTTGGATATAGCGATGGGATAACAAATAAATTGGTATGCCAATTCCAGTAGTAAAAAGCATCGTAAACAGAATACCCAACCAGTCTGGCAAGGACAACAACGCTTCTATTGCACCCATAATCTTTCCCAATGTTGGTTCGGTGATTGGCGGTTGTTATCTGCCGCGGCTGAGGTCAGTGCAAGTGGGATGTCTTGATGCATTCGCCAATCAGTCCTGCGTATCCAAGGGGCAATCTAGCAGAACTCCCCCGCAATTTGAGTGTGAGCTAACATGGATGTCAGAGGTGGGAGTATTTTTGGGCGATAGTTTTCAAATAGCCGTGCCATCGGTTTTGTCATTTAAGAGCGATGTCTGCCCAAATCGGCAAGTGATCAGATGCCCTTTTAGAGATCTCGCTCTCCATTACTCCACCGTCATTCAGACTCAGCCCTTGCGACAGGGCGATCCGATCCAGCGCCGCAATCGGACGTGCTGCGTGAAATGATCGCCCCGGAGAATGCACGTCAAAGTGATCCTCAAGCGGCTCAAGGCCGCGTTTTGCTGCCCATTCATTGAAATCGCCGAGCAGAATAGTCTTGGTTTCGGGCTCCAAGTGGTTTGTGATTGTGCTGAGTTGTTGGCGTCGGTGATACCGCGTCAATCCCAGATGGGTCCCAATAACGCGAACCTTTTGCGGTAGGACGAGATCGACGGCTATCGCACCACGGGGCTCTAACCCAGGCAATTCGAGGTGGTGCAAGGCCCCCAGTTCCAAACCCTTGCGCACAAGGATCAGGTTACCGTGCCATCCAAGGCTGACGTCGTTTCTTGCAAATGCGGGCACCTGAAAGTCGGTTTCCCGCTCAATCAACTCCCGCGCCAACGCTGTCGGGCGATCGCCCAATCTATGGTCAACCTCCTGCAGGGCAAGGACATCCGCATCCAGCGCGTTGATCACTGAAATAATCCGGCCGGGATCAAAATTGCCATCCAGCCCTTTGGTCTTGCGAATGTTGTAGCTGGCAAATCGCAGGTTTTCAGGAGTCACGAACGCTGTCATCGTAACTACATAGGGCAACACGCGGTCGTTTGCACCCTTTGTTCAAGCTTCAATAGCCCCGGTCCGGATCAACAACGTTGTCAAGTTGGGCCCCGGCCCGGAAGCGGGCCAAATTGTCCGAAAACATCAGAACCGATGCGTCTTCCCACCCATCAAAAACGCTGGAACAATGGGGGGACAGGATGACGTTCTCCATATCCCAAAGGGGATTATCTTCGGGAAGCGGCTCAACCTCAAACACATCAAGCCCCGCCCCCGCAAGTTGACCGTTTTTCAATGCTGCGATCAAATCGTTCTGAACGACCACACCGCCGCGTGACACGTCCACCAGCACGCTGCCCAGTTTCATCGCGCCAAATGCGGCAGCATTCACAATACCCTTTGTACTGTCGAGCAATGGCGTGCAGACCACGACAGCATCAGCCCTGTGCCACAGTTGCGGCAAGTCGTTTGCTGAATAAACGTGGTCAACGTTGCACATTTTTAGCGGGCGCGCCCGTGTACCAATGACATTCATGCCAAAGGCCTTTGCGAGTGCCGCCACCGCCCGACCGGTATTGCCGAGCCCGACAATTAGCAGAGTCCGTCCTCGCAGTGGCGCGACTATGCGGTCAGCCCATTTGCGGGCCGCCTTGTCTGCATTCAAATCCGGAATGCCAAGTGAGAACTGCAACAGACACCCAAATACATATTCCGCCATCATGGAGGCGGCGACACCGGCTGCATTGGTTACTGTAACCTTTGACTTATCCCAGCGTCCAAGATGGTCCACGCCCGACCCGCCAACAGAAATCCAGCGTGGGCCGTCTGGCCCAAGCAAAGCGGTTGTGGGATAAGTGGGGGTACCTGCAAAGCGGGTGGAAAAGACAGCGTCTGGTCTTAGGTCCGCAATGAGATCCGGCAGCCCTTCGTAATTGTCACATGGCGTGAAACTGACACCGGGGTGAAGCGGCTGCAACGTTGTTACATGCGGCATCGGATCTGCCGCATGAATAATCACTCTGGTCAAACCGTGGGTCCTTCAACCAATTTTGTGAGATCTGAGAATAGCACACTCTCCTTTGTTAGAGACTGAGTTGTGCTCCAAATTGCCTGTGATCGCGATGCGCCTAGTCTTGGTTCTGCCATCGCAAAAAATTTGGATTTGATCTCTGGTAATTCCATCGGTGCCTCGGGTCCACCGCGGGCATTGACGTCGCCGGATGCAAGCGTTCGGCCGTCCTTCAAAGTGATTGTCATGTCTGACCAGCGCCCGTCCGGAAACCGCACCGAATGGCGCGGTTCTTCACTCACGCTGATTCTATCCACGATCGCCGCAATCTCAGGGTCTGCCAGAACCGGGCCACTGACTTCTTCGGGCCCGATGTGACCATGCTTCAGCTGCACAGCGACGGCAAATGCCAGCGAATACTGTGCCTCTGACGTTGTGCCAGGCACGCCGGGGAACAGGCAGGCCGATTCCTTGAAGGTGTTGATGTGCACAGAGCTGATCTGATCGACATGCAGATCATGGGTCTTCACCAATGTGTCGGCCGCATCGATTGCAGCATGCGCCCAGCGGCAGATTGGATAGGGTTTGATGTAATTCAACTCGATGGTCCACAGTTGGCCTAAGTCCGCCCAATGCGCGGCAACATCATCCGCCTCTACTGTAATCGCGGGTGCCCCGAGAAAACCGCGTTCAGCTAGAAGGGTCGCACTTACGCCCGTCAGCGCGCCCATGCCAGAGCCATCATGCAACATCGTCGGATTGGCGATTTCCCGCATCATCTGGCTGCGCGGCCCGTGGTACTCTGCAATACCCAACGCTTGTCGCAGGGTTTCGGGGTTATGACCGCGCAGGTGCGACCCTAGGGCCGCCACACCCAGGGCATTCCAGGCCCCGGACGTGTGATAGTCGCTAACCGAACCGTGCAAGGCAAATGCTGCCCGGGCGGAAAACTCGTAGGACATCACAAGCGCCATAAGGGCTTGCCGGCCTGTCAGTTCTGGTATTTGTGATGCAAACGCAAACAGCGCAGGGATGACAGCGCAACCGATGTGTCCACGTGTCGGATTGTACCCGTCGTGCGCATCCAGATTGTCAATCTGCGTCGCCGCCGCGTAGGCTGCGCCGGGCAGGCTGACGGTGCGCCCATCAAACAGAATCGGCGCCGCGTGCGATGAAGTACTGGCCCCATGAAAATCAATCGCCATTTGTCGTGCGATACGTCCAGCGTCCATATCAGCGGCACCGGCGCAAACCCCGAGCGTGTCCACCAGTAGAACTGCGGCCATTTCCATCGTGCTTTCGGGCACTTGCAGGTCAGGGTTCAGTACAAAGTCCGAGTATTTGTCCATTTAATTACACTTTTTCCTTGATTAGTCTCTGATAAAGCTGCCCGAAACCCTTATCGTAACATTGCCCGAGATGTCGCATGGCAGCAAACAGCATCGCCTGATTGGACGTGATTACCGGCTTGCACAGCTCGCTTTCAAGCCTGTCAATAATCTCGACGCCACGCATGTCAGTGCAAGACAATACGACTGCCTGCGCATCCGGATGATCCGCTGCCCGACCCAGATCAAACACCCTTTGCGGTGTCAATTCGCCCTGTCCATAGTTATCGAGCGCTTCAGTGACTTCCGAGCGGTGAACAGTTTCAATGCCCGACCCAGCAAGGAAAGAGATCGCATCGCCATTGATCTTGGCCACATATGGCGAGGCAAATCCGATCTGCGTCACATCAAGCGCTTGCAGGGCTGTAATAAGTGCGCCAGCCGCCGTGACTGTTGCCGCGCCACTTTGCAGGCTAATCTTGCTGGCCAGATCAGAGTCGAACGCCGGCCCATGGGTGAGCGTGGCCGATGTGCAACCGTACATGACAACATCGGGGCGCACCCCCATAAGTAATTCCAGAGGTTCGTCAAGATCAGAGGCTCCAAGCCCGGCCATTTGCGCCTCATCCGGAATTTCGTCACGGTCATATCCGCCAAGGCGCGCGTAGTGGAAAGAGAGGCCATCAGGACGCAACAAAGCCATGTCGGCCTCAAGATTTGTGTTTGTGAACGGCACCAACACGCCGATGCGCGCCAGACCACGGGATATTGCGTGCATCACTACGTTTCCTTTGCTTGCCAGTGTTTCAGGCATTTGATCGTCGTGTCCATGATCTGTACCGGGCCAATCGTCGCGCGCAGACAATCCGGCAACCCATACCCCCCCATTCCACGCATCAGGATGCCATGTTGGCGTAAGTATCTGTCCGCGCTTTTGGCCGTTGCAGAGGACGCGAACTGAATGAGAATGAAGTTGGTATGGCTGTCCGGCACTTTCAGGCCTAGCGCACGACAGGACCGGGTGAAACTTTCGCGCAAGGCGATCGTTCGGGTGCAAGTGTCGCGCATGTAGTCTTGATCCAACATCGCCGCCGTGGCTGCAGCCTGGCTGGCAGCACTGATATTGTTCGGGTTCAGCAGTTTGCGTGTCTGCGCTGCAATTTCTGGCGGGAAACACCCCCAGCCAACTCGCATCCCGGCCAGTCCATAGGCCTTTGAAAAAGTGCGCAGGATGATCGTGCTGCCCTGCTCAACCAGATCAAAAAGCGGCTTTGACTTGGGGATGAACTCTCCATAGGCCTCGTCGACGATCAACAGAACATCCGTCGGCAACTGCGCGCGCAAAAAGCGTAAGTCGGCAGCCGGGATGGAGGTGCCTGTCGGATTTCCCGGGTTCGCCACGCAGACAATCCTGGTCTGCGGCTCTACCGCGGCCAACAAGGCCTGCACTGAAACCGTCAGATCTGTTTCCGCGGCAGTCCTGTAGTCTGCCTGTGCAACCTGCGCCATGGTACGAAAAAACGCATAGGTGTATTCGGGCGCAAGGACATGATCGCCTGGCCCGGCGTAGGCTCGCACGATTGCGTTGATCAATTCCATCGACCCCGCACCGCACAGAATAGAATCCATACTCAGCCCGAGCACCTGCGATATCGCTTCACAAAGATCTGTCCAATCCGGATCCGGATATTCGGCGGTGTTTTCAAAAGCACGCACCGCTGCCTGAATTGCCAATGGACTTGGCGCGCGCAAGCTTTCGTTTTGGGAAAGAGATATCAATTGTACACCCGGCGCCACGGTAAGCTCAGCCAGCGCGTAGGGGGCCATGGTGGCGACATGAGGGTTTGGCGACGTCATGCTCTCGATTTACCATTGTAGCCGGCAGCGTGACAGTCCGAGATCAGATCATGAGACAAGTCCCGCCGCACCGCGTCACGGGACCGATCAGCCGGGTCACCGAAGCCACCCCCGCCCGGCGTTTCAAATATCAACGTCTCACATGCAGGTATCCGAACTGTGCCTTTGCCGGGCAAGTCTGGCCCATCGCGGCCAATCCGAATGCGCCCCGTCGCACCGGATTTGCCGCCCTGCCGACCACGCGCAGCATTGTCGATGCGATCAACGGACAGGAACAGCAGCAAATCCTCGTTCGTGGCGGATACCATCTCAATTCTCTGCCCCAACCCGCCACGATATGTGCCTGCGCCGCCGCTATCCTGACGAAGTTCCCGCTTTGTAATCAGCACCGGCGCAACCGCTTCGGTCATCTCGACCTGACTGCCCCAGACGCCGCTTGGAAAGGCGGTGGCAGACAACCCGTCCGCTTTTGGGCGCGCACCTGTACCACCATTGTAAACCAACTCCAGCGCGAATTGCGTTCCGCCAGAAAGTATCGCCTCGGCCGTATTGCGCAGGGGCAGATCATACATGCAGGATGCACCCTCTGCTGGAACCAGATCAGGGAGTGCCTGAGACAGGCAGCCATAAACCAGATCAGGTGTCATCTGACCGATTGTATGACGCATGGCCACAGGGGCCGGAGGCTGGGCATTCAGAATGCAGCCTTCGGGTGCGACCACTTTGAAAGGCTCTAATGAGCCCGCGTTGTTGGGAATATCCGGTCCGACAATGCAACGCAGCGCAAACACAGAATAAGCAGTTGCGTAGTTCAGCGGCACGTTGATGCCTTTTCCGGAACAGCGGGAAGAACCATCAAAATCGATCGAAATACCCTTATTAGACACTTCTAATTTGGCACATAGCTCTATTGGCCTCTCAGAACCATCAACCTGTAGTGTACTGGAAAAAACACCGTTCGGCACAGCTGCGATAGCCTCTAACGTGCCTCGGCGCGAGGTTTCGATGATGTATTCGGAAAGGTCGCAGAGGTCTTGCAGCCTGAATTCTTCGATCATGCCGATCAAACGCTCAGACCCTGTCTCACAACAGGCGACGAGCGCATAGATATCCCCCTCATTGGCCACTGGCTCCCGGGAATTCGCCTTTATGATGTCCATCAACAGCGGTTCTATCTCCCCTCCGCTGACCAGCTTGCAGGGCGGAATCAGCAAACCTTCGTCATAGATGTCAGTACCTTCCGGCCCCATGCCCTGCCCCCCAAGGTCAACCAGATGCGATGTACACGCGGTAAACCCGATAATTTGGTCGTGATGGAAGACGGGCATCATCAATAGGAAGTCATTCAGATGGCCTGACGCAATCCATGGATCGTTGGTCAAATAGATATCGCCGGGACGCATGTCTTGCAGGTCAAACCGGCTGCGCAACGTCTTGACCGCCTCTGCCATCGTGTTGATGTGACCAGGGGTCCCAGTCACCGCCTGCGCCAGCATCCGCCCCTGAAAATCAAAGATACCGGCCGAGATGTCACCACACTCGCGCACAATTGGGCTGAATGCGGCGCGGATCAGGGCCTGACCTTGCTCTTCCACGATAGCAAGCAGTCGGTTCCACATCACTTGCAGCCGGGTATTGGCGATGGAAGTCATGTCGGGGCCTCGTTCTGGGTGAGGATCAAAGTGCCGGCAATATTTGAGCGGGCCGTGAAATCCGTACTGACCAATGTTGTCGTTTGCGGTTCGATGATCAGCGCAGGTCCTGCCACAACCATGCCAGGTCGCAACGTCTCACGAATGTAGACATCGGCCACCACTTGTTCACCGGTCAAATCACATACGACTTCGCGTTGATGGTCGGGTGACGCTGATCCTTGATCCGACACTTCCTGTGTGGATTCAACTTCTGATCTGAGAGTTGCTACTGTAACAGCCCAGTTCATGATCTCGATCTGCATACCCGGAACGATCCGCGAGAATTGACGGCTATATTCCTCTTCAAACAAAGCTTTGAGTTCAGGTTTGTCTGCCACTGTCAAGGCGCGGTCCGGCAGGGATATTTCGATCTCATGCCCCTGCCCATGATATCGCATGAAAGCGCTAAGCCTCCTTGTTAGTCTCTGTTTTGGGGCACCCGTATGCACAACAGTTGTCGCCTGCTCTAGCATTTCACCAAAAAACGCATTCAGCCCTGCCAAATCCAGATCATCCAACCGCGCATACCGGCTGCGCACTATTTCGAAGGATACCGGGGCCACGAGAAATCCGACAGCGGAGCCAACGCCCGGATCACGCGGTATCAGTATTCGTTTGACGCCGGCCCGGCGCGCCACTCGGGTGGCGTGCAAAGGGCCATTGCCGCCAAAGGCGATCATGGTACGCGCCCTAAGGTCCTTGCCTGATTCAACAGCATGCATTCGACCGGCACTGGCCATGCTTTCATCGACGATTTCGCTGATGCCAAAAGCGGCGGACACGCTGCTATCACCTGTAATAGAGCCTAATTGGTTAGAAATGGCCTGGTCTGCTGCAGCCTTGTCGATTTCCAGTCGCCCTTCGGCAAAGCGTTTGGGGTCAATCAAGCCTAGGACCACATCTGCGTCTGTCACGGTTGGCTCTGTCCCGCCTTTCCCAAACGCTGCAGGTCCAGGTTCGCTGCCAGCGCTCCGTGGCCCAACTTGCAACCGCCCCAAACGGTCGAGAGTTGCAATTGAACCACCACCGGCACCGATCTCTATCATCTCAAGGACCGGAATCCTCACGGGCATGCCGCTGCCCTTAATGAATCGTGCAGCGCGGGAAATTTCGAAATTGCGCGCAGTCTGGGGCTGAAAACCATCAATCAGACACAGCTTGGCAGTTGTCCCACCCATATCGAACGACAACACCTGATCTTCGCCAGAAGCAGCCGCGATGTGCGCCGCAAGAATGGCACCACCGGCCGGGCCGGATTCCACGAGACGGATCGGGTGCCGCGTTGCAGTGTCCAAAGTGGTCATGCCGCCACCTGCGGTCATCATTAAGATCGGGCAGGACAGACCTCGAGCCTTAAACTGAACTGCAAAATCGTCCAAGTATTGCGACATCAACGGTTGAACATAGGCGTTCGCGACAGTCGTGCAAAGTCGTTCGAATTCACGTGCTTCCGGACTGATATCGCTCGAGATTGAAATAACGAGATCGGGGCGTAAGTCCGCCAGTTGTTTTGCGAGCTCCTGTTCATGCGCCGGATTGGCGTAGCTGTGCAAAAGACAAATCGCTACAGCCTCGGCACCACACGCGTCTATCTGCGCGGCGAGGGATTCGACGTTTTCAACATCCAGCGGGATCAGCTCCTCGCCTTTTGCGTTCAAGCGCCCACCTATGGTCAGGCAGCGATCGCGCGACACGATCAAATCTGGCTTGCTGAGATTGATGTCATATTGGCTGTAACGACGCTCGTATGCAATTTCCAGAATGTCGCGAAACCCTTTGGTTGTGACAGAGACGACCCGTGCGCCGCGCCGCTCGATAAGCGCATTTGTGGCCAAGGTCGTGCCATGAATGAATCCCGTGACATCGTCAAATTCGGCATTCGCGTCAGCCAAGGCCTGATCCACACCTGCCAAGGCGCCGATTGTAGGATTCTCAGGTGTTGTCGGGGTTTTGTTTGTTGCAAGGGCCCGCCCCGCTGTGTCGACAAGTACGATGTCAGTAAACGTTCCGCCAATATCAACGGCCAGACGCAATTTGTGCTGAGGGTTCATTTGAAAGCTTGAATTTGGGGGGCCATTTCGGCCACGTTCAGATCCTGAGTGGAGCGGAGACACTCACGGTCAGACGACCAGATCGCACCCTGTGGCACGGCGATTGCAAAGCTGGTTTTTCACGTTCGGGTTCAAGAGACACATCGCTTGGTTACGGCCTGATCCATAAACGGTGACCGAAACGTGGCGATCTGTCAATTGATCCGTTTACTCACGCAACCAACCTCGTTCAAATTCAACCTTGGTTACACCCGCCAATCGTGCAATGCGCACCAGTTCAGATTCCAGCTGTGAGGTCCTTGTCGCCGACCAACGGGCCCCTTTTTCGGGCCAGACGCCGCGCACAATCAGCTGGTCGCGATCCCGGAATGCCTTCATATCAATGCGACCCACGAGACGGTGGCCTTTCAGCAAGGGAAAGACATAATATCCGTATTTGCGTTTGGGTTCAGGGACAAACATTTCGACCCTGAAGTGAAACCCAAATAACCGCTCCGCACGGGCCCTGTCGCGCAGTGCCGGGTCAAACGGGCTAAGGACACGCAGACGAGAGGAGGGTTCGGGTGCGGACGCCGCCTGCTGCAAGACGTCAGGGCGCGCAAAACTGCGGCGCATACTGCCATCAGCACCTTTAACGTCGATCTCAATCAGACTGCCCTTTGCGACTTGTCTGGCACACCAGTTCTTGGTCTCGGCTGGTGTCACAGTGTCCCAGAACGCTGCGATTTCTCCGGAAGTTGCAAAACCCAGTCGATCAAGCGCACCGGCACATTTCCAATCAATTGTCTGCACGAGGTCAGGACAGGCACATGCCAGCCCTTCCTCGATCACGCGCTCCGTCAAATCATAGCGTTTTTGGAATCCGTCGCGACCGGTTACGGTCAATGCTCCACTGCGCCAAAGGTATTCCAGTGCGGTCTTTGAGGGGTGCCAGTCCCACCAACCTCCGGATCCGCGTTTTTCGTCCTTTCCGACATCTGATGAGCAAACTGACCCATGATCACGCACATGGTCCAGAACTGTCCGAAGCTGGTCCTCGAATTCGCCACGCCGCCAGCTCCGCCACTGCTTTTTGAGCTTTTCGGCGTCACGAAGCCGGCGAAGATGCCAGTGGGGGTAAAATGCAATCGGGATCACGGCGGCATCATGTGTCCAATGTTCAAAAAGCGCCCTATCCCTTTCATAGAGCCGCTTTAGATCAGGCGGGCGATATGCTGGACGTCGCGAAAAGAGGATCAAATCATGTGCACGGGCAACAGTATTGATGCTGTCGAGTTGTACAAAGCCCAACCGCTCGATCACTGCACCCAGCGCGGTCCCTTTGGCCGGTCCCTGAGGCGCCTCACCCAGCCCGTGCCGATCCAAAAACAGACGCCGAGCATCGGCGTTATTCAACACGGGGACGTGCTGTGTCAAACTTACGTTCTTTCTTCTCTGGGGGATTTGACTGCACATGCAAACCAGCTAGCACGCTCGTTTCGCAATGTGAATTCCTGTACGATTTTGGGCCTACGACATTCCGGCAAACGCCGCGACGGTCTGTTCAATGCGGTCTTTACCTGTTCAGCCGCCAAAACGGTTGTCAGCAATCCCTCGAACGCCAGGCCAGGCAGAAAAAATATTTCCTGCATCCGGTGTGTTCTTAAGGTCAGAATCGCTCAAATCCTGCCTAGCCGTAGTCACAAATAAAGTTGATAAGTCACTCCCACCGAAAGCGCAGTTCGTTACCTGGGCGGCAGGGATTTCGACAACTCGGTCAACTGTCCCATTTGGAGCAAACCGAACAACACAAGAGCCGCCCCAACGGGCATTCCACACGAACCCTTCGGCATCGACAGTAGAGCCATCCGGGTGCCCTCGGTCAAAAGTTGCGAATTCCCGTTTGTTCGAGATTTCACCTTTTGCCAAATCGAAATCGTAAGCGAATATTTTGCCAGTCGCGGTATCAGAAAAATACATCACTAAGTTGTCTGGGGACCAACATATGGTGTTTGAAATGGTGATATCTGTCACCATTGTGTGACAGGAAAGGTCCCGATCAATGCGGTACAATCCCCCTGAAGCGGAAATGATGTCCATGCCACTACCATCCGGGGCAATATTGTTCTGCATTGTACCGAGCCAAAAACGACCAGTTTGATCGGCAGCGGCGTCATTACTCCGATTGAAGGGCTTTAGTGGTTCTGGGACGAGCACCCTTTCTAATCCAGGTACATCGGGATCAAAGAAATTTAATCCTCCATGCGAGGCTATGAAGAGTCCTTTGCCGTTTTCTCGAACCGCAACGGAAGTAATCATTTCATTCATGTCCCAACTATCTAACTGTTCGCTTTCGGGAAAATACCTGTACAGGCGCGATGGCATGGGAATGTCCACCCACCATAGACACCGTGATCGCGCATCCCAAAAAATACCCTCTCCCAAAACACACTTGCACTCAATCAGGTTGGTCACTTCGCTCATATTTTATCCTCTCACTGCCAACCCAAATTTTTTGCAGACACCTCGGGCTTATGAGTGTCTGCATTGTTCATGGCTTGCCACCGAATATCTGACTCAGGATTACGTCCAAACTTGTCGCGTCATTCTCGGTGAAGGCGTCAGGTTGGTCGCTGTCGATGTCCAAAACGGCAATGATCTCGCACGCCTCATTCCTGACCGGCAGTACCAACTCAGACCGAGTTGAACTCGCACATGCAATATGCCCGTCAAAGTTTTCGACATCCGCCACTCGTTGAACCTGCCCGGTTCGCGCGGCGGCACCGCAGACACCTCTGTCAAAAGGTATTACAAGACACCCATGCCCTCCCTGATACGGCCCGATCTTTAACAGACCTGGTTCGATCACTCGATAAAACCCGGTCCAGTCAAAGCGACCATCAGAATGGTGTATCTCGCACGCAACTGTAGCCATCAGCGCGACCGTATCAGTTTCGCCTTCTGTCAGCGCCAATAGCGTCTTGGTCAGCTGGTCATAGTTAACGCGCATCAGGTCCTTTCTCTAGAAATGAGAACCATCTTTCGCGTGGAAACGGAGATCATATTCTTTCAATGGCGATGGCCGTTCCTTCGCCACCCCCAATGCAGATTGCTGCGACGCCCCGCCGTAAGTTATGCCGTTCCAGGGCATTGAGCAAAGTTACCATGATCCGCGCTCCTGACGCGCCAATGGGATGGCCTAGTGCGCAGGCTCCACCGTGCACGTTCACACGTTCACGCGGCAGTCCCATTTCGTGCATGAACGCCATCGGCACGACGGCAAACGCCTCATTCACTTCCCAAAGGTCCACTTCGTCTTTTGACCAGCCAATTTTTGCGAGCAATTTTTGTGCTGCGGGCACCGGCGCCGTCGTGAATAAAGCAGGTGCCTGTGCATGGCTTGCATGCCCCACAATTCGAGCCCGGATATTGAGCCCCTGAGATGAAGCCGCATCTGCCGACGCCAATACGAGCGCAGCCGCACCATCAGATATAGAGGAGGAATTGGCTGCCGTGACAGTGCCGTCCTTCCGAAAAGCCGGCTTGAGTTGAGGGATTTTTTCGGGCCGGGCGTTTGCTGGTTGTTCATCTTCAGAAATTTCAATTTCACCTTTACGGGAAGTCACCGTAACGGTCGATATCTCTGGCCCGAACGCCCCGTCTTTCTCCGCAGACAGCGCGTTTGATAAAGACTTCAGGGCATATTCGTCTTGTGCAGCGCGTGTAAACTGAAATTCTTCGGCGCAGTCTTCGGCAAAGGTGCCCATAAGGCGGCCTTTGTCATAAGCATCTTCTAGCCCATCAAGAAACATGTGATCGATGACCGCGCCATGACCGATCCGTGCGCCTCCGCGCATATTGAGCAACAAATACGGCGCGCCCGACATGCTTTCCATGCCGCCCACGACCATAGCATCGGCCTGCCCCAAAGCGATTTGATCAAAGCCGATCATGGCGGCTTTCATCCCTGATCCGCACATCTTGTTGAGTGTCGTTGCCGGCACGTCCTCGCCAAGCCCTGCTGCAAAACTGGCCTGACGTGCGGGGGCCTGACCTTGTCCCGCAGGCAGCACGCACCCCATCAGGACTTCATCAACTGATGTCGTGGCTGCGTTTTCTAGGGCTCCCCGAATTGCAACACCGCCAAGATCCGCTGCCGAAACGGTTTCGAAAACACCCTGAAAGCCACCCATCGGCGTCCGGGAGGCGCCTGCAATTACAACTTCCTTCATGACACGTCCCTTATTCAAAGCGCTGAACACCGGTTGGTAAGATTTACACCCTAGTGTCTTCGCAACGACAACAAAACAGGCGTTGAAACGATGAAACTCACAAGTTCCGTCATTGATACCATTCGAACCGTCACTGTCGACGATACGCGCATTGACGCTGCGGTGGCGATTCAATTCAAAGATGCCATGCGCGCAGAGACAGAGGAAGGCCCCAACCGCGTCATTTTGGACCTTTCGATTGTCGAATTTATTGATTCAAGCGGATTGGGCGCAATCGTGGCCTCGATGAAGCAATTGGGGCGCGACCGAAAACTTGATCTCGCCGGATTAACCCCCGCCGTTGATAAAGTATTTCGCCTGACACGCATGGACTCTGTGTTCAATTTGTATCCAACCCTCGACGCCGCGCTTGACGCGGATTGAGCTGATCAGATGTGACGGATCAAAATGGCAAGGTGCGGATGACCATACCGAAGACCTGTCGGAGTTTCACAATATCCATCGCCAGTGATGCATTGGCTGTTCGCGATGCCTTGGGTGAAGTCACACGACGTCTGGCGCAATTAGGGCTCGCGACCGATGACATCGCGACTGTTGAATTGGTCACTGCAGAGGTGCTCAACAATATTGTTGAACATGCCTACTCAGACGAACCCGGAAACATCATCAGGCTGTGCTGTAACCAGAAAAGCGATGGGCTGCATATAACGTTCGAAGACATTGGCAAGAGGATGCCGGAGGGAGATGCGCCCAACGCAACTTCGGCCAATGCGGACGCAGAGTTTGATGATCTTCCCGAAGGTGGGTTTGGGTGGTTCTTGATCCATGAATTGACCAGTGATCTTACGTATCGACGCCAAAGAGACCGCAACCTGCTTTCGATGTGTCTGCCAACCCCTCACACAGTACGCCGAGAGTGAAACGAGCGTACCGACGTCAAGACAGTTCCAACTTGCACAAGGTCAACAGTATCATCATCGGCAAAAAAGACTGACGCCTTAAAAGAGCCTTAATGAGTCCTAACTGACGCCCGAATGTATTTGCATAGTCGGTCTTGTAGCTGCATATGGCTTCCCTCGGCGTCGCGTTTCACAGCCCCCACCCAGTGCGCGTCGTCGAGGTTTACTTCTCCCTTTCCATTCCGTTCCGGTCACTGCATTGCAATTAGCAATGACCTCCCTATTGTCACCAAACCAGACAATGAGGACCATTGGCATGCGAGACTTTCAGACCCCAGGCAGATCTGCCGTTTTTGCGACCAATGGGATGTGTGCAACGTCGCATCCGCTGGCTGCCAAAACGGCCATTGATGTATTGGAACGGGGCGGTAACGCAATGGATGCGGCGATCGCAGGGGCCGTTTTACTTGGCATATGTGAACCTCAAAGTACCGGCATCGGAGGGGATTGTTTTGTTTTGTTTTCCCCCGCTGGCAGTGATGACATTCATGCTTTGAACGGGTCGGGACGGGCCCCGGCGGCGGCTGATGCAGCCGTTCTACGGGAACGCGGCGAAAAAACCGTGCCTTTGGATGGCGTTGATTCCGTGACAATCCCGGGGGCAATCGATGCATTTTGCACGCTTTCTGATCGCTGGGGCGTTCTTGGGCTGGATGCGCTGCTCGCACCAACGATCAGATATGCGGACGAGGGCATTCCTGTTGCCCCCCGCGTCGCCTTTGATTGGGCTGGTGAAGGCAGCATCCTTCAGGGCAGCGCGCTCAAGAGCTTCATGATCGGCGGCGAAACCCCAAAAACCGGCCAGGTATTTCGCGCACCTGGCCAGGCCGAAGTGCTGCGCCGCATTGCCAAAAACGGCCGCGATGCTTTTTACGACGGCGAGATTGCCGAAGATATGATTGCCACTCTAAACGCTATGGGTGGCGTTCATACGATCAACGATTTTCGGACGACCGCCTGTGATGAGACCATTCCCGTCAGCGGCACATACAAGGGAATCGACCTGGTAGAGCACCCGCCAAATGGCCAGGGTGCAACGGCGATTCTGATGCTGAACATTCTCTCGCATTTTGACATCGCCGGCATGGATCCCGCAGGATCTGAACGTGCCCATGTCGAGGCTGAAGCCGCAAAACTGGCCTATGATGCGCGCAACCGATTTATCGCAGACCCGGATCATACGACACGATTGGATCATATGCTGGACCCTGAAACTGCAGCAAAGTTGGCCGCTTTGATCGATCCGGGCAGAGCCATGGCATCGCCGGCTGCGATCAGTGAATCCGTGCACAAGGATACCGTTTATATCACCGTCGTGGACAAAGACCGAATGGCGGTTTCTCTGATCTATTCGATCTACCACAGTTTTGGATCTGGCATTGCATCTGACAAATTTGGCATTCTGCTGCAAAGTCGTGGCGGCGGGTTTACGTTGGAGAAAGGGCATCCAAACGAGTTGAAAGGCGGCAAGCGCCCGATGCATACAATCATTCCCGGGATGCTGCGCCAGGACGGGCGTGTTCTCACGCCCTTTGGTGTCATGGGCGGGGCCTATCAACCCAATGGTCATGCGCGATTTGTAAGCAATATGGTTGATTTTGACCTGGATCCCCAAGCTGCAATTGACGCCCCCCGTGCGTTTTTCGACAAGGGCATATTGGGGATTGAGCGCGAGTATTCAGCACGGGTGTGTCAGGACCTTGCGGACATGGGTCACGTTGTTGAAGTTGTGGAGAAGCCCATAGGGGGCGCTCAGGCGATCACGGTCCATGAAGACGGCGCATTGGAAGGTGCCAGTGATCCGCGCAAAGATGGATGTGCCTTGGGGTACTGACTCTGAGTTGGGATCGGGTTGGCCGATCAGTTCAGTTGAAAATGCAGCGGATACAGCCCGTCTTCGAACGGCCCGAACAGATCAGGAATATCGGGATGATCTACGGGCTCGCCGGAATAGTCGGCGACCAGATTTTGCTCTGACACATAGGCGACATAAAAGCTCTGATCATTTTCGGCCAGCAAATGGTAAAACGGCTGATCTTTTACCGGGCGGCTTTCTTCAGGGATCGATTCATACCAGTCGTCGGTGTTTGCGAATACCGCATCAACGTCGAAAACAACGCCTCTGAAGGGGTGTTTTTTGTGACGGACAACTTGTCCAAGATGGTATTTCGCGCGGGTACGTAACATAATATTTAAGCCTCTACTCATCGGTAAATACCTTTTCAAGCCCTATTTGTCCAATAATTACGCCGTTTTATTGGGAAACAGTCTGTGAACAAGCGCTATACAGTGATCCGTATTCGCCCCCGTTTGACTTTGTTCTTCCGATATTGCCCTGTCGCGCGAAATTGTCATTTCCCAAAAGGGCTAAGTCCGCTAAGGTGCCCGAAAAAAGAACTATAAAAAAGCGAGAGGCAGATGAGCAGAACTCTTCGCGCATTGGTAATATTGCTGTTGGTGGCATCCTGTGGTCGCGGAAACCATTCTGCGCCCCGTAATCTGGATAACGCCTGTAGCATTGTGAGCCAGCGCTCTGAATATTTGAAGGCTTTCCGCACCACGGAACGGCGTTGGGGTGTACCAGTGCATGTTCAGATGGCGACCATCTATCAGGAAAGCAAATTTGTTTCCAATGCACGCACCCCTTTTCAGTATTCGCTTGGTGTCATTCCAATGGGACGTCAAAGCAGTGCCTACGGGTACGCCCAGGCGTTGGACGGAACATGGGACGAATACCGGCGGGATACAGGGCGGCGCGGTGCGAGGCGCGATCGAATCCGGGACGCTTCGGACTTTATGGGCTGGTATATGAACACTACGCTTGAGCGCAACGGCATTGCCCTGACCGACGCACGCAACCAATATCTTGCCTATCACGAAGGTCACACCGGCTATGCGCGGGGTAATTACAACAAGAAAAGCTGGTTGCTGCGAGTCGCAAATGATGTTGACGCTCGTGCGAGAACCTATGAATCACAGCTCGCTGGGTGTAGAGTAGCCCGCCGTTAGGACAGGTTGATATTAGCGGGATGCCCCCGTGGCTCGGGTATTAAACAACTTGTTGGCGAGCTTAACGTCAGTTCTGAGGTCGCCAAGGACCACTTTTGTTTGCCCGCCAGCAGCGTCATTTATCACCCAACTATCTAAACGAACCGGGTTGTCAGTGAACGACATCTGAATAGAGCCATATTCCGGGTTCTTCGGGTCCTGCGCCGTCACAATCGTTTCGGACCCGTCAAACTTGTGTCCGACCACCATTTTTGCCTTACCCAGACTAATATTTCGGGCCAGAATGATGGATAGAGGCGTACGTCTGAGCGGATAGGTCTCGGGTGGCTGGTTTGATTTCTTATCCACAATGACAACCGATCCATTCCCCGCGACAACCAACGCCGTTTCGGGTGCATCGTATTCAAACCGCATCCGACCGGGGCGTTTTATGTAAAGCGTACCGGTTGACGTAGAGCCGTCATCGTTGGTCTGGGTGAAGTCTCCCTGTGCAACGGTCATACCATTCAAATACCTGGATATTTCCCCTAACGACAGGATGTCCGCCGCAGCAGGCGCGGCGGTGGCAAGGCAGAACAGGACAGCACTGAGGATACGTTTCATAGTCATTACATACGCATTGCGCGCAGGAATTACACCCCACGCGCGCTCACTTGGCCGCGATTTGCCGACGGGATTATCCGGGCATCGTTATTGCTTCCCGAAGCTAAGTTATTGTTGTTCCGGGACCAAGATCTCGCGTTTTCCGACGTGATTGGCGGGGGAAACCAGACCCTGATCCTCCATCTGTTCAACGAGGCGCGCCGCCTTA
Organism: Paracoccaceae bacterium; assembly: GCA_039969355.1. Taxonomy (GTDB): domain Bacteria; phylum Pseudomonadota; class Alphaproteobacteria; order Rhodobacterales; family Rhodobacteraceae; genus JL08. The sequence continues at coordinate 161,159 of JBDVOA010000029.1, forward strand.
TTATAGCCGATTGCCAGTTTGCGTTGGATGTAGCTGGTCGAACACTTGCGATCCTTGATGACAATCTGCACGGCAGTATCGTAAAGTGCGTCTTCGCTGTCCGTGTTTCCGCCCAGCCCCAGGACAAGATCAATGTCGCTTTCACGATCGTCGTCCGGCCCTTCTAGCACAGTGTTGACATAAGCGGGCGGTCCAAAGCCTTTCAGGTGATTAACCACCTGTTCCACTTCTTCATCGGAAACAAATGGCCCGTGACAGCGCGTAATCTTGGCACCCCCGGCCATGTAGAGCATGTCGCCCATACCAAGCAATTGTTCAGCTCCCATTTCACCCAAAATAGTGCGGCTGTCGATCTTGCTGGTCACTTGAAACGATATGCGCGTGGGGAAGTTGGCCTTGATCGTTCCGGTGATCACGTCCACCGATGGGCGCTGCGTGGCCATAATGAGGTGTATGCCCGACGCACGTGCCATCTGTGCAAGACGCTGGATGCAGGCCTCGATTTCTTTGCCTGCGACCATCATCAGATCAGCCATTTCATCTACGATAACGACAATATAGGGCAGCAACTCTGGTGCAAACTCTTCCGTCTCGAACATTGGTTCGCCGGTCTCGTCGTCAAATCCGGTTTGGACGGTACGACTGAACATCTCGTTCTTGGATAAGGCGTCGCGCACGCGACCGTTGTAGCCTTCGATGTTGCGTACACCCATTTTGGACATTTTTCGGTAGCGCTCTTCCATCTCACCAACAGTCCATTTCAAGGCAACAACCGCCTTTTTAGGGTCTGTTACGACGGGTGACAGAAGGTGCGGAATGCCGTCATAGACGCTAAGTTCCAGCATCTTGGGGTCAATCATGATCAGTCGGCATTCATCCGGCGTGAGCTTGTAAAGCAACGACAGGATCATCGTATTGATCGCCACCGATTTACCAGAACCGGTGGTTCCCGCAATCAGGAGGTGTGGCATCTTGGCAAGATTGGCTACCATCGGGCCGCCACCAATATCTTTGCCCAGCGCCAACGGTAGGCGCATGTTGCTGTCGCCAAAGTCCCGCGCGGCAAGAACCTCGCGCAACACACACATTTCGCGATTTTCATTTGGCAGTTCAATGCCAATCACGGATCGACCCGGCACTGTACTGACGCGGGCAGAAAGTGCCGCCATAGAACGTGCGATATCGTCTGCCAAACCAATGACGCGACTGGCTTTGAGGCCCGGCGCTGGTTCCAGCTCGTACATGGTTACGACGGGCCCAGGGCGCACCGCGATAATCTCGCCCTTTACACCATAGTCATCCAGAACACTTTCCAGCATTCGCGCGTTTTCTTCCAACGCGTCATTAGACAGATGATGCCGCGTCACCTCTGTCGGACTGGTCAACAGGTTCAAAGGCGGCAGCTCATACTGAATCTGGTTTTCCTCAAAAGCGAGACCGGGCTGGGCCTCGGCCTTGGCCTGCCGCGAAGGTGCAGGAGCTTTTCGAACCGGATTCTGCACAACCTTGCGCGGTTCCAAGGTCGGGATGACCGGAGCGGCACTTTGTTCCGGCGGCGGGGCTAGTGGAATATCCATCGTTTCGGACACGGGCTGCATATCAGACGCATTGTGCGGCGGCTCTGATGGCATCATCGCGTCAGCTGTCAGCGGAGGCTCTGAGCGAAAACCATCCGGCTGGCCGGTCTTCAAGAGCAGCGGATCCGGCCCGCGACCCCGACCTTTGGTGAGGGGTGCGACTGACTCTGATTGCATCCCCGGCACTTGCCGCACCCGCGTCTTGATCACATCCGCAATCTTGGCCTTGATCCGCTCATCCCCTGGCATGTCCTGATCATCCGCGACGGCGGCGTATTCCACCAGTTCGGGCTCAGGCATAGCTTCCGGGCGCTTGATCAGCGACGGTATGCGCGCCAGAAGACCTTGTTTTTCCACGACTTCGGGTTCTTCGACGAAACTTGCATCTGCCTCCGCCAACATCGGCTGCGCATCCGCATAGATCACTGCATCCTCTGCATCAAGGCGCGCGGCCTCGCGTTTCTCGGCCTGACGTGCCTGCAGGGCTTGCGCTGCCTGAACAGCCCCTGACGCACCGCGGCCCAGTAGGCTCATCAACCCTGCGTAGGCCATGATCAGGCCGACCAAAAGAAACCGGCCGATCCGCTTTAGTTCGACCCGGGTGAATCCCAAAACAAAGGCACCCAACGCGACAATGCCGATTGCCATCAGGAACGACATCATCTTAACCGCAAATGCTGACCCAATCGGCACAGCTGTCAGCACTGCGCCCATGACAGTGTCGCCAAACAAACCACCCAACCCAAAGCTATGGGTCTGTTTCCAGGCCTGTCCGGGCTCAAGAGTCGAGGCATAAATCGCACACAAGGCAATGGCGATTGGTGCAAATATCAGACGCGAGACCGCTCGTTCTTCGCCTGTATGCAGCGTAAACCGCAGGCCCCACGCCAGCAAAACCACACCCAGACCCCAGCTTCCCCAGCCAACAATCATGAACAATGGGGCGGCAATTGTTGCGCCGATGCGCCCCATCCAATTCTGAACTGGCGCATCTGTGGAAACCATCCAGTTGGGATCATCCGGCGTATAAGACCAGATCATTGCAGCGGCCATTGCACCCAGAACCATCAGACCAATGCCCAAAAGCTCTTTGCCACGTTTCTCAATCGCGGCCTGGGTGTTGCTGTCCAATAGCGGATCGCGCCCACGTGTCTGATATGCCATACTCTTAACCTCTGTCTTTATTGGAACAAACAGTCACGGATGGCTTCCAACCCGCGCTGCGTTTCCTCTTTTGGGGCCACCAGTGCGACCCGAATGTAACCAGCGCCGGGGTTCATCCCGTCCGCGTCCTGGCTTAGATAGGCGCCGGGCAAAACCCGCACGCCTGTTTCCTGCCAAAGCTTCAATGCTGCCTCTTCGCCGTCTTTAACGGGAATCCACAGGAAGAACCCCGCTTCGGGCGAGCGATATCCGGGAATATTGCCCAGAATGCGATCGGCCAATTCAAATTTATCCTGATAGAGCCGGCGGTTTTCGACCACGTGGTCTTCGTCAGCCCAAACTGCTGCTGCCGCCGCCTGAAGCGGCAGAGGAAGCGGTGCGCCCGCATAATTTCTCAGCAGTTTGATCCGCGCGATCGTCTCGGGACCCCCTGCGACAAAGCCAGACCGCAATCCAGGAAGATTTGAACGTTTGGAAAGCGAATGAAAAATCACGACGCGTTCGGGGTCTGCACCCATTTCCGAGGCAATTTCGAGCGCACCGGGCGGCGGAGCGTCCCGGTATATCTCGGAATAACACTCATCCGCGAATATCTGAAAATCATGGTGTTCTGCCAGATTGATCAGATCAACCCAATACTCTTGGCTGGCCACGGCGCCCTGCGGGTTCGCCGGCGAGCAGACATAAGCGATGGCGGTCTGCTTCAGCACGTCAGGCGAAAGGGCTGCGAAGTCAGGCAAATGCCCTGTTGCCTCTGTCGCTGGAACAAACACGGGTTCTGCCTCGACCGATAGTGCGGCTAGCATATAGACAGGGTAAAACGGATTAGGCGTCAGAACGACCGGCGCGCGGCCATTTTTGGTCTCGGGGCACAGGGTCATGGCGGCGTTGTAAAGCCCTTCGCGTGTGCCGTTCAATGCCATCAGCTGTGTTGCGGGATCAACGTCAACGCCGTATCGTCGTTTTATCCATTTGGATATCGCATCCCTCAGCGCCGCTGAGCCCTCGTTGGGCGGATAGCTGTTAAAACCGGCGCTATTTTCAACGATCACGTCCGAAACCCAGGCCGGAAACTTGTGCTTTGGTTCTCCGATGGTCATGTTGATCACATCGCCACCGGGTTCATGCACGTCCAGAAGAGCCCGCAAACGGGGCCATACATGCGCCGGAAGGTTCGAAAACCGCTCGGGAAACTTCATCAAAACTGCCTCAAGTCGGGATCATTCGCGTCCCGTTTGAGTCAAAGTACCCAAGCGTCACGCCTGCGTCCACAAAATGAAACAGATTGAATGGGATATGTGGTTTTTAGGCCAACACCTTTTCGACAACTGCACCTAGCCTTAGCGCCTGTTCATCCATGTCCGGCGGCGTCATCAATAAAATGCCGCAACTCGGCGTTCCTGTCGGAAGTGTCAGCGCAGACAATCCCATCAGGTTCCCGACGCGGGTATTGCGCAAAGCCAGAAGGTTTTCAGTGACATAATAGTCGTGGTCCGTCATCAACCGCTCAAGATTTGGTGGCAAAATCGCGGACGTCGGGCACAGCACCGCGTCAAAACTGGCAGTCGCCTGATCGTAAGCCTTGCGGCATCCTTCCAGTTTGGCCCATGCCGACACGTAGTCGGGACCCGAAAAAGTTGCACCCTGACGGAATCGTTCCAGTATTTCCGCAAACATCAGATCGGGGTTCGCCTCAATCGCGTCACGCCAAAGACCATAGGCCTCTGCTGTGTAAAGCACACCAGACAGCGCCATGGCCTCATCTATCTCTGGGACATCTAATTGTTCCAGAATAGCCCCTGCCGCGCGCATACGCTCCAATGCACCTTCGAATGCCTCGCGCGGTGCGTCGCGCAGTTCATCAGTGACAACAGTTTGGAGGATCGCAAAACGCTTGCCTTTGATATCCCCGCCTTTCAAATCGGCTGGTCCGGTGCCTTCAAGTGCGCCCAGCAGCAAGGCCGCATCCTCGACCGTCCGGGTAAGTGGCCCAACAGTATCAAATCGCAAACAAAGTGGCACAACACCTTCAAGAGACACGCGCCCCGATGTCGTCTTGAGCCCCACAAGATCATTCCAGGCCGCCGGGATTCGAACTGATCCACCTGTATCGGAACCAATTGCGCCGGCCGCCAGCCCAAAGGCCACAGAAGCCGCGGCACCGGAAGACGACCCACCCGAAACGCCATCCAAGTCATTCACCGACGGAGGCGTCGCCGTCGAAGGGTTAAGACCCAAACCCGAAAACGCCAGTTCGCTCATGTGTGTCTTGCCCAGACAAACCAGACCCATCGCAGTAGCATTCGCCAAAACAAGTGCATCTGCATTCGGAACCCGGTCTTTGAGCAAAGCCGATCCCGCCTCGGTCGCGGTACCGGCACTGTCAAAAAGGTCTTTCCAACTGATTGGCACCCCATCAAGCAGGGACAAGCGATGCCCAGACTTCGCGCGAGCGCTGGCTGCGGTCGCTTCTTCCAACGCCCGTTTGTGTGTGACGCGAGCATAAATCCGGTCGCGCAAAGGATGTGCGTCAATCGCATCCAGATAGGTCTGCGTCAGGGTAATTGGGTCGATGTTACCCTCCTCGATACCACGGCCCAAATCCGCCGCGCTCATCTCTAACCATTCCTGCATAAGATAACCCCCCAAATCTGCCTGATCCTGACGGTAGCGACAGCACAACACATGGACAATCCCGAACCTGTCGCCATATTCATCCCTATGAAACCGCAAAGTGATATCACGATAGTAGGCGGCGGCTTAAATGGCCCGGCATTGGCACTGGCGATGGCGCATACCGGGCATTCCGTGACAATTATCGATGCGCTCAGTGAGAAGGTGCGCAAAAACGCAGCCTTTGACGGGCGTTCTTATGCTTTAGCCCTGACTTCAAAACGGCTGCTGGAAGCAATCGGCGTTTGGCCCGACCTAAAACCGCACGCACAACCGATGCTTGAAATAAAAGTTACGGACGGTCGCGCAGGTGAAGGCCCTTCACCGTTTTTCATGCATTTCGATCACGCCGAGATAGAAGAAGGGCCCATGGGTTTCATGGTCGAAGACCGGCATCTGCGCCGTGCATTTCTGGACGGGATGTCAGCGGAACCGCTGATCACCCAACTATCCGGCGAGACCGTCGTCGATCAGTATGTCGATACCAATAGCGTTTCTGTGACTTTGGCCAGTGGCCAGAGAATTAAGAGCAAGCTCTTGGTGGGATCAGACGGGCGTAGCAGTGGAACAGCCGTGCGCGCCGGAATCAAACGCACCGGCTGGGGTTATGGTCAGACGGCCCTTGTCTGTGCGGTGGCACACGAAAAACCGCACAACGGCATTGCACATCAATTTTTTATGCCCTCTGGCCCGCTGGCGATTCTACCCTTGACGGGCAACCGATGTTCGATTGTCTGGACTGAAACTGACGCAGAAGTTCATCGCATTAATGCGATGAACGACACCGAATATCTCGAGACTCTGCGCCCCCGGTTTGGAAATTTTCTGGGTGATATTTCTCTGGCGGGTCAACGCTTTAGCTATCCACTGAATCTGACCCTCGCAAACCGGTTCATTGCCCGGCGTCTGGCCCTTGTGGGGGATGCGGCCCACGGCGTTCATCCGATCGCTGGGCAAGGACTGAATGCCGGACTTCGCGATATCGCCGCGTTGGCGGAAACGCTTACGATGGCGCAGCGTCGTGGTGAAGATATTGGATCATCGCTGGTGCTTGAGCGGTATGAACAGTGGCGCCGTTTTGACACCACATCGTTGGCTCTTGCGACAGACGCTTTTAATCGTCTCTTTTCAAATGACAACTTTTTCCTGCGTGCGGCGCGCGATATCGGCATGGGGATTGTCAATTCTGCGCCAGCTATGCGCCGGGGCTTCATCCGCGAAGCGGCAGGTTTGACGGGCGACATACCGCGTCTGATGCAAGGAAAAGTACTCTAGGTTATTCCAGCACCCGCGCCTCATCGACCAGCATAACCGGTATTCCATTGCGAATGGGAAACGCGAGGTTGCCGGGTTTCGAGATTAATTCCTGTGTGGTCGCGTCATATTCCAGGCGGGCATGTGTCTTCGGACAAATAAGTGATTCAAGCATATGTCGGTCAAAAACTGGGGGCATCGCATCACTCATTGTATCAAATCCGTTCCGCTGTCGGCATGCAATTGATACTCGATCAATGTTATCAGAGTCTCGCGTCTCGTGCTGAGCGACGGCGCCTCAAGCAGAGCCTGTTTGTCTTCGGGGTCAAGGTCCAGAAGCATAGAAAGCGAATTGACCAGCAATTCGTCGTCCGCCTCCTTGAGCGATTCCCAATCGGTTGATAAATCGCGCGCCGAAAAGAAGCGCCCTAACAGGTCCAAAAAGGCCGGCCTGTCGAACGACTGATCTTTTTCTTCCGGCCCCAAGTCATGCTCAAAACCGCTCCAACTTACGCTACAGCGTCGGTATGGAGTAAATCCCGTTTCTTCGGTCAAAATCCTGTAGCGTGAAGCTCCCGATAGCGTGATGAGATATCGGCCATCTTCGGTTTCAGTGAATTGGGTAATGCGACCCGCACACCCGATCACATGCAAGCCGGTATCATCACGTCCCGGCACGGAATTGGGCTGCACCATCCCGATCATTCGCCCCGGCGTTTTTAACGAATCTTCCAACATCTGCAGGTAACGCGGTTCAAAGATGTGAAGCGGCAGGCGCGCACGCGGCAAGAGCAGCGCACCCGGCAACGGGAAGACAGGCAGAATATCTGGCAGATCAGCAGCTTTTATCATGAATCAGGACCTAGCCCGAAGAAGTGCTTATGCAAATATCATAGAACTTAGCTTGCGTCGCCCATTCAGTACGATCGGGTCGTTTGGCTTCAGAGCATCAAAAATCGTAAAAAGCTGCGTCTTTGCCGCCCCATCGTTCCATTCCCGGTCACGCCGAAAGATTTCAAGCAACGCATCCACAGCCGCCTCAACCTGATCATTTGCATGAAGCGCAAGCGCCAGATCAAACCGCGCCTGATGATTGTCAGGTGTTGCGTCAACTGCCGCCTGGAGATCATCCAACGGTCCGGCATTTGCAGCTTGGCGCGCGAGCTCCAACTGCGCATGGGCCGCTTCCAACTCAGGTGCTCCTGAAATTTCGGCCGGAGCACCATTTAGGACGGCTTCGGCTTGTTCGATATCTTCAAGCGCGATATGCGCGCGAACCAAACCACCGTAAGCCGGCGCATGATTGGGTTCTTCTCCCAGCACGGCTGCAAAGGTCTGCGCCGCATCCTCTGCTGCACCTTCTGCAAGCATTTCTTCAGCCGCATCCACTGCATCATTCAGATTGTCCTCGGGCGCCTCACCCCCACCCGCCGCGATAACACGCGCAACGAAGGCCTTGATCTCGGATTCAGGTTGCGCCCCCTGAAACCCGTCAATTGGCTGTCCTTTGTGAAAGGCGTATACCGTCGGGATTGACTGAACCTGCAGTTGGCCAGCAATCGCCTGAGCTTCGTCCACATTTACTTTTGCCATTTTCACGGCACCTTTGGCCGCGATAACTTCAGCCTCTAGCATCGGTCCAAGTGTCTTGCATGGGCCACACCACGGCGCCCAGAAATCAACAATTACAGGTATCTCTGCCGAGGCATCTACAACGTCCGCCATAAAGGTTGCCTGGCTCACGTCTTTGATCAGGTCGTCTGCAGCTGGGCCGCTGGAAAGTCCAAGGTCAGTCATTTCATCGATCCTCGCATCGGGTGTTCATCACATTCAGCCTTATATGGCGATCTCTCGCGCGGAATCAAAGGTCAAAAGTGGCAAATACCGGGGCGTGGTCGCTGGGTTTTTCCCAACCACGGGCATCGCGCAACACATGGCTTGAATGTGCGGCGCTGGAAATATCTGGTGTCGCCCAGATGTGGTCCAGCCGACGGCCCTTGTCAGCCCCAGACCAGTCTTTGGCGCGATAAGACCACCAGCTAAAGAGTGGGCCCTCGGGAATGTCTTTTCGGGTGACATCAACCCACTTCCCCGCATCTTGTGTTTCACCAAATTGTTCGACTTCGATTGGCGTATGACTGACAACCTTGAGCAGTTTTTTGTGGCTCCAGACATCGTCCTCGCGCGGCGCAATATTCAAATCACCTACTAGAATTGATTTCTTGGGTGGTTCGTTGCGAAACCAATCGCGCATATCGGTCAGATAATCCAGTTTCTGGCCAAATTTTTCATTCACCTCTCGGTCCGGGACGTCGCCCCCCGCAGGGACATAAAAGTTATGTATGGTAACACCATTTTCCAGCTTTCCAGCGATATGGCGCGCGTGCCCCAGACCGGCAAAATCCTTCGCCCCGGCTTCAACTATCGGTGTTTTGGACAGGATCGCCACGCCATTGTACCCCTTGTCACCCCGCGCAACCATGTGCGGATAACCAAGGGCGGCAAACCCGTCGCGGGGGATCTTGTCTACCGGGGATTTGCATTCCTGCAAACACAGAACGTCCGGCCCATGTTCGGAAAGCAACTTGCACACGATGGGTTCGCGCAGGCGGACAGAATTGATGTTCCAGGTGGCAAGTGAAAAGGACATTGCAATGGCTCCGGCGATCAAAGTTGGCGCACCTTAGCGATGCGTGCGCCCAAGGACCATGCCCGTTAACGCTGATTGTCGTTTGGGATCGGCGTGGTCCCATAATCATTGCAAAACGCGAGACATTTCTATTCGGACCGCCTGCCCAATGCCGTGCATGTCAGGAAATCTTGGCTGAATGCCACACGTTCTTGACGATCATATAATTGTCCAGGCCCTCTGCACCGCCTTCGCGACCGTAACCGCTTGATTTCACGCCGCCAAATGGCGTTTCTGGCATAGAGGCCTCCAGCGTGTTGACGCTCAGATTGCCAACTTCTACGTCGTCAATCAGGCGGTCGATGTAGTCCGCTCGGTTTGTAAAGGCATAACCGGCAAGCCCGTAAGGCACCGAGTTTGCCTGTTCAATGGCATGATCCAGTGATGTCACCGGGTTGACTACCGCGACGGGACCAAAAGGTTCTTCCTGCATGATCCTGGCCTCATCAGGCACGTTCAGCAGGACCGTGGGTTGAAAGAAATAACCCTGATCATTTTGTTTTCCACCACCTGTGGCGACAATCGCCCCTTTGGCGCGTGCGTCTTCCACCAATTCGATCAGCGCGGGCGCGCGACGGTCGTTTGCCAGTGGCCCCATTTCAACCTGCGGCTCCATGCCGTTACCGACGATGGTTGCCGCCGCGCGGGTTACAAAAGCCTCTGCATAAGTGTCAAATATTTCTTCATGCACAAAGAACCGCGTCGGCGAGGTGCAGACCTGCCCGGCATTGCGCATCTTACGAACAGCGCCCGAGATTGCCGCAGCCTGAACATCCGTATCTTCGCACACAATAACGGGCGCGTGACCTCCCAGTTCCATCAGCACGGCGGTCATGTGTTCGGACGCCAAATTTGTCAAATGGCGGCCCACGGCGGTCGACCCCGTAAAGGCCACCAGACGTATGGAGTCTTGTGGAATCAGATGACCGGATATTTCGGCCGGATTTCCAAATACAAGATTCAGCACACCGGGGGGCAATCCGGCATCTTCGAAGGCCCGCACGATGTGAAGGGCTCCCGCAGGTGTCTCCTCAGCAGCCTTGAGAATGATCGAACAACCAGAGGCCAATGCACCCGCGATCTTACGAGCCGGCTGGCTCATCGGAAAATTCCACGGTGAAAAAGCCGCCACCACGCCTATCGGCTGGTGATGCACAGTGAATTTATTGCCGCGCGCCGCCGGAATGACGCGGCCGTAGCTGCGCATCGCCTCGCCAGCGTCCCATTCAAAAAACTCGGCCCCACGGATCACTTCTAGCCTGGCCTGTTTTAACGGTTTGCCGTGTTCCAGCGTTATTGAATAGGCAATCTCTTCCTGACGCTGACGAAGAAGCGTTGCGGCGCGCAGGATTGTGTCGGCGCGCGCTCGCGGAGATGTGCGGCTCCAGATGCCAAACCCTTGGACAGCAGCAACCAGCGCGTCATCCAGATCAAATAGGGAAGCACAGGGAAGCCGACCGATTTCCTCTTCGGTAGCCGGGTTGACCACCGGCATATCCAGGGACGTCTTGCGCCACTCACCGGCGATATGCAGCTTAAGCTCGGGATACATGGACCGGTTCTCCAATATTCTCTCGTTCCCAGAACACGCATTTCCTGCCATTGCTTCAAGTGATTTGGAAGAATACTGATATCAATTTGGTGAATACCTGACTTCTTTGGTTTTCGCCGCTTCGTGAAGCGCCGACTTGAACGCGCGCCCAGCGGGAGAAAGCTCATCATCGGCGCGCAGCGATACTCCAATAGGGCCTCGGCCAAAGGGAACGGCCCAGTCCAGTAATGACAGATGGCCATTGGCAATGTCTTGCGACACCACTTCGGCAGGCATCAACCCCACAAGGTCGCGTGATTGCAACAACGCTCGGTTGGTCAGATAGGACACGCTTTCTATTGTCACCGGAGGCACATATTGCTGCTGGCCAACAAAAAACTGATCAACTTGCCGTCGCAATGTGGTTTCCAGCGGCGGTACAATCCAACCAAAAGGCTTGGTTTGCGCGAATGAAATCTCCTTTTTACCAGCCAATGGATGCTGAGTGCCGACAATCGCCAGAATTCTGTCTTCAAGCAGTTTTTCCTGCCTGATCTTGTTGCGGTGACGGTGAGATGGCAGGCGGCCAACAACCATGTCGATTTCACCCGATAACAATCCGGGCATCAGCACCTCATTGGTGCCTTCACTGATTCTTATCGCCACATTCGGACGCTGCGCCAAAAGAATGTCGATGGCCGCAGGCAAAAGGCTGGTCGAGGCCGCGAGCAACGTGCCCACAACAACCCGACCCGAGTTCCCCTCGTTCAAATCGTCCATTTCCTGTGCTGCATTTGATATCTGCGAAAATATCAATTTGCCATGACGGATCAGAGTTTCACCAAAGACCGTCGGAACCACACCCCGATTTGTCCGGTTGAACAGCTTTACCTCAAAATCGAGTTCGAGGTCCTGAATCATCTTGGTGGCAGCAGGTTGCGAAATCCCCAGTTCACGGGCAGCCCCCTGGATATTTCCATGCACGCCAACTGCAACCAGCAACCGCAATTGGCGCAGCTTTAGCCGAGTCAAGGCACGGTCAACGATGCGGGAATGGCGGCCAGTCATAACGAGATGCGTTGCAAAATTTGATCAACTTTGCTGACCACGCTCATCGCCGCAAGCGCCGAGGAACGCGGATTGTCGGGTAGAGAGTTTCCACTGATATGAAATCTGAACTGACCAAAATCTCCCATGGCGACAACTTCGTGAATGTTTTGCTGGATGGAAGCATCGGCGATCAACTGAACCCGAGTTTCATCAAAGCCAAGCCCTGCCAGCGCGACAGCAGCCGCCACGTTCGCATTCTTCGGATAGGCCAGGGCTGCTTCTCTCGCGGTGCCTTCGAAATGGGTTTCTGCACCGTGAACGAGCGCATCAAGGTTCAGCTTTTCTTCAGCGGGGGATCCCCGCCAACCCTGCGGTGGCTTTCGACCGGTGTATGTCACCGTACTCAACGCGCCGATACGCGCGGCGCTAAGGCAGTCAAGTGCGCCAATAGCCCCGCTAGCCAGATACAGCTTGGCCTGCCCCTGCATCGCGGCATGCTCCAACGCGTCTGAAATTTGGCGATCGGCCATTGCCCCCAGCGAAACAGTGATCAAATTCGTGCCTCGGGCCAGAATTTTGCTTCCATAGGCGGCCAGGGCCGTGTGCCCCGCACAATCAATCATAATTTCAATGTCCGGGGGAAGATGATCCACGGAGCCGACTTCCCGCGCAGCCCCCGGGGTCACCTGCTCAGGCCTGAGTAGCACCGCCCCAATCTCATGGCCCCGCAATTCCAGAGCCTGCGAGGCATATCGCGCAATTGCGCCACGTCCGATCAATCCAATTTTCATGTGAAGAATCTACGCGAAACCGACCGTAACGGGAACTGAAAACCAGTTGGTATTCGTTATCGTAATACCCAATTGCAGAATTACACCTTGGTTTAGGTGCTCTTGTTGCGTCTTCTAAGGGCGACCATATCAGAAGGCCGCTTTGACATGAAATACTTAAAACAGGATGCAAAGGAATACGCCCGCGAGAATATGAGGGGTATTTGGGCAGCGGCGTTGAACCCGTTCAACGAAGATCTGTCACTGGACGAAACGGGGTTGAGGTCGAATATCCGGCACTGGATTGATGACCTTGGTATTCAGGGGCTGTTCATTGCAGGCAAGCAGGGCGAGTTTTTTTCGATGAGCCTGGATGAGCGCAAACGCAACTTTGAGATTGCTGTCGATGAATGTGCGGGCAAGGCCGGTGTCATAGTCTCGGTCTCAGATCAAAATATGGACACGGCGCTTGAGTTGGCCCACCACGCCCAGGAATGCGGCGCTGACTACATCGTTCTGCACGCGCCCGTATTGAGTTTCGTTCAGGATCGCAGCGAGGTTTTGTTCCAATACTACAAACGATTCTGCGATGAACTCGATATCGGTATCGCCATGTGGAGCCATCCTGACAGCGGATATCTGATGCAGCCCGAGGTATGCGCGCGTATTGCCGACCTGCCCAATATCGTGGCGATCAAGTATTCGGTTTCGCGTGAGATGTATGTCAAATTAACCCATATGGTCGGAGACAGAATCCATGTCTCAACTTCAGCAGAACACGAATGGCTCGACAATATTCTGGAGCTGGATTGGAAACTCTACCTTTGCTCTTCACCGCCTTATCAACTGCAAACGGACAATGATCAACGAATGAATGAATACACGCGCCTGGCTTTTGCCGGGCATGCTGACGAGGCGCGTCGCGTCTTTGACAGCCTGAATCCGGTGCGAGACGCGATGAAGCGCACCCGGCCAGCGGGCAAACCAACAGCCTTTGGCAAATACTGGCAAGAGCTTTTGGGGCAAAGAGGTGGCCGGGTGCGCCCGCCCATGCTCGAGTTGAGCGATGCAGAAAAAGAAATAATCCGGATCGGATTTGAAGAATGTGGGCTAAGACCCTGACCTTGTCATCATGTAACGTGATATAATTAATTCGGATATCTAATTGCAGACAATTTCTTTGCGGTTATGGAAAATGTCGCCGAGAATTCTGACAAACGGGAGACAGCCATGTCGAAGCTAAAAGCGTTTAACTTTCGGGCCTGGATCGATGAGCACCGTCACCTGCTCAAACCACCTGTGGGCAACAAAATGGTTTTTGAGGACGCCGACCTTATGGTCACAGTCGTAGGTGGACCCAATAAGCGAACGGATTATCACGACGATCCAGTTGAAGAATTCTTCTATCAACTCGAAGGGGACATGCTGCTAAAACTTTATGATGGCGAGGAATTCTATGACGTTCCAATCCGTGAGGGCGAGGTCTTCCTGCTGCCGCCCCATGTGCGCCATTCCCCACAGCGCCCACAGGAAGGGTCTGTTGGGCTGGTGATCGAACCCAAACGCCAGCGAGGCCAACTGGACGCTATCGAATGGTACTGTTTTGAATGCGGAACCAAAGTACACCGCGCTGAAATGCAGCTTCAGTCCATCGTGAAAGATTTGCCACCGGTCTATGAAAAATTCTATGCCTCAGAAGAAGACCGCACTTGTCCGAACTGCAAGGCTGTGCATCCGGGCAAAGAACCACCGGAAGGCTGGGTGAAACTCTAAACCATAAGAATAACGGGGAAACATATGAAACACTTCAAAAAGCTCATCGCTTCTGCTGCGGTAATTGTAGCGTCGTCGATGGCGGCGCATGCCGATGAATTCCGTCTGGGCCTTATCACGCCGCCGCCCCATATCTGGACAAAGGCCGCCGAATCCTTTGGTGCAGAACTGGCCGAAGCAAGCGGCGGGGCGCACAGCGTTTCGGTTTTTCCGGCGCGCCAGTTGGGCAATGAGGCCGAAATGCTGCAGCAACTTCAGACAGGTGCCTTGGACATGGCATTCATGACTGTCGCCGAAGTTTCAAACCGGGCGCCGGAACTTGGCGCCTTTTATGCACCCTATCTTGCCGCTGACATCGGCCATGCAGGCCGCATTCTGCGGTCGGACACTGCAAAAGCGATGCTTGAGCCGTTGCCGGGTCAGGTCGGTGTTGTCGGTGTGGGATATGGTATGGCTGGGCTGCGTCAGATCGTAACTCGCGGTGAAGTCAACAGTTCTGCTGATCTGGCGGGTCTGAAGCTGCGAATAACGCCCTTCACCCCCATACTGGACTTTTACAATGCGGTCGGCGCGGCCCCTACACCGATGCCCCTGCCTTCGGTTTATGACGCGTTGGCCAACGGACAGGTGGACGCCATTGACATGGACGCAGAGCTGATCTGGGTGCTCAAGTATTATGAGCATGCCGACACCGTAGTGCAGTCCGACCACATGATGTTCCCTATGGTTGGGTTGGTATCGGCCAAAGTCTGGGCCAACCTTTCCGAAGATGATCGGGCCATGATTGGCGATCTGATGGCCAAGCACGTGGACAGCACCATTGACAGCTATGTCGCAAAAGAAGCTGGCTGGCTGGAGCAAATAGCCGGAACAGGTAAGACTTATACCAAAGTTGATGCCTCATTCTTTGGCGGCGCGATCGATGAATGGAATACAATCTGGTCGGAAAAAACCTCTTCCCTTGACGCATTGCGCGAGACTGCGGCACAAACCAAGTAAGAACCGCAAGTAAGTAAAAAGGGCGCAGGTCAAAAACCGCGCCCTTTTTCTAGGGGAGTGACGATGCTGTATCGGGTTTCCGCCGCGTGGGCGCGCGTAGAACTGGCGTGTGCCGCACTGCTTGCGGTTTGCGTAACAGTGCTGATCTTGCTCAACGTTACCACACGCACTGCTGGAAATGCGCTATTTTGGGTCGATGAGCTTGCGATATATGCAATGGTCTGGATGACATTTCTGGGGGCCTCAGCGGCATTGCACCATCGCAATTCGGTTGCGATCACTTTGGTATCGGATGCGGTTCCGGGTCACATCAAGCTACTGATCACCAAATTTGTTGATGTCATTGTGTTTGCTTTTGCGCTTGCGATGCTCTGGTTTTGCTGGCGTTGGTTTCTGCCGCTCGATATTGCACAATCCGGCTTTGACCAAGCCGCATTTCAGGGCAGCACGTTCAACTTTATCTATGCTGAACCCACATTGACACTTGGCTTGCCGAAATACCTGTTCTGGCTGGTCATGTGGCTGTTTGCGTTGGGCGCGACGTTGCACTCAACCATGCATTTACTCACCGCGCCAAAACCCGAGAGTTCGACATGAGCCCGGTTGTTTTCCTCACGACACTGTTCTTGTCAGTGCCCGTCGCAATTGTTCTGGTTGTCACTGCGATCTGGTACATCTGGGAAAGCGGTAACACGATCCTTTACGACAGTTTTGCACAAAAGATGTTTGCCGGACTCGAGAATTATGGCCTGCTCGCCATCCCGCTATTCATGCTAACCGGAGAGTTGATGAACGAAGGCGGCATGACCCGTCGCCTGATCGCGCTTGCGCGGGTTTTTGTTGGCGGGTTTCGTGGTGGGCTGGCGTATATCAACCTTCTGGCCAATATGTTTATGGCAGCCATCATCGGCTCCGCCACCGCGCAGATTGCAGTTATGTCGCGCGCCATGGTGCCCGCAATGGAGGAAGAGGGATATGACAAGGGCTTTGCCGCTGCGACCACTGCGGCAGGCGGCTTACTTGCCCCGGTGATTCCCCCCTCCATGATGTTCGTCATTTTTGGTGTGCTGGCGCAAATCCCGATCGGAAATATGTTCATCGCTGGGATTATCCCCGGACTTTTGCTCGCCATTGCCTTTGCATTGGTTATTACACTGATCGGCTGGTCACAGGAATTTCCAAAAGGTAGTTGGATGTCGCGCGGGGAGGCCGCCTCTGCATTGATCGCAGCGCTGCCTGCCATGTTAGTACCGCTTGCGATCATTGGAGGGATACTTTTTGGCATTGCGACACCGACGGAGTCTGCTGCAATCGCCTCGCTCATCGCCTTTTTGGTTGGCTGGTTGGGTTACCGCGACCTGAACCCCAGAGTTCTCGGCAAAATGTTCAAGCGGACGGCGGCAAATGCCTCGATGATCCTGTTCATGATTGCGGCGGCGAGCGTGTTCGGATGGGTTATTATCTATGAGGAACTTCCGCAGAAACTGGCAGGGCTGATCACTTCCGTCACGTCAGACCCGTTCGTCTTTCTTCTGATCGTAAATGCGGCACTGCTTCTGGTCGGCATGGTGATAGATGGAATCGCAGCGATCATTCTAATCACGCCGATCTTGCTGCCGATCGCGACCGGGTCTTATGACATCAGCCCCTATCAGTTTGGCATCGTAGCATGCTTGAATCTCGTGCTTGGGCTACTTACACCTCCGGTTGGTATCGGACTGTATATCGCTTCTTCCATGAGCGGTACAAAACCGGGATCCATATTGACGTCGCTCTGGCCGTTTCTGATTGCTGTAGCTGCGATACTTATTCTGCTGAGCTATTTCCCAATATTGTCGACTTATCTGACCTCTTGAGCCGACAGATGTGTGATTTACGAAGAGGGCGACCAAGGCAATCAACAATCTGGCAGGCCGGCCTCACAAACTTCAGCATGTGCCAAGGTGGCGTCAAAGCCGGAATTTATCATTGCCTGGTTAGTGTAAACTCTGACCCCAGCAAAAAATTGCAATCGCTCTTTCGTTGACACCGCCGAATAAAGACCGGGTACCAAACGTTGCCAAGGTTTATGGCCACATCGTCGTTAGCAACGCAGTGCTTGCGCGCGAATGCGGGCCAGAAGAACTGGGCAGAACTCGCAACTGCTTTTACAACGGGACCAAGCGCTTTAGTGGTGGTTGTTTTTTTGTCGAGCGGAACCGCGCAGAACCCGTGCCCACTGCTTGTCATAGACGAATCCCCAGTCCATCGGAAATTGTCGGCAAAACTGCTCCAGACCACTGACATAGGCTTGCGTTGTTTTGATCTGGCAATCGGTTTTGATTGCGTCGCCAATATGAAGCGTTAGTGCTTCGGGCGACTGTTCGACCATTGCCGGCAGAATCGGAGCGTTGCATTTTTCCGCGAAACGGGCTGGCCACCCGACAAATCCTACCGGCTGACCAAAGGCAACGGCCCGGATCGTATCAGTGTCCTTATTGACCGGAGCATTCTCGGGCGGTGCTTTACTGATCCGGTCGACAATGCCAACCACAATTTTACCCTGTCGCATCGCCCTGATCACCGCGCGCGCGACCACCAAATCGCTGCTGTAGCGCACATCCAGCAACTCGCAGCCGATATGCGCGTAGTAGGGCCTTTGAGTTTTTGCGCGGGATTCTTTCGCTGGCCCGCGCATTAGCATCAAAGTTGGATAGCGAGCAGCTAGGCCCCGCACCATCAAAACCGAACCATGGCAATGTGGCACTACCAACACGACGCCGGACTGGTCCTTTAGCAGCGCATCAAGCCGGGCTTGATCTGGGATTCGCAGCAGACTGTCAATCTCGTCCGTCCGGCCCAAACGCAACAACTCCATGCGCTTCAAGGCTTGGGTGAACCGAACAACAAAACCGCGGTAAAGTCGACGTGGCGGGCCCTCCATGACAGCGCATGAAAAATCGGACGCTGTTCCCCGTAACGGACTGCCCGGCAGTATATATGCAATCCACAAAAAAGCGCGCACCAAAGCGTACCCAACATCCTGAACCGGTTTGGGTGCTGTGGCGATACCTTTGGTCAATGGATCAACTGCGAACCAGATACGATCCTTGAACTGCCTGAAACTAAGCCCCAATTCTGCCTCGCATCTTTTTTCCTATATCAGATTGCCAACTGTTGCAGCTGAGAACGAAATCTCACCGAAAACCGGGGATTGACCCGGCCGTGTCGATTAGAAAGGTTAGGTATTCCAATGCCTCTGAAACGGCAACCAGAATTGGCATTTGGACCCCAGCTTCTTAGCGCACTGGCGATGTCGCCCGTCTGGATGCAAGCCAATTGAGAGACTTCGTCCTTGGCTTTGCGATGCCATTTGGGGCCACAGCGCAGCATTGTAGTTGTTCGAAGTTCTCGTCGCGGAGGCCCGCTCGACCGGGCTTCGCTCCTTTTTTTTGCCGAATTTCATCGAAACGACTGCATTCCCATTTTTGCCGAGTAGATCAGCTTAGTTGGCGAGACGGCTACAGGCCCATTGATATTCGCTGGAGTCGGCTAATTTGTTTGTCTGCCACTCCTCCTTGCCTTTCGGGTCGAGGAGCCAAATAGCTAACGCGATTTGGTGCTGCCTTATCTTAAGCATCCCTCGGACGCCACTTAGTCACCCTGCTATTAGCTATCTCTCAGTTTCGTGGCGAATGGCCGGTTCAAAACAAATACCCAACTACTTTTACTCGCGAAAACAATGACTTCCGCCCGCGTATAGCAACAATATCTCGCTTTAGACTAAGAACTGGAAATGGCTCGCGGCGCTAGTTCAATGTTGGTTTTTTGATCCAGATCTCGATCAAAAAACCAATCCTACCAGGTATCTCCTCCGCACAAAAAAGACCGGGCACGAGGCCCGGCCAAGTCCAACAGGGAGGTGCATGTCTTAACCCGGACATGCGCGGGGTTCGGAAAATTCTGAGAAGATCAGGCTGCTAATCTGTAGCCACCGGATTCTGTCACCAGCAGGCGGGCATTGGATGGATCCGGTTCAATCTTCTGACGTAACCGGTAAATATGCGTTTCGAGAGTGTGCGTCGTGACACCGGCGTTGTAGCCCCAAACCTCGTGCAGCAGCACGTCACGGGCAACCACACCGTCCGTGGAGCGATATAGAAATTTGAGGATGTTCGTCTCTTTTTCGGTCAAACGAATTTTGCGATCTTCATCGGTCACAAGCATCTTCATCGCGGGTTTGAATGTATACGGACCAAGTGCAAAGACCGCATCTTCAGATTGCTCGTGCTGACGTAGCTGCGCGCGAATGCGGGCCAGAAGAACCGGAAATTTGAAGGGTTTTGACACATAATCGTTGGCCCCTGCATCAAGGCCGAGAATGGTATCAGAGTCGCTGTCGTGTCCTGTCAGCATCAGAATAGGGCTTTTGACACCTTGCTTGCGCATCCGACGGCACAACTCTCGACCGTCTGTATCTGGCAACCCAACATCAAGGATCACCAAATCATAAAGCGCTTCTTTCGCCCGTTCTATTGCCTGAACACCGCTATCGGCTTCAAAAACGTCGAAATCTTCCGTCATGACCAGTTGTTCGCTCAGCGCGTCGCGCAGATCGTCGTCATCATCAACCAGAAGTATCTTCTTGAGTTGTGCCATAGCGTGTCTCCTTGCTGTTGAGAAACAGATGAGTTCGCAATCAGAAATGCGCAAGATTTGCTGCAATTCTCTCACGCCCTCGTGTAGGGACGGGGCCGAATGTTTCATCTTATTGCATCAAAGGCTACATATTGATGTGTTTCTGCACTAAAGAATCCAAATGAGCTTTGCGCCCGACATAATCGAACTCTTGGCCCGCGCCCGCGCTGATCTGCGTATGGGCGTGCCTGTGATTTTGTCTGATGAAAAAGCGAATGCGGTGCTTGTCATGGCCGCCGAAACTCTTGACGCCCAGCGGTTGGCTGATTTGCGTGCTCTCGGCGGTGCGCCGGTTCTTGCGGTAACTGCACGCCGGGCTGAGACCCTGAAGGCGCGGGCATATGATGGCGACCTAGCAAGAATTGCATTGCCCCCTGATGCGGGATTGCCGTGGGTTCTTGGCGTTGCTGATCCGGCTGATGATCTGAAATCACCAATGAAAGGCCCCTTGATTTCAGCGCGCGAGGGGGATGCCGACCTGCATCGCGCGGCTTTGACACTTACCAAAACCGCGCGGCTTCTGCCCGCTGCGTTGGTATTGGCGTTGGCAGATGCTGCCGAATTTGCGGCTCAAAATCAACTTACGCACCTGCCTATCGCACTGGCCGCTCCGATACTTGCTCAGTCTAGTCCACTGCATCCGGTCGTCAGTGCGCGCCTTCCATTGGATGTATCTTCGGCAGGTCGGTTGCATGTGTATCGCCCGGCAGATGGCGGTGAAGAGCACTATGCCATCGAGATCGGCCGCCCGGATCGCAACAGCCCCGTCCTCGCACGCCTCCATTCGGCGTGTTTTACAGGCGATTTGATGGGCAGCCTTAAATGTGACTGCGGCCCACAGCTACGCGGTGCCCTTGCACAGATGGGCACGGAAGGCGCTGGCATTTTGTTGTATCTCAATCAAGAGGGGCGTGGCATTGGCCTTGCCAATAAGATGAGAGCATATTCGCTGCAGGATCAGGGATTTGATACCGTAGAGGCGAACCACAGACTGGGTTTTGAAGACGACGAACGTGATTTCCGCCTTGGCGCTGATATTCTGAAGTCTATGGGCTTTTCATCTGTGCGATTGCTGACGAACAATCCTGCCAAGGTAAAATCGATGGAAAGTACCGGTATCAAAGTCGCTGAGCGGGTGCCCCTGAAAGTTGGTGAGACTGCGGAAAACCGCGCTTATCTGGCAACCAAGGCCAAGAAGTCCGGACATATTCTGTGACCACACACGACATGGTGTTGACGGGTTTTGGGCTTCGATTTCAAGGCACTACCTATCCCTGCAGTGTCGGCAAAGGTGGAATTACGCGAGACAAAAAGGAAGGGGACGGCGCGACACCCAGCGGGATACATCGTGTTGTCGGAATATTGTACCGGCCAGACCGTATGTCCCAACCAACTGAGTGGGCGGTGCCTATCAGAGTTGGCGACCTGTGGTCAGATGATCCATCAGCTCCAGATTATAATAACATGGTCAGGTCACCTTATCTGTTTAGCCATGAGCGGCTCTTCAGAGCCGATCCGCTTTACGATCTGGTGATTCTGACCGACTGGAATTGGCCCGTAGCGACTCCGAGACGGGGCTCAGCGATATTCATCCATCAATGGCGCAGACCTCGATTTCCTACCGAAGGTTGCCTCGCGCTAGGCCGAACTCACCTGCAACAGATCGCACGGGTGATCACGCCAGAGACCAGGCTAATTATAAGATAAACAACGGTTATTCAGGCTGATTGCTTCAAGTCAGGTTGGATTTGCGGCGCGTTGACCAAATATTGCCGATCCAACGCGAACATGGGTCGCACCCAAAGCGATGGCCTGTTCAAAATCGCTACTCATGCCCATCGATAACCCAGACAATCCATTTCGGGCTGCAATGTCCGACAAAAGGGAAAAATGAGGTGAAGGGTCCACGCTCGCAGGCGGGATACACATCAACCCAACCACGGGCAGATCAAGAGACAGGCAGTCAGAAATGAACGGATCGGCGTCCTCAGGCATCACGCCTGCTTTCTGTGGTTCTTTGCCTGTATTGATCTGGAGAAATATATCAGGACATGCGCCAGTTTCCTGCGCGAGGCGAGAGATCGTTTTTGCCAGCTTGGGTCGATCAACGGAATGGATCGCCTGAAACAATTCCATCGCGGATCGGGTCTTATTAGTTTGCAGCGGGCCAATGAGGTGTAATTCAACCCCATCAAACCGGGCACGGAACTCGGGCCATTTGCCCAACGCTTCCTGAACACGGTTTTCGCCAAAGATACGGTGACCTTCGTCCAAAACTGACTCGACCCGGGCATTGGGCTGAACCTTGGAAACTGCAATCAACTTAACGTCGCCCGGAGTACGGCCAGCGGTATTTTCAGCAGCCCGGATGCGGGCCACAACTTCTGTCAGAGCCATATATCCACCCTCTTTGCTTTGAGATCAAAGATAACATCGCGCGACAAAAGAAAAGGGGCAAGCCCGAAGGCCTGCCCCAAAATTCATCAGGTTGTTTCTGTCAACTTAGAAGTTGAACTGAACACCCAAGTCAGCCACTGCGTTTTGTGCTGAAGCTTCTTGACCAATCATACCTTTGATCGCAACACCGCCACCGAGATCGTGGACAACACCAAGACCCCAGTTGAAATCACCAACGTCACCGTCAGCCAGCGATACTTGGATCTGAGTTGCTGCACCAACGTCAACCGCACCGGACATACCGTAGGATGTGTTATCACCAGGGATGCTATCGTCTTGTGCAAGGAAGAATGCCAGGTCAACGATACCCAATGTACCACCAACGGTCAGCACAGTACCTTTAAGCTTGCCACCGCCGTCATCTTTGCTGTTGGCATAACCCAATGCAACTGTCCAGTCGCTGAAGGTATAGGCAACGTGGAGCGAGTAGTTCTCTGTGTCACTACCAGTCGCAGTCACACCAGTCCCAACGAAAGCTCCATCGTTGTCTTGGTCGTAAGCACCCAAGATCTGGAAGTCAGCAACATTGTACTGGAAGCGAACGCCGTTGTCGCCGGTACCAGTTGATGTGTAACCATTGTTCGGACCTGCGTAGTTGCCATACTGACCAACTTTGCCGATAAGGCCTGGCTCGTAGCCGTAGAAGTTAGGCAGATCATCGATCGCATCAGAGATGTTACCGACTTGCATTTGGAAGCCTTCGTAACCGGCAGAGAAACGTGCGCCGTTAAAGTCTGCGCCATTCGCTGTGCCGTCTGCATTTTCGTTTGCTTCCGCACGGAAACGTGCACCAAATACAACGCCACCGTCTGTTTCAGCGGATGCGTCCATTTGCAGCCGCAGGCGGCTTTCAATGTTTGTATCGGAGATGTTTGGATCCGTGCTGCGATCTTCTTCGTATTGCAGACCGAAACGGCCGTAACCGCCCCAGGTCACTTCAGCCGCTGCCATGCCGGCTGTCGCGACCAGAGCGGTTGTTGCAAAGAGAACCTTTTTCATAGTTTTTCCCTCGGTTTCAAAAATTAAGCCCAAACCGGGGAATCCGGTGAGGGTATGAATGTGTCTTTCGCTCTTTCTGGCCCTCTTTGGCAAGGATTGGGCGCACTGCAAGCAAAGAGACGTCACGGATGATGCAGCTTTGCCACAGTCGTAAATCCGGACCCATTGCCTCTTTTTTCAGTCCGCCACACGCAACTGACGATGAAAAGCCCAAGCGACATAAGTCTTGCCCCCTTTCGGCGGCTTGGGTAGGACGGTAATGATACGAAGTATGGGACACGCAGAATGAAAATTCATTCGAAACTTGCGATCGTGGCCGGAATTGCCGGACTGGCACTTCTGACGGCGTGCGGCAGCAGGGTTAAGCCAGCGGGACTCAGCAACGCTGCACCACCCGCACAACTTGACGCACGCAATGCTGACAGCCGGGACGAGGGCTTTAAGGACAAGACGTTCTGGAGCTATTTTAATCAGCCCGATCAGGAAAACTCTGTCCTCGTCAACAGATATATCTGGAGCGCTTCACTGGAAGTGCTTAATTTCTTGCCAATTCAGTCAGTTGACCCGTTTACCGGCGTCATCGTGACCGGCTATGGAACACCTCCGGGCGGAGGGCGTTCATATCGGGCAACTGTTTTAATTGATGATCCCGCATTGCACGCGCGCGCTCTGACTGTCGCATTGCATTCAAGCGGTGGCAGATCCGTAGACCCGGCAACAGTGCGCGCCGTCGAAAACGCAATCTTATCCCGCGCCAGACAGCTGCGCATAGTAGACGGCAATCTGTAGCGCATTGCTCTGATACCAGATCTCGAACGCCGGGCCTCCATTGCCCGGCGTTTCCCGTAAAGGACCAAAATAACATGCCCCGCTATTCTGCCGCAGACATCGAAGCGAAATGGCAAGCCGCCTGGGAAAAGGCTGAGATATTCAGCGCCCGGCGCAGTGTGGATAAACCCAAATACTACGTGCTCGAAATGTTTCCATATCCATCAGGGCGCATCCACATGGGACACGTGCGTAACTATACAATGGGCGACGTAATTGCCCGCTACAAAATGGCGACCGGCCACAATGTTCTTCATCCCATGGGGTGGGACGCGTTCGGAATGCCGGCGGAAAACGCAGCCATGGCTATTGGAGGCCACCCCAAGACATGGACCTATAACAACATCGCCGACATGCGCGCCCAGATGAAGCCCTTGGGACTAAGCATTGACTGGTCACGTGAATTTGCCACCTGTGATCCGGAATACTATGGCCAGCAACAAGCGTTGTTTCTGGACATGCTGGCCGCCGGGCTGGTCTATCGCAAGAACGCCATCGTCAACTGGGATCCAGTCGACATGACGGTTTTGGCCAACGAACAGGTCGAACAGGGTCGCGGCTGGCGCTCGGGTGCGTTGGTGGAACGGCGCGAGCTGACCCAATGGTTCTTCAAGATATCAGATATGTCCGAGGAATTGCTCAGCGCGCTGGACGGGCTTGATAACTGGCCCCCCAAGGTCAAGCTGATGCAGGCCAACTGGATCGGAAAATCGCGTGGCCTGCAGTTCTCATTTTCGACGATTGACGCCCCTATTGGTCACGATCGCATCGAAGTCTACACGACGCGGCCGGATACACTGTTGGGTGCGTCTTTTATCGGGATTTCCCCGGATCATCCGCTTGCAAAGCATCTGGAGCGGGAGAGCCCAGAAATTGCGGCATTTAACGCCGAATGCCGTAAGGGTGGCACAACCGAGGAAGCCATCGAAACCGCTGAGAAACTGGGAATGGACACAGGGCTTCGCGTGCGCCACCCCTTTGATACAGCATGGGAGCTTCCCGTCTTTATTGCCAACTTCATCCTTATGGACTACGGAACCGGAGCAATTTTTGGTTGTCCCGCACATGACCAACGCGACTTCGAATTCGCTACCAAATACGAACTTCCGATCATATCGACCTATTTGCCTTCCGACTCAAGCTCGGACGAATTGTCTGAAGCGTATGTGCCGCCAAAAACCGAGAAGGTGTTTTATAATCGGGGGTTTGCAGGCGAGGCCTGGCAGACCGGAAACGAAGGTGTCGATTCGGCCATCGCGTTTTGCGAAGCCAAAGGTGTGGGTCAGGGCGTAACCAAGTACCGGCTGCGGGATTGGGGTCTTTCGCGCCAACGTTATTGGGGATGCCCGATCCCTGTAGTACACTGCGAGGCCTGCGGCGTCGTGCCGGAAAAAACTGAAAATCTGCCGATCGAACTACCTTTCGACGTTGAACTCGACAAACCCGGGAATCCATTGGACCGCCATCCGACCTGGCGCAATTGTGCCTGCCCCTCGTGTGGCGGGACAGCGCTGCGTGAAACCGATACCATGGATACCTTTGTAGACAGCTCTTGGTATTTTGCGCGTTTCACGTCGCCGCAGGCCAAAACACCGACAGACCTCGCGGACGCGGAATACTGGATGAATGTCGACCAGTACATTGGCGGCATTGAGCATGCGATTTTGCATCTGCTCTACTCCAGATTCTTTGCCCGCGCGATGCAGATCACCGGCCACTTGCCGGAATCAGCCAATGAGCCATTTGATGCATTGTTCACGCAAGGCATGGTTACGCATGAGATTTACCAGACCCGCGATGACCGGGACCGACCGGTTTATCATTTGCCAGAGGATGTCACAGATGGGAAATTGGCCGATGGGACATCAGTAACAGTTGTTCCATCCGCAAAAATGTCGAAATCCAAAAAGAACGTCGTTGATCCGGTCAGCATCATCAACAGTTACGGCGCAGACACAGCGCGCTGGTTCATGCTGTCTGACAGCCCACCCGAACGGGACGTGGAATGGACCGCTGCAGGGGCCGAAGCGACATTTAAGCACCTGTCGCGCGTCTACCGGATTACCACTGAAATCGCTGAGATGACTGACAATGGGCCGCGGGCAGAGGACGATTCCCTGTTGCGTGAAATGCACAAGGCTATTCACGAAGTTACGCAAGGAATTGAAAGTTTTGGCTTCAATGCCTCCATCGCGCGCCTCTATGCCTTCACAAACACACTCTCGAAATCAAAGGCGGGGGCCAGTGCGCAAAAGCAAGCGGCACTGGTATTGGTTCAGTTGATGTCGCCGGTGACTCCACATCTTGCAGAAGATGTCTGGTCGCTACTCGGCGGAGAGGGACTCGTTTCAACTGTACCTTGGCCGATAGCCGATCCTGATATGCTGATTGATGATACGATAACGCTGCCCATTCAGGTGAATGGAAAGCGACGGGGGGAAATCAGCGTGCCTCGTGAGTTGGAGAAGGCAGAGGTTGAAAAAGCCGCTCTGGAAGTGGACGGTGTACAAAGGGCGCTGGATGGGGCCACGCCCAAGAAAATTATTGTTGTCCCCGGCAGGATCGTAAACGTTGTCGTATAACCGTCCCCTGTTCGCGCTCTGGGCCATGCTTTTGATGGCCGCATGCGGGTTCACTCCCGTCTATAGTCCTGATGGAGTAGGGACAGAGCTACAAAACCAAATTCTTGTGGACGAACCCGCGAACCGCGACGCGTTTCTTCTTACTCAGCGCATCGAAGAGAGGCTAGGGCGCGGCGGCAACGCGCGCTTTGGTCTGAAGGTTGATATCACCACAACACAAGCCGGAATCGCGATTAACCCACAAGGTGATACGGATCGATACGACATTCTGGGGGTCGCCAGATATGCATTGCGCGACATTGGAACCGGCAAAGTAGTGCTGAATGGTTCGGTCAACAGTTTCTCCGCTTATTCAGCCACCGGCAATGCAGCGGCGACCGTAGCAGCCGAACGTGATGCGCGCGAACGTCTTATGGTCATTCTTGCGGATCAGATCGTTACCCGGCTGATTGCCACAATCGATTCGGCGTCATGAAACTAAGCCCCCGAGAAGCCCCCGGTTATTTTGCAAAACCTGACCCGACCCGAACCGGGTTGCTGATCTATGGGGCAGATGCGATGCGGGTTGCGTTGAAGCGCCAGCAAGTGATTACGGCGCTCGTGGGGCCGAATGGCGAGGAAGAAATGCGTCTGACCCGCATACCGGCTTCTGGTCTACGCAAAGACCCTGCCCAGTTGATGGATGCCGTAAAAGCAATCGGGTTTTTTCCCGGCCTGCGTGTTGCATTTGTCGAAGACGCCAACGACACCATCGCCGAGTCCGTTAGCAACGCCCTGCTCGACTGGCAGGAAGGGGATGCGCAAGTCATCGTTACGGCCGGAGCGCTAAAAGCGACGTCGAAGCTACGCAAACTCTTTGAGGGGCACCAAAACGCTTTTTCTGTTGGGATATACGACGATCCGCCCTCTCGCGAAGAAATCGAGCGTACGCTGGCTCAGGCAGGTGTAGCGCCGCCTTCTGCGGAACTGATGGGTCAACTCACGGCTCTAGCCCGCGACATCGATCCCGGAGATTTTCGCCAGACCATGGACAAGCTTGGGCTCTACAAACTCGGCGACAACACGCCATTGACCAGCGAGGACATTATGGCTTGCGCGCCAACCTCAACCGAAGCGGCACTTGATGACGTGCTAAACATTGTGGCTGATGCGCGTGCTGGCGATATTGGCCCGGTTCTGCGAAAACTTCAGGCGCAAGGCGTGACTGCCGTCAGCCTCTGCATTGGTGCAACCCGGCACTTCCGCACGCTTTATGCGGCCGCGTCCGACCCCGGGGGACCCAGCGCCGGAATTGGCCGGGTGCGCCCGCCCGTTTTCGGCCCCCGCCGCGTCAAAATGGTGCGACAAGCGCAGAATTGGGGCGCGAACAAACTCGAGACCGCGCTGACCTTGCTGACGGACACGGATTTACAACTGCGCTCAGCAGGTCAGAACGCCCCGGCCCTGGCGCTTGTGGAGCGTGCACTGATCCGTCTCGCGATGTTGGGGCAACAGAAACAATAAGCCAAAGTGCCTGTCATGTATGAAGTCATTGGAACCCGCAAAAGCCGCGCGATGCGCGTGATCTGGATGTTGGAAGAATTGGGCGTCCCCTATTCCCACACCGACGTCAGTCCCCGATCTGACGCTGTGGCGAAGCTCAACCCATCGGGTAAGATTCCGGTTTTGCGTGACGGCGATGCCGTGCTAACTGACAGTGTCGCGATCATGACCTATCTGGCCGACAAACATCAAAAGCTGACCTATGCACCGGGTACCACGGATCGCGCGCGGCAGGACGCCTTCACCCACCAGATACTGGACGAGGTTGATGCTCTGTTGTGGACCGCATCTCGTCACAGTTTCGTTCTGCCTAAAGAGCATCGCGTACCGGGTATCAAGGACAGCTTGCGCTGGGAAATGATTGGCAATCTGGACCGATTGGCGACGGGTTTTACCGGCCCGTTCCTGATGGGCGAAAAGATCACAGTGCCTGATATCCTTCTCACCCATTGTCTGGGGTGGGCACTCATCGCCAAATTCGACCCCGCGCCACCCTCGTTGAGGGATTATACGAACAGGCTTCGCAGCCGACCGGCTTTTGTTCGGGCGCAAGGCTAAAGGGCTTTGGCTGCCGCCTTGCCCACCCAGCGCCCGGTGGCCAAACATGCCGTCAACAGGTACCCGCCGGTTGGGGCCTCCCAGTCAAGCATTTCACCCGCACAATAAGTACTGGGGATTGCGTTCAACATCAGATTGTCGTCGAGCGCATCGAAAGAGACGCCACCAGCAGTTGATATTGCCTCGTCGAGCGGTCGTGGACCATTGTGTTTGATGGGAAGCGCCTTGATCACCACAGCAAGCGCCACAGGATTATCGGGCAGCGGTCTCGCAAACTCCTGCAATAATGCAATATGCACTTTGTCCAGCTTTAAGGACTTGCGCAGATGGTTATTCAGGCTCGCTTTTCCGTGGGGTCGCGCAAGTCTTGTCGCGATTCTTTCGGCCGACCAATCCGGCATCAGATCAATTGCAAGGGGCGTACCGTCCCGCACATATCGCGAAATTGCATAGAGACCGCCACCCTCGAGCCCGCGGACCGAGATCATTGCTTCCCCACGCGAAACATGGCCGCCTGCGTGCAACGCAATTCCTTTGACCGCTTGCCCAAAAAGTCGCGCCATATGATCTGACCACGCCACCGACAAACCGGAATTGGCAGGCTGAAACGGTGCAATCTCCACCCCTTTTTCAGAAAGGTAGTTGGTCCACTGCCCATCTGACCCCAAACGCGCCCAACTTGCTCCGCCAAGCGCCAGAACAGTCACCCTTGAAGACAGTGATTGCGGCCCATCCGGGGTATCAAACAACAGGGCATTGCCTTGCCACCCTTGCCAGCGCCAACGCACCTTTCGTTGCACGCCCAATCCATCCAATCTATCCAGCCACGCGCGCAAAAGCGGCGACGCTTTCATCGCCACAGGAAAGACCCGGCCCGTTGATCCTGTAAATATCTCTTGCCCTAAGTCTTGCGCCCAACGCTGAACAGCATCTGCATCAAAGGCTTCCACAATCGGACGCATACGGGAGGCCGCATCGACATAAGCGGCCAAAAGTGTCTCAAATGGCTCATTTTTGGTGAGATTGAGCCCCGACTTTCCAGCCATCAGAAACTTGCGCCCAAAAGATGGTTTGGCATCGCAAATCAGGACGGAGTGGCCGGCACGCGCTAGTTCTTCTGCGGCCATCAACCCGGCAGGACCAGACCCCACAACAACGGCGTCGATCATTTTGACGTCGTGCGAATTTCGCCCTTAAGCTCAACAACCCGCTGTGGAAATGGTATTTCGATATCGTGTTCTTTCAAAGCATTCCAGATCAGGAACAGCACGTCCGAAGTGTATTTGTTAGGGCCATCATCAAATCCGTTAACCCAGAACTCCACCGCAAAATCGATCCCACTGTCGCCGAATCCGCGCAGTTCACAATCAGGTGGATAAGGTAAATCCAACACATCCGCGTGTGTCGCGACGGCCTTTTCAACGATGTCAGGGATCAGGTTAATGTCGGTGTCATAGCTTACCGAAAACGGTGCTTCATACCGGTTGGCTGATCCGCTGTCAGAATAATTTATGACACGAGTGGTGATGAAATCTTCGTTCGGGACGACAATCCAGCGGCCGTCAAAGGTCTCAAGTATTGCGGCCCTCGCGGTCATCTTGACGATCTTGCCATGCTCGCCTCCGTCAAGCTCGACATGATCTCCGACGGTGGCCTGTCCTTCCAGCAACAGGATAATGCCCGAGATAAAGTTCGCGGCAATCTTTTGCAGCCCAAACCCAAGCCCGACACCAACAGCGCCCCCAATCACTGCAAGCGACGTCAGCGAAATTCCCATGATGTTCATCAAAAGCAGGAAAGCGACGCCAAAAATGGCAACTTCTGCGGCTTTAACGGCCAATTGGCGGGTAGCAGGCCGAAGCTCTTTTTGCTGGCTGATGATCGCGGCGGATTGATCGTTTGACCATCGTCCAAGCCAGAACAGCAAACTGCCTGCAATTGCACCACGCACCAACGCCATCAACGATAGAGTGATGTTGCCCAACTGGACGTTCATCGCGCTCAGCCCCTCCATCACCTCTTCGAGCAGTCCAAGGGCATATAGGGCGGCGATTGGCAAAAGAATGTACTTGCCAAGCAGTTTCAGGAAGGGATCGTTGATAACTTCACGCACCAGGATTCGAGCGGCCAGAAACAGAAAGACTCGCTTGCCAAAAGCTATGACAGCGCCGCTTTCAAACAGCGACAAGACCACGCTTTCGCCGATCGCGGTAAACACATAGGCGAATAGCGGCAGCAAAAGAGGGATAAAATCCATCACAAAACGCCGGGCTGACGCTGTAATTCCGTTTTGGTCTTCGGGTGGCGTCAATAGTCGGGTCAGGGCAGGTCGGATCCGGCGAGTCACCAGAACCGCCAGAACGAAGGCTACGATCAACAACCCGAATTGCGACCAGGCCGCCGGGCTTAACAACCAGCTTTTTGCGAGCTCCCAGCCCTGAAGCCCGTAGGCCGCAGCCTGTTGAACAATTTCGGGCTGGTCCGTGAGATCAAAATCCATGGCAGCATCCTAGCGGGAAACAAACAAGATCAGAAGATGTCATGCCTGTCCTGTCTCGAGGTATCAAGGTGTAGAATTACCGGCAGTTCAGGCCAAAGGGCGTTTTTTGCCGCTATTGCCGGTGCCAAACGTTCAGGCCGCTCCAGCCCGGAAAACAAATCCCATTGGCCAACATCTCCTGTGGCCCTTCGAGTTTACGCAGGCCCGTGCCGACGTCAGGATTGATCAGATGCCTAAAAATACCGGTTTATACTTGCCTACATAGCCCCTTGATACCCGCCGCAATTCCGGGTTTGGCGCTAAGCGTGTCATTTGCGAGCACGAGCGCTGCCGTCATCAGATCTTCGGGTGGCACCAATTGGTCCACCAATCCAAAGCCCAGCGCGTCGCTCGCATTTAATTTCTGTCCTCCCATCAGCATCAATTTGGTTCGCGACGGGCCAATCAGGGCCGACATTCGCCCCGGATCCGACGGTTGCGGTAAAAACCCCAACTTCATAACCGGGTAGAAGAAGTTGGCATTTGGGACGGATAGACGCACGTCACAGGCCAGTGCCATACCCATGGCGCCGCCAGCGAGCGTGCCATTCAGGGCGGCAATGCTTAGGCCCGGCAGAGCAGCTATTGCACCAGACAGTCGCTCCCATACACCAGAGGTCGCAAGCCCCGTGTGTGCTTCCCCAAGATCTGCGCCTGCACTGAACACATTGCCCCTGCCCGTCAGGATGAACACGCGAGCGGCTTGCGCCTCTTCCGCAAAATCAGCCAGTTGCGTCAGCATTTGATGGGTCAGAGAATTGGCCTTGTCGGGCCGGTTGATGGTCGCAGTCCAAAGGCCACCATCTTTTTCGAATTCAATCATATCAACCCGATCCGTTTGCGAATCTCAACGTCCCGAAGCGATATCTCCTGCCCCAGCCAGCCATCCGCATCCGAGCTGCACATCCAGAGCAAAGCTCTGGCCGGCCAGTCTGCCGGAATGTGATCCTCCCAATCAAGCTTACTGACAGGGTTGATGCCACTGGCCTTGATCTCGCGCTGCATCTCAGTGGCCACTGTTCCGGGTGACAGGCCAATGGCGCGTATACCATTGTCAGCCGCTTCCTTATCAACGCAGCCGGTTAACATGGCCGCCGCGGCCTTTGAAGCACAGTAATGGCTCCATGCTTCGATAGGATTGTGCGCAGCGCCAGAGCTAATCGTCAGGATACTGCCACTCCCCGCGGCTTGCATGACAGGCAAGGCCGCGCGCATGCCATAGAAAACTCCCTTCAGATTGATGTCGATAACGGTTCCCCATTCCTGCGGATCAGCATCCGCCAAATGCGATATCGGTTCGATTACACCGGCATTGTTGATCAGCACGTCCAGACCGCCAAACGCCTCGACGCATGCAGCAACCGCCGCCTCAACGGCCTCGTATCGACTGACGTCACATGAAATGGCGATGGCCTTGTCCCCAATCTCGGCGGCAATTTCATCGATATTTCCCTTTGAGCGCGCGACAAGCGCTACATTTGCGCCCGCTGCGGCAAAAACGCGTGCTGCCGCGGCCCCGATGCCACGGCTCGCGCCCGTGATGATGACGGTTTTGCCGGTCATATCCATTCTACTCTCCCCCAAATTCCTAGAAATTTATCAACCAGTGCTTTGCGAAAGCGTGGTAAACTGCACTGGACCGAGGGTCCAGACCTTGCCCTTACGCCCAATGCCCCGCATATATCACCCAATCGTATCCATTTTGACCGAGAAAGGTTTCACAATGCGCATTTTGAACAAATTGGGTGGGACCAGCGCACTGGCTCTTATGCTGGCTGCGCAGACCGCATCCGCCGATGTCACGGCAAAGGAGGTCTGGGAAAACTGGCGCGACTACATGGTCAGCATGGGATACGAAGTTGCTGCCAGCACCGATATGTCTGGCGATGTTCTAACGGTGTCAGGCATTGATATGTCCATGGACTTTGAGCCGGACGACGGCACCGTTTCGATGAATATGGACAGCATTACCTTTAGTGAAAACGGTGACGGAACTGTTTCGATCCAGGTTCCCGAAGTAATGCCGATCAAGATTTCATTCGCGACCGAGAATGAACCAAATGTTAATCTGCAAATAGACTACCGGCACGATGATCTGGTCATAACGGCGTCCGGTGTACCGGATGACATGAGCTATGATATGACCGCCGATCAATTGTCCATGAAACTGGAAAGTCTCGATGTCGAGGGCGAAGATGTGTCAGCCGACGATGTCAATTTCATGCTCACGATGGCAAATGTGGCTGGCGTTAGTACAATGAAAACCGCAGAAAGCCGCACAATCGGTCAGGACTTTACAGCCGATTCATTGACCTACGACATCGACTTTACCGACCCTGTTGAAGGTGGTCGCGGTATGTTCAAAGGCGCAGTAAGCGGCATAAAATTCACTGGTACCGGAGACCTGCCGCTAGAGGTCGACACCTCTGACGTCACTGCAATGCTGGCCGCCGGTTTCAGTATCGATGGCGGCTTTGAATACCAAAGCGGCAGCGGCGAATTTAAAGCCGAGGGGCCAGACGGCAATGTAGAGGGGTCATCATCGTCGGAAGGCGGGACTGCCAAGGTCAGAATGAACCAGTCAGAGTTGATCTATGATGTTGCAGCGCAAAACTCGGTCGTAAATATATCAGGCGACGAGATACCCTTCGGGATCGGGTTCAATATGGATGAGGCGCTGTTCAAGTTGGCCATGCCCATCTCAAAATCCGACGAGGAGCAGGATTTTGGCTTTGCCCTGACACTTGGCAATTTCGCCATGGATGAGACGTTGTGGAACCTGTTTGATCCTTCTGCCGCTCTGCCCCGCGATCCGGCGACCATTTCACTCGATCTTGAAGGAAAGGCCAAGGTTCTGGTCGATTTCCTTGATCCTGAGCAAGCCGCTTTGCTGGATCAAAGCGGCGCAGTTCCTGGTGAGCTGAACGCGCTTACGCTCAAAAACCTGCTTGTATCGGCTGCGGGCGCGACGCTGACAGGAATGGGTGACTTTGTGTTTGACAACACTCAGGACTTCAACGGCATGCCAAAACCCACTGGCGCTGTTGATCTGAAGCTGGTTGGAGGAAATGGCCTGATCGATAAGCTGGTAATGATGGGTATGTTACCAGATGAGCAGGCCATGGGTGCACGAATGATGATGGGCCTTTTTGCAGTCCCGGGCGACGCGCCGGACACTCTGAATTCCAAAATCGAGATCAACGATGAGGGCCATGTCCTGGCAAATGGTCAGCGCATCCAATAATTGTCGCGAATCCATATTAAAACGCGGGGGCTGCGGAATGCGGCCCCCTTTCTGTATCCGCTCTTGCGGCTTTGTGAGGCGAACGCTAACTCGGATGAAATGAGCGCAATGAAGGCCGAATATGACGATAGATCTTGATCAGATGACCCATGACATGCTGCGCGCTGCGTCGGACGCAGGGGCAGATGCTGCCGATGCCATGGCTGTTCATGGTACATCTGTGTCGATCGACGTGCGGGAAGGAAAGCTGGAGCAGGCCGAACGCTCTGAAGGGGTAGACATCGGTTTGCGGGTCATGATCGGCCAGAGGCAGGCAAATGTTTCTTGTTCCGACACACGGCCAGAGACGCTTGTCGAGATGGCCCAGCGTGTAGTGGCTATGGCCCGCGAAGCCCCTGAGGACCCCAATATCGGATTGGCGGCGTCGGACGGATTGGCCAGTGACTTCAATGTCTCTGCGCTCGAACTTGCCGACCCGGCACCGGAACCTGACCCCGCAACCTTGCAGGATGACGCGCTTCGTGCAGAAACCGCTGCACTGGCAGTTAGGGGTATCACGCAGGTTCAGTCTTCGACTGCAACATATGCTGCCAGACAGATTCATATGGCCGCCACAAATGGATTCTCTGGCGGACACCAGCGGACCGACCGGGCCATCTCCTGTGTCGCGATTGCGGGCAGCGGAGCCGAAATGGAACGGGACTATGACGGCGACATGCGACTGTTCCAATCTGACTTACGCAGCCCCGAAGATATTGGCAGAATCGCCGCAGAACGCGCAGTAGCCCGCCTTGGTGCAACCAAACCGCCGACCGGGACATTCCCGGTTCTATTTGATGAGCGTATCTCATCTTCGTTGATTGGTCATCTGCTGTCAGCGATCAACGGAACGGCCATTGCGCGCGGTGCATCCTGGCTGCGCGATTCATTGGGTAAGACAATTCTACCCGACCACATTTCGCTCATCGAAGACCCGCATCGCGTTCGTATAGCCGGGTCACGCGCCTTTGACGGGGAAGGTTTGCCGACTAAAAGGCGGGTCATCGTTGACAATGGCGTCCTCACCGGCTGGACTCTTGATCTGGCTACAGGTCGAAAGCTCGGCCTGCCATCGACTGCAAATGCGGCGCGCGGAACATCTGCGCCGCCCTCTCCTTCAAACTGGAATGTCTCCCTTTCTCAGGGGAAGCAAAGCCGCGCTGATCTGATGCGCGAAATAGGAACCGGGTTACTGGTGACATCAATGATTGGATCAACAATCAACCCCAACACCGGAGACTATTCCCGGGGGGCATCGGGTCTTTGGATCGAGAATGGTGAGATAAGCCATCCGGTCAATGAATGCACAATTGCGGGGAACCTGAACGACATGCTGCGCCGCATTCAACCCGCCAATGATGCCCGCACGCACCTGAGCAGGGTGGTCCCATCCCTGTTAATCGAAGGAATGACACTTGCCGGCAAGTGATCTACCCCTGCTGATTGATGCCGCAAGGGCGGCCGGTGAAATTGCCAGCCGCTTTTCCGGTTCAAACGCCCAGCGCTGGGAAAAACCAGACGGTGCCGGGCCTGTGACCGAGGCCGATCTGGCCGTAAATGCCATGCTGGAAAGCACCTTGCAGTCCGCACGTCCAGAGTATGGTTGGCTATCCGAAGAAACCGAGGATTCCTCCGCCCGACTAACTCGGGATACGGTGTTTATCATCGATCCGATTGATGGCACCCGTAGCTTCGTCGATGGCAGCAAGACCTGGGCTCATGCGCTGGCCGTGGCACATCACGGCGTCGTCACGGCTGCCGTCATATTTTTGCCGTTGCGCGATAAACTATACAGCGCCGCAACCGGGCAGGGTGCCTTTCTAAACGGCGTCTCCATCAAATCTTCCGAAGCAGCCTTGCTGACGGGTGCTTCGGTTTTGTCTGCCCGACCTAATTTTGAAGCGCGGCATTGGTCGGAAGGCATACCAGAAGTGAATCGTTCTTATCGCCCCTCGCTGGCCTATCGGCTCGCTCTTGTGGCGGAGGGGCGCTTTGATGCCATGCTTACCCTGAGGAACAGTTGGGAGTGGGACATCGCTGCCGGTGACTTGATTTTGCGCGAAGCTGGCGCTGTTTGCAGCGATAAAACCGGCGCGCCATTGCGGTTCAATAATGCGCGCCCGATGCTGAATGGTGTCGTGTCCGCCGGCGCTTCGGTTCACCGTCAGATCATTGAGGCATTGGATCTCACTGAACGCGGCCCTGCTTGACCCCAGAAGCCAATGCCGTAGTTTGATTACAGTTCAGTTTCACGAGATATCAAAGGACACAATATGGCCCAGCGCTTGCATCTTGTTTTTGGAGGAGAGTTGGTCGATCCGTCTCAAAACGTGTTCAAAGACGTCGATGATATTCATATTGTTGGGATGTTTCCGGATTATGACAGCGCCTACAATGCGTGGAAATCCGAGGCACACCGTACCGTGGACAACGCCCATATGCGTTATTTTATTGCCCATCTTCACCGGTTGCGGGATGAAGAGGCGCCAGCTTCTCCGACAGAAGAGTTAGGGTAATCCTTGCATGGGGCCATCACTTAGTCTGGCCGCATACCGTGCCTTTGTCCGACGGGGGCCGGCGCCCAATTATTCCCCAACAGGGTCTCGGCCTGAAGGCGAACTTATCTGGGCACATGCCACAAGTTCTGCCCGTCTTTCTGCGTTGATTGATCTGGGCAACAGGCTGGTCAGTTTGCTGGATGGCGTCAATCTGCTGATTAGCTACGATCCAGATCTTGTCCCACCCGCCGCCCGTGACCGCGCCATGAAGCTTCTAGGCAACTGTATTGCCGAAGAATTGCCTGCCGATCATCCAGCCACAGTCGCCCGGTTTCTGGATCACTGGTTGCCAAACGCATGCATCTGGACCGGTGGTTTCCTGCGCCCAAATCTCAACCTCGAAACCAGCTCGCGTAATATACCAACATTCCTGATAGACGCGACGTCCGAAGGTTTTGATGGCCGCAAAGAACGCTGGTTTCCCGAGGTTTCTCGGCATCTCCTCTCTGGATTTTCCGCTGTCATGGCTAGTACCCAGCAGGCCAAGCGCAGATTGGTCAGTCTTGGCCGACCGGCCAAAGGCATTCAGTTAACCGCCCCATTGCTGGCAGGGGGCTTGCCCCCGCCCTGCGATCAGGTCGAAGCTGATGAATTCGCAAGCCACTTGTCAGGCCGACCCGTCTGGCTTGCCGCGGGCATCCGGTC
Organism: Paracoccaceae bacterium; assembly: GCA_039969355.1. Lineage (GTDB taxonomy): Bacteria > Pseudomonadota > Alphaproteobacteria > Rhodobacterales > Rhodobacteraceae > JL08. The sequence goes on from JBDVOA010000029.1 coordinate 199,307, forward strand.
CGAAGAAGTGCCGCGTGTTCTTTCGGCCCACAGGCAAGCCGCGCGGCGGGCACACCGCTTGTTGCTGATAGTGGTACCTGCCGACTTAAATAGCCAACTACCAGCGCAAATCGCCGCGCAGGGTTTTTCGGTTGCCGACTGGAGCCTGGGCAAACTGCCTGATGACGGGACACAGGTTCTGGTCGCTGACAGCCCAGACGATCTTGGACTTTGGTACAGGCTGGCTCCACTTGCCTTTATCGGTAGTTCACTGATCCCTGGGTATGGTGGCCGCGATCCTTTTGCTGCGGCCGCATTGGGTTCAGCAATCTTATATGGGCCGAATGTAGGCGACCACCTTGAAGCTTATTCACGTCTTGCTGCTGCAGGGGCAGCTCGCATCGTAAAAGATGCAGATGGACTTGGTACCGCGGTCTTACGGCTTATCGCTCCGGATCTGGCCGCATCCATGGCTCACTCGGGCTGGGAAGTTGTGTCAGAAGGGGCTGCCCTGACCGACAAGGTAATAGATCTTGTGCAGACCGTACTTGATGAGCGGCGGGTTGTCTGATGCGGCCGCAGCGATTTTGGTATTCACCTCTTAGTTGGCAAGCCCGTCTGCTGGCCCCTTTGGGGAGGCTATATGCATGGGCCACAGCGCGTCGGTTAGCTTCGGGACCGCGAGAGCGGATCGGCATTCCGGTAATTTGCGTTGGCAATCTAAATGCAGGTGGAACCGGCAAAACACCCACTGTTATCGCTTTGGTCGAGCGATTACGCGACTTGGGTCACGAGGTGCAGGTTGTGTCGCGCGGGCATGGCGGCACCCTGAAAGGACCGGTGCGCGTGGATCCACGCACTCACAGTGCAGCACAAGTTGGCGATGAGCCTCTCTTACTGGCTGCATTTTCAGAAGTCTGGGTTGCAAAGGACCGAGCCGAAGGTGCTCGATTGGCAGCAAAAAACGGAGCGACCGTTTTGATTCTGGACGATGGGTTTCAGAATCCAGCGCTGACTTACGATTTTTCGCTTCTCGTTGTTGATGCAGGCAAAGGGTTCGGCAATGAATTATGCCTGCCCGCCGGGCCTCTGCGAGAGCCCGTGATCTCCGGGTTGGCACGTGCAGATGCAATTCTGTCGATTGGCGATGCCCGAGCGCAGGACTACTTTGAGGCCCGATGGGGCAGCACCATGCCAGATCTGCATTTGAAAGGCGTTCTTGAACCACTACAGACTGGCATGCCTTGGAATGAAGGATCTTATCTTGCGTTTGCGGGAATCGGATATCCTGAAAAGTTTTTTGACACACTGCGAAAACTTGGCGCCAATCTGGTGCATACCGAAGCGCTGGATGACCATCAACCTTTGACACCCACTTTGATGCGGCGACTTGAGGCGGATGCTGTTGCGCATGACGCACAGTTGGTGACAACTGAGAAGGACGCTGTGCGCCTGCCAAATGCATTTCGGCAAAAGGTCATCACCCTGCCTGTACGGCTGGACTTTTCTGAACCATCCGAGATTGACCGGTTGTTGGCACGTTTTCCGGCCCCCTAGGATCGTGACGTCGGATCTGTTTTTGAGATGCATTCGTACATCGCTAGCAATGCACCTAAAAAAAAGCCCATTGCCCCAAACAGAGTGAAGAAAGTAGAAACTGCGATGACGTTAACTGATGCGCCGGATGGCGGCACAAAAGCCAACAAGGCTGAGGCCATGAAAGCCACACATCCTGCGAAGTTGACCATCACGATCCACCACGCAAGTGTACGGGGTCGCCACGCCCACCAGTCATGACAGGTTTCAACCACAGCAAGATACCCCGAAAAAAGAAACAGTAACGATCCCAACATGTCCGGCACCCAGATCAGCACATCTTGACGCAGCCACCCTCCCCCCAGAAAAGCGTCGTAGGTATTAAGATTAAACAAAATGGTCCCGGCAAACTGCGCTGAGCTGGACAGCCAGCCCGGATCCTTGGGGCGCCAACCCAAATAAGATCTGAGGCTGGGCGCGTTCTTGGAAACAAGCTTCTCTCCAGCATTTGCCGACTGAAAAACCTGCAAGTAAGCGGACAGCGTAAAAAACAATGAGCCGATAAAAAATATGCGATTAACGTCGCGCTCTGTTGAAGACAAGTCGCCAGAAAAGGCGGGAAACAGAGATAGGGCTGCACCTACCGCAAATAACATCGACCCTATGGCAAATCCGACCGCCATAACGCCATTGAACGCCCGATACTGCCAGAAAGGACGCGGTGCGAAAACCGCCCCTACGCCCCTGCGGTGGTTGCGCGCAAGCCAGATGCGGTGCCCGTCGGGTAGATGAAGGTGGCGGAAGGTCACAAACGGACCGGCACCTCGATCCGTATTCATTTCAAGATCGTGCATCATAGACTTTCGGCTTACTTGGATCTCTATGCAACAGGATACTTCACGCGTCATTCATAAAGCGGTTTTATCTTTCATTGTTAGCAAGTACGGCTGGCCCCTGCGCCTGCGTTGAAAGTCTGTCGATTGTACAACTCTACCCTCTACGTTCTGACCATTGCGATTTGGGGATCCACCTGGATACTGGCAAAGTTTCAAGTGGACGAAGTCAGTGCGCTTCAGTCCGTGCTTTACAGATACATCATTGCAGCTGTGCTTTTGCAGGGTGCGATCAGTGCCGCGCGGTCGCGCAACCGTCATTCATTGCGAACACATTCAAAGCTATTCCTTCTGGGGTCGTTTCTGTTCTGCTGGAATTACGTCCTGTTTTACACCGCAACGGGCATGGGGCTTACAACCGGTCTGATTGCGGTCATCTTTTCGCTCATCATTACAATGAATATGGCCAACAATGCGCTTCTCTTTAGAGAGCGGCCAGAACGTAGCACTTTGATCGGTGCGGTGGTTGGACTGTTTGGTATATCCTTGGTGTTTGCCGAAGACATTGCTGCTCTGCGCGGACAAGGATTGCTTTTGGCTGTAGGGCTGTGCGTTATTGCAACCTATCTCGCGTCATTAGGCAACATGATGTCAAAGATGCTGCAGCGCGAGGGCGTGTCTGTAACTGGCGCAAACGGATGGGGTATGACCTACGGCGCGCTTAGCCTGATGATCGTTGTTGTGCTTTTCGACGACCCGATGCGTGTACCAACGACTTGGCCGTTTCTCTCAAGCCTGTTCTTTCTTGCGATCTTTGGCTCAATTGTCGCCTTCTGGAGTTACCTGACGTTGTTGGGGCGCGTGGGCGCTGACAAAGCAGCCTACGCAATGATTGTATTTCCGATATGGTCTCTGGTGATTTCGTGGCTGTTCGAAGGGCTTACCTGGACAGCATTAAAAATAGCGGGCGTTGCGATCATTCTGATCGGAAATGTGTTTATCATCGGCAAACGCTCACCCTGAGTAGGCATTCATTGTCAAAAGCTCATATTCTGCGACCTTCTCATCATTCTGATTGGTTAGGGTTACATGCCAGCGAACTTCGCCGTAGTCATCATTTCGCGGGGTTTTCTTCTTGACGGTCAACCGTACCTTGATGGCGTCACCCGATGACACGGGCTTCATGAATCGCAGTCTGTCCAACCCCGTGTTTGCCAGTACGGGGCCTTCGCCTGGCTCTACAAACAGACCGGCGGCAAACGACAGCAAAAGATACCCATGCGCGACGCGGCCCGGAAAGAATGGATTTCGGCTGGCAGCCGCTTCATCCATGTGGGCATAGAAGGTGTCACCCGTGAAATTGGCAAAATGCTCGATATCTTCAAGCGATATGACTCGTGGATCAGTATGAATAGTTTCGCCGATCTGCAGCGCATGAAATCCACGCGTAAATGGATGAGAGGAAGCAGTATGCTGTTCTGCGCCGGGCACCCACGCGCCGCCAATTGCCGTCAGAATCTCAGGACTGCCCTGAACAGCGGTTCGCTGCATGTAATGCTTCACACCGCGGACGCCACCCAGTTCCTCGCCGCCGCCCGCACGGCCTGGGCCGCCGTGAACCATATGCGGGAGAGGGGAGCCGTGGCCCGTGCTTTCCGCCATGCTGTCGCTGTTATTGAAATAGAGCCTACCGTGAAAAGCGCCGCAGTTCATGGTCATATGCCGGGCAACATCGCCGTCGCGCGTGATAACGGAGGCGACCAGACTTCCGCCGCACCGATTGAGCAAGGTCGTGGCGTGATCCAGATCGCGGTAGCCCATAATCGTCGAAACCGGCCCGAAGGCTTCGGTGTCATGGACATGCAATGCCGTGTCAGGATTGGCGCAATGAAAGAGCATTGGCGGCACAAAAGCGCCCTTGGACGCATCCGCATCTTGAACTTCAAAATTGTCGGGATCACCCCAGACCCGTTGGGCCTCTTGGTTAATCATCCGCGCCTTTTTGAGAACGTCCTTTTTTTGGACGTTTGAAACAAGCGGACCCATGCAGGTGGCCTTGTCTTCGGGATTGCCGATGATTGTTTTGGAAAGCCGCGCGCTGAGTCCTTTGATCACTGCGTCAACATACGACTGCGGCGCGATGATGCGTCGGATTGCGGTGCACTTTTGCCCCGCCTTGACGGTCATCTCGCGCTGTACCTCTCTGATAAACAGGTCAAATTCTGGGGTGCCGGGGGCAACATCAGGGCCAAGAACTGACGCATTCAGGCTGTCCTGCTCCGCCACGAAGCGGATTGAGTTCTTAAGAATATGCGGGGCGGATTTCAGTCTTAAGGCAGTATCAGCAGATCCTGTAAAGCTGACAACATCCTGGCTGCCAAGACGGTCCAGCATATCGCCCAAACCACCCGAGACCAGTTGCAGTGCACCAACGGGCAACAAACCGCTGTCGATCATGAACCGCACCGCAAGTTCCGTCACGTAGCAAGTTGCTGTTGCCGGTTTGACGATGGTGGGCACGCCCGCCAGCAACGCTGGGGCTAATTTTTCCAACATACCCCAGACAGGAAAGTTAAAGGCGTTGATATGGACCGCAACGCCCTGCAGTGGCGTGCAAACATGCTGACCAAGGAATGTACCCATTCTTGAAAGCTGCTCGATCTCGCCTTCAAGGTAAACATGTGCGTCCGGCAATTCGCGGCGCCCCTTTGACGCAAATACAAACATCGTCCCTATGCCGCCATCAACATCGATTAAATGGTCAGATTGGGTCGCGCCGGTTGCAAATGAGATGTCGTATAGCGCTTGCTTGTGCTCAGCGAGGTGCTGGGCCAGAGCCTTGAGCATTCTTGCGCGGTCGTGAAATGTCATAGCGCGCAATGCCGGGCCGCCGGTTTTTCGCGCATAGTCAAGCATGGCTTGCACATCAAGATCGGTGTTGCCAGCCTTGGCTATTGCTGACCCGGTGACGGCGTTTTCAATTGCACGTGATCCGTCCCCCGGGGGGACCCAATGTCCGGCAGCGTAGCTGTTTACTTCAAGCAGTGGCATGGCAAGCCTCTTAGGTCAGGACGCAGCGCTGAAGATGCGGACCTTGCAAAATCAGTTCTGTTCTGTCTGTGGGATGGCAATGTTCAGGTTGTCCAACGTCTCAGTCGCTACATGGTTCCAACGGTTCCGCAATTCGGCATTGGTAAATTTCCTTAGGCCCATTGACCGCAAGCTATCAAAACGCTTGGATGAACCGTTGCCAAAACTGGACACCACGCGCGGCCACCAATACGCGATGCTGCCTGAAATCTTGGCGTCTTGTTCAGAGTCATCTCTCAGTTTCGCAAGGCCTTCTGCTGCCAACTCCGCGTGGTGAGCTTCGCGGGGAATGATCTTGCGTATGACTTCCGCAAGCGGTTGATAAGAAATTGTGGCGTATTCTGCCAATTGCACACCAACAGCCTTACCCATCAGAAAGTTCATCACCACCGCATCAATCCAACCCTCAAGGGGGTAATTGAAAACAGCGAGGCGCATGTCCAGATCACTTCGTTTTGCATCAACAGGCGCGTTCCGCGCCAGGCGTTTGGTCCAGGGGTGTTGGTTGGCATATTTGTCAGTGTTGGTCCCGAACTCACCCATTAGCCTTAGCACCAGATCAGCATGATTGGTCTTTTCCATTACAATCCGCGCAGCAGCGATACGTTCTTTAACGCCCGGACCCTGATTGATGACATCAGCAAAACCGGCGGCACCTGCCAGTTCACTATCCACAAAGCTGGCCATCATGCGCAACAGTTCAGCCCGATACCGTGGCGGCGCGTTATCCGGAGATGTGAGAACCCCGCCCTGTGCCAGATAGTCTGCGATCTTCATGTCTTCGGACATTTGCGCATCCCTTTATTGGTCGTAGTCAATAACCACGGCATCACTGATCAGGAAACACTGGCATGTCAGGACATACCCCTGTTCAACTTCGTAATCTTCAAGCGCATGGTTCGCGGCCATTTCAACATCCCCTTCAAGCACTTTGGCACGGCAGGTTGAACAAACCCCCGCTCTGCAGGCAAACGGCGCGTCGATGTCGTTCTGAAGCGCAGCACCCAACAGGGACAGGTCTTTGGGCACAACAAAACTGCGCGTTTCTCCGTCTAATATCACTTTGGCTGTACTCTCGGTACTGGTGTGAGTCGCTGAAGCCGAGGTCGTCTTCCGTTTCGCTCGACCAGGTTGGGAGCTGGCGAAGAGCTCAAATTTAATCTGCTCATCGCGCATCCCGCGGTCCTTCAACGATCCTGCAACCGTGAGCATCATCGGCTCGGGCCCGCAAATAAAGGCAACATCCACGTCCTGAACATTGATCCAGTTTTTGAACAACAGATCGCATTTTTCGCGGTCCAATCGCCCGGTGAACAGATCAATGCCTTGGGCGTCTTGTCCTAACACATGAACAATACTCAGCCGATCCATAAAGGTGTTTTTCAAGTCCTCTATTTCGTCACGGAACATGATCGTGTTCACCGCCTTGTTGGCGTAAACAAGTGTGAAACGTGATGCCGGTTCACGGTGCAGTACCGTGCGCATAATGGATAATATTGGCGTAATTCCTGACCCAGCTGCAAACCCGAGATAGTTTTTTTTCTGTTCCGGTTCGAGGGCGGTGTGGAAAGATCCCATGGGCTGCATTGCCTCTAGAATGTCTCCTACTTTCAGGCTTTCATTTACCCAGCTCGAGAATGTGCCGCCATCAACCTTTTTTATACCGACTTGAAGCACGCGATCATCTAAGCCTGCACAAATCGAATAGGATCGACGCAGTTCTTGCCCGTCAAAGGTTCGACGAAAGGTCAGATACTGCCCCTGAATAAAATTAAACTTGTCCGGTTCGCGCGGCATCACAGTTATAACAACCGCATCCCGGATCGTCTTGGTCACATCAGTGACAGTCAGGGCATGAAAGCGGGCCACGCCGGTCTCCTTAAATGCACTTGAAATAGTCGAAGGGCTCAAGACAGTCGGTGCAGCGCCATTGCGCCTTACAAGGTGTCGACCCGAACTGACTTACTTTTTCGACGTTTTCGGATTTGCAACGGGGGCAATGGGCGGGCCTGCCGGTAGCTTGCGGTGTCGCAATTCCGTATTTCTCAAGGTTCAAACGCCCTTTCTTGGACAGCCAATCCGTGGTCCAGGCGGGCGAAATCTTAGTCTTGATCCGAACCTTTTTGACGCCGCGATCGCGCAGTGCGGCCTCAATGTCACGAGAAATGACTGTAGTCGCCGGGCACCCTGAATATGTCGGCGTCACGGAAACCTCTAACATGTCTAGATCCCAATTGACGTCGCGGACAATACCCAGGTCAACAACTGAAATGACAGGGATTTCGGGGTCGGGGACGGAATCAAGCCATTCCCAAATTTGATTTATCGTTGGCTTGCTCATCTCTTTGTTCCGTCACCAGCGCGCATCTGGATAAGCGCGCGGGAGGAACTGCATTGTTGCCAGCATATGCCCCAGATGTTCAGAATGACGGCTGCCGTCCTTGCCGCCTTTCTGGGCAAAGGCTCCACCGGGCGCGGTGAGCGTCCCCTCGTTCAGCGCTTGGGTGACCGTCGCGTCCCACGCGCCGCGCAGCAAGCTCGGGTCTGGCGCAATTCCTTCGGAAGACAAGGCGATGTCCACATCGTCGCAAATGAACATTTCACCCGCAAAAGGCCAAAGAAGATCAAGTGCAGCCTGCATTCTGCTGTGGCTTTCTGGTGTCCCATCTCCAAGCGCCACAACAGTGTCACGCGAGCGGTCAAGATGATAGCTCGCCTCTTTCAAAGACTTGGTTGCGATTTCTGCAATACGGGGATGCGCCGATCCCTGAAGCCAGTTTAGGTTTTCGACCTGAAAGGCATCGAACAAAAACTGCCGCATTATGGTTTGCCCAAAATCGCCACTAGGCTGTTCCATCAGCAACAGGCTGCGAAAATCCCAGACATCGCGATGATAGGCAAGGTCGTCGGCAGTTCGTCCGCCACTTTCGACCTCACCTGCCAGACCCAACCACATCTGGGTCTGGCCAATCAGATCAAGCGCTGTATTGGCCAGCGCAATGTCTTCTTCCAAAACCGGGGCCATGCCACACCATTCAGATATCCGATGTCCCAGAACAAGCGTATTGTCCCCCTGACGCAGCAGAAATTCGAATAGAGGATCGGCCATTACATTGGGCCTGCTTCATCCGGAATATCGAAGAACGTAGGATGCCGGTACACCTTCGATGTCGACGGCTCAAACATCGGCCCTTTGTCAGACGGGCTGGATGCAAAAATATGCCGCGCCGCGACCACCCAGATCGAAACACCTTCGTTGCGGCGCGTATATACATCCCGCGCATTCTTGATTGCGGCCGCTTCATCGGCAGCATGAAGGCTGCCGACATGGCGATGGCTCATGCCGTGTTGGCCGCGAATAAACACCTCCCACAGAGGCCACTCCTGACGGCCCGTCAAAGAGTCGTTCCGTTCCGATGAACTGGCGTCTGCATCGCTCATTGTGCCGCCTCCATTCTTGCCTTTCGCTTGGCAGCGTGTGCCATCATGCCATCTCGCACCCACTTGCCGTCGTCCCAGGCTTTGTTTCGGGCCGCAAGGCGCTCAGCGTTGCAGGGTCCATTCCCCTTGATCACATCGAAAAACTCTGACCAGTCAGGTTGCGAGAAATCATATCCACTCTTCTTGTCATTCCATTTGATGGCATCGTCTGGGATCGCCAGGCCGAGGTGATCTGCCTGAGGCACCGTTTGATCGACAAACTTCTGGCGCAACTCGTCATTGGAGTTCATCTTGATCTTCCACGCCATTGATTGTTCGGAATGGACGGATTCCTTGTCAGACGGACCAAACATCATAAGCGATGGGTACCAGAAACGATTCAGTGCATCCTGCGCCATCTTATTTTGCGCATCCGTGCCATTGGCCATCTTCATCATGATGTCGTAGCCCTGCCGCTGGTGGAAACTTTCTTCTTTGCACACGCGGATCATCGCGCGGCTGTAGGGCCCATAACTGGTGCGTTGGAGCGGTACCTGATTCATAATCGCCGCACCATCTACCAGCCAACCAACGGCCCCCATGTCAGCCCAGGTCAACGTGGGATAGTTGAAGATTGACGAATATTTCATGCGCCCGTCCAACAGCATCTTGGTAAGGTCATCCCGACTGACGCCAAGTGTTTCGGCGGCGCAATACAGATAGAGGCCATGCCCCGCCTCGTCCTGTACTTTAGCGAGCAATATGGCCTTCCGCTCCAAGCTCGGTGCCCGCGTTATCCAGTTGCCTTCGGGCAGTTGACCAACAATTTCAGAATGCGCGTGCTGGCCGATTTGCCGGATCAGTGTTTTGCGGTAACCCTCTGGCATCCAATCCTTTGGTTCGATTTTCTCTCCCGCGTCGATCCGGCCCTGAAACGCTTTTTCCTGGGGTGACAGTTCGCCCTCGGTACTTTCGGATGAGACCATTTGACCATACATGTGATGTCCTCCCTAAACCCGCTCAATGATCATAGCAGCGCCTTGGCCCACGCCAACACACAATGTACAAAGCGCATAGCGCCCACCCGTCCGGCGCAATTGATAGGCCGCCGTAATAACCAGTCTTGCGCCTGTCATGCCCAAAGGATGACCAAGCGCGATTGCGCCACCGTTCGGGTTGACGTGTGCTGCGGCGTCCGGAATGCCAAGTTCGCGTAAGGAAGCCAGACTCTGGGCTGCAAATGCTTCATTCAATTCGATGACGTCCATCTGATCGATGGTCAATCCGGCCAGTTTCAGCGCCTTGCGTGACGCGGGGACCGGGCCGATCCCCATGATCCTAGGCGGAACGCCTGCCGATGCCATGGTCACGACCCGCGCAATCGGCTCGTGCGACTTTGCCGCCGCGTCATTGCCCAACAGCAGCGCTGCTGAACCATCATTCACACCAGAAGCGTTTCCCGCGGTCACCGTCAGGTCGGGGGCATTTATCCCTTTGAGACCAGACAGCTTTTGGGCCGTTGTTCCTGCGCGCGGGTGCTCGTCCGTGTCAAAAACCAGAAGATCGCCGTTGCGTTGCGGGACGTGCACCGGAACGATTTCGTCCCTAAAAACCCCGGCATTGTTCGCAATTTCCCACCGTTCCTGACTTCTGGCGGCGAAGGCATCCTGATCCTGCCGAGAGATGTCAAACTCAGCTGCAACATTGTCCGCAGTCTGTGGCATGGAATCGATCCCAAATGCCTGTTCCATTTTCGGATTTACAAATCGCCAGCCGATTGTTGTATCGTAAATTGCATTTGAGCGAGAATAAGCGCTGGTTGCCTTTGGCATGACAAACGGCGCGCGGCTCATACTCTCGACTCCACCCGCGATTGCCAATTGATATTCACCCGCTTTGATAGCGCGCGCGGCAACCCCGACGCTCTCCATGCCGGACGCACAAAGACGGTTCACGGTTGTTCCCGGAACTTCGACCGGAAGCCCCGAAAGCAGTGCGGCCATGCGCGCAACATTGCGATTATCTTCGCCCGCCTGATTGGCCGAACCCAGGATCACGTCATCGATCTGCGCCCAATCCAAATTGGGATTGCGATCTATCAGCGCTGCGATGGAATGCGCCGCCAAATCATCGGTGCGAACAGAGGACAGGGCCCCGCCGTATCGGCCAATGGGGGTGCGGACCGCATCAATTATATAGGCATTCATGCGTCTTTTCCTTTGGCACAGGATTAATTCCGCCGACCAGTTGATTATTTTTGTAATGCACGATTCGTCACACGCCAGATGTTATAGGAGCGTAAAGGAAACAAAACCGGGCAAATAAGAATGTGCAGGCAACGGTCACTCATCGCCATCAACTTTGCCACGCAAAACCTTTATATCACCGCGCGCCTTCTTGGCCTTCAGGCGCCGCTTTTTTGAACCCAGCGTGGGTTTAGTGGCAACCCTCCGTTTTGGTGTGACTAAGGCGCGATTGATCAACTCGACCAGACGTTGGCGTGCGATTTCCCGATTGCGTCCCTGAGATCGAGTTTCGTCGCACTGAATGACAAGCGCCCCGTCTTTTGTCCAGCGTCGCCCGGCCAACCTGCGCAGCCGCGACTTCACGGGTCCTGGCAATGACGGCGATCGCTCTGCTTCGAAACGCAACTCGACCGCCGTGCTCACCTTGTTAACGTTCTGCCCCCCTGGACCAGATGCCCGCGTAAAACTTTCGCTGAGCTCCCAATCCTCCAGGGAAATGGCATCTGAAATGCGCAGTGTCACGAAACACCCTCAAAGATTACGCTCCAAACTGACCCGCAAGTCCTAGGCGCGTTCATGGACAAACAAAAGCGATCCAGACACTCATGAAGTGGATCAGCCAAGAAAAGGGCCGCCCGATTACCCGGACGGCCCTTTCGAAAGTTTAAGAGGTGGGGTCGGTTAGATTGATTTCCGATCCACTCGGGCGGGCCTTGCCGCCAAGGGTTGCCTTAGCTGGCGACCTCCCAAGCTGTTCCGACGCCTCTCTCCAATACCTTTCTCGACACTGGATCACCTCCTTCCGTTTTGTTTCCGTTGTGGTGATTCTTGCACGTGTTTGCAAAATCACCAAGCAAAAAAATCAGGCGGGTTCTGTTGATGCGGTCAGTCGCTTGACCATCAGGCGGAACGGAATAAGAGCGACCAAACTCAAAGACAGTTTGACCATCCAGTCCGCAAGCGCCAGCGACACCCAAAGAGGGGCGAGTGGTCCGGCACCCAGAACAGGAAGAACCTCGTTTGCCCAGCCGACGTCGTTTGCTGGTTCAAGGAATGCCAACTGTGCCGAAAAGGCGATGGTAAAGAATAACACCGTGTCAACGGAGGAGCCGACAAGAGTCGAAACCAGTGGGGCCTTCCACCAGGCACCCTGCCGAAGTTTGGAAAAGATAGAAACGTCAAGAAGTTGCGCGGTCAGAAAGGCGATCCCTGATCCCATTGCCACCCTGAGAGTGACCAACGGCCCGAAGTCCCCCGTGATCTGCGTACCGACGAGCGAGCAAAGAATACCTACGACAAAGCCACTGAAGACAACAGCTCGCGCGGGACCTGCTCCGTATACCCGGTTCATGATGTCCGTCACCAAAAAAGCCAGCGGATAGGTAAACGCCCCCCAGGTCAGCCATTGGCCAAACAGGTGCTGTACGAGAATGTTAGAGGCTACGACGACTGCTGCCATAGCCAGCACGCCGGGAAGGTGTTCGCGATTCATAATATGTGCCCGTTTTGTCAAGGTTGCGGCGACTTGGCCTGCGCCGATCGCAGACGGGCGGTCTTTAGACGCCTTGCACGCGGATAACAAGTCAGTTGCGTATGATATATTCCACGATTTCGCTGCGCAGCGGAGCAAGGAAATTGTCATCAGATACCATTGTCAGGCGGATATGGTGGTCCTCATCGACCCAGACTGCCAAACCTTCAAGGTTGCCATGACGCCCCAGCGGTGTTTCCAGTACTGTTTCGATCTGTTCAATACCGTTTTCCGTAACTTCCATCGCCCTGATACGGCTGCGAAACGCAAAGGGGTATAGATCCCGTTCCAGCAGATATAGCCGCCCGTCAGGGCCAAAATCACCGCCTACGGGCACAAAGTTTTCGCCCAGTGGCAGCGTAAAGGGCTGTTCCCATTTTTGGTTTGGCTTGCGACGATAAACCAGTGCTTCATATGCGCCTGACGCGACGCCTTCGGGAATTGTAAAAAGGGTGCCCGAGCGGTCTACGGCCACCATCTCGAGTCCGCCATTCTTAGGCAGTGCACGCCAAGCGCGTGTATAAGACGGCCATTTTGCATCACTTTCCAGCGTATCGTATCGCAAGATGCGCTGGGCGTGCTCAAACGAAACGTTAAGGCGCCCTTCGGTGTCCAGCGCCAACCCTTCGGCATCTGTATGGGGAAAATCGCGAACAACGCCGTGGCGGTCTACCAACGGTTGGTCAGACAATTCAGCTAGACCTGTTAACTGCCCGTCAATTCGAAGAAGGCTGCCAGTGAGCAGATGTCCTCGATCTGTGACGGCATAAAACTGCTGCCCATCATCAGTGAGTTCAATACCCGAAAATCCGCCGAACCAACCGGCGTCACCTTGTAACGACACCTTGCTCAGGAATTCGGCGTGTTGGGTGTCTGACGGCGCGGCTGGCTTGAACCATAGCCATGGGATCGCAGCGACCGCGCAGATCAGCGGGATTGCAAAACGGCGGCGCATTGCTGGGGTAGATCGGCTAGTACATATTCGCGTCTTGGTTTTGCTTTTGGCGGATTGGGATCGGGGGGCGGCGGATTAAGGATATTGTTCACCCATTGCTGTGCGTCCGCGCACCCATCCCCTTTGGGCGGCGGGGTCTGATTGGCACAGCCGCGCGCCCGTTTTGGGCAGGCCAGCCGGACGTGAAAATGATAATGATGCCCGTACCACGGGCGTATTTTTCGCAGCCACGATCGGTTGCCTTTGGCGTCTTTACACATCTGCACTTTTGCGCCGGGAAACACAAAAATTCGGGCAACCCGAGAATCTTTTGCCGCCGCTTTCAGAATCTGATGATGGGCACGGGTCCAGTTATCGTTTACAAAGGCACCTTTAGCGCGCCGCATTGAGATTGAGGAAATATTTTCGCGCTGATTGCGAGACAGATTCAACCGGTCTGCCGGCAGCATCCAGATATCGATATCCAATCCGATCTGATGGCTGCGGTGCCCGCTCAGCATCGGACCGCCTCTGGGCTGGCTGATATCCCCGATATAGAGCCCTTTCCATCCCGGTTGCTTCGCAGCTGTCTTGCTAAGTTTTTCAATAAAATCGATGGCTTCCGGGTGCCCCCAATTTCGATTGCGCGACAGGCGCATAGCTTGCCAGGTCGGACCAGTTTCCGCAAGTTGCTTGGCGCCCGCGACGCAGCCTTTTGCATAACTGCCAAAAGGAGCAGGGGTGTGTTCAGAGCCATCCCGTTTGGCGCCAAATTGCTGCTTGGCGAGTTTTTGAGCGCTGACCGAAGTCGCCGCCACGCCAAATGAGAGGATCAGACCGAGGATTGCTGCGAGGCGAACCATGTTTCTTTGTCTCCTTTGGGATGAACCCAGCGTAACAGGATTAGGCCAACGACGAAAAGCACAATAACCGGCGAAACACCTAATCGCGCGCTTCCCGTTAGATAGGTCACGGCCCCGATCAAAGCGGGCGCAAGAAATGCCGTCGCCTTGCCGGAAAGAGCGAAAAGCCCGAATGCCTCAGTTGGCCGCTCCGGGTTCGCGTGGCGCACCATCATAGATCGGGACGCCGCATAAAGTGCTCCACCAGCCCCGCCAATCGCCGCACCGCATACATAAAAGATGACATCAGGCAGTGTGGAATTCGGTGCGAGTTGCACGCCGAATATCTGGTCGCGTGACATTCCCACAATGACGCTGCACACCGCAATAAGGACCCAGATAGTTGTAATGATCACTGGTCGCGGGCCAAAAGCCCGATCAGCCCGACCGCCCACGAACGTAACAACCGCAGCCGTAATTGCGCCAACGATCCCAAACACACCGATCTGAATGATTGTCCAGTTCAACACCAATGTCGCATAAACGCCACCAAATCCGTAGAGCGCGTTGAGCGCGTCACGATAAAACATCGACGAGGCAAGAAATGCCGCGAGACTATTGCGTTTCAGAACGTTTTTGAGGGTCTTTCCCAGATCCGAAAAGGCCCCCGAGACTGACGCCGAGGCGGCCCTGTGGCCCGGTGCTTCCTTCACCCACATGAAAAACGGTATCATGAAAATCAGATACCAGAGCGCCGTGAACGGGCCGACAAAACGCGTCCCTTCGCGGTTTTCTGGATCAAGACCAAACAGCGGTTTGAGGCCAATCAGCGTTTTGCCGCTCTCATTCTCGGCAAAAAATAACAGCATGATGAACAACGAGACGACGCCGCCCCAATATCCCACCGCCGCACCAGAACCTGAAATGCGCCCAACCTCTTCGTCATTGCCAAGCGATGGCAGGATCGCGTTGACAAAAATCAAAGCGTATTCCGCGCCGACCATGGCAATACCAAAGCTGATCAGAGTGCCCCACAAAAACGACCCATCCGGCAGAAGATACCAGATACCGCACGTGCCAACGACGTAGAGTAGTGAAAAGGCGATGATCCACGGCATCCGCCGCCCCGTGCTGTCAGCAAACGCACCAAGCACCGGCGCGGTGAACGCGATGGCCAGCCCCGTAATCGTCTGCCCTAAGGACCACAGGCTTTGTGCATTGGCATCGGCCCGCGCTTCGTCCAGTCCGGTGCCCAGGAAATAATTGGCGGCGACCGCGGCAAAATAGGGCCCAAAGATGAAAGTCAGCAGCAGCGTGTAAAAGGGTTGCGTTGCCCAATCAAAGGCCATCCATCCCCACACACGTTTTTGCAGTGATACCTGTGCCATGAACTGCGCCCTGCTTGATTGGCGCATTAAGATCAGGTGCAGATCGGGGACGCAAGCCAAGGTTTTGCGACCCTCTTGCTCTTTTTGGGACGGACGATTAGGTGCAAATATACGGCAGTCAAAGGAGAGACACAAATGTTGGCCATTTACGGACCGCTTCAGTTGATTCTGGGAGTCGTGTATTTTGTGATGATCGCACATATCATCATGAGTTGGCTGATCAACTTTCAGGTTCTCAACCTGCATCAACCAGTGGTCGGACAGATATGGCAAGCGCTGAACCAGTTGCTTGAACCAATATACCGCCCGCTGCGCAACGTGCTGCCCAACACCCATCCACTTGATCTGGCGCCATTGGTCGCGTTGATTGTCGTGATCTCACTGCGCGCCTATATCCTGCCGGTCATTTTTGGGTTTGCCTAAGGCGCCTGTGCCCTTGTCCACCGAATCTTAGTGTGTGATTGTTCTGCTCAAGAGCAGTAGACAAAAAAACAGGGTTCGAAATGACAGGCGCTGCCACGCTGTTGCAGGAAATTTTCGGCTTTGATGCCTTTCGACTTGGCCAGCAAGACATTGTCGACGCTGTGACCGCTGGCGAAAACGTGCTTGCGATCATGCCCACGGGCGGCGGTAAATCCCTGTGTTTCCAGTTGCCAGCGCTGATGCGCGAAGGTGTCACTGTTGTGATCTCGCCACTGATCGCGCTAATGCGCGACCAGGTGCGCGCCCTGCAAGAAGCCGGGGTTTGCGCAGGTGCACTGACATCCGGCAATACCGAAGAGGAAACCGAGGCTGTCTGGGACTCACTTGAAGCAGGCAGGCTCAAATTGCTTTATATGGCGCCGGAGCGTCTGGCGGCAGGATCAGCAATGGGCATGTTGCGCAGGATCAATGTTTCCATGATTGCAGTGGACGAGGCCCATTGCGTCAGTCAATGGGGGCACGACTTTCGCCCGGATTATTTGCGCATAGGTGAACTAAAGCGGACACTGAATGTGCCATTGGCGGCTTTCACAGCCACGGCAGATGCCGAAACCCGGCAGGAAATCACAGAAAAACTGTTTGATGGCATACCACCAAGGGCTTTCCTGCAAGGATTTGACCGACCCAACATTCATCTGGCTTTTGCCTCCAAAGGCAAACCGCGCCGACAGATCCTAGAGTTCGCAAACGGGCGAAAGGGGCAATCCGGTATCGTGTATTGCGGCACCCGCGCCAAAACCGAGGGACTGGCGCGCGCGCTTCGCGAGGCAGGGCATCTGGCCTGCCACTATCACGGCGGGATGGACGCCGATGATCGCCGCATTACCGAACGCCGCTTTCAGCAGGAAGACGGATTGATCGTGGTGGCGACAGTTGCCTTTGGCATGGGGATAGACAAACCGGACATTCGCTGGGTTGCACATGCCGACCTGCCCAAATCCATCGAAAGCTACTATCAGGAAATCGGTCGTGCGGGCAGAGACGGCGCGCCTGCTGAAACGCTGACTCTGTTCGGCCCCGAGGACATCCGCCTGCGCCGCACTCAAATTGACGAAGGACTGGCCCCGCCGGAAAGGCGCGCTGCGGACCATGCACGCTTGAACGCGCTCTTGGGACTGGCCGAAGCGCTTGAGTGCCGTCGCAAGACCCTTCTTGGGTATTTTGGCGAAAGCGATGTGCCCTGCGGGCGCTGTGATCTCTGTGATACGCCAGCTGAGGTGTTTGACGGCACAACCGCAGTGCGCAAGGCGTTATCTGCCATTTTACGAACTGAGGAATGGTTTGGGGCCGGGCATCTGATTGACATTCTGACCGGCAATGAGACTGACAAGATCAAGCTGCGCAAGCATGATCAACTGCCGACATTCGGTGTCGGAACGGAATATGACAAACGGGGATGGCAAGTTGTTTTCCGTCAGATGATGGGCCATGATCTTGTGCGGCCAGATCCTGAACGACACGGCGCATTGCGTATGACGGACAGGGCACTGCCAATCCTCAGAAATCAAGCAACAATCAACCTGCGCCGCGATACGATCCGCAGGGCGGCAGCACAACGCAGGCCTGCTATCAAGATGCTGGTTTCCGAAGAAGACGCGCCGCTCCTATCAGCGCTTAAGGCGCGCCGCCGAGCCTTTGCCGAAGCCGCCAAAGCACCGGCTTACATCATATTCACCGACCGGACCCTGATCGAAATGGCGGAAAAGCGACCCACAACATTGGATGCCATGGCAGGGATTGGCGGGGTTGGTGCGAAGAAACTTGAACGCTATGGCGATGCCTTTCTTGAAGTCATCAACGGTACAGTTGAAGAAATGCACCCGACGCGCAGAAAGCTGGCAGGGCGACCAGCGGGGGAAGTCTTTGACCGACTGCTAGAAGCGCAAGCCGATCTGGCGAGGGGCAGCGACGGAATAGACAAACCGCTCAGTTGCTCAACATCGCTCCTGGCCAAGGTAGTGGCGAACCGTCCCCAGGACGCTCAAGCCATGGCGCGGCTTTTGGGGGAACGTCGGGCTGAACGATTTGGCGGGGCTTTTCTGGACGTATTGCGTGCGGCGGGCTAGATCAGCAACAAGCAAAGAAGAGGAAGTGTCATGTTGGTGGTGATTTCGCCCGCAAAGCGACTGGATTGGTCCGAAGTTTCGGTCGAAACGTCACTGCCTGATTTTCAGGAGGACGCCAACAGATTGGTGCGCACGGCCCGTAATCTGGGTCTTGGCGAGCTGAGAAAACTGATGGATCTTAGTCCTGATCTAGCACGACTGAATCGGGATCGGTTTCGCAATTTTGCCAATGATCCGGTGACGCAAGACACCCGGCCGGCCGCGTTGGCCTTTGCCGGGGATACCTATCAGGGGCTTGAAGCAGGCAGTCTGGAAGAAGATGAAATGGCTTACGCCCAGCAGCATCTGCGTATCCTGTCCGGTCTTTATGGCGTTCTGCGGCCTCTGGATGCGATCCAGCCTTATCGGCTCGAAATGGGCAGTCGGTTAAAGACCCGGCGGGGCAAAAACCTTTATCAATACTGGCGTGACGGGCTTGCCAAGGCACTTAATGCACAGGCTAACGAAACCGGAACCGACGTACTGATCAATTGCGCCAGTCAGGAATATTTTGGCGCTGTCGATCTTAAGGCACTGAAATTGCGGGTCGTGACCCCGACGTTTATGGAAGTTAAATCTGGCACACCAAAAATTGTCAGCTTTTTTGCCAAGAAAGCACGCGGCGCAATGGCCCGGTACATTGTGCAAAACCGGCTTATAAGTGCCGAGGCGCTTCAGGATTTTGACAGCGGTGGCTATTCATTCATACCCGAGCTTAGCGCGCCAGATAATCCAGTATTCTTGAGGTCTTATTCAGCGGCCTGATGCGCCTCTCGCACCGGCGGAATCGCGTTTGACGGGCAGAGCTCGGCTATTTTTCCGTAAATGGCAGCCTTGCGTAGCGGCTTGGTCAGGTAATGATCCAGACCGGCCGCCAGAATGCCCTGCTCGTCGCCGTCCATCGCGTGCGCGGTGAGCGCGACAATTGGTATGTGCCCACCACTCTCGGCTTCAAGTTTTCGAATTTCCCGGGTGGCCTCTTTTCCGTCCATCTTCGGCATCGAGATATCCATGAAAATCATGTCAGGTGCAAAGGACTGAAAAGCTTCTACAGCTTCGATGCCATTGCCGGCGAATTTGAGATCGATGTCTAATTGTTTGACCATCTTGCGAAACACCAACTGGTTGGTTTTGTTATCTTCAGCGGCAAGCACCCGCATCTTGCGAGATTCAGGCTGCTCTGGTTGTGCATTACCTTTGACAGGAACAGGGGCGGTGGACGCAGGTTCTGGTAAAGGTTTCCGCTTTTTCAGGCCCTCTAAACGCTCTAACAGGTCGCGTCGCGCAACAGGTGTTTGCAAGATGGCATGGAGGTGGGTGTGCTCGGGATCCATCTCGGCAAAGCCGGGGTTCGAACTGAGTAATATGATGGGAACCTGTGCCCCTTTGGTGCGCAATGCGGATGTCAGCTCCAGGCCATCCATCTCGGGCATGTTGTGATCCGTCAAAACTAGATCAACGCTTGCATCAAATGCGGCAAGTGCGGCAGCGCCGCTTTCGCAACTTGTGGTTTGAATTCCCAACTGCTCCATTTGTTTTTGCAGAATTTCGCGGTTGGCAGCCAGATCATCCACAATCATAATGTGCTTCAACCTGTCTGACAGGTCGGGAGGTTGAGGCAAGACTTCGCCTGAAATGGGCATACTAAGATTGAACCCAAAGCACGAGCCAACACCCAACTCGCTTTCCACCCAGACCTTGCCGCCCATCATCACGACCAGACGTTGCGAGATGGCAAGACCAAGCCCGGTACCCTCAAACTGGCGGTTTCGTTCGTCTTCGACCTGATTGAATTCGCCAAAGACATGCGCAACTTTGTCTTCTGGGATACCTATCCCGGTATCCTGAATGGCGACGTGAATCTGGCTGTTTTCCCCGGCAGGTGCCGGGATGCCCGTAATGCGGACAACGACATGACCTTCAGTCGTGAATTTGACGGCATTGCCCATCAGATTAGTCATGACTTGACGCACCCGGCCCGGGTCGCCGAAAAACTCCGTCGGCAAGAACAGATCGTAGTCCACCAGCAGATCGATGCCCTTTTCGCGTGCCGACGGTTGCAACAGCATCATGACCTCGTGAACACATCTTTCCAGATCAAAGGGTTCCGGGTGCAATACAAGCTTTTCGGCCTCGATTTTTGAGTAGTCCAGAACGTCATTGATGATCACCAACAACGCCTCACCAGAATTCTTGATCGTATTCACATAAAGCTGCTGCTCTTCGGTCAGGCCAGTGTCACTTAGAATTTCGGCCATGCCCACAACGCCATTCATCGGTGTCCTGATCTCATGACTCATATTGGCAAGGAACGCTGATTTGGCCCTGTTGGCGGCTTCTGCGTTGGCATGGGCCTCTTTCAACTCCCGCTCATATTGAACGGAGGCGGTGATATTGAGACCAAGTGAAACGATGTCGCCCCCATGGCCGCGCCGGTCGACCAATTTGACGAATTGTTCATTCCACAGTTCTACAACGATTGGTTCCGGTGCTGTACTTTGCCAACGTTCCGTCATCATTGTGCGCCAAACCTCTGCCGTCATATCGCCAGTGTTCACAATCCCTTCTTCCGTCAGAAATTGCAGGATGCGTATATAACTGATGCCCGGTTCAACTTCTTCCAGGCCATCAAAAATGGACAAATAGGCCGCATTGGCCGCCACCATCTCGCTGTCCGCGTCAAAGACGGCGAATCCATCTTCTATCGTTTCAACAGAATGCCAAAGGCGCCGCTCAGCGATTTCAACCTTTTTGTGGGCGACGGTCAGGTCAGATTTCACCCGCACATTCTCGTCGCGCACGTTGGCGACTTCTGCCCGCGTCTCAACGATTTCGTCTGAGAGGGCGCGGGCGTGACTGCCTAGTTTCCGGTTAGCGGCAAAAAGCTCGGCCTGTTTAAGCTCAAGCAGGCGTTCCGCAGCCAATCGGGCGCGCCGTTCCTCTGCCAGTTTGTTGGCAAGGCTCATGCCTGTTCTCCGGAATATCTACCCCAAATACCGGGCGATTTTGACGGACCATGGTGAAGATTGGCTTAAAACTGACGAATGTGCTGCATATAACGAGCCGGTAGGTGTGCTTATCGCTGGCCTTCGCGCAGCCACGCGCCGATGATAAATCCGGATGCCAATAACAATACCAACCACGCCGGTAACAGAGGTGTTTGCGTTACGTCGCGTGTTTCGTAAGCGCCGCGCGGAGTGATCCCAATCCAGCCACGTCCTGATGCAGGCCGTCCTTCGCGCACTGTGCGGACTCTGGGAATGCCATCTTCAAGACGCAAGATACCTCCGCGCAGTGATGCCACAATAGGTGCAAGGACATCGTCGGTCGAAATTGTCTGTTCAAATTCTCGCGGTGCTGCTGGACCCAGACCAATAACGGCTTCGTGAGAACCGTCGTTCAATCGATACAGCCCCATGGTCGGGCCATCATAGAGTGCTTCGAAACGGCCCGGCGACACTTCGGTCAAAGGCACTTCGACGTCCGGGCCATCGGGCGGTGTTACGATCACCGCTTCGGCGCTGTCTTGCAGCGTCCGGCGAATGATCCGCATAGTCTGACCAGTCGCCTGTGCCCACAGCGCATCTTCTTCAAGCTCAGGTTCCTTCATCATCCAATGGGCCAACCTGCGGAGAAGTTCCAACTGCGGTCCGCCGCCTTCATATCCCCGACCCCACAACCATGCTTGATCGGACGCCAGCAAGGCAACACGGCCTTCGCCCACCCGATCCAGCACGAGTAGCGGTCTGTCATCGACGCCGCTCATGACCACGTCGCCCGATTGTTGCGCCACATCAATCTGACGCAGCCATCTCCCCCAATCCCCTGCATCTGGCAGTCCGGCCGATACCGGGTGACGTTCGCCAATGTCCGTTACTGTTGGGGTAAAGCCTTCGTCGTAGACCCGAGCGCTGGGTTCCGCAGGCAGGATCCGGTTAAGAGGAGAGCGATAGAGGCTTTCTGCCCCCGCAAAATCCGGGCCCGCCGCCACCAAAACAGCACCGCCCTGTTCAACATACCGCGCAACGTTGTCCAGATAGAGCGCCGGCAATATGCCCCGCCGCTTGTACCGGTCAAAAATAATGAGATCAAAGTCATCGATCTTTTCCAGAAATAGCTCCCTGGTCGGAAACGCGATCAGGGAAAGCTCCCCGACCGGTACACCGTCCTGTTTTTCAGGGGGACGAAGTATTGTGAAGTGGACAAGATCGACAGAGCTGTCCGACTTAAGCAAATTGCGCCATGTTCGCCCACCCGCATGGGGTTCGCCGGATACCAACAAAACACGCAACCGGTCGCGAACACCATTTATCTGGATCAGGGCCGTGTTGTTACGATCTGTCAGTTCGCCTTCCGCCATCGGGACCGAAAACTGAATCACATTGCGCCCGCTATGGGGCAACGTTACCGGCAGCTCGATGTTCTCTCCGATTGGCACTGTGAAAGTTTGTGGCGCCGCCCCATCTACCGAAATGTTAAGTGGCGCAAACGTCTCACCTTGCGGAACCGCCCCACTGTCTTCCACGCGCAAGGTGAGCGTCACGGGTTCGCCAATAATTGCAAATGCAGGCGCGTTTTGAACAACCAGTCTGCGATCCCAGTCAGGTTCTCGCCCTGTCAATAGCAAGTGCATTGGCGCAGGCAATTCCGGTGTGCGGGCAATATCGTGAACTTGACCATCACTCAATGCAATGATTCCAGCAATCCGCGCGCGCGGTTGTTCGGCAAGTGCCTCGCTAAGGGCGCTCATCAACGCAGTACCGCCGTCGCCCTCACCGTCCGTTACTGTCACGCGCCGCAATTCCGTGTTTTCACGCGTCGCTAATGCGACACTCAGCGCAGTGACCGCTTCTTCGGTCTGAGCGCGTCTGTCGGACAAGGATTGACTAGCACTTTTGTCTTCCAGCAGGACAACGATGTCCGTCAATGGATTGCGATCTTCCTGCTGGAATGCAGGACCAGAAAGCGCGCCCAGAATTACCGCTCCCGCCAGAAACCGAAGTGCCCACCCCGAAAGACCACGCCAAAGCGCGAGTCCTATCCCCAGCATCGTCACGGCAGCAAGGGCAACCAGAAACGGCCAAGGGACCAGCGGGTCAAAAATAACAAACTGCGTCATTGGCCCAACCTGTCAAGTAGTGCCGGGACATGTACCTGATCCGACTTATAATTGCCGGTCAGCACATGCATGATCAGATTCATGCCAAAACGATAGGCCAGTTCGCGTTGTCGCTCGCCGGAGAACCCGCGCCCGATGGGGAACGCAGGTCCGCCTCTGTCATTCATTGCCCAAGCTGCAGCCCAGTCGTTGCCGCCAATGACGACCGGTGTCACCCCATCATTTAGGTTGCGAAACGGCATGCCTTCAATCTGCTCTGCATTTGGTGGCGCAGCTTCGACCCAAACTTCACGGCTGGTGTGGCGCCCAGGAAAATCCTGCAGCAGGTAAAACGTACGTGTCAGCACATGGTCTGACGGCAGCGGCTCTAGGGGTGGAATAATCAATTGCCGCGCCAGATCCTGAAGCTTGCGCCCATTGGGGCTGGCGGCGCCAAAACGCGCAATATCCGCATCGCGCGTATCAAACAAGATCATCCCGCCTGACCGGAGGTATTCATTCAGTTTTGCATAGGCGTCACCCGATGGCGTAGGTTGATCGGGTGTTATGGGCCAATATAGGAATGGAAAGAAAGCTAGTTCATCCGCCTCCAGATTAATACTCGCAGGTGTTGCAGGCTCAACGGAGGTGCGTTGCGACAATACTTCTGACAGACCGACCAAACCAGAGCGGGCTGCATCATCGACCGCTCGATTGCCCGTAATAACATGACCGAGTACCAATTCGTCGGTCGCAGCCAGAGCAAAGTCATCGTCGCTTTGGGCATCCGCCGGTATTGTTCCAAAGGGCAGAAAAAGAATCGCCAAAAGTGCAGCAGCAGCGCGTGCGCCAAGCAGACGGCCGGAAAGTGCAAGCGAGGCGATCACATCAAACAAAAGTAAGGCAATGGCTGCTCCCAGCAAGATCCCCCCCACCGGCAATTCCGCCTGAACAGTCATTCCGACTACCGGAATCCGAGCTGGCCAGCTTGCCGGTGTGAGGACCGTGTCAGCACCTACGACATTGCGGGCAATGCGACGGTCCCCTGAGGCGTATAAACCTGGCTGCAGATTTGGCCCAACTGGGGCTTCCGCCAGATCTAGGCCTTCAATACCCGGCAAATTGCCGGCATCTGACAGGCCTCCAAACCCGTCAAGAATCTGAATAGGCGTCCATGTAGTTCCTTCCAGTTCAGTTGCACTGGGCGTTTTGGCGCTTGATGACACGGCCAATCGTTCCAGCATCTCAACAAATAGTCCGGACAATGGCAGGGTCGACCATTCTGCGTTGGCTGTTACGTGAAACAGCACGATCTGACCATCGCCAAGTGACTTTTGCGTCACCAGCGGCGTTCCGTCTTGCAGCTCCGCAATGACGCTCGAGGCAAGGCTGGCGTCAGGTTGCGCCAGAACCTGAGCGGTTACCCGAACATCCTCGGGTATTTGCAACCCAAAGAACGGCGAAGTTTCTGAAAATGGAGCAAGAGCTTTGGGTTCGCCCCAACTCATCGCGCCACCCACAGTACGACCTCCTGCCCTTAGCCTTACTGGCATGAGCGGATGTTCATCAGCACGGCTGACATCGCTTGCCGCGAGTTTCGGTCCGGCAAAGCGGAGCAACATGCCCCCACTTTCGACCCACTCCAACAGGGCCGCTTCTTCTGCGGCGGAAAGTGTTGCCACATCTGCCATAGCTATTACATCCGGATTGGCGGGCAAAAAGTCCATCAGTGCGCCGTTGATCAGGTCTGCGGTCGGGACCAAAGCTTGCTCCAGATAATGCAGCGGCGAAAGCAGCTCCAGCCCTTCGCGATCCTCGCGCCCAGACATCAACGCTACTTCGCGGCGCCGCAAACTGTCGTCAGATAAAGATACAGCACCGGCGGATCGCTGGCCTTGTATCTCAAATTTGGTCAGCCGGGCGCGCAGTTCAGAAGGCAACGAAAGCGCTACTTGTGCTTCCTGCATCCCTGTGTCGAATACAGCAGGGACGCTCGCCAATATTCGCGCGTTTCCGGCAGGATCACGACCATGCGCAAGCAGCATAACTTCGCGGGCACCGCCCTCAGCAGAACGGCGGGCTGTTAACTGGACGGCTCCGTCCTCGAACGTCGCTGGTTGTAATGCCAATACCTCATTTGCGCTTTGATAAACCCGCACAGGCCCACGTTCTTCCAGCGCCGCCAGCAATTCATCCTGGCCCTCATAGGTCAATCCATCTGACATCCAGTAGGTTTCAAAGCTGTCATTGCCCAGCAAATCAACAGTCTGCGAAATCAGCCTCGCATCAGGGGTCCACGGTTTTGGTTTCAACCCTGCCATACGGGCGGCCCAGACATCGGCTGATTGAAAGACGAGGGGCTCAGGCGCGGTCAAATGTATCATGGCCACTGTGCGCCCTGCGCGCCCGGCTTCTGTCAATTGCGCCTCGATTACGTCCATTTTAGCTGGCCAGCGGGTCGCCCCGGCCCAACTGGAATCGAGCACAAACAACAAGGGTCCGCTACCAGTGCGATCCTGCGAAGGGTTTAAAACCGGTCCGGCGAGACCAAGAATAACCGCCGCGACCGCCAGCATGCGCAGCAACAAAAGCCACCACGGCGTTCGGTCTGACACGCTTTCGTCATCGGTGAGCCCCAGCAACAGCGCCACACCCGGAAATCGACGTCGAATTGGCGCTGGAGGTACGGCCCTCAGGATCAGCCAAAGCGCAGGCAACGCAAGCAACCCCAGTAATAGCCAGGGCGCAGTAAAGCCTATGCCGCCCAAAACGGTCATACCTGCTCCTTGTCGAGCGCGCGATACAGCCACAAGAGTGCAGTTTGAGCAGAACTGTTTGTGTGGTGCACGCTGTATTGCCAACCTGTTACAGCGGCGAGCGCCTGCAGTTCTTCCTTACGAGCCGCCAACCGGTCCAGATAACGCGATTTCAACTCCCCGGCTTTGAGTGTCTCATGCACCAGCGTACCAGCCATGCTTTCGAATACTGTACGACCTTGAAAAGGGAATGCTTCCTCTGCTGGATCCAGAACATGAAGAAGGATGCCCCGCACGCCCCGATCCGCCGCCTTGGTTAACGCCAGCCGTGCGCCAGCAATATCGCCCATGAAATCAGAAATAAAGACCGCGCGGGCATGCGGAATCATCGCACGCGACTCAGGTTCGGCATAATCTGCATCAGCGTCTTCGGAAAAGGCTTCTGCCAGTCTCAAAACCTGCGTATTGCCGCGCCGGGGCGGCAGCGTGGTACCCGTAAGACCTACGCGCTCTCCGCCGCGAACAAGCAGGATGGCAATCGCCAAACCGATCAGCCGCGCCCTGTCAGATTTTTGCGGCAGGTCCGGAGTAGAGGCGAACCGCATTGACGCACTTTGATCCACCCATAACATCACCGACTGCGCAATCTGCCACTCTCGTTCGCGAACGAATTGCATGTCCCCTCGCGCTGAGCGACGGTGGTCAATCATGCGGCGGCTATCGCCCAGTTGCGCCGGACGGTACTGCCAGAAGTCATCTCCCAGGCCGGACTTGCGCCGACCATGATCGCCTAGCAGAACTGTCCCTGCTAAATGCTCAGCTCGCGCTAGCAATGGGGGCAAACGTGCAGCCTGTTCTTCGGCCCGTTCGCGTAGGGAAATCTGTTGGGTCACGCCGCGGCACGTGTTTGGGCAAGCGAAGCTGCAGTCGTATCAATGAGGTCTGACAGACTATCGCCACGAGCACGCGCTGCAAAATTTAATGCCATGCGATGCGACAATACCGGACGGGCCATATCGATCACGTCTTCGGCCGACGGTGCCAAACGCCCCTGAAGCAACGCGCTTGCGCGCACCGTCATCATCAATGCCTGAGCAGCGCGGGGACCGGGACCCCACGCGACAGTTTCGCGCACCCGCTCTGACGCACCCGGTTCATCCGGGCGAAATGCACGCACCAGATCAAGGATCATTTCAACGACGCTTTCTCCCACTGGCATGCGCCGCAACAGCGTTTGTGCGGTCAACAACTCGCCCGTCGTAAACACTTCGGTCGACTCGTCCTCAGTCGCACCCGTTGTCGCAATCAGAATATCCCTTTCTGTGTCGCGCGAAGGATAATTCACGTCGATCTGCACCAGAAAACGATCTAATTGCGCCTCGGGTAGCGGATATGTACCCTCCTGTTCAATCGGATTTTGTGTCGCCAATACATGAAATGGCTGATCAAGCGGGCGATCTTCTCCCGCAACGGTCACGGTATGTTCTTGCATCGCCTGCAACAGGGCAGACTGGGTTCTCGGGCTGGCCCGGTTAATCTCGTCGGCCATGAGCAACTGGCAAAAAATCGGACCAGGCACGAACCGGAATGAACGTGTACCATCGTCGGCAGTATCAAGAACTTCGGAGCCAAGAATATCTGCAGGCATCAGATCCGGGGTGAACTGAATGCGCTTGCCATTCAGTCCCATCACGGTCGACAGGGTTTCTACCAGACGCGTTTTCCCAAGCCCCGGCAAACCAATGAGCAGTCCGTGGCCACCACACAAGAGCGCTGTCAAAGTCAGATCCACGACACGCTCCTGCCCGATGAACCGGCGCGTGATCGATGCCTTGGCCGCGGTCAGCTTTTCTTCCAGCGCTTCGATCTGTTGCACGAGGTCTGCGTGATCTGTCATGGCTATCTGTCTCCCGACGATTATATACTTTAGATAGGAGTGTATCGCGCGAAACGGAAATGGCAAAAGCAATGAGTGGACAAATAAATGTGACTCCAACCGCAGAAGGTCTCATCGCCTCTGTCAAATCGACTAAAAGCCGCGGCTTGCCGCCTGTTCATCTGTGGAATCCCCCGTTCTGCGGTGATCTGGACATCCGGATCGCGCGAGATGGCACATGGTTTTATCTGGGCACACCATTTGGACGCTTGGAATTGGTCAAATTGTTCTCATCCATCCTCAAACTGGAAGACGGCAAGTATTTTCTTGTTACACCGGTGGAAAAGGTCGGGATAACAGTTGATGACGCCCCTTTTGTTGCCGTGGACTTTGATGTTTCGGGCGCGGGTGCTGAGCAGGTTCTGACATTCGAAACGCACGTTGGCGATTTCGCGGCGGCGGGCCCGGAACATGTCATTCGCGTTGTGCGTGACCCTGAAACCGGAGAACCCTCGCCTTACATCATGATCCGCGCGGGTCTGGAGGCACTGATAGACCGCAAAAGCTTCTATCGGCTGGTCGATATCGGTACCCATCATGACGAGTGGTTTGGGTTGTGGTCCTCCGGGCAGTTTTTCCCGATCATCCCGTCAGATGAACTGACTGAGTGACAGGCACTTCTTTAATCAGGCCCTTGTATTGATGGGATAACGATCATGCCACGTTTCGCCGCCAACCTGACCCTCTTGTTTGACGAACTGCCCTATCTGGATCGCTTTGACGCGGCTGCTGCCGCAGGTTTTGAAGCGGTGGAAATCCTGTTTCCCTACGAATTCGCCGCCAAGGAAACCAGCCGCGCTTTGATCGCAAATGGCCTCGAGCTAGTGTTGATCAATGCGCCGCCTCCAAATTACACCGGTGGAGAGCGAGGATTTGCTGCTGTGCCGGGTGGTCGGCAGCGCTTTCAGCACGATATCCGGCGGGTTTTGCGGTATGCGGATGTACTCAAGCCAAAAATCGTCCACGTCATGTCTGGTGCTGCCAACGGGTCCGATGCCAGAACGACATTTGTTGAAAACCTTCAATGGGCTGCTGACAATGCACCCGCACAGCGCTTTACGATCGAGCCACTTAACTCCGTTGATCAGCCGGGATATTTTCTGAATGACTATGATCTTGCAATTGGCGTGCTCGACGCAGTGAACAGGCCCAATGTCGGACTGCAGTATGACACCTATCATGCCCAGATGATCACAGGCGATGCAATGGCAGTCTGGCACGCGGTCGGTAATCATGCGGTTCATGTCCAGGTCGGAAGCGCACCCGGGCGACATGAACCTGGCGCTGGCAATATGGATTTTCCGGCGCTGTTTGCCGCCATTGACGCTGATGGGTACGACGGCTGGGTCAGTGCTGAATACCACTCTACTGGCCTCACGGAAGCTTGCCTTGAATGGATGCAATCAGCCTAGAGTTTCAGTGGTTTAATCGACACCCATGCTGAGAAGAGCTTTGACGTTTTTCATCACCCCACAACGGCGGGGTTTTCGACATCAGGTCCAAGGCCAGCGAGATCGGCCCATCGATCCCCGATCCGATGATGAGGGCGGCCGCCGGTTGAAGCAGCTAATAACCACGTGCATGTCCTCTGCTATATCTGGCCTGATCATCATACCGGGGCAAACGTCGCCAAAGCTCTGATCAGAGCGGCCCTGAGAAGGGTGACTTAAAGCAATTCCACTGTTTTTGTTGCCCGAACGCATGCAATTGGTTCGGACCAGGCTTTATTCCAGGTATTGAAGATCGCTGACGTCGAGTATTTGTATCAATTTAGTAGTCTAGCCACGAAGTGTTTCACCCAAATTTATCATTTGTATATCGTGGGCTGGGCTCAGTTATTGCCATATTGGCAAGAATTCACAAGAAAATGGCCGCTGCGCGCAAAAAGGCACCGCTGTTTCTTCTTATGTCGGGATCAATGGTCCACGAGAGACCAATACGCAAGCTAACTTAGGTCTTGATTGATCGCCCAAACTCCACTCACGGATGGGGATTTAGGTATTCTATCTCCCCCGAGTGCGGTCTCGATCAGTGGCACCGGATGGGGAACCCGGTGCCACTTTTTTTGATAGTGTCGTAAACTCCAGCATGAATTGAGACAGAGGCTACATACACGGCTTCGTCAACTTGCGGGTTCTGATCTGAAATCGTACCTATCAGCATGTCAAAAGCCAAACATTCCAGAATTTTCAAGGGTTACAGTTTTCCGCCTGAGATCATTGCCTGTGCGGTCTGGCGCTATTTTCGGTTTTCATTGAACCTGCGCGATGTCGAACATCTAATTGCGACGCGCAGCATTTTCGTGAGCTATGAGACGATCCGGAATTGGATTGGCAAATTTGGTACAAAATATCACGCTTCCATCCGGTGTGATCGGCCTTAGCTGTCTAACAAATGGCGCCTTGATAAAGTGTAGTGATGTTATGCTTCCGCATGCCTAAGAAATTTCTTCTAATGGGCACACTTGGCGGTCGAGGCATTCTTCGAGATCGAGAACCCCTTGGCGTCGTCCTCGACCACAAGGATCATCGAAAGCTTCCATACCGCCGCGAGGTTCTTCGCTTCATGAAACGCGCCTTGATTGGCCGCACCTTCGTCGATGAACGACACGGCAACGCCCGGCTTGTCCCGGATCTGTCAGGAACGCGCCGCCCTTGCCGCTGGTCCCTTGCCCCGCGCGATGAAGCCAGACCCCAGTTTGGTCAAATCTGCTTTTCCAGCCACTTAGCCTTCTCGATTTGCTCGTGTATGGTTGATATTTTCTGGTTCAGACGCTTACGCTTTTCAAGTTTGGTCACATCTTGGAGCTCAGCAGTCAGTTCGATTTCCTTTGCCGCAAGTTTTTCTATCGCTTTCTGGATATGGCGCGACTTTATTTTCTCCGCCTTACCCTCGGCCAGGCGATCCTGATATTTGTTCAACCGTTTCACTATGTTGCTCAAACCCATTGCTCTGCATCCTTTGCATATCGGATTACTTTAGAATCAAGTTTCAACAGTCTCATGACGCCGATTCCGGACTGTCGATATCATCTTCGTCCGCCGACAGAATGCCTTCGATTTCGGCCATCGGCCCCTCGGGCTCGGAATAAAGGAATCGGGTTGCATCGATGACGTCCTTCATCGCTCGGTATCCGTAGGCGGCATCGTTCAGAAATGACGTTGCCTCGGCCCCGCTCAGATCCCCTTTGATCATCAGCGCCTCAACAAAATCACCTAGTTCTGCTTTGATCTTTTTGGCGCGCACCCTTTCTTCTTCAAGCCAAAGACTACTGCGTTGCTCAGGGTCCGCGTCGGCCAGTTTTTTTGCCTCAACGATCATCCGTGCCAACTCCGTCCGAAGCCGGTTATAAAGCCGCGTGATTTCCCCATGATCTCTTGTAGTAAATTTCGAGGAATTGATTCGAAGGTGCTTCACCTCTTTGACTGCGCGTACCATTTCTTCAGCAGAGCGGCGCAATTGTTGCAGCGTTTTCACCGACGTTTCCGGCAAGTCACTGGCCAGCGATTTGGTGATGAATTCCAGGATTGCAGAATAGAGCGACTTAATCCGCTGTTCGTAGAGCAAATCAACATCTATGTCGAAGGGCTTGCGCGAGGCGCTGACATAGGCCTCAATATCCTGTGCTTCAAAAAGCTTGTGGCGGTGCAGATTCAGGGCGTGTGCAATCAGTTCAATGGCGTTGTCGTGGAGGTGTGCAATTTCTTTGCGCAGCGCCAATTCGATGGTTGCCGGAAACTCACCGACGGCGTCGTTGATGTAACGGGGTTTCGAGATGTCAGGTACGACATCGGGAATGGCGCGAGTGAGAAACAAAATCAACTTATTCATCGCTGGCAACATGAGTACCACGCCCAGCACGTTGAAAATCGTGTGAAAAACCGCCAGCTTCAGCGCGTAGTCATCCGAGCGAATACCGACTCCATCGCTGATCCAATCTACAGCATCTACGATAGGTGAAATCAGGATTAACGCCATCCCAGCAGTGACAGTGTTGAAGATCAAATGTGCCAGAGCCAATCGCTTGCCCTGGTAATTCGCTGTCAATGACCCAATGATCGCAGTGATCGTCGTGCCAATATTGGCGCCAATCGCCAAAGCTAGGGCATTTTCGTAAGAGGTTTGCCCAGCGGCCAAGGCGGTGATGACAAGCACCATTGTCGCGTGACTGGATTGCATGACCACGGTCGCGGCAGCGCCGATCAGAGTGTAAACCACTAGCCCTACAAATCCGGTCATGGCGAAATGCGTCAAGTCGAATTGGTCCTTGAAGGCTTCAAAACCTTCTTTCATGTGGTGGATACCCAAGAACAGGAAACCCAACCCTGCCAGAACAAACCCGGCACCCTTTAGATAATTCGACTTCTGGAACACAAGAACGATGCTGACAGCCAACATAGGCAGCGCATAAGCCGAGATTTTGACCTTTAACCCAAAGCCAGCAACCAACCACGCACCCGTCGTGGTCCCGATATTGGCACCAAAGATGATCCCCACGCCCCCGGCAAGCGAGATCAAACCGGCACTGAGGAAGGAAATTGCGATGACCGAGACCAGTGACGAGGACTGCATGACTGTCGTGCTCAGGACCCCGAAACCTACCGATTTGAAGGTCGAGCTGGTCGCGCGTTTCAGGAGGTTTTCAAGAATGCCTCCGCTGAAGCGGTTGAATCCGTCCTCAAGCATCAGCATCCCGAACAGGAAGATGGCAACACCTGCTGCGATCTCCTGAAAATCCGGACTTATCCAAAAACCGAGGATCAGGATGCACAGGATAACCGGCAGCAGGGTTCTCTCAAAAATACTCTTCATGTCAAGGCAACATCATACCACGCAAGGTAAAATAGAATATGCTGGCAAGCAAAGCAGACACCGGTACGGTAATAATCCAAGCCGAAACGATTTTCAGCAAAGACGAGCGTTTGACCAATTGTCGCTTGAGCGCGCGCGACAACTCCTTGCGCTGCGCGGCGGAAATGGTTGCTTCGCCGCCCATTTTTTTCAACTCGTCCAGAATGCGTCGCTTGTCTTCTGCTGGTGCGTTTTGGAAATCGCGCAGAACCGCTTCAACCTTATTAAAATCGGGCTCCCCCTCGTGGCTCTGAATCACGTCCTGTACGACGCGACCTAGACGCTGTTCCAGAAACTCGCGTAGAAAGCCCACGCCAAAAATCCCACCCAGCGCAACATGGGTTGAGCTGACTGGTAGGCCTAGCTGGCTGGCGACAATCACGGTGATAGCAGCCGCTAGCGCTATACAGAAGGCGCGTGAGCGATCTAGCTCGGTAATCTCAGACCCAACAGTGCGGATCAACTTTGGCCCGTATAGTGCTAGGCCGATAGAAATTCCGATGGCCCCGATTGCCATGACCCAGAACGGAATGGCGACCTTGGCTCCGCCGTCCCCTTCGCTCAACACATCTACGATACCAGCCAGCGGCCCCACGGCGTTCGCCACGTCATTCGCGCCGTGCGCAAAACTCAGAAGCGCAGCCCCAAAAATCAATGGAATGGTGAAAAGCCGATTCACGCCATCGCGGTCTGGTGTCAGAATCGGTGCCTTTTTCGCAATCGCGGGTTTGACCAATAAGTAGATGATAATGCCCGCAATCAAGCCAAAGAAAAGTGCCATTGGAAAGGAAACCTTGACCAAATGCTTGATGCCCTTCAAGGCGATATAGGTGGTAAAAGCCCAACCCATCACCCCGATCATGATCGGTACAATTTTCTGGGCAGATTCAATCGGGTTTGCTTTGAAAAAGACCGTTCTCTTAAGCATATAAAGAAAGAAAGCAGCAATCACCCCACCAATAACTGGTGAAATTACCCATGACGCCGCAATTTTAGCCATCGCATCCCAATTTACGATATCCCAACCACTGGACGCGATACCGGCGCCCATGACACCGCCAACAATGGAGTGCGTGGTAGATACCGGGGCCCCCAGCCACGTTGCCAGGTTCAGCCAGATTGCGGCGCCTATCAATGCGCCCATCATGACCCAAACAAATATATCAGGGTTGTTTATGTCGGCCGGGTCGATAATCCCCTTCTTGACAGTCGAGACCACGTCGCCTCCGGCAATGATGGCGCCACTGGCTTCAAATATAGCGGCAATCACGATCGCCATAGTCAACGACATGGCCAATGATCCGACCGCCGGGCCAACATTGTTGGCTACGTCGTTCGCGCCAATGTTCATTGCCATATAGGCGCCGATCACGGCTGCGGAAATCAGCATGTAGGATTGCTCTAAATGCGCAAATTGCGTGCCTGTGTAAATAATTACGGCAACGACGAAGAGTATCGCCGTCCCAAGTCTGCCTACCTCGTCTCGGCTGATACCAGCCGCACGCTCAACTTTGTTGTATTCATTTAGTTGCATAGCCCCTGCCCCCAAAAAAAAGAGCGCGATCAGCGATCACGCCCATAGAGGTCCAAATCTTAACTGAATTTAAATGCACCCGCCTTGATAGGAATCATTGAATGGGGAATTTAGTTGTGCAGACGACTGCCACGTAAACTGTCGACACGACAGAATTCGCAGACCAGTTGCTATGTGTGGCAGTCTAACCATCTGAAGCTTATCCGGACGCAAGCAATCCAACACTGAAGATGATGCAACCCTCACCAAGGGACCCAAGATCATTCAGATGAAAAACACCTGCCAAAATTGCCGGATGCGGCGCTTGGTTCGAGAGAAAAGGAGTTCAGGGATCCCACCCCCTAATCCTATGGAAGCATTTCACACGCTAGATCGAATTGCCCCGGCGTTTACTTGGATGATTAGGTTTGAGATGCTCGCTTCTTCCGCTTCCTAAGAACAGCAAACCCTGCCAGCCCGGTTAGGAAGATTGGTAGCCCGCCAGGAACCGGTATAGGTGATACTTCGTTCAGAACGATATCGTCAAAAGATGGGAACAAACCGTCAGAGTTTGCACTGATTACCAAGCTTGACAGGCCCAGAAAACCGCTTGCGGAAAAAGTGTTGTATTGACCTGCAGATGCGCCGACGGAACTCATAATTGATCCGCCACCTTCAAAATAACCGGTAAACTCCAATTGGCCGTTTTGGATCAATGCACCCACCAGGATAGTGACGAAATTGAATGCATTTCCAGAGTCCGCCGTAATGGTCAGGTTCGCACCAGTGCCGTTAAACTCATAGTAATCATCGTCGAAACCCATCGTCGAGTTGTGATAATTGTTATCGATGATGAATTGGTTCCTTGAGTTGGCTTGCAGCGTAAACCCGTCCTCCGAAATTGAGGAGGACCGCGTGGATATGTAGGAACGTTCCCCAACTGTACCGTTAAAGTCTATTGTTGCTGCTTGAACAGTTTCAACAGCAGTAAATGTGATAGCCGCCGTCGCAATAGCGGCCAATTTTAATGCTTGATTTTTCATGCAAAGTATTCCGTTTTCAGAAGCTTCGATGAGTGATGACACCCAAACACCACAATAGTGAGACGACAACATGCTAGAATTGTGGCGAAAACGAAAACAGTGCTCTAACTAGCCTTTCGATCGAGTCCTTAGAGTTCATCACTTTCCCTGTTAAGCCTCCGATTTGGCGCTAAGTCGCCCTGAGAACTAAATCTGCCCCACTATCAGGCGGCTCGTGGAAATTCTGGTCCCGTCGCCCTTTCGAGATGCCAGTACATCCGCTCACCATGATTGCACCGTCTGCACTTAAAGTCCTTAGCGATGACATCAATGAGTTGATACTCGTGGTAACGGTCATAAAGGATGTGCGGCGCGACACGCCAATTCCGATGGCACGCTGGGCAGACAACGATGACCACGTCGCGCGCTGTCAGGTGCGATAGTCTCACCCTTCCTTTCAGTCCCAGCACTAGTGGTTCGTATGGCATGAATGAGAACATAAAGCGAACATGCATCAATTTGCTAGCATTCAAATCATAACTTTGGAGCGCTTGTTGTTGAGTACCGGAAGGTAGTTCCATGTGCAGATTGAAGCCCACCAATAATCGTCGGCATAGCCGAGCAAATCAGCCTGGCGACATAGGAAGCCTGTCGCTGAACCTGGTCTTCATGTTCGGCGCAGATTCCGTAAGCCATGGTTGGTTAATGAGGCAATTCATTGCGTCCCTGATTGATGTCTCAATTGTGGAAAAGCGGGCATAGCCGTCATACCCGTTCAGGCACCCTTAAGCACAGAACGATTACACGGTTGCACTACGAGTGTTTCATAAGAATCCATTCGGTTCCCGTGGTCTCCCAACCTTGTGTCACGATGGGTCTTCGACCCGCTTCAACAAAACCAGCCTTTTGGTAGAGCCCACGGGCGGCTGTGTTATTGTTCGACACCACCAGTGCCAGCCCTCCTGAACCGGCTTGGCTTTTGGCACTGTCAATGAGTGCAGCTCCTACACCTTTGCCGCGTGCTTTGGGCAAAGTAGCAAGAAATTCAATGATTAAGGCTCCCGGCACTGAGGCTTCCAATTCGGCGAGAGGTCTGAACATAGGCGGTAAGTCAGGATCGATCGCTTCGGGACAATCCGAAATAACATCAAGATTGATCATTCCCGCATATGCCCCCTCAAATTCGGCGATCAAGCACTTGGTGTAAGACATTTTGCCTTGTGAATTCTCTACGCGAGACAGCATGAACCCCTGCAGGTCTTGGCCTTCCGGTAGCACCTGCTTGAAATAGTGCGGCAAGAAACCGTGCCCCGCGATTTCGCTCATTTCCAGAATGAATGATGCGTCCTTTGCTGTCGCATTGCGAATGTTTGGTGATAGCATATCTGTCCTCTCCGGTTTCCACCGTCTGTTCTAACCGGGTAACTGCGACGCTCCTTCCTTTCACTTGACCTGGCAATGATTCTGTGTCGGATGAATCTCCGCACTGGGCTCGAACCAGTCATGCGCCGCACATTTTTTGAATGACCGTGTTGAGGACTTTCCAGACGTTCGCAAAGGGACCGGCAAAAGTGCAATGTCTAAAGGCCGCCTCAGCAATAAAAGGGGATAGTCGGATGCACATTAGTGAGGCCACGGGTACTGGTTCTCGACTTCATTCACTCTGAACCTTATTGATCAGGACATGAATGTCTTCGAACGATATCTATCACTTTGGATCGCACTGGCCATGGCGGGTGGGATACTGATTGGCAACACTGCATCGGGTCTGGTCGAGACGGTTGCCGCGGCGGAAATAGCCAGCGTTAACCTTGTTGTTGCGGTCCTGATTTGGGCGATGGTTTACCCAATGATGATCGGCGTCGATCCTGGCAGCCTACGAAATGTGGTGAAACAGCCGAAAGGTCTTGCAATCACACTGTTCGTAAACTGGCTGATAAAGCCCTTTACCATGGCCGCTCTAGGTGTGTTGTTTTTTGAAGTTGTTTTCGCTGACCTAATAGCTCCTGAGGACGCCCAGCAATACATTGCAGGGCTCATTCTTCTGGGCGCGGCCCCCTGTACGGCAATGGTGTTCGTCTGGTCCCAATTGACCCGGGGCGATGAAAGCTACACGCTTTTGCAGGTCTCGGTAAATGACATCGTGATGGTTTTTGCCTTTGCACCCATTGTTGCGTTCCTTCTAGGTGTCACAGATATTTCGGTGCCTTGGAAAACGTTGGTTTTATCCGTCGTCCTATTCGTTGCGTTTCCACTTGCTGCTGGGGTTTGGACTAGGAAACTTCTGGGCTCCGAGATGAGGATTGAGGCGTTCCGTGACCGTATCAAGCCATGGTCGATTGTCGGGTTGATTGCGACCGTGATCATCCTATTCGGTCTCCAGGGACAAGTGATTTTGGATCGACCGCAGATCATCGCCATGATCGCGGTGCCGATTTTGATCCAATCTTACGGGATTTTCGCGCTGGCCTATGCTGCGGCTTTCATCTGGCGCGTGCCACACAAGATCGCAGCGCCTTGTGCACTTATCGGTACTTCGAACTTCTTTGAGCTTGCCGTTGCCGTAGCGATCAGTCTGTTCGGCCTTAATTCCGGCGCCGCATTGGCTACTGTCGTTGGTGTATTAGTCGAAGTTCCGGTGATGCTTTCACTCGTCGCTTTTGCTAATCGTACTCGAGAGCGTTTCGCGAACGGCGAGACGTTGAAGAGTTAAGTTTTTGCCGACAGCAACGGATCAACCCTGACTGCCAACGCAAGCATGTTCTGAAGCAAGTTAGTCGCGCTCCGGGGATTCAATTTAGGAAAAAAATTTGTGAAATTACTTTCGCTTCGGGCTCTCTCGACACCTTCGCCGCGTGATCCGCGAACGACAGGTATTAGTAGGATTGATCCTTCGCTGCACCGGGATCGAACAGGGAAGACGCAGGACAGGGCAGCCATTGCACCAACACAAACTTAATGTCCGCGTCCATGTCTGCGGGTCAGAACCTACTCTCTTATGCGCCAATACACGCCATTTGGAGTGTCATGGGCGTTCAACGAAGGCATACGGTCGTCCGGCGGCTGAACGCCGAACTTTAACAATCGGCCAATGTCATCAATCAAAGTCCGATCCTTTACGTATGTGTTATGGTTAATTCCAAAAATTTCCGTACTGGCGACACTAACATCTATCGAAAAGATACTCGGATGAACAATTGGACCGTCGGGCTGTACAAATCCAAGCCGCGGTTTGTTGGTGCGTACAAGCGACTGAGCCACAAGGAGCGCCTTATCCTTAGATGAGGCATAAAGTGTGATGTCTTCAGATGCGTTATCGAAGTGGTCTGTAATTTGTAAAAAGCGTTCTGCATCAAGGTCTGGTGCTGCAAGAATAAGCTGATCAATTTTGGTCTCATCATTTCGTGCGAAAGACAGTCCGTTTCGCGTCAAAACCTCAGCAAGTGCCTCGCTACCCATCGAGTGCGCGATCAGATGGACTTGATCAACACCCTCCAACCCTGCGACCAACTCCAAGAACTCGTCCAAGAAGGGAGCGGCAGACCTAGCGCTGGCAATGTCTGTGCCATAGTCGAGAGAATTTCCAATTGCTGGCCAACTGTAGAGGAACGCAGGTCCATCGAACCTCATGTCCCATGCGATCTGGGCAGATCGAAAAACGGCGGATCTGAAAGGTGTGTTGTACCCATGTATGAACACAAAAGCTGTTTTCGGATATTTACTGGCGCCATTTGCTGCCTCGGATGCGAGCGAAGCAAATTCGTCTTTCTCCAGGATCTCCACATTCTGAACTGAAAAATGCCGTTTTGGATCTTCCGCCTGCTGCCAGAGCGTGATCTTCCACACAGTAAAAGATTTTGGCAATGGAATTTCCCCAATACGGCGCACATCCTCAGAGTTTGGAATTGTAACATCCGCTACGCCCGTCAGAAGTTTTTTGGATGAATTATAACCAAAAAAAGGTCCTACGTTCGTAGCACCTTCGATTTCTCTATTTGTCCCAAAGAACACTCTTTGAACAATGAACTCGACTCTGGAGTCATGTACGGAGACAGCCTCTCTTAAACCAGATGTCTGCCAGGCGGTCGTTGCCAAAGTAGATGTCGCGGCGATGACACCAACAATCAATGCAATCGTCATAATTCTATTGTTTCTTACAGTCTTGTAAGCGTATTCGGAAGCAGCTTTGAGTTCCTCCAATCCCAATGTGAGCGTGTCAGTGTCATTCAATTCTTCCAGAACTACCGGACGTTTTTCTCTTCCTTCAAATAATATTTTCTTCAAGTTTTCCGGCTGATCTTTAACAATTCGTTCTAGGTTCTTGGAATTTCGACTTTGATTAATTCGAGCGCCTCCGGCACCGAGGAATGACAAAAAAGAAATTACGGCTCCCACTATTGTCACAAGTGTGATTATTTCAGGGTTATCCCCCGAAAAATCAAAAATTGTTTTCTCCAAAGCTCCTAAAGTCGAATTGATATCCATGAAAA
The DNA here is from genome assembly GCA_039969355.1 of Paracoccaceae bacterium. Taxonomy (GTDB): domain Bacteria; phylum Pseudomonadota; class Alphaproteobacteria; order Rhodobacterales; family Rhodobacteraceae; genus JL08. The sequence goes on from JBDVOA010000029.1 coordinate 239,360, forward strand.
CCGCTCCCAATATCAAGAAGGCCGCAGTTTCGACATGGGTTGTATAATTGTCGCTGCGTTTACAACGCCATTATCACCCGTCGTTCGAAGTTTGGCAATTCCCCAAACCAAATCTTCGCTTTCCATTGGCCTTACGTGCTAGTTGGGCTCTGAACGGTCATTCGCCGCGCTTTGCATTAGTTACCGCTATACGGGATTGAGCCAACATCCGTATTTGTCGCTGCCATTGCATCTTCCTGTCGGAAGCATGATAGTTCGCCCATCTAGGTCAAAGGTCAAAGGCCGAACCAGTTTCATATCCGAAACCATGGAGAAAGTCCCCAATGCGTCTCAGCCTCATCGCCGGTGCAATAGCAACCCTTCTTGCATTCCCCACCCTCGCGCAATCTACTGACAGTGCCGAGCGATCGGATACATTAACAGTCACCGGCAAAATTGAGGCGGTCAACACCGAAACACGCGAAGTGACAATCGTTGGTGAAGATGGCATGGCCACGGCCTTTGAGGCCAGAAATGACGTGGCCAATTTCGATCAGATCGAAGTGGGCGACCAGGTGACGCTGGAATACGTTGAAGGCGTTGCGCTCGCGATGGCCGACCCCGAAGACGATGGGGCACCTGAATTGGTAATTGCCGAAGCCAGAACTGCTCTGGGCAACAAACCTGGAGCCGCCGCAGTGGAGATGGTAAGTTTCGTGGTCGAGGTCGTAAGCTACGACGCCGACAGCCAAATGGCGACCATCATATTTCCCGAAGGAGATGAACGTACATTGCCCGTGGATGACAGGATGGTGGAGTTCGCGAGCTCGCGCCAGCCAGGTGATCGGGTTGTTGTCGTAGTTGGTCAATCAGTAGCGGTGGCCGTTACGCCAAGCGAATAGCTCCGTCAGCCACACTTATCGTGAAGATTATGAGCCGAACCGTGTGAACAAACGGGACGTCAGCGTTGCGAACTTAGTTGTCTTTTCATCGCCGCCACTGGACTGCAACTTAGCGGACAAAGCGCCAATTCGCTACGCTCGACGAAATGGCGGCATCGAGAAAAGCCTGGGTAGTTTAAGTTGGTCGACGAAGACAGTTTCTTTAGTTTTGATTGCCACAAAAGCTTACTCGGTAGTGTCTTGAAACTCTGTCCTGACCTGAACTACGCGTGATAAGGCTCAATCTTTTCGGCAGACAGCGCATATCCGATGTCTGCAAGGTGTGTTGAAGTTGATGACACACCAAACATACCAGTGACGTGGACCGGTTCGAATAACCCTGCGCTTTCGTAGGGTTCTTCTGTCGTCACAAAAACCAATTGATTGGCAGGTGGTGGTGGGACGTGGACGCAAGCACCGACAAACGGTACGAGTATGAAGGCGACCACTCCGGTGCCCCTTTGTTCGATTGGCACGACAAACCCAGGAAGACGAACAATCTGACCATTCCAATCCGTTCTGACTTCGCTCGACTCTGGTTGTTGGCTGGAGAGAGGCGCGCTTTCATGGTCGATAAAACCTTGCAACACATTTGGAATGGATGTTTCACCTTCAGGAAGCAGGTCATTCCAACTCAGATCAACCACATCTTCCGCCTGCGCGATTTGCGGCAGCAGCGTCGCTGCCGTCAGGCCTGCCAGTAGCCTTCGCCGATCAATTGAGCGTCTCACCATTCGTAAACCGTCATTTCTTCGGCGGAGATTGAATAGCCCGTCTGACCAAGATTGGTTGACTGCAATTGGGTCCTCATGGTTCCGGTCACCCAGACTGGATCCCAGAGTTGATCTCCTGGCCATGGCTCCTTGGTTTCCACCATAACAAGTTGATTTGCCGGTGGTGGTGGCGTGTGTATGCATGCGCCAACATAAGGGACCAACATGAAATCCTTGACGCCCTCAGCGCTGACGTCAAACGGGATAATGAAGCCGGGCATCTTGATGTAGGCACCATTCAACGACTCATTCAATTTTGTGCTATTGGCGTCGTAGATGGGGTTCCAGAGATCGTTGGCCTCATCCAATTCTCCTTCGCCGATGATCTCGGAATATGCCACACCCGGAGGAATAAGGTCATCCCACATGATTTCTCGCGGGCTCGCTGCCCAGAGGCGTCGTGGCAGTGCGAAACTGGCCAAGCCGATTGCGATACTCTGCCGGCGCGTCCATGTTTTCATCTTCAAAGTATCCCTTTACGTATATGACTAACCCGGTGGCCTAACCAAATAGAGGCTTTGTCAATCGGCTGGATTTGACTGTCTCTGCGCCCGATTGACATAACTGGCGATTGCAAACTGATCACTTGGGTTTTGGACAGTTCTCTGTTGCATAACCAGATTAAGTGTCCTGCCTTGGGACCAGTCATTGCGATTGGAGAAATGCCGCGCCACCAGAATGGCTGCTTCCGGCCGTCGCTCGACCAACGTCGCGAGCGTTTTGCGTATGGCGTTACGCAAACCCGGTGTGCCGACGCCATTTTGAATTGCCAGCGCTTCTACAACTTGCTCCAACTTGTCCAATTGCTGGGTGGAATCCTCTAGCAGCGTTGTTTCTAACCGGGCGAGTCCGTCAACGCCGTCCAGTTCGACAAGGGCAGTCGCGAAAGCCCCTAAATTCCTAGCGTAATCCCACCCTCGAGTACGATCAAAAAAATCCTGGACCTCTGTGCGCGCGGAATCTTCGCCCGTTAACCCGAGCAATAGAACACGGATAGATTGGAATGGGTAACCTTCCCGGGTCCACATCTCGGCCAACAATTCTTGGCTGGAAAGCGCAGAGTCCATCTGTCGCAACATTTCATAAGGCGCTTTATCAACTTCACGCAGTGCCAGGTAGCGGATCGCCGCGTCCGGGTGATCGATCAGCGATGCAAACAGGGAGAAGCGCTCTTGCCCAAAGCCATTACCCCAATCGCTGGCATTGCCCAGCACTCGATCAATGACCGAACGATAATCCTCATTTACATAGCTGATCCTTTGCCAGTCTCCCTCTGGGTTGCGTCCAAAAAGCACGGCATGCTTCGGGTACAAAGCCATTTTTCGACGCATAACGCTGTCAACGAGGTGCGGTAAGGGTTCTGCCGGTCCAGTTCCACGCAAGACCTCTACCGGCGCGAATGCGAATGCATTATCCTGCGCCGGCCTTGCCAGTATGATATCTGTATCACCAAGCAGCCAGTCCGCAGCGGTTTTTTCGGGGACGTAATAATGGAATGAACAAGCGAGTGCTGCACCGCTTTCAACGAGTCCGCTGAACAGCGATGCAATTACTCCAGCGCGAATGCCGCCGCACATTCGGCGGCCTCGAAACATCAATGGTACGTAGTGTCTCAGAGATTTCATGACCTGACCATCATACCATCGGCGAGTGACATACGATAGGCCCTCAAGGCTGGAACGAGGCTCACAATTGCGCTAGCTCCGATCACCACCAGAATGACCGCTGCCTCTCGCATCTCAGGAGCGTCGATAGGCAACCAAAGACCAAAGGCGCTGTCCACAACAGGCTGCGCTAAGATCAATCCGACATAGAGCAAAGCCAGACCGAGCACTGCCCCGACTGCTGCCATAAGCATCGCTTCAAGCACCAACAGGCTGAGGATGGTCATTGGTCGCGCACCCATGGCCCGAAAAATCGCCATTTCGCGACGACGTTCGCTCAGGCTTGAAAAGATCGTCGCCATCATTCCGATCAATGCCGTAACAACGACCATAGCTGAAACGGCCAACAACGCGGTTTCAGCTATGCCAACGATGCCCCAAAGCTCTTGCAATGCGACACCGGGCAGAATCGCAAGCAAGGGTTCTTCCGGGTATTCATTGATCGCACGCTGAAGGGCGAATGTCTGCAATGGGCTTTCCACGCCAACCAGCGCTGCGGTCACTGCCTTTGGCGTCAGATCCATCTGGCGGATCACATCGGCAGGTGTGGATTGCCCGGGGATTTGCGCCCCGCTTTGCCAATCCACGTGGATCGCCTCGATCGCCTCCATGCCGACAATGACGGTTCGGTCCACCGGTGTGCCTGTCTTGGCCAGAATGCCAGACACGTGGAAAGGTTGATCTTTGTGCTCGGTAAAAGAAGCGAGACCATGGGCAACGACAATCGGATCATCCACGCCATACCCTAGCGTTTCAGCGACATCCGCGCCGATGACCGTGTCAAAAAGGTCATCCATGATGACACCCTCAGCCACCTCAAGCGACCTGCCTTGGCGAAATTTGTAATGCTCAAAAAAGGCCTGCGTCGTGCCCATGACACGGAATTGCCGGTGACTGTCTCCCAACGAGATCGGTACGATCCATTCAACGTCTTGCCGAGCGGCGATATCTTGGAAACTTTGCCACGTGACATTGTTTGTCGCATTGCCGATGCGAAACACCGAGTAAAGCAGTAGCTGCACAGAACCTGACCGGGCACCGACGATCAGGTCCGTTCCCGAGATCGTGTCTGCAAAGCTGGCCTTAGCTCCGGTGCGCACCTTTTCGACACCAAGGTAAAGTGCCACGGACAAGGCAATAGCAAGGATCGTCATCCCTACCGTAAGCGCGCGCGCAAAGAGCGATGCAATGGCAAGGCGCACGATCATGCGGCGGTCCGCTCGATCTGGGCAATGTCTTCCATGCGAACCACCCGGTCGAAACGGTTCCCCAATCGCGGATCATGGCTAACCATCAAAAGCGATGTGTTGTGGGCAGACGTTTGTTGAAAAAGCAGGTCCAGAAAAGCCGCCTGACTGTTTGCATCAAGGGCTGACGTCGGTTCATCCGCGATAATGAGCGGTGGCTGACCAATCAAGGCCCGTGCCACAGCCACCCGCTGTTGCTGGCCCACGCTCAGGGCACTGGCCGAGGCGGCGAAGACATCCTGTGGCAAACCAAGTTGCGAACACAGGGCGACGGCGGTGGCTTTTGCATCTCCCGCGCGTTTGCGCCGGTCCGGAGCAAACCGGAGCGGCAGCAGGATGTTGTCGGCGACGGTTCCGAAAGGCAGAAGATTGAACTGCTGAAAGATCACTCCGATCTGTTCGGCGCGGAACCGGTCGCGCGCCCCACTGGCCAGCTTGGCAATGTCGGTTCCGGCGACGCGCACCGTCCCTTTATGGGGCAGGATGGTGCCACAGATCAGTGACAGCAAAGTGGATTTGCCCGATCCACTTTCTCCCAGCAGCAATACAGATTCGCCTTCTTCGACGGAAAAGTCAGGCAAGGACAATGCGAACCTTGTCCGGCCGGGCCAATGAAACCGGACCTCGGTAAGTTCAAGGACCGCATGTTTCACTCTAGAAAAGGCTCCGCAGGTCAAGCACTGGCGCATCATGCTGAACTTCGAAAGCCTGCGCACTGGAGCCGGTGATGATTTGCACCTCAAGCTCACGTGCGTTCTCGAACGTCTCGAAATAAGTAAAGGTTATCTCGGTCAACGCTTCGGGATTGGCGCATGCAAGCGTATATTCGGCGTGGAATTCGGTATGCCCAGCTTCGTCGGCATGTTCTTCATGTTCAACATGCTCTTCATGATCTGCATGATCCGCATCGGCTGCATGGTCGTCATGATCCTTGTGGTCGTCGTGTCCCGCCTCTTCCGTGTGCTCGGCGTGGGCCTCTTCACTCTCTAGCGCAGCGCTGGCCAGTGTGACGGAACATTCAGCCGCGGCCGGAATTACGAACAGATCAAGCGGGGTCGCAAGTGTCGCAACGGCAGCATCTACCGCCGCACGGTCAGTTTCGCTTTCAGCGGCATATTCGAACCCGACAATATCCGCTCCCGGCGCCTGAAACTCCATGGCCACTGCCGTGCCATCAATCGCAATATTCAGGGCGCCGACACCATGTTCATGAGCGTCAAGTTGACGGGCTTCTTCTGCAAGGGCCGGTACGGCTGCAAGGATAGCGATCAAAGAAAGTGACTGTTTCATGTAGGGTCCTATTCATCTGGTTTCATTGGGATTAGGCTGCACAGGTTCCGCATTGCCCGTGAATTTCAACGATATGCCGCGCCGCGCGGAACGCGCTGAGGTCTGTGAGCGTGGTCAGTTTCGGCAAAAGACTGCTGCCATCATGCTCTTCGACCGATCCGCAGTCTCCACAAATCGCGAGGACCGGAACACTTTCAGTATGATTACAGCGACAGGGCACAAAAGCCTTGATGGATTCGAGCCGATGCGCCCGCCCCTGATCCGTCAGCGCCGACAAAGTGCGATAGACGGTCGGCGGCGCGATATCCGGCTCATCCGCTTGTAATTCTTCAAGTATCTGGTAGGCAGTCATCGGCTTTTCGCAGGCATTTAGTACTCTTAGAACATCGTCCTGTCGTGCCGTGGCTATCTTTCTCATGTTCGAATCTCCGATGTGTAAAAATTTGTTATTTTATAAAGTAACAAATATCAAGAAAGGAAGTTCTGACGTTCATGCAATTGGGGAAATCAGATGCTAGGGCTCTGAGCCGTCGCTTAGCGCATTTTGCTACGCGTTTTGCCAAGAACTTGCAGCAACAAGCAAAAACACCCACCTAGTTAACTCATGTCCCCTCCAAAAAAGCTTAGTTCGCTTCAAAACAGCAAACTACTATCCCATGTCGGTCGCAACTCACCTAGAATCACCTTGGTTCATTGGTTGATCAGGGTTCCAACCGGCAGCATACATACCTTGCGCAAGTTGTTCGCCTAACGCCGGATTCTCGAACAGGCTCAAAAAAATGAGATCCACTCTGTTATCCGGCCAGTTAGATTCGTATTTGCGTACAAGCTCAACTGCGCGGTCTTCCCGGCCCAAGTAGTGATTTCCAGCCATCATGTAAGCGACCGGCACAGGCCCCATAGGAGCACCCTTTGCAATAGCTGTTTCAAAATCCTCAATCGACTTGGAATAATTCTTCATGTGAAAGTATGACGCTGCGCGCGCATTTCTGAAGACATATCCTGCATCGCCGTCCATTTGCGCCAGCATCTGAGAAGTCTCTTTGATAACGCGTTCAAATTCCCCTGAGTAGAGAAGTATCAGCGCGTTGAATTCCAGAAGGTGTGGGTTTAGTGGATCAAGAAGCTGCGCCTTTTCAGACCACGACCTTGCTTCATCGTAATTGCCAGATGCGAACTCCGCCCACGCCCTTGCCGATAATGCCCAGGCGGAGGTCGGCGAAAGATCCAGCGCCTTTTTCGAAAGAGAAACAGAATGACCAAGCAAGCTTTCGGATTTGGCTTTGTCTGTTGTCAGAAGGGACTTCAATCCCTGAATCTGCGATGCGCCTGCGTACCCTCCTTCGTAGGTTTCGTCGATTTGCATGGCCGATTCAAAGATTAATAAATCGGCGCGAAGTCTTTCCGGATTGAAGGCCGGGAAGATCATATCGCGCCCTTGCTCGGCGAGATTGGCGGATTGTAATCGCTTCGGGGATGTGTCGAACAACACCGTTCTTCGATTTTCCTCAGTATCTTCCGCTGTCAGTTGAGAATGATCTGACTGAAAGTACCAGACGCCGAGCGATAAGAGACAAGCACCCACAAGTGCAGTAGTCAGAAAGAGAGTTTTTCGTCGCGCTCGGCCACTTTGAAATATTAAATCCCGCGTTCTACTGTCGTCGGCAATTGCGTGAAAAACCGGAACATACCCTCCCATGGGCAAGTCAATTCGCGTTAAGGTGCTTGATCCCTCAGCGCCATAATAATCGGCCAACTTTCTGCGAATGCGACCCGCATCAACACGAACAACACTTTCGCGCTGCTCTATCTCGTCAGGTTCATAACCGTACACGTCAAGCGCAATGGATTATTCACGAATTAGGTCACCACGCCCTGCCAGTTTCTCTTCGACCACATATCGAAGAAAACCCATCAGGCGATCAGATCCCGAAAAGCTGCTGGATTTAGCAAGCGTCTCTACTACGGCGCGGACATCTTCATCAGAAATAACGTGGTCAGCGTCGGTATCTGGTGGCCTGTCCAACATAAAAATCCCTTTGAATACTGCAGGATGCACTGCTGATGCTACGGTAGCATGCGACCTGATAGGTTTAAACAGACGACGGAATGTCTCATGATATGTTTCATATGACGAAAGCAGCCGGTGCTGAGAATTGGACAGACAACAAGAATTGGAAATGAGTTTTGGAATAGGGTTTTCGCAAATAAAAAAGTTGCAAAGCCAAGATCCATTGCTGGAAGAACTTTTGTCAGATTATCTGGCTTTGTCTCGTGATGTGGATGCCGCCAGAAACAGTTTTGACGTTGACGTGGAAAAATTTCTGTTGGATGCCCAAGACAGTCTCTTGGCGCTTGAAGCGGAAATCAGAGAGAAACTTTTTTGTGCCGAGCAGATAGCTAAATATTAGAGAGGAACGCGGATGAGAATACTAAATTGGGCTCTGCCCGCTATGCTATTGGGGACTGCCGCGATGGCGCAGAATAACCCAATTGTTCACGACGGGGAATTTGAATTTCTGCGAGCGCAGTTTGGAGAGCAATGGGATGCTCAAGACGTCGAGATTGACGCCCGTCTGACAGAAATTCGCGAGGCCAATGGGGGGTCTCCAAATATTCTGTACGTCCTCATCGACGATGTTAGCTTTGGAATGCTTGGCAACAGAACAATGAACTACGTTACGGGGATCGACACGCCCAACATCAACGACTTGGCCGCTGAGGGCATGTCCTTGATGCGGATGTATACCGAACCCTCCTGCACGCCGACCCGGACCGCGATGCTCACCGGTCGTCATCCAGTGCGCGCTGGAGTCGAAGAGGTAAAAGTTGCGTTGGTTGGCGAGGGGCTTGCCGCCGAAGAGGTGACTATTGCGGAGGTTCTTAAAGAAGCAGGCTATAACACGGCTCACGTTGGCAAATGGCATCAGGGCGATATCGAGCAATCCTACCCGCACAACCAAGGTTTCGACTGGGCAGCATTTCCGACGCACCAGCAGGTACAACTTTCGCTGATGACGCGTGAGGCAATGGAAGCCAACAACATGGTTGGTTTTGACCCATCGGGGCAGACAAATCCATTTGCGATTGACCAGCGTTTCAAACCCTATGGTCTTGTCACCGGTTTGGAAGGAGAAGCTGGCGGTTTGGCACGTGAAGTCGACATGGCGCCGGGCGAAGTCTGGACACAGGCCAAATACCGCGACATGAACGAACGATACCAGCGCCAGGCAATTGAGCAATTGGACCGCCTGGCAGCAGAAGATGCACCCTTCTTCATGCAGTACTGGCCGCTCTATCCATTGAATTTCACCTATGACCAAGAGCAGCAAACGTCACGCAATGGCGGTTACATGGCTGAAAAACTAGAGCTTCTTGATGTTTGGCTTGGTGATCTGCTCGACGAAGTGGAAAGGCTTGGCATCGAAGACAACACCATCGTAATGCTGATGGCCGATAACGGTATCTTCAACTATTACCCCTCTGCCCAATCAGGGTTTATGGAACTCATCTACCGCGGCGGGAAAACACAACACCTTGAAGGTGGTGTAAGAACCGACGCGTTCGTCCGCTGGCCGGGCGTAATAGAAGCCGGAAGCGCGGCCGGTGATATCGTTCACGTCTCGGATTTGTTCACGACGTTTGCCCGGCTTGGCGGCGCCACGGATTTTATTCCGCGTGACCGTGTCATTGATGGTGTCGATCAAACTGCCCTGTTGCTGGAAGGTGAAGGCAACTCGCGCCGCGATTATGTCTATGTGTATGAGGGTCCGGTCCTGCGCTCTGTTGTAAAACAAGAATTCAAAATGCACCTGCCGCCACCCGGACTTCCCGGCGCTGCAGCGAAAACGTTTAACATTCTGCGCGACCCCCGCGAGGAGAGTTCACAAATCGGCATCGCTTTATGGGCTGGGGCATCCTTTCAGGATATGATTAAGCGCCACGCGAAGACGATTGCCGAAGTTCCGCACCTGCCCTTAGGCAAAGGTGTGCCCTATGAGGGCATCGAAAACCTGCGACCAGAAAGCGAACTTGCACGGGAGGTTTTTGCCAGTTGGCAGTAACCCTATACTCTTTCCCGCCTCGGAGAATCGAGGCGGGAAACTGCACAATAAAACCACGGAGCTGTCCGTGCCTGCTCATCTTCAGTCCTATCCAGAGCCGAAAGCTAACGTTGCCGTGCTTTGATCTGGCGTCTGATCCCGTCATTTTGAGTCCGCCCTGTGGCTGCGTGTTCGACTAAGCCACAGTCAACTGCTCTTGTTTGAAAGGCGACTTTTGCTGCATCTCATACAATTCGACCCGCCAGTTAGAGTTAACCTGAACACGCCCCTTCTCAAGCCAGCAAATCGCTGGCTTGAGAAGGGGTGAGCGGTTCGGGGCGGATACAGTCTGTAGCCATTTCCACCCAGCTACGACTTTCCGCTGAGCGCAGGATTGCCGTCATTACGTCGACAACATGTGTCGCCAGCTCCAGACTACAGCGATGTTGCCTGTCTTCAGTGATCGCCGCGGCCATGTCGGCGAGTCCGGCGCATCGGTAATTGGCGCGGTCGATACCCTGACCGTCTTGGCTGTTCGGGACCGAGAACGGGTGGTCGCGTGGCGTGATTTCAACCGGCTCGCCATCAGGCTTTGCCAACAACACTTCGCCAGCAAAAAAATTCGGATCCGGCACAAAAAGGGACCCCTCGCTGCCGTAAAGTTCCATGTTCCCGTGGCGATGCGACCAGACGTCCCAACTGGCGCCAAGCGTGATCAGGGCACCGCTTTGAAATTCCAAGACCGCGTGAATATTGGTGGGTGTCTCTACCGACACCAGTTCCCCAATACGCGGACCATTGCCGATGGTACGTGTCTTAAAGCTGGCAGCAGCCATTGCCGTGACCGCTTTCACTGGCCCGATCAGCTGCACTAGATTGGTGATGTAGTAGGGGCCAAGATCCAGTACCGGCCCCCCACCGGCCTGAAAGAAAAAGTCGGGGTTCGGATGCCAGGCCTCCATCCCATGCGACATCACATGGCAGGTGCCGCCGACGATTTCACCCACTTGTCCCTCATCGATTGCAGCGCGGGTCAACTGGTGCGAACCACCCAGGAAGGTGTCGGGCGCGGACGCGACCCGGAGCCTTTTTTCGCTGGCTAGCCGCCGCAATACTTCACCTTCTTCCACCGTCAGCACAAAGGGTTTTTCGGAATAGGCGTGCTTGCCGGCCTCAAGGATTTGCTTTGTTACCTCTAAATGCGCAGCTGGCACAGTCAAATTGACGATGATGTCGATGTCGTCGGCAGCGAGCAGGTCAACGATGCTGTCTGCCCGGACGGAATACTCCTTAGCGCGTTCACGGGCCACGGCCATGTTCAAATCGGCAACCGACCGCACATCCAATGCACGAAAAAGCGGCGCAAGTCGTAGGTAAGAAGATGAGATATTGCCGCAGCCGATGATGCCAATACCAAATGTTTTCATGGGAGTACTCAAAACTGCTCGAAAGCTTGGATGGAGCGGGCCGCAAAGCGATCCCAATCCGAAGGGTTGTCATGTTCGGCGACAAATAGATCGACCCCGGCACACCGCAACGCGGCAACGAGGGTCTTCCAATCCATCACGCCGTCGCCCACATCTGCCCAGCCGTCCTCATCGGGCTTTTCGCCTTGGGGTGCGATGTCTTTGACGTGGGCCGTGGTGATCCGGTCGGCATGGACGTCGATCCAGGTGAATGGATCCGCGCCGCCACGCACCAACCAGGCGACGTCCATTTCCCATTCCATTTCAGGAGCATGCTCCAAAAGCAGATTCATTGGCATCGCGCCGTCCGGCAGCGGCATAAATTCCCAATGGTGATTGTGCCAGCCGAACCGGAACCCGGCATCATTGACTCGCTTACCCGCGTCATTAAGCCTTTTGGCAAGGGATTCCCAGTTTGCGGCATCCGTACCTTGCCGCCAGAGGTCTTCGGGCGCGGGGCAAATCACGCGCTGCATGCCCAGAGTTCTTGCTATCTCCAGCGATGCCTCCAACCCTTCTTCCAACTCGCCAAGGGGGAAAAAATGGCCGGACGGCATTGTCATCGCGTGGCTGTCCAGCAGATCACGGAAACCGGGTGCGTCGGCATAGACGCCGCCGAAACCTTCGACTTCGGTGTAACCCAGTTCGGCAAGACGCGGGATCACGTTGGCCCATGGAATGAAATTGCGGGCGGAGTATAACTGGAAGGAAAGGGTCATCTTGGTCTCATTCACTAGAGTAGAATTATCGTCTAACAAGGGTTTTGCCGGCGCTATGATCTAGAGGCGTTCTTCGCTGGCAACATCAAAAAGCGAGGCGCGCGACGGATCGATTCCCAGACGCAGTTTTTGACCCACCGAAATCTGTGCTTGTCCGTCCATCCGCACCCGAAATTGATGGCCTGCGACCACGCAGTCGATCAGTTTGTCTGACCCTGTCGGTTCGATCAACTCGACGTCAACATCAACGCAGACTGGCGCGTTATCAACCAGTTCGCCAGTCACCACATGTTCAGGGCGAATGCCCAGCGTCGTGGCCCCGTCGACAGCGCCGCCGGTCGCAAAGTCATATCCCGCCAGGGGAATCGTCAATTCTCCGGTCCTGAACGCTCCATTTTCAATCACGCCATCGAGAAAGTTCATTGACGGCGAACCGATGAAATCCGCCACGTATTTGTTCACCGGACGGCCATAGATATCGTCCGGCGACCCCAGTTGCATGATCTGCCCACCACGCATGATGGCAATGCGGTCGGCAAGCGTCATAGCCTCGATCTGGTCGTGCGTCACATAAATCATCGTGTTTCCGAGCTTTTGATGCAAACGCTTGATTTCCACCCGAAGATCAGCCCGCAGCTTTGCGTCGAGATTGCTGAGCGGTTCGTCGAACAGAAATACATCAACGTCGCGGACCAGTGCCCGTCCTATAGCAACTCGCTGGCGTTGCCCACCAGACAGAGCAGCGGGTTTGCGTTTCAGGAGCGATTCGATTTGCAGGACTTCCGAGGCGCGTTTCACCCGTTTGGCAATTTCAGCTTTGGGTAGTTTGGCATTTTTCAGACCGAAGGAAAGGTTACCCTCGACCGTCATCTGGGGGTAAAGCGCGTAGGATTGGAACACCATGCCGATGCCGCGTTCGGATGGCTCTGTCCAGGTGACGTTCGTTTCGTTAATGTGGATCTGACCTGCGGTCACATCGAGGAGTCCGGCAATACAGTTCAGCAGAGTCGATTTCCCACACCCTGATGAACCAAGAAGAACCAGGAATTCGCCTTTTCCTATCTCAAGATTGAGATCCTGCAGAACCTTGACGGCACCGAACTGCAAATCGAGATTTCTTATTTCAACGGAGTTGTTCATGTGTTTTCACCCTTTGACTGCGCCCGCGGCAATGCCGCGCACAAACAGTCTTCCTGAGACGAAATAGATCGTCAGCGGCACCAAACCGGTGAGGATCGTTGCGGCCATATTGACGTTGTATTCCTTCACGCCCTGCGTGGAGTTCACGATGTTATTGAGCGACACTGTCATCGGGTACGTGTCGGGGCCGGTATAGACGACGCCAAAGAGGAAATCGTTCCAGATACCGGTCACTTGCAGGATCATCGCCACGGTAAAGATCGGCAGCGACATTGGCACCATAATCTGGAAATAGATGCTCCAAAAACCAGCACCATCCACACGTGCAGCTTTGAAAAGTTCTTCCGGCAACGATGTGAAATAGTTTCGGAAGAGCAGCGTAAGGATTGGCATGCCAAAAATCGTGTGCACCAGCACCAACCCGCCGAGCGAACCATATAAGCCAATTTCGCGCAGCATGATCACAATCGGATAGAGCATGACCTGATAGGGAATGAACGCGCCAAAGATTAGAATCGTGAAGAAGGCATCTGCGCCTTTGAATCTCCAGTTGGCCAGCGCATAGCCATTCACCGACGCAATGATGATCGACAGGATCACCGAAGGGACAGTGATTTGTACCGAATTCCAGAAACCGGTGCTCAACCCATTGCAGGTCAGGCCTGTACAAGCTTGCGACCATGCTTTTACCCAAGGCTCGAACGTCACTTCCAAAGGTGGAGAAAAGACGTTGCCCAACCGAATTTCCGGCATCCCCTTGAGAGAAGTGACAACCATCACGTAAAGCGGCAGCGCATAATATACCGTGATCACAATTAGCGTGCCGTAGAGAAAAATATTGCGACGCGACAGTGCTTTGCGCGGCTTAGGACCTTGGGGCCCTGCAAGCGAAACTGAGGATGTATCAACCACGGTGCTTCGAGCCTCCGAATTCGAGAATTGCCCAAGGGATCACAATCAAAGCAACCGTCACCAGCATCATGGTTGACGCTGCAAATCCCTGGCCCAGATTGTTGGCCTGGAACATCATGTCGTAGACATATTTGGCGGGCACTTCGGTTGAGATACCCGGTCCACCACCTGTCTGCGCGACAATCAGATCATAGATCTTCACGATCCCGGTCACGACAAGCACCAGGGTCGTTATGAAAACTGGCCGCATCATCGGGATGACGATCAGAATATAGGTCTTCCAAGCTGGAATCCCGTCAACGCGAGCCGCTTTCCAAACGTCCTGATCGATGCCCCGCAATCCGGCAAGCATCAACACCATGACAAGACCGCTGCCCTGCCAGAGCCCGGCAATCAAGACGCCGTATATCGCGATGTCGGCGTTATAAAGCGGATCAAAGGTAAAACTCTTCCAGCCCCATCCCTGAACGACATTCTGTACGCCAAACTCGGGGTTCAGGATCCACTGCCACACGAGGCCAGTAACAACAAAGCTCAGCGCGTAAGGGTAAAGGATGACAGTTCGTATCGTGTTTTCAAAACGGATTTTCTGGTCAATCAGAGCGGCCAGAACAAAGCCAATCACAAAGACAAGAACCAACATGCAAAGGCCGTAAATCGCCAGGTTTTCAATCGCTACAAGCCATTTTCTGGTGGCCCACAGACGTTCATACTGATCCAGTCCGACCCAATTCAGACGCGGTAAAAGGCCTGATTTGGTGAAACTATAGACAATGGTCCAGACTGTCCCGCCGACAAAAACAAACAGGGCGGTTACGATCATTGGGATCGCTGCAATTTTGGCGGATTTATTGCGAAATAGCTGATTTGGACGCGTTGAAGCCATGAGCCATCCCACCCTTAGCCGGAGTTTCAGTCTGGGCCGGTCCGCTAATTTGCGGACCGGTCAACGATAATGACTACTCTGCAGAAGCGATGATCTTCGCAAACTCCGCCTGTGCGTCTTCCACAGTCATCGAAGTATCGGCGAAGAACTCTATGAACAACGTGCTGATCTGTTCGGCCGTGTCCGGCGTGATCAACTGTGCTGTGTCAGGCAGCAAAGCGCCTTCTCCCAACAGCGCCAGACCTTTCTGCATGCAGGCGTTAGCCGTGGACAGATCGATATCGCCACGGACCGGAAGGGAGCCCTTTTTCAAGTTGAACGCAACCTGCGTTTCCGGCTTTAGCATCAGCGCCGCCAATTCGGATTGTGCCGCGAATTGTGCTTCATCCGAAAGAACCGGAAAATAAAACGCGTCGCCACCCGTGCTGAGAAGCTCGGTCACACCCAGACCAGGCAGGCAGCTGTAGTCTTCGCCTGCGACTTGCTCGGCCACAGCGAATTCGCCCTGCGCCCAATCTCCCATGATCTGACCGCCCGCCTTCCCGGTAATGACAAGGTTCGTCGCGTCGTTCCAGTTCTGTACTGTAGAACCCGCCGCCATCGTACGCGCATCCGCTGCAGCCTTGAATACCCTCGCCACCTCTGGGCCACCGGCGACTTCTGCATCTTTTTCGCTATAGACGGAAAGGAAAATATCATTTGGCACCAATGCAGCGAACAAAACATTGAACAGCCCGCGTTGCTGCCAGCCTTGTTGCCCCATGGCCAACGGCAATATATCGGCCTCTTCCAGCTTTGAACCAGCCGCGACGAATTCATCCCAATTGGTTGGCACCTGGATGCCGGCGTCATCATAGGCCTTGTGCGACAGCCAGATCCATTGCCACGAGTGGATGTTCACTGGTGCGCAATAAATACGCCCATCAACCGTGCAGGAGTCGAGTAGCGAGGGAGGATTGACGATATCTTTCCAACCCTCAGCTTCCGCGATGTCCGTGATGTCCCGTAACAAGCCCGCCTCGATCAACTCTTCTGCCTGTCGACCATGGTTAAACTGAAACGCACCCATTGGATCGCCGCCTGTCAGGCGGCTGACCATCACCGCACGCGCCGCATCGCCTCCTGCGATTGCTGCGTCGACCCATGTGTTGCCGCTGGCATTGAAGGCCTCAGCAAACTCGTTCACGGCCGCCGCTTCGCCGCCGGATGTCCACCAGTGCATCACCTCAAGTTCAGTCGCGGAAGCGCTGGAAGCGGCCACGATTGCCGATGCTGCGAGAAGTTTGGAAGTCTGAGTCACGATTATTCCTCCCGGTTTCTAAATCGTTATAGAAAATCCTACAACGTTTTAGATTTTACTTGCAACCCCTTTTTTTCATCCCTTATAGTCGGGACACGCCTCTAGGCCGGGTGAGAGCGTGTATGGAAATGCGTTGCGCCAAAGTGCCATTCGGAAATTTCCGGGGACGAGAATGGAGCATCGCTGTTGAAACGTACCGCATCTGAAGCCGCAAAACTGAGCGACGACGAGTTACGCAATTTGGTAGAGCCCGGTGAAAGACCTACGCTAAAAACAATTGCGAGGATAAGTGGTCTTGCCGTCCCAACAGTGTCGCGGGCTCTTAGCGGCGCCGACGATATCGGCATCAGAACAAAAAAGCTTGTGAATCGCATAGCCGATGGGATCGGTTATGTTCCGAACCGCGCCGGCGTCCGCCTTCGTACGGGTCGAACCAACGTGATCACACTGGTCGTTCCGGCAGAAGGCGACGTGCTGAACAATACATCAAAACTGACCAACTCAATTGCCCAGGAATTGCGCGGAACGCCATTTCACTTGAACATTCTTCCCTGGTTTCCTGATGAGGATCCCTTGCGACCGATCAAATACATCGTCGAGAACCGGTCAGCTGACGCCGTCATTTTCAATATGACCCAGCCGGAGGATGAACGTGTTGCTTATTTGCTAAAGCATGGTTTCCCCTTCGCCACTCACGGGCGCACAAGGTGGAGTGATCAGCATGCATATTACGATTATGACAACACCACTTTCATGCGCGTCGCCCTTCGGCGATTGGCGGCGCGGGGGCGGAAAAACATCCTTGCTATACTGCCGCCCCTTAACCAGAACTACGCCCAGAATTTAATGCACGGTTTGGAGGATGAAAGCCGGCAGCTACATCTCAACTATCGAATATCGAAAAATGTCGACAGCGACAGATCATCTGACGAAATCCGCCATTGGGTTGCACGCAGAATTGAACAGTCGCCAGAAATTGATGCCGTGATCTGCACCTCTTCCAAAGCTGCAATTGCTGCTATTGTCGCCATCGAAGAACGAGGACTCAAACTCGGCGTCGACATCGAGGTTTACGGCAAAGAGGTGGTCCCAATTCTGAAGATGTTCCGAAAAAATATTATCGTCGAATTGGAAGATGTCGCTGCTGCAGGGCGGCATCTGGCGAAAGCGGTGGTCCAGAAATTACGTGAACCGGACCTGCCACCGCTACAGTATCTGGAAATACCCATAGATAAATCACGCTAATCCTTGCGGTATCAGACAACAGGAGATGGCTGCGCGGGGAGTCTGCGCCACAGATCAAAAAGCAAACGCGAATTGCGGCTCAGCATTGAAATCTCGCAGATAGATCAGACAAAGAATTCTGCCTGATGAAAGCTAATGCAACAGAAGCGTTCATTGCGAGATGTGCCGATGACCGCTTTTGGAGGTTTGCGGTTTTGCAACTCCAGACACTAGATTCGCAGCTGCACCACCCCCCCCTCAACGCGCGTTTCGAATACACGCATCTTCCGAGTTGCCGGAGCCGCGACAGGCAGGCCATTGCGCACATCGAATGCGCCCTGATGCAGGGGGCATTCGATGACATGACCATCAAAGTACCCGTCACAAAGATCGGCGCCGCCATGGTTACATAAAGCCAGAGAAGCAAAAATGCCGCTTGGCGTGTCATAGATGGCGATCAGCCGTTGCCCAAGAGCGACCCGCGTGACCCATTTCTCTTCCAGATCGTCAAGCGCGATCACATCCTGCCATGGTTTTGCGCTCATGACCGATTCGCCCCGATTTGGCGCAATATTTCGCGGTGCGCCCCAACATAACCTCCGGGTTCGACATGGATATGCTGTTTCAGCTTTTCATGCAGGCGTGGCAGGGCGTGATACGGGACGGAAGAGACATAATGGTGTTCGGCGTGGTAATTCATATTCCAGCACAGGAATCTCCACGGCGCAGATACAAGATTTGTGCGGGTATTGTCGCTCATCTGCGCAACTGTGGGGCGTCCCACATGTTCGGTCATGCGCACAAAACGCATAACCGGTTCGCCCAGAAACATCGGGATGATCCAATACCAGATCAACCCCCACCATCCGGTCAGTGCCATCGCCATGAAGACCAACGCATAAAATCCCAACATCAGACGGGCATCCAAAAATACGGCACGATGTTCCTCTTTCGGAATGAAGCGTTTTTCCACGTCTGACAGACGTCCCGCCGCGTGGCGCGCTACTTCGGTGAATTTGTTGCGCCAATAGGGTAAGGCAGACAGATAGATCAGGTACTCAGCATAGCTTTGCGGTAATGGAATCTGCTCGGGGTCCTGACCTGTCAGTTGGGTGTAGGTGTGGTGGTCGCAATGCTCGTACCGAAAAAAACGGTGAGGGAGCAGAATGACATAACCGCAGATCTGTCCAACAATATCGTTGAGTCTGCGGGTGCGGAAAACTGTGTAATGAACGCATTCATGTTGGAGCGAGAAGTGATGCACCAAAACGATGCCCTGTAGCAGCATTGCCGGCCAAATGAGCCAACTGTTCCATGTAAGTGTGACAAGGGTGGTTGTTCCGGCCAAAACCAGCAACCACAGCGCGAGCTTGCGCAATGCGGGACCGTCGGAACGTTTCATAAAGGACTTTAATTCTTCGCGCGTCAGCTTGCCTTCGGCCAGCGCTTGGGTAAGCGGCGTTACGATTTTCTGTGCCATTTGAGTGGTGTCCATGAACTTGCCAGCGCTGGCGGGTCACAAAGTGCCTCGTCACAAGTCACTGGCACCGGAGACGGGAGTGCTCCGCACCATATCGCTGTCTCATATCAGCTCTATCACCAACGAGTTTATGGTATTTATGCAGTTTTTTTGCAACCCTTCTGACACGCTACAATTAGTCATCATCGATCACTTGCGGCAACTTTCAACAGCCACTCTCGCAGCATCTGCGCGTCTGTTGAGCGCAGCGCATTGTCGGGAATTGCCAGATGATAACCGTAGTCGGAAAGCTCCACTTTTGAGACACGAACAAGTTCTCCTGAATCAAGTTCCTTAGCAACGAGACTGTCGTTTATGGCAATCCCCTGCCCGTCAATAACCGCTTGAACCCGGACATTTGGATCCGGGATGGTCAATGCACTTCTTTTTGCCAATTTTGGAATACCTGCTTCTTCCAACCATTCGGCCCAGGCGGTGCTTCCGTCACGGTCATCAAGAAGTGTTGCCTCCTGAACAGCGTGCTCAAGTCCACGAGCCAGAATGCGTTCTGCAAGAGACGGCGAGGCAACCGGAAATGCTGGGCACAAAAACAACTCCTCACACATCATGTCGGTCCATGCACCGTCGCCCCACCGAATGGCAATGTCCACGCCTTCGGTTTCAAAACCAAAAAAATTCGTCATGGGTTGGATGCGCAGACGTATCTTTGGGTTCTTGCTCGTGAACTCCATAAGTCGCGACGACAGCCAGCGAGATGCAAAATAAGTTGAAACGCCAAGAGTAAGCGATCTCTCGCGGTTCTGACGCAGAGCCGCAATCTGGCGATCAACTGAATCAAAAGCTGACCGGGCAACGTGAAACAATTCTTGACCCTTTTGGGTGAGTTGCATTCCGCGGGGTTGTCGTTCAAAAAGTTTGAACCCAAGTTCAGCCTCTAACGCCTTGATTTGATGGCTAACAGCCCCTTTAGTCAGGGATAATCCTTCTGCAGTTGCCGATATGGTCTTGCGTCTGGCAACCACGCAAAATGTTCTGAGACCTTCATAGTGTTTGAATCGCATGACTTGCGTTTAGTAAATTTGAACTATTAGTCAAAGTAAATTCGATGTTCTGGCAACCTCCGACGACTTAAAGTTCGTTCATGATCGAGAATCCGCCGGATACAGACGCCAAGCATGGGCCTGCTCCAGTGCGCTCCCGACCGCAGCGGAAACGCCGGTTGGCACGGCGCAAGGCACAGGCAGCCTCTCTCGGTGCTCCAGCGCTGTGTTTCAAAAGGACAATACCCAGCTACGAACTTCTGTCTGATAAAGCTCTCTGCGACATTGAAGCCCAGTCAGATTGGATATTGCAAGAAGTCGGTGTGGAGTTTCGTGGGGATGACCGGGCCTTGGCGTTGTTCAAGGGCGCGGGTGCGTCCGTTTCGGGCAATCGCGTCAGGTTCGATGCTGGGCATGTCAGGAAATTATGTTCGTCGGCACCATCCCAATTTACGCTGCACGGTCGCGGCCCAGGGCACAACGTTATTTTGGGTGGGGATCATATCGTCCTTATGCCGGGCTACGGATCACCCTTCGTCACCGATCTGGATCAAGGGCGGCGCTATGCAGCGTTGGAAGATTTCCAAAATTTCGTCCGCATGACACACACATCCCCGTGGTTACAGCACTCTGGCGGGACCGTTTGCGAACCCGTTGATATTCCGGTCAACAAGCGTCATCTGGACATGGTCCTGGCTCACCTGACGCTTTCGAAAAAACCTTTCATGGGCAGCGTTACATCACCAGATCGGGCGAAAGATTCTGTTGAAATGGCGCGTATCGTGCATGGAAAGGATTTCCTGTCCAGAAACACGGTCGTCCAGGCGAACATCAATGTCAATTCGCCCCTTGTTTATGATGATACAATGTCGGGGGCGCTGCGTGTTTACGCAGAAGCCGGTCAATGCGTGGCGGTGTCCCCGGCGATATTTGGCGGGGCGATGGGCCCCCTGGCACCCGCAGGCGTGGCTGCCCAAACGCTTGCCGAAGGAATGGTCGGCATCGCACTGGCGCAACTTATCAATCCCGGTTGCCCCTGTGTCTTGGGAAGTTTCCATTCGACCATGAACCTGAAATCCGGCGCGCTGACATTTGGTTCCCCAGAAGCAAACTTGGTAACATTTGCTCTTGGACAACTCGGGCGACGGTTAGGCGTTCCGGTTCGGTCTGGTGGTGGGCAGATTACCGCCAGTAATTCCGCAGACGGTCAAGCTATGCAGGACAGCACCAGTGCTATGTGGGCCACGATGATGTCAGGTACACATCAGGTTTGGCATGCGGCTGGCTGGCTAGAGGGTGGCCTTACGATGTCTTATGAAAAATTCGTCATGGACCTAGATCATTGCGGGGCCATGTTGCGGATGCTTGGCGGCTTTGAAACGCACGCAGAGGCCATGGGGCAGGATGCCTATTCGGAGGCAGGGCCTGGCGAGAACTTCCTGTCCACCTCGCACACCTTAAGGCATTTCCGAACAGCGAACTATCTACCGGGTATCCCAGAGGGCGGTCCCTTCGAGACTTGGGCGGAGAATGGGTCTCTCACGGCGGAGCAAATGGCGAATCGTCGCTGGAAACACATGCTGGAAGTTTACGAAAAGCCAGAGATGGATAAGGGTATTGAAGACGCCCTGAACGAATTTGTCCTCAAACGAAAAGCTGAGATGGATGACGCCTGGTACTGATCAACAAGAAGAACGACAGGAGAGAGGAACACAGCCGCTGATCTGCAGTTTCCGATCACCATAGAGCATCGGATATTTGCATATACCTTATTAATCAAAGGTTTTTGAGGACCTCGATCTACGGAACAGTGAGAAGAATTCGAGGCTTGCGGGTGGCTACGTGCAAGAAACAGGTCAGTGCACGATTGCAAGCGCTCCTGGTCTTCGAAAGGGCTTTGGGTACCCTCCCACAAGAAATTACTTGATAAATTCATTGAATCATTCTCATGATGTGAGATCAAGTCTTATAAAACAATATTGTAATTCAATTGCATCTGGAACGCCTCATCAGCCTGCTTGAGATCATCGCCGTCGCCGGGCGGCCGGTTACGGCGGGCGAAGTGCATGCTGCGACCTCTATTCCCAAGCCGACTTGTTATCGCCTGATCCAAACCCTTCTCGATCAAGGTTTGATCGAGGACCCAAGTGGAGAGGGATCATACGTCATAGGCGAAAAGCTGATCCGGATTGCCTTGTTGGGAAAATCAGATGTGGACGTGCGACGCGTCTCGGCGCCGTTGCTGAGGGCCGCGGCCACGACGTTTAACGAAACGGTGTTTCTGTCGCGCTTTCGCGACAGGATGGTTGAGATTATCCATGTTGAGACACCAGCGGATCCCGGTCGCGCCTTTATTCATCCGGGTATTGGAGTGCGCCCACTCCATGCCTGTTCATGTTCCAAGGCGATCGCCGCCTTTGCGGAAGAGGGCTTTCAGGAGGTGATCCTTGGTGGCCCTCTGCGCGCGTTCACCGAACATACCAAAACCACGCGGGATGCCTTGCTGGCAGAATTCGACGTGATCCGCCAGCAGGGGTTTGCGGATTGCGATCAGGAAATTGATATCGGCATATCCAGCGTGGCGGCCCCTGTCATGATCGGAAACATCGGGGCGACGTTCAGCGTAGGTGCCGTTGGCCCGGTACGCCGATTTGGCAAAGACTACAGACAGAATATTGGCAGCCAGCTGATCAAGCTTGCGACAAATATCAGTGGTGCCATCCAGCTATGCAACGTGGCCGAGGTTTAAAGAGATCGGGTCATCTTGTTTCAATCCCCACCGAGGGGGGAAACCAAAACAGGGAGGAATACAATGAACAAACCAATGAAGCCGGATCCAACATTCCACGCATCAGCCAAATTGGCTATGGAGGCACCGCCCGAGAATTTCGCCTTTACCGTTATGCTTGGTAAGGATCAGGATCAGCACGACGGCATTGCCGTTATTGACCTGCGCCCGGGGTCTGACACTCACGGCGAAATCGTTCACACCGTGATGGCTGAGACCACCGGTGACGAATTTCACCACTTTGGATGGAATGCCTGCTCTTCCGCGCTTTCGCCCCTGTCAGGCCATGCTTTCCTTGAGCGCCGTTATCTGATTGTGCCGGGTATCCGGTCGTCTCGAATCTTTATTATCGACGTCAAAGAACCACTCGAGGCAAAGATTCACAAAATCATCGAGCCCGAAGAACTGTTCGAAAAGACGGGCTATTCGCGCCCCCATACAATCCACTGCGGCCCCGAAGGCATCTATGTATCGACACTGGGCGGCGGCGGCCCTGATGGTACAGACGGCCCTCCGGGCATCTTCATCATGGACTGCGAGACCTTTGAGATCATTGGTCGCTACGAGATGGATCGTGGCAAGCAGGACAAGCACTACGACTTCTGGTGGAACCTGCCGCAGGACTACATGGTCAGCTCGGAATGGGGACTGCCGCCACAATTTGAGAATGGCGTCGTACCAGATGATCTTTTGTCGAACAAATATGGTCATTCGATTCATTTCTGGGATCTGCGTGCACGCAAGAACATCCAGACGATGGATTTCGGCGAAAACTACCAGATGGCATTGGAGGTCCGCCCTGCGCATGATCCGACCAAATCGTACGGATTTTGCGGTGTGGTCGTGGATACGACCAACCTTCAGGGAGCAATCTTTACGTGGTGGCGTGATGATGACGGTGTCTGGCAGTCCAAGAAGACCATCACAATTGATCCACGCCCCGAAGACCCTGAGAACCTGCCCGAGCTTTTGAAAGGTTTTGGTGCCGTGCCGCCGCTGGTCACGGATATCGATCTGAGTCTTGACGACAAATACCTTTACGTCGCGTGCTGGGGTTTGGGCGAGATGCATCAATATGATGTCAGCGATCCGATGAACCCTGTGCTGAACGGCAAAGTCGCATTGGGCGGTATCGCCACTGAGACCAAACATCCGAACGGCAAAGATTTCATCTATGGCCCGCAAATGGTCGAGATCAGCCGTGACGGAAAACGCGTCTATTGGACCAATTCCCTGTATTCGTCATGGGATAATCAGTTCTACCCGCATCAGGAAGGTGGCCAGATGGTGATGGCAAATGTTGGCGATGACGGCAGCTTTGCGCTTGATCCCGACTTCTACATCAACTTCCCTGAAAATATGCGCGCCCATCAGATCCGTCTGGAAGGCGGCGATTGCTCGACAGACAGCTTCTGCTACCCGTCCGTCTGACGCATGGATGACATGGCGATGGCGGCCCTTTGGTGGGCCGTCATTTTTTCTGGCGTTTATCACGGCGTCAATCCCGGCATGGGTTGGCCGCTGGCGGTTTCGGCTGCTCTGTTTGAGCGGAAGAATTCCGCAATGGTGAAGGCTCTGGCGATGCTTGCAGTCGGTCATTTCTTAGCAATGATCGTGATCCTGCTTCCGTTTTCACTGCTTTATTTTCTGTTGAATTTTGAGCGTGAGATCCGCATCGGCGCGGGAGCCTTGGTGATCGCAATGGGGATTTATCTGCTGATCAATCAGCGCCATCCCAGAATCTTGGCTCGCATCCATCCGGCAAAGTTGGGGCTTTGGTCATTTCTTGCGGCGACAGCGCATGGTGCGGGCCTAATGCTAGTCCCAATCTATTTGGGCATCTGTGGCCTGCTGGCGACGGGGCAAGATGTATCCGAAAACGGACAGGCCGCTGCGCAAGCCCTGATGAGCAACAACATCCTCACAGCTTTTGCGGTCGCCGCCGTGCACACCCTTGCAATGACCTTTGCTGGGGCGGCGATTGCGGTGTTCGTTTACCTTTGGTTCGGGCTTAAGTTCATCTCAAAAAGTTGGTTTAATCTCGATCTTATCTGGGCGATCAGCCTAATTGTCGTTGGGTTATTTGGGATCTACTCGGCGTTTTCAGGCCATCATTAAGGGATAGAATGCATGGATTTCTTGTCTCTTGTCCTATCCGTATGAAACTGACCACATAACATTTCGGGTAACCTTCGACCGCATAAGAATTGAATGGGTGGTTTGATCAAAACGCCTGAGCAAGTTCGGGGTCAGCCGATCAATAACTGAACGTTGGAACGCCTGAAGAATGAACGCGTCGTCCGGGGCAGGGCAGGCGGACCTGAGACCGGCTTTGATATTGTGTATGAGTACGGGCTGCCGCTCGGTCACCCGCGCTGCCTGTAACGAACTCCTAGCCCGCTTTAAGAAAACCGATATCTTGCTCTGGCATTGCAAATAGGCCTGCAGCGCAGGGGTATTGCGACAGGATCCCGGAACCGTTGGGAAGGCGATCTGCCCGAAACACGCCCTGATCCCAATATCTGATGCCGTCAATGCTGATGCTTGCATCAAAAATGTTCCAACTGATTTCCCCGGGCGCATAGGCACCGCAAGTATGAAAATGCAGGATGCGCGGGTTGCCAAAGGCAGCTCCGCCCCAGCGTTCCCAGTTGTCGTGCATGTCCCACGGATAGCCACAACCGGGATGAATGCCTGCATGCCAGGAATGCACGAAATCCCGATCAATCCCAAAAAGATTTGCCACCCGGTCGTATTGCGCATTGGCCCGTGCAACATCGGGTGCAAAGCCTTCAAATCCCGTGAGCCGACCATTCTCCATCAGGGCGAAGACCGGCTGGTCAAATTCAATGGTATAATCGTCGTAGTATTTTGATCCCGTCCCTGTCAGGAACTTGAGTGCGGCCCGTCCCGAAAAACTATGGGCTGCCACGGGCGTAAAGATCGACATCGGAAACCGCATGACAGTGGTGTCGCCATCAGGATCGAGGTTCATTACGGGTCGGCCCGTGATCTGAGTGCCAAGAGGACAGGTAATCTGCACTTCATCGGCGGCGTCAAGGACGGTGTTCACTTCGGTCTTGAGCGCCAGGAATGCGTCATGATGGCCGTTGGAAAAACCCGAGCCGAACAATTCTCGTGTCATGGCGAAGCTGACGATGATCTTCTTGCCCTGCGGCATATCGGAAAACCGGAGTTGATCGCCAAGCCGGGCGAGAAACAGGATGATGTCAGCCGCCTCGAACTGAGCCAGCAGGTCAGGGGTCAGGTGGGGCTCATTCGGATTGAAGCCAACGTCGAAGACATGCACGTCCAGACCAATGGCTTGGGCTGCGCGGGTCACGATGCCGACGGCATCAGCATCGAAGTAGCCATGTTCTGCTGGTTCATAGGCGATCAGCAGGCGATCCCCGTCCCGGGCATGCGCGCAATTACGCAGCAGATTATGTGCTCCGCGTTCCGGTGTCATGTCTGACATGACGCGCTCTCCCCTTGGCTCGCTCGACAGAGCATAGGGGTAAGTGCCGCGCCTTTAACATTTGAAAGTCATAATGGATCCTATTAGACAGGCTAATATGATAATCAATTTGCCCTTCGCGGCTCTACGTGCGTTTGAGGCGGTGGTGCGCCACCACGGATTTTCCTCTGCGGCAGCTGAACTTGGCGTGAGCCAAAGTGCCATCAGTCAACATGTGAAATCCCTTGAAGAGTGGTTGGGGCATGGATTGCTTGTGCGGGGCGCGCGACAGTCTTCGCCGACGATTGAGGGTGAACAGCTTGCAACGGCCATCACCGAAGGGCTTGGCCGTATTTCGGACGTCTGCAACCGATTGCGAGATCGCGAGACCGCAAGAAACAAGCTTGTGATCTCATGCTTACCTGGCTTCGCCTTTGTTTGGCTGTTCCCGCGCTTGGTGCGGTTTGACCTGTCGCATCCGCATTTGTCGCTTTCCATTGTAACCGATACCGGTGACCGGCCCCTTGCCGGGGCGGATATTGGCATTCGCTATGGGCAGGGGGATTATCCGGGCCTCAAAGTCCAGAAACTTATGGGCGAGCGGCTGTTTCCGGTCTGTGCCCCTAACCTGGCTTCAACGCTCGAAAGTCCATCCGATCTGATCGGTCATACACTGTTGCAGGATGAAAACCTGAAACTCGGACCCGCGAGCCCGAACTGGGAATACTGGGCGCGTGCGACCGGAGTTGCGCTGCCCGCCAAAGTCAAGACCCGGCGATTCGGGCAATCTAACATGGTGGTGCAAGCGGCGATTTCCGGCCTTGGGATCGCGCTCGGACGCGAACCGCTGGTGGTGGACGCGCTGGCTGAGGGTCGTCTGGTGCGTCCAATTCCTCAAATCACGGTGTCACCATTGTCCTATTGGCTTGTCACGCGAACCGAGGCGCAAGATAGCGCCAAGGTAAGGGAGTTTCTGGAATGGGCCAGCCGGGAGGCGGCAGAACAACCATCCCTCCCCGCAGCGTTGTCTGAGGCGTGATGGAATTAGCCACTCTTATGCGTTGCATAATCAATCATGCATGGACACCATTGGTACGAAACGCCCATAATCAGCCCCGATACACAGCCAGACAGACAGGAGCGTGCGCAGGATGTTTTTGAGAAATTGCTGGTATGTAGCGGCCTGGAGCAAAGATGTTGGGCGGGACCTGAAAGGGGAAACATTCCTAGGCGAGAATATTGTGTTCTATCGTCAGGAGGATGGAACCCCCGTTGCGCTGGAAGATGCCTGCCCGCATCGCAAGTTGCCGCTGTCAAACGGTAAACTTCTGGGGGATCTGGTGGAATGCGGCTATCATGGGTTAACTTTTGATTGCACTGGCAAGTGTATCGACAGCCCGACGCAACGGGGCATGACCCCGCGTCGGGCAGTTGTCAGGTCCTATCCAGTGGTGGATCGCTACCGGTTTCTCTGGATCTGGATGGGCGATCCCGAACTGGCTGATCCCGACAAGATTTTCCCGATTGAGAATTTTGAAGATGAAAGCTGGGGCAAGACCGATGGCGGAGTGATGGATATTAGCTGTCACTACCTTTGGGTCTGTGACAATTTGCTGGATCCAAGCCATGTGGCGTGGGTGCATGTGACGTCGTTTGCCGGGGCCGGTACGGACAACAGCCCGCTTGACATCAAAGGACATGACAACGGCGTGGTTGTTTCCCGATGGATCGATGATCAACCGCCGTCGCCCTATTATGCCAAGCTGGTCCGTTTCGACGGCAATTGCGACCGACTGCAACACTACGAGATGTGCATACCGGCGATTGGCGTGAACAAATCAATTTATACCCCGGTTGGAACGGGCGGCTATGACAAGCCTCAGGTGGATCAGACTTTCATCAATATTTCTTACAATTTCATGACGCCTATTGACGCGGACCGGACCCGCTATTTTTGGTTCCAGCACCGCAATGATCATGCCAATGACGAAGCGGTGTCAAAATACATGAATGACGGCGCCTATATGGCCTTTACCGAAGATCGCGAAGTTCTCGAAAAGGTGCACAAAGGCATGAAACACGCGGTCACGCCGAACATCGATCTTGGACTTGATGCAGGCGCAAAGAAGTTCCGCTTGATGGTCGACCGCGTTATTGAGGCGGAAGGCAGCGTTTGATTGTTTACGGACCTTTGCTGGATCATCCGGGTCGCGACGTGACGGACAGAAACGAGACGTGGCTTTCGGTGATTTTGACAAAGCCGTGACTAAGCTTGGTGTCAAAGCTCAAAGAGTCCCCCGGCTCCAATTCAAAGTGTTCAGAGCCGCAACGATAGGTGGCACGCCCCTCAAGCATGTAGATAAAGGCAAAGCCTTCGTGTTGGTAGCTGGGCAGTTGTCCCGCTTTTTCGCGGTTGATGTGTATTTTTGCGGCATCGAAGCTGCCCCCGGGGCCGCCGTGCTTTCCCAAAAGCAGATAGGCATGGCTGTGGCTGGGCGTGATCCGCTGCGAGGGAAGGCCCCTGCCTGCCTTGACAAAATGGACGTCCGCCGCGTGATCGTTCTGCGCCAGAAGCGCCATTACAGGCACTGACAGGGCATCGGCAAGAGCTGACAGCGTGGTCAGGGAGGGCGACACCTGCCCGTTCTCGATCCGGCTGACCATGGCGGGGGAAACACCCGCCCTGGAGGCCAGGTGATTTGCGGCGATTGCGCGTTCCTGCCGCAGTCTGGCCAGCGTTCGTCCAACCGAAATGTCGATGTCTGATCTGTCACTCATGTCAACTTCTTAACGGGATCTATCCGGCGGGGCCATGCAGTACCGGCTTGACTATTATTTACCTTTAGTAAAAAACGTACCTATGAAGCAATCTTATTCTTTCCTGTCTCTTCTGCGCCATGGTTTGAACAAGCACACAACTTGGACACCTGCCTGGCGCAGCCTGCCGCTTAAGGACAGGTACGATGTGATTGTGATTGGCGCGGGGGGACATGGGCTTGCTACGGCGTATTACCTTGCCAAGGAACACGGCCTGACGAATATCGCGGTGCTGGAGCGGGGTTGGTTGGGCGGTGGCAATATCGCGCGCAACACGATCACGATCCGGTCGAACTATATGCGTGACGCGTCCATTCCGTTCTATGTAAAGTCGGTGGCCCTATACGAGGAAATGACGCAGGAACTGAACTTTAACACGATGCATTCCAAGCGCACGATGGTTGATGTGATCCAGAACTACCCGATGATGCGCGACCGGCGTCGCCGTCAGCATATCATGGATATTTACGGGTCCACCTACAAACAACTCAGTCCCTCGCAAGTGCGCGAACGCATTCCGGCGCTGACCGGGGGTGGGCCAGACGCACGGCTGCCGATTGTTGGGGGGTATGTGCATACGGACGCCGCCGTGAACCGCCATGATGCCGTGGGCTGGGGCTATGCACGCGCGATAGATGCACTGGGGGGCGAGATCCATCAGCAAACGCCGGTCACGCAAATCCTGCGGGGCACCGATGGCCGGGTCGCCGGGGTGGAAACCCCGCGCGGTGTGATCCGAGCGCCGAAGGTCGCGGTGGCTGTTTCGGGACATACCACCACTCTCACGGAAACGGTCGGGCTAAGGCTCCCCCTGCGGACAATGAACCTTACCGCCTTTGTGTCAGAGCCGGTGAAACCGCTGATTGATGTTATCGTGAACTGCCCCGACGCTGGGTTTTACCTCAGCCAATCCGACAAGGGCGAAATGGTCATCGGAGGTGCGCCAGATTTCGGGCAGAGTTTCCGGCGCGACATCAAGCAACATGTATTTGAAGATACGGTGACCGCGATGTTGTCGCTTTTCCCGTCCTTTAAGAAACTCAAGCTCATGCGGCAGTGGGGGGGCCATCTGGACATCGCCCATGACGCGTCACCCATTCAGGATGAAACCGACGTGCCGGGGCTGTTTGTCACCGCAGGCTGGTGGGGTGGTTACAAGGCCATTCCCGCAGGCGGACTGACGCTTGCGCATCTTGTGGCCACAGGCCAGCCACACCCGTTGATGGCACCATTTACGCTCAAGCGGTTCCGCCATCTTGAGTATGTGATGGAGACCGGCACTACGACCGCCCGCTGACGGACAAGGAACAAGGACCATGATGAATATTCCCTGCCCTTTTTGCGGGCCGCGCAACGAAAGCGAGTTCTCCTTTGGGGGGCCGCTGAAACCTGACCGTCCCGACCCGAATGCCACGGATGATGAGCAATGGGTCGGCTGGCTGACCGAGGTGCCCAATCCCCATGGCCCGGTTCAGGAGAAATGGTGGCATGTGAAGGGCTGTGGCACCTGGTTCACGATTTGGCGCGATACGCGCAGCCATGACATTGTAGAGGGTCCGTTGGATGCAGGTTAACCGTCTCTCGCACGGCGGACGGATCAATCGTGCGCGGGCCCTGTCGTTCACCTTCAACGGAAGGAAATATCAGGGGTTTGAAGGGGACACGCTGGCCTCGGCACTGATTGCCAACGGAGTTTCGCTAACCGCGCGCAGTTTCAAATACCATCGCCCGCGCGGGATTGTCGGGGCAGGGGTCGAAGAGCCGTCGACGCTGGTGGAACTGATGGGCAATGACGCGTCGGCAAATAGGCCCGTCACCACGGTACCGCTGAAGGAAGGGCTGATCGCGAAATCAGTGAATTGCTGGCCATCGCCAGCTGTCGATATCGGAGCGGTTAACCAGCTATTCGCCCGCTTCATTCCGGCCGGATTTTACTACAAGACGTTCAAGTGGCCGAACTGGCATGTCTATGAACCGTCAATCCGAAAAGCGACCGGATTGGCGGGCACACCGCAAGAGGCCCCGGATCAGGGCCATTTTGAGGCCCGTTATGCCCATTGCGATGTGCTAATCGCGGGGGCGGGACCAGCGGGCCTCCTCGCTGCCTTGACGGTAGGACGGGCAGGGCTGCGCGTGATGATCGCGGATGAGGGAACGGAAGCGGGCGGATCGCTTTTGTCGCGCAAGCTGGTCATTGACGGGCAACCGGCCATGGACTGGGTTGCGGCGACTGTGGCTGAACTGCACGATATGCCAAATGTGAAGCACCTGCAAAACGCAACAATCTGGGCCTACCGCGAGCACAACTACCTGATGGTAAATGAGCGCGCGCCGGAGAATGCCAGCCTGCTGGAGCGCCACTGGCGAGTGCGGGCGGGCCATGTCATCACCGCGACCGGCGCCATTGAACGCGGCATGGTCTTTGGCAACAATGACCGACCGGGTGTGATGCTGGCCTCAGCCGTGCAGACCTATGTAAACCGCTATGGCGCGCGACCGGGCAAGCGCGCGATGATCTTTACCAACAACAATTCCGCCTATGCCGTTGCTGCAGATCTGGCCGCTGCGGGGATAGAGATCGTTGCCATTGTCGACAGCCGGGATGACGTGCCCGAAGTGGCCCGCGCAGTAGTGCCGGATCTTGAAGTGGTGGCAGGGAGTGTCGTTACGCAGGCCCAGGGGCTCCGCCGTGTCCGGGGCGTTAGCGTTGTTCCAAGATCGGGTGGTGTTTCGCGGACTTATTCCTGCGATCTTCTGGCCCACTCCGGAGGATGGAACCCCGCGGTGCATCTTTTTTCTCAATCGCGCAGCCCGCTGATCTATGCAGAAGGCCCAGCCACGTTTGTGCCAGATACGCCCGCGCAGAGCGTCTCGGCCTGTGGTGCGGCTGAGGGTCAGTTTGAACTATCAGCCGCGCTGCATTCAGGTGCAGAAACTGCGGCAGAACTTTGCGAAGGTCCTGCGCTGACGCCGCCTGAGGGCGAAGATCTTGCCTATGCCATAGAACCGCTGTGGCGGGTGGAGCAGGCCACCGGCAAAGCGTTTCTTGATCTGCAAAATGATGTTTCGGTTGATGACGTGCATCTGGCGATCCGCGAAGGCTATGCCAACGTTGAGCATGTCAAACGCTATACAACCGGCGGCATGGGGATTGATCAGGGCAAGACGGGCAATATCAACATCATCGGAACCGTAGCACTGCATCAGGGGATCGGTATGGACGAGGTTGGGACGACCACATTCCGCGCGCCTTATACTCCGGTTTCTTTTGGGGCAATCGGCGGGTTTCGCGACGAGAGCGTTGTGCTTCCCTATCGCCACACGCCCCTTACCAAGTGGAACATGGATCAGGGTGCATTCATGTATGAAGCGGGCGCGCGGTGGCGCCGACCGGGATATTTCCCGCACCCGGGTGAAGGGTTGCAGGAGGCCACCAACCGCGAATGTGAAGCGGTCAGGAACGGTGTTGGTGTCTATGATGGTTCGCCGCTTGGGACGTTTGAACTCAAAGGTCGCGATGTCGGGAAATTCCTCGATTATCTTTACACCAATATCATGTCCTCGCTGAAACCGGGCTTTGGTCGTTATGGGCTCATGTTGTCGGATGACGGTTTGATTCTCGATGATGGTGTCTGTTTGCGGCTTGATGAACACCGCTGGATTATTTCCACGTCAACCGGCCATGCTGATGCGATGAATTCACATATGGAGGAATTACTTCAGACCGAGTTTCCGGACTGGAACGTTTTCGTCACAACGGTCACCAGCCAATGGAATAACGCGACGATCTGTGGCCCGAAAGCACGCGACGTCATGGTAGAACTTGGCACAGATATTGATCTTTCGCCCGAGGCATTCCCGTTCATGACTTTTCGCGATGGGCATGTCGCAGGCCTTCCGGCCCGCGTCGTGCGGGTCAGTTTCACGGGCGAGCTATCCTTTGAGGTCAACGTCGCGCCCCGGCATTTGCGGGCGCTCTGGGACAAGGTGTTGGACGCCGGTTCGCCTCACGGCATCCTGCCAGTCGGATCAGAGGCAAGCCATGTGCTGCGGGTCGAGAAGGGGTTTCTGTCGCTGGGTCATGAAGTGGACGGTACGGTTGATCCCTTTGACCTTGGCATGGGGTGGGTGATGTCCAAAAAGAAGGCGGATTATCTGGGCAAACGGTCAGTTCATCTGCGCCGCGATGGCCCCGGTGTGCGCCGCGAACTGGTTGGGGTCATTCCGGATCCTGACCGGATGATCCCCGAGGGCGCGCCGCTGACGCCGCGAGGTGAGAAACGGCCAACCGAGGGCTTCGTGACGGCCTGCGTCTGGAGCGTGGTGCACAAAAGATGGGTCGGGCTGGCGTTGCTGGAAAACGGACACGCACGTCACGGCGAAACGGCGCAGGTGCGGTTGAAAGGGGGCGAGTTGATCCCGGTGCGTGTAACGCCGCCTGTGCACTACGACCCCGATGGCGAAAAGCTGAGGACGTGAGCGATGCCCTATGAAGCGACATTCGACCGGCTAGCGACACAGGCCCTGTTTGATCTCAAAGGACCGGCAAGACAGTTGCGGGACTGGGTCGGGGAATTGTTGCCTGAGTTTCCCGAACAGGCCAATTCCGGGACAATGACCGGAGGCAAAGCGCTGTACTACATCGGCCTGGATCATTGGCTGTTGCGTGCAGAATTGCCCGAAGAGCAGGCGCTTATCGCAGAGTTGCGCCCGGCTGATGCGCCGCCTGACATTTCCATTGTTCAGATTTCTGACACGCAGGCGTACTTCAGGATCACTGGATCGCAGGCGGATGAGGTATTGGCCATTGGCTGTCCCATGAATTTGCATGCACGTGAATTCGGAACCGGTGCGGCAAGCTTCACCGAGTTTTTTGGATTAAGGGCACTGGTCACGCGATGTGATAGCGGTTTTGACGTGGCTGTGGAGCAAAGCTTTGGGCCGATGATCGAAGACTATCTGAACCGCGCACTGCGATAACCGCTCGCGTCAAAGGTCGCGGCTACCGGTCGTCCTGATTGTTGTGTTTTTCCAACCGGCTAAACAGTCTTGAAAGAGAGAAACAGACGACAAAATAGAAGGCAGCTGTGGTCATCCACGCCTCAAAAATCAATCGCGAGGATGCGACCAGTTCGACGGTCTTGTAAGTCAGTTCCTGTACCGAGATCAAGGACAGGATAGAGCTGTCTTTGATCAACGTGATGAACTGGTTCGCCAGCGGCGGCACGACCTTTTTCATAGCTTGAGGGAGCACGATATAGCGCAACTCCTGAACCCGGTTCATGCCAATGGATCTTGCGGCTTCTCGCTGGCCGCGGGGGACGGATTGAATGCCTGCCCGGACAATTTCACCGACAAAGGCGCTTTCAAACAGTGCGAGCACGATCACACCTGATATGAGCGAGGGAAAGCGTCGCATCTCACCAAAGAAGAATTCCCAGACCGCGATATCGTCCTGACGGGCAATGCCACGGGCCCAGCGGTCGAGATTGAGGAAATCAATCAGTTGCTGCGACAGGAAAAAGAAGAAAATGAATACAACGACGACCGGTGGGATATTGCGCAGAAATTCCAGATAGGTGCGTGCCAGCATGCGTATGGTCAAATTGGCCGAGCAGCGGGCGATACCTAGGATCGTGCCGAAAATCAACGCGAGAATTGAGGCGTAGATCGAAATTCTGATGGTCGCCGTCAAACCCTGGAGCAGGATATTGGCGAAGTATTCCTCGCGGGTTGTATGCCAGCCGACGACAGAGTTTGGAATAAGGTGCCAGCGCCACGCGTAATTCAGCGTGCCCTCAATCGTGAACCAGATATAGCTGAAGAAGGCCGCAAGAACGGCCAGTATCAGATAGTCCGGCCATTTGAGTTTTTGCAGAAACCTGGTCACGATGCGTGCGCTTTCGGTGCTCGGTGGCGTAGTGGAAGGGCGATCAGTCGCCCTTCCGGTGCAACGTTACTGGGCGACCTGATCGGCCCATTCATTGCCCACGAACCAGTAATCGTGGCGTTCCTGCAGCCAACCTGTGCGCCACTGTTGCGCAATCCAGTTGTTGAAGTAGTTCAGAGCGTCCGGATCACCCTTGCGCATGGCAAAGGCTTCGCCGCGCGGATCAAAAAGGTCTTTGAAGGGCACGGAGAGCACATCGGGGTTACGGCCTGCCTCTCGGTTTGGCGTAGGTTGCGACGCCATGGTGGCATGGGCGTTGCCGTTCAGAACCTCTTGGGTGGATGCCCCGTCCTCATCAAACAGAAGCAGAGTGGCCTGTGGAAATTTCTCACTGATTACAACAGCCGGTGTTGCGCCGCGGCGCGCGGCAAATGTTACGTCAGGTGAGTTGAAATCCTCGATCGACATCCCCGCCGTCATTTCGGTGTTGGCGAGGATCGCCAGCCCCGTAAAGGCGTAGGGATCGGTGAAGTTCACCGTCAGATTGCGCTGCGCCGTCCAAGACATGCCCGAGATGATGACATCAAAATTGCCCGCAATCAGCGCGGGAATGATCCCGTCCCAGGCGGTAGGCACAAATTCCACCTCGACGCCCATGTCTTCGGCCAGTTTGCGGCCAACGTCCAGTTCGTAACCGATAAGGTCACCGTTCACATCGCGCATGGACCATGGCACAAACAGCGACAGGCCTATGCGGATCACACCTTCTTCCTGAATCTGTTGAATTACACTTTCCGATGATATGGCCTGAGCCGCGTTTTGCGCCGATGAGGGCAGCGCTGCGCTGATCGCGAGCGTCGCACCCATGGCGGCCCCGAACATTCTGCGTGAAATTGTCATTTTCCTTGTCTCCTTGCTGGTGGTTCTTGATTCAACGTTGATTTGTTTTGTCATTGGTCGACTGCGTATTTGCGTTCCAGATACGACACGCCCACCGAGAGGAATAGCGTCACGATCATGTAGACAATGGCGACGGTGAACCAGATTTCGAAACTCATGAATGTGTCTGAAATGATGTTGCGCCCGATCGTCGTCAGTTCGGCAACGGCGATCACACTGACAATGGCGGAAGACTTTATCAGGTGCACCACCTCTCCGGTCATCGGTGGCAGCATGAAGCGCACCGATTGCGGCAGGATGATGTAGCGGTAGGTTTGGCCCGTGCTCATTCCGATGGATTTTGCGGCCTCCCACTGGCCTTTGGCGACAGCATTGATGCCCGCGCGAAAGATTTCAGAGATCAGGGCAGAGTGGAACACGGCAAGGGTCAAAATCGAGGCCCAGTAGCGGTCAAAACCGAATATCGGACCAAGCACATAGTAGAACAGATAAAGCAGTACCAACAAAGGGATATTGCGGATCAGTTCCAGGAACCCGATGGCGACTGCTGATCCAACGACAAGGCCGGACAGGCGGAGCAGGGCCACAAACAATCCAAGAGCAACCGCAAGCAGAAATGCTGTCACAGAGAGCTGGATGGTGGCCCAAAGACCAAAAATGATCTCGCCCAGCTGGAAGCCATCGTCGGTGAAGGAATAGAGATATTGCGGCACCCGATGCCACTGCCAGTTGTAGCCCATGTTCTGAGCCCCGGAAAACGCCCCATAGATGATCAACACCATGACAATCACGTAGATTGCAACAGACACGGCGGTTGACCCGAGAAAGCGTTGTAGAGGTGCCGGTTGAGGCAAAGACTGGCCCAATAGGCTGGAGGATTGCGGCGCGGTCATGCTCAATGTTCGAGGATCTGATCCAGGAACATGCGGCAACGTTCGCTGGAAGGATTCGTGAAAAAGGAGTCTGGTGGTGAAACCTCGACGATTTCACCGGCTTCCATAAAGACCATCGTGTCAGCAACCTTACGGGCAAAGCCCATCTCATGGGTCACGACAACCATGGTCATGCCACTTTTGGCCAGTTCGACCATCACATCCAGCACCTCGTTGATCATCTCGGGATCAAGCGCCGACGTAGGTTCGTCAAACAGCATGATCCGGCTTTCCATGCAGAGCGACCGTGCGATGGCAACGCGTTGTTGTTGGCCACCCGACAGTTGCGCCGGGTATTTTTCCGCCTGTTCCGGGATATGGACTCTGTCCAGATATTTGCGCGCTGTTTTCTCGGCCTCGTCGGCGGACAGCTTGCGCACTTTCATCGGTCCAATCATCAGGTTTTGCAGAACCGTGAGATGGGGAAACAGGTTGAACTGCTGAAATACCATGCCAACTTCTTGCCGGAGGGCGCGCATTTCCTTTGAATGTTCGTGAACCTCGACCCCGTCAATGACAAGCCTGCCCGAGTTGTGCCATTCCAGCCCGTTGAAACAGCGTATCAAGGTGGATTTGCCCGACCCGGATGGCCCGCAGATCACCATTTTCTCGCCCTGCCGGACAGTCAGGCTGATATCTTTGAGCGCATGAAAATCCCCGTAGAATTTGTCCAGATGGGTAACCTCGATGATGGGTTGGGTTTCAATCATAACCGGCGGTATCCGCTATTTGGCCAAGCGTTAAGACAACCCAAAACCTGAAATCGAGTCAACCAGGAAGATACTCTGGTGCGAGGTGACGCCATTTCCGCTGCAAGCCCCCGGACTGTTGCGTGATGTTGAATATTGTTGCGTCGTGCGCAATTACGTGTCAATGAAAAAGTGATCTAGTCCCGTGATGCGAGTGCATTCCGTCGTCAGATTGAGCAATCATAAGAGGAGCCGCCATGTCTGCCTGGATTAGAATGCTGTCAGATGAGGAAGCAGACGATACTCTGACGAAAGCTCTGGATTTTGCGCGCACTCCCCATGGCACAGTGGACAATGTAATGCGGGTTCATTCGCTTCGGCCCAGCACGATGAACGGGCATGTGGTGCTGTATCGCGCCTGTTTGCACGACGCGACTAACACGGTTCCCATGTGGTTTCAGGAAGTCATCAGTTCTTATGTTTCAAGCCTGAACGATTGCCCGTATTCCTTTGCAAATCATTGGGCTAACGCCCGTCATCTGATCGGTGATGACGCCAAAGCCGATAGGATTGAAGCGGCCATTGAAGCACGCCAACCCGAGGATGTATTCGACGGAAAAGAACTGGCGGCGATGCAATATGCAGCAGTCTTGACCCGTGAACCCGGGAAGGTCACCAAAGACCATGTCGACGTGTTAAGACATAACGGATGGCAAGACGGTGAGATTCTCGAAATCAACCAGATTATCGGCTATTTCAACTATGCCAATCGCCTGCTGAACGGACTTGGCGTCACAACCGAAGGCGATGTCGTCGGTTATTACCAAAAAGACTAACAAGGCTGCTGATGCAACAAGAGCCCCCCGGAAAGCGAATCGATAAGGCCATTGGCGCTTCCCTTAGAGAGTTGCGACGCAAACGCGACCATTCGGTCCGCTCTTTGGCTGACCTGTCGGGGATTTCGGCGGCAATGGTAAGCCGCATCGAAAACGGGTTGGTGTCGCCCTCTATCGGAACATTGGCGGCTCTGGCCGAAGCCCTTGAAGTTCCCATCATCTCGTTGTTTCGCGAAGCGCGGACTGAACATACTGACTATACATTAGTGCGCGCAGGAGAAGGATTGAAGTCGACACGCATCGCCGACGGGCACAGTCATGAATACACCAACCTAAGTCTGCACGCCCGCCGTGATCTGAGGTTTCAGGCCCGCAAGGTCACCTTGTTGCGCGATGGTGGACCGCCACCCACATACGTCGGCCATGGCGTTGTATTCGTTCAGGTGCTGGAGGGGGAAGCGGTCTATCGCTACGGCCAGCAGAGTTTCACATTGAGGGCGGGGGATAGCCTGAGTGTGGACGCCGAACTCAGCCATGGGTTTGCCGAAGTTTGCACGCCAGCATTCGTTTTCCTGACCGTTCAGGCAGAGCAACCATGAAAGGTCCAGCATGGCGCGCACCCTTCAGCAAGATCTGACTCAAGGGGCGCTTTCCGGTCATTTTCGGCAATTGGCGATCCCCGGCGCGCTGGGGATGTTGTTCAATACGCTCTACAATATCGTGGACATGTATTTTGCGGGCCTGCTGGGTACCGACGCGCAAGCGGGCATCGCACTTGGATTCCAGGCGTTCCTGATTGCACAGTCGGTGGGCGTCGGCCTTGGGGCGGCAATGGGCGCGCTTGTCGGCAATGCCTTGGGGGCCAAAGATCAACGCAAGGCCCGCCGTACAGCGGCACAAGGCATCATTTTCGGAATGATTGCATCAGTGGCGCTGGCGTTGGCCGGGCTTTGGTTCGGACCGAAAGTTATCCATCTGGTTTCCGAACCCGGCAGCTACCGTGATGCAGGTTTGCGATATTTCCATATCCTTATCCTTGCCTTGCCGGCGTTCCTGCTTGCCTTCGGCTGCAACGGCATTCTTCAGGCCCACGGGGATGGGGTATCGATGCAACGTGCCCTTATGGTCGCCTTCTTCGCTAATATCGGACTGAACCCGCTTTTTATCTACGGCGTTCCTGGTGTGTGGGATGGCATTGGGTTTGACGGATTGGCAGTTTCAACGGTGGTCAGCCAAGCTTGTGTTATGATGTTTATGATTTCCCGGGTTTTGCGGCTCGGAACTATGGCAAGACTGCGCGCCGGGAATTTCCGACCGAGATTGGAAAAATTTCACGAAATCTCGCTCCAGACACTGCCTACAGCAACGTCCTTTCTTGTGTTGTTTCTGTCCGCTTTCGTCATCCAGTTCACGCTCAAAGGGTTTGGTGAACATGCAATTGCCGGATATGCGGTGGGCATCCGGCTGGAACAGATATTGTTGCTACCGGTTCTGGGCGTCACCGGAGCATTGCTGCCGATTGTCGCGCAGAATTTTGGCGCGGGGGATTATGCACGCGTGCGCAGCGCGCTGTTTCTGTGCTGGCGCATCGGATTCGTGATGATGGCGATTGCAATGCCCACGCTGTGGTTTCTGGGCGGGAGCGTCCTGGCCTTGTTCACCGATGATCCAGAGGTGATCCGGGTGGGCGTATTATACCTTCGGATCGATGCCCTTTTCTTGCCTGCCTATATGATGCTGTTTTCCATCAACTCTTTGTTGCAGGCGCTCAAGCGGCCAATGGCGACGGTCTGGATCGGTCTTTACCGGCAAGCCTTCGGCGTCGCCTTCTTTGTTTGGCTGTTCGTGGGTGTTTGGGGCTTCAACGAAGCGGGTGTCTGGTTTGGGCAAGGTGTTGCGGTTGTCACCGGGCTTATGATCTCTCTGGTGATCGTGAGCCATATCGCCCAGCGCGAGATGGGGGGGCTTTGGGGGCGCCCTAGACGGGATGCAAGGTCAAAGTCGCCTTACTGAATTGCTGCCCCAATCTTAATTTGGCGTGTTGATGAGCCAATACAATGGATTAAGCTGCGGGATTATCCGGCTTCCAGGTATCACCGGCACTCAAGGGGACCAACTTAACGCAGGCCATCCTT
Organism: Paracoccaceae bacterium; assembly: GCA_039969355.1. GTDB lineage: Bacteria > Pseudomonadota > Alphaproteobacteria > Rhodobacterales > Rhodobacteraceae > JL08. The sequence continues at coordinate 279,908 of JBDVOA010000029.1, forward strand.
GCCCTCAGCATCCTGTGCCTCAAGACCACCAACGCGCGGCAAAGGTCGCCCGGAATCCGTTAGCGAAATTGAAACCATGATTTCATTGGCGCGCGGCGCGTCGTTGATCCGAACTTCCATTCCGTCAAAATGCGATCTGACATAAGCGGCATCCTTATGCCCTAACGGGACATCAAGCGGTTGTCCCATGGATCCCATCTTTTTGGACGATGGCACCAGCGCCGCGCCTTTTTCGACAGATTTGCGCAAAGGCGCACCCAACTTGGGGTGCAAAATGGCCGCTGCATGCTCCAACTCACCATTTTCACCGACCATCGCGGCTTTGCCGTAACTCTCGATCTCCTGTGGTGACACGCCAAGGGCTTCGACACATTTCTTGCCCAACAGGTCGCCAAGCTGCGCTCCATAGTCCATCAGCACCTCGAGGTTGTCCTCATAAATTCCGGCAAAAGGGTTTTCGATTACCGCTGTAGAGGCCGCCCGACGGGTTGCAGGGGCAATGGCCTTGCCCATTTCAATATGTGTTTCCTCAACAGTTGTTACGATTTTGCGGATTTTCATCTCAGCCCGTCCTTTCCGACAATGTCTTTTGCAGCAAGCCCACCGGCACGGTGATGAATACGCGGTCCCGTCGTCATGGCCAGAATAACGAGCATTTCATTCGCACGGGGTGCATCATTCAAACCCACTTCGATACTGTCGAAATGGGAGCGGACGTAGGATGCATTGCTATGCGTTACAGGCACATCAATTCGAGCGCCCGGTCCTCCAACTTTTTTGGTCGATGGCACAATCGCATTTGACGCTGGGAGATTTTCACGCATGGAATAACCGCCGGGCGCATGCCAAAGCGCGCCATGTTCCAATTCACCCGCCTCACCAACAAGTGCGGCCTTTCCATAGCCCTCGATCCGGGCCGGATCTCCGCCCAGCGCCTTGATAAGGTCTTGTGCCATTTTCATGCCAAGGGGTTTAAGATCATCAATGAATCCAACGATGTCTTCGACATAGCGACCCGCAAAAGGATTGTGGATGACCGCGCCAACAACTCCCCGTAACAAGGGCACGGATGCAATGGTACCGCCTTCGTGGAAAACCTCCTCAACGGTCACAAAACTTTTCCTGACATGGACATCAGGCATATTCGTTCCTCTCCAGCTGAGTATGATTGGTTTTAGGTGCCGCGCGAATTGCATCGGCACCGCAGTCCTGAGTTGAAAACGAGAAGCCTTGCAAACTGCCGTAAGCAGCGATGATCTGGCCAGTTCCTATCAAATCCTGGGCCAACAGTTGTCCTGCGCTCAGCGCTTGCGAAACTTCCGCGCAAGTCAAAGATGCGACATCTATCGTTACGAGGCGATTTGCGAGATCGCTGTCTGGTGACAACTGATTGGCCGGCGTGCGCACAATTCCCTCATGCCCCGGGAGATCAACCGCGTTCGCGATCAAAGTGGCCGCTGCGTCGGCCTCTGCCGCAGTGGCGGCAAGAACGGTGACAGCATCTGCGATGCCAAGTGAATGACTGCGCCCCCGCCTGCCGCTGGTAGCGATTCCACCAATTCCGCCACGCTCAGATATTTGCGCAACCGAAGTGATGGCCCCTGAACTGGGGTTCGCGCAGACTCCAACATCAAATCCTTGGCCCTGCGCCAAATAAAGCGCGATATCACCACCGTTATTGACATAGGCGCGATCAAGACTGCGATCTCGGACCATCGAGGCAAGCACATATTCCGCTACCGCACCCGCGACGCAAATCATCGGGGTTACAAAGGCTATGCGGGAAAATTCTTTGGCTGTCGCGATCATGGTCCGCGCAACTTGTCCGGACGCGGCCAACTTTGGAGTGTCGGCAGGCGCTCGTAATTGTGAAAGTTCCCCTGCTAATTCACCCAATATATTGGGAAAGACAACCGTGGCCTGCTCATAAGCGCCCTCAACATCTGCCGGGTTGCCCATCGCTTCAACAATCAGGTCAATCGGACCGTGGCGAAGGCTTAACCTGCGCCCACCCGGCAACATCCGCACGACAATGGTGTCCGGCCCCATGCTCATTTCAATCCCATAGGCCAAGGGTTTTCAGACTTTGGCAACACGTCTCGTCTGCCTTTCAGGATATGGTCGTTCTGGGGGCCTGTAATTCCTTTGACGGCCTCTTCCAGCGTGGTGACATGATCCATATGTCCCCCCAATGCTTCATAGTCCGCCCGGGTGAGCGTGAATTCAATGGGAGCGACAAGGGCAGGTGTGGGCACGTAGCCAAAGGAATTTTCAGGCATTTTAGCAACGTCCGCCATTACAGTGATCCCCCCGCCGGGCCAGCGATAAACCGGCGCACCGCCGCAGGTGACCTTGGTCAATGCCTGCTGGACGGATAGGGTGAGTTTGACCGGGTTTTCCGTGACGCCTGCGCGCAAAGAACCACCCGCGCCTCCCATGAACACCACAGAACACAATGCGGGCTCACAATTTTCTTCAATACGTTGAATGGACTGCTGCAACCGTTCTGGCATGTCCATCTGAACCGGCACCAGATTTTCATCCAGCTCACAATAGGCAAACTGCTCGCCCGTGGTGGACACCATCAACAGTGACTGCCCGGGTTGTGCGACTTTGGCGTTGAAATCCCCCAGAATTTCAAGCGGGTCCATCAGATTGGTACCACCCCAACCCGTTCCCGGTTCAGCCACTTGAAAATACCGTCCGGGGGTCGAGCGCCGCCCCTTGATTTTAATGCCCGTAGCCGGCCAGCCAATCACCTTGCCAGCCTGATGTTCCGACATCACGCCAGTGATATGATCATCGACCACCACAACCTCGTCAACCAAGCCATGCCATTGCGATGCGAACATCCCGACAGTCGCTGAGCCACAACCGACCCTCATCCGGGCCTCTTCAACGCCATTGATGATCGGGGGTTTGTCGGCTTGGACAGTGATTTCAGAACCTTCGTCAATCGTCAGATCGACTGCACCACCATTGCACAGGGCCAATAGTGCGGCGCAGGTAACGCGCCCTTCCTTTTTGCTGCCACCAGTCAGGTGATGCACCCCGCCCAGCGACAACATTTGCGAACCATATTCACCTGTGGTGACATGTCCAACGGGTTCACCATCAGCACGCACAAGATTTCGCTCGGGTCCGAGATGACGATCGGTATCGACCTTTATCTTTGCACCGCAGTAACTGAAAATCCCTTCGGTTACGACGGTGATCATATCAACCCCGTCTGCCGTGCTCGCCACGATAAACGGGGCAGGTTTGTAGTCGGGATAGGTCGTACCCGCGCCCACGGCGGTGACAAAACGGTTTCCAGCCGAAATCAGGTTGCCGTCCCAGTCGGTGCCGCTATCCAGAAAAGGAACAGCGTCTCGTCCACCTTCCTTGTTGCGCTCCAACACGGTCAGAGGATCAAGCCGCACCAGTTGGCCACCTTCGTTGGCGTATCGATCGCAGGCCCCCGAACGACCATCAGCGATGTAACACATCACAGGACAAGCATCGCAACGGATCTTTTCAGGTTTGGGCGCCTTATCCGCCATTCCGAGTGTCTACTCCGAAAAATGATCTCATGGACTGACTCTCAAAAGAGCCAAATCGGACTGGGCCCATGGGTACAGTTTCATTTGTATACCAATGATAAGTCTGTGCGCGAGATTGCGTCAAGTGTTTAAGTGACGGCCGCTGAGACTGATGCTTTCCGCTTGCCGAAACGCAGTCAGCCAGTTCCCTTTTAGACCGACAGGCTAAAAGCCTGAACTAGTAAAGGAGCAGCTTTTGGCCATTTGTCCCGACGGCGGCTATCGCAAAATCAGCCATTAATCGCCTCGCGCATCCAGCGCTGCAAATGCATAACAGGATGTTCGGAGTTCACTCCGCCGCTGGGATCGATCACAAGCGGACCCGGCCTGTAGCCTCGCGAACCAAGACCTCGCTGGACCGACTCAACCAGATGAATATCTTCTTCAACTGTCGCTTCTCGGTCCTTTATCGCCAATTGCCGTACCTCTGGATCGTCGCAGCCCTCCACAGAATACCGCCCACGCCAGACCACGACATGGCCCGCATCGATGGCACGCCAATGGTAGGTATTCAGCACACTGCCAGGATAGACCTGAAACGAAAACATCGGCCACAGGAACCAGCTGGAATACTCATCATGATGGGCAAATCCGGACTGAATATCATAGGTCATTTCAGTTAGACTTTGGCACTCTGTTGTATGGCGCAAGCACTTCCCCTGAGGCTGGATGTCGTAAGTCTCGGGCTTTACGACACCATTGGCGAAGGTTGGGTGATTGAGGGCGCAGTGATAACACTCTGAGTAGTTTTCGATCGATACCTTCCAGTTGCAGTTTTCCGGAATCTCAACCCACTCGAGCGGCTTCAGGTCCGCCCAACGTGGCAGCCATTCCTCCAGTTCAGCCCTGGCATTAGGAAACCAGTCTTCCATCAGTGCTGCATTTGGACCGAGGTTTACGAAGACAGATCCAAGGAACTCTTCCACACACACCTCTGTCAGGCAAATGCTTGATTTGTCGAAACCGTCAACCGCTTTAATATTAGGCCCGGCCCGCAACTCTCCTGACAGTTCATAGGTCCAGGCATGATAGGGGCACACAACAACGCGCCTGGTGCCGCTACCGCTGACCAATTGATGCGCGCGATGCTGACACACGTTGTAGAACACGCGTATCTTGTTGTCTCGCCCCCGGATCGCAAACAGGCTTTCACCTGCGACTTCAAATGTCGCATATCTACAATGCCGCATTGCGCCAACACGGAGTGTTCAAGTCCCCGTCCAAGCTTTACCCTTCACTTGCGATCACGGAGAAAGACCTGGAATTTACAAGACATGCAATCTCGAAATCGGTGGATGTTTTGCGCGCGAATTAAGGCCTGAAGATTTGCAGAGGGTCGATTTTGCATTCAATAATGGCTCGCCCCGCTTCAGGAGGCACGTTGACGAACGGGCATGGTTTCGGGCTCAGATTGGTCCTGGGTACCCTCAACTGTTATGACAGTCGGATTGAGGCAAGTTCACCTTACCCAGACTTCCACTCGCCGATTTACCTGACGACCCCAATCGCTATCATCACATGCCATCGGCAAGGCTTCGCCAAAGGCATCAACGTCCAGAGTCAGACGTTCCTGATTGGCGGTTTCTGCTGCGGCAATCACGGCCTTGCGCACGGCTTCGGCGCGCCGAAGGGCGATGGCACGGTTACCAGATGATGGCCCATCGCCATCGCTGAATCCAACGAAAAGGATTCTGCGGGCGTCGTATCGACCTGCCTCAAGCGACGTTGCCAGTTGCTGGACGTTTGAACGCGACTGGGCATCCAATCTCACGGATCCGGCTTCGAACCGGAACGATGTGGTCAATCGCTTCATGGGCGACAGGACCTTAACCAAACGCTGCAATTGGTCGATCCGATTGTCCTGGCCGATCACGGAAATTGCATTTGCAAAGCGGTCACCCTGTGCATTGATCTCTATTTCCTCAGGCGTCTGATCAACGAATCCCGTTCGGCGAATCACAATCTGCGCAGCTTGTCCCCGCGTGAAAGACAAGAACTCTCGCGCCAGTTTTGGCAGTCGCCGCGCGGGAAGATAAAGGAACATTGGCGACGTCAGCGGGTAGTCCTCGGTTTTGATCGACCTCCGTGTGGCGCTTAGCGAGAACCCGCAATTTCCTGTCAGAGTTAAGACTTGCGCGTTTCCAGTCTCTGCCAAGCTGGCCATGCCCAGCGCAAAAGGGTCAGACACAACAGCTCCTGCCAATGCACCACTGAGCCCATGGCGCACCACAAACTGCGACACCTGCGCGTTCACAGGACGCATCAGTCGGTCCTCTACCGCCTGACTTAGCCCGGAACCAGCGGCAGGCAGGTGCAACGCGATTGGGGCGTCCGGCCCCCCCAGGTCTGACCAATTAGTGATAGTGCCGGCAAACACGGCCGCCAGATCTGGGGTTGAGATACTGTGCACCGGGTTACCCGGGGAAACGATTGGTACCACCGCATCCAACGCCAGAACCCGGCTGCGGTTTTGACCTGTCATATCGCCCATGCCGGCTTCATTGGCACGCGTCCGCTCATCCGGGCGTATCTCTCGCAAGGCCATGACGACATCAGCTTCATTGGCAAGCAAATCGGCAAACCCTTCATCCGTGTTGCTGACCCGAAAGGTGAAACGTCCCACAGCCTTGCTGCTTGCGGAGTCGATCAGAGTATAACGAAACCGGGTTTCGTCGATGGTTTCGCGCACAACCCGGTAGCCGCTGCGCTGCGCAAATGCTTCTAACAACGCAGGCACCAGTACGGCACCCATAGTAGAAGACCCAGAGATCGCCAGCTCAGCAACATAATCGTTGAGGTTTGGGCAGCCCGGCCCGTCACACAGGACACCGGACCCGTCTACAGTCAGCTCCCCGTAGACGGTATCGATGCGGTAAAATTCGCCGTCAAATCCCAAAAGGTTGCCGTTGATTTCAACCGCACCATCCGGAGACGTCAGTGTGACGTCCTGCGCGCAAGCGAAGTTTGCGCCCAAAATATGAAGAAGCGCGGCGAAAACCGCCGCGCATCGCAATGACATTGATTAGTCCTATCGTCGCAGATCAGTTGCTGGCGACTTTCAGGTCTTCGAGAAGATTATTCAACACCAGAAAATCACCAACTGCATCACAGTCTGGTACAGACATGATCAGGTTCTGGCTTTTGAGGCTGCCATATCCCCGCATTTCCAGTGATTGAGCACGGACATCATGTCCGCAATTAGCTGCGGTAACTTCCGTTTCGAGGCTTAAAGTGATCGAACCAGTCTTGCGGGTTGTTCCGCTAGGGTAGGTATAAATTTCTGCCATGAGAGGTTCAGGTGCATTTGCGTCCCCAACGCGGGTCAAGAACCCGCCCTCGCCTTCTTGTGCGACTTTCATATTGCGCGCGGCACTTGCCCAAACGTGCCCGTTTCCGCCGTAATCGGCACCGAATTCGCGTGCGTGCAACTCAAACCCCGGATTATCCCGCCACTGCACGACAACGCGATCAAGAGATTGAAGTCCGTCAACGGATGCCTGCACTGTTGCGGTGGCACCATCAGCGAAACCAAGCATAAAAAAAGCGTTTTCTGTAAGCGCCGGTACCAACACGCGCAGCGACCCGTCAGCGGCAGTTGTCTCGGTGAACATCATGCCGCTGTGATGCACAGTGACCCGTTCATTTCCCAAACACGGCGCTTTCAGTGATATCCGTACCATAGCTGCCATCTCGGGCTGAGCCGTTACGTTGATGTCACAGACCGTTGGCGCCACATCCAGCGCAAGGTTTTGATCCAGTCCGGCAAAGCTTTCTGACATTGCCGACGTAAGCGCCATAGATTTGATCTCTAATCTTGCCTCTTCCAGAACAGGCGCGCTGTCGGTGTCAAGTTCCGTTTCGGTCTCCAACGGCTGAAGCGGCATCGTCTCAACCGGGGACGGCGTACTGTATCTGTTCTTTGCCGTTTCGGAGCTTTGCATCAAAAAGCCGACGCCTGCTGCGCAGGCCAATGTACCGCCTACCAGACCAATTTTATTCAAATAAGACATAATCGTTTCCATCCCCCCTAAACACTGGGCTGTGTCAGGAATGGCGGATGAAAGGGGCCGAGTTATGACCGCCTCGGGGAGTCATTCGGGCAGGAAAAAGGCGCCGGGCATCCCGACGCCAGTTCACGTCAGGCCAGCCGACCGTGACAATGTTTGAATTTCTTGCCAGAGCCGCAGGGGCATTTTTCATTCCGTCCGGGATTGCCCCAGGTGGAATGATCATCCTCAACAAAACCCTCTGCAGCATCTTCGGGAACCGGCTCTGGTCGCGTGCTGGCAGAGGTTGCGGCAGCGGCCTGAGCCTGCTGTGCCGCAATCATTTCAAGCAACGCCTGTTGCTCTTCCGGCGTGCGGGGTCTCGCACTGCCAAGAATCTTGGTCACGTCCTCGCGCAACCCATCCAACATGCGTTCAAATAGTTGGAAAGACTCGTTTTTGTATTCATTCAACGGATCGCGCTGCGCGTATCCACGAAACCCAACAACCGAACGCAGATGCTCCAGTGTCAAAAGATGTTCCCGCCATTTTGAATCTATAGTCTGCAACAACACCTGTTTTTCAATCAGGCGCATGTTTTCAGCGCCAAATGAAACGGCCTTCTTGGCCATGAAATCATCGGTTCCCGCCATGAGGCGTTCGGTGATGGTCTCATCGTCAACACCTTCTTCGTCGGCCCATTCAAGAACCGGCAGTTCAACACCTAGCTGCTCTATGACCTGCGCATGTAATCCAACCGTGTCCCATTGGTCCGCATAGGTTTTGGGTGGCATGTGCTGATGGATCAGATCGTCAATGACCTCGTGACGCATGTCCCGAGTGATTTCTGACAAGTCTTTTGCTTCCATTATTTCGCGGCGCTGCGAAAAGATGACTTTGCGCTGCTCGTTCATCACATCGTCGAATTTCAGGATCTGTTTTCGATTGTCAAAATTGCGACCTTCGACCTTTGCCTGCGCGCGTTCCAGCGATTTGTTGACCCAGGGGTGCACAATCGCCTCGCCCTCTTTCATCCCGAGCGTTCCAAGCAGCTTGTCCAACCGCTCGCCACCAAAGATACGCATCAGGTCATCTTCGAGACTTAGATAGAACGCGGTTTTCCCAGGGTCGCCCTGACGGCCCGATCGGCCGCGCAACTGATTATCAATCCGTCTGCTTTCATGGCGTTCCGAAGCAAGAACAAAAAGTCCGCCGGCCTTTATAACCTTTTCCTTGTCATCCGCGTGCTTCGCCTGGATTTCTGCTCGCAGCATTTCCGGGTCCGCTTCGGGATTGTTACTCAGCGCTTCAAGCACTTCCATTTCGACGTTCCCGCCCAATTGGATGTCTGTTCCGCGCCCGGCCATGTTTGTGGCAATGGTCACGGCATCGTACTTACCGGCATCGCCTACAATCTTGGCTTCCTGTTCGTGTTGGCGGGCATTCAGAACATTGTGCGCGATATTATCGGTCTTGAGCATCTCACTGATCATCTCAGACTTTTCGATCGACGTGGTGCCCACAAGGACCGGCTGACCTCGTTGATTGCACTCCTTGATCGACTCGATCATCGCGGCATATTTTTCTTCTGCGGTCCGGTAAACTGCATCGTCTTCATCAATCCGCGCAATCGGGCGGTTGGTGGGAACCTCAACAACGCCCAGGCCATAGATTTCCTGAAACTCATCAGCTTCGGTCAGAGCTGTGCCGGTCATACCGGACAGTTTTTCGTAGAGCCGGAAATAGTTCTGGAACGTGACTGAGGCAAGCGTGACGTTTTCAGGCTGTATGTCACATCCCTCTTTAGCCTCAATCGCCTGATGCAGCCCATCGGAAAGGCGGCGCCCCGACATCATCCGACCGGTGAATTCATCAATCAGCACGACTTCTCCATCGCGGACGATATAGTCCTTGTCCTTCTGGAACAGCGCGTGCGCGCGAAGCCCCTGGTTGACATGGTGAACAATCGTCGTGCTTTCGGGATCGTATAGGCTTTGGCCTTCTTCCAGCAGTCCGCGCTCCGTCAGCGAATGCTCGAGAAATTCGTTACCAGCGTCGGTGAACGTCACATTACGGGTTTTTTCGTCCAGTTCGTAGTGTTCCGCTGAAAGCGTCGGTATCAAGGCATCGATAGTAACATAAAGTTCTGAACGGTCCTGGGAAGGGCCTGAAATAATCAGCGGCGTGCGCGCCTCGTCGATCAGAATCGAGTCGACTTCGTCCACAATCGCAAAGTAGTGATCGCGCTGATACATTTCATTCAGCTCGGACTTCATGTTGCTGCGCAGATAGTCAAACCCAAGCTCATTGTTCGTCGCATAGGTCACGTCGCAGGCATAGGCCGCGTGTTTTTCCTCTTCTGCTTGCTGCGGATAGATAGCGCCCGTGGTCAGGCCTAGGGTGGTGAATACCTTGCCCATCCATTCCGCATCACGTTTAACCAGATAGTCGTTGACTGTGACGATGTGCACGCCTTTTCCCAGCAGCGCGTTCAGATAGGCCGGAAATGTCGCCACAAGTGTTTTGCCCTCGCCGGTCTTCATTTCCGAGATATTGCCCTGATGCAGGAAAATCCCACCCATAAGCTGTACTTCATAGGCATGCAGGCCCAGCGCACGCCGGGCGGCCTCGCGGCAGTTGGCAAAAGCCTCTGGCAACAAGTCGTCCAGGCTTTCGCCATTTGCGGCCCGTTGTTTCAGTTCGGCGGTCTTCTCAACCAGACCTTCGTCGGGGAGTTTCTCAAATTCCGGTTCAAGCGCGGTGATCTTGCTTACAAGCGGGCGTGTCGCTTTGATTTTGCGATCATTGGGCGTGCCAAAGACCTTTTTTGAAATGGTTCCGAAACCCAGCATGCGTTCTCCAGCCGATAAGTCGTGTCTTTGTGCGGCATCTACTTGCCCGCCCCGCACACAGCCCATAGATACGGGGGGAAAGGCGGCTCCGCAAAGCCATGAGGCGATGTAAGGTTCCCGTCATACAGTGTCAACGTCGCGACGCCTGTTCAGGGGCATTGCGGCCCATCCATAGGACAAAAGAATGCAAAAATATCTCAAGACCCTGCCAGCACTTGTTTTGGCGTGCTCAATGGCGCTTCCGGCAGTTGCGCAAGATGCCCCCACGGCAGACACTGTTGTGGCCACAGTGAACGGTGAAGAAATTACGCTAGGCCACATGATTGTTGCCCGCGCCTCTTTGCCGCCACAGTACGATGATCTCCCGAACGAACAACTATTCGAAGGTATTCTTGGTCAACTCATCCAGCAATCCGCACTGGCGCAAAGTGTCACAGGTGACCTTCCTGGTCGTGTAACAATATCTCTGGAAAACGAGCGCCGCCAGCTGATTGCGGGTGAAGCAATAGAAAGCGCACTCGCGTCGGCGATGAACGAAGCTGCAATCAAGGAAATATACGACTCGCAATTTGCCAATGCGGTGCCAGGAGAGGAATATGACGCCTCTCATATATTGCTTGAAACCGAAGAAGAAGCCGCGGCGGTTAAGGTTATGCTTGATGAAGGGGCTGATTTTGCGGCAACGGCCAAGGATAAATCCACCGGTCCGTCCGGTCCGGGCGGCGGTTCACTGGGCTGGTTTGGCGCTGGCGCCATGGTGCCAGAGTTTGAGGCCGCTACCGTCGCATTGGATGTTGGTGCCGTTTCAGAGCCGATCCAGACTCAGTTCGGCTGGCATGTCATCAAGCTGAACGACAAACGCAACAAACCGGCGCCGACCCTCGAAGAAGCCCGCGAAGACATCACGGCTCAGATTCAACAGGCAGCTTTTCAGGCCAAAGTTGATGAAGTTACCAAAGGCGCTGAAATAGATCGCTCCGGCGAGGAAGGGCTGGATCCAGCACTGCTGAACGCATTGGATCTGTTGGGGAACTGAAGTCGTGGCAAAGCCTGCACCGAAATCGCCACTTGCCCCGGCGGCATTTCCTGAATTGCCACGAATAGACGGTGTAACTTTTGCAACCGCCAGTGCCGGTGTAAAATATAGCGGTCGCGACGATGTGATGTTGGCCGTAATGACACCCGGCACATCAATTGCCGGGGTCTTTACCCGGTCGTCCACCCGTTCGGCACCCGTACTGGATTGTCAGGCCAAACTGAGCAGGGACGGCTCTGGCAGCGCGGCGTTTCTGGTCAACTCCGGGAATGCCAACGCGTTTACGGGTCGGCACGGCACGGATTCGGTGCAGGCGATCACGCAGGCTGTTTCGAATGCTGCCTCTGTTCCCAAAGAGCGTGTGTTCACCGCATCAACCGGCGTGATCGGCGAACCGCTTCCGCACGATCGGATCATCAATGTTCTGAATGATCTATCTGCCACCCAAGACCCCACACGCATGGAAGGCGCGGCAAAGGCGATCATGACCACCGACACGTTCCCTAAAGGTGCAACCGCACAGGTCGACGTGGACGGCAATACAATTTCCATAGCAGGGATTGCCAAAGGATCAGGAATGATCGCGCCTGATATGGCAACCATGTTGGTCTATATCTTTACTGATGCAGTGGTCGGTCAGGTGGCACTGCAATCCCTGGTGTCTGAACTGAACGAAACCACGTTCAACTGCATCACCGTGGACAGCGACACCTCAACATCCGACTCTCTTTTGGTCGCGGCAACCGGCGCTTCGGACGTAGATGCTGCAGCATCAGCTGTTTTTCGAACAGCGCTGCACGACGTCATGAAGGATCTCGCCCATCAAGTAGTGCGCGATGGCGAAGGCGCCACCAAATTTGTCGAGATCAACGTCAGTGGTGCCGTCAGCAACGCCGAGGCCAAGACGCACGCGCTTTCTGTCGCCAATTCGCCATTGGTAAAAACCGCAATTGCGGGAGAGGACGCAAATTGGGGCCGCGTGGTCATGGCAATTGGAAAATCCGGCGCATCGGCCGATCGCGACAAACTGTCGATCCGGTTTGGGGATGTCCTTGTTGCGGAAAACGGCTGGGTGAGCCCCGGCTACAGCGAAGACGACGCCGCAACGCATATGAAGGGCCAAAATCTTTCAATTTCTGTTGATGTGGGCGTTGGTGCCGGGAAGGCAACAGTCTGGACCTGCGACCTGACCCACGGATACATCACCATCAACGCTGACTACAGATCGTGATGGGACGAAGGACTTGAAAACGATCCTTGTTTCAGCAGTCGCCTTGATCGACATCGAAGGTCGTGTGCTGATTGCCCAGCGCCCCGAAGGGAAATCAATGGCGGGATTATGGGAGTTCCCCGGCGGTAAGGTCGAACCCGGCGAAACGCCAGAGACTGCTTTGATTCGCGAACTAAAAGAAGAGCTTGGGATAGACACCTGGCAATCCTGTCTGGCACCCCTGACCTTCGCCAGCCATTCGTACGAGAAGTTCCACCTGCTCATGCCGCTATTTGCCTGTCGCAAATGGCAAGGGACACCAATGTCCTGCGAGGGTCAAAAGTTGAAATGGGTCCGCGCAAACAAGCTGCGCGATTACCCAATGCCTGCCGCCGATCTTCCCCTCATTCCCGTTTTGCGCGATTGGTTGTGAACTTCTTTACTGTTTTTCGTAATTCTTGAACTGATTTGAGCGGAAACCCGCGCAAAAATGGATTCTGATAATAGCAGGTTCTCAAGTGCCGAGAATTTAAGCAGAATTAAATTGGGGATTGATCAACTTTGGGTAGTGAACCTTTGGCTGATCAATTTAGACTGGGGAAAGTTTAAAATGTTACGCACAATACTCATTGGCACCTGTGTTTCGATACAAGGTATCTATGTCCGCACCTTTCCTGATGGGCGGATCGCCGTTCGCGATGGTGAGAATATCTACGCCGGGACCCCTGTAGCATAAACTTCTAATACCAGACATTCGAAACGAAAAAGGGACGGCCTTCGCCATCCCTTATTTTTTTGTCTTTTCTTGCTCTAATTAGTCCAGCGTGCGGTTAACTTCCTCACGCTCGAAAATCTCGATTACATCGCCAGCGCGAATGTCTTCGTAATTCTCAAATGCCATACCGCATTCCTGACCCGACTGAACTTCGGGCACTTCGTCTTTGAACCGCTTCAGCGTTTTCAGTGTTCCTTCGTGGATTACCACGTTATCTCGCAGCAAACGTACACCAGCCGAACGGCGGGCGACACCTTCGGTTACCAGACAGCCCGCAACCTTGCCGACATTGGAAACCTTGAACACGTCCTTGATTTCGGCATAACCGATGAACTTCTCTTTGATTTCATTGCTCAACAGGCCAGAAGCTGCCGCTTTGACGTCATCAACCAGATCGTAAATCACCGAATAGTAACGGATCTCAACGCCCTTTTGGTTAGCAGTGTTTCGCGCAGAGGCATTCGCCCGCACGTTAAAGCCCATGATCGGCGCGTTGGACGCTTCAGCCAGACCCACGTCGGTTTCGGTGATTGCACCAACGCCCGAATGCAGAACGCGTACGCGAACCTCTTCGTTGCCAATCTTTTCCATCGCCTGAACGATTGCTTCAGCAGAACCCTGTACATCAGCTTTGACCAGAATTGGCATCTCGCTCACAGATTCGTCAGCCTTAGCGTTTGCCATCAACTGTTCAAGCGTTGTGGCAGCACCAGCAGCAGCACGTTTGTCTTTCGCCGCATTTGCGCGATATTCCGCAATTTCACGGGCCTGCGCTTCGGTATCGACAACGTTCAGAACATCACCCGCTTCGGGCGTGCCGTTCAGACCAAGAACCTCGACCGGAACAGATGGACCAGCAACCGTAACGCGATCACCTTTATCATCAACCAGAGCACGAACACGGCCCCACTGTTCACCTACAACAAAGATATCGCCTTTTTTCAACGTGCCGGTTTGCACCAGAACCGTCGCGACAGGTCCACGGCCCACATCAAGTTGCGCTTCGATTACCGCACCCTGTGCTGAACGATCCGGATTTGCCTTCAGTTCGAGCAATTCTGATTGCAACGAAATTGCCTCAAGCAGTTCATCCAGACCGGTGCCGTTGATGGCCGAAACTTCAACATCCTGCACTTCGCCAGACATCTTTTCGACAATCACTTCATGTTGCAGCAGATCCGTCCGCACCTTGTCAGGATTGGCCTCCGGGCGGTCGATCTTATTGATTGCCACAATCATTGGAACTTCGGCCGCCTTGGCATGTGCGATCGCTTCGATGGTCTGCGGCATGACCGCGTCATCCGCGGCAACCACCAGAATGACGATATCAGTGACCTGAGCCCCCCGCGAACGCATCGACGTGAACGCCGCGTGACCCGGTGTATCAAGGAACGTCAACTCTGTGCCATCATCCGTTTTGACACGATAGGCACCAATATGCTGGGTGATCCCGCCCGCTTCGCCTGCCACAACCTTGGCCTTGCGAATGGCATCCAACAACGACGTTTTACCGTGGTCAACGTGACCCATGACGGTGATGACAGGGGGTCGTGGTGACAAATCGTCCGGGCTTTCCTCAACATCAGCAATGATGTCTTCGACGTCCGCATCAGAAACACGGACAACCTTGTGACCAAACTCTTCGATGATCAGTTCCGCAGTATCGGCATCAATCGCTTCGTTCTGCGTGACCATCATACCGTTATTCATCAGCGACTTGATCACAGCGCCAACACGTTCAGCCATCCGGTTGGCAAGTTCCGAGACAACAATCGCCTCAGGCAGCTGTACCTCGCGCACAACCTTTTCCCGCTCGACCGTTCCGCCCATGGCCTTTTGCCGGGCGCGTTCCTGCTTGCGTTTCATCGCGGCCATCGAACGTTGCCGCCCGCCTTCGCCACCTGTCAGCGCCTGGTTGAGCGTAAGCTTGCCTGAACGGCGCGCATCATCAAAACCTTGCTTGCCACGATTGTTTCGTTGTTCCTGTTCGCGATCTCCCTTGCGCGGTGTCGAGGATGGGCCTGCACCCTTTCCGCCACCACGCGGAGCTGGTGCTTCACGTTCTGGAACTGTCTCGGCCGCCGCTGCAGCCGCGGCAACGGCGCGCTTTGCAGAAGCCTCAGCTTCAGCCTGTTCCTGCCTGACTTTTTCCTGAGCTCGCTCTTCGCGTTCTTTTTCTTCTTTTTCCTTGGCTTCGACTTCAGCGCGACGGCGTTCGCGCTCTTCTGCTCGGGCTTTTTCTTCTGCTTCCCGGCGCAGGGCGTCTTCACTCTCCTGGGCCTTGGCGGCCTGAACCGCCTTTAGACGGCGATCCATTTCTGCATCGGTAATCCCGGCGGGCCGACGTGAAGGGTCACCCGTAACAGGCCCACTTGTCGGAGCCGCCGGTTTTGCGGCACCCGGTTTTGGCACCACAACGCGCTTGCGTTTGGTTTCAACCACGACGTTCTTGGTCCGCCCGTGGCTAAAGCTCTGCTTTACGTTTCCGGGTCGGGGTCCGCCTGGTCGAAGACCCAAAGTCTTTTTACCGTCACTATCGCTCATCAAGCTGTCTTATCCTTTCGAGCGGGCATCGCCGCCGTCTTTTTCTCGCAGGCCCCTAAGCCTTTCCGCTTCCTCTACTACACGTGAAGTGAGTCCACCAGAGGCGAGCGCTGCATGTATCACAGTTTGGCGTCCAAATGCCAAACCCAATTCGTCCGAAGTTAACCAACCTATATACCGACCGAAATGCGGTGTGCTGAGTTTCGATTTTCCCCGCCCGGATCCGTCAACAGCCTGGATAAGAATCTCAGCTTCTTCTTTGGCCAACCAATCCTTGACCTTCTCATAACCGGCCACTGCATGACCGGATTTGCGTGACAGGCTGATCAAATCGATAACCCGCCGCAAGAGCTGGCTTTCTATCTGATCACTCAGGCCATCAGGCACCTGAACCGGCTGCCGTGCTGCCTTTGCGAACAAGTTTTTCTTTGACGCCTTATCTAGCGCAGCCCGGTTGGCCGCAACCCAAATACCGCGCCCCGGCAATTTGCCCAGAATATCCGGCACAATCTGACCGTCTGGCCCAACCACGAATCGAATCAATCCATGGCTCGGTTGCACCTCGCCCGTGGCAATGCATTTGCGTTCCGGACCATCTGCGCGGTCCTTTGAGGCGCCACCGCGTCCCATCTGGTTGCCCCGAGGCCTGCGATCAGGCCCCGGTTTCCTCTGCAAAGACATTTGCATCGGGATCTTCTTCTACATCCTCTTCGGCGTCCTTTTCCAAATCAGCCGGATCGACCCATCCCAGCATGACACGGGCTGTCATCACAAAATCCTGTGCTTCTTCAAGCGATATCTCAAAGCTTTCCAGAATGCCGTCGTCCTTGACACGCTCGCCGTCGACAGTTGTCCAGCCACCGGCCAATTCCCAATCTGCGCAAGTTGCAAAATCTTCGAGCGTTTTGACGCCGTCCTTGGCCAGCGCCTCTATCATTTGGGGGGTCAGCCCTTCAAATTCAACCAGACTGTCTTCGACACCTAAGGCACGCGCATTGTCCATGGCTGCCTTGTTCTGAGCCTCCAGAACATCACGAGCACGGGCTTGCAGCTCGCCGGCCGTGCCTTCGTCAACACCA
The DNA here is from genome assembly GCA_039969355.1 of Paracoccaceae bacterium. Classification (GTDB taxonomy): domain Bacteria; phylum Pseudomonadota; class Alphaproteobacteria; order Rhodobacterales; family Rhodobacteraceae; genus JL08. The sequence continues at coordinate 296,971 of JBDVOA010000029.1, forward strand.
TCAATCACCAGCAATTCGTCAACCTCAACATAGGCAACTTCTTCGAGATTGGTGAAGCCTTCGGATACCAGAAGCTGGGCAAAGAATTCGTCCAGATCCAGTTTGTCCACGAACAATTTTGTACGGGTCTCAAATTCAGCCTGACGACGCAAGCTTTCCTCTTCTTCGGTCATGATATCGATATCAAGCCCGGTCAACTGTGATGCCAGTCGCACGTTCTGCCCGCGTCGGCCGATCGCAAGGCTTAGCTGTTCTTCGGGCACCACGACTTCGATGCGTTCGGCCTCTTCGTCCAGAACTACCTTGCTGACTTCGGCAGGTTGCAGCGCATTCACAAGGAATGTCGGCTGATCTTCATTCCATGGAATGATGTCGATTTTTTCGCCCTGTAGTTCGTTCACAACTGCCTGCACACGGCTACCGCGCATACCAACGCAGGCCCCGACAGGATCAATCGAGCCGTCATAGGAAATCACTGCAATCTTTGCTCTAGATCCGGGGTCACGCGCCACGGCCTTGATATCGATGATACCATCGTAAATCTCAGGCACTTCCATCTTGAACAGTTCCGCCATGAATTCCGGCGCAGTGCGGCTTAGGAAAATCTGCGGGCCGCGCTGCTCGCGGCGCACATCCTTGATGTAAACGCGAATTCGGTCGCCAGGGCGGTAGCTTTCGCGACCAATCTTTTCGTTACGCCGCAGAATGGCTTCGCCTGCGCCCACATCGACGATGACATTGCCGTATTCTTCGCGTTTGACCAGACCATTAATGATGGTGCCCGCGCGATCTTTGAATTCTTCAAACTGACGGTCCCGTTCAGCTTCGCGGATTTTCTGCAGAATTACCTGCTTGGCGGACTGGGCGGCGATGCGGCCCATTTCAACCGGTGGCACTTCCTCGATAAAGGTGTCGCCGACCTTCGGGTCATCCAGGTAAGGCTTGGCCTGCTCAACCGTGAACTCAGCCTGATAGTTTTCCAGCTCTTCGTCTTCGACCACAGTGCGCACACGGGTAAACGTTGCCTTGCCGTTTTTGCGGTCGATATGAACACGAATGTCCATTTCCGCGCCATAACGGGACTTGGCCGCGCGGGCCAGTGATTCTTCCATCGCCTCGACCACCAGAAGCGGGTCGATCATCTTTTCGCGGGCCACAGCCTCGGCGGTTTGCAGCAGCTCAAGCTGGTTTGCAGATGTAATGGCCATCAAGTGTTCTCCACAGGTTGTTCGGTCTCGTCACCCGTCTGGGGTGCTTCTTCTACCACGTCGTCAAAATCATCTTCGTTTATCGTGCCAGAGGCTTTACGCTGGCGCAGCATCTCGGTGATCAGATCGTCCGTCAGAACCAGCTTGGCGTCGCTCAGCCAGTCAAACTGCAGTCCGATCGTTCCTTCATCAACGTTGATCAGCACTTCGTCGCCCTCAACTCCAGCCAGCGCGCCCTTAAAGCGGCGGCGACCGTCAATCAGTTCATCTGTTTCAATCTTGGCCTCATAGCCTTCGAACATCTCAAAATCCTTGAGACGGGTCAGGGGCCGATCGATGCCGGGGCTGGAAACTTCCAGCGTGTATGCCTCAAGAATCGGGTCTTCAACATCCAGAACAGCACCCAGCGCATGACTGATCTTGGCGCAATCATCCACTTCGATCCCGCCTTGCGGACGGTCCGCCATGATTTGCAGCGTGCTTTCCTTGCCCGACATCAACCGCACGCGCACCAGCTCATACCCCATGTCCTCTATGACAGGGGTGATGATCTCGGCCATCCGGCGGTCAATCGCAGCTTTGGCAATCAGGTCGTTGGTCATGATCTATTCGGGTTTCCAGACACAAAAAAACGGGCGCGCGGCCCGTCACATCGTTTCGGTGGAGCGTCAGGTTTGGACCCCAGCGCGCCGCTGTTGAGAGGGATATACGGATGTTGGCTTGAGTCTGCAAGGGGCAAGGTGACCCTTACCTCAAACCATCCACCAGCGTTCCGCCATACGTGCATTGTCCATCGGCCAGTTCTGGCCAATCGTGTCCGGTATACCCACCGATATCGTGGAACCGATTGCGACAGTGCCAGCCCGGTCCTTTGTCAACCTAATCCCTGATCTGTCCGACAGCCCGGTTGGGTCAATCTGGTCGGCAACGTCGACAAAGCCGCCTTCAAGCGCCTGCGCCCGGACCCTCGCATCGGGGACTGAGGTGAATTCCACCGTTTCAAACCAGCCTGCCTGACCTTCCTTGTAATGCTCGGCCACGCGGACGCCCAGAAACTCCCGCCCCGGCTGAAACCGCTCCACGCGATATAGCCCTGTGCCAATGCCGTCACTCGATACCAAATCTACGTCATCCGCCCGGTACATCAGCAAACGAGGATCCGACATCATGTATGGCAGATCGGCGTTGCCAGCATCCAATTTGATTCGCACCTGAAGAAGGCCCTTGGAATCGATGCTGCTGATCCCGCACAACGCGCCACTATTTCGATGTCGCAACAAAGACGCAACCACATCCTGCGATGTGAAATCAGCACCATTGTGGAACGTCACGCCCTCGCGCAGATCAAAATGCCAAATCCGGGCGTCATGGCTGCCTTCCCATCCGGTCGCCAGTTCACCACGCAAAGTTCCACTGGCGCTGATTTCGGTCAGCGTATCAAACACCGCACCCTGGGCCGCTGCGTGCATGAACAAACCGCTGTGCTTTGCCCAGCTGTCGGACCTGCTCGCGCCAGACAGTGCGGCACGCAATCGCCCGCCGGGTTTTGGCCCGGTTCCGGCAGCGGACAGCCCGGTCGAGGCTAACAATGCCGCCGCAGCACCAGAAGTAAATAACGCACGTCTGTCCATGGCGTTCATTTTTCCGCTATCCCGTCCATCACCCGTACCAGTTCAGCGCTGATGCCCGGCTCTGACAAAGCGTGTCCTGCATTACGGATCATCTTGAGATCAGATGCGGGCCATCTTTCGGCCAGTTCCCACGCCGAGCGCGGTGGGCAAATCATGTCGAACCTTCCTTGCACGATATACCCGGGAATATGAGCGATCCTGCCCATGTGCGCCAATATCTGGCCGTCAAAATCCAGAAATCCGCCGTTGGTGAAATAGTGGTTTTCGATGCGAGCAAAGGCGCGGGCATAGGGTCCCTGACTCTCCCCGGCGCTGCCTGTGGAATAGATCGACGCCAACGCATTTTCCCAGGCGGACCAGGCACGGCCAAATTTTGTCTCAACCTCGGTATCACCAGAAAACAGCCGCTTGTGATACGCCCCAATCAGATCGCCCTGCTCATCCTCCGGAACAAGCGTAGTGAACCGAGCCCAGGTTTCAGGCCAGAACGCCCCTGCACCGCCACCATAGAACCAGTCAAGCTCGCGCTGCATCATCAGGAACACGCCGCGCAAAACCAGATGGTTGGTGGGTTCAGGATGGGTCTGAGCATAAATCAACGCAAGCGTTGCGCCCCAACTGCCGCCAAAGACGATCCATGAATCGATCTCAAGCGCTGTTCGAATCACCTCGATATCCGCGACCAAATGCCATGTCGTATTCTCGGTAACGCTCGCGTGTGGGCGCGACCGGCCACAACCGCGCTGATCAAACAGAATCACACGGTAAATTCTGGGGTCAAAGTAGCGGCGCATTGCCGGGCTGCACCCACCTCCGGGGCCGCCATGCAAAACAACTACGGGCACACCTTTTGGGTTGCCGCATTGCTCGACATAGATTTTGTGACCGTCCCCCACATCCATCATTTGCTGATCAAACGGATCCAGGGGAGGATACAGATATTGTGCTGCGCGCTTTTGGTCCGAGAATTTGTCCATTACTGACCTATATATACCTCGCGAGCCAAAAGAGCACATGGAGACAGGAATGCAAGCGCATCAAAACACCGTTGACCCCGCCGAGATTGCAAAATTTGAGGCGATGGCGGCGGAATGGTGGGATCCAAAGGGCAAGTTCAAGCCACTGCACATGCTCAATCCTTGTCGGTTGGACTACATAACGACGCAAATTGCAGGCGAATTTGATCGTGATCTGACAAAACCTACCCCTTTTGAGGGTCTGCGGTTGCTGGACATCGGGTGCGGCGGCGGTCTTTTGTCCGAGCCTATGACCCGTCTTGGTGCCACGGTGGTGGGCGCAGACGCGGCCGAGCGAAACATTCCGGTTGCCCGCGTTCACGCGGCGCAATCAGGTTTGGACATTGACTACCGGCACACCACGGCGGAAGCCCTGGCCGAATCAGGTGAACAGTTTGATGTGGTGCTCAACATGGAAGTTGTCGAACATGTGGAGGGTCCACTGGGCTTCCTCACCGCCTGTCAGACTTTGCTGAAGCCCGGTGGGTTGCACATCTGTTCGACCCTTAATCGCAATCCAAAATCGTTCATGATGGCGATCATCGGGGCAGAACATGTCATGCGCTGGTTGCCAAAAGGCACACACGAATGGTCAAAATTCATCACCCCGGATGAGCTCTATGATTTGCTTTCGCAATCCGGTGTCACCCCGGTAGATCGCAAAGGCTTCGTGTTCAGCCCGGTATTGTGGAGCTGGTCATTGTCAGATCGCGACCTGAGCGTAAATTATGTCACCGCAAGCGTCAAACCCGCATAACTAGGCTCTAACCTTCTAGTTTTGATCGCATTTCACGTAATATCGGCACGGCCGCCCGCACCTTTTCTCCGCCCAGTGATCCCACCATCTCCTGAATCAGCGGAGTAATCGCGGACAGTGCCTGATCACGCGCGCGCCGACCCGCCGGGCTGATCGCGACCATCTTGCGCCGTGCATCATCCCAGTCCGGGCGAATATGCACGTATCCTGCCCATTCGAGTTTGTTCAACGTATTTGTCATCGCCCCGCGCGTGACGTGAAATTGATCTGCCAGTTGCGCCGGGCTGCGTTCGTCGCTGATCCACGCCAATGCATTGAGAACAGAAAAATGCGATATTTCCATACCCTTGGGCAAAACGCGGCTTAACCGGTTTCGCAATAGCTGATCTACCGTCAGAATTTCGCTGACCAACGATACAGCGAGGGCATTGTTCTCTTCGTTCATTCAAGGACCGTCAAAATCTCGGATGTGGGTTAACGATGGAACGCGACTCCGTGCTTTTGCCACTTTTGAGAGGTCAAAATCAACCAGATGCATGCCTGGTTCGGTCCCCGCATCCAGCAAGACTTCTCCCCAGGGGGCAACAATCATCGAATGGCCATGAGTTTTACGTGACTGACCTCTGACTGCTTTATGCTGGCCGGTCTGCGCTGGCGCCATGACATAACACCCCGTCTCAATCGCGCGGGCACGCAGCAATGTTTCCCAGTGCGCAGCGCCGGTGACGTGAGAAAACGCCGCAGGCACGGTCAGAATTTCCGCACCAGCCAGCGCCAATGCCTGATAAAGATGCGGAAACCTGATATCATAACAAATTGTCATGCCGATGCGGGCAAAGGGCGTCTGCACCACGACCGCGCGCGTACCGGGGCGGTACCCATCTGATTCGCGATAAGTCTCTTCGGCGTTCACCTGCACGTCAAACATATGGATTTTGTCGTAGCGTGCCTGAACCTTGCCGACCGGATCGATCAGCAAGGATCTGTTGGCAAACCGTCCATCCAGATCATCCGTCTTTAAACCTAATGACCCAATCAGCAGCCAGATCCCGAGGTCCTTGGCCTGTTTCCGAAGGGCGGCCAGCGTGTGATCTTCGGTCTCAAACGAAAGAACATCATTCTGCCGTGTACGGCTTGTGGACACGCAATTCGTCACTTCTGGCGTCAAGACAAATTCTGCACCTTTTGCGGCGGCATCGGCAACAAGGCCCTGTGTTAGACCCAGATTTTCGATCGGATCATCGCTCGCATTCAACTGGATCAGCGCCGCTTTCATCTAGCCGGCCAAAAGCGAATCAAGTTTGCCCGCCCGTTCCAGCGCATAAAGCTCATCACAACCTCCGACGTGTGCGTCACCGACAAATATCTGCGGCACGGTGCGTCCCCCGTTGGCGCGCTGAACCATCTCGGCTTTACGCGCAGGTTGCGCCAATACATTGACCTCTGAGAAGTTTACGCCTTTTTGTGTCAGCAGTCGTTTTGCCGCATGACAAAAACCGCACAGCGGCGAGGTGTAAATTTCAACAGTTTTCATTTTGAACCCCTTCAACAGTTTTGTTGTCGGGGATTTAAGCGTCCTTTGCAACGCGCGCCAGTGACAACACGGAAACGTCACTGGCCCCAGCGGCCAGAGAGGCCTCAGTGGCGGCCGCAAAGGTAGCACCGGATGTCATGACATCATCAACCAGAAGCACATGTTGCCCAACGACCCGATGCCTTCGCTTGGGATGCACGGAAATGGCGTTTTGCAATGCTGCAAACCGCGCATCCTTGCCCATACCGTCTAAGGACGGGGTGGATTTGGTGCGCTGCAGCAGATCAGGACAACAGGACAGTTCGGTCTCGTCGGCCAATGCCAAAGCCAGCACCGCTGATTGATTAAAACGCCGTTTCAGCAATCTGATCCAATGCAGCGGTATCGGAGCAATCAGGAGTTTGGGATGTAAAATATCGCGCGCCGCACGCGCCATCCAAAGCGCCGCGGGGCGGGCAATTTCCTGTCGATCTCCGTGTTTCAAACCCAGAACCATTTTGCGCGCAGCGTCTTGATAGAGAAGTGCGGCGCGTCCTTGACCCCAGGGTCGGGCTGTTTTCAGGCAATCGTCACATTGTAATCTATCCGGCCCGGCATCACCCGGCAGAGAAACGCCGCAACTGTCGCAGATCGTTGTGCCAATAAAGGGGGTGTCACGCCAACACGGCCCACAAAGGCCAAAATCGCTTTCAACCATGGTGCCACATCCCAAACAGCGCGGCGGGTAAAGCATATGAAGCGCCGTTTGAATCTTGGTTTGTGCCATCCTAGTATCTGCCAATGCAAACGCCTCAACCTCTGACCGATCTTTCGGCGCTTGAACGCAATCGCGCCCGCGCCAGACCCGACGCCATGTTTCTGCATCGCGCTGTGATCGACGATGTGCATGATCGACTCATGATGGTTAACAGGCGGTTTACCAAACCTGCTATTGTGACGCCCTATCCCGAAATCTGGCGCGATGCATTGCCGGATGCAGTTGTTATTACCGATTCTGATACTCTCACCCTTGAGCCGGGTCAGCATGATCTGGTCATTCATGCCCTCTGCCTGCACTGGTCCAATGATCCGGTTGGCCAGATGATCCAATGTCGCAGGGCTCTGAAACCAGACGGGCTGATGATCGCGGTTTTGTTTGGCGGGCAAACGCTTGTTGAATTGCGGGCGGTACTGTCCGAAGCCGAAGTTGCGTCGACCGGCGGCCTGTCTCCGCGTATTGTTCCGATGGGTGAAATCCGTGATCTGGGGGGCTTGTTACAACGGGCTGGATTTGCAATGCCGGTCGCAGATTCGACACTAACAAAAGTGATCTACCAGTCTACACGCCACTTGATGCATGACCTGCGCGCCATGGGCGAAAGCAATGCCCTTGCCGCAAGACTGCGAAAGCCGACCCGAAAATCAGTGTTCGAAAAAGTCGCGCGGCTTTATACGCAACACTTTGGTGATCAGGAACAGAACGTTCCCGCCACCTTTGAAATGGTATGCCTCACCGGCTGGGCGCCCGACAGCAGCCAGCCCCAACCCCTGCGCCCGGGATCAGCCAAACAGCGACTGGCAGATGCACTAGCAGTCACTGAAACCAAGCTGTCAGATTGACGCGCGAATAAAACCGTCTATCTGAGGCAGACCATTTCTTATCAGGACGCCACCATGACTCCGACGCCACCGCCGCACGCCCCCACTGACCATCCGGCTTTTCCACCGGCGAAAACCGGCGTACTGCTTGCGAACCTCGGGACACCGGACAATTACGATTATTGGTCCATGCGCAGGTATCTGAACGAATTTCTGTCAGATCGTCGGGTAATCGATTATCCCCCCTGGAAATGGCAGCCCTTGCTACAACTGATCATCCTGACAAAACGGCCCTTTACCAGCGGCGCCGCCTATAAATCGATCTGGAATCATGCGGAACAGGAAAGCCCGCTGATGACCATCACAAAGCAACAGACCGCTAAGGTCAAAGACACCATGCAAAAGCGATACGGCGATCAGGTGATGGTTGATTTCTGCATGCGTTATGGCAACCCTTCGACAAAATCCAAAGTGCGGGAAATGATTGACGCGGGATGCGACAAGATACTGTTTTTTCCGCTTTATCCACACTACGCTGGTGCCACATCAGCGACAGCAAACGACCAGTTCTTTCGCGTTCTGATGGATGAAAAATGGCAACCCGCAGCACGCACAGTTGAGCCTTACTTTCAACACCCGATGTATATCGAAGCATTGGCCCAATCTATCGAACAGGCCTATTCCAACCTGAAAATCCGCCCGGATATTCTGGTGTGTTCCTACCACGGCATGCCCACGCGGTACCTGACAGAGGGTGATCCCTATCACTGCCACTGCCAGAAAACGACACGGCTTCTGAAAGAACGGCTCGGTTGGGACGACACTGCGATCACCTCAACATTTCAGTCCCGTTTCGGACCTGAAGAGTGGCTGAAACCTTATACTGTCGAAGAAGTTGCCCGACTGGCAGAGAGCGGCAAGAAAAACATCGCCGTCTGCGCCCCGGCCTTCTCAGCGGACTGCATCGAAACTCTTGAAGAAATCAATGAAGAGATCAAAGAAAGTTTTGAAGAAGCTGGCGGTCGGGAATTTACCTATATCCCCTGCCTCAACGACAATGATGCGCATATCGCTGCATTGGGACAGATCATAAAAGACAACCTTGGCGGGTGGACTGAATAAACCAAACGGTCCCAATACTGGAACCTCAATCCAATTCGCCACAAAAAAAGGCGGTGGAAAACCACCGCCTTTTCTTTTGTAAGTCGCTTTGCCTTAGTCGGCTGCGACTGCAGCGCCAACCAGAACCAAGAGCAGGATTGGCAGCCAGATACCTGAAGAAGAGCTACCTGTCTCTTCAACGACTACTGGTGCTTCAACCACTGGCTCGGCCAAAGAGCCGGCAAATGCTGTCGATGCGGCGGCTGTAAAGGCAGCAGCAAGAACGAGTTTCTTCATATTATAACCTCCAGAATTCGCGTGGCGGATTATATCCGGCACGCACCTAAGTCTTACCTCGTAACCTTCTCTAACCAACAAACTCCGTGGAATGCAAACGTAAGTTAGTGAATCAACACCCTTAAAACGGAAAATGTCGTCAAATTAGCAACACTTGGGTGCCGACGTTCGCCATAGCGAAAAGTTCAGCGATATTCTCGTTATATAATCCGATGCATCCGTTGGACGATTGGCGGCCAATTTTGCGCGTATCGTGCGTGCCGTGGATGCGATAGTATTTCCAGCTTAGATAAAGCGCGTGAGTCCCCAACGGGTTATCCGGTCCGGGTCCGATATAGGCGGGCCATTCTGGATTCCTCTTAAGCATATTTGGTGTTGGTCGCCAGCTTGGGCCTTCTACTTTTTGGGTCACAGAGGTGCGGCCACGGCGGGTCAGATCCTCGCTGACCGGCACACTGGACGGGTACAATTTGTAAATCGCCTCATCCTCGGACCAATAGTGGACCGCACGCGATGTAATATCGACAAGAATGGCACCATTCTTCAGATTACTGAAATAGGGTTGCCAACTGACGTTGCGAAAACTTGATATGTTGCGCCGTACCGGGGCCTCGGTAAGGTCCCTTTCTTCGGCGGGAGGCGCTGTCCCTTCCGTGAAGCTTTGGGCATAGGCCGGTGCCGCGATCAAAGCCGCACTGCCTGCCAGAAAGCTACGGCGGCTCGGTGTGGGCAACGGGAATTTTGCCATGATATCTCTCCAATAGTGTATGCGGGCCAATCTCGCCGGACTTTATTGCCAGAAAGACGCAGTCGCAAATCAAACCGGCGTTATTTGGCGATGTAACGCTTATCTGGGTTTGAAACGCAACTCCCTGCACGTTATGCGAGACCGAGGATTCAAAATAGGGTACGAAAAAATGCGTCTCATTGCCGTTCTAATGGCAGGTCTGCTTGTGCTGGCGGCCTGTGCGTCGTCCCCAAGTTCTACGTCTCGGCTTGACGCAGATGGGAAACCGCCCCCTAGCGTCTATAAAATTCGCAGAGGGGATCAATCAAAGATCCCATTTCGCGTCTTGGATTCCGTCAACTCGCTGCGTCAGGCGTCTGGTGCCGCCCCCGTTCAACTGGATTCCAAGTTGAATTCGGCCGCCGCGACGCATTCGCGCGATATGTCCAAGCAAAATCGACCCTGGCATTTTGGCTCTGATGGATCTTCCCCGATCGATCGCGTGCAGCGCGTTGGATATCCTGGCAGATTTACAGGTGAAAACATCTCCGAATCCTTTGAGACCGAACTGGAAACGCTTGGCGCTTGGATGGAAGACCCCGGTACTCGCAGCGTCATTCTGAATCGTGACGCCGCAAACATGGGTTTTTCCTGGCATCAGGAATCCAATGGAAAGATCTGGTGGACACTGGTGATGGGCAGCTAAAAGCCCAAACTGATCACGGTCTAATCGTAATCAGCGTACCCGTTTTTACCATAGCGTAAATATCTTCGATCTCTCGGTCGGTGACAGAAATGCAGCCCCACGTCCAGTCATCCACACCATTGCGCCATCGCTTTGGCCTGCCGTGGATAAAGATATCGCCTCCGGGTGATTCACCCAGTGCCTTTGCCGTCTCCCTGTCTTTGGTATTCGGATAGGAAATGCCCAGCGAAAGGTGAAATCTGCTTTTGGGGTTGCGCCGGTCGATCAAATAACTGCCTTCAGGTGTTTTTCCGTCGCCTTCGACAGCCTTGTGACCAGTAGGGGCAAACCCGAGGCCAATCTGATAGTCCTTGAGAACCTGTTCATTGTGCAGCAAATACATTTTGCGCGCACCTTTGTTGACCACAATGGAGGTCACTTCAAGGCCATTGTAAGATTTGAACTTGCTCGAACAGCCAGCCAGACCTACGCCCAGCAGCATCACCAGTACCAATTGCGTTAACCGCATGTTTTTTTGCCTGCTATATTGCTCTCTGCCCTTGTAACCGGACTTCAATGGCGAACAAAGCATAATCAAACGTCATTCACAGAGGCGTTATTTCTCACTGAGTTTTTTCTCGATCGCTTCCAGCCGAACCAGAACCTCGTCGCGATACGCATCTGTCCGCTCGCCGTCTTCTTGCGAGTGCGCGTCTTGCATCGAATTGACGATGAGACCGACAAGCAGGTTCACAACGGCAAATGTCGTTACCATGATGAAGGGAACAAAGAATACCCATGCATAAGGGTACGCCTCCATGACCGGCCGCACGATACCCATCGACCAACTTTCCAGCGTCATGATCTGAAACAACGTGTAACCCGACTGCCCCAATGTGCCGAACCATTCGGGAAAGGACGCAGCGAACAGTTTGGTCGCAATGACGGCACCAATATAAAAGATGATGGTCATCAACAAAAACACACTACCCATGCCGGGCAAGGCCAGGACAAAACCCTCAACCACCCGCCGCAGTCGCGGTGCCGCCGAGATCACCCGCAGAACCCGCAATATTCGAAGCGCCCTGAGTACCGAAAAGGTCTGCGCCGCCGGTATCAGCGCAACGCCGACAATGACAAAATCGAACAGATTCCAGCCATTGCGAAAGAACTGACCTCTATGGGCAATCAGCTTCAGTCCGATCTCGATCACAAAAACAGTCAGGCAAAGTTTATCAAGCGCAACAATCAAACCGCCGAATCGATCCATGATCGGCTCTGATGTCTCCATCCCCAAAAGAACTGCATTGAAAATAATAACCGCCATGATCCCATTGATCACCGTTGGCGTTTCCAGCCAGCGTGCCAGTTTGGTTCGAAAATCCATGTCCATCCTTAACTGCTACTTGGCCGTGATATGGGAGAGCGTGAACGCCGCGACAAGTTCCACATGCGAGGACCAGCGGAATTGATCCACAACCTGCACCCATTTCAGCGCGTATCCGGCAGAAACAAGCGTGGCAGCATCCCCTGCGAAACTCGCCGGGTTGCATGAAACATAGGCGATTGTTGGTATTTTGGCCTGCGCCAACTGTTCAATCTGCGCCTCAGCGCCTGCCCGCGGCGGATCCAAAACAACACCGTCAAATTTAGCCAATTCATCTGGGTAAAGCGGCCGCCGAAATAAATCGCGCGATTCATGGGTCACTTTTTTTAGACCCTGCGCCATGCGCCAACCCTGATCTAATGCCTCTACCATATCAGGGTCACCTTCAACGGCGAGTACTTCAGCCTCTTTAGCAAGCGGCAACGCAAAGGTGCCGCACCCCGAAAACAGATCGGCGATTCGCGCACACTCGCCAACTGCGTCCTGAACTGCCGCAACCAAGGCGGCCTCACCCTCTGGCGTCGCCTGCAAAAACGCGCCGGGTGGCGGGACAACCCGCGCCGACCCGAAAAGCTGGCCCGGCGGTTCGCGCATTGCAACGACCTCGCCGTCCCAACTCAGTCGTGCGACGCCATTTTTTTCAGTCCACGCCGCCAACCCGATACGCAACGGACCATCCAGTGGTTTGCCACCCTCAACAGATACATCAAGCCCCGCATCTGACAGAGTAATCGATACCGATAATTCCGCTTTTCTGCTTGACCCGATGACAGCCAATTTCTCGGCCAACGGGACCCCAGCCAACAAATCAGGGTGTAGCAACTGACAGTCCGGTATCTCAATGATCACTTTAGATGCCCGCGCATGAAATCCCGACATCCCGCCTTTTTTGGTTCTGCGGGCCGCCAGATTAGCCCGCCGACGCGATTGTACCGGTGACGTAATGATTGGCCTGAAATCAGTCTCTAACCCGTGCGCATTCAGGGCCTGCCGAACCACATCGACTTTCCATTCGCTAACAAATTTATCCGAAGCGTGCTGAAGTTGGCAGCCACCACAGGATTTGAAATGTCGACATGACGCGGCAACGCGATCTCCAGATGGGGTCTGAACCCGAATGTCGCTTAACCGCTGGCCGTTCAGCTGTCCCGTTACCACCTCACCCGGCAGTGTAAGCGGCGCAAAAACGGGTCCGTCGGCGATGCCATCGCCCTGATGCCCCAGCCGTTTGATCTCATAAGTCTCCATCCCCGCCAGATACAGTGAGAGGACGAAATACGACAGCCCTTATTCGGCTGCTCTGGTTTCGATGAACCCGCCAGATTGGCGGTTCCAGTATTTTGCGTAAAGCCCACCACGCGCGAGAAGCACATCATGCGGACCGCTTTCAGCAATACGGCCCCCTTCCAGCACGATTATCCGGTCCATCTCAGACAACGTCGAAAGCCTGTGCGCAACCGCCAGCACGGTCTTGCCCTGCATAACCCTGCTCAGCGCAGTCTGGATTGCCGCTTCAACTTCGCTGTCCAATGCGCTGGTCGCCTCGTCCAGCACAAGGATCGGCGCATTCTTCAGAATTGCGCGCGCCAGGGCGATGCGTTGGCGCTGGCCACCAGAGAGTTTCACCCCCCGTTCGCCGAGATGAGCGTCGTACCCCTGTCGCCCTTTGTGATCTACTAACTCAAGAATAAAATCGTGCGCCTCGGCTTGCTTTGCGGCCTCAATCAGATCGTCCTCGGTTGCATCCGGACGCCCGTATGAGATGTTCTCGCGCGCAGAGCGATTGAACATGGCAGTTTCTTGCGTAACCATGCCAATTTGACGACGCAGACTTTCCTGCGTGACGCGTGCCACGTCCTGACCGTCAATTAGAATCTGGCCTTTTTCTCCTTCGTAGAGCCTCATAAGGAGTGAAACCAACGTTGATTTTCCCGCCCCGGAGGCGCCAACAATTCCCAGCTTTTCACCCGGTGCGATGGTCAGTGAAATGTCTGAAACGCCGCCGGTTTCGCGCCCATAAGCAAATCCAACACCGGCAAATGTAATCTCTCCCCGCGGGACATTCAGGTCCGCAGCGTCATCGCTGTTTTCGACCCGGATACGCGGCGTCAATGTACGTATGCCGTCCTCAATTTCGCCGATATTGGAATAAATCCCCATCAGTGTGAAGCTGACCCAGCCGGTCATTTGTGCAATACGGATAGACACTGCGCCTGCCGCAACAATGTCACCTTCGGTTGCAACACCCAGATGCCACAGCCAAAGCGTGCCCCCGATCATCAGCACTGGTAAGGCACCCGCCAATGCCATCAGGCAAAATCGGAAGCCAGCTGACAAATAGCCAAACGCCAACGCCTTTTCTCTGAAATTCTGCATTGCTCCCAGCGCCGCGCGATCCTCGTGATCTGCGTGTGCGAACAGCTTGACGGTCTTGATATTGGTGATGGTATCAACAACTTGCCCCGTGACCATGGCGCGTGCCCCAGCCCGGCCTGCTGCATGTTTGCGAATGCGCGGCAGGAACCAGTTGATCAGCGCGAAATATCCGATCAGCCAGATCGCAAAACCACCCGCAATCCGCCAATCGATTGCAAAAAGCAGCAGAACAGAGCCCAATAGAGAGGCCAGTGCAAACGCAACAACGTTAATGACTTCAACCGCGACTTCCGTAACCGCGCGCGCTGCCTGCATCTGTTTTTGGGCTATGCGCCCGGCGAAATCATCATCAAAAAACCGCACCGACTGGCCCAGGGACCAGCGATGCAGCCGTGACAGAACCAAAGGATTAATGTTGGGGGCCACAACAACCGCGTTCGCGGTCGCAGTGACACCAAACATAAGAGGTCGCGCAATCATGAAAAAGGCAACCGCTGCCACCAGCATTACAACATTTGACCCATCAAAGAACTTTTCCGGCCCACTGGACACCGCGGAATCGATGACCAACCCAAGGATCAGGGCTGTTCCAGCCTCCATCCCCCCCGCGAGTGCAGAAAAGAGCGCGGCCATGAATAACGCAGGCCACGCCCCGGCAAGACACCAGCGCATGAAGGGTCCCAGTTCTTGCGGCGGCGGACTGTCAGCGCGCCGAAACGCGTCAATCATGTTTTCAATTCTCATTCCGCCGCTTCTGTATTGAGGAATCCACCCGATTGGCGGGCCCAGAACTGAGCATATAGTCCGCCGCGCTCCAAAAGCGCGCCGTGCGATCCTTCTTCGACGACCTGACCCTGATCCAGCACAAGAATCCGATCCATATGGGCGATGGTGGACAGGCGATGTGCAATAGCGATTACCGTCTTGCCATGCATCATCCCATATAGTGTGTCCTGTATCGCCGCCTCGACCTCGCTATCAAGCGCGCTTGTCGCCTCGTCAAGCAGCAGGATCGGCGCATTTTTCAAGATGACCCGCGCAAGAGTGATCCGCTGGCGTTGTCCGCCAGACAGTTTCACACCGCGCTCTCCCACATGGGCATCATATCCCGTACGCCCCTGCGGGTCCGTCAGATCCAGGATGAACTCATGCGCCTCTGCCTGATGCGCTGCAGCCAGAAGCTCTTCTTCTGCGGCATCAGGGCGACCGTAAAGAATGTTTTCCCGTACTGATCGATGCAGCAACGAACTGTCCTGTTGCACCATCCCGATATTCAGGCGCAAACTGTCCTGCGTGACCTTTGTTATATCCTGTCCGTCGATCAGAATGGTACCACTGTCCGGATCATAAAATCGCAAAAGAAGCTTTACGAGGGTCGATTTTCCCGCACCAGACCGCCCGATCAAACCTACTTTCTCACCCGGCTGAATAGTCAGATCGATGCGATCCAGACCGCCAGCCTCGCGCCCGTAATGATGCGTGAGCGACTGCAATTCAATGCGCCCTTCGCTCAGCGCAAGTGGCTTGGCCTTTACATCATCCCGCAGATCAATTGGCTGCGCGATGGTTTCCATGCCCTCGGAAACCACACCCAATTCGCGAAAGAACGAAGTCAGCGCCCACATGATCCAGCCAGTCATCGCATTCAGCCGCAAGGTCAGCGCCGTTGCGGCAGCCACAACGCCGGTACTTGCAAGGCCTTGCACCCACAACAAAATACCCCAACCAACGACCCCGACGATCAACAGTCCATTCAACACGACAAGCGTGACATCCATTTTGGTGAAAATGCGCATTTCGACCTGAAAGGTTTCGCGACCCCTTTCGATCGCTGCCTTGGCGAAATTCACCTCACGATCATGATGCGCGAACATCTTGACTGAATGAATGTTGGAATAGCTGTCCACAACACGACCCGTGATGGCAGACCTTGCATCTGACGCGGCTTTGGAGGCGGGCCCAACCCGCAACACCGTCCAACGCACTAACAGCGCATAAAGTCCGAACCACAGCAAAAGCGGCAGCAAAAGGCGCGCGTCGGCAAAATATAGCAGAATTGCCGCGCCAACCAGATAGGCCAGCGAAAACGAGATCGCATCAAAGACCTGAAAGATCACTTCACCGGCCGCCGGTGGGGTCTGCATGATCCGGTTCGCAATGCGCCCGGCAAAATCATTTTCAAACCAGCCGACCGATTGGCGCAAAACATGCTTGTGGGCCCGCCATCGGATGAGCGTGCCAAAATTCGGCAAGATCGCGTTGTTCAATAACGCCACATCCAGCACCTGAAGAAGCGGTCGGACAAAGATAATAAACAGCGCGACAAGCACCATTTCGACGCCATAGTTGGCCCAAATCTTGGCAGGATCCCCCGCCATCAAGTCCACGACGCGACCCATATAATAGATCAACCAGACTTCGACCCCCGCAACGATCACTGACATCAGCGCAGTAAAGACAAAGATGCGCTTAAATGGCTGGGCGTAATCCTTCAGGAACAGCCACAACGTTTGCGGAGGATGGTCGGTTTCGGTGTAGTCAACATAGGGGTCAACAAGATTTTCGAAAAACTTAAACATAGGTGTGCTCCGGAATGAGCTTGAATGCAAAAAGACGGCGTAAAAACGCGTTCACCGTCCGAACGGGGCGGTGATCTCAGCTAGCGCTGAACCAAATCCCGTAATACATTTGCATTCCTCCACGTATGTGTGCGGACCCTCTTACCTGAATTGAAACCCGGTGTCACCCCTCGCAGAACTCTATGATAAATCTCGCAATAGATCGGCCTTGGAGAGGGTAAATCCAGACGCAATCCAACTCTTTTCCAACTCTCGAAGTCGTTCACCCAGCGCTTGACCAGTAACTCCGGGCATAAGGTCTGCGGCGACTATTGGAAAAACGGACCCGGCGCCTGTTTCTGCACTTAGTAAGTCCATTTGGTCAAAAACAGTCTCTAACAGAGCACATCGAACTAGAATTGCGTCCGATGAAAATTCAATACCATAGCGATACCCCATCTCATGCGGCCCCATTGAACTTGTTGCGATGTTCCGCAAATCCGAAACTTTGCGGGCCTGAGCCTTACTCAGACGCAAGTTGAGATCTGGCGTCTCCCCGCCAAGAGCGGCAAGCCGACGCAACGGATCGGGCCTTACATTTACCACACCTTCCAGATGTATCAGCGGACCAAGCCCGCGATCATCTGCACCCGGTAACACACTCGTCAAGACATTCAGACTGCGCATTGTCGCGACCGCCGGCGCAGGGTCAGTAGCCGCCAGCAACTTCAGCATTTCTGTTCCGACGCGTTCTTTGGAAAGTGTAATCAGCCCAACTAGATGCGTGGCAATCGCATCCAGCGCATCCGCATCAAAACCCAGATCGGGGTTTCCATACCACGCTGTGAATCGAAAGAAGCGCAAGATGCGCAGGTAATCCTCCAGTATGCGCTGGCTGGCATCTTCGATGAAACGCACGCGGCCCGCAATAAGGTCATCCAGACCGCCAAGCGGATCGACAACTGTGCCATCAGGGTGCGCGTAAAGCGCATTCATAGTGAAATCACGTCGCCGCGCATCCTCACTGATCTCTTTCGTAAATGCGACCACGGCCCTGCGTCCATCCGTTTCGACATCCCGGCGAAACGTAGTGACTTCAAAAGGAACACCGTTCGACACGACAGTGACCGTGCCATGATCAATGCCAGTCTTGATAACCTTTAACTTTGCGTCTGTGCCCCATTCAATAACCTGTTCCGGCAATGCATCCGTCGCGATGTCGAGATCACTGGCCGCTACACCCAATAGCGCATTACGTACACATCCACCGACAAACAGCGCTTGCGCGCCGTTTTCCGTCAAAACGGCGCACACTGCCTGTGTCTCAGGTTGGTTCAGCCAACTGTCCTTGATCTTCATGACCCCGCCATCCGATCTGCCAGACCCCGCAGGATTCGCGCAGTCGCACCCCAAACATAGTAGGGGCCATAGGGCACCGTGAAATAGTATCTTCGACTGCCCTGCCAGCGTCTGGATTGAACCAGATAGTTGTCGGGATTGAGCAAATGTTTTAGTGGAACCGTGAATACCTCCTCAACTTCTCCGGGTTCTGGCACAAGGACAAATGTGTCTCTAACCCGGGCCAAAACGGGCGTCACTTGAAAGGAAGTTACGGTCTCATGTGTGGGCAAAGTGCCAATAATCTCGACGATCCCGGATGGCAGGCCAATTTCTTCGCGCGCTTCGCGAAGGGCAGCGGCAATAACATCCGTATCCGTTTCGTCCTGCTTGCCACCAGCAAAGGCTATCTGGCCCGGGTGATGCTTTAATGCCGAAGATCGTTTAGTCAGAATAACGTGCCAGGCGCCATCAATTTCGGTTAGCGCAACGAGAACACCTGCAGGTCGCAAATTGCGATCCGGCGGCAGCTTGACTTCGGGATTGAGATCAAAGTCCGAAGACTCTGATCCCGATCGGGCAAGCGCCGCTTTCAAAGAGTGGATCAGATCAGTCACCGCTGGATTTTTCAGCCTCAAACCCCACAGTAACAGGGTCCAGATCGTAATGCGCACTGCAAAACTGGCAGTCTGCTGTCACGCGCCCATCATCGGTTGTCATTTGCGCGATATCGGCTGCCGAATAGATCGACAGGCTTTGTCGCACCCGGTCTTCTGAACAGGTACAGCCGAACCGGACGGCTTGCGCATCAAACACGCGCGGAACTTCTTCGTGGAACAAGCGAACCAGCAAATCCGTAGGCGGAACTGTCGGCCCGATCAGCTCCATTTCTTCCACCGTATCCAACAACACATTCACGCGAGCCCAGTTTTCCCCTTCCTCACCGTCCACGATGTCATCCGCCGTCAGAGCATCACCTGTGCCCTCGGCATTGGCCACAAATGGCGAGGCTTTGGGCATGTGCTGCAACATCACGCCTCCGGCGCGCCAACGTTCGTCCTTGCCCGGTTCGGTGGCCCGGCCAAAGCTCAACGAAAACCGTGTCGGAATCTGCTCGGACTGGGCAAAATAGCTTTGTGCACATTCTGACAGTGACGCGCCTGTCAACGGTGTGATCCCCTGATAGGGTGTCATGTCATCCCCTTGATCGATCATGACCGCAAAATACCCGTTACCAACCTGATCAATCGGAGCGCCGTCGGTCAACCGATCCGCATCATAGCTTGCATAGGCACGAATTCGGGCAGGTTCACCCTCTTCAGTCGGACCATAATAATCAGTGGCGATCATGCGCACTGGCCCGTCGGACTGCACCTGTAATTGCAACTTCCATCGCAGCTTGATGGTTTGCCCTATCAGCGCCGTCAGCAAGGCCATTTCCGCCACCAGCGCTTCGACCTTGAGCGGATAGTCATGTTGTTTCAGGATGCCATCAAGAACACCATCCAGACGGGCAACGCGGCCGCGAATGTCAGATTTATCCAGTTGAAAAGGCAGGACAGTATCGTCCCAGGCAAGTTTTGAACCGAGAGTCATGGGGTTTCCTTAAGCGCCAGACGTTGGCATACCGCGTCTATATAGGCGCGGCAAGTCAGGTAAAAAGGGGCAGGTTTAGTGACGATCAGACGATTTGGAGAACCGCCAATCGCGGGGCAGACTTATACGCGCAGGGCGGGCGCATATGCAATTCTTCCGCGCGACAATCAACTGCTTCTTACCTGCCAGTTGGGTCCAGAACCTGACATCCAGCTCCCTGGTGGCGGCATTGATCCTGGCGAATCACCGATTACAGCGCTGCACCGCGAGGTGTTCGAGGAAACCGGCTGGCGCATTTCCACACCACGCCGCGTCGGAGCCTTCAGACGGTTTGTCTATATGCCGGAATATGACCTTTGGGCTGAAAAGCTTTGCTCAATCTACGTCGCCCGCCCCATTCGACGCATGGGTCCACCAACTGAGGCTGATCATACTGCATTGTGGGTTTCGCCTGAGCAGGCCGTGAATATCCTCGGAAACGCGGGGGATCGACACTTTACAAGGACATACCTGGGTTAGTCAGCGTCCTTGAATCTCAGGAGGATTGCAGAGACATCGTCTGGAAAGTCCTGATCCCGGGCATATTCAGACAATTTCCATATCAGCGCCTCAAGCATTGCAGTGCCGTGCGTATCCTTGAGATTGTGTGCAATTCTCTCCAACCCCTCTTCTGCTAACAATTCACCTGCCGGATCGGGGCATTCCGTCACACCGTCCGACAGAATCAACAAACGATCCCCAGGATTCATCTGTACTTCAAACTGTGAGAATTCAGCGCCAGGAAGCAAGCCAACTGGAAACCCTCCCGGCCCGTCTTGTTCGATGGTCCCGTCCACACGCTGGATTAATGGATGGGGGTGCCCAGCCTGACCAATCACAACACGCCCTGTGACTAAATCAACATCAGCCAGCATCAATGTGAAGTAGTGTTCGGTCTCCATCTCGTTCAAAACAAGATCGTTAATATTTTCAATCACCTGCGAAGGCGGCAACGGCACCGTATTGCCTTTCGCATCGCGACCCAGTGCCACATTTTGCTCTGGCGCAGTCGAAGAAAGATACCCCGCAAGCCGCGCAGTCATCAGCGCCGAACTGATGCCGTGGCCTGATACATCAATGGCGTAAAGCCCCAATCGATCTTGCCCCGCTGGGTAGAATCCAACCAAATCTCCCCCAACATGTCCGCTTGATCGAAGCAACAACGATAATTCCGCACTGCCAAAATCCTTGTGCCGTTCGCTCACCAAAGATTGCTGCAGTTTCTTGGCTTCGATCAGGTCTTTATCCAACAGATCATACAGCCCCTGCAACTCGTCGAGCGTATCCGTGATCAGGCGGTTCTTTTCCGTCAGTTCCCGTTCCATCCGCAGGATGCGCTCGCCAGCAGTGATACGCGCGCGCAATTCATGTGCATTGACCGGCTTTGTCAAAAAATCATCAGCACCCGCATCAAGGCCGCGCGCCACTTCGTTCTTTTCACTTTTGGAGGTCAGGAGAATGAAATACCCATAACGGTCAGCGGGCAGTCGGCGAAAAGCACTGCAAAATTCCAGCCCGTCCATGCCGGGCATCATCCAGTCACTTATTATGAGATCCGGAGAGCTTTTCTGACAAAGCCCCAACGCCTCGTGACCAGACGCGGCCTCGGTCACCTCAAACCCCCAACGTTTTAATGAACTGCACAGGATTCTGCGTTGAAGGCGGCTGTCGTCGACAACCAGCACATGCCGCACGACTGCTGCCTCCTGATCAGTATCCGTTTTTATTAACCCGGTTGGCGACACGTCATTCCCCATCTCAAGAAAAGTGGTCTTGAATCGAACTCTCCACTGATTAGTCCGGCTAGCTTAATAAGACCTGAAACGTAAAATTGATTTTTCTTTGGCGGGCGTCCGGTCATATCGCGTTAACGTTTTTTACCTATGCAAAGCCATAATTTTCAAAGGTGCGACATGATTGATTGGGACCGTCTCAAGGAACTTCGCGAAGAGGTTGGAGCAGAAGACTTTGATGAGGTTGTCGACTTGTTTCTTGACGAGGTTGAAGGTGTGATGGACCGGTTGCGCGACTCTCCGGAAGTCAAAACACTTGAAGAGGATCTTCATTTTCTAAAAGGCAGTGCTCTCAGCCTCGGATTCAAGGATTTTTCTGCACTTTGTCAAACTGGTGAAACAAATGCAGCCCAAGGCAACGCCGACCAAATCGACTTACCGGAGATTCTGGCTTGCTATGACGCGTCAAAAACAATCTTCATGACTGACCTTCCGGCACAATTGGCTGCCTGAGCACAATCTTTAGATTACGAACTGGGCAAGCGTCTCATCATTAGTGATGTCGGTATAGGTGAACCCGGCATCGTCCAGTTTTGCGAGAAATGCCGCAAAGTTTCTGGCTTCACTGGTCTCAATCCCTATCAGGACCGAGCCAAAATTCCGGGCTGATTTTTTGAGATATTCAAACCGGGCGATGTCATCATCCGGGCCTAGCAGATTAAGGAATTCCTTTAACGCGCCAGGACGCTGCGGCATCCTCAGAATGAAGTACTTTTTGACGCCGGCATATCGCAGCGCTCTTTCTTTTACCTCCGGAAGTCGCTCAAAATCGAAATTTCCGCCAGAGGTCACACAGACGACTGTTTTTCCCTTTATAGGCTCTGTAATTTCACTAAGTGCCACGACCGATAAGGCGCCGGCGGGTTCCAGAACGATGCCCTCAACGTTAAGCATTTCGACGATCGTTGCGCAAATCTGATCTTCAGTTAGCGCAATGACATCTGTTAAATCTACCCCTTCAAGCCGCGCAAAAGTACGCTCGCCAATGCAAGCAACAGCTGCCCCGTCCACGAAGCTGTCGATAGGTGAAATGTTTACTGGCTTTCCAGCTTCTAATGCGCGCCTGAGGCTTGGTGCGCCTGTTGGCTCAACGAAAGTGAAAGCGCAGGCATCCGCGAAATAGCTGCGAGTCCCCGCCGACAAACCGCCCCCACCAACGGGCAGAATGATGCGATCGGGCGTGCGGCCCAACTGCGCCTCAATTTCAACCGCAACCGAGGCCTGTCCTTCGATGACATCACCGTCGTCAAATGGCGAAAGGAAATGCGCGCCCTGTTCGGCGCAATACGTCTTGGCCGAGGCAAGCGTGTCGTCAAAATAGTCCCCAACAAGACGGATCTCGACATGTTCACCGCCAAAAATCCGCGTCTTCTGAATTTTCTGCTGGGGCGTGGTTACGGGCATGAACACAACGCCTCGCACGCCAAAGTGCCGGCACATGAAGGCAACACCCTGGGCATGGTTGCCTGCGCTGGCACATACGAATTGTTTCTGCTCCGGCACTTTGCGCATCGCGTTAAATGCGCCGCGCAATTTGTAGGACCGCACCGGGCTAAGGTCTTCGCGTTTCAGCCAGATATCGGCACCAAACCGTTCGGACAGATGGGCGTTGCGCTGCAATGGTGTTTCAGGAAAGACCGCGCGCATCGCTTTGGCGGCTGCACGTGCCGCCAATTGAAATTCTGTTGTCACGGCTTAACCCAATTCACGTTTTTCGATGAAATATCCGTAGAATGTCGTGAAAATACTGATCCCGAACATCATGAAAAACCACTGCGCCACAACCAGATAAGCGATGCCCAGCGCAGGGCTGACTGCGCCCAGCAATGTCGCCGGCAAGATCATTAACAAGGCGCAGCCGAACATGCATATCAACAGAACCATAATGGTGCCGGTTGTTCCTACCGTAGCGGCCCAGGCCTCTGCCATTGTAATCGGAGAGCCCATCGCCGTAGACGGCAAGACCGCGCAGAGCCGATAAAAAACAAAGATCGCAAATATGATCCCAAGCACTAGAACCGACCCACCGACGACACCTGTCAATCCTATCATCAACGGAAGACCCGAAACCACAATGATCCCCACCATAATCAGCATGATCAAAATCGAACGCCCGAAATAGGCAGCCATTCGATCACCGTGCCATTTTGGCAGAAACCCTTGGGGGACTTCCTCCATCAGAATATAGCGGTGCCAGGCAACGGCGATCCACAAGCTGATGATCAGCGATGCGGCAGCAAAAACAAGGTCCAGGAAGCCGGATCCACTGGCTTGAGTCGCGTCTTCAACAGGACCAACGCTCAGGCTTTGCGTCCAAACCTGAAAAACTGCCGAGACAACATAAAGAACCGCCGAGATACGCAAGGCGATGCTGCGGTTCGCCCACACCAGACGCACCGAATGCGTGAATATCTGCCAACCCAACATATTCCTGATCCTTATCTCAAAAATTGCGTCCAAAACCAGTACGCAGACCGCGTGATTTCGTCAACGTACGTTACCAATCTTGCTCTGCCTGGGAAAACCCGATATCGCCCGTCCGATCCCGCCTATAAGGAAACCAAGATGTCCGCGCCCAAGAAAGTTGTTCTCGCCTATTCCGGCGGTCTTGATACCTCGATCATCCTAAAATGGTTGCAGACTGAGTATGGCTGTGAAGTGGTTACATTTACCGCTGACCTTGGTCAGGGAGAAGAACTTGAGCCTGCCCGCAAAAAGGCCGAGATGATGGGCGCATCCTCCATCTACATCGAAGATCTACGTGAAGAGTTCGTACGCGACTTTGTTTTCCCGATGTTCCGCGCAAATGCACTCTACGAAGGACTTTATCTGCTAGGAACATCTATCGCGCGCCCCTTGATTTCCAAACGGCTGGTCGAAATTGCCGCCGCTGAAGGTGCGGATGCTGTGGCTCACGGTGCAACAGGAAAAGGCAACGATCAAGTGCGGTTTGAACTGGCCGCCTACGCACTCAACCCCGAGATCAAGGTTATCGCCCCATGGCGTGAATGGGACCTTTCCAGTCGAACCAAGCTGATCGATTTTGCCGAAAAAAATCAGATCCCGATTGCCAAGGACAAACGCGGTGAGGCACCGTTTTCTGTCGATGCCAACTTGCTGCACACCTCGTCCGAAGGCAAAGTGTTAGAGGACCCGTCGGTCGAGGCCCCCGATTACGTGTATCAGCGCACGGTCCATCCTGAAGACGCGCCCAATTCGCCGGAATTCATCGAAATCGGATTTGAACGTGGCGATCCCGTCTCAATCAATGGCGAGGCGATGTCACCGGCCACGATTCTGGCCAAACTCAATGAATTGGGCGGCAAGCACGGGATCGGACGCCTTGATCTGGTAGAGGGTCGTTTTGTCGGCATGAAATCTCGCGGCATTTACGAAACTCCCGGCGGCACGGTCCTGATCGAAGCACACCGCGGCATTGAATCGATCACGCTCGATCGGGGTCAATCCCATCTGAAAGATGAGCTGATGCCGAAATACGCCGAACTGATCTACAATGGATTCTGGTTCAGCCCGGAACGCGACATGCTGCAGGCGCTGATTGATGAAAGCCAGAAACATGTGACAGGCACTGTACGCGTGAAGCTTTACAAGGGATCGGCGCGCACAGTTGGCCGTTGGTCAGATCATTCGCTTTATTCCGAGGCGCATGTGACATTTGAAGAAGACGCAGGCGCATATGATCAGACGGATGCAGCTGGTTTCATTCAATTGAACGCACTCCGGCTCAAGCTGCTTGCCGCGCGCGAACGTCGTTTGAAATAGTCTGCCTGCTCAGGTCATCTTGTTCTTTCTAAGCCGTTCGTAATACGCCAAAGCTTGTTGAGCCAAAGCGGCATATTCGGTGTCTAATTTGGGACATTCGCCCTCTGGCTCGGCAAAGCCGGTGCTGCGATGGACCGAGCCGTACCAGTGTTTTGCCCACACACCATCCTGTTCGTGCCCACCCGCTGGCCAGCCAAGCATGGCCGCGTCCCATTCCAGATCAAGAGCCGCGCACAACTGCTTCAACGCACCTTCAGGGTCATCGCGGATGTCAGCGGCATCAATCACAATCGGCGATTGCCCCAAGCCGCGCGCATGATCAAAAAGCTCGGCTTGTTGGCGAAACCCAATGTCCGCCAAATCAGGCCCCTCTCGCTTCTTCGCATAACTCGCCACGACCCGCGCGGGATGCCGAATGAGAAACACATTCTTCACTTCTTTCATCCAATCCCGTGGAATTTCCGGTAGCATATGCTGAGTCATGTGTTTTTGATAGAAATGCTGCCTGTTGCCTGGCACCGGAGCCAGCAGATTGTGTTCAACTTCGGCTCCATCCTGGGGTTGGGATGCCATGATCTCGGCACGCATGGGATGGTCCAGTCCGGTCTTCGCCAGATAAGCCGCGTAAAAGGGCTCGTCCACTACATGGCAATCTGATCTGGCTCCAAAGCTGTACATCATCGCCGTCGACAGATTGCGCGGTCCCGACCACATGGCAATCCGCATCAGACACATTCTTTCTGGATCAGGCCCTTATAGAGTTCCCGCAGTCGCATCGTGACTGGACCCATTTCGCCGTCGCCAATCTGCCGCCCATCAATTTCACTTACAGGTGTTTGTGCGCCAAATGTACCGGTCAAAAACGCCTCATCCGCGCCATAGGTATCAACCAGAGAATAATTGCGCTCATAAACCGGAATGTCATTGGCGCGGCACAGGTCGATCACTTTTTGCCGGGTTATTCCATTCATGCAATAATCGCCGGTACTGGTCCAAACCGCCCCTTTGCGCACAATGAAAAAGTTGCAGGCGTTGGTCGTGTTCACAAATCCATTTACGTCCAGCATCAGCGCCTCATCCGCGCCAGCTTTTTCCGCGGCAATGCAGGCCAGAATGCAGTTCAGTTTTGAGTGAGAGTTCAGCTTGGGGTCTTGCGTCATCGGCAAACCCCGCAAATGCGGCGCAGTTGCCAGCCGGATGGGGCGTGGGATTCTGGGCTGCGAATGCTCCATGATAATCACCATGGTCGGACCGGATCTGCTGAGTGACGGGTGCTGAAAAGGGCGCAGTTTTACCCCTCGCGTGACCATCAGACGCGCATGAGTATCAGTGGTCATTTTGTTTGCTTTTTGCGTTTCTAACAAAGCAGAAACAACGCTATTTTGATCCATCCCAATGTCCAGATCGATAGCTTTTGACGCCTCGAACAACCGGTCAATATGTTCGTCCATGAACGCCCAACGACCATTGTAAAGTCGCAGACCCTCCCAGACACCGTCGCCCAGCATGAATCCGCTGTCATAAACACTGACAGTCGCCTCTGCCTTTGGCACGAGCTGTCCATCTACGTAAATCAGTATGCCCTCATTGCGCGCATCATCTTCGGCCTGATGGGTGGTCACCTTTTCGCTCATATTGTTCCTCCTGCGATTGCGACGCTAGGCACCTATCCCGAAAGAGCCAAGCAGTAAATTCGTGTCACCAGCGCGTGAGAATTCATGTCAGCCTATTGCGAGCAGACGGTGCGGCAGGCAGGCTTCCTGCAGAAACAGGAGATTTGCCCATGTCGATCTTTCAGAATATGAAGCCCGCGCTTTTGACTGTGCTGATTATTGTCGGATTCTTGGCGTCGCATTCCCGAGCTCAAGCGGCCGAGACAGAGGTTCTTACTGTCGCAGGCGGATGTTTTTGGTGTGTCGAATCCGACTTCGAAAGCGTGCCGGGCGTGAAAGAAGT
This sequence comes from Paracoccaceae bacterium, assembly GCA_039969355.1. Classification (GTDB taxonomy): domain Bacteria; phylum Pseudomonadota; class Alphaproteobacteria; order Rhodobacterales; family Rhodobacteraceae; genus JL08. The sequence goes on from JBDVOA010000029.1 coordinate 324,331, forward strand.
TGTCTCAGGGTACACCGGCGGCGCAACCGAAAACCCGACTTATAAAGAAGTGACGCGCGGCGGCACTGGCCATTATGAGGCGGTTCAGATCATCTTTGATCCGGCCAAAGTGTCACGGGATACGCTGCTTGAGAAATTCTTTCGCTCCGTTGATCCTACGGATGCCGGTGGCCAATTCTGCGACCGCGGTGACAGCTACCGGTCGGCTATATTTGTCTCTGACAAGGCTCAAATGACCGCAGCTGAAAAAGCAAAGCAGGATGCCGCAACCGCTCTGGGTCAAAAAATCGTCACACCAATTCTGTCGGAAGCACCGTTTTATGAAGCTGAAGAATACCATCAGGACTACTACAAAGGCACCAACATCGTCCTGACCCGCTTTGGTCCAAAACGGCAGTCGAAAGCCTATAAGGCCTATCGCGATGCTTGCGGTCGTGACGACCGCGTCAAACAACTCTGGGGTAGCGAAGCACCCTTTGTGCACAGCTGATTAGGGGCGTTATCCTACTTTGCAGGCCGAAAGTACGGCCATGTTCAAAATATCGTTGGCCGTAGAATTGGATGCGCAAATCTGGATCGACTGGTCGACACCGCTCAGGATGGGGCCAATCACCGTAGCACCACCCATTTCCTGCATCAATTTGACAGAAATGCTCGCCGAGTGCCGCGCCGGGACGACCAGAATGTTGGCCGGACCGGTCAGGCGCGAAAACGGATAGGACTTTTGCGCCTCAGTATTAAGCGCCACATCCACAGTCATTTCGCCTTCGTATTCAAAATCAACCCCTTGTGCGTCCAGAACAGCCGGAGCCATATGCATTTTTTCCGCCCGCTCTGAGACCGGATAGCCAAAGGTTGAAAAGCTGACAAAGGCGACGCGCGGTTCAAGACCCATGGCGCGCACCACTCCTGCCGCACGAGTCGCAATATTGGCCAGGTCTTCCTGATCCGGCCATTCATGCACCAGCGTGTCGGCAATGAATACTATACGCCCCTTATGCAATAGTGCAGTAACGCCGACGGCCCCATGTTCCGCGTCCGCATCAAAAACCGTATTGATCTGATCAAGCACATGTGCCGATTTACGGGTCGCGCCGGTCACTAACCCATCACCATGGCCATGTGCTAACATCAATGCCGAGAATACATGCCTGTCTCGCGCAGCAAGACGATGAATGTCCTGCGCGTCGTGCCCTTTTCGTTGAAGTCGTTCGTACAGAAACTCCTTGTAAGTCTCTAAATGGGGCGTATTGGCCGCATTCACCACTTCGAGATCGGAAACTGCATCTCCCATGCCGGTGTCTTCCAACTGCTGCTTCACGTCATGTTCGCGCCCCACAATCAGCGCTTTACCAAGGCCCGCACGTTGATACATTACGGCAGCCCGTAACACTCGGGGGTCGTCGCCTTCGGCAAAAATCATACGCGCTTGCGCGGCACGGGCACGCGCATTCAAAGCACGCAACATACTGGCCGATGGGTCCATCCTTGATTTCAACGACACTTCATACGCATCCATGTCGATAATCGGGCGACGCGCCGCTCCTGTGTCCATCCCCGCCCGCGCTACGGCAGGCGGAATCCGGTGGATGAGCCTTGGATCAAATGGCGTCGGAATGATATAATCACGACCAAACTTGAGGTTTGTGCCATAGGCCAGCGCAACTTCGTCCGGTACATCTTCACGGGCGAGTTCAGCAAGCGCCCGCGCACAGCCGATCTTCATCTCGTCATTGATGGCCCGGGCGTGAATATCCAGCGCGCCGCGAAACAGATAGGGAAAGCCAAGCACGTTGTTGACCTGATTAGGGTAATCGCTGCGCCCTGTAGCAACGATAGCGTCTTCACGCACAGCATGCGCCTCTTCCGGGGTAATTTCCGGGTCCGGGTTCGCCATCGCAAAGATCACAGGACTGTCTGCCATACTGGCCAGCATTTTCGGTGTCACCGCGCCTTTGACTGAAACACCCAGAAACACATCTGCGCCCTTCATGGCGTCTTCGAGGCTGCGCATATCTGTGTTGATGGCATGGGCTGATTTCCACTGATTCATGCCCTCGGTGCGACCCTGGTAGATCACACCTTTGGTGTCGCACATGATGCAGTTTTGATGCCGCACACCCATGAATTTAAGCAGTTCAAGACAAGCGATTCCGGCGGCACCTGCGCCATTCACGACGATACGCACATCTTCGATTTTCTTCTTTGTGAGATGCAGCGCGTTGATCAGACCTGCTGCGCAGATCACCGCCGTGCCATGCTGATCATCATGGAAAACCGGGATATCCATTTCTTCCTTGAGCCACTGCTCAATGATGAAACACTCGGGCGCCTTGATATCCTCAAGATTGATGCCACCGAACGATGGCCCCATTAGCTTGACCGCTGCGCAAAAGGCGTCTGTATCCTCTGTATCAAGTTCAATATCGATGCTGTTGACGTCGGCAAAGCGTTTGAACAGAACCGCCTTGCCCTCCATCACCGGCTTAGAGGCAAGCGCGCCAAGATTGCCAAGGCCCAGAACCGCAGTTCCGTTTGAAATCACCGCGACCATATTGCCCTTGTTTGTATAGTCATAGGCAGTTTCGGGATCGGCGTAGATCGCCTCGCAAGGCACCGCGACTCCGGGGGAGTACGCGAGCGACAAGTCCCGCTGCGTCATCATTGGGACCGTTGCAGTAATTTCATATTTGCCCGGCATCGGTTCAAGATGGAAGGCGAGCGCCTCTTCTGCAGTGTATTTGGTCTTTGACATCTCAACACTCCCCAATGTGCGTCCGCGCCTGATAGCCTAGGCCGCAATGAGCCTCAATCACAATGCGTTTTCGGCTTTCACCGACCTGCCCCGCTTTGTAAGGTTCGCCACGGCCAACTGCGGGGAAATCACGTGTCCACTTCTACGCCCATGATGGCGCAATATCTCGGCATCAAGCAGGCGCACAAGGACGCACTGCTATTCTACCGCATGGGCGATTTTTACGAGATGTTTTTTGATGACGCGGTTGCGGCGTCCGAGGCGCTGGATATTGCTCTAACCAAACGGGGCAAACACGACGGCGGCGACATTCCGATGTGCGGTGTGCCGGTGCATGCAGCCGAGGGGTACCTGCTCACATTGATTCGAAAAGGCTTTCGTGTCGCCGTCTGCGAACAGATGGAAAGCCCTGCGGAAGCCAAAAAACGTGGCGCGAAATCGGTTGTGCACCGCGCAGTCGTGCGGCTGGTCACCCCGGGAACGCTGACCGAAGATTCCCTGCTGGAAGCGCGGCGGCATAATTTCCTCGCCGCCTTTACTGAAGTGCGCGATGATTGTGCCCTTGCCTGGGTCGATATTTCGACCGGAGCGTTTCATGTCATGCCGCTATCCCCGGCCCGACTAGGTCCTGAACTGGCGCGGCTGGCCCCCTCAGAATTGATCGTTTCAGTGTCCAAAGAATCCGAATTAACCCAGTTAGTGTCTGATTTTGGCATCTCGCTGACATCACTTGGCCCGGCGGCTTTTGACAGTACAGCGTCGGACAAAAGGATTTGCGCCCTGTTCAATGTGGCAAGTCTGGATGCTTTTGGCACTTTTAGCCGGGCCGAGATTTCGGCCATGGGCGCGATCATCGAATATCTTGAGATCACGCAAAAAGGCAAACTGCCTCTGATCGCAAAACCGCATCGCGAAAGCAGTGAACGCACAGTTCAGATCGATGCAGCGACGCGGCGCAATCTGGAATTGACGCATTCATTGTCCGGGGGGCGTTCCGGGTCATTGCTGTCCGTTATGGACCGAACCACCACTGCTGGCGGCGCGCGACTGCTTGAGCGGCGTCTTTCCAGCCCCTCCCGCGCGCTGGACGTCATTCAGCCGCGTCTCGATGCAGTTTCATTCACCCTGGAAAACGCAACTTTCGCGGCTGATCTGCGAAACCGGCTCAAAAAGGTGCCGGACCTTGACCGCGCCTTATCACGCCTTTCCCTGGATCGGGCTGGTCCGCGTGATTTGGCCGCCATTCGAAATGGACTGGCCGAAGCACAGATGATTGCGCAGGTTTTCCAGGATGTCGCCGCCCCCACACTGTTGGATCAATCTGCGCAAAGCCTCGCCGGTCACGACGATTTGGTCGATATGCTGGATCAAGCGCTGGTGGCTGATCCCCCTTATCTCGCCCGCGACGGCGGGTTTATCGCACCCGGATACGATGACGAACTGGACGAGGCACGCACTCTGCGCGACGAAGGCCGCTCTGTCATCGCAGCTCTGCAACAGGACTATATCAAAGAGACCGAAATCACATCGCTTAAGATCAAGCACAACAACGTGCTTGGCTACTTTATCGAAACCACCGCCACCCATGCGGAGAAAATGTTATCCGCACCGTTGTCTGAGCGCTTCATCCACCGGCAGACCACTGCAAATCAGGTGCGCTTTACCACTGTGGCACTATCGGAGATGGAAACCAAGATTCTCAACGCTGGGAATCATGCGTTAGAAATCGAAAAACGGCTCTATCAAAGGCTAAGTGGCGCAGTTCTTAATAGCGCGGCAGAAGTTAACAATACCGCGCGCGGCCTGGCAGAAATTGATCTGGCAGGTGCTCTTGCCAATCTGGCGCGGGGTGAAAACTGGTGCCGCCCGACCATCGATGACAGCCACGCCTTTGAGATTGCTGGCGGCCGCCACCCGGTGGTTGAACAGGCGCTCAAGGCGCAGGGTGGCCAACCGTTCATTGCCAATGATTGCGATCTGTCAGGCGGGGATTCAGCCAACATCTGGTTGCTGACCGGCCCCAACATGGCTGGCAAATCGACGTTTCTGCGACAAAATGCGCTGATTGCCCTACTCGCCCAGATGGGCAGCTATGTCCCAGCCAACTCGGCGCACATCGGGTTGGTCAGCCAGTTGTTCAGCCGGGTTGGCGCCTCTGATGATCTGGCGCGCGGGCGATCGACTTTCATGGTTGAAATGGTCGAAACTGCCGCGATTCTCAATCAGGCGGATGATCGCGCTTTGATCATACTGGACGAAATCGGGCGGGGGACAGCAACCTATGACGGTTTGTCCATCGCCTGGGCCACGTTGGAACATCTGCATGACGTAAACAAGTCACGCGCATTGTTTGCCACGCATTACCACGAACTGACCGCCCTTTCATCGAAGCTGGATGGCGTGGAAAATGCCACCGTCGCAGTCAAGGAGTGGGAAGGCGAAGTCATCTTTCTGCACGAGGTCAAACGCGGCGCAGCAGATCGATCTTACGGGGTACAGGTGGCGCAGCTCGCCGGGTTGCCTGACTCAGTTGTTGCCCGTGCACGCGTCGTGCTGGACGCATTGGAAAAAGGCGAACGCACCGGTGGCCCGACGCAAAAGGCGCTGATCGATGACCTGCCGCTGTTTTCCGCTACACCGCCAGCTCCGCCGCCGCAGAAATCAACGGCGCTTGAAAACACATTGGCAGATATCCATCCCGATGAGCTGACCCCCCGGGAAGCACTGCAAATGCTGTATAAGCTGAAAGAGTACTTAGCTAGCGGGCGTTGACGAAACACCAACCTGCGCCGGACGCAAAAGGCGGTCGTGCAACATGAACCCTTCGGCGGCGACTTGAATGATGTCACCTGCTTTAGTTCCCGGCACCGGTGCTTCAAACATTGCCTGATGGGTTTGCGGATCAAACCGGTCACCGACCTCAGGCGCGATCAATTCCATCCCATGTTTTTTGAACACGTTCAGCAATTCGCGCATTGTCAGCTCTACGCCTTCAAGCAAGGCTCCGGACACGTCGCGTTGTTCATCTGTTGCCGTCTCCAGCGCGCGTTTCATATTGTCGTAAACCGGCAGCATATCCCTTGCCAGTTTGGATCCGCCATATTGCTCTGCCTCACGGCGGTCTTTTTCAGACCGCTTGCGGGAATTTTCAGCATCCGCCAGAGCGCGCATGAATCGGTCACGAAATTCGTCCCGTTCAATCCGTAGCGATTCCAGCTCTAATGCTTCGTCGTCAATCTCAAACATCTCTTCGGCGAGTTCTTCTGCCTCAGCCGTATCGACGTCGTCCAAAAATTCTTCGTTCTTCGGCTCTGCCATTTCTCACCTCTAGTTCCGATCCGAAATCAGCTTTCCGACCAGCTGCGCCGTGTAATCGACAATCGGCACGATTCGTCCATAGTTCAGGCGCGTCGGCCCGATGACACCAACCGCACCAATGATCTTACGGTCAGCGTTCATATAAGGAGAAACCACCAAAGAGGAACCCGAAAGTGAAAAAAGTTTGTTCTCAGAACCAATAAAAATGCGCACACCTTCCGCACTTTCGGTTCCTTCGAGGAAATCTGCGATGTCACGCTTGCGTTCAAGGTCATCAAACAGGGTTCTGATGCGACTCAGATCCTCTTCTTCTTCATCCGTGCTCAGCAGATTCGCTCGCCCCCGCACAATAAGTCGCTCGCTGCGTTCCCCTTCATTTTCCCATAACGCCAGACCGCTATCGACCATGTCGCGGGCGAGTGTATCGATTTCCTGTCGATGCATCGTAATCTCGGCCCGAATCGCTGCGTGCAGGTCAGCAATCGTTTTTCCTTCTATGAAAGCATTCAAAAAATTCGCCGCTTCACGCATTGAACTTGGCGTCTGGCCGGGTGGTGGTGTAAAAAAACGGTTTTCGACGTGGCCATCGGCAAATACCAAAACCACAATCGCGCGATCATTCCCCAATGAAACAAATTCGATATGCTTAATTGGTGCCTCGTGTTTTGGGGTCAGAACCAACGACGCACCTTGGGTCACACCTGACAGAGCAGAACCAACCCGATCCAGCATCGCGGTCACATCCGATCCGTTTTCGCCCCGGGTCGCGTCGATTTTCTCGCGATCCGCTGCGTCCAGATCGCTTACTTCAAGCAAGCCATCGACAAACATACGCAGACCCATCTGCGTCGGCACCCGCCCTGCACTGATATGAGGGCTGTCGAGCAGGCCAAGGTATTCCAAATCCTGCATTACATTTCGAATCGTCGCAGCGCTAACTTTTTCACTTAGCGTGCGAGTCAGCGTGCGGCTGCCAACGGGATCACCGCTGGCCAGATACCCCTCGACGACCTGCCGAAAAACCTCGCGGGACCTTTCATTCATGTCGTCCAGAATTTCGGTACTGCTTGTCATCTGCCTGTCCTTGCCTACGCTGGCATTAAAGCGGGTATCGCAGAAACGTCAATCGGGGTTGCATCTGCGCAGTCCGGGGCGCTATCTCGGCGCGAACAAAAAGGATATCGTCATGCGCCCGTCTGGAAGAGATCTAAGTGAAATGCGTCCTGTTTCAATTGAAACCGGTTTCACAAAACATGCCGAGGGCTCTTGCCTGATAAAAATAGGCGACACCCATGTGCTGTGCACCGCGACAATCGAAGACCGCGTGCCATCGTTCATCAAGGGTTCCGGCCTTGGATGGGTCACTGCTGAATACGGCATGCTTCCCCGCGCCACCAACACTCGCATGCGGCGCGAGGCGGCGGCGGGAAAACAAGGTGGGCGCACCGTTGAGATCCAGCGCCTGATCGGGCGATCCTTGCGCGCCGGAGTTGACCGCGTCGCCCTTGGCGAACGTCAGATCACCATTGATTGCGATGTCATTCAGGCCGATGGCGGCACCCGCTGCGCCTCGATCACCGGCGGTTGGGTTGCGCTGAAACTCGCCGTGAACAAGCTGATGAAAATTGGCGACGTCATTAGTGATCCGCTGCAAGACCCTGTCGCCGCCATTAGTTGCGGAATTTACGCGGGCCAGCCGGTGCTCGATCTGGATTACCCTGAAGACTCCGAAGCTGGTGTTGACGGCAATTTCATCATGACAGGCTCAGGCCGATTAATCGAAGTGCAGATGAGTGCCGAGGGTTCCACCTATTCGCGAGACCAGATGAACCATTTGATGGATCTGGCTGAAAAAGGCGTCAGCGAATTAGTAGAACTGCAGAGGTCCGCCACCGCATGACCCGCAAGTTCACCGACAAGAAACTACTGGTCGCCACCCACAACCAGGGCAAGCTGGATGAGATCCGGGCGTTGCTGACTCCTTATGGTGTTTCGGTGGTTGGCGCGGCGGAAATGGGTTTGCCGGAACCGGAAGAAACCGAGACAACCTTTGTTGGAAATGCCCGGATCAAAGCGCATGCTGCTGTAAAAGCAAGCGGACTGCCTGCCCTTTCCGATGACAGCGGCATTGAGATTGATGCACTGGATGGTGCCCCCGGTGTTTACACCGCTGACTGGGCTGAAACACCACGAGGGCGTGATTTTGTAATGGCGATGACACGTACCCACGACAAACTTGAAGCCCAAAACGCCCCACACCCAAGAACTGCACGGTTTTGTTGCACGTTGGTACTCGCTTGGCCGGACGGCCACGACGAGGTATTTCCCGGTGCTATGCCTGGCCGCGTGACCTGGCCAATGCGCGGGGATCAGGGCCATGGCTATGATCCGATTTTTATCCCCGACGGTTTTGACATCACGTTGGGCGAAATGGATCGATGGGAAAAAAACAAGATCAGCCATCGCGCCGACGCTTTCTCCAAATTCGTTGCTGGTTGCTTTGACTGAGGCCGGAATTGATTGAAGATTGGCAAGCAGGCGGTTTCGGGCTTTATGTACATTGGCCATTTTGCGCGGCGAAATGTCCCTATTGCGACTTCAACAGCCATGTTTCGCGCACCATCGATCAAGAGGAATGGGCACGAGCCTATCAACAGGAACTTGAGCGTGTCGGCGCGGAAACGTCAGGCCGCATCCTGAATTCGATTTTTTTTGGAGGCGGCACACCCAGCCTGATGGATCCCGATACGGTCGCTGGCATAATCGAAACCGCGCGCCGGATTTGGCGCACCTCAAACGATATGGAAATCACGCTTGAAGCAAACCCCGGTTCGGTCGAGGCCAGACGGTTCGCCGCCTATCGCGCGGGCGGTGTAAACCGTATTTCGATGGGGATACAGGCGCTGAATGATAACGACCTCAAACGACTGGGCCGCATTCACACGGTCGCCGAGGCCCAAGCCGCCTTTGACATCGCACGTTCTACATTTGATCGTGTCAGCTTTGATCTGATTTACGCCCGTCAGGATCAGACATTGGCAGAGTGGGCCACAGAACTAAAACAAGCGCTTGGCATGGCCGTTGATCATCTGTCGCTTTATCAACTGACGATTGAAGACGGCACAGCCTTTGGCGACCGATATGCCATCGGCAAGCTAAGGGGACTGCCAAATGATGACCTCGCAGCAGACATGTATTGCGCCACGCGGGACATCTGCGAATCCCACGGCATGCCGGCTTACGAGGTATCCAATCACGCGGCACCGGGATCGGAGTCACGACATAATCTGATTTATTGGCGGTATGGCGACTACATTGGGATAGGTCCGGGCGCCCATGGTCGCGTAACGTTGAACGGTAGGCGTCACGCAACGGAATGCTGGAGCAATCCACAAAAGTGGCTGGATGCAGTTGCGCAAGGGACCGGGGAAAAGCCGCGATCACTCCTCAGTCGGACTGATCAGGCCAATGAATATCTGATGATGTCTCTGCGTGTGTCAGACGGATTGGACGTGCAACGCTACACTGCGCTGGCTGGGCAGCCGCCGGATCAGGCCGCCCGCGATAATTTAGCTGATCTTGATATGATCACCGACACAGTATCAAATATTTGTATTACAAATCAAGGTGTTATGGTTTTAAATGCCGTAATTGAAGAATTGTTGATCGCCTAGCGCGCACTCAGTATTCGGCAGATTTCATCAAGATCATCCAGTGACTTGTAACTCACCACCACCTCACCTGAATCTTGGTCGCCTTTGTGGTTGACCTGAACCTTCATCCCCAGTGCAGCAGACAAATCGCCCTCCAGCGCTTTGGTATCCGCATCTTTATTGGAAGCTACCTTTTCCTTCGGCGGTTTACCCGCCTTCCAATCCTCAATCTCCTGATTGGACTTTTTCACCAGGGCTTCGGTCTGACGCACAGACAGGCCTTTTTTCAGGATGGTCGATGCCAATGAAGTTGGCGCACTCGCCGTTACCAGCGCCCGCGCATGCCCGGCTGACAAAGCGCCTTCGCGCACCATATCAATCACATCTTCCGGCAGTTGCAGCAACCGCACAAGATTGGCGATGTGGCTGCGGCTCTTGCCCAACGCCTCAGCCATCTTTTCCTGGGTGTGGCCAAATTTTTCCATCAGCTGCTTGTAACCGGCCGCCTCTTCAATCGCGTTCAGATCGGCACGTTGAATGTTCTCGATGATCGCAACCTCAAGCACTTCAACGTCATCAAAATCCCGCACCACCACAGGCAATTCATGCAGCTGCGCAATTTGCGCAGCACGCCAACGTCGTTCACCCGCGACGATTTCGTATTCACCACCATCCCGCGGCCTGACAATAAGCGGCTGTATCACGCCCTTTTCTGCAATGGACGCCGCCAGATCATTAAGATCATCTTCCGAGAAGCGGCGTCGCGGCTGATCTGGATTGGGCCTGATCCGCTCGATTGGTACGGCCTGATCCGCGCGCCGGGGCGCATCCGTCCGCTCACCTACCGCTTCTGGGACAACATCTGCCATCAGCGCCGACAGACCGCGCCCTAATCCGCGTTTCTTTCCTTTATCATCCGCCATATGCCCTGCTCCCCGAATTATGCTGCAATACGCGCATGTTTCTTTAACATTTCTTTTGCCAGCGCCCGATAGGCCCCGGCCCCTTTTGAATTAGTGTCATAGGTCAAAACCGGCACCGCAAACGACGGCGCCTCACTGATACGCACATTGCGCGGGATGATCGTTTTGAAAACGATGTCGCCCAGGTTCTCGCGGGCGTCCAACTCAACCTGACGCGCCAGGTTATTGCGCCGATCATACATCGTCAGAACCACACCTTCTATTCGAAGAGTGGCGTTCGCGGTCTTGCGCACTTCCTGCACCGAAAGCATCAACTGCGACAGCCCCTCCAACGCAAAAAACTCCGCTTGAAGCGGCACCAGAACGGAATGCGCAGCAACCATCGCATTCACGGTCAAAAGGTTCAGCGACGGTGGGCAATCAATCAGGATGTAATCATAGCCGAACCCATCCATTGCCACCTGACGCAGTGCGTCATGAAGGAGAAAACTGCGTTTTTCATTCGACATCAATTCGATATCAGCAGAACTCAGGTCTACAGTAGCTGGAATAATATCTAACTTATCTGTCGATGTCGGCAGAATAATATCTTTTAAATCAATATCTTCCAGCAGAAGGTCATAGCTGGTAAGTTCGCGATCCTCGACTTCTATCCCCAGCCCGGTTGACGCGTTGCCTTGCGGATCCAGATCAACAACCAAGACGCGGCAGCCATACTCCACCAGCCCCGAGGCCAAGTTTATCGCGGTTGTGGTCTTGCCAACGCCGCCTTTTTGATTGGCAACTGCGATTATTTTTGGGCCAGTTGGCCGGGACAGATCAGACACGTTTGACTCCTCTAATCTTCAAAATAACCGCTCCGGATTCCGTCTTACTTTTAATCTGCTCCTGCTCAAATGACCATGTGGTAAGCGCGTCACTGACCTCTTTTTGCCAGTTAATCCCTTTTGGGAATAACGCTGTCCCGTCCTGTTCTAAATGCCGCTCGGCAAAGCCCAGCAAGCCAGTCAAATCACTCAGTGCCCGCGCTGATAATACATCCGCCCTTTGTGGCTCTACCTGTTCCACGCGTTCAACAATGACAGTCGCGTTGATTCCAGTTTCGCGCACGACCGTTCTTAAAAACTGGGCCTTGCGCTGATCGCTTTCGATCAACGTTATTTTCATTTCTGGATTTGACTCAGCCGCAAGAGAGGCTATCACGAGGCCTGGAAACCCGCCACCGCTGCCCAGATCCACCCAATGCGACGCTCGCGGCACCAACTCAAAAAGTTGTGCCGAGTCCCATATGTGGCGAGTCCAGAGCTGATCTAAACTAGATTTGGACACCAGATTAATCTTGGGGGTCCATTTTTTCAGTAATTCAACGTAGTTGTACAACCGATCTGATGTTTCACGTGAAACATCCAACCGCTCAAGCACACCATCGGACTCCGACATCAAGCCCGCCGAACCTTATCAGAGCTTCGCAGCCGCGCCAGTAAAAGTGCAAGAGCCGCAGGCGTCATCCCATCCACTCTGGCCGCTTGCGCCAGGTTAGATGGTCGGGCGTCCGATAGTTTTTTTCTGAGCTCATTCGACAATCCGTCGATGTCATCATAGGCATAATCTATGGGAATACGTTGATTTTCGTCCCGTTTCAGCGCCTCAACGTCCTTTTGCTGCCGAATAATATAGTTCGCATAAAGTGCGTCCCGCTCCAACTGACGTCGGCTGGGTACGTCGATGTCTTCTAGTTCTGGAATAAGTGACTCCAGATCCTCGAAATCCACATCCGGAAAAGATAACATCTGAAAAGCCGTGCGGCGGGCGCCATCTTCCTTGACCTCGATCCCACCTGCCCGTGCTTCTTTTGGGGTGTAGGATTGTTGAGTCAACAACGACTTACCGCGTTCTAGCCGTTCTTGTTTCTCCAGAAACACTTCTTTCCGGTCAATGCAAACACATCCCAATTGCAATCCAATAGGCGTCAGGCGTTGATCTGCATTATCCGCGCGCAGCGACAATCGAAACTCAGCACGCGAGGTAAACATGCGATATGGCTCCGTGACGCCACGAGTCGTAAGATCGTCGATCATCACACCGATATAGCTGTCAGAACGGCTGAAAATCACAGGATCACGTCCCTGCACCGCCAGCGCTGCGTTCAATCCCGCCACCATTCCTTGCGCAGCTGCCTCTTCATAGCCGGTTGTGCCATTGATCTGTCCTGCAAGATACAACCCCCCAATATCCTTAAGCATGAGTTGCGAGGTCAACGCGCGCGGATCGACGTAGTCATATTCTATTGCATATCCCGGTTGTACGATTTCGGCCTTTTCCAACCCAAAGATCGAATGCAGGTAGTCGTTTTGAACGTCCAAAGGCAGCGAGGTGGAGATGCCATTGGGATAAACTGTTGTGTCGTCCACACCTTCGGGTTCGAGAAAGATCTGATGTGATTCCTTATCGGCAAACCGCACGATCTTATCTTCTATCGATGGGCAATAGCGCGGACCAACGCCATCAATATGGCCACCGTACATTGCAGACCGATCGAGGTTTTCCCGAATGATATCATGGGTTTGGTTGTTAGTATGGGTGATCCCGCAGGAAATCTGCCGAGCGGATGGGGCTTTCGACAGAAAGGAAAACAAAACCGGATCATCATCTCCCGGTTGCATTTCAAGTGCGTCCCATCGAATGGTTCTTCCATCCAGTCTCGGCGGTGTGCCAGTCTTGAGCCGCCCCAGCGGGAGTCCGAATGAATCAATCCGCTCTGCCAGTTCAATCGAAGGCCGATCCCCCATGCGTCCACCAGGCCGTGCAACATCGCCAATATGGATCACTCCGCGCAGGAAAGTCCCGGTCGTGAGGATCACCGATTGCGCACGAACTTCACTTCCGTCAGCCAGAACAACGCCGCGAACTGCCAGTCCGGACATCAGAAAATCAACCGCTTCTCCGATCAGAACCCTCAAATTTTTCTGGGATTCCGTTTCACGCAGCATGGATACACGATAAATTCTACGATCTGCTTGCGCGCGGGGCCCCTGCACCGCGGGCCCTTTACGACGATTGAGCAGCCGAAATTGAATGCCTGCAGCATCTGCGACCCGACCCATGACACCGTCAAGCGCGTCAATTTCGCGAACCAAGTGGCCTTTGCCAAGCCCTCCAATTGCGGGATTGCACGACATCACGCCGATGCCTTCACGGGTTAATGTAACCAGCGCTGTATTGGCCCCCATGCGCGCCGAGGCATGGGCGGCCTCTGTCCCGGCGTGGCCTCCGCCGATTACGACTACATCAAAGTCTGAATGTTTCACGTGAAACACACTTTCATTTTCCAAGGCAAAAGCTGGCGAAGATCTCATCCAGCACATTTTCTACATCGATGCGACCTACCAGCGATTCAAGGGCTCGAATCGCAGTTCTAAGCTCTTCTGCAGCTATATCATAGTGTTCGCTGCCCCGGAGAAGAACTTGTATCGCACTATCCAAACCCGCGTCAGCACGCTCCATCGCAATTCTATGCCGTTCCCGCGTTGCAATGCCTCCATAAGCAGAACGCCGCGCAAGCACCTTTTCGAGGTGTTCAATCAAATCAGCCAAACCCTCTCCGGTTTTACCGGAGATAGCGGCCAAATTATCCGACCTCGTATCCGCTTTTGGTGCAAGTACAATGTCATCTGGCTGCGTGGCGACATCAAAAACCTCATCCCTTTCAGCCAGGAAAACCCGGATATCCGCCTTCTCTGCTCGTGCCAGTGCACGCGATATCCCGATGTTTTCAACGTAATCTTCGGTTTCGCGCAGGCCAGCGGTATCAAGCAATGTCACCGCAAGACCGCCGAGGTCCATACGCACTTCAATCACATCACGTGTGGTGCCTGCATATTCTGATGTAATCGCTGCATCGCGGCCAGCAAGCGCATTGAGCAAAGTTGATTTCCCTACATTTGGCGCACCAACGATGGCGACTTCAAACCCTGATCGGATCCGTTCGTTGATCGCAACGCCCCGGATTTCCCGATCCATGCCGCCGCGCACCGAGGCAAGTAATGTGCTGACCTCTGACGTTACGTCGGTCGGAACATCTTCATCTGCAAAGTCGATTGTGGCCTCCAGTAATGCAGCCGCCCGAATGAGATCGCGCCGCCAGCCTTCGGCGAGATCGCCAAGATCCCCCGAAAGAACACGCTGCGCTTGTTTGCGCTGACTCTCCGTTTCCGCATCAATCAGGTCTGCCAGCCCTTCTACCTGGGTCAGAGTTAGCCGTCCGTTTTCCAGTGCACGACGGGTGAATTCACCGGCTTCAGCCAGACGCAAACCTTCCCTATCAGAAAGTGTCCGAAGGACTGCCGCGACAATTGCGGGGCTGCCGTGAAGCTGCAATTCGACCACATCTTCACCGGTAAAACTATGGGGTGCAGCAAAGCTTATGACCAACGCCTCATCCAGAAGATTGCCTTCCAGATCCCGAATTTGCCGTAGAGCTGTTTGTCGGGCTTCGGGCAACGAACCGCACAGTACAACTGCTGCCTGATGGGCCAGAGGTCCCGACAGACGCACAACCGAGACGCCTGCGCGCCCCGGAGCAGTCGCAAGAGCAAATATCGTATCCAATTCATTTAATCCATTGTTATTAAACAATAAATCATGTGTTCATTGAATCGAAGAACTCGGCGTTAGATTTGGTCTGCTTGAGCTTGGATAGCAGGAATTCGATGGCATCTGTTGTTCCCATCGGATTGAGAATGCGCCGCAGAACGAAGGTTTTGGCAAGATCGCCCTTGTCGACCAGCAGCTCTTCTTTCCGGGTCCCGGATTTGAGAATGTCGATGGCCGGGAACACCCGTTTGTCAGCGATCTTGCGATCCAGCACGATTTCAGAGTTACCGGTGCCTTTGAATTCTTCAAAGATCACCTCGTCCATGCGCGAGCCGGTATCGATCAGCGCCGTTGCGATGATGGTCAGCGACCCGCCCTCTTCGATGTTACGCGCCGCGCCAAAGAAACGCTTGGGGCGTTGCAGGGCGTTAGCATCCACACCACCGGTCAGAACCTTACCCGAGGACGGTACAACGGTGTTAAATGCGCGGCCAAGTCGGGTGATGGAGTCAAGCAGGATCACGACGTCGCGTTTATGTTCAACCAGACGTTTGGCCTTTTCAATGACCATTTCGGCCACTGCCACGTGACGGGTCGCCGGTTCGTCGAATGTCGAGGATACAACCTCTCCTTTAACCGAGCGCTGCATGTCGGTGACTTCTTCCGGGCGTTCGTCAATAAGCAGCACGATTAGGTAACATTCCGGGTGATTCTGTTCGATCGAGTTGGCGATGTTTTGCAAAATAACTGTTTTACCCGTGCGCGGCGGCGCCACGATCAAAGACCGCTGACCTTTGCCGATTGGGGCAACCAGATCAATAATCCGCGGCGAGCGATCCTTGATCGTGGGATCATCCATCTCCATTGTCATCCGCTCGTCTGGATAAAGCGGCGTCAGGTTTTCGAATGCAATCTTGTGGCGCGCGCTCTCTGGTTCCTGAAAGTTGATTCTGGTCACTTTGGTGAGTGCAAAGTAGCGCTCATTTTCCCCCGGAGCGCTGATCACACCTTCGATTGTGTCGCCAGTACGCAGCGAATAAAGCCGGATCATTTCAGGTGATACATAGATGTCATCGGGACCCGGCAGGTAGTTCGCTTCTGGTGATCGCAAGAAACCGAAACCGTCCTGTAGCACCTCTAGAACACCGTCACCGGAAATTTCCCAACCTTCATCTGCGCGCTCACGCAAAATCTGGAACATCATTTCGCCCTTGCGCATCGTGGACGCATTTTCGATCTCAAGCTCTTCAGCCATGGACAGCAGGTCTTTAGGCTTTTTGGCTTTCAGTGAAGCGAGCTTGAGCGTTTCTTTTGCGCCGCCAGATTCGGGGCCAGAATCGAGGGGTGTTTCGTCATTCATTGGAAAACGGCCTTTCGGCGGTCCGTTACTAGGACCGTATTTTGAATTTCACGCGGAAAGCACCTTTGCCCGGACGGACAGGTTGGGCCGTTCCTTAAACCCTGTAAGGCGACGAGTCAAATCTTGTCAGAATTTCACGACAACGGACAAAACAATGATGATCATAAAAACAGTCGGGACCTCGTTCATCATCCGGTATTGGCGGCCTGTGAGCGTATTGGTCCCGTTCAGAAAATCCTTACGCCGCCATCCCAGCCAATGATGGTACCAAGTCATGCCAAGCACACCTGTCATTTTCGTCCAGGGCCAGATCGACGACCAGTCAACGATCCCCGGGGTGAATACCAGACAAAGACCGGCAACCCACGCCACGATCATTGCGGGATTCATAATCAGCCTTAACAGTTTGCGTTCCATCATTTCAAAGACAGGCGAGAGGCCGTCAACATTTTGCGCCTGTTCAACGTGATGCACAAAAAGGCGTGGCAGGTATAACAGACCTGCCATCCATGATATGACTGCCAAGATATGGAGCGCCTTGATCCAAGGATAGAACGTTGCCAGAAGGTCGGTCATCTTTCATCCCTCATTGATCCTGGTCTTCTTAATAATAATTAAGAAAAGAAAAAAGGATGATGATTTAGTAGAGCGGCGCGAATCTGGGGATACTAGAGTTATAGGTTGGGTTATCCAGATTGGGATAAGAAAACTCAGAAGCTAACGAAGTTCGGGATAATGTTTTTTAGTCGCTATTTATCAATGAGATAGAAATATTTTTGCGGATACCGCCTGTGTATAATTTCGGGATATTTTTGACCAATACCGGTTTTGCACAACGTCGGACTTATGCTTACCCCATGCGGACAATTTTCCGAAGAAAGCGATGACACGGTATGTTATCCATCTTTGTCCGGCACAGTTGCAAAGGCCGCGCTAAACCATCAGAACGATCCCGGTTAATGTCCCAGGAAATACACACGGGTTATACATATGAACACGAGCTTAATTCTGGGGTCTGGATCCGAGATTCGGGCCCAGTTGTTGAGGAATGCGAACGTAGAATTTAATGTTTATCCGGCGCGCGTTGATGAGGAAATGATCAAGCAATCGCTTGAGGCGGAGCAGGCCAAACCTCGCGACATCGCGGATACTTTGGCGGAAATGAAGGCGCGCAAGGTTAGCGAAAAATATCCCGGGGCGCTGGTGTTGGGTTGTGATCAGGTGTTGGATCACGAAGGGAAAATCCTGTCAAAACCTGAAACGCCAGATGAAGCGATTGCGCAATTATATATGTTGCGTGGTAGGCGTCATATGCTGCTGTCCGCGGCGGTCATTGTTGAAAATGGCAAGCCGATCTGGCGCCACGTGGGTCAGGTCCGGATGTTGATGCGCGATGCCACTGACGCTTATATAGAGGGGTATGTAGGCCGGAACTGGGACAGCATTCGCCATTCGGTCGGGGGATACAAACTGGAAGAAGAAGGTGTTCGACTATTCAACCGGGTTGACGGGGATTATTTTACCGTTTTGGGTATGCCTTTGTTGGAATTGCTGGCCTACCTGACTTTAAGGGGTGATCTGGAGAAATGACTCAACCTAAGATACCACTTGCTGGTGTGATTGGCCGGCCTATTTCCCACTCCCGATCGCCAAAATTGTTCCGCTATTGGCTGCAGAAGTTGGGGATACCGGGTTTTTACATTCCAATGGATGTGGCCACCGACGATCTGGCCAGCGTGATCCGGACCCTGCCGAAGATGGGATTTGTCGGCGTGAACGTCACAATTCCCCATAAGGAAGCGGTATTATCAATCGCTGATCACGTGACGGATCGGGCCACGGTGATCGGCGCAGCTAACACGTTAATATTTCGTGATGATGGCATGATTCATGCAGATAATACAGATGGTTACGGGTTCGTAGAGAATATCAAACAGGGTGCCCCGGCTTGGGATCCCAGGGCGGGACCTGCCGTTGTTCTGGGAGCGGGCGGTGCTGCGCGCGCAATTGTTGCGTCGCTGGCAGATTGCGGGGTTCCCGAGATCTTACTTGCAAACCGAACCCGTGTACGCGCCGAAAAGCTGCGCGATGATTTTGGGCAGCGGGTTCGGGTGATTGACTGGGTTCTTGCCGGAAACCTTATGGAAGAGGGCACAATCGTGGTGAATACCACATCCCTGGGCATGATCGGCAAGACCGATCTTCGGGTACCTTTGGACGGTCTGCGCAAGGGAACCGTTGTGACTGATCTGGTTTATACGCCACTCAGGACGCGGTTGCTAGAGACAGCTGATGCGGCCGGGTGTGTCACCATCGATGGATTGGGCATGTTGCTCCATCAGGCAGTACCGGGATTTGAGCGCTGGTTTGGACAACGCCCAGTCGTTGATGCCGACACCAGGGCTGCTGTCCTGAAATGACATTTGTGCTGGGCCTGACCGGATCCATCGGCATGGGAAAATCAACCACCGCAAAGCTTTTTGCCCAGGCAGGATGTGATGTTTGGGACGCGGACGCGGCTGTTCATCGACTGTATTCGCGGGGTGGTGCTGCTGTTGCGCCCGTTCGCGCTATTTTTCCAGATGCGATTGAAGCACAGGCTGTCTCGCGGAAGGTCCTCAAACAGCTGATCCAGGATGAACCGGCCAGGCTGCGAAAGATTGAAAAGGTCGTGCACCCACTAGTTGCAGCAGATCGTGCGGCGTTTCTGAAGCAGGTCAAGTCAGATATTGCCGTTCTTGATATTCCACTCCTCTATGAAACAGGTGGAGCGGATAAAATGGATGCAGTTGTTGTTGTGAGCGCACCGGCAGTTGTGCAGCGCGCCCGCGTGTTGGATCGGGGAACGATGACCGAAACGCAGTTTGAGCAAATATTGGCCAAGCAGGTGCCGGACGCTGAGAAACGAGCCCGGGCTGACTATGTCATCACAACGGAGTCAGTTGAAAGTGCCAACGCGCAGGTTCAGAATGTAATCGCCGACATTCGAGGAAAGCTGAATCATGCGTGAGATTGTACTGGACACGGAAACTACCGGATTTGATCCCGAAAGCGGCGATCGGATCGTCGAGATTGGGGCGGTTGAACTGCATAATCACGTGGCGACCGGCGAGACCTATCATCAGTATATCAACCCCGAACGAACAATGCCCGCAGAGGCATTCGAAGTGCACGGGCTTGGCGATGACTTTTTGCGTGACAAACCCAAGTTTTCCCAGATCGCGCAGGCGTTCCTAGATTTTGTCGGCGATGCAAAACTTGTGATTCACAACGCATCTTTTGACATGAAATTCCTCAATGCAGAATTGGGTTGGGTGAACAAACCTAAACTGCCATGGGAACAGGCGATCGATACGCTTTCCATCGCCCGCAAAAAATTTCCGGGCTCGCCAGCTTCACTGGATGCGTTGTGCCGGCGATTTGGCATCAATAATGATGCACGCACTTTGCATGGCGCATTGTTGGACTCGGAGATTCTTGCGGAGGTCTATCTGGAGCTGATCGGCGGACGTCAGCCAGACTTTGGTCTAAGCACGTCGGGTGGTTCGAGTGTTGATGGTACGGGGGAGGAATGGAGGCCTTCACCGCGCCCCAAGGCATTGCCGCCCCGCATTACCGATCAGGAACGCACCGCCCATGCAGAGTTCATCAAAACGCTGGGCGATGCTGGTTTGTGGCCGGATGCTTAGGCGTCTGCTTTTGGTTTCTCGCCCTCTGCCTGCCGGCGCCCGATTTCGGCGCGGTATAGGCTGAGGAAGTCGATATTTTCGAGATTGAGCGGTGGGAACCCGCCGTCACGTGTGATGTCACTGACAATACGACGCAGGAAAGGGAAGATCATGCGGGGGCATTCGATCAGCAAGTACGGGTGTAGCTGATCATCTGGAACGCCTTCGACGTGGAAAATGCCAACGTAATCCATATCGAGCAAAAACAGCTCAGATTCATTGTCTTTGTCCTTAGAGGTAACAACAAGATCAATGGCCACTTCGTACTGGTGATCGGGCCCGCGTTTTTTGGCGTTCAGATTGACCTGAACCTGAATGTCTGGCTTTACGTCACCACCAACGCCCTTTTGGGCCATAATGTTTTCAAACGACATGTCTCTGATGAATTGCCCCAGAATGCGCATTTGAATCGCGGGGGCTTGTGCGGGTGCCCCAGCGCCGTTGGCTTCGCCGTTTTCGGCCATGAATACTCTCCTGATAGATTATGTTTGGGTGCGCTTTAGCAGCTTGGCCGAGGGGCCTCAATCCTTGGTCCAACCAGACTTTGGTTTTGGGCGTCCGTCTGTTTCAGGTTCCACTTCCTGAAAATCGCCGTCAATGATGTCGCCGCCGCGAGGTGTTTGTGGTTGCGCGTGTCTTGGGTCTCCGCCAACGCTGAAGCTCTGAACTTTGACGCGCGACCTGAGAAAGTTGAAAATCGCCCGTCTGACCGACGGGATAAGCAGTGAAAAGCCGATCGCATCGGTGAAAAACCCCGGCGTTAGCAACAGCGCGCCAGAGAACAGGATCATCGCGCCATTTGCCAAAGGCTCGGTCGGATCCTGCATCTGGTTGAATGAACCGCGGACCTGGCTAATCGCCATCAAGCCCTGCGCACGCACCAGCCAGGTACCAAGCACAGCAGTCAGAACAACAATCGCCAATGTCCAGCCCAGGCCAATGGCTCCGCCGATTTGAATAAACAACGCTATTTCAATGAGCGGCACGGCCAGAAATGCCAAAAACAGCCACATTTGGGTGCTCCTTTTCGACGCGGGTGCAGTGGACTTGACCCCAACGCTCCCCTACATAAGGACAGAAGGGGGCTGATACCATGCCCTAAGATTAACAAGAGGTTTAAATGGATTCGCCCATGATCCAACTACTGGTGTTGGCCGCCATCGCGATTTTTCTGGTTTTGCGTCTCAAGAATGTTCTTGGAACGCGGGAAGGCTTTGAAAAACCGCCACTTCCGATGCCCAACGGCAAGGATACGTCACGCCCTGATCTGGAAGTGATCGAAGGTGGACCTGATCGAGACATCGTCGACCACGTCGATGAGGGCAGCGATGAGGCAAAGGCACTTGCCGAAATGAAACGGGCTGAGCCGTCTTTTGGTGTCAGCGATTTCCTGCAAGGCGCGCGCGGCGCCTACGAGATGATCCTCATGGGGTACGAGCGCGGAGAGCTGTCCGCCATCCAGCCATTCTTGTCCGAAGAAGTTTACGAAAGCTTTGTTGATGGTGTCAGTGCCCGTGAAGATCAGGGCCTTACGATTGAGGCCGATTTCATTGGTGTCAGTGAATTGACGCTGACCGGCGCGACGTTTGATAATGCCACCAAGACAGCAGAAATCACCATGCGTTTCGTCGGAGAGCTGACGTCCGTGGTGCGCGACGAAGGTGGAGATATTGTAGAGGGTAGCCCGACTGAAAAGAAACGCCAAAAGGACAACTGGACCTTTGCCCGCGTTATGGGCACGGATGATCCGAACTGGCGGCTCATCGACACGGACGCATGATTGGAACGGCGCGTGCGGCCTGCGTTGCGGGGTGGCTTATGACCGCTGCGGGCGCATCCGCCGAACCTACGTTTGAAATCCTTAATTTTGATGATCTGGATGGTTGGGAAGAAGACGATCACAGCGCTGCCCTAACCACCTTTCGCAATACTTGCATGGATCTGGATGAACCAGACTGGCGTTCGCTTTGTGCGGTGGCGCACGACCAGAAAGATGCCAAAGCCTTCTTTGAATTATTTTTTCGCCCGATCTTGATCAGCGACGGGCAGGACGCTCTGTTTACCGGGTATTTTGAACCCGAACTCAACGGTGCGCGATACCCGTCAGGGCGTTATCAGTACCCGGTTTACGCGATGCCACCAGAAGCTGCCAATTATAACCCGTGGTTGACCCGGCGCGAAATTCTGGATGGTAGCGTCATGCGGGGTCGCGGGTTGGAAATAGCATGGGTCGATGACCCGGTAGAGTTGTTTTTCCTGCAAATTCAAGGGTCTGGGCGGATAAAGCTGGAAAACGGCCAGACAATTCGCGTTGGGTATGGGGGGGCAAATGGCCATCCTTATCGCTCAATAGGGGTCGAGCTGGTGCATCGCGGGATCTACAATGCCCATCAGGTCAGCGCCGAGGTCATCAAGAACTGGGTGCGCCGCAACCCGGTCGCGGGTAAGGAATTGCTGTTTCACAATCCATCTTATGTGTTTTTTCGCAAACTCAGGCGGCTAGCGGCTGACAAGGGCCCATTGGGTGCAATGAACCGGTCGATCACGACGATGCGTTCTATCGCTGTCGATCCAAAATACACGCCGCTTGGTGCGCCGGTCTGGATTGAAAAGGATGGTAAGTTACCGTTACGGCGATTGATGATTGCGCAGGATACAGGGTCAGCGATCAAAGGCGCACAACGAGCGGATGTGTTTTTTGGCACCGGGGACAAGGCGGGTGCAGAGGCTGGCAAACTTCGTGATCCCGGGCGCATGATGGTCTTGATGCCAATACAGCGTGCCTACGCCATGCTGCCGGAAAGCGCTTTATGACCAAGCGACGGCTCACGCCCGAAGATCTGGAATTGTGGCGCAGGGTGACGGAACAGACCAAAAGGACCCAGCCGCAGAAAAAGCCGCAGGATTTCTTAGGTGTACCGCCGAAACCCATTGTGGTTGACGCACCCCGGCTGGCACCTTTCAAGATCGGCAGCGCTGCACGCAAGGCCCCGTTGGCGCATGATATATTGCCATCCTTGTCGGACCGGTTAGCCAAGACGCCGGTACAAATGGACCGCAAGGCCTTTGGCAAGATGAAGCGGGGCAAGCTGGTGCCGGAAGGCAAGATTGATCTGCACGGCATGACGCTGGATCAAGCGCATCCGGCGCTGATCCGGTTCATCATGTCATCGCAGGCAGCGGGAAAACGGCTGGTTCTAGTGGTCACCGGCAAAGGAAAGTCCAGCCGCGACGATGGGCCGATTCCGATCCGGCGTGGCGTTCTGAAACATCAGGTGCCCCAATGGCTGGCGGCACCCCCGGTTGGTCAGGTTGTAATGCAGATTGCCGAGGCACACATCAGCCATGGCGGGGTCGGGGCCTATTACGTTTATCTGCGCAAACAACGTTAGGCTGGCAAGGCGGATCTGGCCCGGCCAATGCCGATCATCATCATGAGTGTCGACACCACAAAATAGAAGGAGACGCCCAAATATTGCGTCTCAAGCCCGACACCGGCGTCAATTAATACTCCGGTGATGCCGGGTCCGATCGCCGAGCCAAGCACCATGACGGCAATCGCCGCTGCCTTGATAGATCCGATATGTTGCGTGCCATAAAATTCAGCCCAGAACGCGTTGGGCAATGTTGAATTCGCCCCGGCTGATAACGCGAGGAAGAAGAACCCGAGAACTGCAAAGGGGATGCTGGAAGTCATAGCGAATACCACGAACGCGGCAACCATCGGTAATTGATAAAGCGGCATCAGGCGCGCTGTGCCGAATTTGTCGAGCGCCCACCCTGAGACCAGCATCGCCCCGATGCCAAACAGGGTATAAAAAGGGAACAGCGCCACAAGTTGAAGATGCTCCATCCCTTTGATTTCGGCGAAATGAACCTGCTGAAAGAAGAAAGCGGTGTTAAAGGCTGATTGACCCAGTATGGCTGGAACAATGAACCACAAAAGCGGATGACGCAGGGCCTGCGCGCGCGTCCATTGGCGGCCCCCCATGCCAACACTGCTGTTTTCGTGAGCCATCGATTGCGGAGTGCGTTCGTTGCGCAATAATAAACTCAAAACCGGAAGGCCAAGCACCGAGATACCCGCCGCAACGAGCCACAACAGGCGCCAGTCAACCAAGGCCAACATGGTCACAAAGATGATCGGCAGCAACGCCTCGCCAATTGAAAAACCAAGTGATGCAATCGAAAGCGCCCGCCCGCGTGTCGCTACAAACCATCGGGCCATAGCGACCACTGCAATGTGGCTGGCCATCCCCTGCCCGGTAAATCGCAGCGCAAAAATGACAAAGGGTAATGCCCAGACCGCGCTGACAGTTGCCATTGCGATGCAGGCAAAAGCCAAGGCCAGCAGTGTAATCGCCCCCAGACCACGTGCACGAAATCGATCCGTCAGACCGCCTGCCCAGACCATTACGATCGCGGAGGTTGTTGTGCCCAGTGAATATATCCCGCCCCACTGGCCATGTGACAGATCAAATTCTGCACGGATTTCCCCGGCAAAAATCGAAATGAAATAGGTCTGCCCAAAGCCTGACATGAACGTAAGCAACGCCCCGGCCGTAAGCCAGGGTGCGTTTGCGCGCAGAAATTCTGTCAAATACATTGAATCAAAATCGGATTGATCATGATGTGGCTCAAGGCGCTAGCGTTCCGATCCGACTATTGTCTGGGTAGCTGAGTTCTGGGTGCTGGTGACGCCCGGCAACAGGCCGGACATTCCGGATTCACCTCTCAATAAGTCCCGATCGTAATTTTCTTGATTGTCCAATATCGAAATGAGTGCAGGCGAGCTTCCGGCAACAAAATGAGCTGTTTTGCTATCTTTGGAAAACGCGGTGACGTCTATGAATGTAACCGGAAAATCAGATAGTTCACCAATCTGGCTCAGATTCCCTAGTCGTGCAGGCCTGCCAGAAAACCTCGCAGCGATTCGCAAAGCCGGGTCATCGGTTGACGTAAAAACGATAAAGGGCTGAGGTAATGGATTGACCTGGCTTGCCTGAGATCGAAAAACATCAATGTCGATGTCAGGGGAAATTAGCACGACACCCGATATTGAGTCGGCGGACCAGCCCGGGTGTTTCAGATCGATCTCCCGCAAAGATTCCATTGATAAAAACGCACCCATCGAATGCCCAACCAACACAATGCGTTGGATGCCCGATCGAAGCAGGTCGATCAGCAGTTGCGCCAACATATCCCGTCCAGAAAGCACAGAATCCTTGTCGTAGGCATACCCAAAAGCAGTGCCGCGACTGGGCCAGGAAAACGCTATCACCTCGCCCGGTATTTCCAGATCATGTTTGAGTTGCGCTGCGCGAAAGGCAGCTTCGGAAAGGCTGTTGTTGTACCCATGAACAAAAACAGTAACTTCGCGCCCATCAGCTGGTCGATTTCTAACCGCACTGTGCAAGTTGGATTCAAAAGCTTTCTGATCCGGGAACATAATGCGCTGCGCAACAACGAAGTTTTTCTTCGGGTTCGGATTGTCCGGATTTGTCTTGATTACGCCTGGTTTACGTCCGGGGGGAAGAGAGACCTGCAAATCGAGGAACCTCAATGAGGTTGTTCTGCCAGCGCCGAGAGTTCCATCAGACGTAAGATTCCGATTGGTAGCAACGTAAATGCTCTCGATCGTACCAATGGAAAAGGCCTCTGGCACAGCGCGTTCATCCGCAATGTTACTGCACGCTGCCAGCGCAAAGATGGAAAACAGATAGGCTAGTCTAGACAAACGAAAATCTTCCGGTGAAATCATTGGCTTTGATTTATCTGAGCCGAGGGGTCTCTTCTAGAGGACGTAACGGCTGACATCTGCAGATTTTGTGAGTGCGCCGAGATTATCGTCAACAAATGCCGCATCTACTGTCACTTCGTCGCCCGAGCGATCCGGGGCAGTGAAAGACAGTTCCTCAAAAACACGCTCCAACACGGTATAGAGCCGCCGTGCACCAATGTTCTCGACGGATTGATTCACGTCTGCTGCGATTTTTGCCAAAGCGGCAATGCCGTCTGTTGTGAATGTTACGATGACGTCTTCGGTGCCCATCAGGGCTGTATATTGTAGAGTCAGCGCGTTGTCCGTTTCAGTGAGGATGCGCACAAAGTCCTCTTCGGTAAGCGCGCGCAGTTCGACGCGGATCGGAAGGCGGCCTTGAAGCTCTGGCAATAGATCAGATGGCTTAGCGATGTGAAATGCACCGGAGGCGATAAAAAGAATATGATCGGTCTTGATAGGCCCGTGTTTAGTGCTGACGATTGTGCCCTCAATAAGTGGCAGTAGATCACGCTGAACGCCTTCGCGGCTGACATCGCCACCACGTGCATCAGATCGCGCACAAACCTTGTCGATTTCATCGAGAAACACGATGCCATTCTGTTCCACAGCGTTCAGTGCGGCGCGGGTAACAACCTCATCATCCAGAAGTTTGTCAGCCTCTTCACCGATCAGTATTTCGTAGCTCTCTGATACCTTGATTTTACGCTTTTTGGTGCGCCCGCCCATGGCTTTGCCGAACATGTCGCCTAAGTTCATCATACCCATGTTGCTGCCTGGTTGGCCCGGGATTTCAAACATCGACATCGGATTTGAGGAATCGGAAATCTCCAGCTCAATTTCAGTGTCGTCCAGTTCGCCGGCTTTCAATTTCTTGCGAAAGACTTCGCGGGTGCCCTGTCGCGCGTCCTCGCCCGCGATTGCGCTGATTACACGTTCTTCTGCGGCGGCGTGAGCGTTGGCCTTTACATCTTCGCGCATCTGGTCACGGGTCATTGCGATGGCACTATCCACCAGATCGCGAACGATCTGTTCCACGTCGCGCCCGACATAACCCACTTCAGTAAACTTTGTGGCCTCGATCTTTATGAATGGCGCGCGCGCGAGTTTGGCCAGACGGCGACTGATTTCGGTTTTGCCAACACCGGTTGGGCCGATCATCAGAATGTTCTTGGGATAAACTTCGTCGCGCAGGTCATCGGACAACTGTTTGCGGCGCCAGCGGTTTCGCAGTGCCACGGCAACGGCTCGTTTGGCGTCTGACTGACCGATAATAAATCTGTCCAGTTCGCTCACAATTTCGCGGGGGGTAAGGTCGGTCATTGGCTGCTCTCTTTGATTGGTTGCCAGAACCTAAGCTTCGTTACAAAAAACACAACCCAGTCACAGCATATCACAGCTCTGTGCCGGGTATTCCTTTTATGGAAACTTGGGTTCACATAGAGTCACGATCAAAAACACCCCAGATATTTGGAGAGACACATGATGAACCGCCGCAAATTTCTCGCTACTTCCGCAGGTCTTGCTGCTTCGGGTCTCGCACTCCCGGCTCTTGCTGGAGGGCACGGACGTCTTGGTACGTTTGAAGGTGCAAGTAATCACGTAACAACAGGTACCGCTGAAATCGCTGATGGAAAAGTGAACCTATTGGATGACTTCACCTTTGATGGCGCACCTGATCCGAAAGTGGCGCTGGGCAAGGATGGTTATGATCCGAAAACGCTGATGACAGCATTGAAGTCAAATTCAGGCGCGTCTTCTTATGAGATTCCGGCAGGTATTGACGCCTCGGCTTACAATGAGGTTTGGATTTGGTGCGAACAGTACAATGTGCCGCTGGGGGTCGCTAAACTAAACTAACCCATCGTTTCAACGGTGAGGTTGCCGTTGGTATAGACACAAATGTCGCTTGCGATGGCCATGGCCTTGCGGGCGACGTCCTCGGCACTGAGGTCCGAATCCATCATGGCCCGGGCGGCAGCGAGGGCGTAATTCCCCCCTGACCCGATTGCGGTCACGTCATGTTCGGGTTCCAGCACGTCACCGGCCCCGGTGATGACCAGTAATTCCGAGCCGTCAGTCACGATCAGCATTGCCTCAAGCTTTTGCAGGTATTTGTCAGTGCGCCAGTCCTTGGCCAATTCTACGGACGCTCGGGCAAGCTGACCCGGCGTTGCTTCGAGCTTGGTTTCCAGTCGTTCCAGCAGAGTAAAGGCGTCAGCAGTTGAGCCCGCAAACCCTGCGACAACGTCAAAGCCACCGGGACTTAACCGGCGAACTTTTCGGGCACTACCTTTGATGACGGTCTGGCCCAAAGATACTTGCCCGTCTCCGGCAATGACCACTTGCCCGCCTTTCTTGACGCCGATGATTGTGGTGCCGTGCCAGCCGGGGAAATCTTGCTGTGCCATTTGTCGTCTCCTGTCGGTTTGGACTTATATGACGTTGCAAAGGCAGCGGAACAAGACCTGACGTTCGGCGTGTGGGTTATTCTTCGTTGGGCATCGTCGTGCACGAAAAAGCCCTGCGGAACGAGTTCGGCAGGGCTTGTTTTAGATGGATGTGGCGTTGATCAGATTGCGCCTTCGATCCAGTTTTGCAGCGTCGCCTTTGGCGCAGCGCCCGCACGGTTTGAAATCACTTCACCATCCTTGAAAATGAACAGCGCCGGGATGCCTCGCACGCCCATGGCAGCAGCAGAATTAGGGTTGCTGTCTACGTCTACTTTGACGACTTTGATTTTGTCGCCCATTTCGGTCGACAGTTCTTCAAGCGCGGGCCCGATCTGTTTGCATGGACCACACCACTCGGCCCAGAAATCAACCACTACGGGAAGTTCGGACTGTTTTACTTCGGTGTCGAAGGTTTCATCGGTAGCGGCAACAGTGGCCATGGGGTGTCTCCTGACAGGAAATGCGTTGAGAGGTGAACCTATGAACCGTTAGGTCCGCCGTCAAGATATGGTGCGCGGTTCACCGCATCGGTCACAATATCGTGTGGCAGATGCATCATCATTCCGGTGCGCGTCCAGACAATTGCCGTGGTGATAGTGTGGGTCGGATAAACCTGCGCAAGAGCGTGGGCATAAGCCCCCATCTGTCGCAGGACCCCTTCTGGCGTCGCTTCGGGGTTGTGGGGCACTATGGCGTTTGATTTGAAATCAACGGCCAAAATTTCTGCAGGCCGGATGATCAGCCGGTCGATTGTGCCGTGCACGCGATGGTCGCCGAAATCGGCGGTCACAGAGACTTCAGCCAGGGTGTCGGACGTGAACAGCTCTGTCAGGTTCGGGTTTATTAAAACCCTGCGCGCCTCGTCCAGCAACTCAGTGACCTCCACATCACTCGCGAAATCTGCACCTTGCGACAGGATTTGGGTTGCGCGTATTGGCCAGTCGCTCTCTGGCCCTCCGGGCAGATGTTCAAGCAACAAATGTATCTGCCGCCCCCGGCGTTTTGCTGCCTCTTCGTCTGTGCCAGCTTCACCCGACAGTGCCTTGGGCCCGCCCAGATCTGACGGGCTTATGGTTTTTTGTGTGGGTGGGATTGAAGTCACGGGCCTATCAGGAAAACTCATGAGCGTCGGTTGATCAACCACGACTGGGGTTTCTAAAACAGTCTCTAATTTTGCCCAATCGCCCTCAGAGTATCGAAGCCCGTCGCCGCCTTCAAAATCATGCACGACGGCGCCTGCCCGGTTCATCCCGGCCTGAATTAGCTGATACCAACTGCTTGCATCCTTGCTGAGATCACCCGCGGCGGCAACGATCAACCATTTTTCGGCGCGCGTCATTGCGACGTAAAGCAGGCGCAGTCGTTCGTTGATTTGCGCCTGTTTTTGCGCCTCACGTGCCGTTGCAATGGCTGCGGGAGATGCGTCAACGGATGTACGCCAAAGGGCATTGCCGTCGGTTTCAATCACCTCGTCCATCAGGCGCACATCGCGTTTTCCAGTGTCCGGCAGAATGACAATCGGCGCTTCCAGACCTTTGGCGCCATGAACGGTCATGACACGAATTTGATCTCCGGCGCTGTCCATCTGGCGTTTGATGTCCAGATCATCCGTTTGCATCCAGATCAGAAAACCGGTCAGGCTGGGCACCGCGCTGCGTTCATAGGCAAGCGCCTGAGACAGCAAGGCATTGATCCCGTCCTCAGCCTCCAACCCTAAGCGGGCCAACAGGCTTTTGCGACCCTTGTGCCGGGTCAAAATCCGTTCGATCAGATCAAATGGGCGCAGGAAATCAGTTTGTCCCCTCAGATCGTTCAGAATCGCGAGCGTTTCGGGATAGGCGGCGCTTTCCTCGCGCAGCGCCTGCCAAAGATAGGGGCCTGACCGATGATGAGAGAGGCTAAAAAGGTCTTGTTCTGACCAACCGAAAAGGGGTGATTTAAGCGCCGTTGCGAGTGCTAGGTTATCTTCTGGTGTCGAAAGAAAAGCCAGCAGCGCACCAAGGTCTTTTACTGCGGTTTCCGCACCAACTTTCAAACGATCCGCGCCCGCAATGGACAGGTTTTCTCCTTTACAGGCTCTGATAATCTCGTGAAATAGCTCGTTTCGACGTTGCAACAGGATCAGGAAATCGCCGGCTCGAACGGCGCGTTTTCGAAAAGTATTTTCTGTAGGCCCATCCACCGGAACGGTTTCGCTGCCAACAATCATATCGCGGATGTTGCGGGCGATCTGGTTGGCAAGGATGACCGTGTGATGGTGTGCACCACGCCGATCAACCGGATCATACCAATCGCGATCGTCGGGGTCCTCTACCTTGTCGACGACAGGCCACAAATCGACCCGGCCCGGCATGTCGAGCTTGAACGCGAGGTGTTTTGCGTCACCGGAAAAACCTGCATTGAGATGCTCTTCGAACGTAAGATCGACCAATCGCAAGATGGCATTGGAAGAGCGGAATGAGTAGTCGAGCGTCAGGTCCAGCAAGGGCTGATTTACGGCATCCAGGCGGGTTTTGAATTCCTGCTTCATCCGGTCAAATTCGCGAGGGTCAGCGCCCTGAAAAGAGTAGATCGACTGTTTTTTGTCGCCTACGACGAAAATGGCGCGGGTTTTGTCGGCGCGCGCGCCCTGCCCGCTGGTAAATTCCTGCGCCAGCTTCTTAATCACATCCCATTGCGCCGGGCTGGTGTCCTGCGCCTCGTCGACCAAAATATGATCGATGCCGCCGTCCAGTCGATACAGCACCCATTGCGCGACCGCCGGGTCGTTCAAAAGGTGTCTGGCCTTATGTATCAGGTCATCAAAATCCAGCCAGCCGCGCTGTTGTTTGCGCATTTCGTAGGTTGGCAGAAACTGGTTTGCAAAGGCGTGGAGCGCAAATGTTTTGCGCGCAGCCGTAAGCGCAAGGCGGGATTCGCGAGCGGATTCGACCCGCAACATCCAGTCGCCGAGTTGGGGCATTAATTCTGGCAGCTTGGCCTGAACCGGTTTGGTGGGAAAAGACCCTAACTTGGCCAAAAATGGTTCTTTTGCGCCTTTTCCTGTCAGGAACACAGCTTCCAGAACTGGCAAGGCCTCCCACCCGAAGGACTCCATCGCAGAAAGTCGCTGACCCGCTTTTTGATCAGTTTTCCCACTTGCGGCGAGTTGAGGAAGCAGCGCGGAAAGAATGTTCTGCTCAGACCCAAGAAAGACGGATTGCTTGATCTTTTCTTCGTCAGTATCCGGGGGAAGGTTGAATAAGTTGAGCGCGTTTTTGAAGCCAAGGTCAGTTCGGAATTTGTCGCGGTGTTTGACGATCTCGGATGTGAGCTGATCAAAATCCTCGCCGGTATAATGACGCGCGACATCCGCGATGAGTGATGCATCCGTGCCACCGGCCATATCATCCACGATTTCGGCCCGCAGTACAGTCGCCGCGCGATCTTCTATTTCAGTAAATTGCGGGCTCACTTGTGCCTCAAGCGGGAAACGACGCAGCAATGAGGCGCAGAAAGAGTGAATGGTTTGAATTTTCAATCCGCCGGGCGTTTCTATGGCCCGCGCGAACAAAGTTCGGGCATCGCGAAGTTGAGCGGCATCGACATTTCCCTCAACACCGAGATCAACCAGTTCATTGAGCAAAACGTCGTCCGGCAGCATTGCCCATTGGCCCAAGCGTTTGAACAGCCGGTTCTGCATTTCGCCCGCAGCTGCCTTTGTGTACGTGAGGCACAGGATGTGCTGCGGTTCCACCTCGTTCAACAATAATCGCGCTACCCGGTCCGTCAGCACACGGGTTTTGCCTGATCCGGCATTGGCGGCAAGCCAGGTTGAGACATTGGGCTGCGCGGCCTGGACCTGCCGCTCTGTCGCGTCATTGCGGAGGGTCATGTCAGGTCCTCGGGCATGGGATCAAACGTGTTATCCCATTCGCCAAAACGGGCCAGTTGGTCATAATCCCCTTTATCAGTGTCTTTTTGAACGCTTCGGCGCGATGTATACCCCTGTTCAGGGTCTTGATAGGCGGCAATCAATTGCTTCAGTTCAACCCAGACCTTTTCAGTTGGTTCTTCGAGGAGAGGCGCGTCGATTTCGACGGGCGAACTGCCAAGGCCGATGAAAACGGCGCGCGTCACAGTGGCCGGCCCGACCTCTTTGAATCCACCTTGTTCGAGCATTGCCGCTTCGATCAGCAATTGTTTGTCAAACGCCTTTTGTTCTGGCTGGCTGGGGGGTCTGCCGGACTTGTAGTCATAAAGATGCACGTCACCGGCTGCATCGCGGTCAATCCGGTCGGCATATCCGCGCAAAGTGAAATTCAGGTCAGGAATCGTCAACCTGCCGTGGGCCTGCTGCTCAAAAGCGATGGGCTTGGCGATGGACTGTCGCTTTGCCTCATTTTTGAGAAACCAGTCCGCCACGCGTTCGATACGGGCCAGCCACATGACCCGGGCGGCGGGCCATGGGGCCTGCTCTTTCAACGTACTGTGCGCAATGTCGAGCAAAGCAGCTTTGGTCAGAAGGGCAGGATTATCCTGTGATTGACGAATAAAGCGTTCGAGAATGTCGTGAATCAACGTGCCTCGAAGCGGCGCATCGGGGGTTCGGACCAGCGGATCAAGCGGTTTTAGTCGCAAAACATGTTTAGCGTAAATGGCATAAGGGTCGCGGATCAGACGTTTGATTTCTGTAACGGATAGCGAATTTGGGCGCGCCACAACAGGCGGACGCGGAGATGGGCGTGGCGCAGGGTCGATTGAATCTACAGCCTCAAGGACCCGCGCGCGCTGCAGCCAGATATGACCCCTCCTCCGCATGTCGTTTAAACAGTCCCGGCCACCCTGTTCCGGCAAACCGTTCAGGAGGTTGGTCAGCCTGTTGATCCACCGGGAAGCGACAGTTTCTGCATCATCCGAGCGGACCGCGCGGGTTAACCACACCTCTTTTGCCGCAATCGCCTGTTGGTAATCATGCGCCGAAAGCCCGATGCGCCTTTCGGGCAGCAGTAATCTTGCGTTGTTGCGCATGGTGCGGTTCAGCCATGGATCCGGGGTTGGCGGTTCGGGCCATGAGCCTTCGTTCAGACCGCCAAGAATCAACAGGTCCGCACCCTGAACGCGCGCTTCGAGCGTGCCCCAGATCATAATGCCGGGGGTGTTCTCATCACGGTCGCGCACCTCACCTTTTGAGAGCAGCGCGCCGACAAGATCGGTATAGTCGCGCGCCGTCATCTCGCCCCCGTAGGGTGCGTGTTGTTCAAGGTCTTCGACGGTTTTCAAAGCCTCTTGCCCGGCATTTTTCAGCCACAGCTCGCCCGGTTTTTCAGGAGCGGAACCCGCAGAAAGTTGTTCTGCGAGTGTGCGATGCAGATTTACCCAATCGGTCAGATCGCGCGATTCAGAAATCTGTCTATCGGTAAGGTTTCCAGCCACCCATTCGGCCCAAGGGACGGCCAGGACATGGGAATGCGCCACACCCCACTCCAAAATGGATTTGGTATCGGGATAGGGTGGGCCATAGCGCCGCAAATGGAGTTCCAGTTCGCGCGACAGCAGGACATGCTCATTGCGCGCGCCACCGCTGTGGCAGAGTGGATGTTTGAGGAGCGTCAGAAGCAATTCCGACGTCAGTTTTTGGGTAAAAAGTTGCGCGACATGGCGCAGAAACCGACCCGGCGGTGACAGTTGCAACGGCTGTCCTGCACTGTCATCGGGAATGACATCCCAACGGTCCAGAGCGGCGGCAACCCGGCGCGACAGCATCCTGTCCGGCGTGATCAGCGCCGCGGTTTGCTTGTCCTCGACGGCCTGTCGGAGACGGGTGGCGATGGCAAGCGCCTCGTCTCTGGGATCGCGTGCCTCGATCAACGAAAGACCTTTGGTTGCATCGTTCAGATCGGGCAACTGCGGGCCTTCAGTCAGCCATGCATCCGTCACAGGGGCAGGGCGCAAGGAGAGCGAAACCAACTGCCCGCGAGAGGGCGAAGCGGGTTTAGCCGCTGGTGCCCAGTTTTTTACGTCTGCCGGATTGATTTCCAGCTGGTGCATCAGCTTGCGAAACCGGAACTGTGGATGATCTTCGGATTTCAATGGATCGTCGAGGTTTGACCAGACTGCATCGGGCAGGTCAAAGTCGTATCCCGGCAGGACCAGAGCGCCTTGCGGCAAACGCGCTACGGCCTGCATCAGCAGCATTGTGGCGCCACGCGATCCGGTAGAGCCTGCGATGATGATGGGGTTTTGGGGCGGATTGGTCTGCCAGAGTTTTGCCAGCCCGGTGATCACCAGACGCTGCCGAGCTTCTTTATCCGGCGCCTCATCCGAGACCTCAAAAAAGCGCTTTGCAATCCCGATGAAGGTTTTAGCACGTTCCCAATGGCCCGATTGATCGGACACATCCAGCGCCTCAATAGCGTCGGGCGAAACGCCTTCACCGTGCATTTCATCCATGAGATCCGCAAGGCTGTCAGCCAGATCATAAAGCGACGTGCGCGGTGCAAGATCGGGTTGTTGATCAAGTAGGAATCCGATGAGCTGAACAAGTTCCAGTCGCCGGCGTAGCGGCGAGACAGCAGGTGGAATGGATGCGAGGTCCATGGTGTCGCCAAGATCGGTGACGAGTCGGATGCGTGGCAGCAACAGGGGCGGCCCGGCATCAAACAGGTCGCGAATGCGACGTGCCATTCTGCGGGTATTTACGACCAGATCGACACGCGCAAGAGCCTCGGGCGGCATGCCGGCATGTTTTAAAATCAGACCACTGACCAGCGCCTTTGGAAAATCCACACCGGGCGGCAGGCCGAACACACGAGGGATGCGCGACGGCTCAAACATCCTGCTTTTCCAATATCGCTTCGGCAAGGGGGATGCTTTCAGGCCTGCCAACATCACACCAGGTGCCCGGATACGTCACGCAATAGAGCCTGTTTTGTTCCAGCATCTGATCCCAGAGCAGGTTCAAAGAAAAGGCGTTTTGCTTAATGGCTGCAAGCCCGTCGGTCTTGATGATTTGGACGCCGCAGTAGATTGCACCGGGTCCGCGTTTTGCGGGGTTTTTGGCATCAAACAAGAAATCACCTTTGCCAGAGTGGCCAATTGCCCGATCTGGCGGAATGCACATGAGCAGGGCGTCCATCAATTCAGGGTGCCAGGCCTTGTTCAACAATTCGAGTGGGTTCGGCCCATGCCAGATCGCGTCGGTGTTCAGGGTGAAAACCGGTCCATCGCCAAGCAGTGGCAGTGCGGCGCGCAACCCGCCGCCGGTTTCAAGGATATTGGGAGTTTCCAAGGACGGCGTAACGTTTTGGGCAGATAAATGCGCAGCGAGCAGATCTGGTTTATAGTGCAGGTTGGCAACGACCCGTGCCAAGTTGAGTGGTTTGACCAGATCAAGTGCGTGATCAATGAGGGGCCGCCCGGCGACCTTGATCAACGGCTTCGGTTGGGACGCAGTCAGCGATCCCATGCGCGTGCCAAACCCGGCAGCAAACAGCATTACGGCGTCGGGAGCGTTGCGCATTTATCTTTCAGCCTTTGTAGTCGTTCAGGGGTCGGAGACGGGAGCGTTTCGAGGACCAGCGGCGCGATATCCACAAGTGCCGGATGGGTCAGATTTCGGGTGACAAACTCCCAGACGCGGGGGATGAGGTCAACATAATGTGCCTTGCCGTCACGCAGACAGAGACGGGCAAAGATGCCCAAGATGCGCAGATTGCGCTGGGCGCCAAGCACTGCGTAGCTGGCCCCAAAACTTTCGGGGTCCACGCCGCTTTTGGCGATGTAATGGGCGATTGCTTGAGCTTCGATATCCAGGGGCACATCACGGCGGGCATCTTGCAACAGTGAAACCAAATCATATGCCGGGTGGCCGGACTTGGCGTCCTGAAAATCAAGCAATCCTACGCGGGCAATGCCGGATCGGTCCGGCAGCCACAGCAGGTTCTCGGCGTGGAAATCCCGCAGGACCATGACGGCGGGTCCGGTCGTAAGGTGGGTCAGAACCTCTCGAAACGCTGTTTGAAATGTAGCCAGAGCAGAAGAGTCAGTGAGGCCCAAAATGCCAAGCTGATACCAGTCAAATACCGGGCCAATCATCT
This sequence comes from Paracoccaceae bacterium, assembly GCA_039969355.1. GTDB lineage: Bacteria > Pseudomonadota > Alphaproteobacteria > Rhodobacterales > Rhodobacteraceae > JL08. Next base: position 360,971 of record JBDVOA010000029.1, read on the forward strand.
CTGCCAGCAACGGAGCCTCCAAGGGGGTAAGTTCTGGAAATGGCTTACTATGTAGCCAGAGCAGGACATCTGTCGCGGCCAAGTAAAGTTGAGCTTGCAGGCTGGGTTCTGTTTCGAAAACCCGCGCAAAAAGAGCGTCCCCCAAATCCTCGAGCAGGAGAAAGCCTTGGGTTTCGTCTGTTGCCAGAACCTCAGGCGCGCTCAGACCGATGCTTTGCAGGTACTGCGCGATGTGAACAAAAGGGCGGACATCTTCGCCGGCTTCCGGGGGAGCATCCATCAGTACGGCGCGGTCGCCGCCTATCTGTTGCAGCCGTTCGTAACGGCGGCTTGAGGCATCACCCGCCAGCGGACTGCGATTTGCGTTCTCCCACCCGGCTCCGGCAAGAAAAGTGTCAATGTCCTGGCGGCGATCCGTCATGCGAGTGCGATCTTCAGAGATTTTGCCCAGCGGTCATTGGCCCACTTGAAAGTCAATGTTCGGTCGGTTTCAGCCTCGCCAAGGTCGAAGTGTAGGAACAGCGCGTCCAAAGGTACTGCATCCCCCATCCGATCTGGCCACTCGATCAGACAGATTGCAGTTTCAAAAGCATCTGACAGGCCCAGTTCTTCAATCTCTCCCGGAGTTGAAATGCGGTAGAGATCAGCGTGCCACACCTCGCCCGAACGGGTTTGATAGGTTTGAACCAATGTGAAACTGGGCGAGGGTACATCTTCGGGTGCGTCCTGAAGCGATTGAATGAGGTGGCGCGCGAAATGGGTTTTGCCGGTTCCGATATCGCCGCTTAACAGGATCACATCGCCGGATGAAAGCATCTGCCCCAGCCGCATGGCGACGTTGGCAGTGTCTTGCGGACCAGTGGTTTGCGTTGTCAGGGAGTTGGCGAACATGTCGCCAGACTACCCGGCCCAGCGGCACCTGCAAGAGCGATCAGGACGTTGCAGCCTCCATGGTATTATTGGACAAACGCAGTGGGTCATCCTTGTGCTGGAACCGCACCATGGTTGCGCCGCCAGTTACGGGATGGACCTTGCAAATGAGGTCGACGCCCGCCTTGGTGCGAACCGGGGCATCCCATTCAACCCGGTCAGTGTATTCCAGAACATAATCTCGGATTTCGCTCAGGATCGGGGTGGCTTCGCAATTTGACTGCCAGTGGCGGATCGAATCCAACACGGTCATGTCGACAAAACTGCTGTCGGGATCAATGCCCCACAGATCGCGGTAACCGGTGTTTGACATGGTTAGAACACCGGTCGATGAGAATACGACAATCGCATCTTCGACGGTATCAAGTAGGGATTGACCTAGTTCAAGTTCGGACCGGAACCGACGAGTCAGCGAAATCTCGGCACTGATGTCTTCAAACAGAAAGGCCACCGCCCCGTCCGGATGAGGGCGCCCGTTCACACGGTAGGTTGGCCCGGACGCGAGCGTCCAAGTTTCTAGGTATCGGCCATCCGAGGCGGCCGCGACAAGTTCGGCAATCTGTTCGCGCCAAGAGGAATAATCCTTAGGCTCAGGCATCATCCGATTGTCACGCAGCCGATCAAAGAATGACAGAAGATTGGGTCGAGAACTGAGGAATTCGGCAGGAAGGGCAGTCAAGTCGATCAGGGCGGGATTAAACAAGGCAAGTTGCCGGTTTCGATCAAAAATCGCCAATCCAATGGACAATTGGGCAAATGTCTTGGCGAGGGTCTGAACAAAATTCCGTTGCGAAATTTCAGCACTAACGACGGCGTTAACGTCAACGGCATAGTACATTCTGTGGGTTTCGGTTTGCACCCTTGTGATGTCGAACCAGTACAGACTGTCTGAATCCGGCACCGAGAGAGACGTTCGGAACTTGTCCTTTGAAGTCGAATCTTCAATGTTGATGTCGAACACATTGTTCTGACCTGATGTACAGACCGTCGCATGCAATTTTCGATAGGCTTCGTTGAACCAGGTGACAGTTCCTGCAAGGTCAGCCTGCCAAACCGGATAGGGTGTACCGTCCATGGCCTGCTTAAGAGTTTCAAGTTCTTGCGAGACGGATTTCAGTTGATGTTGATCTGCTGCACTATTGCTACGATCGTAGTCATCAGAAAGTTCAATGCGCGTGACGCCGTTCCAGCATTCAGAAGTTATTGTGCCCGCATCACCTGGTGTGGCGGCGATGAATTTTAGCGGCCCCCGTGCACGCAATGCTTGTGTATCAGCTGGCAAGTCCGGGAATCGCGGTCGCAGCAAGCCTACAAGCCGTTGCCAGTCCGTATCGCCTGCCGCGTCGTCGATCAGATTCTGCGCAGGTTGCGTCGCGTCAAGCAGGGAATCCCCATCAAATAGAAATGTGGTTTTACCTTCTGTTTCGCGTATCAGTTGACTTGCAGCGAAGCGCGCCCTTTGGTCAGATCTGACAATCCAGTATGTCGCGAAAGTTGCCGTGGTCAGGCAGACAACCGCAAGGCCGGTCCATTCAATCAAGGTCATCGCTGAAATACGCCTGTTTGTGTGTAATCTGTCCCAAGGGCATTTTTGGGAACAATGGTTAACCGACAGTTAACCTTCGACTAACCAACGTTGGTTTTGCGGATTGCTGCGTATCAACTCGCCAGTCAGATTGAAATCGGTTGGTTGGGGCCGGAAAGAAGATCAATGTTTTCTGATGTTTGGGCATCAATTGATTGACGTGGCCATACCACCATCACGATGGCGCCTCTCCGCTCATGGGTTGCTTTGTCCTGCTTGTGAGAGTCGACGCCATTGGCAAAGCTCAATTCGGCACCCGACCGTTCCAGCAGTGTTTTGGCGATGAACAATCCCAGACCCATCCCTTCGTATTCCGGGCGTGTGCCCTGATCGGCTGCGGTCTTGCGCTTGCGCATAAATGGGTCACCAATACGACCGATAAGCTGAGGCGCAAATCCGCGACCATCATCGACGATGCGCACAGTAATCGTGCTTTCTGTCCACCCGGTTTCGATCCAGACGTTGTTTTTAGCAAAATCCACGGCATTCTGGATTAGATTTCTTAGCCCGTGGATCATTTCGGGTCGTCGCAGTACTGACGGTGGCCTGCCTTCGCTCTCGGTCCCAGGTAGCTCTTCAAAGTGAACGGATTTGCCCCTGTTCAGATGAGGTTCGGCAGCTTCCCTTATGACTGTGGGCAGGGGGGCCTGTCTGAGATGCAAGTCGTCTTTTCCGGCGCGCCCCATGTCACGCAGAATATCGCGACATCTTTCGGTTTGTTCGCGGATCAGGGCCGCGTCTTCACGCAGTTCTGGTTGCTGTTCCAGCTCTTCTATCAGCTCGGCACTGGCCAGCTTGATGGTGGCTAATGGTGTACCCAATTCGTGTGCCGCCGCGGCGACAACTCCGCCCAGGTCGGTAAGTTTCTGTTCGCGTGCCAGCGCCATCTGCGTCGCAGCCAACGCATCTGACATGGTATTCATTTCTGACGTAACGCGCCGCGAATAGACCGACAGAAAGATGATCGCGATGACGATGGCAACCCAGTTGCCAAACACAAAGATGTCGGGAATGCGCAATATGAACCCCAACTCCGTGCGCAGCGGAAAATGGAATGCCGCCAATACGGTTGCAATGACAATGGCAGTGCTGGCAAGAAGAATTGTCGAGCGTAGTGTCAGAACCGCGGCGGAAATCGTCACCGGCCCCAGTAACAATATCGCGAATGGATTGTGAAGACCGCCTGTCAGGTAAAGCAGAATGCTCAGCTGAAGCAGGTCAAACAAGATCATCAAGAAGTTCTCTGTTTCGGACAATCGGGTGTTTTCGGGAAACACGGATATGGCTATGAGGTTGCCAATCACCGAAACGCCAACTGTCAGGTAACACAGGCCCAATTCCAGCTGCAGACCATAGAGATGCTGTGCGACGGTGATCGCGATTAACTGCCCTGCGATTGCCACCCAGCGCAACAGGATCATCGTACGCAGGCGGATCCAGCTACTGCGCTGGCGATCCGAGAATAAACCTGTATTGGAATCGGTCATTGCGACCCTATGTCTGTTGCATCAACTTTCTTGATTGATAGATGTCACGCCACGACCGATCAACTGTATTGCCGACAAAGGACGCTTCTGATGATGAGAGTGCTTGCCACTGCTGCTACTGTTGCTGTTGCCGGAGGTGTGGGCGCAATGTGGTTTCTGACCCAGCGGTCGGCTGGTGATGATCAGTTCGCACAGTGTCGGTCCAGTCAGGTCGCAGGTGGCGCGGAATCGATAGGCGGCCCGTTTGAGTTGGTTAATGCCGAGGGCCTAACCGTGACAAACGCCGATGTAATTACGCGGCCCTCGCTGGTTTATTTCGGTTATACATTTTGCCCGGATGTCTGCCCGCTGGATGTGTCACGTAATGTCGAGGCGGTGGATGTGTTAGAGCAAGGTGGAAAAACGGTTACGCCTGTTTTCATTTCAATCGATCCCGAACGTGACACACCGGAAGTAGTGGGTGAGTTTGCTGAAAACCATCATGAGCGCATGATCGGGCTGACCGGATCGCCCGAACAGGTCAAGGCGGCAAGCCTTGCCTACAAAACCTACTACAAGGCGCACCCGGCTGAGGACGAATACTACCTCGTGGATCATTCGACGTTCAGCTATCTGGTGTTGCCGGAACATGGTTTTGTAGAGTTTTTTAGGCGTGACATCGGGCCTGAGGACATGGCTGAAAAAATCGGTTGTTTTCTGGATGCTGTGTAGATGCGTGTACGCATTTGACGTCCGGGCTTAAGCGGTTGATACTCTTTCGGGAAACTTCAATTGCTTAAGAAGGGGCCCCAATGGCCGGACCAACGTTGCAGGAAATTGGACCAGACAAGACGTTGTTGCTTGTTGATGATGACGAACCGTTTCTGCGCCGGTTGGCCAAAGCGATGGAGAAGCGCGGTTTTGAAGTCGAAACAGCCGATTCCGTTGCTGCTGGCAAGGCCATTGCAACAGCGCGGCCCTCTGCCTATGCGGTCGTTGATTTGAGACTTCAGGACGGTAATGGGTTGGATGTGGTTGAAGTCTTGCGCGAAAGGCGACCCGACAGCCGGGTGGTTGTACTTACTGGATACGGCGCGATTGCAACCGCGGTAGCCGCGGTAAAGATCGGAGCTACTGATTATTTGTCCAAGCCAGCAGATGCATCAGACGTTACCAATGCGCTACTGGCAAGCGGTGATGATCTGCCGCCGCCACCGGAAAACCCGATGAGTGCGGATCGGGTGCGCTGGGAACATATTCAAAGAGTATATGAATTATGTGATCGCAACGTCAGCGAGACTGCCCGACGCCTTAACATGCACCGTCGGACGTTGCAGCGCATTCTGGCCAAACGTTCACCGCGTTAAGCGTTACAGATCATAACGTTTGCTGATTTTGCCGACGACCGATCCGTTGTCCAGCCTCACGGACTCGTCATGGTGCCAGTCGCGAAAGCCCCGGCTTTGATAATAGGTCAACCCACCGGCGTTGTCGGCGCGGATTGTGGCGTTGATCCAGATATATCCCATTTTATTGGCGGCCTTCGCAGTCGCGGAGAACAAGGCAGATCCGATGCCCAACCCGGTGCGTCCGATCTGAACGAATGTCGCGATGTCGCAAGCCTCTGGTGGCAATTCGGCGTGGGGGGCGATCCATTGAAATCCGACGATGCGTTCTTGAGTGTCCGCCGCGATATGCCAGGCAGAACGGTCGGCTTCTGTGGCCATCCATTCTGCAATATCCTGACCGGTTACTGGTCGGGTCAGCGCGGTCGTGCCACCTTTCTTGATAATCTCATTCAACAGCTGGGCCATATCAGGGGCATCCAGCGCAATCGCTAGGCGTGTTGTGATCATGTCATTTTGCTTAACAGGGCCACGTAGCGCGCATTGAAGTCATTTCGTGTTTCAACGGGCGAGCGCAGAACAATAGACAACTCTGCAATGACTTTTTGATCTGGCCGACCAAACAGCCTTGTGGCTTCGGATTCCGAGAACCCGGCGATTTGCGTCGCCTCCATCCACGCGCTTATCTTGTCAGCCTTTTTGATCTGTTTTTTGATGTTTGCGGGGATGGTCGCAGGCAATCCAAACCGAAGATGCACCGCTGCGGTCAGCCGATCGTCCAATTCGCCATATCCGGGCCCAACGGCTAATTTAACAGGCGAAATCATGTCCCCGATCACATATTCCGGCGCATCATGCAACAGCGCCGCAAGTTTCCATTTCGCCGGTGCTTTGGGGCTGATGCGGCCAAAAAGCGTCTCTACCAAAAGGGAATGTTCGGCTACGGAATAGGCAAAGTCTCCATGGGTTTGCCCATTCCAGCGCGCAACAAAGGCCAGCCCGTGGGCAATATCTTCGATCTCGATGTCCACAGGCGTCGGATCCAGCAGGTCCAGCCGGCGGCCTGATAACATGCGTTGCCATGCGCGGGGTTGTTTCTGGGCCATTGGTTTCTCCTGCAAGCTGACGTCTGGTTATCGATGCCTGATTGGGCGTGCAAACGCTAAACACGCCAAATGCACGGGTTCGTGTCTGGTTGTTTATCGTAAATGCCGCCTCAGCTGCCCATCTATAGAGCACGAAATCTGAAACCGGGCGCCTTAGCGTTCCACCATTGGGCGCCCTAATCCAAGGAGTGATCCAATGTTCAAGAGATTGATTTGCGCGGCAGTTGTATTTGGCGCGGCAGCGACAGCGCCGCCTGCATTTGCTCAAAGCCAGCAATGCATGTCGCGATCTGAACTGATTGAAGTGCTGAAAACCCAATACAAAGAGAACCTGTCCGGAGGCGGATTGCAAAATGAACAACATCTGCTGGAAGTTTGGTCGTCCGAGCAAACGGGTAGTTTCACGGTTTTTATCACGCGTACAGACGGAATTAGCTGCGTGATGGCGACCGGCAGTAACTGGAATAGCACGGCTCAACACGTCAAGAAAGGCGTCTCCAGTTAAGTCCGACTGCCTGTCGAAACGGTGCCCATCATTCCGGATCGCGAAGCACACGAAACCCGACCGCTGAATTGCGCAAAATGATGCGGTCGGCCCATTGGCCATCGTTGCGAAAATGATTGGGGTACGGAACCACCCATGACGCACCGCGAAAGAGGGCGTTGGAGCAGTCGCCTTTGTTGCACGTATTGGTCCATTGGAACACGTTGCCGACCGCGTCGTAAATTCCCGTGGGATTGGGTGGAAAAGCCCTTACCGGTGAGGTGTAGGCATAGCCATCATCGCAGGCCAGAATATCTCGTTCGTCTTCGGGAAACGCCGCTTTGAAATTGACATCCGCAGCGTTGGCGCGTGCGCAGACTTCTGAAAAGTCATCACCCCACCAAAACGCCGATTCCGCACCGGCAGCCGTTGCGGCGACCGATTCCTCATACGTCGGGAGGCGATAAAACTGCCCGGTCTTTTCGCTGAGCCAATCCGCGTATGCTGTTGCTTCCAGCCAATTCATACAAACCGCCGGATGATCGTCCTCTTGCTGAAAACCAGGGTCTTCCCAACCTTTCCCCTCTTCGTTCTTCCAGCGTTTCTTGAAACGAATGTAGCAGTTTTCGTCGCCCGGAATTCCGGCTTCTCCGGCAAAAGCAGCGAATTGAGCGCGCGTAACCAATGTCGTGCCAATTGCCGCGCCATTGTCGAGTACGATGAGTTCGGGACAGTCTTCGCAATCAGAGAATACGGTTCCCGGCGCGTCCTGCGCCGAGACTGAGCCGCCAACTGACAGGGTCAAAAGAGCAAAAAAAGGCCCAAAGAAGCCTCGTGAAAAAACTCGGATCATTCGAACTCCCGCACCACCCGGATGCCATATGTATTGAACGGTACATCGACCGCATTAAAAACCTTTTTGCTCAAGCGCAGGTCTGACGGCGGGCTGGACCAGCCACCACTCAGCAGATAACGCTCTTTACAATCAGCCGCGACGCAATCGGTTGTCCAGATCCAGACATTGCCCAGTGCATCAAGCAGATTAAATGGATTCGCCGCGTAGGTGTCTACCGGCGTGGTGCCGATTGCGTCCAACGCCCGACCACACCCAAGGCATGTTGCGCGATCCCGCCCGACCTGCTGGCCCCACCAATAGTTCGTGGTCGTCGCGGCCCTTACGGCATAATCAAGCTCTTCTCTAGTAGGGAGGCGGTAGTCGCGCCCGGTCTTCTCGCTAAGCCAGCGCGCGTAAACTTGCGCCCCTTCGAAGGTGACACAGGTGACGGGGTGGCGTGGTCCCTGCTCAAAATCGGGGTAGTTCCACTTACACCCCCATCCGGTGTTTCGATATCCTGTGTTCTCTACGAATGCGCGGAACTCTGACACCATCACAGGCGCGCGACTCATGTAGAGGCCGTTGGGCAAGATCACCATTTCCGGGCAATCCTTGCAGTCTTTTTCTACGCGCAACTCTGGTGTTGGCAGCAGCAATTGCGCTTGCGCCGCAGTGGCCAAAAGCAAGAGTAGCGCTGCCTGTAATAACACCCTCAATTGCCAAGGCTCCGCAATACCGGTTCTGCGCCTTCAACGCCAAGTGTCACCGCGACTGTTAGCAGGCTTCGCGCCTTTGCCAGGTTGCGTTCACCCCCCAATCCGTCGCGGTAGAGAATGCCAAGATTGGCCATCGCCAGACCATTTCCAAGATCAGCCGCCCGGTCCAGCCACTCGCGGGCCATCTCGTCATTCTTGCGAAGGCCCTGCCCGGACGTCAGCATGATGCCGGTTGCCGTCAGTGCGTAACTGTCACCCAAAGCGGCGGCGGATAGCAGCAAGTCAACGGTTTGCGTGGGCGTCAGCCGCCCGGTCTGCGTCGCGTCGATTGTTGCCTGATAATTGCGCATCGCACGCCGGGTTGCTGGGTCCAGAACGCCCGAAATGTCAGTGACCTGATGGCCAAGAGCGTTCAGCCCGTATTGAATGAACTGCACCGGTATCTGGGTGATCTTGCGCTTGATTTCATGTTCCAATCGGACGTCGCTAACGTCTTCGGGCGCTTCGCCGCCGGTGAATTTGGCTACAATCTCTTCGGCACGTAGTGCCGCCTCTAACCTGTCACTAGCGAGATCGGAAAACGGTCCGTCGCTGTAAATCGAAAGAAACGTTCTGAAGTCTGTGGGCGCGCGGGATAGTGAGATTGAACGCCAATGCATTTCCTCAAGCGACATCTGGTCCCGGGCAATCTGATCGCGCAAGTCCTGCAATTCCGTGCGCGCAATTTGTGAGAGCAGACCGTCAGGGTGATCGGTGAGGAATTCTGTCCATTTGTCTACGGTGTTGGCGGCCCGCGCCAGCACAAAGCTGGACTGAGTTTCGCTGGCGCGCTCTTCGGCCTTTTCGAGCGCGTTTACTTTCAATTTGGCGACCGATGCAAAATTGCCATCCGGAAAGTCCCGTAAAAACGCGGCATAATCTTCGCGTTGGTTTGACTTGGAGATAGCCTGCCACGCCTCAACTTCATTGCGGCTTGCGCTGTCGAGCCGTTGCAGCGTGCTATTCTCGTCAAAAAAGAACCTTCCGATCAGCGAGTTATTTTCCCATGGCAATTGTCGCTGCTCGGTTGTTTCAAAAACGTCGCGGCGCACATCTGCCATCATCAACCGGATATCGATGTTGGGTGTGGAGATGTGCTGAAGCAGCGCAGCGGTGAACGGGCTGTTGCGTCCTTCCCCATCATAGGCGACATTTCCCGGCGCCGTGGCAAATGCGATGTATGATCCGCCGTCTGCACGCACCCGCGCCAGCCCGCGTCCAAATCCGTTTTGCTGTTCGCCAATCGGAATGTCGCTGGTCAGCGGATTGTCACGGCACGCGTCCAAAAGCACGATTGACGTGTCTGTAAACTGGTTCATCAGGCCGACAATTCTGTTCACCGTGATGGTTTCGCCGGCAAAATCAAGCCCGCGCGCAATTCGCGCATCCACTGGAATAAGATGGTTTTCGTCATTCACCTGGACGCCGTGACCGGCATAAAAGAACAGCGACGTGTTCGCCCCTTCCATCGTATTTGCAAAGTCCAGGAGCGACGCGCGAAAGGCGCGCAAGCTGAGGTCGGTGGCAAGAATAACCTCAAACCCCAGATCCTGAAGCTTTGCGGCCATGTCCTGTGCGTCATTTGCCGGGTTCTTAAGTTGCCCCAATGCGCCCTGATACGCCGAATTGCCGACGACAAAGGCCACACGTTTGCCCGAGCCCGTGCCTCCGCTTTGCGCGAAAGCTGCAAAGGTCAAACCGAGAATCAGCAAAAAAGACGTAGTTAATGCTCTCAACAGGGCCATCCGAATTCAGTAACACAGAATTTCAATAACGATTAATCAATGTCTTCATCATACGCGATTGCGCCCGCCTTTGCGATGGGCTTGGGCCGACTCCTTTAGGGGCTGCTCGCTTAGCAGCGCGTCCAGTCGTGTGGCTACCGCATCGTAGATTTCAAACTCGACCGCATTGTTGGTCCGAAATGCAGCGATGTCGTCGTCAGATACATCTTCGTCGCGCGAGGTGGTGTTTTCATGGGGTAGGATGCCGGGCGCTGGTTTGCCCAGTTTCGCAGCAAGATAGTCAAGGCATTCGGGCAAACGTTCCAGTGTGCCGATGAACCAATAGGACTCCAGTGCCGCCTGCCAATTACTTTCGTCACATTCAAAGTGTTCCAGAAAGACACCCTGTTCTGTGCGCAGATATTCGCCCAATGGCAACGGATCAAAGGTTTGATCATGCCCCTTCCTGATTTTCTTTTCAAAGGCGTGCATTGAAATTGCGCGCGCAAGCGGGTCGCGCAGAAACGTTATCCTGCGCCAGCGCTGGGGGTCCAAAGTTTCGGGATAGCGCGCGGCGAGCGGCCCTTTGTCGGCAGCAAAATGGCCACAAAGCAGGGTATCAGGGCCCAGTCGCCCCAGGTCCAGTTTTGGGGGCATCTCATAGGCCCATGGCTCGCTGTAATCTTCGACAAGGTCAAACCAGTTCGCAAATATCCGTTTCAAGCTGGTGCCGCCGGTTTTTTGCATGTGGTAGAAAAGATAACGTGGCGCAGCCGGTTGATCTTCCAAGTGAGGTGCAGTTGGCAAAAGGCAGTTTTCGAGCCACTTTGCGAAGCCATCTTGTTGCTTTGATGTCGCGCAATTCTTGTCGATCAGTTTGATGATGCCGGCGCGGTCTGCCTGGGTTTCCATCAGTTCAGTGACAATCCTGACGTAGTCGCGCGGGGACTTCGCAACGCATTTCTTCAAACCGAGTTCGATCAGCCGGGATGACGCTTGCCGTGCTCGCAGACTCTGACCTTGCATTGTCACGACGGGCAATCTGCAGTGCAGAGCCTCAGCAGCAGCGGTTGCACCTGAGTAAGGAAACGTGTCGAGGTATATGTCAGCGGAGGCTATAACCTGTCTGAACTCATCATTTGATACGCGCGGTAACAGTCGCACGCGACGAGGATCGACGCCCTCTCCTTCGCAAATCGCCGTTACCTCTTCGGCGAAGGCTGTTGGTTCGTACTTCTGTTCCCAGCTTGCGGCGAACGGATACAATACCAACACTGCATTCTGATTCGCTGCCAGCGTCTGCGCCCAGAGGCGAAGCACGGCATCACCGATCTTTTCACGCGATGCGCCATTCACAAGGACAATCTGGTTCTGGTCAATGCCCATGCGTTGCCGCATTTGGGTGCGGGTTGCGTCACTAATTTGAGACTCCATGGGAAAGTCAATTGGCTGCGCTGTTCCGGGCGCATATAGAACCTCTTCGCAAAAATCCCGTTCGACAGACTTTGGACAGTTGGTTTTGCCCACAATGAATGTATCAACACTGGAAAGCCCCGTGGTTGCCGGGAACACAGGGGCGAGTGCAATCTGGCGGGGTGCCAAAATGTGTGCATAAACCTCTGCCAGAAAGCCGTGGCCGTGAAAGCCAGAACCCAAAAGCATGACGTCCATTTTCGATCGTCTGATCGTGGCCACCGTTGATGCCAATGAATGCCCGCCCAGATCCACTGTTTCACATCCCTCAATACCAGTGGACCCAAGATGGTTCTGCTCCGTCAAAAACAGGGTGATTTCAAATTTGTCACGGGGCAATTCGCGTAATATCGCGCGCCAAACCCGGATTTCTGACAACGTCTCTATATTGCGCAACAATACGCCAATACGTTGTTTGCCGCGTCGCAAACCGGTGTGTCGCGATTGGGGCATAAAAAGATCATGCCCCTCGCGCAGCAGCTTGGCTTCCAGTGCACGGCCAAATGCTTTCAGGTGGGGGCGCAGGGGGAAATCGCTGAACAACAATTGCTCGGCCTGAAACGACGTCACTATCTCGTTGGCCAAAGTGCCGACGGGACTTCCCTCTGGTGACGTTGCAAGGACGGCGCGGGCTTGGCCCATCAATTCGACCAGATATTCCTGGTAATCCCGCAATGAGGCATTCGCGGCACCCGAGGCGGGTCCCGTCACCAGATAAGAACCAATCGATGCGGCAAATGCCGGTCTTACTTCTGGTAATTCTCGTAGTTGGATGTTCCGAAGCGTAACGAAAGCCGGGCCGCTCAGCATCCGCAGCGCAATATCGCGCAACCAATTATCCTGTGCTATCGGCAGGATTCTGGTCATATTCTCTTGCTGTTGCAATTTGCCAGACAGCTTTGCCAGCATGGCCAAATCGGATGGCGCCAGATTACCGTTTGTGGCGCTGGGGCTCAGCCCTGCGATCGCTTTTGACAGCACATCGCGCATTGCAACCATTTCTGCGGACGACGCGCCGTGCCTGAGCATGTGACGCAGATCAACCAGAAGGCGCGAAACCAGCATATCAGGTTCGTGATGACCTGTCGTTACAGGTACGTTCGCTGATTCCGAGCGTACGGAAAGTCCAAGACGGTTGAGCCTTAGCCCGCCGTGATTGCCAGCTTTTTCCCCTTCATGCGGGCGAGTTGCAGCATATAGGTCAACGTCGATCTCATTTTGTGTGCCGGAAAGAACCTCTCCGATATCCACATCCATAACCGCCGGACCAGCCAGTTGTAGCGCTGTGATTTCTCTGCCGTTAATGCTGACGACAACGATCAGATTTTCTTTAAGCGATAGCGGATCCATGGGTTCCAGATCCAGACGAAGTTTGGCATCCTGAAATACCGCTGCCCGCGACAGTGTTAACTGCGCAGAACTGCTAAGCATTATGGCTGTGCCATCCGGGTCGTCCTGCCAACCGGTGCTCAAAAATTGCGACAAAGATCGCCCGGTTCCCAGGCCTGCCCAGCCGCCGGGCGCTAGAGTGGGCAAGCCATCCCGACCTTCAGCACCTTGAGGCAGCCATCCCAGATCGTCCAGCTCTACTACCGCGTCTTCCAGAAAATCGACCGGGCGAAAGCCGAATTTCAGCAAGGCGGGATTAAAGACTGTCAGGTCGACCGGCATTTCGATCAGGCAGGACCCACCGGAAACCAGATCAGCGGCGCAGATGATATCTCCGTTCAATGTGACGCTCAGATGTCCCTCTACCTGATCGGGCGACAACCGCATCGACAGGCGATAGGGCGGTTTTAGGGGTGGTACCGCCAATGAAAGCGTTTCACCCGAGCCGATTAGCTGTTCGCCATTCAGCACGGTGCCGTCATCAGTTTGCACTACGTCACCTAAATCAGCCATTTGGGTGCTGCTGGACACTTTAAGCACGGCGGCGGCAGGCGTGGGTGATGCCGGGTCAAATCTAATGTCAGAAACCCGAAGCCGATGCGCCTTGCGCCAGACTTGCGAGATGACGTCAAACGGGCCGCGAATGACATCTTCGGTCCGGATTTCAATCTCTTCGGGGTTTGGCGGCGATTGGCCAGCTTCCGGTAGGGTGAAGCAGCATTCTTTTGGTGCAATGAGAATTTGCGAATCCAGTGGTAATCCGTTGTGCAACACAGATACCTTTACCGGAGCATCAAACACCGGTTCAAGATCTAACGTCAGCTTTGCGGGTCCATCCCACACCCGATGGAGCGTGATCTTTCCCTCAGCTGCGCAAAGGTCAGCGCAATTTGTGGCATGATCAAGCGTCCATTCCGGACCTGAGAGCCAGCCCATTGGATACTTAGGCCTGTTCCCTGCCAGGGGCATGCGGGTGTCAAAGGGTGTCCGGCGCAAGACCGGTTCGGCGAGGTCTTGGTTGATCGTCCGGCCCCGTAGCATCCTCACTGCCGCGGTGAACAGGCGAGGACAGTCGCGAGGGTCAACGGCCCAATGCCGTACATGACTGCTGCGTTGGGCCGCTTGCACATATAGTGCAAGGCAGGTCTTTAGCCAGGCGCTGCGGCAAAAACCAAGCAAGCGTTTGCTAAAATCAGAGAAAGCTGAGGGATCAAAAGCGAGAACCTCTGCCTGGAGTTGGCAGCGTACCGCCGCGAAAAGCAGTTTGGTGCGATCCGCCGTTGTCAGTCGACGCTCAGCCCGTTCGGTGAGCGAAACCAGATCGAGCCCCGCGCGTGCCGCATCGCGCAATCCGCGATTTGCCTGCCATGAACCAGACCCGCCTTCCCGAAAGTAATTGTTCTTCCCGTGTTTCCTGTAGGCGCCCAACACCTGACGGATGTGTCTGACTGGTGCCGCGAGAATGGCCGCCCGGATAAGCAAAGCATCCGCACAGATCCGCCACTGTTCAGCGGGCAATGGAAATGCCCACTCTATTGCTTCACGCCGAAAGGCATTGCCAGTTGTGGGCATGAAGGGGATTGTAAGTTGACTCAACAACTGTGGCAGTAGGTCCTGGTCCGGCACGTCCATAGCGTATTGCCCAATGGGCTGACCGTCCCCGTCAATCATGCTGAGACCATAGGACAAAGCCGAAATATCCCGGCTCCAGAGCCGGCGGATCACTTGCACTGCATGTGGGGCCAGTTTGTCGTCCGCGTCAACGAAGATCACGATTTCGCTGCTGCTTGCTTCGAAACCGGTGTTGAACGCTGCGGCCTGCCCGCCGTTGGGCTGGCTGATCACCTTAACATCTCTTTGCCCGGCCAGAATGTCAGCGCTTGCGTCGGTGGAACCGTCATCGACAACGATGATTTCGTCAGGCGCGCAAGTTTGGGTACGCAAACTGTCGAGGCAGGCCTCGACGTAGTGGCCATAGTTGTAGTTGGTCACGATGATGGACACTGCGGGCGTCCCGTGTGCGTCTTTGTCAGTTGCGTTGATCTGGGAAGTCACGCCCGTCTTCTCTGCACGTGTTAGCCGCTATAGCCGTTGGATCCGCCAGCGTCGCCACTGCGCTCGGTCTCGATACCAAGGGCCTGTTTGACGTCGTAGGGCAGACTGTTTACGACGGAGGGTGAAAGATCATCGACAACCTTGTCGTCTATCCCTCGCAGCGTCGTTCGGGTCGATCTTGTCAGAAGGCTCCGGACCAGTTCGCTGTCGGGATAGGTGGTCAGAAACTGCTCGGCCGATGCAACGGTGCCCTGGCTAAGAGCCCGTTCAAACAAGGCAGTTTCCTCGGCTGTAACCGCAGCGCTGGTCTGAGCGGCGGGCTGAATGTTAAACCAATCGTCAATCGAAAAATCAGTGCATCCCCCTGCAAGTGGCACCACAGACAATGTGACACCCATCAAAAATTTCTTACTTAAATTATGTGGTTTGGATGGTTTCGCCATGGTGCTAATCCATTCTCCAAATAAGCCAAGCATGCGTAGCAGCGTGTATTCAGTCAACCCCTTTGCTCGTAATGCGGGTCTCCACCGGGTGAATTCGCAGGCGCCCGAGGTGCCAAGAAACAAAAATATCAATCAGAAACCTTTGGGTAAAACGACCCGCCGACATTTGAAAAATCGGCAGAACCGATCAGGTAAGACGCTGTAATTCGAATTTATCCAACGTCGCAGCCAGCGCGCCATCGCGCACCAGATCGGCGGCTTTTTGAATGTCGGGCGCCAGGTAGCGATCATCTTTCAATACCGGCACTACGGTGCGCAATGTTGCGATGACGTCCTGCAAGGCGGTGCTGGTTGTCAATGGTGCGCGAAAGGCGATGCCCTGTGCCGCGCAAATTGCTTCGACACCTATGATGTAACTGAGATTTGTGTTCATTCGCTGCAAACGGCGCGCGGCATGGGCCGCCATGCTGACATGGTCTTCTTGATTGGCAGAGGTGGGTGTTGAATCGGTAGAACAGGGGTTTGCGAGATGTTTGTTCTCGCTCATCAACGCGGCGGTGGTGACCTCGGCAATCATCAGTCCGGAATTCAGGCCCGGGTCGGTGGCCAGAAACGGCGGCAAGTCGTGGCTCAGTGTCGGGTCCACCATCAGCGCGACACGGCGCTGGGCGATGGCGCCAATCTCGGAAAGGGCAAGCGCGATCTGATCTGCGGCAAAGGCGACGGGTTCGGCATGAAAATTGCCGCCAGAATAGATCGCACCTTCCTCAATCAGGATCAGCGGGTTATCGGTGACGGCGTTGGCTTCGATCTCCAGCGTCCCTGCGGCAAAGCGCAAAAGATCGAGCGCAGCGCCTGTCACCTGCGGTTGACAGCGGATGCAATAGGGGTCCTGCACGCGAGCGTCATCCTCGCGGTGGCTGTCGCGAATTTGAGAACCCGCCATCATTGCGCGCATCGCTTTTGCAACGTCGATCTGGCCCGGCTGCCCGCGCAAAGCATGGATTTCAGCGCTGAGCGGTGCGGTCGATCCCATGATCGCGTCCGTCGACAGGGCGGACACCACCACAGAAGACCGCAATATCGACCACGCATCAAACAACGCCGCAAGCGCGCAGGCTGTTGAAAATTGTGTCCCGTTGATCAGGGCAAGCCCCTCTTTCGGGCCCAGGGCGATCGGCGCGAGACCTGCCTGCTGCAATGCATCTGCACCGGGCATTGTGGCGCCTTTAAAGGCGGCTTCGCCCTCTCCGATCATCACGGCTGCCAGATGCGCGAGAGGGGCAAGATCCCCAGAGGCGCCAACAGACCCTTGCGTGGGAATTATCGGGATGAGGTCTTGCGCAATCATGCCTTCCAGAAGTTGCAGTGTCGACAGGGCCACACCCGATGCCCCGCGTCCCAATGACAGCATTTTGAGGACCATCATCAGGCGCGTAGTGTCTGCATCAAGCGCATCCCCCACACCGCAACAATGTGACAGGATCAGGTTTCGCTGCAATTGTTCAGTGTCTTCAGGCGCGATCTTGATACTGGCGAGCTTTCCAAAGCCAGTATTGACCCCATAGACCGGATCGGTGCCCCCGGCAGCTTTTGCGACGATCTGATACGCTGTTTCAATCGCCGGAACTACAGAGGGATTCAACGAAACCGGCCCCGAATTGCGCCAGATACATTCAAGCTGAATGAGAGGCGTCTGACCGGGATGGAGGACCTGCATCAAACAGCGCCAGCAAAAATACGCTGATGAAGTGGGTTATATCCGATGCGGTAGGACAGTTCTGCCGGTTCGGCCACATTCCAGATTGCCAGATCAGCGCGCTGGCCGGATTCCAGTTTGCCACAGTCCTTCAGACCCAATGCGAAAGCGGCATGTTGCGTCGTGCCGCGCAGCGCCTCTTCTGGTGACATGCGAAACAGGGTGCACCCCATGTTCATCGCCAGCAAGAGAGACGTCAGCGGGGAAGACCCGGGATTGCAATCTGTCGCCAGCGCCATCGGGACGCCATGCTTGCGAAATGCATCGACCGGCGGCACCTGTGTTTCGCGTACTGTGTAGAATGCGCCGGGCAGCAGCACCGCCGCTGTACCAGCGGCGCCCATGACACTGGCATCCCGCTCCGTTGCATATTCGACGTGATCCGCAGAAAGCGCGCCGTATTGCGCGGCCAATGCGGCACCACCAAGATGAGACAATTGTTCTGCATGTAGTTTTACGGGCAAGCCCAATGACTTTGCGACGTCAAACACCTGCGCAATCTGTTCGGGCGTGAATGCGATATTCTCGCAAAAACCGTCCACTGCGTCTACAAGGCCTTCGTCATGCGCGGCGTTGAGCGTGGGCAGACAGATATTGTCGAGGTACCCCTGCGGATCGCCCTTGTATTCCGGCGGGATCGCATGAGCCCCCAAAAAACTGGTCACGACGCGGATTCTGCGTTCGGATTCAATGCGCCGCGCCGCACGCAACATGTTGAGTTCTGTTTCGATATCAAGCCCGTAGCCGGATTTGACCTCAAGTGTGCAGACCCCCTCGGCGATCAACGCATCAACACGAGGCAGCGCATCGACGACAAGTGCCTCGACGCCGGCGTCCCGCGTGGCCGTCACGGTCGACAAGATCCCGCCACCCTGTCGGGCTATCTCTTCGTAACTGATCCCGGTGAGGCGCTGTTCAAATTCGCGCGCGCGGTTGCCGCCGTGCACAATATGGGTGTGACAATCTATCAATCCCGGCGTGATCAATCTGCCGCCAAGGTCCTGCACTATGAGGTCTGCAAATGCCGCAGGGATTTCATTTGCATCGCCAACCCAGCCGATCTGTTCTTCCATCACAGCAAGCGCACCATTTTCAATCAGGCCGTAGGGATTTTCCACACCACAGGTGGCTATTTTGGCATTGGTAAAGAGCATTTCATTCACGCTTGATTGTCTCGTGTTTTATTTTTATATGTATGCACATAATGAAGTCAACTCGGATTCACGCGATGCGCATCTTTGCGGACGAGGCGCTGCTACCAGACGGATGGGCCAGAAACGTAGCTGTCGACATCGCCAGCGATGGAAAAATAGCGGACGTCATCGCGAACGCTTCACCCGAATCCACAGATCACCGCCCCGGCATCCTGTTGCCTGCCCCCGTAAATGCGCACAGCCATGCGTTTCAACGGGCGATGGCGGGTTTGACCGAACAGCGTGGGCCGAACCCGGCAGATTCGTTCTGGACATGGCGCAGGCTCATGTTCCGATTCCTTGATCAACTTACCCCGGAACACATCCAAGCCATTGCAGCGTTTACACAAATGGAAATGCTTGAGGCCGGGTATGCGACAAACGTCGAATTTCACTATCTCCATCACCAACCGGGAGGCGTTGCATATCAGAATTTGGCAGAGCTGAGTGAGC
The DNA here is from genome assembly GCA_039969355.1 of Paracoccaceae bacterium. GTDB lineage: Bacteria > Pseudomonadota > Alphaproteobacteria > Rhodobacterales > Rhodobacteraceae > JL08. The sequence goes on from JBDVOA010000029.1 coordinate 379,967, forward strand.
GTTGTGTTGCGGCGGCGCAAACGTCGGGTATTGGGTTGACGCTACTGCCAGTTTTTTACCAGTATGGCGGTTGCGACCGGCGCGCGCTGACTGCAGGACAAGTTCGGTTTGGCAATGACATTGACCAGTTTAGCAGGCTGGTTGATGGAGCAAGAAGTGCCGTAAAAGCATTGGGGGGGGATGCACATTTGGGCGTTGCGCCCCATTCCTTACGTGCCGTTGCGCCGGAAGAATTGAAGGCCATTCCGGAAATGGTGGAAGAAGGGCCGATCCATTTACATCTGGCCGAACAAATCGCCGAGGTGGACGAGGTTGAGGCGGCTTGGGGCATGCGGCCCGTGGAATGGCTACTGGACAATGCCGCGCTTTCTTCTCGCTGGTGTCTGATCCATTGCACGCAAATGCTGCCGCATGAAACTGTGAGCCTGGCGCAGACAGGCGCTGTTGCGGGGCTTTGTCCGATAACGGAGTCCAGTCTGGGCGACGGCATCTTTGATGGCCGCCGTTGGCTGGATCATAATGGAAACACGGCCATTGGATCTGACTCAAATATCCGCATTTCGCTCAGCGAAGAGCTTCGGACTTTGGAATATTCTCAGCGATTGCGCGACCATTCCCGCGCAGCATTGGCCACACCTGAAAAATCTACCGGCCGACGACTGTTTGACGAGATTTGCACAGGCGGGGCATTGGCGGCAGGTCGCAAAACCGGCGCGATCAAGCGCGGCAATTGGGCCGATCTTGTCACTTTGGACGCCAATGATCCCAATTTGTTGGGCCGCACAGGCGACACGATCCTTGATTCCTATATATTTGCCTCGGACGACCATTTGGTCAAAGAAGTCTGGTCCGCCGGACGACATGTCGTAAAGTCCGGCCAACACGTCAGACGCGATGAGATCGTCGCAGGGTATCGACGTGTCATTGCCCAACTTGGAGATTCGATTTGAGTACGATGGAAATCAACAGTTGGCACGCGGTGCAGGAAGAAGTGTTGCGGAGGATTAAGAACCGGAGTTGGAAACCCGGCGAATTGATCCCAAACGAGGCTGATCTGGCGATTGAATTTGGTTGCGCCCGGGCGACGGTAAACCGCGCATTGCGAGCCCTCGCAGAAACCGGCATTCTGGATCGTCGCCGCAAAGCTGGCACGCGGGTTGCCTTGCATCCTGTGCGCAAGGTCACTCTTGAAATCCCAATCATCCGCCATGAGGTCGAACAGAAGCAGCAGCATTATGACTATGCACTGATTAGCGCCAAACTGCAGACGCCGCCGGCGGCCATTCGCGGCAAAATGGGTCTGGCGCCGGACGCAAAGGCAATGAAGATATGCGCTCTGCATCTCGCGGGGGGGCGCCCCTATGTGCTTGAGGACCGATGGATCAACATGCTCGCGGTGCCTGACATCAAGGGCGTTGACTTTAATCTCATCAGTGCCAACGAATGGCTGGTCGCAAATGTGCGGTATTCACACGGGGATATCTTGTTTTCGGCGCGTTCTGCCGATGCGACGCTGGCCGAAAGGCTTGGAGCGGACGTACACGATGCACTGTTTGTCATCGAACGCAACACCTGGGACGAAGACACTTCAATCACATCCGCGCAGCTAATATACGCGCCCGGTCACCATATGCGGACAACGATCTGATATTCTGAAGTTCGGGGGCCATTTCCGCGTGTTTCTCCGATTACAGGCACGTACTTGCACACTCGCGCGGCATTGCGCAGCATGGGCTGAGCGCTGCACGAGAAAATGTCATGAAAAACATCCCCCGCCTATCTGTTGATCAGATCATCCGAGGTTCTGCAGAGACCCCGGCCTACGATCCGGCAAACCATCAGGTTGGCATTGTCCATTTGGGGCCCGGTGCTTTTCACCGGGCACATCAAGCCGTCTATACTGATACCGCCCTTGCCGCAGAGGGCGGTGACTGGCGGATCACCGGCGTCAGCTTGCGCAGCACGGATACAGCCGATCAACTGAATCCGCAGAACGGGCTCTACACGGTTCTCGGTCGCGCAACTTCTGGCACCACCGCGCGGGTCATTGCGGCGCTTGATAAAGTGTTGGTTGGCCCCCGCGATGGGGACGCAATTCTTGAAGCGATGGAAACACCGCAAACGCGCATTGTCTCGCTGACGGTTACGGAAAAGGCATATGGGATCAACCGCCGGACCTACCGGGCTGACCTAGATCACCCGGCCGTTAATGCCGACCTCATGACACCGCAAACGCCCACAGGTGTGCTGGGTTTCATCACAGAGGCGCTGCGGCGACGACGGGCAAATGGCGTGGCTCCTTTCACGGTTTTGAGTTGCGACAACCTGCCAGAGAACGGAAAACTCCTGCACAGCGGCGTCCTGGACTTTGCCCGCCGGATCGATCCGGACCTGTCTGATTGGATCGAAAAAGAAGTGGCTTTTCCATCTACCATGGTCGACAGGATCACACCGGCCTCGACGCAAGAAACCTATGACGATGCGCATGCCCTGACGGGTTGCCGGGACCTGGCCGCAGTGGAGACAGAACCGTTCAGCCAATGGGTGATCGAAGATCGCTTTACATCTGGCCGCCCTGCATGGGAGGCTGGTGGGGCAATTTTCGTTAAGGATGTGCAGCCTTACGAACTGATGAAGCTACGGATGCTCAACGGTGCCCATTCAATGCTTGCCTATCTGGGTGTCATGATGGGATGCACCTATGTACGCGATGTCATGGCGCGACCCGAGCTTGCTCAATTGGTTGAACGTCACATAGGCGCGGCGCAGGCGACACTGCCAAAACTGGCGGGAGTCGATCTGGACGAATATCGTCATGAGTTGATGGCGCGGTTTGCCAACCGGGCAATTGCGCATCGCACCGGCCAGATCGCGATGGACGGGACAGAGAAGCTGCCGCAACGGATATTTTCTCCGGCATGTGATGCGCTACAGATGGGCAGTGATATATCCCCTTTTGCTTTTTCTGTTGCGGTCTGGATGTTCTTTTGCGCCAGTAACGGCGGTTCGTGTGGCGGGCTCAACGATCCGAGGGTAAATGAGATCACGCAGTGCCTGCAAACAGCAACGTCGCCACAGCAGATTAGTGATGCCCTTCACGGTCTTCCTGGGCTATTCCCCGAAATGCTGAAACAAAGCAGTGATTGGCGACAAGCCGTCACCAGCAACCTGAAGGACTTGCTCGACACTAATCTGGCTTTGACTGATCCATCAACCGCCTGATATGGCGGGCAAACAACCATGTGGCAGGCAAACCAAGCGGCAGGGCAACAAGTATTGCAGCGACTGGCGCAATGATGGGGATGCCCAGCCACGACAGAATGAGCGAGCCGAAGTAGACGTTGAGCGCCATAGCCCCTGCACCAAATGGAAAAAGTGCAGCGGTTAATTTGCCTGTACTCCAGCCGGTTTGGGTCATTTTCGCGAGACCAGTCTTTGGACGCCCCAAAGTGCGGCAATCAGGGCAATTGAAGCGACCAAAAACCAAAACTCGGCCGTTGCTGACTGGGCTTGGGGAATTGGGCGCTCATAGGATTCCGCGTTGGCCAGCAGTGGCATCCAAATCAATGAAACGACGGTAAGATGCCGCATGATCATGTCTCCTGGGTTAGGGATCGGTAAATTTCGGGAAGGGCGCGGGTTAGCCGTTCTGGTTGGGGCAACAGGGTAAAACCGCCACGTCCAAAGAGGCGGGCAAACCAATCCTGCCCGTCCTCATCAATAATGATGCCATGAACGGTCTGGCCGAGATTGCGCGCTTCTCGCACTGCCATATGGCTGTCCTCAATGCCGTGCTGCCCCTCGTAGTGATCCAGGTCGTTAGGTTTTCCATCCGTGAGAACCAGCAGCAGCTTGTGACTTGCAGGCTCTTTAGCAAGTTGCGCGCTGACATGTCGAATAGCAGCCCCAAGACGTGTGTAATGCCCCGGTTGCAGACTGCAAATCTGGTCCAACACCTCTTGCGAGTGTGGTGTGTCAAACGTCTTACACCTGTTAAGAAACACCCGATCCCGGCGCAGCGATGAAAATCCCCAGATGGCCAGACGATCACCAGCGGCATCGACGCCCCCTGCCAGGGCCGCGACCGCGTCACGCGCCACGTCAATCACGCTGGTCTCTCCGACGGCCGCCTCTGTTGATCTGGACGTATCCAGCAACACTGCGACGGAAAGATCGCGGTCGATCTGACGCATGTCCTGATAGATCCGGTCGCTGATATGCCCGTTAGCTTGCAAGTCGATCTGCGCCGCAATCACAGCATCAAGATCCAGTTCTGCCCCGTCCAGCTGACGCGGTCGCAGGATACGTTTGGGGTGAAGGATCTCAAATTGCCGGTGAACTTCGCGCATACGACGGGCGTTTGGCACGATGGATTTGTTGGGATCTGGCCGAACCTCAGCATCGAGGATGCGGCAATGATCTGGCAGATAACTGCGGCTGCGATGGTCCCATTCAGGATAAGTATATTTCCCGGCCAAACGTTCATGGTCGGCGTCTGTTGGTGACAAATCGAGGTGCAGACGCAGCCGTGTTGCGGCCCGTCTGTCGTGGCGCGACAGCGTGATGTTGTCCTGATCCTCTGCCGCTTTTTGTGCATTTTCGTCGTCGTCATCATCCACACTGCGATTGAGGTTCATACTCTCGACCCAGCTCAGGATTGCTTCGAACCGGTGAATGATAAAACTGTCTTTGCGCATTGCCTCGGATGCGTCTTTGCGCAGCCCAAGCTTTCTTGATGTAGTGCTTGCGGTCGGTGGCGGGCCGGTAGTTTCATCGGGGGTCGTCTCTGCAATGCCTCCTAAACCTCGACTCTGGAAAGTCAGCCAAAACGGCACGGGGTTAAATGGACAGTAGCCCTTTGGCGCGGTTGGATCAGCGGGTGCATTAGGTTTATGCCCGGCCAATGCATCACAGATTGCGATTTCAAGATCGGCCTCTTGTTTGGGGCGCCGCACATCCGGGCGAGAATTCAACGTGGCCTTGCGGAGGCTGTCATAACTTTGCCGAAGACCCGGACATCGGTCATATACCACCTCGGCCAACTTTGCGTTGGCCGTCACTTGCAGCCAATCTGCCGTAAGCGGATCATCGGGGATTTCTTGCGAACCACTTAACGCTGCAGACGCCGCCATCCAAAGATAGGCGGCGCGGTTGAAGTTCCTGTCTGGAAAACTGGCAATCTCAGGGGGCAGCAAAAGCCTTTCACCATCATAGCTGGCTTTGTAAATGCACACGTCGGCGTTTCCCAATTTGAGCCGAGCGGGAATCCGATGTTGCGACCGCGTTGCCGGCGCAGGGGCTATTTCGACCGAGCCTGCGCCACCCAACGCACGAAACAGAAATAACAGGCTGGTTCGCACCTGATTGAGTGCGACCGTCGCATCCGGATAAGCCAGCGCGCCATCAGTCTCTGCCACAAGATCGTGCCAGATGTTCCCAACTGTTTCTTCGGGCTCCATCAGATCAAGCGGGCGCAGTGCCATCGACTTAACCGTAGACCACAGTAATCAGATCGCGCAGGGCAGTTTTGATGTCTTCATCATCGGTCAAAGGTTCAACGACAGCGGCTTCCAACGCTCGATCAACCGCCATGCCGGTCTTCATCAGCGTGGACGCATAAATCAGAAGACGGGTTGAGACCCCCTCCTCCAGATCCATGCCCGAGAGATTGCGAATGTGACCCGCAAGCCGAACCAGCGAGGCCACCCGTGCATCATCGAGACCGGATTCCTGAACAATTACCGCAATTTCCGTTTTGGGGTCAGGAAAGTCGAATGCAATTGACAAGAATCGCTGCCGGGTTGATGGCTTCATGCGTTTCAGAACGTTTTGATAGCCGGGGTTATAGCTGGCCACCAACATGAACCCGGTCGGCGCGTGCAACTCTTCGCCGGTGCGGTCAATCATCAATGTGCGGCGGTTATCAGTGAGCGGATGCAGAACAACCGTCACGTCCTTGCGGGCCTCGACGACCTCATCAAGATAACAGATTGCCCCTTCACGCACGGCGCGGGTCAGCGGCCCGTCGACCCACTCTGTCTCACCACCGCGCAACAGGTAGCGCCCGATCAGATCAGCAGCTGACAGATCATCGTGGCAGGCCACCGTAAAGAGCTTACGCCCAGATCGCGCGGCCATGTGCTCAACATAGCGGGTTTTGCCGCAACCGGTCGGCCCCTTCAAAAGGAGGGGCAAACCGCTATTTTGTGCCATTTCAAACAAGGCGCATTCATCGCCCGTTGGCTGATAGTATGGCGCGTGCAGATCACGGGTTGGCATGTTCATTGTCATTCACCGGGAACCTGCGTGGCCTCACCTGGGGTGATCACCTCTGAATTGCGCACAACCAGCATTGCATAGATGAACAAGAGCGCGCCCAGGACAACGGCAATACCGGCCCCAAATCGCATGACGTAGAATAACGACAGGGCGTCCTGTACGTCCATATAGTAGTCTCCTACCACGCGTTGAAGGTGAGTCTGGATGGTGCCGGCAAAGGTCAACACAAAAGTCATGAACGCCATGCCGCCAGTCATTAGCCAGAACGACGCCATGTTGAGAACCTGATTATAGGGCGCACGTTCCCGCAGCATCGGTATTGCATAAGAGAACATAGCGAGGTTCAGCGCGACGTAGGCGCCATAAAAAGACAGGTGCCCGTGTGCCGCAGTAATCTGAGTGCCGTGGCTGTAAAAATTCACCCCGTGCAATGTGTGCAGGAAGCCCCAAACGCCAGCCCCAAAGAACGCCACAGTAGACGATCCGAGCGACCACAATAGTGCGGCTTTGTTGGGGTGGTTTCGCCGCCCTTTCCAGACCATGACAAATGCGAAGCTCATCATCAGGAAGAACGGGATCACCTCAAACGTCGAGAAGATTGATCCAACCCACTGCCAATAACCCGGCAACCCTATCCAGTAGAAATGGTGACCGGTGCCAAGGATGCCGGAAAACAACGCGGTGGCGACGATGACATAAAGCCATTTTTCGACCACTTCGCGATCCACACCGGTCAGTTTTAGCAACAGGAAGGCAAGGATCGACGCCATCACCAGCTCCCAGGTTGCTTCGACCCAAAGGTGAACGATAAACCACCAGTACATTTTATCTAGCGACAGGTTGTCGGGATTGATAAAGGCAAAAATCCACAGCAGGCTGAGCAACCAGAGACCCATGAGTAAAACATTGGTTATCGCTGTCTTGCGTCCGGCCAGTACGGTCATTGAGATATTGAACAGGAATATCAACGCGGCAACGAGAATGCCGAATTTCACCCAAAGCGGTTGTTCAAGGAATTCTCGCCCACCATGGATGCCGACGAGATAGCTACCAACAGCTCCCAGCGTTCCCACCATCAACAGGACCAACTGGATATAGGCCAGTTTGACCGAATAGATCTCGCGCTCGCTTTCTTCAGGAATTAGAAAATAAGCCGCGCCAAAGAAACCCAGCAAGAGCCAGACAATCAGAGCGTTGGTGTGAATCATGCGGATGATATTGAAGGGCAATAATTCCGACAGGAAGTTGGGCGCGACATAAATCCAGCCCGCCAGCAGTCCGCCAGCAACCTGAATACCGAACAAGGCCATTGCACAAAGAAAATAGGCATAGGCTACTTTTTGAGAAGCGTATTTCATGAGAATCCCCTTTTATCCGGCATCGTTTGGCGGCCAGCCCTGCGTGTCAGTCTGATCGGCCCAACGCAGAAATTCGGACAGCGCCCGCATCTCTTCGTCTGTGATTTCAAAGCTGGGCATCTGGCGGCGGCCTTCTATGCCGCTTGGCTGGGCCTCCATCCAACCTTTGAGCACTTCAAAGGCGGACTCCGGATCGTCAAGCACGCCCCAGCGCGTCATGACATTTCCAACTTCGGGCGCGAAATAGGCGCCCTCTCCATGCAATGTGTGACAGTTGATGCAACTGTGCCGCTCCCAGACGTGTTTCCCCAAAGCGACCTCTTTGGTCAGTGGCATGCCTGCGGTTGATGTCGTGACGACATAACGGTGGCTTTGGATCGTCAGCACGATGAATATCACCACGAAGAAGAGAGACCCGCCGTAGAAGATGTTTCGCGCACGCGATTTCGTGAGGAATTCAGACATTTCCCGCGCCCTCCTGAATTTTGATTGTCCTCAGGAATAGCGCGTTCAGGGCGTACCGAAGTTGCGCCAGCACAAAGAAGGCAGCGAAAAACGATTTAGGGTTGGGTTAAAGAAGGGATCCGGACGTGGAACAGGTCGCCGACATAAATGACCCTACTATGTTGCTGCGCGATGTCATGGAGAAATGGCCGCAAACCATTCCTGTCTTTATCAAACATAAAATGCTGTGTGTGGGCTGCGTAATTACGCCATACCACACAATACAGGATGCGTGTTCTGAGCACAAAGTATCGGAGCCCATGTTTCGCAGTGAACTTCTGCAAGCCATGAAAGCGCACTAGTTGCTGTGCAACACCAATTTATGCGGATCAGTCACCACGATCTTTTTTCGCGTGCTTTTGATAATGCCTTCGCGTTCCCACGCACTAAGTAAACGACTGACCGTATGCAAGGTGCTACCCGTCATTTCCGAGATGTCCTGTCGCGTGATCGGGAAATCGATCTTGATCCCGACGTCAGTTTTGAGCCCGGCCTGATTGACCAGCCGTAGCAGCGTATTTGCGACGCGTTGCTCGACTTGCTGGGTAGCAAGTTCCAGAATGCGGTCATTCATGTCCGATACGCGTTTTCCAACGGCGCTGAATACGCCCTCTGAAAAACCATCGTAAGTCTGCAAAAATCCGTTCAAGTGCTTCATTGGCCAACTCAGACACATACATTCGTCTGTCGTGACAGAAGTAGCAGGATATTTGGTGTGGCCCAAAGCAGCCGCGATCCCAAACAAATGCCCACTCGGAATATGAAGGGCAATGAACTGCTCTCCGGCGGGTGTCAGGCGCACCACCTGAATATAGCCATCAAGCAACAGGTAAAAGCAATTGGCGGCTTCTCCTTCCTCAAAGACCGTTACATTCGCCTCAAAACGGCGAGGTGCTGCGAGATCCAATATTTCGCGTATTTGAGCCCGGCTCAATTTCGCAAAAGGCGGTAACTTAGCCAGCAGGCTTTCGTCGAGTTTGTTCACATTCCGCCTCATAGTTTGTCTTGGCACAAAGAGAGTTGCGGTCAAGCCCATCAAATTGCAGTTCATCCAAACACATCCAACCCGTGAAAGGAAACTGTGATGTTTGTTAAACCTATGGTGATCGCTGCCGCCTTATGCATTGGCAGCGGTGCAATCGCAGAAACCATCGAAGTCAAAATGCTCAACAAAGGGGCCGAGGGAAGCATGGTTTTCGAGCCTGCATATATAGCAGCCGCGCCCGGTGACACCATTCGTTTCATTTCGACTGACAAGGGCCACAACGTAGAATCCATCAAGGGGATGCTGCCGGAAGGGGCCGAAAAATTCAAAAGCAAGCTGGGTGCGGACTATGACCTGCAAGTCGACGCCGAAGGTCTATACGGTCTCAAGTGTACGCCGCATTATGCCTTGGGGATGGTCGCGCTGATCCAGGTTGGCGAAGCCGTTAATCTGGAAGAGGCAAGTGCAGTCAAGCAAAAGGGCAAGGCCAAAAAACGTTTTGCACCTTTGTTTGAAAGCGTACAATAGATTTCATTCCCAGCGCATCTCCGGCGGCCCTGTGAAGGGCCGCCAAATAAGTTCCAAACTGGCCGCTAATGAAAACAACCCGATGTTTCACACTGTTCGAATTGGGATTCAGGCCCTTCTTTCTGCTGGCCACCGGATTTGCAGCAGGTGCTATCATTCTGTGGATGATAATCTGGCCCGGTTTTTGGGTGCCGGAAGGCCCCTTCACTTCGGTGGACTGGCATGCGCACGAAATGCTCTTTGCCTATAGCTCAGCGGTTATTGCTGGGTTCTTGCTTACCGCAATCCCGAACTGGACCGGGCGCGCTCCGATCAAGGGGTGGCCGTTGGCGCTCTTGGCAGTCTTGTGGGCGGTCGGGAGGCTTGCGGTTTTTGGTGTGACTGGCCTTCCTGATGGTTGGGTTATGGCAATCGACGGCAGTTTTCTTGCTGTTCTTTGTGTGGTTGCCGCATACCAACTGATTGTTTCCAGAAATCTGCGAAACTTGATTGTAGTTGCGCTGGTTGCCCTGTTGTTGGCGGCCAATACAGTCTTTCATCTGGAAGCCACGATGTTGGGCGCGGCTGACGTTGGCCGTCGCGCAGGTTTGGCAGTGCTGACTCTTCTCCTCATGCTGATTGGCGGGCGCATTATTCCGAGCTTTACGCGAAATTGGCTGGCGAAGCAGAAAGTTGAGACATTGCCGTCGCCTTTCGGTCGTTTCGACGCCGCATCACTGGGAATCGCGGCGATTGCGCTGAACTTCTGGGTTTTCAAGGGACCCCTGGGTCTCACAGCGGCGGCACTGGGTGTCGCCTCTGCAATGCATCTTGTCAGAGCGCTAAGGTGGCAGGGGTTGCGCGCACGGCATTCGGCTATACTGCTGATGCTACACGCATCCTATCTCTGCTTGCCGGTAGGGTTGGCATTGCTTGCATTCTCCCTTGTATGGCGCGCGGTAGATCCTGCAGTCGGGCTCCATGTACTTGGGATGGGCGCAGTTGGGTGTATGACAACCGCCGTCATGTTGAGAGCAAGCATGGGGCATACAGGGCGGCCTCTGGCGGCAGGGCCGATCCTCAGTCTGGCATTTGGGTTGATCTTGATGGCAACGGTGTTCCGGGCATTGCTGCCCGAAATCTGGCTGATGGGAGTATCTGGCATACAGATCTCTGCGTTATGCTGGGTAGGCGGCTTTGGGCTTATCTGTGCCCGCATCTGGCCGTGGTTGCTGCGACCCCGGGTAGACTAGGTTTCCCGGATCAGCCGGATCACAAGATGATCGGGCGGCAATCCAACAGCGCACCCACCGACGCTGGCATCACGTACAAAGTCGATGATGAATGCCCGATGAACCCCCTGCGCCAAACGAACGCCGCAATAGTCTTCGCTTTCGTCAATATATTTGCCATCAGCATCCAGCTCACCTTTCTTGAAACAGGTGGTGGTCCATTCCCACGCGTTACTGCCCAGATACCCGACGCCAAATGTGTTTTCGCCGTATGTGCCAAGTGGGTTCAAAGTCGGGTCGGCATTGTCACGTTGTTCGACATTTGCGCGGTAGGCTTGGATCCATCGTTGTGCGGGGTCGTCCGAGGCGACATCATCTGCCACAGCTTCATCCACATATCGTTCAGCTGCTGCGTAGGCCCATTCTGGACCACTGGGCAGACGCCAGAGTTGCCCGGTCCGCTCCGACTGCCATTGAGCAAAGTTCAATGCGTCTCGGTAATTCACCAGCGATTGCGGAAGGTTTTCCGCCCCCGCTGAGTGGGTCACTTTGCAAGCACCGTCAGAGACACATTCGCCATAGGCGGCCTGCGTGACCGGATAGCGCATGATCTCGAGATTCCCGGGAATGTTAACGTTTTGTTTTGGGGCTGAGATCACGCGCGAGCCGATACGAAATTCACCGGCTGGGCGATATTCAACTACACCGAATGGCAGGGCCCGCATTTCAGGCAGATCATCGGGCTGCGGAACAGTTGCCCCAAACGGGTTAAGAAAGTATGCCGCCAGCAAGGATAGTCCACCAAGACCCAACACCCCAAGAACTCCCTTTCTCATAACGATATCTCCCGCATGGATCGAAAATGGGGCGCGCAATTGCGCGCCCCGGTGTAGTGCCGTAAGCAGCCAGCTGTCTTAAGGCAGTGCAGTACGTCCTTCGTGCATCACGTCGTATTCGGTGGGCGCAACAACCTGAGCCATCAGATCGTTGTTCCATTCGCCATCGACAACGACGTGCGCCGTCGCGCCGAGGTTTACGGCTTCAATCAGATTGTGGTTCACATAGGCATAAACGCCGGGCTGCAAGAATTCATACAATGCGGCACCGGCAGATCCGCCGCGAATAAACCAGGTCTCCAGGTCCCGATCCGGGATATTGTTGAACTTGCCAGCTTCCCAAACCAGATCACCGTGGCCGCCGATCAAGTGAGGGCGGCTGTCTCGGTTTGCCTGACTGTGAACGAATAATACATTCTCGCCTTGCCGGGCAGTTAGAGCATTGTCGCCGGTCAGAGCACCAACCTTACCGTTGAACGTCACATGGGTTGGGATCAACCCATTCATGACGTCCAGTGTATCAGGGTAACTTTCCCCAATATCCTCATACCGCTTGTAGTTGCCGTCTGAGTCTTTCGGGATGTAGAAATCGTTTTCCCCGATATAGTATACACGGTCATAAGAAACGGGGCTGCCGTTGTGATCTCTCAATCCGTCGCGCGGCAGGATCATGATTGCGCCGGACATGCCGGACACGACGTGCCATGGGATCATTGGGCCACCAGGAGCGCAGTGATAGACAAATGTGCCCGGACGGGTGGCCTTGAACCGCAACACAGTTTTTTCGCCTGGATTCACCAGCGTCAGAGAGCCCCCGCCAAGTGCCCCGGTTGCCGCATGAAAGTCGATGTTGTGCTGCATCAGGTTTTCCGGCGGGTTATACAGCGTCAGCTCGACATAATCGCCCTCATGGACAACCATGAGCGGCCCGGGTACCGACCCGTTAAAGGTCATCGCCTGAAGATAGGCATCATCGTCAATCTGGATTTCCTTTTCGATGATTTTCATTTCAAATTCATGGATTACCGGCTCCCCGGCTGCGATCTGCTCGTGAGGATGTACAAAAGGAGGGTTCACCAACTTGTGTTTCACCCTCTTCAAGGCAGATAAGTCGACGGGTTTTGCGTTCGAGGTATCCATGATCTCCTCGGCGCTGGCTTTTTGGACAAGCGCAGGGGCTGCCGCAAGAAATGCAGTTCCCATAAGTGCGGTGCGTCTTGTGATCATCGTTGTGGTCCTCCGTAATTCAAAAACTTGCCCACAATTTAACCTTGCACACGCTGTAAAACGTTGCGTCAGCGCAATGTTTGAACGGGAGTAAGGTTCAGGCCGACTGCCGGTGCGGACAAGCTGCCGTGATTGGAGATGATGTTAGGGCACGCGCATCTTCGGGGGTCATATGAGCCCTTCGGTTTTGAAGCTTAGTTCGCGCGATTTTCCGATGATCAGATGGTCATGTAGCACGAGATCCAGCGCCTCGAGTGCCACGGCGATCTGAGTGGTCATGGTAATGTCTGAGTCAGAAGGCGTTGGGTCGCCTGAGGGGTGGTTGTGGACCATGATCAGCGCAGATGCATTTAGTTCCAGCGCCCTCTTGGCAACCTCACGTGGATAGACCGGGACGTGGTCAACCGTGCCTCTGGCCTGTTCTTCATCTGCGATCAGCGTATTTTTCCGGTCAAGGTAGAGAACCCGAAACTGTTCTGTTTCGCAGTGGGCCATCGTGGTGTGGCAGTAATCCAGAACCGCGTCCCAGCTTGAAATCACGGGGCGGCCCATCACACGGCTGCGGGCCATGCGGTGGGCTGATGCTTCGATGATCTTGAGTTCCGTGATGACCGCAACACCGACGCCCTTAATCGCGCTAAGCCGAACCGGAGGTGCTGTCAGAACGCGATTGAAATCGCCAAATTCACTGAGCAGAAGATGTGCCAGCGGTTTCACATCCTGCCGTGGAACGGCACGGAACAGGACAAGTTCCAGCAGTTCGTAGTCTGGCATTGCGTCAGCGCCACCGGTCATGAACCGTGCCCGCAACCGTTTGCGATGATCAGAGATATAGGAGGGGAGCCGTCCAGCCGGTAAGGCGGCAGGCACAGCTTCGTCCATGAGGAACGGTAATTGTTGATCGGCAAAAGAAACAGGACGTTGTGACATTGGGAGACCCTGCAACCTCCGTGGTTATTATTCAGTTAATGATTTCACGGTGGGCCTGCGGGCAACATGCCCTAGTCAGGGGCGAGCATGTATCCTGATCCGCGTACGGTTTGCAAATATCGCGGCTGTTTGGAGTTTTCTTCGATCTTGCGGCGCAATCTGGTGATCTGCACGTCAACCGCGCGTTCCTGTGCCTGACCAAGATCTCGACCAAGATCCTCGACCAGTTTTGCCCTGCTAACGGGTTCGCCCGGCGTCGCTGAAAAAATCTTCATCAGCTGGTTTTCAGTTGCGGTTAAACGCACCAGTTCTTCGCCTTGCCACATCTGTCCCCGTTCAATGTCGTAGCGAATTGCGCCCAGATGCAGAATTTTCGGGATCGTGCTTTCTATTGGCGCATCCGGCATGCGGCGTAATATTGCGTTGATCCGCAATAATAACTCCTTGGGCTCAAACGGCTTGGCAAGGTAGTCATCAGCGCCGGCCTCCAGGCCTTCGATCCGGTTCTCGGTTTCGCCCTTGGCAGTCAGCAGCAAAATCGGAGTCTCGGCGGTTTCACGTATGGAACGGGTCAGATCAAGTCCGCTTTCGCCGGGCATCATGACGTCCATAACGATCAGATCAAAGTCGAGACCCGACAAAATCCGCCGCGCATGGCTCGCATCACGCGCCGCAGTAACCAGAAATCCGCTTCTGATAAGGAACTTCTGCAACAACGTGCGAATGCGTTCGTCATCATCAACGATCAACAAATGGGCATCAATATCGCTCATGATCCCGCCTCTTTTAGTTTCTTGTATTTCCGGCGAAGGTCCGTGTCCATCATCGCCTCCAGAACCTGACGAAATCCGCTGACAGCTTCTGGACCTGCCTCGCGGAAAGCAGCGCGCATGCGCTCGCGCTGGGCGTCAGACAGGATACGCTCAAGTGCCACGCCTTCTTCGGTCAAAAACAGGTGCCGCTCCCGTTTGTCGGCCTTACCCACGCGGCTTTCAACCAGCCCGTCTTGTATCAACGTGCGCAAAACCCGGTTCAGCGATTGTTTGGTAACGCCTAATATGGCCAGCAGATTATTGACGGTCGTTCCGGGGGCGCGGCTGATAAAATGAACAGCACGGTGATGGGCGCGCCCGTACGCCATTTCGGCGAGAATTCGATCAGGATCAGCGGTAAACCCACGATAGGCAAAAAACATCGCTTCGATGCCCTGCCGCAATTGTTCATCCGTCAGGAATAGCAGGCTTTCGCCACCATATCCCTGCGCGCCCCGCCCTTCGGCCATATGCACCCTCGCTTCTGTGGTTCTGTTTTTTGCCGCAGCTTACGTCAGTGTTGTTGACATTCCAAGGGTGAAGGGCTATCGAATCGCAGATTTGGCGCAAGAATATGTCCGATACGGTCATTTATTGCGCAACAAATGCAAATTTACCCACGGTGTGTAGAAGGACTAGATCATGGCAGGTGGATATGACGACCGGGACGGATTCATCTGGATGGATGGCAATATGATCGATTGGCGCGACGCCAATGTTCACATCCTGACCCACGCCATGCACTATGCATCTTCGGTTTTTGAGGGTGAACGTGCCTACAATGGCAAGATCTTCAAATCGCGCGCGCATTCAGAGCGCCTGAAGCGGTCCGCGCAAATGATTGATTTTGAAATCCCATATACCGTGGACGAAATCGAGGCGGCCAAGATCGAAGTGCTGGCCGCCAGCGGATTGCAGGACGCCTACGTACGAGCGGTTGCATGGCGCGGCGCCGGGGATGACATGGGGGTCGCATCTGCGCGCAACCCGGTGCGCATGGCCATCGCCGCGTGGGAATGGGGTGCCTATTATGGTGATGCCAAGATGAAAGGCGCCAAGCTCGACATATCAAAGTGGAAACGCCCCAGCCCGGAAACGATTCCCTCACACGCCAAAGCCGCCGGGCTTTATATGATCTGCACAATGTCCAAGCACGCGGCCGAGGCCAAAGGCTGTTCGGACGCAATGATGTTTGATTATCGCGGCTATGTGGCCGAAGCGACCGGCGCAAATATCTTCTTTGTGAAAGACGGGGAAGTGCATACGCCTGACCCGGATTGCTTCTTGAATGGTATCACGCGCCAGACGGTTGTTGGCATGCTGAAGGACCGTCAGGTCAAGGTCCACGAACGCCACATCATGCCCGAAGAGCTCGAAGGGTTTGAGCAATGCTGGCTGACCGGCACAGCAGCCGAAGTTACGCCCGTTGGCCAGATCGGCGATTACAATTTTGAGGTGGGCGCACTAACACGCGACATCGCACAGAGTTACGAAAAACTCGTGCGGGAATAGCGGATTTGTAAAAGATATCCCGGAAAGCACTGGCGCGTTTGGGATGTCTGCTGACAGATGCCGAACGATAGATGGCTTTGAATATCAGGTCGTCGTTTGATCCGAATGCGCCGCTACCACACTGTCTCCGAGGTCGGCTTAGAGCCCAATTCGACCAATGCTGCGCCTAGAATGAACAACTGCTTAGACGGAACCACCGTTCCAGTTCGCACGATTCCTTCGAAATCGCGAAGCAGTTGCTAAAGAACTATTTTGGTAAGATCATTGTCGCCTTGGATCCGGTGTTGCGGTGGAAGCCTTTGCGCCGCGACATACTTGTTGAAACGGGAGGATCACGTGAAATTCTTTGTTTTTGTTGTTGCGGTGATCGCGAGCAGCGCTGCCATCGCCCAAACGACATATGATCTCGTCATTAGCGGTGCTCGCGTGGTGGACCCGGAAACGTCACTTGATCAGGTCAGAAACATTGGTGTTATTGGTGACGAAATTGCGATTGTCACCACAGACCCGATAGTTGGCACCACTCAGATTGATGCATCAGGGCTGATTGCCGCTCCCGGCTTTATTGACGTACATGCGCATGGGCAGGATCGTTACAGCGAAAAAGTATCCATATTTGATGGCCGGACTACACAAATGGATCTCGAAGCGGGCGCTATGCCGGTGTCTGTCTATTTCGAAGCTAAAGAAGGCGTGTCTTTGTCGAATTACGGGGTGTCCGTTTCCCATGCCGCCGCACGACTGAAGTACATGGATGGCATCGACTCCAATGGCAGCCCGATGATGACCCATGCGTTGCAAAAGGCCGGGGCAACCGGCAACCTGTGGTCTGTGAATCAGGCAACACCGAAACAGCTTGATCAAATCGATGCCGCGGTGCGCGAAAGCCTTGATCAGGGCGGTATCGGCATTGGTGTCATGGTCGGGTACTATCCATCATCACAAAGCGAAGGCGTCACACGGATGGCTAAGATTGCCGCCGACAAAGACAGCTTCCTGACGACGCACCCACGCTATCTAAGCGTCATTTCACCCAGTGGCGTATTGGGTCAGCAGGAGTTTATTTCGCTGGGCATGGCCTACGATGTGCCTGTTTTATTACACCACGTGCCCACAAATGCACTGTCGGCGACGCAGCAGACGCTCAACATCATTGATGAGGCGAACCGCAATGGCGGACGCATCCTTGGCGAAGCGTTTCCCTATGTGAAAGGGTCCAGTTTCATTGCGGCCGAACTGCTTGCGGAAGGGTGGCAGGAACGCACTGGTATGGACTACGATGACCTCACATGGGTCGAGACTGGGGAGACGCTGACCAAAGAGACATTCGATGCGTATCGCCGCAACCGCCCAGACGGGTTCTTCCTTATGGAACATATCCAGCAGAAGGATATGCTGACAGCGCTCCTTCATTCCGATGTGATCGTGGCCAGCGACGGGATGCCTTTGGTGGATGACAATGGTGCGTCTCTGCCTTTTGATGCGCCTTTTGGCGCAGGGAATGGTCATCCGCGCAGTGCCGGAACGTTTGCCGCCTATCTGCGGATTGCAATGGACGATGGGACACTCACGATGCCTCAGATCATTGCTAAAACAGGCTACCTTCAAGCGGTATTCCTCGCGCCTTTTGCCCCCAGCATGTCCAAACGAGGCCGCCTCCAAGTCGGCGCTTTTGCGGATATCACCGTCTTTGACCCTGATATCGTCAAAGGCGTTGCAGGGTATGACGCGGGCACAAACAGTTTGCCGTCTGAAGGGTTCGTGCATGTCATCGTGAATGGGCAACCGGTCCTACAAGAAGGCTTGCTGATTGAGGGTGTTGCCCCCGGACAAGCAATTCGAGGGCAATAACAGAACATCCAGAATTTGGCCTGCTGCGGACCTTTCCTGAACAAAGGCGGGTGCCTAAACTCAGCAGTTTTTGGCTGCGCCAGATGAGCCAGCTTTGAGTCATATCACTGAAATCAGACATCGGAGGAGCCGCAGCGAAATCACACTTAGTCCGCATAACCGCCCTTCGGGTCAGAAAGGTTTGATGTCTAGATCGGATGTGTTTGACCCGCCGGTCCGATTTGACTCAGAAAATTCCGCTGATGGAGTCAGGGGGTAGTGGCGTTCCACAATAGCGGTCAAAAATCGACCCCGCGCTGGGCCTTTATGCCGTTCTGGAAGGGATGTTTGACTTCAGTCATCTCGGTGACGAGGTCGGCATATTCCATCAGTTCCGGTTTGGCGTCGCGCCCTGTCAGGATGATGCTGGTCTTGTCTGAGCGCGCCTTCAGCCCGTCGACTACAGCGTCCACGTCCAGATATTCATACCGCATCGCGATGTTGATCTCATCCAGCACGACAAGATCGTAATCGCCGCTGTCCATCATTTCGCGTGCCTTGGCAAAAGCGGCCTGCGCAGCGGCGATGTCGCGTTCTTTGTCTTGTGTGTCCCAGGTAAATCCCTCGCCCATGGTATGCCAGGTGACGTCGCCCAATTTATCAAAGAACTGACGTTCGCCCGTCTTCCATTTGCCCTTGATGAATTGGACAACGCCGACTTTTTGCTTCCACCCCAATGCCCGAACAACGACACCAAAGGCTGAACTGGATTTGCCTTTGCCCTTGCCAGTGTGAACAAGGATCAAACCACGCCCGGGGTCGGTGGCTTTTGCCACTTTGGCGCGATGCTTGCCCTGGACTTCTTTCATTTTGCTTTTGTGATCATCTGCGTCCGACATCGGGTATCCTGTCATTTTTGAAAGACAATAAAGTGTGCGTCTTAAAGGTAAAGCCTCAGGCCTTTGGATCAGTGACCGAGCGCGCCTTTCCGCGCTCCAACCCCAGTTGATGCTCGCGCCAGATCACCAGCACACCAGCCGCAATTACGAGCGCCGCACCAGCCAACATAACGAGTGTCGGCAATTCCCCAAACCATACATATCCTATGACAATAGCAAACAACATCGAAGCATAGTCGTAGGGCGCCAGCATCGAGGCCGTACCAAATCGGTAGGACGACGTGATCAGTATTTGCGCTATGCCACCGATCAGCCCCGCTGAAATCAGGAGGGCCAGAGTTTCTGGCGGTGGGACAACCCATCCAAACGGCAACGTAAGCAACGACAGGACGGACGCCGTTGCGGAAAAGTAAAAGACAACTGCGGCCGTATGTTCAGTCTGCACCATTTCGCGGATCTGGATTTGCACAAGAGACCGCATCAGCGTGGCGCCCAATATCATCAATGCCCCGATCGTTGCCGTGTCATTTAGTGCCGCGGACCCGACGAGTCGTGGCGACAGGATGATCAATACACCGACCAGACCAATTGTGACGGCACTTACCCTGATCAGGCGAATCCGCTCCCCCAGAAAGATCGCGGCTAGAATCACTGTAAAAATAGGGGTAGCAAAGCCAATTGCGGTTACCTCGGGCAAAGGCAACAAGCCCAGACCTGAAAAGGTCAGGCCCATCGCCGTCGTGCCCAGAAAGCCGCGACGTACATGGCTCATCGGTCGCTTTGCGATCAGGCCGACTGTCAATTGCCCACGTTGGATCAGCCAGATGACAATTACGGGAATAGCAAAAAATGACCTGAAAAAAACGGCTTCGCCGGCGGGCACTACGTCCGAGGTGGCCTTGATCAAAGCGGCCATCGTGGTGAACAGGAAAACCGCCGTAAGCTTTAATCCGATTCCCAACGCGGGTCGTGACGAGGAGTCTTCAACTCTCATTTCACGAATGTATCCGATTGTTACTGACAACGGCGCGGCCGAAAATCCAGAGCATTAGCCAATTACGCCCTGATTTTCGCCAACCTGTCCCCGATGCAGCAGAAGATGGTCCAGTACAACACAGGCCATCATCGCCTCGCCCACAGGCACCGCTCTGATGCCAACACATGGATCGTGGCGGCCCTTGGTGATGATCTCGGTATCTTCGCCGGACTTGGTGATGGTCTTACGGGTTGTCAGAATGGATGACGTTGGTTTGACAGCAAAGCGCACCACGACGTCCTGCCCTGTACTGATCCCGCCAAGAATGCCACCGGCATGATTTGAGGAATAGACAGGACCGTCCGCAGACATGCTGATTTCATCCGCGTTGAGTTCTCCCGTCAGCATCGCAGCAGACATGCCTTCGCCGATCTCGACGCCTTTCACAGCGTTGATTGACATCATTGCGGCGGCTAAATCAGTGTCTAACTTGCCATAAACCGGCGCGCCAAGGCCTGCAGGTACACCACGCGCCACAACTTCTATTATGGCCCCGACCGAACTGCCCGACTTGCGAAGACCATCTAGATATGTCGCCCAATCGCTTGCGGCCTTGGCATCCGGTACCCAGAATGGATTCTGGTCGATCTGGTCCCAATCAAACTGCTCACGATTTATGCCATGTGGCCCCATTTGCGTCATATAACCAGTGATCGATACATCTGGTGTGATGGCTTTGATCGCTTCGCGTGCTAATCCACCCGCGGCGACCCTGCTAGCAGTCTCACGCGCCGAAGAGCGTCCACCGCCGCGATAATCGCGAATGCCGTATTTCTGGAAATAGGTGATATCCGCGTGGCCGGGGCGGAACTTGTCTTTAATATCGCCGTAGTCTTTTGAGCGTTGATCTGTGTTCTGGATCAGCAGTTGAATCGGAGTTCCGGTGGTTTTTCCTTCGAAAACGCCGGATAGAATTTGAACTTCATCCGCTTCACGCCGCTGCGTGGTGTATTTGTTCTGGCCCGGCTTACGTTTGTCCAGCCACTGCTGGATCATGCCCGCGTCAATCGGCACGCCAGGGGGGCAACCATCAACTGTCGCACCAATTGCGGGCCCATGGCTTTCACCCCAAGTGGTCACGCGGAAAAGATGGCCAAAGCTGTTGATCGACATGGGATGCGCTCCTTTGTCAGCGGTCTAGCGCTGGCAGCGTCGTGTCTCAAGCGGATTCCGGTTGCGCGCGTCTTGGCGGCCCCCTAGTGTGCGCGACACCTCGGGGGGCCATTGCGGCTGAGATGTACAAGCGTGCGGACCCGTTGAACCTGAACCAGTTAACACTGGCGGAGGGAAGGTTCGGACATTTGCTCCCCCTTTTCCCAACGCCGCAATTTGGAGGATACCATGAAGTATCTAACCTTTGCTGCGGGCGTGATCGGTGCAACAGCGGCATTTGCCGACACACCGGAACTGACCGTTTACACCTACGATAGCTTTGTGTCCGACTGGGGTCCCGGTCCCGTGATCGAGGCTGCTTTTGAAGAGACCTGTGATTGCGACCTGAAATTGGTCGGCGCGGGCGACGGAGCGGCTTTGCTCGCGCGTATTCTGCTGGAAGGCAATCGCTCGGAAGCGGACATTGTACTTGGTTTAGACACAAATCTGACCGAGGCAGCGCTGGATGCGAACCTTTTTGCAAAGCATTCGGTTTCGGCCGAATTTGATTTGCCAATTCCATGGGCTGACGATCATTTTGTGCCGTATGACTGGGGCTACTTTGCCTTTGTTCACAACACAGACTTGACCCCGCCTGCCAATTTCCCGGCCCTTGCTGACAGCGGTCTGAAAGTTGTTATTCAGGACCCACGCTCCTCAACGCCCGGTCTTGGGCTTTTGATGTGGGTTAAGGCCGCATATGGCGACGAAGCGCCTGCCATCTGGGAGGCGTTATCGGATAATGTTTTGACGGTTACCAAAGGCTGGTCCGAGGCCTATGGTCTGTTTTTAGAAGGCGAGGCAGATATGGTGTTGTCCTACACAACATCACCCGCCTACCACCTGATCGCCGAAGAAGACGCAAGCAAAGCTGCCGCCGCATTTGACGAAGGGCACTATCTGCAGATCGAAGTCGCGGGTAAGCTCGAAGACAGCGATCAGCCAGAACTGGCAGATCAGTTTTTGGAGTTCATGGTGTCAGACAAATTTCAATCTGCGATTTCCACCACCAACTGGATGTATCCGGCTGTTACACCCGAGCCTGGCCTGCCAGATGGTTTTGAGACTCTAATAAAGCCCGAAAAGGCGCTGATCGTGCCTGCCAGGGACGCCAAGGCCGTCCGAGATGAGGCGTTGACGGAATGGCTGACCGCCCTGTCGCAATAAGTCGTGCCCCCGGTATCAGTGCTGCATTTTTTGTTGCAGCGCTGATCCTCGGTACGCTTATGGCTGTGGCTTTGCGGGCAGAAGTCGGTGCCGGGTTTGGGGCCTCTGACTGGGCAGCAGTCCGGTTTACTGTATCGCAGGCATTGGTGTCGGCAACGCTGAGCGTTGTGCTTGCAATACCGGTGGCCCGCGCATTGGCGCGTCGCCAGTTTGTTGGCCGAAACGTGCTGGTCACCCTACTTGGTGCGCCCTTTATCCTTCCGGTCATTGTTGCTGTTCTTGGCCTGCTGGCGGTTTTCGGACGCAGTGGCTGGATCAGTCAGGTGTTGGACCTGTTTGGATTGCTACCCCTGTCGATCTACGGATTCCATGGTGTGGTTCTCGCTCATGTGTTTTTCAATCTCCCCCTTGCAACACGACTGATTTTACAGGGGTGGCAAGACATTCCAGCAGAGCGGTTCCGCCTAGCCGCGCAACTGGGTTTTGACACTGGAGATATAGCGCGCGTATTAGAACGCCCTCTTCTGAGGCGTGTAATGCCTGGGGCATTTGCTATCATCTTTGCGATTTGCCTGACCAGTTTTGCAGTTGCGTTGACATTGGGGGGCGGTCCGCGCGCCACAACCATCGAACTGGCTATTTATCAGGCATTTCGATTTGATTTTGACCTCGGGCGGGCGGCGTTATTGTCGTGTTTGCAAATAGGGCTGGCCGGGTCGGCGGCATTGTTTGCCCTGCATTTTGCCGGAACAGACGGGTTTGGTGCCGGTCTGGACCGGCCAGTTCTGCGATGGGACGTGCGAGGAGGTTGGATGCGACTTCAGGATGTCGGGGCCATTGGGGGCGCGACACTGTTTTTGATGTTACCGCTCAGCGCTGTCGTTTTGGCAGGGATCGAGGGGATGTTTGCCCTACCGGCCAGTGTCTTTAATGCGGCCCTCCTGTCCCTCATGGTCGCTTTGGCGAGCACGACGATCTTGTTGATGTTGGCATTACCGATGGCGGCGACAATTGCCGTCTCCCGCAGGGGTTTGACTGAAATTGTGGGTTTATTGGGTATTGCTGCATCGCCATTGGTGATTGGTACCGGCTTGTTTCTTATTCTTTTTCCAATGGCAGATCCGTTTGCACTGGCTCTGCCGGTTACGGCAGTTGTAAATGCGATCATGGCGCTGCCCTTTGCACTGCGCATTCTGGTGCCGGGAATGCGGGACGTTCTCGTGCAATACGGTCCACTTGCTCAATCAATGGGCATGCGCGGTTGGGGGCTGTGGCGGTTGCTGGTGTTGCCGCGTATGCGTCGGCAAATCGGATTCGCGGCAGGTCTTGGAGCGGCTTTGTCGATGGGAGACTTGGGTGTAATTGCGCTGTTTGCCGATCCAGAGCGTGCGACATTGCCGCTGCAAATGTATCGCCTGATGGGATCCTATCAGATGGAAGCCGCCGCTAGCGCGGGTTTGTTGTTGGTGCTTCTGTCGCTGGGTTTGTTCTGGGTATTTGACAGAGGGGGACGGCGGAATGTTGACGCTTGATGACGCTGTAGTCGCGAACGGCACTTTCTCACTTGCTGCCAATTTCTCGATCCCCGAAGGAAGCATCTTGGCGGTTATCGGCCCATCTGGGGCTGGAAAATCGACACTAATAAGTGGAATTGCCGGTTTTTGTGCTGTCACCAAGGGCTGCATCACATGGGCGGGCAATGACATAACGGCGCTCTCGCCCGGTCACCGCCCGATTTCGATGCTGTTTCAAGACAATAACCTGTTTCCACATTTGACAGTGGCGCAGAACATCGGTTTGGGGATGCGTCCTGACCTAAAGCTGGACGGCGTTCAACACCGGCGCGGGGCGGAAGCCCTTGTTCGCGTCGGGTTGGAAGGGTTGGCCGAGCGTAAACCTGGCGCGCTTTCCGGTGGCCAGCAAAGCCGTGCGGCGCTGGCTCGGGTCCTGGTTCAAAACGAACCTCTTATCCTGCTTGATGAACCATTTGCCGCGCTAGGCCCGGCTTTGCGGGTTGAGATGTTGAATTTGGTCGCTGCTCTGGCAAAAGAATCCGGGGCGACGGTTCTTATGGTAAGCCATGCACCATCCGATGCACGCCAAATTGCGGACCAAATCATACTAGTCGCAGATGGTGTTGCCCACCCACCTGTGGCCACTGCCGAATTGCTGGATAATCCGCCAGCGGCCCTACGGGACTACCTTGGTTAGGCAGCGTTGTTTTGAACGGTTGCGCGGACCGCCGTGATGCTGCGCGCTGCGGCTGCGGCCTCGCGGCCTTTTTCGATGAAATGCGCGCGGTAAATTGCGTTGTGATGGTCCGTTTCCTGATAGTTGTGGGGTGTCAGGGAAACCGACAGGATGGGGATTCCGGTGTCCAAACCGGCGCGCATCAACCCATCAACCACGGCACTCGCAACAAAATCGTGCCGATAAATGCCGCCATCCACAACAAAGGCGGCACAAACCACGGCATCGTACCGACCGGTACTCGCCAGGTCACGGGCTAATAGCGGCAGTTCGAATGCGCCGGGTACGTCATAAACATCGACTGATTCACTAGGAATAGACTCTAAAAATCCATCCAGTGCACGGTCCACGATGTCGGCGTGCCACTGAGCTTTGATAAAAGCGTAACGGGTGTGTGACATCTCTGATCTCTCCTTTTTGGTCTCACAACACCCAAGGCGATCACGAATGCTTGCAACCGCGTTTGCGGCGCAATCATACGTTCTCTCTCATCCGGACTATAACCGTCGGCTCTGGCATCTCACCAGATCTGCTGACACCCCCAGATTTGGGAGCCGCTCGCGGGCTCGTGGCTGCTGCCACATACCGCCGGTGGGGAATCTCACCCCGCCCTGAGAACGGGGTTGATCTTGGCACCGGAATGACGGTTCTTGCAAGTGCAAAAGCGTACGATTGCCAAGGAATTCCGACATGCACCCAAACCCAGCATTTCATACGGCCGACAACGAAATGAACCTTGCCTATGCGCGTGATCGATCTTTTGGTGTGCTGGCGGTCACCGGCCCCGATGGACCGCTGATCTCTCACGTTCCGTTTCTGGTGTCTGACGACGGAACAGAGGTGAATCTGCATCTCGTCCGGTCCAACCCGATTGCCCGGTTTTTGAAGTCGCCGTTGTCTGCGCGAATCGCGGTGGCTGGCCCGGACAGCTACATTTCGCCGGACTGGTATGAAATAGAAGATCAGGTGCCAACTTGGAATTATGTGGCAGTGCATCTGACCGGAACGCTCGAACGGCGTCCACAAGAAGAGTTGCGCGTTCTGATAGAGGCGCAATCTGCGTTGTTTGAGGAGCGTCTGTTGCCCAAGAAGCCTTGGGCGACTGCAAAAATGCAGCCGGAAGCATTGCAAAAGATGATGCGCATGATCGTGCCGTGCCGGATGCAGATCGACAGTATCAATGGGACATGGAAATTAAATCAGAACAAGCCGGATCAGGCGCGGTTGCGCGCAGCGGATTTCGTTGACGCCTACGGAATAGGACAGGAAGTTCGCATTTTGGCAGGCCTGATGCGGGGCGCCAATGGACAGGGCTGATGTCTTTGGTAAGGTTGCGATCAACCAATAAAGGGCTGCCAACATGAAACTATATTACTCACCGCCTTCGCCGTTCGTGCGCAAGGTTGCCGTGCTGTTGCACGAACTGGACAAAACCGATGCCGTCACCTTTGAGCAAATCACAACGACTCCGATGGCCACAGACGAAGGGTTGAAAGCGGCCAATCCATTGGGGCGCATTCCTGCGTTGGAACGGCCCAACGGCGTAACCCTCTATGACAGCAGGGTAATAACCGCCTACCTTGATGACCTGTTTTCTGGCGGATTATACCCGACCAACAGTGCTCGCTGGGAGATCCTAACGCTGGAAGCCACCGGGGACGGTGTCATGGATTCGGCAGTTTCGATGGCCTACGAAATGCGATTACGACCCGAGGAAAAGCAATCTTCAGAATGGATCGAGGCCCAGTGGGAAAAAGTTTCGCGCGGATTGACTGTACTGAATGCACGCTGGATGAGCCATCTTTCTGGGCCGTTGAACATGGGGCAAATCTCGGTCGCCTGCGCCCTATCTTATATTGATTTTCGTCATGACGTGCGAAACTGGCGGAATGGCAATGATGCGCTTGCGCAGTGGCATGCAGCATTTTCAGAGCGCCCGAGTATGATTGCAACTCAGCCCGGCAGTTGAGTGCGGGGATAGCGAGTAAAATGCAGAACTTTCCTTTTGGCTGCGCCTTTTTGTCACAACATAGACGCCTGCATGCAACACTGTGTTAGACATGCGACGTCGTGCACACGTATCTGTGCTGGACGAGGGCGGTTTGCCCGGCTAAATAGCCCCAAAGGAATGGCTGCGCCCGTTGCGCGGCCATGAGCGTATCGGCCCGTTTGAGGGTCCAGGAATGGAGTAAGCCCCTTGTCCCACGCTGAAGATCATGAAGGTACCCGTCGGGATTTCCTTTATTATGCCACCGCAGGCGCTGGAGCTGTAACCGCTGGTGCTGCTGTCTGGCCGCTGGTCAACCAGATGAACCCGTCAGCTGATGTAAGGGCGTTGTCCTCGATTCAGGTTGATATCGGGGATGTGGAAGCTGGGACGCAGCTGACTGTGAAATGGCTGGGCAAACCGGTTTTTATCCGCCGTCGGACTGAAGAAGACATTGCCGAGGCGCGCGAAGTGCCGATCGAAGACCTGATCGACGTGGATGCCCGTAACAATAATCTCAAGCCGGATGCGCTTGCGACCGATGAAAACCGGGCGATGGATGAAAGCGGCGAGTGGCTGGTGATGATTGGTGTCTGCACCCATCTGGGCTGTGTACCTTTGGGTGACGCCGGTGAGTTCGGTGGATGGTTCTGCCCTTGCCACGGGTCGCATTACGATACGTCTGGCCGCATTCGCAAAGGTCCCGCGCCAGAGAACCTGCTGGTACCGGTAGCCGAATTCGTGGACGAAACCACGATCAAACTGGGTTAAGGGAGAGACACGGATATGGCTGGCATTCCTCACGACCATTACGAACCGAAGTCAGGCGGCGAAAAGTGGCTGCACTCTCGGTTGCCCGTTGTTGGGTTGATGTACGACACAATCATGATTCCAACCCCCAAGAACCTGAACTGGATGTGGATCTGGGGCATTGTCCTGACGTTCTGTCTGGTATTGCAAATCGTGACCGGCATCGTGCTCGCGATGCATTATACGCCTCATGTCGATCTGGCCTTTGCCAGTGTTGAACACATCATGCGTGACGTAAACGGCGGCTATATGCTGCGGTATTTGCATATGAACGGTGCCTCACTGTTCTTTGTCGCGGTCTATGCCCATATTTTCCGGGGGCTCTATTACGGCAGTTACAAGGCGCCACGTGAAATCACCTGGATTATTGGCATGCTGATCTTCCTCTTGATGATGGCCACTGGTTTCATGGGCTACGTTTTGCCCTGGGGTCAGATGTCGTTCTGGGGCGCCACCGTGATCACTGGCCTGTTTGGGGCGATCCCGTTTGTTGGTGAAGCACTGCAAACTTGGCTATTGGGCGGACCGGCTGTCGATAACGCGACGCTGAACCGTTTCTTCAGCCTGCACTATCTGCTGCCATTTGTGATTGTCGGTCTTGTCGCAGTTCATATCTGGGCGTTCCACACGACGGGCAACAACAACCCGACTGGTGTTGAAGTGCGTCGCGGATCCAAGGAAGAGGCCGAAAAAGACACATTGCCGTTCTGGCCATACTTTGTGATCAAAGACCTGTTTGCTCTGGCTGTGATCATGGTGATCTTCTTTGCTATCGTCGGTTTCATGCCAAACTTCCTGGGGCATCCTGATAACTACATCGAGGCGAACGCTCTGGTGACGCCTGCCCATATTGTACCTGAATGGTATTTCCTGCCGTTCTACGCAATATTGCGGGCTTTCACGTCCGAGGTTTGGGTGGTGCAGATCGCATCTTTCGTGACCAACGGAATCATTGACGCCAAATTCTTCGGTGTCCTGGCGATGTTTGGTGCGATTGCGGTAATGGCGCTGGTGCCGTGGCTGGACACATCAAGCGTACGTTCGGGCCGGTACCGCCCGATGTTCAAATGGTGGTTCGCGCTGCTCATCATCGATTTTCTGGCGTTGATGTGGCTGGGTGCGATGCCTGCCGAGGAACCCTATGCTAGCTGGTCCCTGATCGCGTCCGCCTATTGGTTCGCATATTTCCTAGTCATCCTGCCGCTACTGGGTGTGATCGAGAAGCCAAATGCACCGCCTGAAACCATCGAAGAAGACTTTGATGCGCATTACGCCAAGGCGTCTGACGCCTCACCTGCAGAATAAGAAAGGAAACGGGACAATGTTTAAAGCACTCGCACTTTCCGCAGTGACCGCCCTGACTCTTTCAGCCGGGGGCGTCTTTGCCGCAGGTGGAGAAGGCGGGCACGTCGAAAACATCGACTTCTCTTTTGACGGACCCTTTGGGACTTACGATCCAAACCAGTTGCAACGCGGATTGCAGATCTACACCGAAGTCTGCGCAGCGTGCCACGGCTTGGAATACGTCGCATTCCGTACCCTTGCTGACGAAGGCGGGCCCATGCTGCCAGAAGAGCAGGCTCGCGCCTACGCTGAACAGAACTTTGAAGTATTCGATGCCGAACTGGACGATTTTCGCCCGGCAACCCCGGTTGATCACTTTCCGGGCTCGGCCCTCGAAAATGCGCCTGATCTGTCTTTGATGGCGAAAAAGCGGGCTGGTTTTCACGGACCTTACGGTTTGGGTATCAACCAACTCCTCAAAGGTATGGGTGGACCGGAATACATCGTTGCTATCCTCGCCGGGTATACCGGAGAGGAAACGGAGCAGGCTGGCACTACGTTTTACGAGAACACGGCTTTCCCAGGTGGCTGGATTGCAATGGCACCACCGCTGTATGATGAACAGGTGGAGTTCGTTGATGGTCACAAAAATGATCTGCATCATTTGGCCGAAGACGTCTCTGCCTTTTTGATGTGGACGGCCGAACCAAAAATGATGGATAGAAAACACGCAGGTTTCTATGGTGTGTTGTTCCTGACCGTGCTTTCGGTGCTGCTGTATCTGACAAACAAGCGTATCTGGGCTTCGGCCAAAGGCAAGAAAACCAGTTAGCAGGATTGGCGCGTCGATTTCTGGCAGAGTGGCGCGATGCCTCCGCTCATACAGCTTGGCGGGGCAGAATTGCTGCGCAATTGTCGGCGGTGAGCATTGCTCCACCAAACGCTCTCGGGCGTGATCGGTGCGACTATCGAAAGCTCGCGCTCCTTGAATTGACAAACCTGGGTATGTAGGCCCAATCAGGTTTCAGGTGTCATTGAACAGGCCGTCGGGCACCGTGCAATGGGGGGATCCAGTGTTTACTCAACGACTTGCACAGTTGCGCGAGCGGCTGTCTGACAGCGGAATTGATGTCGCGCTGATCACGGACGACGATTGTATCTACTATCTGACTGGGTACTACGATTACCTGCATATGGAATTTGGGCGCCCGACAATTCTTGTGGTGACCAAAGATGGCGAAAGCCTTTTGATCACCCCAACCATCGATGTGATTTCAGCCAATGCCTCTGCGCAGGTTGACCGCATTGCCCCGTGGAATGATGGCGCTGGTGTGGAATGGCGGGCAGAGTTGCCCGGCGCGCTCAAGAACGCTGCCAGCGTTGCAATCGAAACCGATCACATGCCGCCAGTCGTGCGCAGTTATATCGGGCAGTTGGTTGAGGAGGAAAAACTTGCCAACGTGACACTGTTACTTGCCGATATGCGGATGATCAAATCCCCGCAAGAACTACAACTAGCCCGCCACGCCGGTTTGGTAGCAAACGCGATGATGTCCGCCGGTCGAGAAGCGATTGGAGATAGCGTACCCGAATATGAAGTAGCAGTCGCCACATCGCAGGCCGGTACCCGTAAGGCGGCAGAGCTTCTGGCGGCTCATTATGACGATGCAGATATGTCGCCCAACACGCATTTTTTGCAAATCATGGCATCCGGCAGCGAAATAATAAAAACCCATCACCGTGCCAGCACTCGCATCATGAAGCGCGGAGAGCCGGTTTTCCTGTGCTTTTGCGGCATGACTAATTTTCACCGCTTTAAGCTGGGGCATGACAGAACATTCTGGATCGGAGAGATCGCCGATAAGTCACAGGCCGCCGTTTATGAGGTGGCGCTGGCAAGTCAGCAGGCCGCACTTGACGCCTTGCGCCCCGGCGTGACAGCACAAAGTGTGCATGAAGCCTATGCAGAAGTGATCCAGGATGCAGGATATGAGTATCCGTTCCGCTGCGGTAGAGCCACGGGGTACAGTTTTCTTGAAAAACCACAACTCGTGACCGGTGACACCACGATTCTGCAACCCGGAATGGTGTTTGCAGTCGACGGTTCCGTTTCTGTCGAGACATTTCGCGCGCAAGTTGGCGATAGCTTTATCGTGACGGAAGACGGATATGAACTCCTGACCCACCATCCCAAATCTTTGGAAGATGTGATTGTCTAGTTTTTTGAACCGGCGAAGATGAAAGTTTTCAGCAGAGGGTGTGCACAGTTATGCACTGAAATGTTCTGCACCACTGGCCGGGTGTTACCGGCGGCAAGGCTGGACGGTTCAGCGTTGGTGGGTTAGTTTTTAAGAACGTTCAGACTGGGCGACCGCGCTATGCGGATGCTTGATTGGCAAGACGAGTAAGAAAATGAATGCTGAACAGGAAAGCGCGCACGCTGCTCCGAGCTGGTTTGTACCGCCGGGAGAAGGCGACGTTTTTGCGGTCGTTGCCATGGTGTTTCTGATCGGGGGGCTATACGGCATCGTAATGTTATACGCGATGTTCGACCGTTGGGCCGAACATCGGTCGCATGGAACACCATTGGCAAAAACCATTCCGACGATGCTGTCCATTGCTCTGCTATATGAGATCTTCCCGTTGAATCATTTTAACATCCTGTTACCGCTTAGCGCGATATTGATCGCATTGATGGCGGACTGGGCTCGTTTTCATCTGAATTTCAAATCGGCAGTCATTAGCCAAGAAAAGAGTACTGATGACGCTTCGGAGCGTCCCTAAGTGTTTGAGCTATTTTTTACATCGTTCCCGGCGCTTATCCGGTACTTTCAACTAAAGCGACGCGGTGAACCAACCACCATCTGGAACATGAAAACCGCTGTTTTCATTTGGGCTGTGCTGGCATTTGGTTTGTTTCTCACAATCTTTTATTACCATCCCAAAACCTATGCCGGCATTGTACCTTTCCGGACCGTTTCTGTAGTTGCGCAGACCTCTGGCCCGGTTACTGAAATCGCTGTGATCAACGGGCAGCGTGTCAAAGCTGGTGATCTTCTGTTTCGAATTGAAGATAGCGCGCAGAAGGTCGCTCTTGCCCAAGCGCAGGCTGAGATTGATCTAATTTTGGCGGATAAGGACAAGGCCAAGGACACCGAGATCGTGGCGCAATCCGCTGTGGACGAAGCCAACGCGGAGATCGTGCAATTGCGCGATGATCTGGCGGACGCTGAAACCCTATTGCAGCGGGGTGCAGGGCGCGCGGATGATGTGCTGAGTTTTCAAACCTCTCTTACCGCCACCGAGGCCGAATTGCGCGCGGCAGAAGCTCAGCTTGACTTAGCACGGGTTGACATGAAAGAGACAATTCCTGCCAGGCTTAAACTGGCCGAGGCTGCGATCGACTCGGCGCAGGTCGCGTTGAACTTCACAGAAGTTCGAAGCCTTGCCGATGGCAGTGTGACGCAACTATCCCTGAACGTCGGGAGCCCTGCGACGACTCTGGTGCTGCGCCCGGCGATGATCATTATCCCTGATCGTCCCGAAGATCTTCCCATTCGCATTACGGCTGGATTCTCGCAGGTTGCGCACGATACTCTGTATGAAGGCATGCCCGCAGAGATTGCCTGCGAAAGCAACGCCAATCTTTTGTTCCACAATGCTGTGATGCCGGCGCATATTCAATCTGTCCAACCAGCTATCGCCACGGGGCAAATCATGCCTGACCCGCAGTTGTTGGATATGGGCGGCGCGACAGCACGCGGGACCCTGCTGGTGTTTCTTGAGTTAGTTTACGAGGAACATGAGGCAATGCTGCTGGACGGAGCGGGCTGCATTGTGCAGGCCTATACCAACAATATTGACGGCACCGTTGGCCACGTGATCGCGGCGACAGGTATGATCAAAGCAGCAGGTCTTCGCCTGAAGGTGTTTGGGTCCATTCTGTCAGGAGTCGGACTGTTGGGCGGCGGCCACTAGAGTATTTCAGGTTGGGGGCCAGACAATTTAATGTGCCTCGGCCCAGTTCATGCCCTGCCCCGCATCCACTGTCAGCGGAACATCCAGCTTCACAGCCGGAGAGCTTGCGTTTTCCATGACTTCCTTGGCGATGGCAATGACGTCTTCAACTGCGGCTTTATCGACTTCGAAAAGCAATTCGTCGTGGACCTGTAGCAACATCTTCGCTGGCACCCCTTGAATGGCGTCGGGCATCCGGATCATGGCCCTCCGGATCACATCCGCGGCAGTTCCCTGAATGGGTGCGTTGATCGCCGCGCGCTGGGCAAATCCGGCGTGTGGTCCCTTGGCATTGATTTCAGGGGTATGGATTTTGCGACCAAACAGGGTCTGGACATAGCCATGCTCTTTGGCAAAGGCCTTTGTGTCATCCATGTAGGTGCGGATGCCTGGGAAGCGTTCGAAATAACGGTCAATAAAGCCCTGCGCTTCAGAACGTGGAATGCGCAGATTGCGCGCCAGTCCAAAGCCGGAAATTCCGTAGATGACACCAAAGTTGATCGCTTTGGCGCGGCGGCGTATATCTGGCGTCATTTCGTCCAGCGGCACGTCAAACATCTCCGAAGCCGTCATAGCGTGGATATCCAGACCGTCGGCAAAGGCCTGCTTTAGTGCCGGAATTTTCGCAATATGGGCCAGAATACGTAACTCGATCTGGGAATAATCCAGTGAGACCAGTACATTGCCCGGTTCGGCTACGAATGCTTCCCGAATGCGGCGTCCTTCCTCGGTCCGGACCGGAATATTCTGCAGGTTCGGATCGGTCGATGCTAGTCGGCCTGTGTTTGCCCCTGCGATAGAATACGATGTGTGAACACGCCCGGTATCGGCGTTAATATGTTCCTGCAGGGCGTCAGTGTAGGTACTCTTGAGTTTTTGAAGCTGCCGATAATCCAGTACACGTGCCGGAAAATCATGTTCCGTTGCCAGATCTTCCAATGCAGTTGCGGGGGTCGACCACTGCCCGGTTTTGGTCTTCTTGCCGCCTTCAAGGTTCATTTCATCAAACAGGATTTCGCCGACTTGTGCCGGGGATTGAACGTTGAAGGGGCGCCCGGCCAATTCGTGCAATTCAGACTCTAAACCAGCCATTTTCTGCGAGAAAGCGTTGGACATTCGGCTAAGAGTATCGCGATCCACCTTGATGCCATGCATTTCCATTTGCGCCAACACGGGCACCAGCGGCCTTTCGAGCGTCTCATAGACCGTGGTAACCCCGATGCGGTGCAGCTGGGGCTTGAAGGTCTCCCACAGGCGTAGGGTGATATCTGCATCTTCAGCGGCATAAGCGGTCGCCTGATCCAACGGCACTTTGTCAAAGGTGATTGCGGACTTTCCGCTACCCAAAAGGGGCTTGATCGGAATGGGCGTGTGGCCCAAATACCGGTCTGACAGCGTATCCATGCCGTGATTGTGTTCGCCCGCGTGCATCGCATAAGACATTAGCATGGTGTCATCAATCGGTGCGACCTCAACACCGTAGCGCGCAAATATCTTGGCGTCGTATTTCATGTTCTGGCCGATTTTCAGGATTGCAGGGTCTTCCAGAACCGGTTTCAGAATGGCCAAAACCTCATCCACAGGCATCTGTCCTTCGGCAAGCGCATCTGATCCGAAAAGATCGTCCGTGGCGCTTTTTTTATGGATGAGCGGGATGTAACAGGCCTGTCCCGCCTGGACGCTCAGCGAAATACCAACCAGATCAACGACCATTTCGTCCAGACCGGTGGTCTCGGTGTCTACCGCGACCCAACCGTGTTCCAGAATCTGATCGACCCAAACATGCAGAGCGGCAGCGTCGCGCACGCATTCGTATTTCTCAACATCAAACGGAACATCCTCTTTGTCTGCCTGCTCCGCAGAAACAACATTCACGATCTCTGGCGGCTCGACGCCCAATTTGCCAGCAATTCGCTTGGACAAAGTACGGAATTCCATTTCCGCAAGAAACGCCATTAGCGTCTCTGTTTCAGGTTCCTTCACTTCCAGGTCTTCCAGCCCAAAGTCCAGTGACACGTCGCAATCCAACTGAACCAATTGACGCGACAGCCTGATCTGATCAACATTGTCGATCAGGGTCTGGCGACGTTTGGGTTGTTTGATTTCACCGGCGCGTTCGAGCAATGCATCAAGATCACCATATTCATTGATCAACAAAGCTGCGGTTTTGATTCCGATCCCCGGTGCGCCCGGAACATTATCCACACTGTCCCCGGCAAGTGCCTGAACATCGACAACCCGGTCCGGTTTCACACCGAATTTTTCGACAACACCGTCCACATCAATGGTTCGGTTCTTCATCGCATCCAGCATTTCCACGCCACCGCCGACCAATTGCATCAGGTCCTTGTCGGACGAAATGATGGTGCAACGCCCCCCAGCCTCACGGGCCTGTACTGCAAGTGTGGCGATGATATCGTCGGCCTCGAACCCCTCAAGCTCTTTGCAGGCGATGTTAAAGGCAATCGTCGCCGTGCGTGTCAGGGGCATCTGCGGGCGCAGATCCTCGGGCATTTCGTCCCGGTTTGCCTTGTAAAGGTCATAGAGATCGTTGCGGAACGTGTGCGACCCTTTGTCAAATATCACAGCCACATGGGTCGGTGCGTCGGGGCCGTGGTTACCCTCGACATAGCGCTGCAACATATTGCAGAATCCAGCCACCGCGCCAATCGGAAGCCCATCGGATTTGCGGGTCAGCGGGGGCAGGGCATGATAGGCGCGAAAGATAAATGCCGATCCGTCAATCAGATGCAGATGGCATCCTTTTCCAAAAGAGTCTGACATGTGGCCCCCTGTTTGGTCACTGACGCTGACTTGGCACGAGTCATCACATGCGACCATTTGTGTTGTGCGCCATCAAGCCAGTTTCAGGCGTCGTCCTTGGCGTCTTTGTGGACATACTTGCAATCGCAATATCCGCATTCCACCCAGCCCTTGTCCTCTGGAATTTGAAGCCAAACCCGAGGATGGCCAAGCGGGCCTTCACCGCCATCACATGCAATCCGGTGGCTGTCCACGATTTTGGTTTCGGGGGCTTCGATTGTCATCAGCGGTTGATCCTCTTGGTGGGCGTCGTCTGCCTGCTTTTATGAGCCAAGCGAATTCCGGGGGCAAGGGTCGCTATCGCTTAGCGAACACAAACATCTTGGCATTGCGATTTGAACTGTTAAAGAAACGGCATGACCACTGCGATTATCACCCATGCTGATTGTCTGAACCACGTCACGCCAGACGGTCACCCTGAGCGGGTTGCGCGGTTAGAGCATGTATTGCATGCTTTGACCCCATTGAATCTGCCGACAATCACCGCGCCGCTGGCAGCAGAAGATGATGTGCTGCGCTGCCACCCCGCTGCCTATCTGGCTGAGCTGCGCCGCATGTCTCCGCAAGAGGGCAATACCCCGATTGATGGCGATACATGGATGTCGCCAGGGTCTTTGACAGCAGCCTTTCGCGCCGCGGGCGCGACGATCCAGGCGGTGGATATGGTATTGGGTGGCGAGGCCTCAAACGTTTTTTGCGCCATGCGCCCGCCGGGGCATCACGCCGAAACAGAGACCGCGATGGGGTTTTGCCTGTTGGGCAATGCCGCGTTGGCCGCCAAACATGCATTGGATCATCACGGGCTAAAACGGGTAGTTGTATTTGATTTTGATGTTCACCACGGCAATGGCACACAGGATTTGTTGTGGGATGAAAGTCGAACGCTGTTCATTACGTCGCAACAAATGCCTCTTTGGCCGGGCAGTGGGCGCGTTGATGAAACCGGGGCACATGACAATGTGCTCAACATCCCGCTTTCCCCCGGATCAAACGGGCTGACCATGAGAAAAGCTTATTTAGAGACTGCTTTTCCGCGATTGCGCGCCTTTGATCCAGAGTTGATTATTGTTAGCGCCGGGTTTGATGCGCATCGTGATGACCCACTTGCAGAGTTAAACTGGACGACCGAAGATTTCGCATGGATCACTGGCCAGCTATGCGCGATTGCCGCGGAGTGTTGTGAAGGGCGTCTAGTCTCGACACTCGAGGGCGGGTATGATCTGACTGCACTCTCGGATAGCGCGCGGGCGCATGTGGAAGAACTGATGAAGGCTGCGACATGACTGATACACCCGTAGATGAAATGACATTTGAACAGGCGATGGCTGAACTGGAAGAAGTCGTGGGCAAGCTAGAACGGGGTGATGTGGCCTTGGACGATTCCATTGCCCTTTACGAACGTGGCGCGGCGTTAAAAAAGCGCTGTGAAACAAAACTGAAAGAAGCCGAAGAAAAAGTTGCCGCCATCACCTTGGATGCGGAAGGCAATGCGACTGGTACGAAACCTGTCGAAGGGCTGTAAATGTTTGCAACCCGTTTGGCCGCAGCCGCAGCCGCGGTTCAGGCCCACTTCGACACTGTTTATAGTGATTTTGCCAATATTCCCGTCACTCAAGGCATGGCTTATGCAACGAAAGGCGGCAAAAGATTACGGGCGTTTCTGGTGCTGGAAAGCGCCAGATTGCATGGAGTAAGCCCTGAAACCGCGATCTGGCCTGCCGCTG
Source organism: Paracoccaceae bacterium (assembly GCA_039969355.1). GTDB lineage: Bacteria > Pseudomonadota > Alphaproteobacteria > Rhodobacterales > Rhodobacteraceae > JL08. The sequence continues at coordinate 417,128 of JBDVOA010000029.1, forward strand.
CGATTGAGGCTATGCACGCCTATAGCCTTGTTCATGACGATTTGCCGTGTATGGACGACGACGACCTTCGCCGGGGTCAGCCGACCGTCCATGTCAAATGGGACGAAGGCACCGCCGTTTTGGTGGGCGATGCTTTGCATAGCCTTGCCTTTGAACTGGTGTCTATGCCGGATTGTGGACCTGTTTCGGTGCGCGCAGAGCTTGTGTTAACACTCGCGAAAGCCGCTGGAGCACAAGGTATGGTGTTGGGGCAGGCGTTGGACATCGCTGCCGAAACCGCCAGAACGCCGCTGAGCCTAAGTGAAATTACTGCGCTTCAAGCTGGCAAAACCGGTGCACTGATGATTTGGGCCGCAACAGCCGGAACCGTGCTTGCGCAGACCGACCCCAGTGCGTTGCGCCAATACGCCCAGTCGCTGGGTCTAGCGTTTCAAATCGCCGACGACATCTTGGATGTTGAAGGGGACGCGACAAAAGCTGGCAAGCGGCTCCAAAAAGATGCGACAGCTGGCAAAGCCACATTCGTTTCGCATTTGGGCCTTGATGGCGCCAAGTCCCGCGCGTCAGAACTGGTTGAAACCGCCTGCGATGCACTTGCGGTCTACGGTAAGGAGGCTCAGACCTTGCAGGACGCAGCGCGCTTCGTTATTTCCCGCGAGAGCTAATTCGCGTCAATGCCCGTTTCGAAAGGAGGCGCTGATGGAAAATCGACCAGATACGCCCCTGCTGGACCGTGTGCAGCGACCAGCAGATCTGAAACAGTTTTCGGACTCTGAACTGACCAATCTGGCGTCAGAACTTCGCAACGAAACGATTTCAGCCGTATCTGTCACCGGAGGGCATCTGGGTGCGGGACTGGGTGTCGTAGAGTTGACCGTTGCATTGCACGCTGTATTTGACACACCTAAAGACAAGGTGATCTGGGATGTGGGGCATCAATGCTATCCCCACAAGATCCTGACCGAACGACGCGACCGCATTCGCACTTTACGGGTGAAAGACGGGCTGAGTGGTTTCACCAAACGCTCTGAATCCCCTTACGATCCATTTGGTGCAGCGCATTCGTCGACTTCAATCAGCGCTGCTCTTGGCTTTGCTGTAGCCCGCGATCTTGGCGGCAATACGCCCGAAGGAGTCGGCGATGCGATTGCCGTTATTGGCGATGGGTCGATGAGTGCCGGTATGGCGTATGAGGCTATGAATAATGCCGGTCATCTCAAAAAACGCCTGATCGTTATTCTGAATGACAATGAGATGAGCATTGCCCCACCCGTGGGCGCAATGTCGTCTTATCTTAGTCAACTTTACGCCGAAGAGCCGTTTCAGGAGTTCAAAGCCGCTGCCAAGGGCGCCGTATCTTTGCTGCCAGAGCCTTTCCGGGAAGGGGCAAAGCGGGCCAAAGACCTGTTAAAGGGTATGACAGTCGGCGGGACTCTGTTTGAACAACTTGGGTTCTCATATGTCGGACCCATCGACGGCCATGATCTGGACCAGTTGTTGCCGGTATTGCGCACAGTCAAAGCCCGCGCGACAGGGCCTATCCTGATCCATGTGATAACGAAAAAGGGCAAAGGCTATGGCCCGGCTGAAACCGCACGGGACAAAGGGCATGCGACAGCAAAATTTGATATTGTAACTGGTAAACAGAACAAAGCACCGTCCAATGCACCGAGCTATACCAGCGTTTTTGCGAAAACTCTGATGACTGAGGCGGCGAAGGACGACAAGATCTGCGCCATCACTGCGGCCATGCCGGATGGCACGGGTCTGAACCTCTTTGCGGAGCGTTATCCAAGTCGATGTTTTGACGTGGGCATCGCCGAACAGCACGCCGTGACCTTTTCGGCGGCATTGGCGGCGGGAGGAATGAAGCCCTTTTGCACGCTCTATTCAACGTTCTTGCAGCGTGGATACGATCAGGTGGTGCATGACGTCGCAATCCAGCGTCTGCCAGTCCGATTCGCCATTGACCGCGCCGGATTGGTCGGGGCCGATGGGTCAACGCATGCGGGTAGTTTTGACGTCGCATTCCTTGCAAACCTGCCAGGATTTACCGTGATGGCAGCGGCGGACGAGGCTGAACTTGTGCATATGGTCGCCACCGCCGCGGCGCATGACGATGGCCCCGTCGCGTTCCGGTTTCCGCGGGGCGAAGGCGTCGGGGTGGATCTGCCCGAGCGCGGCGAACCCATCGAAATCGGTAAAGGCCGTCTGATTCAGAAGGGATCGCGCGTGGCTATTCTCTCATTTGGGACCCGGTTGTCCGAGGTTCAGAAGGCCGCTGAATCGCTCGCTGCCAAAGGCATATCACCGACGATTGCGGACGCGCGTTTTGCAAAACCACTGGATCGGGAATTGATCCTTGATCTGGCCGCAGACCACGAGGCGTTGATCACTATTGAGGAAGGCGCGGTTGGTGGTTTTGGCAGCCATGTCTCGCAGCTTTTGTCAGATGAAGGCGTATTTGACGACGGCCTGAAATTCCGCTCCATGGTATTGCCGGACACCTTTATCGACCATGCCAGCCCCAAGGATATGTATGCCGACGCTGCAATGAATGCAGAGCATATCGAGGCCAAGGTGCTAAATGTCCTTGGCATCGCGAGCATTGCAGAAAAAAGAGCCTGACCGCAGAGCCGTCAGATAATTTGGATCTTCACGCCATCAACTGACCCACGAGCCGCTGCGACGCGGAAAACGTCAGCAATGAGCCCGGATTACATGTTTTCTGTGCCGCAGCGAAAGTCAGGTTTAAGAAAGTTGATGGGACCATCAGCAAGCATCGATCAGGCGTAGGTACTTATCCTTTTGAACGCCCAAAAACCGACACCAAGCAGGACGATCAAGACAGCAGCCGTCGTTAAGCCCGATTTCACAGTAGAAGCGACACTTGCCGCCAAGACAGTGTTGGCTGATATTTCTGGCCAACTCAGGATCATGAGACAGATGCCGACGTTCTCTAGATAGTCAGCGAGAGCTGCCCAAATCGAAAACCAAATCCCAATCTGAACAAGCCTGTGATTTACTTCCTGCAATCTAAGCCATTTGAGCAATGATACTAACGTCAGCGCCATGAGCGCGGGATACGCGAGATCAAGTGGAATCTGTCGCATAAGATAATAGCGCCTCCCGCTAGACCCTAGGGCAGAGAGCAGCGAGTTTGCCTGTTCAGCCGAATATCCGCCAGGGCGCATGTCGAAAGGGCGAAGGCCGGACAAAGTCTCGATGTGCGCCAGAGTGACAAAGATCATCAACAGATAGAATCCGGCGGCCGCGAGACCGAAGAGTGTCGCTTGCCGCCCGTACTGCTTAGTTGGTATCATCAATTTCATTGGTTTTTCTCCTTACCATTGGCACCGTCGTACTCAGCGTGAGCAAAGCTGGCATTATCGTTTGATAAGGAATTCGCGATTTGGACCTCTTAACTTTTTTCACTAGTTCTCTGAACGCTTTGGACAAAGACAGCGCTCGTGAGTTCGCGGCAGCTTGGAGTGTTGAATATGTAGAAAAGGGGCGTCGCATTGCCTTGCAGGGCGAAACAGACCTATTGGAGCACATCATTCTTGATGGGCGCGCCACCAGCCAAATCACCGATCCTGAAGGTCGAGCTGTTTGCGTTGGCTTTCACGCTGGCCCCTGCGTGGTCGCACCAAATGTCGCGAGAACCAGAAACGGGACCTCGCTCGTTTCAATAGATGTGATTACGGATGCATTGGTTGCGCAAATGAACAGCCGCGCCTTGACTGAGCTTATGTTAGCATCGGAGCCAATCCGCGAATGGGCAAACGGCATTTTGCAGCAAGAACTGGCCTTCAAGTCTGACCGAGAGTGGTGCCTTGCCGCACTTGGCGGCGCAGACCGCCTTGCATGGTTTCGCGAAAATTTCCCGCGTCACGAAAGGCTTTTCGGCCATTACATGATAGCATCTTTTCTTGGTGTCACACCGGTCACACTCAGTCGACTTCGTGGTGCCGAGCGAGACACAGCGGTTGATTAAGGGTTCGATTGCGGGAACCTCAGCTAGTAAAGCAGACCTTGGTATCAACCGCAGCGAAACGGCGCTTTGTCCGCATTGCCGACCTTAGGTCAAAACTGTTTGACGATTGGGCCTCAGCTGCCTGACGGGCAGCATTCATTTAATTCAAAATCTAGCCCGTCTGGTCAATGGCCCGCGACGCTCCAGACCGTCAGAGGCCTGTCACTGGCGATCATGCGCTTAGGCGCATGCCCTCTGCGTCAAACCTGAATGCCTGTTCATCGTCAAAATCGAGTGTGATCGAGTCACCCACCGAACTGTCGTCCTGACCAAACAGACGTACTGTGAGGGTCTCGTCCTTTTCGGTCTTGATCAACAGGTTTGTGTCGCCGCCCAATCGTTCAACATGGGTGATCGTACCAGTCAGCCTACCTGACTCTACGACCCTCAGATGTTCAGGCCGGATGCCGGTCGTGACGTCAGACGACGCACCGGAAATGGATTTCTGCAAGAAGTTCATGGACGGAGACCCCAGGAACCCGGCCACAAACTGATTGGCGGGATTATTGTAAAGTTCCATGGGGCTACCCACTTGCTCTACCCTGCCATCGCGCAAGACAACGATCTTGTCGGCCAGCGTCATTGCTTCGGTCTGGTCATGGGTTACGTAGATCATGCTGGCGCTGAGCGTGCGGTGCAGATCCGCGATTTCGATCCTTGTATTCATCCGTAAGGCGGCATCCAGATTTGACAGCGGCTCATCAAAAAGGAACAATTCCGGTTCGCGTACAATCGCGCGGCCGATTGCAACACGCTGGCGCTGTCCGCCGGACAAATCCGACGGACGACGATCAACATAAGAGTCTAGGTCAAGCATCTGAATCGCCTTGGCGACGCGTTCTTCGATCACCGACGCGGGCTGCTTTTCCTGCTTGAGGCCAAGGGACATGTTATCGCGCACGCTGAGATGCGGATAAAGCGCATAGGACTGGAACACCATGGCGATGCCCCGTTTTGCCGGTGGCGTGTTGTTGACGATGTTCCCACCGATGGCAACTGTGCCTTCAGTTGCGTCCTCCAAACCCGCAATCACCCTTAACAGGGTCGATTTACCGCACCCCGAAGGGCCAACAAAGACGACGAATTCGCCCTCTTCCACGGTCAGGTCAATATTCTTGAGCACCTCAACGGAGCCGAACGATTTACAGACATTTTCAAGTTTCAGGGCGGTCATCGGGGGTCTCCTAAGGCGACGGGTTTGCCGGTCCGGATGCTTTCATCCGCGGCAAGACAAATTTTGAGGGACTGAACGGCGTCCGACATGTGCCGGGTCAGGTCGATATCCTGCGCGATGGCCTTGAGCATGTAGGCCTGTTCGGCATCGCAGAGTTGTTGGTGGCCGGGTTCGTCCGGCATTTCGAGAACGCGATCGCCGTCGCGTGTGTGAATAAGGATCGAGCCGACCTTGGTATGGCCGTCAACATCGTCAGAATCACCCTTGTTACTGTCGGTGATCGAAACCGACCCGTTGGGCGATACGACATCTTTCACAAAAAAGGCGGTTTCGGACATCATCGGGCCCCAGCCGGCTTCGTACCAGCCGACAGAACCATCCTGAAACGTGACCTGCAGCTGGCCGTAGTTGTACATGTCAGCTGCAATTTCTTCGCTAAGCCGCAAACCGATGCCGTGAACCTTGACCGGGAGCGCATCGGTGATCTGGCACATCACATCGACATAGTGCACCCCACAATCAACAAGCGGTGACGTGGTTTGCATCAACGCCTTGTGGGTCTCCCACGTAGGCCCGTCAGACTGCTGGTTGAGGTTCATGCGAAAAACAAAAGGGCCGCCTAGATTGCGCGCTTCGCTGATCAGGGTCTGCCAGGACGGGTGGTGGCGCAGGATATAACCGACGACCAGTTTGCGTTCTGCGGCTTTCGCCTTTTCCACGACTCGAACGGAATCTGCGACTGTTGTCGCGAGCGGTTTTTCGATGAAGACATGCGCGTCTGCGTCCATGGCCGCAATAGCATAGTTCGCATGGCTGTCAGAATAGGTGGCTATGCAGACCAGATCGGGCTTGACCTCGGCCAGTGCTGCCTCGAAATCATCAAAAAACGGGTAACCGCTTAGTTCGGCTGGCAGATCAACAGATGATCGATTTACCAACGCTGCAAGCGTTGCATCCGGGTGATTGTGATAGGCCAACGCGTGGCTCCGCCCCATGTTGCCGAGACCGGCGACAAGAACTCTCATTTGACGGCTCCCGACGTAATGCCCCGTATCAGCTGGCGCGAGAAAATCACATAGAGACCCATGACCGGCAGGATCGCGAGACTGAGGGCGGACAGTACCGCATTCCAGTCGGTCACGAATTGGCCGATGAAAACTTGTGACCCAAGTGTTAGTGTCTTCACCTCTTCGGCTGGAGCAAGGATCAGCGGGAACCACAGATCATTCCAGATCGGAATCATGTTGAACACTGCCACCGTCGCCATCGCAGGGCGCACCAGCGGGAGGACGAGGCGAAAGAAGATGCGGTATTCTGACAGCCCATCGATCCGGCCTGCATTTTTCAGGTCATCGCTGACCTGCCGCATAAATTCGCTGAGGATAAAGACGGCCAGCGGCAAACCCTGTGCGGTATAGACCAGGATCAACGCCCAAAGCGTGTTCACAAGACCGGTCTGAACCATCATTTCCAGAATCGCCACAGTACCAATTCGGATCGGAATCATGATGCCGAGGGCCAGATAGAGCCCCATCAGCGTGTTGCCTTTGAAACGATACTCAGCCAACGCGAAGGCGGCCATTGCTCCGAACAGCAGGATGAGGAACAGCGATGCAACGGTTACGATCATGGAATTCTGAAAGTAGAGGAAAAAATCCCCCTGCTTCAGCACCGTTTCGTAGCCGATCATGCTAAAACTATCTGCATTTGGCAGGGCCAATGGTTCGCGAAAGATAGCTTTCCGGGTTTTGAAGCTGTTGATCACAATCACAAAAACCGGGAAAAGCGCGATAAGTGTGTACAGGATCAACGCGCCGTGGGCGGCGTAGGTGTTAAGCGGGCTCTGGCGGGCGGCGTTCATGGCTGTCTCCTCAGAACTGATAGCGGCGCATGCGGCTTTGGATGCCGAACAGGTAGATGCAGACACCGATCAGGATGATTGCAAACATGGCTGATGCGATGGCTGAACCCATGTGAGGGTCACCCAGTTGCAGCTGAAAGCCGAAGAATGTGCGGTACATGAATGTCCCCAGAATATCGGTGCTGAAGTCCGGTCCGGCCAACGCACCTTGCGCTGCATAGATCAGGTCAAAAGCATTGAAATTGGCCACAAATGTCAGGATTGAAATGATCCCGATTGAGGGAAGGATCAGGGGCAGTTTGATTTTCCAGAAGGCTGACATTCCGGTGATACCTTCAACCTCGGCTGCCTCAAGTATCTCATCAGGGATCGACAACAAGGCGGCGTAGATCAACATCATGGGGATACCAACGAACTGCCAGACTGACACCAGAGACAAGGCCGTGAGCGCATATTCCTCTTTGCCGAGCCAGGGTGCAAAAAGCGACTTTAATCCAATCATGTCCAGCATACCGGGCGCGATGCCCCAGATTGGTGACAGGATCAGTTTCCACGCAAAGCCAACGATCACGAATGATAGAATTGTCGGAATGAATATTGCGGAGCGGTAGAAGGCCGCAAAACGCAGCTTTGGATGACTGAGGATCGCAGCCAATGCGATACCGATGGGATTCTGCACCAGCATATGGATCAGGAAGAACCAGAAGTTGTTGCCCAGCGCATTCCAGAATTGGTCAGACCAGATCGAATTGCCAAACAGAGTGCGGAAATTTTGCAGGCCGACAAATACGCGGGTTTGGTCAACCTCGGTGAAAAGGGACAACCGCAGCGTATTGAATAGCGGATAGATCATCACGGCGGTGTAAACCAGCACGGCGGGCGTAAGAAAAACGACGATGTGCCATCTTATCCGGTTGGGTTGGTGCTGCTGTGACATGTGATGTTCCTGCACATTGGGTTGGCTTGAAGGTGCGCGTTCTGACGGCATTACTCTGCCTTAGTTATCGAACCACGCTGAACGAAAGACGGTGCGGGGGTGGCCGAACCGACCTTGTCCCGAGACTTGAGAGTAGCGCCGCGGGACAAGGAGTATTAGTCTCTAAGACTTACTGATGAGGGGCGTACCAGCTTGCCAGCCCTTCTTGAAGACGCGCGCCTGCGGCTTCGGGTGTCTCTTCGCCTTTGATAACGGCCACGGATGCATTCCATGTGTCGTTCTCGAGGTTAGGCGTGCCGCGCGACAGGATCTGATAGGTCGAGCGGATGGACGAGTTGCATGCCTCGCGCCACGAGATGAACTCTTGCGCCAATGGGTCTTCCAATGTGACCGGTGCTGATGACAGTGGGAAGAAGCCCGGCAATGCATTTGCGTAAAGCGTCGCAAACTCCGCTGAACCCACCCAATTCAGGAATGCCTTGGCAGCGTCCGGATGCTCGGTTTTGGCATTCATGCCGATGCCGATATCGGTGTGATCCGAAATGTAGCATTCGTCGCCCGCGTTCGCGACGGGTGGATAAAAGGCGCCCATCTCAAAATCGGCCAGTCCGTTAAAGCCAGAAATCTCCCATGACCCCGCAGGATAGACCGCCGCGCGCCCAAGGGTAAAAATGTTCTGGCTGTCAGGATAGGTTTGTGCCTCATAGCCATCGCCGAGATACGATCCCCATTTTGCGAGTTGACGATAAGGGGCAACCCATGCCTCGTCCGTCAGTTTCTGATCACCCGACAACAAGGCCAAACGGCCCTCTTCGCCTTTCCAGTAGTTTGGACCAATGTTATTATAGCCCATTGTGGCGGCTTCCCATTGATCGTTGGTGCCCATCGCCATTGGCGTGTAGTTTCCGTCTTCTTTGATTTTGTCCAAAGCGGCAAAGAATTCAGCCTCGGTTTTAGGTGCTTCGACACCAACCTCGGCAAAGGCATCCTTGTTGTAGATGAAGCCATGGATCACCGACGCCATCGGCACGCAAAACTGGACCGACGCGTCATCCGTGCTCCAACCGGATTTGGCCACGGGTGAGAAGTTCGACATACCTTCAATGCTGGAGATGTCCGCCAGATGGCCTGCTTCAAAAAGCGCCAGCGAAGCGTCAAAAGGGCGGCAGGTGATGAGATCACCAGCAGAACCGGCATCCAGTTTGGAATTTAACACGGCATTGTATTCTGCGGGGGCTGAGGGTGTGAAGTTAACTTTGATTCCTGGATTTTGTGCTTCAAATGCAGGAATGATCTTGTCCTGCCAGATTGCCAGGTCGTCATTGCGCCAGCTTTCGATTGTAAGTGTCACATCTTCTGCCAAGGCAGCGGTGCCGCCAAGCAGGGTTGTGGCAAGCAGTACACTGCCGATTTTCAGTTTAGTCATGGTGATCTCCCTTTTTTGATCCATGTTGTTGGGTTTATTCCTTGGCCAATGCCGAAAGGCAGGGCCCGAGATGTCCGTCATGTTGGTTCAGTAGCTTTCTGGCCTTCTCAACCGTACGGCCGGTGGCGATGAGAACGGCCAATTTCGTGTCGTTTTCTGCCGTGCGCAGGGCCTCTTGAGCGATTTCTGATGATACTTTAGCAATGTTCGATACGATCATTTGGGCACGTAGTCGCAATTTAGCGTTTTCGACATGCAAGTTGACCATCATCCCATTGTATACGTGGCCAAGCAGGACACCGGTGAGCGTCGACATCATGTTGAGTGTCACCTTCTGCGCGGTCCCGGCCCCCAACCGTGTTGATCCGGCCAGAACCTCGGGTGGGGTTGGTACGCAGATTGCCACATCCGCAAGCTCAAGCAGTGTCGAACCCGCGTTATTGGCAATCGCGACAATCTTGATCCCCCTATCGCGCGCATGGGTCGCAATTTCACAAGGGTAAGGTGTCGTCCCACTCGCGCTGAGCATGATCAGGAGGTCTGTGTCCGAAAGTTGGTCGACCAGTTTCAATGCGCCCGTGTCGTCATCTTCGGTGTCACCGGGCATCGTCCCGTCAGCCGGGACGCCCCCGGCCATTAGGATGCGTATCTGATTTTGGGGAATCCCGAATGTGCCAGGCAATTCTGCGCCATCCGCCAACCCCATCAAGCCGGAACTGCCTGCCGCTGTGTAAACCAGTGTACCCCCGCGGCGGATTGTGTCCGCAACAAGCGTGGCGCCAAGTTCGATCTGCGGAAGCGCATGTTGCACCGCCCATACGGCTGCGACCTGTCCTTTGAGCATGGCCGACAATGCCGTACTTGAAGACATTGCGTCTATACAATCCTTCTTGTCTGGCATCATTTCGGTCTGCGGCAGCAGCATGTGATTCTCCCTTTTGTCAATTTAATACCTTTTAGATACCTTTTGTCTACCAATTTCTTTTCTGGGGGCGAATAGCATCTTAAACGCCGCAAAAGTGCGAAATTATGACTTTCAATCCCTGTATAGGTATTATAAAGGTATTGAATGACTGAGTCGTATGAACCCTTTCTGATTGGTGTCGATGGCGGTGGAACCGGCTGCCGTGCCGCGTTGGCGCGCGGAAACGGACAGATTTTGGCGCAGGTTGAAGGTGGGCGTGCGAACGTGGCGACGGACTTCGATCTCGCGGTCAAAAATGTTGCTGAGGTTATCGCCAATGTCGCGGGCAAAGGCGGGATAGGGCAAAGCAATTCAAAGGCTGTATCTATACATGTCGGGCTGGCCGGGGTGATTTCAAAAGCGGTTTCCCGCAAGGTGGCGGAGGCGTTGCCTTATGCCTTGATCACCGTCACAGATGACCGTGTGGTCGCTGTCAAAGGTGCGCTTGGCGACGATGACGGGTATTTCATGTCGGTCGGAACCGGCACCATCGTCGCGTCAAAAAAAGCTGGTGAGCTTCACAATGTCAGCGGTTGGGGTTTTGCGGTCTCGGACCAGGCCTCTGGCGCATGGTTAGGCCGCCGGCTGCTGGAAAAGACCCTGTTGTGCTATGACCGAATCCAGCCGCACACTGAATTGACTTTGGCGACGCTCGCAAGGTTTGAGGGCGATCCAAACGAGTTGGTGGCGTTCAGTCTTGGTGCAAAGCCCGGAGACTTTGGCGCATTTGCGCCCGATGTCATGCACGCGGCGAAAGCCGGTGACCAAATCGGACTCGAGCTTACGAACGAAGGGGCCGATTACCTGCAATCGGCGCTCCGCGCGCTTTCCTTTGATAAGGGCGACCGGCTGTGTGTATCCGGTGGCGTGGGCAAGCACTATCTGCCTTATCTGAACGCCAAGTTTAAGGAGAATGTGATTGATCCTGATGGCCCGCCGATTGAAGGTGCACTGCGGCTTGCCGCCGAGGCAATGCACGCCCGCGCGAAGGTTGCGTCATGAGTGTTGCGGAGTTTCTTGCCCCTGATCAGTGGTTGTCTCCGGACGCCGGGCCAAGATACGTGCAGCTTAGAAAACGGCTGTCTGACGGGGTCGAAAAGGGCATATTGGAACCGGGCAGCGCGTTGCCGCCAGAACGGGAAATCGCGACATTGACGGATTTGTCGCGGGTTACGGTGCGCAAGGCGATTCATGCCCTCGCAGAAGACGGGATCATCGTCCAAAAGCAGGGGCACGGTTCATTTATCGCGTCCCAGCCACAGCAAATTGATCAATCCCTGTCTCGCCTGACATCGTTTTCCGAGGACATGTCCCGCCGTGGCATGGTTTCCACGTCGCGATGGCTCGAGCGCGGGATTTTCATGCCTTCACCGGATGAGGTTATCGCGCTTGCGCTGTCACAAGATGCATCCGTCTCAAAAATCGCGCGGCTCAGGCTGGCAAATGACAAGCCTATGGCCATCGAACGCGCGACATTGCCAACAACGATCCTGCCTGACCCGATGATCGTCGAAAAATCACTTTATGCCGTGTTGGATGGCGCCGGGTTGCATCCTGTGCGCGCACTGCAAAAAATATCGGCCATCAATTTGGGGAGTGCTGATGCAGCGCTGCTTGAAATTGAGGAAGGTACCGCCGGTCTGAAAATCGAACGCATGTCCTATCTGGCTGACGGACGCATCGTTGAAATCACCCAATCCATTTATCGCGGAGATGCCTACAACTTTGTAGCGGAACTTCGGCTTGCAAAGGAATGAACTTGCAAATGACCCATCCAATCACCCAGATGCGACGTGAAGTGCTGGAAATACCCAGCGCGGTTGACCGACTTTTGACGCAGGGCGCGGGGGACATCAAACGCGCAGCCAGCGCCCTGCGCGAGCGCAACCCGGCCTTCATGATCAGCGTGGCGCGGGGGTCGTCGGATCATGTCGCGACCTACTTTAAATATGCCAGCGAACTATTGATGGGTGTGCCAGTGGCCTCCGTCGGACCATCAGTTGCATCCATCTACAAACGCAAGTTGAACGTGGCGGGAAGCGCATGTGTTTCGGTGTCCCAGTCCGGGAAAAGCCCCGACATTGTCGAGATGGCACGCTTGGCTGGCGCATCTGGTGCATTGTCGATTGCCATGACCAATGATGCATCATCGCCCCTGGCGCAGGTCTGCGATCACACGCTGAACTTGCACGCGGGCCCTGAGCTGAGCGTTGCCGCGACCAAGACTTTTGTCACATCCGCAGTCACCGCGATTTGGCTTTTGGCAGAATGGTCGGGCGACGCGGAGTTGCAGGCTGCCATAAACGGATTGCCGGGTGCGCTTGAACGTGCTGTCAAGGAAGACTGGCCCGATGTCTTCGCTGCAATTGGCGCGCGAAACTCTTTGTTCTGTCTGGGGCGAGGGCCTGCCTCTGCGATATCCAACGAGGCAGCGCTCAAATTCAAGGAGACCTGCCAGTTACATGCCGAATCCTATTCGTCGGCCGAGGTTCTGCATGGCCCTGTATCAATTGTTGATACAGGTTTTCCTGTAATAGCCCTGACAGCGCAAGATGCTGCCGAAGAAGTTCTGGTGCAGGTCTCGGATGAAATCGCGGCCAAAGGCGCAACCGTCTTTGTGACATCGGATAAGACAAAGACTGCGAACCAACTGCCGGCTGTACGCACAGGTCATTCGCTGACCGACCCGATCGCGCTGATCGCTAGCTTTTACGCAATGGTCGAAACCATCGCAGTGTCGCGAGGTATCAATCCGGATGCGCCACGCCACCTCAACAAAGTTACCGAGACGGTGTAGCACATGGCGCAGACGGCACTGATAGGTGCGAAAATTCATGATGGAATTGCGATGCACGAAGGCAAGGCGCTGGTGCATGAAAACGGTGTCCTTGTCGGTTTCGTGGGGCCTGATCTGCTTTCAGATGATTGCATCAAGACCCATTTAGATGGTGGTGTGATCGCCCCGGGTTTCGTGGATTTGCAGGTCAATGGTGCGGGTGGCGTCATGTTCAACGACGATCCCAGCGTTGAAACTCTTGAAACCATGTCACGCGCGCTTGCCTCAGTCGGAACGCTTGCTTTTTTGCCAACGCTGATCACCGACACATTTGAACGTAGTCACGCTGCGATTGAGGCTGCAACAGCGGCAATCGAGCGTGGCGTGGGCGGTATTGTTGGGCTTCATTTGGAGGGACCTCACCTGTCCATTGAACGAAAAGGTGCGCATGATTCGGCATTGATAAGACCGATGACCGACGCCGACCTCAACATGATCTGCAAGGCGGCTGAACAACTGCCGAATCTAATGCTGACCATCGCGCCGGAAAACGTCACCCTTGGTCAGGTCAGCGTGCTGAGCGCAGCTGGAGTGATCGTGTCGCTGGGCCATACTGACGCAAGCTATGATGTTTGTAGCCGCTACATGAAAGAAGGCGCACGCTGCACAACACATCTGTTCAATGCAATGAGTCAGATGGGTAACCGCGAACCCGGATTGGTTGGGGCGACGCTGGACAATGAGATTGTTTCAGCAGGGCTGATTGCCGACGGAATTCATGTCCATCCGGCATCGATCCGCACCGCGTTGCAAGCCAAGCAGGGAACAGGGCAGGTTTTTCTGGTGTCTGACGCAATGGCGACTGTCGGGTCTGATATTACAAAATTTGAGCTGAATGGCCGCGTGATTCACCGGCACAACGGCAGGCTGACTTTATCAGACGGTACCTTGGCGGGCGCTGATCTTGATTTTCCAACGGCGCTGCGTGTCATGATTGACGATGTTGGCGTGGACCCGGCGCGCGCCATTGCAATGTCAACATCAATCCCGGCTGACGTGCTGAGATCATCTGGCCATTGGGGCAGATTGATCGAAGGACAAGCATTGCGGGCCAATGTCCTTGATCAGGACTATCAGTTTCAGCAATCCCTTGGCTGAGCAGCCCTTTGGGCAAAAAAAGCTCGGCGAACCGGGCCTTTTGGTTCGCTTCAGTTTGGCCACGGCAGTGAATAGGTCTTCACATTGGTGAAGAATTTCATTGCCTCGGTGACGCCTTCCTTAACTGCGTTACCTGAGTCCTTGATGCCACCAAAGGGGGAGGTTTCGATCCGATATCCCGGCTGTTCCCAGATGTTGCAAGTACCGACATCCAATCCGTTGATATAGGCAATCGCCCGGTTCAGATCATTGGTGCAAACTCCAGAGGACAACCCGAATTCGGTTGAGTTCGAGATTGCCATGACCTCTTCATCATTGTCCGGGACACGTACGATTGGCACGATGGGACCAAAGGTTTCCTCCATCACCAATTCGCTGTCATGGGGTACCTTATCCACGACGATAGGCGGCAACAGGGCCCCCTGACGACCGGGATGATAGAGAATTTCTGCCCCCTCTTTTTCGGCCATGTAGACACGTTTTTCGAACAACTCCGCCGCTTGTGCGTGGATCACGCAGCCAAGCTGTGTTTCGGGGTCCTGCGGGTCACCGAATTTTATGGCCTTGGCTTTTTCCAGTACCAAAGGCACGAATTTGTCGGCCACGCTTTCCTGCACCAGAATGCGTTTGACTGCAGTGCAGCGCTGGCCGGAATTTCCCGTGGCGCCTGCCACTGCAATTGTCGCGGCTTTTTCGAGGTCGGCGTCATTGAGATCGTTACAGATAATCAGCGGATCATTGCCCCCAAGTTCCAGCGCCTGACGTTTGTAAACGGCTTTGGAGGCGATGATCTTGCCCACCGGCACACCGCCTGTGAACGTAATGATATCGATATTCTCATTGGTAACCATCTCATCACCGATATCCTGCGGCAAGCCGGTCACGACCTGAAACATTTCCGGGGGCAAACCAGCCTCGTAAAGGATATCAGCCAGCGCCAGACAGGTCAGCGGCGTCAATTCGGTTGGCTTACACACCATACAGTTGTTGGTGGCAATTGAAGGCGCAATCTTATGGCTGACCATATTCAGCGGGTGGTTGAACGGCGTGATCGCAGAAATTGCGCGGACGGGCTCGCGCTTGGTAAAGATCTTACGTTCCTTACCGTTATGGGTCAGGTCGCAGGAAAATATCTCACCATCATCATTCATCGCCTGCGCGGCGGCAAACTGATAGACATCTTGTGCGCGCTTTGTCTCGTAGATCGCATGCTGATGGCAAATGCCCAATTCCAGCGTCAACCATTTGGCCAGATATTCGCGGCGCTCGCCGATCAACTCACCTGCGCGCTTGAGAATTTCACTGCGCTCGTAGCGACTAAGTTTTGAGGTATAATTCGCGGCAATCTCAAAGGCGCGTTTGGCGTGTTCAGCGGTGCCTGCTGGGACGGTGCCAATCACTTCATCCGTAAAGGGATATTTCACTTCGATAACGTCATCGGCAAAGACGGTTTCTCCACCGATGCGCATGCCTTCGCGGCGTATTTCCGTTTTGCTCATTGTTCCATCCATATCAAAGGGCCGCCGCTGTTGTAGCATAAAAGAAGGCGTCAAAGTTACGAAGTACCGGACGTTCCGGCAAGGGCAGAACGCGGTTAGCGATGAATGGCACCTCTTGCTCGGTTAGCCCCCCGTGACTACGAAGCGGTTCATTCAGCGCGGCAAGATCATGGCGGTGCTCTGATGTGCCGATGGTCATGTTTTCACCCGATACCAGAATGATGTCGCCAATCCGGTCAGCGGGTAACTCATAGCGCGCGACCGCTTCGGCCTTGGTCAGAACATCCGTGATGCCGTCTGTGGCGCGCAGCTTCTCCATGATCTCATCATGGTCTGCGCCATCGGGCAAATAAGCTGTGGCAAAGGAGCCCAACGCCCCGTGATGCACCACGTAGGGATCGGTAATGGGCAGGATCAGCCTTGCGGCTGCTTCCCCTAGCCATTCATCCAGAAGGTCCTGAACGTAGACAACCGAAGGTGACCCGTCGGCATTGTGTTTGGGCTTCATGCCGTGGTCTGCCGTTACGACGATGGCCGCCCCCATGGCGTCGAGTTCGGTTAAATATTTGTCGAACATCTCGTAAAACGCCTTGGCCTCGGCCTGATCAGGGGCGTATTTGTGCTGCACATAGTCTGTTGTGGTCAGATACATGACGTCGGGATTCCATTCCCGGAGCAGCTTTACGCCAGCCGCAAAGACGAATTCGCTTAACTCGGCAGAATAGACTTCGGGTTGTGCCATGCCCAGCCATTCACTGGCTGCGTCCTGACCATGTTCCGCCTGGGTTGACGTATCGGACTTTTCAGCCGAATAGCACTTTGCCCGATCCTCATCGAATTCCAGCCCGGCGCCCAGCAGCGCGCGCAGTTTGTCCTTGGCGGTCACAATCGCAACCCGTGCGCCAGCATCGTAGAATGCCTTAAAAAGGGTTGGTGCCCGCAGGAAGCGCACATCGTTCATCATCACTTCTTTGCCGGTTTCTGGCTCGTACAGGTAGTTGCCGCAGATGCCGTGCACGACAGGCGGTCGACCTGTCGCAATCGACAGATTGTTCGGGTTCGTAAACGACGGAACTACCGAATGGGCCAGCCGGTCGGTTCCCGTTTCGCGCATTCGTTTCAGCGTTGGCATAAGCCCATCGGCAATCGCCTTGTCCAGATATTCTGGCTCGCACCCATCAAGACATATCGCAATGGCGCAGACTTTGGGGGCGGGGTAGGCACGCCCATTGGCCACCACCGGGGATTGTATTGTCATCACGTCGTTCCTTTATTCAGTTCAGGCGACCAATTTGGCGCGTTCTTCCAGTGCGATTGCAGGTGGGGCGGCGCTTGACACACCCATTTCCTTAAGCGATTCCTTCGCCGCGGTCACAACCTGCCGCATTACATGTTCATCCATTTGACCGATGCAACCGATCCGAAAACTTGCGACAATCGTCAGTTTGCCCGGATATATTATGAACCCTTTTTGTTTCATCAGATCATAGAACCTGTCGAAGACGAATTTTTCGTCTGCAGGACAGAAAAACGTAACAATGATCGGCGACAGCCAGCGATCTTTGAGTAACGTTTCAAAACCAAGGGTGCGCATGCCAGCGACCATCACATCGCGGTTCTTGGTATAGCGCGCGCCGCGCCCCGCTATGCCGCCTTCCGCCTCATGTTCACGCAGAGCGACAAGAAAAGCGGCGACTGCATGGGTGGGCGGTGTAAAGCGCCATTGCCCGGTTTTGTTCATATGCGTCCACTGCGCATGCACATCCAGACTTAGGGAATGGCTGTTGCCTTCAGCCGCCAGCAATTCGGATTTTCGGGCAAGGATGAACCCGAACCCGGGGACACCTTCGATGCATTTGTTGGCCGAGGATACCATCGCTTCAAACTGAATTTCCGACACTTGTAACTTGATGGCTCCAAAGGCGGACATGGCATCGATCAGGAGCTTGCGGCCCGCAGCGTAAGTGGCTTGCGAGATTTCCTCGACCGGATTGAGAATACCAGAGCTGGTTTCACACTGTATGGCGACAACATGAGTGATCGCCGGGTCAGCTTGCAAAATTTGTGACACTTCTTCTCCTCGGGGAGGCATATAGTCCCCTTTGTCGAGAAGAACATACTCGCGTCTCAGATACTGTAATGTCTGCGCAGACCGCAGCCCGTATGCGCCGTTGGCGAGCACCAGCGCTTTTGCACCGCGAGGAATGAACGAGGCCAGCATGGCCTCGACCGAGAAGGATCCGCTGCCCTGCATCGGTACGCAGTCAAAGTTCTCTTTCCCATCCCCGAGAAGGTTAAGAAGTCGCGTACGCACTTCCAATGTCATCGCGCGAAAATCGCCGTCCCAACTACCCCAATCCCTCAACATCGCTTCTTTTACGGCAAAAGAGGTGGTCAGCGGTCCCGGTGTCAGCAAATAAGGCTCGCCCAATTGGGGTGGCACAATCTTGTTTTCCGGCGGGGTCATAAGCTTCTCCCGTGAATGACGGTTCCGGATCACCATTGCGGTAGCGTCAGCCATATGTAAAATTGCAATTTTCGATCAATACATAAGCTTTGCCTATAGAACTTTGTGGGAGGTATGACATGCGCCATAGCCAGCTAAGGGCTTTTCACTATGTTGCCCACTTAGGTGGGTTTTCCCGCGCAGCTGAATATCTGCTGCTCACGCAACCAGCGATCTCTGAGCAGGTGCGTAAACTGGAACAGGATCACGATGTCCTGTTATTTCACAGGGAACGAAAGCGCGTACGACTGACCACACAAGGCACGCATCTGTTTCGGTTTACAAAGCAATACTTTGAGACAGAACAACAGATCGAAGAATATCTGTCAGCAACAAGCGCCGCCGTGGACGGAGAACTGCGCATCATCGCAGATTCAGCGCACCACGTCACATTTTTCCTGGGCCAGTTTCGCAAACGCTTCCCCAATATTTCTGTAACATTGCGTACAGGAAATACAGAGGGGATTCTCGAGAACCTTCGCGCCTATAACGCTGAGATCGGGATAGTAGGCGGACTCCCTCCTGGCAGTGACATGGAAACGTTGGACCTTGGTTCGACCGAGATAACGGCCTTTGCGGCACGTGATTTTACAGTGGGTTCTAGTGGAACCCTTTCAATAATGGAACTTGCCGGTCTTCCTCTTGTTTTTCGCGAAGGTGGTTCCAAGACGCGACAAAAGCTTGAGGAAGAGGCCAAAAAGCAGGGCATATCTCTTACCCCTGCAATAATTGCAGAAGGGCGCGAAACCGTTCGTGAAGTTGTTGCATCAGGGGCTGGTATCGGTTTCGTGTCTCAGGCCGAATTCGGTCACGACAACCGCCTCACCCAGATAAGGTTGAGAGATGTGGACATCCAGATGACTGAGACAATGGTACACCTTAAACAGCGCCGCGACGTGAAGGTCATTCGCGCATTTATGGATTTTGCCCGCAAAATGCAGACCCCGGGAAACACAAACGCAAGTTAATCTGTTAGCGCGTGTTTCAGTTCTGGATCAAATTGCAGGCAGGGCAACACGGTTGACGAAGTTCGCATCGGCAGCGCAATGTGACGACTTGTTCGCGCATTTTGGAGAGCTGTGAAATGGCTTTGAAATCACCTACTGACCATCATTCTGAAGAAGCCGACGAGGTTTATGGATCAAGCGATTTACTTACCCGAGCACCGCGATTCCAATTTCCAGATCAGGAGCGTGACCCACGTCATGCCTACGAAGTGGTCCATGATGAATTGATGCTGGACGGCAATGCCAGACAAAATCTGGCAACGTTTTGCCAGACATGGGAAGAACCCGAAGTCCACACGCTGATGGACGAATGCATCGACAAAAACATGGTTGATAAGGATGAGTACCCTCAGACCGCCGAAATAGAAGCACGTTGTGTGAACATGCTCTCGGACCTGTGGAATGCACCTAACCCACATGCCACAATGGGATGTTCGACGACAGGGTCTTCTGAGGCGGCCATGCTTGGGGGATTGGCGCTGAAATGGCGCTGGCGCGAGAGGATGGCGGCAAAAGGCAAGCCAACGGACAAACCCAACATCATCACTGGCCCGGTGCAGATTTGCTGGCACAAATTCGCACGTTACTTCGACGTTGAAATTCGCGAAATCCCGCTGGAAGGTGATCGGTTACTGATGACGCCGGAAGAAGTCCTGAAACGGGTTGATGAAAATACGATCGGCGTTGTACCTACATTTGGCGTGACGTTTACCTGCCAATACGAACCAGTGAAACAAGTCAGTGACGCGCTGGACAAACTGCAAGCGGACACCGGGCTGGACATTCCAATTCATGTTGATGGGGCGTCGGGGGCATTTTTGTCGCCGTTTTGCACCCCCGAAATAGAATGGGATTTCCGTTTACCCCGGGTGAAGTCCATCAATGCATCCGGTCACAAATTCGGGTTGGCCCCGCTAGGGGTTGGCTGGGTTGTGTGGCGTGGCAAAGAGGATCTGCCAGATGATCTGATATTTGACGTAAATTATCTGGGGGGCAATATGCCTACATTTGCGCTGAATTTTTCACGCCCTGGCGGGCAGATCATTGCCCAATATTACAACTTTGTCAGGCTTGGTCGCGAAGGGTATCGTAAAGTACACGACGCCTGTTATGAGACTGCCGAATTCCTTGCAAAAGAGATCGAAAAGTTTGGCCTGTTTGAGATTGTGTATGACGGCGACAAGCGACAGGGCATACCTGCATTGTGTTGGAAGTTGAAAGAAAGCGCCGAGATGACCGGGTATAGTCTTTATGATCTGGCCGATAGGTTGCGCATGCGCGGCTGGCAGGTCCCGGCCTATTCGATGCCGTCGCAACGCGAAGATCTGGTCGTGCAACGTATTCTCGTGCGGCACGGCGTTAGCCGCGATCTGGGCGCATTGCTGGTCGATGATATCAAACGTTGCTTGGATTATTTCGACAAACACCCAATCACCGTGCCTCTGAGTGCGCGGGAAGGGACTGGTTACCACCACTAGGGTGTGCGTTGGATTTGAGGTCGTAGCCAGGTTGACAAACGCATTCTTCGATCAATAACATTCGTGTGCAAACGATAATTCACGACGAGGACTTTGGTGGCGTATCACTCCCCAAACGACCTGGCCTCGGCCTTGGACATTGCCGCCCAAAAATCCGGAATAATTGTTGCTGGTGGTACCGACGTTTACCCGTCGGCAAAACAAGGTGTTCATCCGGACTTTTTTCTGGATGTGACTCGGATTAGAGGTCTTGATGGGATCTCATCTGAAAACGGCAATTTGAAGTTCGGCGCGGCGACGACGTGGTCGCAGATCGCTCATGCTGATTTACCACCCGCCTTTGATGCCTTGAAGCAAGCAGCGCTGGAAGTTGGCAGCGTCCAAATACAAAACGCTGGGACAATTGCCGGGAACATTTGCAACGCGTCTCCGGCGGCGGATGGTGTGCCGCCTCTGCTGGCGCTGAACGCTCAGGTCGAACTGGCAAGCGCGGCGCGAGGATATCGGGTTCTTGAACTTGCGGATTTTCTTCTGGGCGTACGAAAGACCGCACTGGCAAGAGACGAGCTTGTAACGGCGATCATCATCCCACCGGCGCCAGAAGCGGCGCGGTCTGCATTCGAAAAACTTGGAAGCCGCCGCTACCTTGTTATTTCCATTTCCATGGTCGCGGCGACGATAACCTGCGGTGCCGACGGTCGGGTTATTGATGCCAGCGTTGCTGTCGGTGCGTGTTCTCCGGTGGCGCAACGGTTGTCTTTGCTGGAACGATATCTTGTCGGTAAACGGGCCCGTGACATCGAAGTGGGCGAGCATCATCTTTCGCCACTTTCTCCAATTTCAGACGTGAGAGCCAGTGGTTCCTATCGTCTTGATGTGGTCGCCGAACAATGCAAGCGCGCTATCATCAGGGCCTTAGCATGAACAAAAAGGCTAATAGCGCGACGATCCGCTTTAGGCTCAACGGTCAAGAATCCCAGATCGTTCCTTCCGCCGGGGCCCGCTTGTCCGAAGTGCTTCGAGAGGAATTGGGCGCGCGGGATGTCAAGATCGGATGCAACGCAGGTGACTGTGGGTCCTGCACGGTTCTTTTAGATGGCAAACCGATATGCGCCTGTCTGACTCTGGCCCATCAGGTGGCTGGTCGATGCGTGGAAACTCTGGCTGGTCTGCACCAGGGGGACGAAACGACCAAGGCCTTGGCGGAACGTTTCCTAGATATGGGTGCTGCGCAGTGTGGGATATGTACGCCCGGTATGATGGTTTCCGCAATTGCGTTATTGCGCGATAATCCATCCCCATCTGAAGCCGACGTGAAGGATGCGTTGGGTGGTGTGCTTTGCCGTTGCACTGGGTATCGCAAGATCATTGATGCAGTCATGGGTGCCGCCCCAGCGGCGAGTGATGTCAGCGGCAGAGTGGGCGACCCAATTCGGCACGTGGACGGACCCGAAAAGGTTTCGGGCCAGCAGGCGTTTGCAGATGATATTGCACCTCCGGGTACGCTTGAGATTTTTATCGTTCGCTCACCCTATCCTCGCGCGAGGTTTGAATTGGGCGATCTGGAAGAATTTGTAGCAACCCGCGATGGGATCGAGGCCGTGTTGAGTGCGGCTGATATTCCGGGCCAAAACCTTTTTGGGGTTATTCCGCAGTTTGTTGATCAACCGGTTTTTGCCGAAACTGAGGCGCGTTTCAGAGGCGAAGCAGTTGCCGCAATCGTCGGTATGCCGGAAACGATCCGAAACTTTAGCCCGGCGGACTTCCCCATAAAATGGACGGAATTGGAAGCTGCAACTGATATCATATCGGCGCAACTAGCAGCGGCCAGCCAGCTACACGCGGGCCGAAACAATAATGTCATGTGCGGTGGGTTTGTGGCCTGCGGCGATCCGGAAACGGCATTTTCCAAGGCAGATGCTACTGTCGAAGGGCACTTTCAAAGCGGATTCGTGGAACACGCGTACATCGAACCTGAGGCGGGATTTGCCCGGATGGAAGGCGAAAAAGTTGAGGTATATGCCTGTACACAAGCGCCGGTCATGGATCTGGAGGCCCTCGAAGCCATATTGGCGATAGATCGCTGCCAAATACGCGTTGTACCAACCGCAGTTGGGGGTGGTTTCGGTGCGAAACTGGATATCTCGGTACAGCCTTATCTGGCGCTTGCGGCCCTTAAGACCGGCGAGCCTGTTCGGCTCAACTATTCGCGTACGGAGTCTATGCAAAGCACGACCAAGCGGCATCCGTCAGACATGAACCTCAAAATCGGCGCTACGAAAGACGGTAAAATCAGTGGTTTCAACTTCTATGGTGAGTTCGATACAGGTGCCTATGCAAGCTGGGGTCCAACCGTCGCGAACCGTGTGCCGGTGCATGCATCTGGCCCGTACTATGTTACAGACTACCGAGCGGAAACTAAGGGTATTCACACCAACAATCCCCCGGCTGGGGCGTTTCGTGGGTTCGGCGTGCCGCAGGCCGCTATCGCACAAGAGTGCCTGTTTGATGTTTTGGCCGAGAAACTGGGGATCGACCCGCTGGTTTTTCGACTGGAGAATGCCTTGCACGAGGACATGCCAACAGTCTGCGGCCAGGTGTTTTCGCAAGGTGTAGGAATTGGTAAATGTCTGGAAGCGTTGCGCCCAGCATGGGACGCTGAACGCAGTGATGTAAAAGACTTCAACGAAAAATCCGAAACTTTCAAACGTGGTGTTGGGATTGCGGCTGGCTGGTATGGTTGTGGAAACACTTCTTTACCAAATCCATCTACCATCAAATCGGGTATTCTGGCGGATGGCACAATCGTGTTGCATCAGGGTGCGATGGATATCGGGCAAGGCGCCAACACTGTAATAACCCAGATTTTTGCGACAGCATTGGGCGCGCCCGTCCAATCAATTGAATTGATTGGGCCCGATACGGATGTGACCCCTGATGCCGGTAAGACATCTGCGTCGCGTCAGACCTATGTGTCAGGAAATGCCGCGCGTCTATCAGGTGAAGCATTGCGCGCGCAGGTGCTTGAAAGACTGAACGTGGCGAGCGACGCATCCTTATCTTTCGCCGCCGGAGTAATCCGCGCAACAGATGAGAGTGGCACGCGAGAACTTGTGTTGGCCCAGTTAGAGACTGATATTGAGGGTTATGCCCTGCGCGCTGAAGAAACCTATGATCCTCCAACCAAGCCGCTCGATGCAAATGGTCAGGGTATCCCCTACGCGCAATTTGGTTACGCCGCACACCTCGTCGTGGTTGAAGTTGATACAGCATTCGGGACTGTGAAACCGATCAAATTTGTGGCGGCCCATGATGTCGGCAATGCAATCAATCCGATGCTTGTTGAAGGGCAGGTGCACGGAGGAATCGCACAGGGGTTGGGTATGGCGCTGATGGAAGAGTATATCCCGGGCAGCACTGAAAACTTGCACGACTACCTGATCCCCACGATTGGTGACGTTCCACCGATCGAAACAATTATCATAGAGGATTCAGACGCGCATGGGCCCTATGGCGCCAAGGGTCTTGGCGAGCATGTTTTGATCCCGACAGCACCAAGCATTTTGAATGCAATCTATGACGCTGTTGGCGTGCGCATCTTCCAAGTTCCGGCCACTCCAGCGCGAGTTCGAGCCGCGATAAGGGCAAAATCAGAACCGGTGGCTCCCTTATAGCACTCGTTCTGGCAGGCGGTTGGCTGGAGGAGTATTGCGCGAGCGTTCGCTACGTACTTCGCCATCAATTATTGTCATACCTACCCCTGGTAGATTTCCAAGCCGAACAGAGTCCAGCATCGTCTCGCCAGGTGCATGTTGCGCCTGATCCATCAACACAAAGTCAGCGCATTTTCCCTCCTCAATCAGCCCTGTGTCCAACTCTCGTTGACGCGCCGTGTTCCCATTGGCAAAGCAAAAGGCCTGCTCTGCCGGAACATTTCCGAAGGAGGACAGCATCGCGACCATGCGCAATATGCCCAGCGGCTGAACGCCGGACCCTGCAGGACCGTCTGTGCCCAGAATGACTTGATCCAGCTTGCCCAGTTCACGTGCCGTGTTTAGTGCCAAAACTGCCGACCTTTCGTTGCCGTTGTGAACAATTTCAAAGGCCGCTTTGCAATTCTCGCAAAGGCACACAATCTGATCATCAGGCAAGGAGGAATGTCCGCCATTGATATGACCGATGACGTCGGTTCCGGTTTCCATGACCATGTCCGCGTCGATCAGGCCCGATCCTGGTATGGAAGGGCCACCTGTGTGGATCGTACTTTGGATGCCATACTTACGCGCCCAACCCACCATTTGCTGAGCGGTCTTACCGTCTTTGACGGTGCCCAATCCAACCTCGCCCAAGAGTCTAACTCCTGCGTCGGCTAAGTCTTTGAAGTCCTCTTCTACCATCCCATGCTCAATGACCGGCGCGCCAGCGTGAACCTTGACACCGGAAGGGCGAAAATTTACGTACCACCGCTGGGACGCGATCGCCATGGCCTTGAGGCCGACGACATCCTTGGGTCGACCAGGCATGTGGACTTCGCCCGCTGAAATCAGCGTCGTCACGCCGCCGTGCAACGTGCTGTCGATCCAATGCAGCTGCTGCTGTCGCGGTGTGTAGTCGCCAACTACGGGATGGATGTGGCTATCAATCAGTCCGGGCGCGAGAGTCACGCCGTGGGCATCAACGACTGTGGTCGCACCCTCACAATCAATATCCTTTTCATATCCCCATTCCGAGATTTTCCCATCCACCGCAATGAGGCAATCCCCTTCAAAAACTGGGTATTCGAGTTTTCCCGAAAGAATTTGACCGATGCTCTTTATGACCAGTTTTGTCATTTTCTTTTCCTCCCGGATAATTCACGATTTTGTTAGTATACGAATACCCCAACCATCTACGTCAAGGACAATTCCAACGTAACTGAACCGGGTCTATTGACCAAAAATGCAACCGGTTGCATTTTTTTGATTTCGGGGTAGAGTAAAGTGAGAATCAAGGGACACCACCTGATAAATGATGTCGACCGGCCTCAATCATATGACGATTCCCCAGTCCTCTGCGACAGAGCTTTTTGATATGGCGCAGTCATTGGGATTTGTTGGTGTTGAGTTGCGCAATGACCTTCCGACTGCATTGTTTGATGGAAAAGACGCGCGCGAAATTGGCAAAAATGCCAAAGAGCGTGGATTGCGTATTCTGGCGCTCGCGGAAGTGTATGGGTTCAATAAAAACAGCGCCGAAAAGCAGGCAGAGGCCTTGAACCTTGCGCGTCAGGCCAAGAATTGTGGCGCAGAAGCGATTGCCCTGATCCCGCGTATTGAGGACGCTCCGGTGGCGCGCAGCGAACAACGGGACCTGCTGAAAGAGGCTCTCATTGCGCTACAACCTATGTTGGAAAACGTCGGTATGGTTGCTTTGATCGAATGTCTCGGATTCGCCAATAGCAGTTTGCGATTGAAAGCGGATGCTGTCGCGGTGTTGGAAGAAATGGAACGCCCTGCATGCTTTGGATTGATCCACGACACGTTCCATCACGCCCTTGCTGAAGAGGTAGCGATTTTTGCGGACCTTACGCACATTGTCCATATTTCCGGCGTTACAGATCAGCGTATTGGCTATTCAGACATGACGGATGCGCATCGCGGGCTGGTCGATTGCAACGATACGATTGGCAACCTTGCTCAGATCACACGGCTTCGGTCGGCAGGATACACAGGCCCGTTCTCGTTCGAGGCCTTTTCGCCGACAGTGCACGAATTGAATGATCCGACAGACGCTCTGTCGGAATCAGTAGCTTTCATTTCCTCGCAAGTTGCCAATATGGCGGCATGAGACGGAATGAAGAAAATGCCCCCGAAACGGGGGTCCCGGCACTAATGAACCGTGCGCCGGGCACGATTTTGGGAGGACTCCAAGAATGAAGAAGATTTTTTTGGCCGCTGGCCTGACAGCCCTCATGGGCACGACGAGTATGGCGCAGGATATTGGTGCTACCATCTCGCGCTTTGACGACAACTGGTTGACTGTTATGCGCAACGGCATGACAGAGCACGCCGCAAGCCTGGACGGCGTTAGCTTGCAAATGGAAGACGCCACCGACGACATTGCCAAGCAAATCGATCAGGTGACTAACTTTGTGGCCTCCGGTGTTGATGCAATAATCGTGAACATCGTCGATACATCAGCAGGTGCCGCTATTACCGCAGCTGCCGGTGATGTTCCGCTGGTCTTCGTTAACCGCGAACCTGACAATGTGAATGAGTTGCCGCCAACGCAAGCCTTCGTGGCATCGAATGAAATTGAATCCGGGACGCTTTCAGCATTTCAGGTCTGCAACAACTTGCGGGCTGCGGGCAAAGCTGGCGGTGCTACCGGTTATCTGATGAATGGTCAGCTGTCGAACCAGGCTGCAGTTCAGCGCTCAAAGGACGTGCACGATATCATCGGCATAGACATGTGCAACTTCATGACTTTGATTGATGAGCAGACCGCAAACTGGTCGCGCGATGAAGCACAGGACCTTATGACAAACTGGATGTCATCGGGTGAGCCATTTGACTTTGTTCTTGCCAATAATGACGAAATGGCCATTGGCGCGATTCAGGCAATGAAGGCTGCGGGTATGGACATGGCTGATGTTCAGGTTGGTGGCGTAGACGCAAGCCAAGACGCTTTGCTTTCCATGCAGTCTGGTGACTATGACGTAACCGTGTTCCAGGACGCGTTTGGTCAGGGTAGTGGTTCTGTCGACGCAGCCCTCGCGCTGGCTGCAGGCGAGACGGTAGATCAGAAAGTCTACATTCCGTTCAAGCTGGTTACACCGGCTAACATGGATGAGTTCTTGAGCAAGAACTGAGTTCGGTTTTTTAACCTAAAACCGCGGGGCGGTCCATCTGTGCCGTCCCGTACCTTCACACATGCTTAACAGGGGGCATCCTCAATGGCAGATACTAGCCACGGCACTGGCGGGCTAACCTTCGACAAGACCAAACGGTCCTGGCCCAATGAAATGAATGTCCTCTTCGCACTAATTATTATCATCGTAATATTCGAGATTTTGGGGCAGGCATTGCCCTACATGGATAATCAGAGCTTCCTCTTTGATACGCGGGGCCGTTTCGACTCAATTTTTAACGAAGCGCGGTTGCAAATTGTCATCCTGCAAGTTGCGATTATTGGGATCATTGCCCTTGGTGTGACGCAGGTCATCATCACAGCCGGTATTGACCTGAGTTCCGGACCGCTCGTCGCAGCAACTGCGATGATCGCGATGAGTTTCGCACAGACTGAACTGGTGAACGGCAACCCGAACCCCAAGGCGATCTTTGGCCTTTGGGCAATGGATCTACCAGTGCTTGTTCCAGTGGTTGTCGCGCTGTTGTTCGGGGCCATGATCGGCGGCATTAACGGTACATTTGTCGCTTATTTCCGCATTCCGCCTTTCATTGCAACACTCGGCATGTTCCTGATCTGTCGCGGCATCGCGCTATGGTGGTCGTCGGGCCGCCCGGTTTCATTTCCAACCGATAGCTACAAGTTTATCGGCTCTGGCATGATGCCAGTGGTGTGGTTCCTGTCACTGGCAGTAATCTTCCACGTAATCCTTCGTTACACAGTCTATGGCAAACATACGTACGCAATCGGCTCGAACGAAGAAGCCGCGCGGATGTCGGGTATCAACGTTAAAAAGCACAAGGTCATGGTTTACATGATCGCCTCCATGCTTGCCGCATTCGCAGGTGTCGTGCTGAGCGCGAAGGCTTCAACGGCACAGGCCGGAATGGGTGAGTTCTACGAACTCTTCGCCATTGCCATGGCCGTCATCGGCGGCATCAGTTTGACCGGAGGACGCGGGTCGATCATCGGCACGGTCCTTGGTGCTATGGTACTTGGTGTCATTCGCTCGGGCTTTACCTTCGTCAAACTCGACGGGTCCTATCAGCTGATGGCGATGGGTGGCATTATCATCGCAGCCGTGATTTTGGATCAATACCGCCAGCGAAACAGAGCTTAAGGACAGGAGAAAAAACATGGGTGAGAACATCGTTCTGAAAACCGAAGACCTGACCAAGCACTACGGCGGGGTACACGCGCTCGAGGGCGCAAATTTTGAGCTCAAGAAAGGTGAGCACATCGCCGTCATGGGCGACAACGGTGCGGGCAAGTCGACTTTTGTGCGCCAGATCACGGGTGTTGAGCAGCGGACACGCGGCAAAATCTGGCTTTATGATGAAGAGGTCAGCTTTGCCGGTCCGCTGGACGCGCGCGAAGCTGGTATCGAAACCGTGTTCCAGACACTCGCGCTGGCTGATGATCTGGACGTGCCCGACAACCTGTTTCTCGGGAGAGAGATAACCAAGTTTGATTGGCTCGGACCGTTTCGGTTTCTTGACTACAAGGCGATGCGGGCAGCAACCATGGAAGGCCTGGAAAAAACAGCAGTGAAGATACCGAACATTCGCAATTCGATCCGAAACATGTCGGGTGGTCAGCGACAATGTGTGGCAATCGCGCGCACTGCTACTTTCCACTCGCGCTTGACGATCATGGACGAACCGACAGCTGCGTTGGGTGTTCAGGAAACCGCGCAAGTCGAGAACATTATCCGCACACTGAAAGACGCGGGCGAACCACTGATCCTCGTCAGCCATAACATGCGGCAGGTGATGGATCTTATGGATCGCATCATCGTGTTTCGTCGGGGTCGAATTTGCGCAGACCTGAAAGTGGAAGAAACCGATGGTCAGGATGTCGTGGCTTACATTACCGGCGCAAAAACCGGTGCGGAGTTCGAAGGCGCCGCGTGAAGAAGTTTTTTGATCTCGAAAACCCCTTTTTTGCGCCAGTTTGGATTCGCGTTGCTGTTGTAGTTGTGATGATACTCTGGGGCGTAGTCGAGCTTTCTCAGGGGGCCACTCTTTGGGCGATCATCTTCATCGGGGTCGGTGGGTTTTGCGGTTGGCGCTTTTACATCATCGACTATAGCGCTGGCCCGAAAGACTAGGGCGGTTCTGGCATGGCGATCACGCTCAAAGATGTGGCCGAACTTGCCGGGGTTTCTCGATCTGCCGTCTCTCGAACCTACACGGAAGGCGCGTCTGTTTCGGGCAAGACCCGCGAAAAAGTTCTTCGCGCGGCAACTGCGTTGGGGTACAGTCCGAACGCTTTGGCGTCATCACTGACGACGGGCCGGACCAAGATGATCGGGCTGGTTTCCAACAACTTTCACAACCCTGTTTTTTTGGAAGTGTTTGACCAGTTTACCCGCGGCCTTCACGAACGTGGATTGCGCCCCTTGCTGGTAAATCTTACCGATGAAACCGATCCAGAGGCGTCGGTGAAGATGCTACGACAGTATTCTGTGGATGGTGTGATCGTGGCGTCCTCAACCTTGCCACCGGCCTTTGCCAAGCGGTTCCGCGACGTGGGCATTCCCGTCGTGCACTCTTTTGGCCGCCACATCTCGGATCCAGATGTTGACGTTGTGGGCATCGATAACATTGCTGCAGGTGCGCTGGTGGCGCGCACGCTGATTCAACGGGGTTACACGGATCTCGGGTTTCTCGGCGGGCCATCTGACGCAACCTCGACCCAAGACCGGGAAAAAGGATTTCTGAAAGAGATCGCGCGCCACAAAGGTGTTGCGGCGACCAACAGTTTTGCCAGCGCATATTCGTTTGAGGCAGGACGCGCAGAGATGACCCGGCTGTTGGAATCCGATCCTGCACAGGCGTATTTTTGTGCTGATGATGTTTTGTGTATCGGCGCCCTGTCCGCTTTGCAATCAGGCGGTTTTCAGGTGCCCGAAGATGTTGGCTTGATCGGGCTAAATGATATGAAAATGGCGAGTTGGGCCAACCTGAACCTGACGACCGTGCACAATCCGTTTTCAGATATTATCGAGACTTCAATTACGCGTGTTGCTGCGTTGATCGAAGATCAATCCGTCACGCCTGAATCCCGGCTGTTTGACTGTCATGTCGTTGAGCGTGGAACATTGCGACCCCTTTGATTGAAAGGTCAGCGGAACATTGGTGGTCTGGCATCAAGCCATTTCCCGTCGTGTTTTCCGCTTTGTGCCACTGCAACTACAGCCGCCATGGACCGCAACCCATCCTCTGCGCGCGGGTAAAGGTTTGCAGCCGGATCAATCGTGCGGTTTTCTTTGCGGGCAGTTATGGCCTCGGCCAGATCCTTGTAGAGATTTGCAAACGCCAGCGGCATCCCCTCTGCGTGGCCAATGGTAACCCGCGTCGTGCGATCGGCCTCGGGAGATAGGTTTGCCTCGCCGCGTTCAATGATCTGCATCCGCTGACCCAACGGCATGTAGAACAGTTGGTTGGGGTGTTCCTGAGTCCAGCGCAAACCACCCGTCTCACCGTAGACCTGAATGCCAAGGCCGTGCTGGCGTCCAATTGCGATGGAAGACGTCCAAAGCCGTCCGACCGCGCCGCCGTCCATTCGGAAATTGACCATGGCGTCGTCTTCCAATGTGCGAACGTCGATACAGGAAACAGTGTCAGCTGACAGCCTGGTCACTTCCTGACCCGTCACAAAGCTGGCCATATGCATTGCATGAATTCCGCAGTCGGCGAATTGCGCGGATACACCGGCCTGAGCCGGATCATACCGCCACCGCACGCGCGGGTTGTCAGCATCCGCTGCATCCGCATGATGACCATGTGCAAATTCGGCGTTCACCAGCCGAACCTTCCCGATTTCGCCTCGCGCAATCATTGCTTTCATGTGACGCACTAGTGAGTAGCCGGAATAGCCGTAGTTCACCGCGCAGATGTTGCCCGTCTTGTTAGAAATCGCCACAATTTCTTCGCCTTCTTCAACCGTCATGGTCATGGGTTTTTCACACAGCACGTGGAACCCTGCCTCAAGGTAAGCCTTGGTGATTTCAAAATGAGTGGCGTTTGGGGTGGCAACTGTCACCAGATCTACACGGTTGTCGCGCTTTTTTTCGCCTTCCAGCATGTCCTGCCATGAACCATAGGCGCGATCGCCCAGACCCAGCCGTTGCCCATAGTCAATGCCTTCAGCTGTCCTGTGATCCAATGCACCGGCAGAAAATTCAAACAATCCATCGAGTCCCGAACCCAATCGATGCGCGGGGCCGATCTGGCTGCCCTCGCCACCGCCGATCATGCCCCATTTCAGCTTTGTCATGGTTCAAGCTCCTTCAAAGCCGATGGATTGCAAATAAGTCCGGTTCAGTCTGGCATCATCAATCGGAGAGGTATCGCCTTCTGGATCGCAGTCCTGTTCAACCGTGCACCAGCCATCAAAGCCATTGTCGAGCAGCACCTGACGCACATTAGGGAAATCGACGTCGCCATCTCCGAGATTGCAAAAAATCCCTTGGGCGCAGGCCTCATAAAAATCGGTCCGTTCTTCAACCACCTGAGCCTTGACCTTGGGATCGATATCTTTGAAGTGGATGTAGCTGATACGATTGATATTGCGCGTCATGAAAGCAACAGGATCATATCCAGCATAAGAATGATGGCCCGTGTCAAAGGCGATCTTTAGAATGCCTTCATCGATCTCGGACAGCAGGCGCTCAAGCTCGGGTTCAAAGTCCACGAAGCCGGCAGCATGGGCGTGCATTCCGACGGTCAGACCGTATTCTTCGGTCCCCATTTTTGCGACCAGGGCGATTTTGTCGCGAAAAGCGGTCCATTCGGCCTTGTCCATCTGCTCTGCCTCGCTGGCTCGGCCGGCGGTAGGAGCACGTCGGGGTGAAATGCTGTCGATCAGCACCAGATGCTCGGCTCCGTGCGCTTTTAGCGCCTTACAAGTCCGCACAGCACCGTCCATCACATCCTCCCAGGCATCGGCATCATGGAATGGGCGGAATACGACTCCCCCGACCAGTTGCTGGCCGTACTCTTCGAGCGCCTCGCCCAAAACCACAGGGTCTTCCGGCATGAACCCGACCGGACCAAGTTCAATGCCCGCGTAGCCTGCATCGGCATTTTCTTGCAGCACTTTGCGCCAGTTTGGATTGCGCGGATCATCCGCAAACTCGACACCCCAGGAACAAGGTGCATTTCCAATCTTGATCATGGTTCTTTCCTTTAAAAGTCCGCAACCTCGACCCAGGCGCCCGTTGCGCTAGAGGCCAGTGCTGCTTTGACAATTCGATTAACTTCCATCCCTTCGCGGAATGTCGGCCAGATGTTCTTGCCGGTTTCGATGGCGCGCAGGAAATCATGCGCTTCAATGATGATCTGGTCCTGATATCCAGTGCCATGACCCGGCCCCTGACAAAACGGTAAGTAATCCGGATGCGCCGGGCCGCAGAGGATTTTGCGAAATCCGCGCTCTGCCTCAGGACCCTCCATGGCATAGAGATGAAGCGCGTTCTGATCTTCCTGATCAAAACGGATCGATCCTTTGGTCCCATGTATTTCGTAGGCGTAGCCCATTTTGCGCCCTGTGGCGATGCGCGAAAAGAACAGGTGACCCTGTGCACCGTTTTCGAAACGGCACATCATCTGCGCCTGATCGTCATTGGTTACAGTACCGCCCGGGCGGTGCTTGTGGACGGTTTCCACGGTCGCGTTCAACCGGGTTATTGGCCCGGCCAGCGCGCGCGCCGCGTTAATCATGTGGGGAGCCAGATCGCCCATGGTGCCATTTGACTCCCCCTCAGTGCGCCATGTCGCCGGGGCATTGGGGTCGGCATAAAAGTCTTCTGTGTGTTCGCCGCGAAACCAGGTGATGTCGCCGATCCGGCCCTCGGCAATCAACTGGCGCGCATACTGTGAAGCGGGGGTCCGGATGTAGTTGAACCCGCTCATGTGAATTGCGCGGGCTGCTTCGGCCGCCGCCACCATGGCTTGACTGTCTGTCAGCGTCGCGCCAAGTGGTTTTTCGCAAAAAACAGGTTTGCCGAGCGCAAAGGCGGCTTCGGCAATTGCACGATGCGTTTCCTGCGGTGACGCAATGACAATTGCATCAACATCCGGGTCAGAAACCAACGCCCGCCAATCTGACGTTGCGCGCCGAAACCCAAAGGCAGATTTGTAGCGTTCTGCCGAAGCCTCGGATGTCGCGCAAACCATCTCGAGAACGGGGCGAAGTTTTGTATCAAAGACACTTCCGACGGCGGCATATGCTACGGCGTGCGCCTTGCCCATGTAGCCGCCACCAACAATTCCAATCCGAACTTTGGCCACGTATTATCCTATCCAAAAAGAATCTGTTTGCAACCGGTTGCAAAAGGGGTACATTTATTTATCGATTCAGGTCAATACCCATCCTTGCGTGCATGGCACAATAACTCGGGGAGAAATCATTGTGAGTCCCAATGACAAAACGGTCAAACTAACGACTGCGCAGGCAATCATTCGGTATCTTGCGGCGCAGTATATTGAGATTGACGGAGAAAAAATCCGCATTTGTGGTGGCGGCTTTGGGATCTTCGGTCATGGCAATGTCACCTGTCTGGGCGAAGCGCTTTATGATCATCGCGATGTATTGCCTTTGTATCGTGGACAGAATGAGCAAGGTATGGGTTTCGCTGCCGCCGCCTACGCCAAGGCGCATTTACGACGCAGGTTCATGTTTTGCACGGCCTCTGCAGGTCCGGGTACTACCAACCTGTTGACAGCCGCCGCTTTGGCCCACGCCAACCGCTTGCCAATTTTGATGCTGTGCGGAGATGCCTTCCTGACACGGCTGCCTGATCCGGTGCTTCAGCAGCTTGAGCATTATGGCAACCCAACCGTCGGTACGAACGATGCTTTCAAAGCGGTTTCGCGCTATTGGGATCGCATCACGCACCCAGCGCAAGTTATTCAGTCTCTGCCTGCAGCATTGAATACAATGCTGGACCCGGCAGATTGTGGCCCTGCATTTCTGGGTCTGCCGCAGGATGTACAGGGCTGGACGTACGATTACCCGGTTTCGTTTTTCCAAGAACGGGTGCACCGCATTCGCCGACAGACACCGGACATTTTGGAAGTGCGCGACGCGGTAGAACTGCTCAAGTCGGCAAAGCGCCCGATGATTATCGCTGGTGGCGGTGTCCAATATTCCGGCGCGGTCGCTGAGCTGACGCATTTTGCAGAAACCCACAACATCCCAGTCGTGGAAACCATCGCAGGTCGCGCCAATATGCTGGATTCACATGATCTCAATATTGGACCAATCGGCGTAACGGGATCAAACTCGGCTAATACCATCGGTGAAGAGGCCGATGTGATTCTTGCTGTTGGGACACGCCTGCAAGACTTTACAACCGGGTCGTGGACCGCTTTTGCCAAAGACGCGAGGATCATCGGTTTGAACGCGGCGCGCCACGACGCGGCCAAGCATATGTCGCTGACTGTTGTGGGGGACGCAAAACTTGGACTGACGGCACTCGAACCGGAATTGAAGGGCTATTCAG
The DNA here is from genome assembly GCA_039969355.1 of Paracoccaceae bacterium. Lineage (GTDB taxonomy): Bacteria > Pseudomonadota > Alphaproteobacteria > Rhodobacterales > Rhodobacteraceae > JL08. The sequence continues at coordinate 452,348 of JBDVOA010000029.1, forward strand.
CACCGGAGTCCTGGGTTGGTCATGCGCGTGCGGAGCGCGCAAAATGGGCGGACTACGTTAAGGAGAACACTCGCATTGGCAATGGGCCTGCATCATACGCCCAAGCCATCGGGGCAGTGAATACGTTGTGCGACCCGCGCGACAGAATTGTAGCGGCAGCCGGGGGATTGCCAGCCGAGGTCACCGCAAACTGGCGTACGCTTGATATCGGAACGGTTGACGTAGAATTCGGGTATTCCTGCATGGGCTACGAAATCGCTGGTGGCTGGGGTGCACGGATCGCCCAATCGGAAAAAGAGCCGGAACAGGACACCATCATCTTCACAGGTGACGGGTCCTATTTGTTGATGAACTCGGACATTTATTCTTCAGTTCTGACTCGCAAAAAATTAATTGTGATTGTGCTGGACAATGGTGGCTTTGCCGTCATCAACAAATTGCAAAATAACACGGGGAACGAGAGCTTCAATAATCTGATCTCCGATGCTCCAACAGTTCCCGAAGCCTTTGCGGTTGATTTTGAAGCCCACGCAAAAGCCATGGGTGCCGCGGGCGAAACCGTCACGATGGCAGAACTGCCAGAGGCGTTCAAACGGGCCAAAGCGTCAGACAAGACTTATGTCATCTGTGCGCAGGTCGACCCCTTTGACGGATGGACAAATGAAGGGCACACATGGTGGGAGGTTGGAACACCGCATGTTACGGACAATCCGCGCGTGAAGGCGGCTCATGAAGACTGGGAGAGTGCCCGTTCAAAACAACGAAGGGGTGTTTGACGTGAAGGCGCTGCTGGAAGGGATCAAGGCAAACAACTTCGTGATCGTCGGGCGGGCGGGCATGGATTTCTTTCCTGATCCTGCCGGTACCAGGACGGAAGCAGCCGACACCTTTCAGGCAGGTCTGGGCGGATCATCCGCCAATATTGGCGCTGGTATCTGCAAGCTGGGCGGTAAGGCTGCTTTGGTCACCCGTGTTTCGGACGACAGCATTGGGCGATACTGCGTTAATCAGCTCAGGAATTACGGTGTTGATACCACCCATGTGACCCCGATTGGGGGGGAGTTTCGAAACTCATTGGCGGTTTATGAAAGTCGGATCGAAGATCATCAGACTGTCATCTATCGCAATGGGGCAGCTGATTTTCAGATGGACATCGAGGATGTTGAGGCCGTGGATTACGCCAAATATGGCGCATTGATCACGGCAGGCACAGTGTTCGCCGCAGAGCCTTCGCGCGCAGCGGCATTTCATGCCTTTAAACTGGCCAAGAAGGCCGGCTTGCCAATCATTTTTGATGTGGACTACCGCCCTTATTCGTGGCCATCTCCCAAAGTAGCCGAAGACGTCCTAAGCCGTGCTGCTGCACTCTCAGACATGATCGTAGGCAACGACGAAGAGTTTGGCTTTATGGCAGGCTCTATCGACAAGGGACTGGAGAAGGCCCGCAGCCTGTCACAGGATACGGCCTCAATCGTGGTCTACAAAATGGGACCAGAGGGGGCGATAACCTTCGGTGATGGACAGGAGATCCGTACCGGTATCTACCCAGTTGACGCCTTAAAACCAACGGGCGCGGGCGATAGTTTCATGGCTGGAGTCATGACATCACTGGCGGACGGTCACGTCCTCAAAGCTGCCTTGTTGCGCGGCTCAGCCTGTGCCTCTGTTACTGTTTCAAAACCTGGTTGCGCACCGGCGATGCCCGATACACCAACACTCGAGACTTTCTTGGCCGAGCATCCCGGCCCAACAGAGAACTAAAGGAACTGTCCAATGCACATTGCGCCCTATGACAACCAAAACAAACCAATCGTCGGTCTGGATGATGAGACAGTTCCCCTCAATTACTTCAACATCGTAAAACTCAAGAAGGGTGAAGCATTCGAATACGCGACTCCGGGGTTTGAGACATGCATTGTCCCGGCGACCGGCACTGTCGATGTCAATGTCGAAGGGTTCAAAGCTGATGCGCTGGGCGGGCGTGTCGAGGACGTCTGGGACGGCGAGCCAGAGGGTGTGTATGTTCCCACCGCTGCCAGGGCAGAGATTGTCTGCACCAGCGACGAGACTGAAGTTTTTGTTGCGGGGGCTAAATACGACAAAGTGTTGGATGCTTTTGCGGTTCGGTCTGACGATCTGGATCTGGTACAATACGGCAGCGATGAAACTAAGACGCATCGCAAAATCAAACATATCCTTGGCACAAAATACCACGACAAGGTAGGTCGCCTTCTCGTGTCCGAACTTTTTACGGTAGGTGAAGGGGGCTGGTCGGGTTTCCCAAGTCATAAACACGATACTGACCGGCTGCCGATCGAGACACGCCACGACGAGACCTACAATTTCAGGTTCAAGCCAAATCACGGTACAGGCGTGCAGATGCTGCAGCGCGAAGAGGGTAAATCGGGCGACGCTTATCATCTGGTTGATGGATCAACCATTTGCCTCGACAGTGGTTACCATCCTTGCTGTGTGCTGCCGGGCTATCAGATGTATTACTTTACCATCCTCGGCGGGCTTTCTCAGCGTTCGCTGGTGCAGTATTTCCAGCCCTCCCACGCGGATCAGATCGAAACAATCCCGGGCATCAAAGACATGATTGCAAAGTTCAAGTGAGGGCAGTGGCATGACTTTGGCGACTCTGGCACAGGTGCTGCAACCTGCGCTCAAAGAAGGCTACGCTGTTGGCGGCCTTGTTACTTTGGGATGGGAAGACATGCGTGCCTATGTGGCCGCAGCAGAACTTGAGAATTGCCCTGTCATATTGCAGGCTGGCCCAAGTTGTCGCGCGCATACGCCTTTGCCGATCCTGGGCAAGATGTTTCGGTATCTGGCAGAAGAGGCAAGCGTGTCCGTCGTGGCACATCTGGATCACGGTTATACCTACGATGAATGTTCCGAAGCCCTGGACAGCGGATTTACCTCACTCATGTTTGATGGTTCACGCACACCGTTGGCCGAAAATATCAATCAGACGAAGCGAATTGTCGATCTGGCCCATGCGGCGGGTATCTCGTGCGAAGGCGAGATCGGGTTTGTCGGATATGCAGACGGCGAAAACTCCGCCGGTACAGATCCCGAGGAAGCCGCAATTTTCTCGGGCGAAACCGGTGTAGACGCAATGGCAATCTCGGTTGGCAATGTCCACTTGCAAGAAAACAAGGAAGGCGGGCTGGACGAGGACGGTATCGCTGCGATTCAAACATCGACCAACGTGCCGCTGGTCATCCACGGTGGTTCTGGCGTGCCCGTTGATCAACGCCGGCGGCTTGCCCGAACCACAAATATTTGCAAGTTCAACATCGGGACAGAACTTCGCATGGCGTTTGGTGAAGCTTTGCGGATTGCTGTAAATGCTGATCCCTCGCGATTTGACAGGGTGTCAATCCTGCAAGACACCCACACGCCGATATGCACTGCCACTCGTAAAGTGCTTGCCGCCTTAAAAGGGTAACTTCCTAGGTGTTGTTACATTTACTTCCGGCCCGTCCATAAATCCTGATGCCCGGTTTTCAAGTTGCTCGTGTGGCGGCCTTCCAGGCGTCAAGTGCTTCGAGGCGGTAATATCGGATGGTTAAGGCGGAGAGACGGTGCGCAGGGACGAAGAAGAAATTCCGGGCGTTTGTTAATGTGACAACGCTCGGCATCATGCTAAACAAATGAATGCACTGCGACTGAAGAATGGCGACACACAAAAGGAGGGATCCTCTATGGGAATTAGGACAGCGGAAGGCCGGGGACGGCTCTACTCTTCAATCCTTGACACGGTTGGCAACACGCCGGTCATTCGCATCAATCGCGTCGCGCCAGAACATGTTAATGTTTACGTAAAATTCGAGGCTTTCAACCCAGCCGGTTCAGTGAAGGACCGTCTGGCAACGAATATCATCGAAGCCGCTGAACGCGATGGGCGACTGAAACCCGGGCAAACGATCGTCGAGGCAACTTCCGGTAATACTGGCATTGGTCTCGCGATGGTTTGCGCGGCCAAGGGGTATCCACTTGTTGTGACGATGGCAGACAGCTTTTCAATTGAAAGGCGGCGATTGATGCGTTTTTTCGGTGCAAAGGTTGTGCTCACCCCGCGCGCCCTAAAGGGCTTTGGAATGTATAGCAAAGCCAAGGAACTGGCAGAAGAAAACGACTGGTTTCTGGCAAGCCAGTTTGAGACCCCCGATAACGCCGACATTCACGAGAGTACGACAGCTCGTGAGATACTTGCTGACTTTGCGGGTGAGCGGTTGGACTATTGGGTGACAGGCTATGGCACCGGCGGTACAGTCTCCGGTGTTGGCCGTGTGCTCAGAAAAAGCCGCCCAGATACGAAGATCATCCTCACTGAGCCCGCCAATTCGGCAATCGTAGCGTCAGGGTACGTCAACTCCAGAAACGACGAACATCAGCCAACAGAAAGCCATCCTTCGTTCGAGCCTCATCCGATCCAGGGTTGGACACCGGACTTTATTCCCTACGTCCTTCAAGAGGCACTGGACCGATCCTACTACGACGAACTACTGCCCGTTACCGGTCCTGAGGGCGTTTCATGGTCCAGACGGCTTGCAGCCGAAGAAGGTATTTTTACGGGCATATCCGGGGGCTCCACTTTTGCGGTCGCAATGCAAGTTGCGGCATCCGCACCAAAGGGTTCAGTACTGCTTGTAATGCTGCCTGATACGGGTGAGCGCTATCTTTCAACCCCCCTGTTTGAAGGCATCGAAGAAGATATGACCGATGAGGAGCGGGCAATATCCCAATCGACCCCAAGTGCTCAGATGGCAAGCGACTAAAAGAGCGCAAAACAAACGCGGCAAGTTAGCGGACAGTCGAGTTCAAACAAGTTGTACACAGTCTTTTTGCCATTCTTGTGCAATGGCCAAGACTGAACATCAAACGGACTCAACTGAGAGGCCATATCATTGCTCGCTAAATAGACGCCAGAACAGCCCGTTTTCGCGCAACAGGAACGCTAAAATCCGTCAAACGCATCCGGAAAACACTCTGCCCAGAACGCTGCTATGAAAACCAAAACTGACGCAGCACGCTCATCGCGTCGTCAGTAGCAATTCGATGCGTCGGTTCTGGGCGCGCGCCGCAGCAGTATTTTCTGAGTTAAGCGGCTGATATTCTCCAAAACCCATGGCGGCAAGTCGATGTGGTGGGAAAGCGAGATCATCGGCCAGGTAACGCAGTACCGACAGCGCTCGTGCTTGCGATAGCTCCCAATTATCGGCGAATGCGCTGCTGGCGATTGGGATGTCATCGGTGTGACCGCCGATACGGAGAATCCAGTCTGCCGACGTGGGTATTTCCGCAGCGATGTTAATGAAACTACCAGCGACCTTGGCAATTTCTGCACGACCCTCGGCGGAGAGATTTGTCGATCCCTTTTGAAAGAGAGTCCCGGAAGAGATGATCAGGCGATCGTCAACGACAGTAATGTCTGAGCGATTAGCATGAACATCTTCTAAGTCAGTAAGGAATTGTGCCCGGAACTGCTGGATTATTTCGGCGTCTGACGGGGGTCGTTCGGCTTCTCTTCGCAGCAATTCTTGTTGTGTGGTTTCCAGTTCCTGGCGCTGCCGTTCCGCCAAAACAACTCGCGCCAAGGCGGTATTCAATTCTGAACCTAGGGCCTCTATTTGCACCTGAGTCTCCTGATCTCGAGAGCTTGTTGCATCAAGAAGGGACTGGAGAGAACCCAGTTGGGATCGCAATGCCGATACCTGCTCGTTTAACAGTGCAACCTGACGTTCGCCCTCGGCAAGCTTTGATGTACTCGCCTCAAGTTCCCGTTTCAGTTCCACATTTTCCATAACCACTGTCGGCTCGACGGCCAATTCGACCACCGGTCGATCGTCTAAAAGCTCGGCCTCCGGCAACTCGACATCCGGCTCGGTCAGCGCCAGAGATTCTTCGGTTTCAATCGCTGGATTGTCAGTCAGCCGGCCGCGCAATGAATCCAGTTCTTTTCCCGCCAGCGCCAGTTCGCGCAGCAAAACGGCGCTATTTGAAACACAGTTGCCGCCGACTTCGTAGTCTTCAGCAAATCTCTCGGTAAAAAGCTGACGACAGGTATTTAGTTCGTCGTCAGAAACTGTTGACGTATCAATCGCCTCGGCGGGTGATTGCACAACTGGACGGCGTGCAGTGTCAGAAGGCCCTCCGCGAGCGTTTAGTACTGGGATGAGTTCTGACCATAGACCGAGGGCTGCGTCGTTCGAATTGCGCAAGAGTTCGTCTATAGCTGCTTTTCCCTCCACAGTATTCGCTGTATTGAGTGTCTTAGAAACCTCGTCAGCTATGGCAACGGAGGCGTGATCGCCCAGGGCCGCGCCGATCGACGCCCAAGTATGTGCGGTCTGATAATCTCGGCGCGCGCCTATGCCGGTCAAGTGGTTGCGTGCACGAGCACGAACGCCGACTATTGATGATGGCAAAGTCACCTTGTCCTTCACCTCGATTGACACATTACGCTGGATCTTCAAAATTGTCTGCACCGGCAGCTCTGCCTCGAGCCGGTCCAGTCTGGAGGTCATTCCGACTTCACCCGAGATGCCGGCACTCAAACTCCATCTATAAGCGGCTTCAGGGTCGATATTTTCGAGCGCCTCCGAAATTGCAGCTGCTGCTTTGCCGTTCCCTTCAGTTGCAAGTTCTGTGAGTATTTCAACGGCGAGAGAACCATTTTGCGGGACGCCTTCGCCTCGGGCCAGGGCAACCCCGATCTCCAAGCGCATGGTAGTCGGCAAATCGCGCCAGCCACCCGAAACCAAGGCGTCGATCGCATCGGCAGAGAGAACGTTCGGCGCGGAAGACGTGGCTGTACGCATAGTCGGATTCAGATCGCGGATAATCGACGACGGGCTGTCTTCGTACTCCCAGAAATTGAGAAACACTGGTCGGTCTGGCGCGATATTTGTTTCCAGCACGATTTGGTCAGGAGACTTCAGAAATTCTGTCCAGGCCGAAGCTACTGTTGATAGGAACGCTAGTTGGAAAATGGACAACTCTTCATCGTTCGAATTTACGGACTTGCGGTTCATTCTGTTAAACGCTGCCCGAATAGCATTTTCGACGGCCGCCGCTGCCGTTTCCTGTTCTGTGAACGCGCCAGGTAAAAATTGTGAAACTGCTTCCCATCCACCCAGATTGTGAAATTCAATGGATGAACTGGAAAGGAATGCTACTGGATGAGGATCTCCGCGCCCAACCGGCACTCGGAAGGCCACGTAGTCAAAATCTGCCGCCAAAGAAGCTTCCATGATGTCAGACATCGACGCAAGAATAGACACCTTCGCTTGAGCGGACGGAATGTGATAGCTGATATTGATGTTAATACTCGGAAGCGAAATCTCTTCTAATCCAATGAGCTTCGTTCCAGTGCGTAGTTCGGGCGGGACGCAGCCAAGCGTCACCATGGCGTCATACGCGTCTAGTTTGACAGTTGCGTTATCGAGGTTATCGAAGGTCTGTCCACTGATCGTGACACGTTCGATGCTCACTTTGCATAACTCGCGATCCTGCCAGGGTATTGGCGGCCAGATTTGAAGGTTGGAAATTGTGGTTCTGCTACTCAGCAAATTCGTGGAAATATCCTCGAAAGTGAGATCTACATAGGTCCTAGCGAAGACGACGGCGTAGCGCGTTGCATGCTCTATCAACCGATCTGGAGAAAGGATGTCCCACCAGGTCAACGGCTGCGCGACCGACGGCCCAGTAATGAATGGCGCTATGATCGATGCAAATACGGTTGATCTAAAAAATTTACCCATCCGATTTTCTCCAATTGGTTCTGCGGCTGGATCACAGTGAAAGATGCAAGATTGTAACATAGGTTTTGAATTTCGAAGCCAAAAATCCCTGCTTGAAGATCGAGTGCAATGCTTCCGATTACGCCAGTACAATGGTTCAAGTTCGCGGTCGGTGGCTTGATCGGTGTGCCGTCCTGCGCCTATTTGGAAGCGTAGGCGTTCTATTTCGGGTTGCCGGATGGGATGGAGAAGTTTGATCTGAGGTCAACTGAACGCGCAACTCGCCTGCATACTAATTTCAGATATTGCTGACAGCACACGGTAAGCCGTTGTTTTGCTGGAGCTACCAGTTGAAGCAGTGCCTGTAGGAGGAACACAGCCTCATCTCCCGGGTACCATATCTTCAGTTAACACATTGGTTTCGTTCCAACTTTTAGCAACTGCTTGGAGCCGTAGACCATGTCGGCTCACGTGATAGCCTTAATCCATCTTCTGAGCACAGCCATAGGCTAGCTTGGGCCATCACCGAGGCCAAAACCTTCCGTCTGCCAGCCCCAACCTGGTCGACTAAATCGGCGGGACACTCGACAGATCTCAGTCGATCCCGCATCGAGTGACGAAAACCGTGCGTAGTGCAATTGTCAGGCACGCATTCGGGCTTCTAACTGCAGTTCTCTGCGCGGTGCGCGAACGACAGGTCTGGGGGTAAAAAGCCATTGGCTGCACTGCGCACGAACTGGAAGGAAGCGGGACAAACTAGCCTGATGCGGCTGCGGCGATTTTCGCTGCGTCACTTCTGTCGGAAAGTGACGGCGTCACGACAATGCAAAACAACGTCTCCAAAGCGGCCCTTCGCAACAGAATGAAAGGCCGGAATGCAATCCAGACGTTCACCGCGCCTCTGCCCAATGTCTCAGCGGCCGACAAAGCCGTCCGATGCCGCAAAGCGGAAAAAGCGTTTCGCGGCAGTATCATGCCGCCCATCAATGAATACACACTCGAAGGGGCTCGCAACAATCATTATTGGTGCTCTACCGCTTGAATTGTAGGTGACCTAATTGACGATGGAATTGAAACTCTCACAGCGAGACCTCCTAAGAGTTCTGATTTTTCCATTGAAAGGGCTGCACCATACGCCTGGAGTAAATCGACGGCTATTGCCAACCCCAGCCCGGTGCCCGGCGTGGATGTGTCAAGCCGGCCGCCAGACCGCAAAGCCTCTCGCCGTGCGATTTCTGGGATGCCTGGCCCATCGTCCTCAACTAGTATCTCTATTCCATCGGCCGACTCCCTAGCTGTCAAACGCACGGTTCTTTTGCTCCATTTGAGGGCATTATCCAGTAGATTTCCCATAACTTCTTCGATGTCCTGCGCATCCATGCGCACCCACAATTCGGGCTCGCTTCTCGTCTCAAGGGATTTGCCCTCTCTTTTGGCCATTGATGAGATCAACCGCGACAAGCGATCTACGGAATTTGACAGATCTGTGCGTGTGTGGGTCAACTCAGCGGTGTTTGCAGCCCGCATCCGCGCCAATGAACGGCTGAGTTGCGCATCAATGCGCTCCAGCGCCTCCTGGGCCTGTTCGGTTGCGACATGATCCGTTGACAGCGCAGCCAATTCATTGCGCAGGATCGTTGTTGGGGTCTTAAGGGCATGAGCAAGATCGGCGGCTTGTCGACGCGAACTGGTGACAATTGCACGGTTGCGCTGCAGCAATTCGTTAATGTCACTGACCAGCGGCGACACTTCTTCGGGATAATCCTCTGGACTGAGCGCCTGATCATTATCCCAGCGCTTCGCCACATCGACGCGTAACTTCCTTAACGGCCCCAGCACGGCTGACATCAGAAGAACCGAGCCGGCTATTCCGATCACTCCAACCAGCGCAAATGCCAACAACAAGCTGCGTCTGGTATCCCGGCGCTCAATCATCAACTCGGAACGGCTTTCCGCAACGCTTACTCCCCATTCAGTTCCGTCTTCGTAAGTTATCCGCTGATAGACGCTACGTATTTCTTCGCCCTCCGGACCGGACGTGTTCCATGTCGTTGTGCCGAAAGAAGAGCCATCCGGCTCTGCGAATGTTTCGTCGAACAACGAAGCAGAAGTGTAAATCTCGCCATTGCCACGAGAGACCTGCCAGTATCTGCCCGAATACGGTGTACCATAGGCAGGGTCAAAAATGAGGTCCTGTAATGTGCTGGGGTTCTGAGTTGCCACGCTTAGCCCCACAACAAGTTGAGTATGACGATCTTGCAGGGTGCTGTCGAACCGCTCCAGCACTTTTTGGTCGATATATGAATAGAGTGCTATTGCCCCGACGGTGACCGATACCACTCCCGATGCGATCCCCCCCAACCAAGCTCGGTGGCGCAAAGATAACATCAGGCGGCGTCGATCATATATCCGCGGCCACGTACTGTGGTAATTAAATCTGGCCCCAGCTTTTTTCGCAACCGGGTGACGAACACTGCAATTGTGTTTGAGTCACGATCACCATCGTATTCATAGATATGCTCAGATAATTCAGTGCGGGATATCATCCGACCGCTGTTGTGGACAAGATAGGTCAGAACAGCGATCTCTTGTGCTGTCAGATCAATCGGAATTCCATCGACCGAGACACGTCCATTGCGGATGTCAAAGGTAACGCTTCCTTTTTCGAAGACAGGATTTACGTGGCCACTTTGGCGTCGCAGCATAGCACGGACGCGCGCGGCCAGCTCTGGCATATGGAAGGGTTTCGTCATGTAATCATCCGCGCCAGCATCCAATCCATCTACTCGCTCGCTCCAACCGTCGCGTGCAGTCAGGATCAGAACGGGCGTGACGATACCGGTTTTGCGCCACTCGCGCAGCACCGAGATCCCGTCGCGTCCCGGCAATCCAATATCAAGAATGATCATGTCGTAGGGTTCGGTGGATCCCAGAAAATGAGCGTCCATGCCGTCATTCACCACATCTACGACTCGTCCTTCCGCGAGGAGCAACCTTTTGATTTGCTCACACAGCTGCGGTTCATCTTCGGCGAGCAGGATTCTCATGGCACCGTAAGTATATGCATATTTGTGATTTCAAAAGGTAGGCTTATTTTTTACCACCGCCGTTGCCATTACCACCGCCGTTGCCATTACCACCGCCGTTGCCATTACCACCGCCGTTGCCATTACCACCGCCGTTGCCATTACCACCGCCGTTGCCATTACCACCGCCGTTGCCATTGCCGCCGCCGTTGCCATTGCCGCCGCCGTTGCCGCCGCCATTATTGCCAGTGTTGCCGTTGCTACCACGGTTGTTATTGCTAGTCCCGCTGTTCGCCTTGCGCCCGCTACTGCCTAATTTACTGGGAGAAGATTTTGCAGTCGCTGAGATTTGACGGCCAACGCTGGAATTGTTCGAGACCAATCTACCGGTTCGAGCATTGACAATGACGCCGACAACCTTGCCATTCGGTTTCTTTACAAGAATGCGGTAGAAAACGTCGTCGGATTTAAAAGCACGCGCCTCGACAGCAGTACCGCCCACAGATGCCGCAACACTGTCAATCGCGCGCCTCAATCCGATCGTTTTGCCAGTTATCGACGCTATGCGGAGCTCGGCTTGGTTAAGCTCGCGCGTGGCAGCAGAGGCTTCCCCCCCAAGGGAAAAGGCCAGCACGCCAGTCGCCAGAAAAACCCTAATCATTCCGGAATTCCAATTATTAGCAATATCGCAGGGCCAATGTAGCGGCACCGATGTGAACCCAAGATGAACAGCCTGTTCCAATAGGATTTACAGCGTTGTGATAAAAGTCCGGCTCATCCGATATCTCATCGAATTTGGATCATTTGCCAACGACTAAACTGCCTTAGTCATTTAACCCAATCTAAATCACACCGCTTGGAGTCACCATGAAGATCACAAGTAACCAATTCCTAAGAGCTTGTTCACTTTCAATCGCGTTGATTGGGTCAACTGCGGTCGTGGCGGTATTCTCGGTTCCTGATTTTGCATACGCGAAGAATGGAAATGGCGGTGGCAAGGGTGGTGGCAATGGCAACAGCGGTGGAAACGGCGCAAGCAAAAGCGATGGTGCCGGGGCCAAGGCTGCCGGTAAGGGCGGCAAGAAAAGCAGCACCGCTAAGGGCTCTCGCAAAAGCTCCAGTAAGGCTCACCGCAGCAAGGGTAACGCAGGCGCAAAGTCAAAGAAATCCGCGGGCAAGGGCGCGTCGCTGCGCGAGATATTTGGCGGCGGCAAGAAAAAGCACTCCTCAGGTAAGTCTGCGAAACAGACAAAAGCCTTCCAGCGCAAAGTAAAATCAGTTTTTGGCGGCGAAACGAAACGTTCAACACGCCCCAGCAAGTCCGCAAGAATACAAAAAACTACCCTAGTGGAGACTTCGCCACGTCCAGTAACGCGCCTGGACGTCGCCAAAAAGTCATCGGATATCAGAAAGAAACAATCAAAACGGTACCGTGATCCGCTTGTTGCGGCGATCACGGATCCCTACGGCTCAGATAAGCTGAAGAATCTCAACGCATCCAACGCCGCGGCTCAGGCGTTCCGGAACGCGTCGCCCAACAGCAACGTCGGGAAGATCGC